>NZ_WMEW01000009.1 GCF_009856355.1 Halobacillus litoralis | reverse complement strand
TAAGTAAATATAATAACGAGAGATATCAGTGGAAGTTAAATAAGATGACCCCGGTACAATACCGAGGCCATCTCTTAGCTGCCTAAGGCTCTTTTTATAAACTGTCCATATTATGGGGTACAGTTCAGTTATGACACACCGGACTCTTTTTCTTCCTCAAAGAATTCTTCCAACGTCTGAGCGGTTTCTACAAAATCATGATTCAATACAAGGCCGACCGGATATTCCTTCCGTTCGTTCCAAACGTTATCATTTGTCGGGACACTCATCATGTCAATGCTCCCGGAAGATTGGAATAGAATATCCCTGCCTGCATTCAGAATGCTCGTTCCACTTATATTCGTATCGATGTAAGGCTGGATGGACCCGACGAGGCGGGGGGCTTTCAGCACACCCTGTACGGAAAGCAGTTCATCCTTCAAAATCTGAATCACTTTCTGCTGTCGTTCCACTCTGCCGAAGTCTCCAGAAGCGTCGCTGCGGAAACGTACGTAACCAAGCAGTTCATCCCCGGATAAGGTTTGAGTCCCTTCCTTAAGATCAATGTTTGTTGAACCGTCCCCGGACGTATACTTCATATCTTTCTCCACGTCTATTTCTACTCCATCAGGGGAAAGGGTGTTTACGATTTCAGTAAAGCCGTTAAAATCAATGATCGAATAATACTCGGCTTCAATACCGAAGTTTTCCGCGATCGTTTCGCGGAGAAGTTCAGGTCCGCCGATGGCAAAAGCGGCGTTCAGTTTATTTTTACCGTGGCCTGGAATCTCGACATACATATCTCTCATGAGAGAGACGACTTTCGTACTCTTTGTATTCTTATCATACTGTGCGAGCATCATCGTATCCGTTCGGGACACTTCCGAACCTCTCTGGTCAATGCCGAGGAGAAGGACCATCATCTGGTCATCTCCATTGTCGACGCCCTTGAATTCATCTTTATAGCGGCTTTCCGTCGTTTCTGCGTATGCATCCTCGGCCGATGCAGTCTGATTATTAAGGGAATGGTGTTTCCCGGCTAAAAATTCATAAGCCGTATAACTGCTGAAGGCCAGCAGTGTAAAAGCGATCAGTGCGATTATCCCCTTGCGTCTGCGGCGCTTGATCCGTTTTTTCCGCAAGGAACGGGAATTACTCAAACCTCATCATCCTTTCAAAGTAGAAACGTACCTGATAAATAATGTACCTGTTAATGGAAGAGTTGTAAAGACTGGGATTTCTCGGCATTTCCGCGCATTTCCGGGAGTTTTTCTTCATAAGATAGCTGTAGGAGGACGAGCCGGGAGGGCTGCCTGTGTGGTATTGGTTATTGCTGTTAACCGGTTTCGGTTTTGCCGTGGCAGGAGGGACGATTACGATCACCTATTTGAATTTTGTTCCCGCAGGTCTCAGCTGGATTGAGTTTTTTCTGCTGATTCGAACCCGCCTGGAATGCTATTTGTTTCCTCTTGGAATTCTACTCATCACGACGGCCCTGATTTTAATGGATGATTAATTTTCTAAAATATGGATTCAAAGAATAAAAAAGCCAGTATTGGTCATAATGTAACCAAAAGAGATCACCGATTGAAAGTGAGGGTCCGTAATGTTATACATGCATGATCTGTGGGTGAACTGGTTTGAAGGTGAAGAGAACGGCTACAACGTATGCCGTTTCCATGAGTGGAGAAAAGAAGATGGCATTGAATTGATCGATCAGATTCCGCTTTTGTTTGTCAGTGATGAATTGTTCCATTTTATTGAAAACGATCTTCAGGATCTGCCTCCGGCCCTGCTTCAGGATATCCACCGGAAGACGTATATGAAAAAGAATCAGGAGCGGCAGACAGTAGAGTATGCAGCGGTGGTGACGAACGGGAAGGATGTCGTCGTTTTTGACACCATCGGATATACTCTTCCCGTCAAGAAAAGCCGGCTGATTCCAAGGCAGGAGCGACTGGTTTTTGAAATGGTCCAGGGGAAAATACCGGAACCCTACTACATGGATAAAAACATCATAAAGGAACATCATATCTTATCCCTTGATCCCCGCAAAATGGCCGGCTTGACCCGCAGGGAACGGCAGCTGAAGCAGCTGTTAATGATGGCGCTGGATCAGCTGAAGAATTCCGATCATCCAGAGGAAGTACGCTACTGGCTGACGGAATGGGACCCCGGACAATATCGGTCCATCAAGCAGTTCAGTGTCCAGGAAGCGTGGGAACGGTTATATAAAGGAACATGCAGCGGATGGTCGACGGTTCACGAAGAACTTTGTAAGAAGATGGTCAAAGGACAGCCTTTCTTTGAAACCATCTGGCAGGGAGAGAATGAGAGAGTTTCCCAACATATGAACAGCCGGAATTGAGATCACTCAATTCCGGCTGTTTTGGTTTATTTCTTTTTCACTCTTCCAAGGCCCATGGCTTTTTTCGCTTTGCGGATCATCTTCCCTGCTTCATAGGAAGCTTTATCAGCCCCCTGATCAAGGATATGATCCAGTTCTTCTGATTCAATCAAGCTTTCATAACGGTCTTGAATCGGCTTCAGAACGGCAATGACCGCTTCTGCTACCCCCTGTTTGAAGTCGCCGTACCCTTTTCCTTCATACTTAAGTTCCAAGTCATGGATGGAGATACCGCTGCAGGCAGATTCAATCGTCAAAAGGTTGGAAACCCCTGGTTTATTTTCCTTATCATATTTTACGATTCCGTCAGAGTCTGTTACGGCGCTCTTTATTTTCTTTAAGATTTTCTTCTCATCATCCAGCATGGAAATGAAACCTTTTTGGTTTTCATCAGATTTGCTCATTTTTTTCGTCGGATCCTGAAGGGACATGATCCGGGCCCCTTCCTTAGGGATACGGACTTCCGGAATGGTGAAAATGTCATTGAATTTGTGGTTAAAGCGCTGGGCCAGGTTTCGTGTAAGCTCAAGGTGCTGCTTCTGGTCATCACCGACCGGGACAATATCTGTTTTATACAGCAGGATGTCAGCAGCCATTAATGGAGGATAGGTCAAGAGACCGGCAGAAACGCCGTCCTTACTACCGGAAGCGGACTTATCCTTAAACTGGGTCATCCTTTCGAGCTCACCGATATAGCTGATGCTCTGGAGCATCCAGCCCAGCTGCGTGTGTGCTGAAACCTCAGACTGGATGAACAAGGTCGCTTTGTCAGGATCAATGCCGGAAGCCAGGTATAGAGCAGCGAGTGAACGGATGTTCTTTCTAAGCTCCAAACGATCCTGAGGAACGGTAATTGAATGCATATCTACTATACAGAAATAACAGTTGTTGTCATCCTGAAGCTCTGTAAAGTGTTTCATAGCTCCGATATAATTACCAAGCGTCAACGTCCCACTCGGCTGAATACCGGAAAAAATCGTGTTTGTCATTTTCTTCACCTCTGGTTTAGTTTATAAGTAAGAAAAGCGGGATATAAAAAAGGCCATTCGTCCCTTCCTGAAATAATGGAAGGGACGAATGACCGTGGTGCCACCCTTATTACCTCCGCCTGCATAAGCGGAAGTCGCTCGAATCGTTAACGCCGATGTACGTCTATAGAAGCTCCGAAGACCCAATTCCTGTTCACGCCCTCAGCTGTTTTCAGCAGCCACAGCCTCTCTGGAGAGGGGAGATGAACCGTACTTAATCTTCTTCCCAGCTTTTCACCTTATGTTTGAAGTAGTTTCGTATTATAGCGCAACCCGGGCATTTCCGCAAGTATCTATAGAAGATAGTAAAAGAGAAGTAAAATAAGTAAACCCAGCATTAACACGCAGCCGTGGAATAAGAAGAAGCGCGGCCAGGATTGGTTGATCGTTTTGGAAGGAAGGGGCTTATCCTTCCAGTCCTCCATATAATCCCCGTTTCTGCTCATTCGATTAGTGAAGCGCCGGAATCCGTAGGTGATTCCGTCAAAGAAGCCTCCCCGGGTGACCCACGCAAGCATGCCGATCCCTAAATAGAAGTAGGCCAGGTAGAATAGCTGGTTAATGTAATGGTAAAGATCATAAACAGGGGCAAGGATGGTAAATAATAACGTAACGACCGCGATATTAATGACGGTCATCATCCATTTATTTCTCATGATGCGCACAAGGTCTCCACCTTTCTAACAAACTCAACCATCATTATAGCATGGAGAGCAAGTATGAAGGTGGTGTAAAGTTGTTAATTAAACAGAATATTAAATAAAAACAAAATAGTGCATGAATCATACATGTACTTTGACGTAGAACTGCATTAAATAACACCCAGACGTCGATACCTCTCTTTTTTTATACAGAAAGTCTAATAATTACTAGAGTTTATTCCAAAGTCTTTGTAAAATAAACTAGGTATTTGGACTTATTTTGTGTTAATGAAACGTAACAATGATGGGAATTTGAAAATTTTCATTAAAAAAAGGTAATGCAAAATAGTTAGAAAACTTGTATAATTCGATATGTGGACAAAATACCACAATAATTTCTTGAAAATTTTTAGGGGAGGTCATTTTCAAAGATGAAAAAGACAAATTGGCTGCTGCTGGTCCTGGCACTGGCACTAAGCATGTTCCTCGCAGCATGTTCCGGCGGATCGGACGATTCGTCTGATTCTGCAGACAGCGGGGACTCATCAGACACAGAAGGTTCTTCTGAAGCTTCAGGAGAGCAAGTACTTAACCTGCTTGACACAGCGGACATTCCAACAATGGATGCTTCGCTTGCAACAGATGCTGTTGCATTCCAATGGCTGGGTTCTACGACAGACGGTCTTTACCGCCTGGGCGAGAATGGTCAACCTGAGCCGGGTATTGCAACGGAGCACGAAGTAAGTGAAGACGGCCTGACTTGGACGTTCACTCTTCGTGAAGACGCTGTTTGGTCAAACGGCGACCCGGTCACTGCGAACGACTTCGTATTCGCATGGCAGCGTGCAGTAAACCCTGATACTGGATCTGAATATGGTCCATACATGATGGGTGGAGTCATTAAAAATGCAACAGCCGTAGCTGATGGAGATGTTCCTCCGGAAGAGCTTGGCGTTAAAGCAGTCGATGACTATACATTTGAAGTTACACTTGAAAAGCCGATTCCATACTTTGAGTCTATGACTACGTTCGGTACATTCCTTCCAATGAACCAGCAGTTCGTTGAGGATAAAGGCGAGCAGTATGCACTTGAAGCGGAAAACCTTATTTCCAACGGACCGTTCGTTATTACTGAATGGAGCCACGGTGAAGGCTGGAAGCTTGAAAAGAACGAAGACTACTGGGATGCAGAAAATGTACAGCTTGAAGAGATCAATGTAAAAGTTGTTAAAGAAACAGCTACAGGGGTAAACTTGTATGATACAGGTGAAGTTGACCGTGTAAACTTGACTTCTGAATTTGTTGATCAGTACCGCACTTCTGATGAGTTCAGTGTCAAAGAAGAGCCGACACTTTTCTATCTGAAGATGAACCAGGAAAGCGATATGCTGAGCAACGTAAAAGCACGTAAAGCAATCCAGATGGTTATCGACCGTCAAAGCATGATTGATGTGATCTTGAACAACGGTTCCATCCCTGCTGGTGGAGATGTTCCTGGTAACTTCGTGAAACACCCTGAAACGGAAGAAGACTTCCGCGAAATCAACGGTGAGCTTGTAGAAACCAATGTTGAGGAAGCGAAGAAGCTTTGGAACGAGGCGAAAGAAGAAGAAGGCATGGATTCTGTAGAGCTTGAATACCTTGGCGGAGACACAGAAACGGCCCTTGAAATGGACGCCTACCTGAAAGATCAGCTTGAAAACCTTGAAGGACTGACAGTTAAAGTAACGTCTGTACCATTTAAAGAGCGTATCGAGCGCGACAAGAACATGGAATATGACATCCAGAATGCTGGATGGGGTCCTGACTATATTGACCCGAACACATTCCTGAACATGTGGGTGACTGATGGTGGTAACAACCACACAGGCTACTCCAGTGACGAGTACGACGGCATGATCGAAAAAGCGAATAATGAACTTGCACAAGAACCAGTTGAGCGCTTCGAAACTTTCCTAGAAGCAGAAAAACTGTTGATTGAAGAGGATGCTGTACTGGCTCCACTTTATCAGCGTGCACAGGCTCAGCTTTGGAAGCCGTATGTTAAAGGTGTAATGGTTCAGCCTATGGGTCCTGATTACACGTACAAGTACGCTTATATCGAAGGTAAATAATCACCAGTTCCAACCACATATAGGCTTGCTAATAGGGGAGAGAGTATATGTCCAACGAGTTGGCGTATGCTCTCTTTTTCCCTGTCAAGCTATTATTCTGATTATAAAAAACTTTCAGTTAATTTAAATGTGAAACAGACAGTTTGTTATCTAATGGAGGTGTTCAATATGACTCGTTATATTATCCAACGAATCATTTACTTGATTATAACGATGTTCTTAATTGCTACCTTTACGTTCTTCCTGATGAAGTTTTTACCAGGTACTCCCCTAAGTGCTGCAGATAAATTATCAGAAGAACAACAACAGGTAGTTTTGGAAAAGTACGGACTGGATGATCCAGTGCCGATTCAGTATTTTAACTACATGGTTAACCTCGTTCAAGGGGATCTGGGGATTTCCTTCCAATTCGATAACCGTGAAGTTTCCACCATCATCATGGAAAGAATCGGTCCATCCATGCAGCTTGGTGTCCAGGCTATGGTCATTGGAGTCATTCTTGGCATGCTGCTCGGCTTGGTATCTGCCATTTATCACAATGGTTTTATGGATTACACATCCACCTTCCTTGCCGTGCTGGGGCAGTCGATACCGTCCTTTGTATTTGCAGGACTTCTGCAGTTTTATATTGGAGTTAAGTTTGGCTGGTTTCCAGTTGCCTTATGGGAAGGCTGGGAGTATACCGTTCTACCAACCGCTTCGTTGGCCATCTTCCCAATTGCAATTGCCGCCCGCTTTATGAGAACAGAAATGCTTGAGGTGATGGGTTCCGATTATATCGTGACTGCCCGTGCCAAAGGGGTCAACAAAGTCGGTGTCGTTTTCAAGCACGGTCTTCGTAACGCTTTGATCCCGTTGATTACGGTTTTAGGCCCATTGGCCATCAGTTTGATGACAGGTTCCCTCGTTATCGAGAACATCTTTGCAGTACCGGGAATCGGTGAGCAGTTTGTAAAAGCGATTAATGTGAATGATTACCCAATCATTATGGGAACGACCCTATTGCTTTCTTTCATGTTCATCATCATTATCCTGATCATCGACCTGCTTTATGGAGTCATTGATCCTAGAATCCGACTGGCAGAAGGAGAGTAGTCATTTATGGAAAACCATAAACCAAATAAAGATTTATTTGTTCCTGTGGATACCACAGATACTGAAAGTGAAAAGATTACCCGGCCGAGCCTGTCCTTCTGGCAGGACTCCTTTATCCGTCTCCGTAAAAATGTCGGAGCGATGATTGGACTGGCCGTACTGGTTATATTAACCCTGCTTGCGATTTTCGGTCCGTATTTAAATGATTACGGCGTATATGAGCAGGATCTGTCACGCTCCAAAATGCCTCCGAAGGTAGAAGGCCTTGGATGGCTGGGTATGGATGGGACGTTGTCCGACGTCCAATCAGCAGACACGCTTGAGCAGGCGCAGTCCAAAGCGTTGATGCGCTTTAATAACCAGGAAGATTATATCGAAACTGAAGTTGTAAATGATGGTTCAAATGGAGAGCAGGCACAGGTAAGAGCGACGTACGATGTGTATGCAGCTAAGGATATTCAGGAAAACTACTGGTTTGGTACCGACGGTCTCGGTCGTGATCAGTGGACGCGTACATGGATGGGGACACGTGTATCCTTGTACATTGCCTTCCTCGCTGCCGCGATTGATATGTTGATCGGGGTTGCCTACGGTGGTATTTCTGCCTATTACGGCGGCCGTGTCGACAACGTGATGCAGCGGATTATTGAAATCCTTGTTGGTATTCCGAATCTAGTTTTAGTCATATTAATGATCTTGATTTTAGAGCCGGGGATCCTGTCGATTACGATCGCTCTAGCGATAGCCGGCTGGATAGCAATGGCTCGGATTGTCCGTGGTCAGGTATTGAAACTGAAAAACCAGGAATTCGTTCTTGCTTCACGCACTCTCGGTGCTAAAGACAGCCGGATTCTACAAAGGCACTTGATTCCGAACGTTCTCGGATTGATTATCATCAATACGATGTTCTCCATCCCGTCAGCGATCTTCTTTGAAGCGTTCCTAAGCTTCATTGGTCTGGGACTGCCGACGCCGATGGCTTCACTGGGTACGTTGATCAATGCCGGTTTCCAGTCGCTGCAGATTTATCCGCACATCTTGTTGTTCCCGGCAGTTGTCATTTCCTTAATTATGATTGCCTTTAACGTCTTAGCAGATGGTCTGCGTGATGCGTTTGATCCGAAGATGCGTGAATAGGAGGTAGGTGTAACCAATGGAAAATAAGTTACTTGAAGTAAAAGATTTACATGTATCCTTTGACACCTACGGCGGTGAAGTAAAAGCTGTACGTGGGGTTAATTTCGATTTGAATAAAGGGGAAACCTTAGCGATTGTGGGAGAATCGGGTTCCGGAAAATCCGTAACGACTAAAGCGCTGATGCAGCTGATTCCAATGCCTCCAGGGCGCATTAAGCAGGGGGAAATCCTTTTTGAAGGACGAGACCTTGCTAAAATGTCGGATAAGCAGATGCAGAAAATCCGCGGGAAGGAAATATCCATGATTTTCCAGGATCCGATGACTTCCCTGAACCCTACCATGAAGGTTGGGAACCAGATCATGGAAGGGTTGATCAAGCACCAGAAAATGAGTAAGCCGCAGGCAAGTAAACGTGTCGTGGAGCTTCTTGAACTCGTTGGAATTACGGATGCGGAGAACCGTATGAAGCAATACCCTCACCAGTTCTCAGGTGGAATGAGACAGCGTGTGGTTGTAGCGATCGCTCTTGCGTGCAATCCTAAACTGTTGATTGCCGATGAGCCGACCACTGCTCTTGATGTAACGATCCAGGCGCAGATTCTTGAATTGATGAAGGATATTCAGAAGAAGACAGATTCAGCTACGATCTTCATTACCCATGATCTTGGTGTTGTGGCCAACGTCGCCGACCGCGTGGCGGTGATGTATGCGGGTAAAATTGTAGAAGTCGGCACGGTGGATGATATCTTTTACAATCCGAAACACCCATATACATGGGGGCTTCTAGGTTCCATGCCTTCTCTGGACAGCGAAGATGAAGAGCTTTATGCCATTCCAGGTTCTCCACCAGATCTCCTTAATCCTCCGAAGGGGGATGCTTTCGCATCCAGGAATGAGTATGCGATGAAAATTGATTTGGAACAGGAGCCGCCAATGTTCAAGGTAAGCGATACTCATTACGCTGCCACATGGCTGCTTCATGAAAATGCTCCGGATATCGATCCTCCAGCTGCAGTGAAGAAACGCATGGAAGGTATGGCGAAAACATCCGGCGGTTCGGAAGGTGAACAACGATGAGTCAGGAAAAATTAGTAGAAATTAAAAATTTAAAACAGCACTTCAAAACCGGACGCCACAGCGTTGTAAAGGCTGTGGACGGCTTGAATTTTGATATTTACAAGGGTGAAACCTTCGGCCTTGTAGGGGAGTCCGGCTGTGGAAAATCCACAACCGGGCGTACCATCATCCGTTTGTATGACGCTACAGATGGGGAGGTCCTTTACAACGGTGAGAATGTACACGGGAAAAAATCCCGCGACCAGTTGAAGAAGTTCAACAGGGAAATGCAGATGATTTTCCAGGACCCTTATGCCTCCTTGAACCCGCGTATGAAGGTCGAGGATATTATTGCAGAGGGAATGGATATTCATGGCCTGGCAAAAGATTCGAAAGCAAGAAAAGCAAGAGTGCACGAACTGCTTGAAACGGTCGGTTTAAACAAGGAACACGCCAACCGCTACCCTCATGAATTTAGTGGCGGTCAGCGTCAGCGGATCGGAATTGCCCGGGCGCTCGCTGTGGACCCTTCCTTTATCATTGCGGACGAGCCGATCTCTGCTCTGGATGTTTCTATTCAGGCACAGGTCGTCAACCTGCTGAAGAAGCTGCAGAAAGAAAATGGATTGACATATCTATTTATCGCCCACGATCTGTCTATGGTGAAATACATCAGTGACCGGATCGGGGTCATGTACTTTGGTAAAATGGTGGAACTTGCGGATGCTGAAGAGCTGTATAAGCACCCGATCCATCCATATACACAATCCCTTCTTTCTGCGATCCCGCTTCCTGATCCGGACTATGAGCGTTCCCGTGAACGTTTTACGTATGATCCGAGTCAGCACGATACAAGTGAGGAACCTGAATTCCGCGAAGTACGACCTGGACACTTTGTCCTTTGTACAACAAAGGAATTTGAACAGTATCAAAGAGAACATGGTACGGGTAGATAAGGATGAAAAAGACTCTGTCTTCATAGACAGAGTCTTTTTCATGAATCTCCGCTTTTATAGGAAAAAGGAAGCATTCTTCCAGTTTTTTTCAGGAAAGTGGATATCGTTATTGTTATAACGAAGCTTCCTCTTTTATAATGAATAAGAGACATAATAGGATAGGAGCAGGATGAAATGGGGAAAAGAAATCTCTGGATCATGATTTTCACAGGTATCCTTCTTGTGGGCATGATAAGTCCAGTACATAGTGCAGAAGCAGCAGATGGAAAAGACGCCGGTACGTTTACGAAAAAACAGATTGGTTTAAAGGAACTGGCTGTTCCAAGCCCTGCAGCAAGATTTACATACGATTCCGGTTTGAACTTTGACTATCCGGATGCGGTGCGGGGGATCTACGTTACCGGTCCTTCAGCTGGCGGAGCTAAAATGCCCGAGCTGACTAAATTGGTGGAGGATACGGAACTCAATGCGATGGTCATCGATATTAAAGAGGACAACGGAAACATCACCTTCCAGCCCGAAGAGGGTTCGCCTTATGCCGATGTAGCTGAATCGTTTATTGATGATCCCGAGAAAATGCTGAAAGAGCTCGAGGAAAAGGGCATTTATCCGATTGCCCGGGTTGTAGTATTTAAAGACAGTATGCTGGCGGAGAAACGTCCGGATCTGTCCTTCACACAAAATGGACAGGTATGGAAGAACGGTAAGGGAGAAGCCTTCGTTAACCCGTTTATGGAAGAAGTGTGGGAATACAACGTAGAACTTGCCAAAAAAGCAGCGGAGATGGGTTTTGAAGAAATTCAATATGATTATGTCCGCTTCCCGGAAGGATTCGGAAGCCGCGATGAACAGCTCGATTACGGTCAGGGCAAATACGCCGACATGGATTTGGATAATGTTCAGAAACGGGTGCAGGCTGTGACCGACTTTGTAGAGTTTGCCCGAAGCGAACTGGAGTATTATGGTGTCGATGTCTCCGTTGATATTTTCGGATATTCGGCTACGATCGAAGAAGCTCCAAACATTGGACAGAACTTCTCGAAAATATCTTCCAACGTAGACGTTATTTCGTCGATGATTTATCCAAGTCACTGGGGGCCGTACTTCGGAATTTCCAAACCGGATGCCGAGCCTTATAAGTTGATTAATGAATATGCTAAAGTGGAGAACGAAGTATTAGGGAAGCTTGACCCTGCTCCGACCTCCCGCCCATGGCTTCAGGATTTCGAAGCACCGTGGCTGTACTCAGGTCCGACGAAACAGTATGGGAAAGCTGAAGTAGAGGCTCAGATCAGAGCTTTGAATGAAAACGGTATTGACGAATTCCTTCTATGGAATGCAGGAAACAACTACACGAAAGGTGTTGACTACACACCGATGAACTAAATGGAAGACCGGGGGACTCCCGGTCTTTTTTTTGTTTATTGGGAACGTTCTTTGCCTGCCGCGTCCCCATGTTCCTTCGGCCACCAATGGAGGTCCGGTTGCTTTCTTATTCAATCTGGAAAAGGCGGTATTTATTTTCAGGGTTAATGGCAGTGGCCGGGGGGAATAACGTAAGTAATGAATATGCAATCGATTTGCAGCTGCGGCTGTATATCCCGGGCATTTAACAACGGTATGAATCTCCGGTATAATAGAAGGGACTAATGATAAGGGAGTAGATCAATGAATTGGTATGAAAAGTTGAACGAATATTTCCCGGTTGAGGAAATGAAGTCAAAAGAACACATGGAAGCTTTATTAAAAGAAAAAAGCGATGTCTACTATAAAGATGAAGGAGAGTACCATGTCCTGATGTATGCAGAATTCGACAGCTTTCTGTTCATCGATTATGTATACGTTTCCACGGCCGCCCGCGGGCAGGGACTCGGGCATAAGCTCATTGAAAAGATGAAGGCGAAAGGGAAACCCATCATCCTTGAGGTAGAACCTGTGGATTACGAAGACTCTGATACGGAGGCGCGTCTTCGTTTTTATCAAAGGGAAGGTTTTACACATGCCCAATCCATTGGATACACCCGGCGTTCTGTTGTAACCAATGAAGTGAACAGTATGGAAATTCTCTACTGGTCACCGGATGATGCATCTGAAGAGCAGATTTATGAGCAGATGAAGAAAATGTACACGGAAATCCATACGTATAAGGATGAACAGTTTTATGGGAAATCCTATCAGCCGGTTGAGGAAGTGCTGACCCATGATGAGGAAAGGGACTCAGAAGATATTCTGGACGAACTCGGTAAAACGAGCCGGACCTGAGAGAAATACCCGCTGCGATCACAGCGGGTATTTTCAATGGAGGCCTGGTAGTTGATAAACCAGAGGATAAGAAAAAATACGCAATTGATGTTTAACCCTTCCATACAGGTGGTATAAGGGGAGAAGAACCATAAAATGATTGCTTTTCATAACATATGTTCGTATAGATATAGAAAAAACTTGACAACTGTGTTATAGTATAACCATAGTACAGATTGTACTGATTATAAAAAAAGAAGCAATTGAATCTCTACCATAAAATATTTGAGGAGTGAAGTTTCTGTATGGTTACACTTTATACCTCACCAAGTTGTACATCATGTCGAAAGGCCAAGGCTTGGTTGGAAGAGCATGACATTCCTTATACGGAACGAAATATCTTTTCTGAGCCGCTTACACTGGATGAAATCAAGGAAATCCTTCGCATGACTGAGGACGGAACGGAAGAAATTATCTCAACACGCTCCAAGGTATTCCAGAAGTTGAAAGTTGATTTCGATCAGCTTCCAATGCAGGATCTTTTTGATCTGATTCAGGAAAACCCGGGATTGCTGCGCCGCCCGATCATCATTGATGATAAGCGTCTGCAGGTCGGTTATAATGAAGACGAAATTCGTCGTTTCCTTCCACGCAGTGTGCGTACATTCCAGTTAAAAGAAGCTCAACGTCTCGTTAATTAATACAAAATAAAAACTGCGACAGCTCAGGCTGCCGCAGTTTTTATTTTAGGCTTGAATATTGTCAAATCGCCGTTCCTTTTCGTTTATTTATCCAATACCCTAAAGTAATAATGATAATGACCATAATTACAGCGAACCATTGATGGATATATGGAATATCTTCCATATACTGCATCATGTACCGATCCTCTTTTACCATTTCCGCAGCTGTATAAGCTAATATTCCGGCCCCGAAATAAATGAGCAGGGGGAACTTGTCCATCAATTGAAGGATGATCCGACTTCCCCAGACAATGATAGGAACGGAAACGAGCAGGCCGATGATGACCAGGAGGATATTGTTGTGGGAAGCACCGGCAATGGCCAGTACATTATCAAACCCCATGACAATATCAGCGAACACAATGGTTTTTACAGCCGCCGCAAGACTGTCACCCGCCTTGATGTGGTCGGTTTCCTCGGTATCCGTCAGCAGTTTGAAGGCAATGTAAAAAAGAAGCAGCCCTCCGATTAATTGAAGAAAGGGAATTTGGAGAAGATAAAGAGCAACCACCGTCAACAGGACCCTTGCGGCAATCGCAAGTCCTGTACCGAATAAAATTGCTTTATTCCTTTGTTCCGGAGGCAGGTTCCGGCTGGCCAGAGCGATGACAACCGCATTATCACCGCCGAGAATAATATCGATGCTGATAATGATGAAGAGTGGTTCAAGAAGGTCCCAGTTCATGAAAAAAATCCTCCTGCTACGTAGTGACAAACCATTGGTAATAAGCTAAAATTGAAAATCAACCCGCTTCACTACAGGCTCTGTTCTAATCTATTCAGAACGCGGACAGCTCTATGCTGAATTCGAGCAATTTGTTTTTCATTTTGCTTCAGCTGTCATACAATAGAATCACATCAACCCTTACAAGGCACATTATCACGGTTGAAGTTCAGGCCTGAAGGGTAAGGGTCTATGAAGAAGTACAAAGGGTGAGTATTCCCTTCCCCCTAAAACATGTTTAGAAGGGAGAGAAACGTATGGAAATCGAACGCATTAATGAGAATACCGTAAAATTTTACGTAACATATCAGGATGTAGAACAAAGAGGTTTTGATCGGGAAGAGATCTGGTATAACCGGGAAAGAAGCGAGCAGCTTTTCTGGGAAATGATGGATGAAGTGAATGATAAGGAGAATTTCCAGGCGGACGGACCGCTTTGGATCCAAGTCCAGGCTATGGACAAAGGTCTGGAAGTGATTGTTACAAAAGCACAGGTATCCCAGGATGGTCAAAAGCTTGAACTGCCGAATGATGAAGGTAAGGGTGTCGATGTTCCGCTTGATGAAAAGCTTGAATCCCTTCTGGATGATAAATATCAGTCATCCGGAGATTATAAACAGGCAGAGGAAGATGGAGAAGAAGAGACGGAAGGTTCGCTGACCTTCACGTTGAAGTTCAATGAGTTTGAAGACATTATCCAGCTCAGCCATTATCTATCCATTCCTGCATCTATGGAACAGCGCTTATTCCATTTTGAAGATCGTTACTATCTGTATATTCAGTTCGATGATGAACAGATGAATGATGATGAACAGGAAAATACGCTGAGTCAGCTGATGGAATACGCACAGGAGTCATCCTTGACCGTCCATCGTCTTGAAGAATATGGAAAGGTCATCTTTGAGGAACAAGCACTTCAGCAAATTCGACACTATTTCCCGCAGAATTAATATAAACAAGCACACACCATCGTGTGCTTATTTTTTTTGCCGGAAGGAATAAACGACGTGCATGTCGAATAATGCGGAGAGGTGATGCTTTCTGCTGTATGCTCTTAATGATCAAGAACAGCTGCAGTCCATTTATCAAAAATCCCCAGCTGAAATCTCACAGTTGAAGGGGCGTGCTTATTTCTGTCCCGCCTGCCGGGAACCTGTCCGCATCCGTTCAGGACTGAAGGTCATTCCGCATTTTGCCCATCTGCCTGACAGCCGGTGTCCGTCCATCAAAGGGGGGGAATCCGAGGAACATGAAGCTGGAAAGTGGCTGATATACCAATGGCTCAGAGCCCAGGGTTATCAGGTGGAACTGGAAAGTTACCTTCCCGGTATTCAACAGCAGCCAGATGTCTACATTTCCGGTTCTAAGCGGCAGGTCGCCGTAGAGTATCAGTGCTCTACGATACCAGTTACAGACATATGGAAGCGTACAAAAGGGTATGTAGACCATGGGATCTTTCCTTTATGGATCCTTGGACCGAGGCACTGGAAAAAGAAAGGCCCTCATATTCTCCAATTTAATTCCTTTCTGCAATCCTTCCTGTATCAATGGTCCTCCCTTTACCGACTCTTCTTTCTGCATTCCCGCACAAAAACGATGACCACAGCATCGGGCCTTCGATGGCTGTCCACGTCTTCTGTCACCGGTTTGTTTCACTCCTATGGATTAAACCAACGTACGTTTCCTCAAATTTTCTCCCCTGGCTGGAGCCCTCCGCTTCCATCAATCTCCCATCACTGGGAAAAAGCCTGGTATGACAACCGAACGAAGTACCGCCGGGAGACAGGAAGTAAGGAGAAACAGTTCCGGCAGTATTTATACATGAAGGGGTATCATTTTTCGCTCATCCCAAGCGTCTGTTACCTTCCCGTAAAAAGCCAGGTCCAGCTCAGTGTAAAGCCGTACATATGGCAGACACGTCTTTTCATGGATCATTTCATGCCCGTTTCTGTCGGGGCGCCGGTGGAATTTCCTGAGATGGAGGTGCCGGTGACAGTCAATCAATACAAACCGGATCCTGTCACAGAGTATGCAGAGCTGCTGTGCGGCTTAAATATCCTGAAAAAAACAGGGAATAATAAGTGGGTGAAAGTCAGGGAGGTTGATTTTCCATCTACCATGGAGGAAGCCTTTCTGGATGACCGGACCACGCTGGCCAAGCTGAAAAATTTAAAGATCATGTAGCAGCGGGAAGGTATTTTTCCTTTTATCGAGAAGTGAATGAGGATGAGGTATGAAATAAAGGAGGATGCAGATGTCATCTACAAAGCAACTGCCAAAACGAGAAGAAGTCCCTGTAGAAAAAACATGGAATCTTGAAGCCATGTACGCTGCAGATGAAGACTGGTATAAAGATCTGGAAGAAACGAAAGCCATGCTCCCTGAATTGGAGAAATATCAGGGCAGAATCGGTGAATCTGCTGAACAATTATATGAGCTTTTAGCTTTTCAGGATAAAATATCCAATAAAATCGGGCTGTTATTCACGTATGCCCATATGCGCAACGATCAAGATACGACCAATGCTTATTATCAGGAAATGAATGCGAAAGCGGAAAACCTCTACACGAAAATCGCATCCGCAATGAGCTTCATTGTACCCGAGATTCTTGCTCTTCCGGAAGGGAAAGTCCAATCCTTCCTTGATGAACATGAGCCTCTGAAGCTTTATGAGCATACGCTGGATGAGATTACACGTCAGCGCGCTCATGTCTTAAGTGAGAAGGAAGAGAAGCTTCTGGCGGGTTTTTCGGAAATTGGAGCCAGTCCATCGCAGACCTTCGGGGCATTGAATAATGCCGATCTTACTTTCCCGTCGATAAAGAATGAAGAAGGGGAAGAGGTGGACCTCACACACGGCCGATATATCAACTTCCTGAAATCGGATGACAGGGACGTACGGAAATCGGCTTTCGATGCGATGTATGATACGTTTGGTTCATTTAAAAATACATTTGCCTCGACACTTAGTGGACATGTGAAGAAGAACAATTTCAATGCCCAGGTGAGAAAATATGACCGCGCAAGACAGGCGAAGCTGGATAATAACAATATTCCGGAGTCTGTGTATGATAACCTGCTTGAGGCGGTCAATGAACGTCTGCCTCTGCTTCACCGGTATGTGGAATTAAGGAAAGAGGTTCTGGGCCTTGATGACGTTCATATGTACGATCTTTATACACCCCTTGTGAAGGAAGCGGAAATGGATATTCCTTATGAGGAAGCCAAGGACCTCGTCCTGAAGGGCCTGGAGCCTCTTGGTGAGGAATACGTCAACATCGTTAAGGAAGGGTTTGAAAACCGTTGGATCGATGTTGTAGAAAACAAAGGAAAGCGCAGCGGAGCCTACTCCTCCGGTCATTACGGGACGAACCCATATATTCTGATGAACTGGCAGGATAATGTAAACAATTTGTTTACACTTGCCCATGAGCTCGGGCATTCGCTGCACAGCTATTATACACACGAAAACCAGCCGTATCGGTATGGAAATTACTCTATCTTCGTGGCAGAAGTCGCGTCTACATGCAACGAGGCACTTTTGAATGAGTACATGACGAAGCATACGAACAGTGATAAAGAAAAATTGTATCTCCTGAACAATTTCCTTGAAGGATTCCGTGGTACAGTCTTCCGGCAGACGATGTTTGCTGAATTCGAGCATACGATTCACATGCAGGCGCAGAATGGTGAGGCGCTGACAGCTGAGAAACTGACCGACATCTATTATGATCTAAATAAGAAATACTTCGGGGAAAACATCGTGATCGATGAGAAGATCGGTCTGGAGTGGGCGAGAATCCCTCACTTCTATATGGGATATTATGTGTATCAATATGCAACAGGATATGCAGCCGCTCAAGCTCTGGCCGGCCAGATCCTTGAGGAAGGCAGCCAGGCTGTTGAACGGTATAAGAATTTCCTGAAGGCCGGCAGCAGTGACTATCCGATCGAAGTACTGAAGCAGGCAGGCGTCGATATGACGTCCAAAGATCCGATTGCGTCTGCGCTTGACGTCTTTGAGGAAAAGTTGAATGAAATGGAGCAGCTGCTCAAGAAATAAGAAAAACGCATCCGCTGAGGCGGATGCGTTTTTCTGTTAATGAAAGCCTTTGAACGTCTTTTTATAGGAGGCCGCCGATACCGTAAGGAAGATGGCTGCAAATAAGAGAGGGGAAGTAATGTAGAGAGGGTAGAGGTGCATAAGGGCAAACAAGTGAAAAAGTCCGAGCATGAACAGCACAGCCAGCGCAGCCAGCGTCAACCATATTTTCATGACCAGTCCCCCTTTATAAAAATGTATGATGAGGAAGAAATCGTCATAACCAGCGCATAAAAAAGCCTCCTTGAAGGGAGCTTTTGGCTGTAGAAAAAGCCTGTGTTAACCAGCTAGAGCTGCCCTTTCGTCGTGTGAAGGGTTACTTTCCGCTTAGGTGGATGAATGCCGCGGGCACGCCCTCAGCTGACTTGGTCAGGAAGACCGCCTGCCCAAGTGGAGCTTCGGCCCGTGCTGTTCCCGCAGGCATCACCACCGAACGCTACTCGTGCCGACGTTAGAATATACGGGAGAGAGTGGGTGCACTAAGCAGGTTCGCAGATTTAAAAGAACGGCATGAAAGGGAAGGAGGCTTACGCTCCTGGCGGTAAGAAAGAAAAAAGCTTGTAAAGAAACAGGGGTTTCTCTACAAGCTGAAGCTCCCATGAAGGGAGCTTTTTTACGAACCGATATATTTCCAGAAAGCCCCGTGCTTGACAGGGACTTCTCGTACTTTCTGTTTCAGGACGAGCTTCTTCATTTCGTGTTTGACTTCTTGTTCCGTCCAGTCATAAACGACGGAGATTTCCTTATTGGCTACAAAGCGATAGTGCTGCAAGAAATCCTCTAAATCAGGTTTGATACCCGGTTTAGGATCCTTCTGAAGCATTTCTTTCAACACTTTCACATAAACATCGTAGGAATAAAGGCCGGTGATTTTCAATCCGGCATCTTCTTCGGATTCATTGAAAATGACGATGGTCGGGGTGGAATCCACTTCCATCTCACCTGCAAGTTTCATGTCACACTGCAGGGCGCGGCGGGCCGCATCGGAGTGGAGATCCCGCTTAAACTCTGCTACATCAAGGCGGCTGTTCTCTGCGCATTCAACAAGAACGCCTTCGTTGGAAATATCTTTCTTATCAAGGAACACGTATTCCTGTACTTTACGAAGGAAGCGCATGCCGGCTTTTTTCCCTTGAAGCTCAGCGGCTTTGACAGCCAGCGATGTTGCCAGAGGGGAGGCCACAGGGTTTTCCAGCCACACATCCCCATCACAGCACATGCCTGTTCTGGAACCGGTATGATCCCATTCTTTTTTCAAGTTTTCCGCTTTTCTGCCGTAGCTTTCCTGTAAGGAAGTAAGACTTCCGCTAATGACCGGACGGATGGTAAAGAAGCGCCCATATTCGATCGTGAGCTTTTTAAGAAAGGGTTCGAGTGACCAGCATTCTGGACAAAGCGGGTCGATGAAGACGTATATCTCTATAGGGCGTTTCGTTAAATTAAAAAAGCCGCTTGAAGTTCCGTTTGTCTGTTGATCACGATCTAAACTTTTCCAACCCACAACTATTCTCCTTTCTCATCCTCAGGTGTATTCATCATATGGTTGGCCGTTTTTACGAGCCGGTCGAACATGGCAGAGCGGTAAGGCTCCTGCAGTTCCACTTCAGTCATGGCCCCGGACATGCAGGACAACCATGCGTCTCTCCGGGTCGGAGTGATTTCAAAAGGAAGGTGCCTGGCCCGCAGCATCGGATGGCCGTGCTCCTCCACATAGAGGGGGGGACCTCCGAAAAACTGTGTTAAAAACTGTTTCTGCTTCCGGATGGTTTCTGTGAAATCATCTGGAAATATCGGAATTAAATCGGGATGCTGCTGGACTCTCCTGTAAAAGGCTTCCACCAGTTCATCGATTTTTTCTTTTCCGACGGCATCGTAAAAGGATTGATTCCGCTGCATAGCATCCCCTCCTTGTCTGTTCAACATTTTAGCAATGAGGGCTGTCTGACAGCAACTATTCTGATTTGAGCTTGGCTTTGTAGAAACGTTTGATCTTATTATCTGTTTCCCGCTCAGGAATATTGCAGGACTGGAGAATTTCCTGGATTACTGACTTTCCTGACTCCCGGCTTCCGGCTTCCACCTCAAGCTCGTAATCCTCCTGATCATAATAGAGGCTGTGGTCAAGGACGACAAGCGCCCCGTTATATTCCAATTCTTTTCGTCTTGTCGTGAGCGAACCTAAATAGTGCAGCTGCTCCGGATCAATACCGAGATCACGGAGCTGCCTGAACACCCGGCTTTTTTCCACAAGCTTGTTCTGGATCCATAAATTGGCTTCCTGCTCTGAGAGGATGTCATGGGTTTCCAGCAGACCTTCCGGGTGGGGCTGCTTCAGGGTCAGTGTCCACTGATCTGATTTTTTGCGGATTCTTAATGCTGCTCCGTGCTGTTTTAATTTTAGATCTTCTGTTTCAAAATAATAATTGGTTTGTTCGATAAGTTCAACTGATTTGAATGGTAAAAAATGATAAACCCGGCTGTACTCGTCTTCCGTCAGCAGGTTTTTGAATTCAATTTCGATTTCCTGGGTCATGAGAACCCCTCCTGTTCTTATCGTTTCTTCGGTCGCTCTGTTTCTTCACCAGGCTAACTTTATGATACAATGAATGGAAGATAAAACGCACATCATTTACTATAAAGATTGGATACATAAAGGTGGAAGCTTAATGAACTGGGATATATTTATAGCCCCCTATGCTCAGGTAGTTGAAGAGCTGAAAATCAAGCTGAAAGGCATGCGCCGTCAGTTCGAATATGAGGAGGAGCAGTCTCCTATAGAATTCGTAACCGGACGAGTCAAGCCGAAAACAAGTATATTGGAAAAAGCAAGGCGTAAAGGGATCAATCCTGAAAACATAGAAGAAGAAATTCAGGACATCGCCGGTGTCCGCGTCGTCTGCCAGTTCGTCGATGATATATACGCGGTTGTAAATATGCTGCGAAACAGGCATGATTTCAAGATCGTTGAGGAAAAGGATTATGTGTCCAGAAAAAAAGACAGTGGGTACCGTTCCTTTCATGTGATTATCGAATACCCCGTTGAAACCATACACGGGGAGAGGCGGCTGCTCGCTGAAATTCAGATCCGCACGCTGGCGATGAATTTCTGGGCAACCAATGAACATTCGTTAAACTACAAATATTCGGGTAAGATACCTGCAGAGATCAAATCCCGGCTGAAGCGTGCAGGCGAGGCAGCCTTTCAATTAGATGAAGAAATGTCCAAAATCAAGAGTGAAGTACAGGAAGCCCAGCGTGCCTTTTTAAGAAAAGAAGAACAGAAGAAAAACCCGAAAAAAATGTAGAGGAGTGGCCGATGATGAAGTTTTCGATCCTGTCCAAGGGAGACCAGAAATCAAACGAAATCCGTTCAAAAATTAAAAATTACTTAACTGAATTCCAGCTGGAATACGATGAGGATGAGCCTGAGCTGGCCATTTCCGTTGGCGGAGACGGGACCCTTCTGGAAGCTTTCCACACGTACGTCCATCGTTTGGATAAAACAGCGTTCATCGGTATTCATACCGGACATCTTGGTTTTTATGCAGACTGGATGCCGGAAGAGCTTGAAAAACTGATCATTGAAATTGCCAAGACCCCTTTTCAAGTGGTGGAATATCCGCTTCTTGAAGTGACGATCCGCCCGAAGGATGGCAGTGAAGAAGACCGTTACCTTGCTTTGAATGAGTGTACAATCAAAACGTCGGAAGGCTCTGTCGTCATGGATATCGAGATCAAGGGGGATCATTTTGAAACCTTCCGCGGGGATGGTTTATGTGTATCCACGCCTTCAGGAAGTACGGCTTATAACAAGGCGCTTGGTGGAGCGATTCTGCATCCGTCCCTTGAAGCCTTCCAGATTGCCGAAATGGCCTCCATCAACAACCGGGTGTTCCGTACAATCGGGTCACCGCTGATTCTGCCGAGCCATCATACATGTATGTTCAAACCGCTTCATGACCGCAGTTTCCTGTTTACGATTGATCACATTTCACGAACATATAAAGACGTGAAATCGATCCAGTGCCGTGTGGCAGAAGAAAAAGTCCGGTTCGCGCGCTTCCGTCCGTTCCCGTTCTGGAAACGTGTGCATGACTCCTTCGTAGCAGATGAGTACTCCATCTAAAGTGGTGAAGCGGTGGGAGATCACCGCCGCTTATTCCGGTTGCTCAAGCAGGGATTTCCTGCTTAGGGCAGGAGAGTTTTCCCGGCAGTTAATAAAAAAAGTGCGTGTCAGCGGGGACGTTTATGTGAATGGTGAACGGGTGGAACTGTGGCAGCCACTGCAGGACGGAGATGTTCTGGAAGTGGTATTTCCTGAGGAGGAGCGGGGTGCCATTGAGCCGATGGAGGGGCCGCTTTCCATTGTCTATGAGGATGAGGATGTGCTGGTGATTGATAAACCGGCCGGTCTTTTTTCAGTACCGCCGTTTGATAAGACCGAGCCCTCTGTCGCTGCTTTCCTTCTTTTTCGATACATTCAGAAGAACTATCCGTGCACCGTTCACATCGTTACGAGACTCGACAGGGATACGAGCGGATTAATGCTGGTCGCCAAGCATGCGTACAGCCACCGGCTGCTCACTCAGAGCCTGCAGAAAATCGACCGGCGTTATAAAGCTGTAGCGGAAGGAAGCCTGAATGCGGATCAGGGCATGATTGATCAGCCGATAGCCCGGGCCGAGGGCTCGATTATCCGCCGGACGACATCGCCGGAGGGACGTCCTGCTCAAACCAGGTATGAAGTGGAGAAGCGGACCGGGCGGTATACATGGCTCCGTCTTCAACTCATGACGGGACGGACGCATCAAATCCGGGTGCACTTGGAGTATCTTGGATATCCCCTTGCGGGCGATACGCTTTATGGCGGGAGCGCCTGCCCGGGAATTCCGGGACAGGCGCTGCACTGTTATCAATTGAACTTCCGTCATCCCTGGAGTAAGAAAAGGATGACGCTTGTATCAGAAACACCTGGAGAGTGGGATCGATTCGCTTGAGGACTGAGGGGTTCTCAAGCTTTTTTACATCCATTTCCACCTCCCGTGTGATTTAATCATAGCGGAATTTTTCTTCTATATAAGGCATGGAGGAGGGGACGCTGACAAGCTCTTCTTCCGGAAGTCTGAATGCGGTCAGGTGTCCTCCAAAAACACATCCGGTATCAATGTTGATGGTTTTGTTGACGAAACGGGGCGTTTTCACAGGAGTGTGTCCGTAAATGACCCACTGCTCCCCCTTGTAGTCCTGCGCCCAGTCTCTCCTTACCGGGCGGCCGTCGGGAAGCTTTTCACCCGTGATATCTCCATACAAAATGAACGTCTCAATCCGTTTGCTTCGTTTCCCGATGTCTTCTTCTTTTATCCCGGCATGAGCAACGACTGCCCCGGCATCTTTTAAAATCAGGTGCAGCGGAGCCTCTTCATATAACTGGAGAAACTGCTTCTTGATCAAGCGCTGCTCCTTGTCAGGCAGGTTTCTGTATTCCTCTGCGGTCGTTTCCAGTCCATGCTTTTCCTGGACCGGGTTTCCGAGGAAAAAGCGGTATAGTTTGTTGCAGTGATTTCCCGGGACATAAAGCGCATGTTGTTCGTAGACAAGTCTGTACACAAGGCGGATGCAGCCGAGGGAGTCCGGTCCTCTGTCCGTAATATCCCCGACAAATACAGGGGTCCGGCCATCCGGATGAGAGGGAAGGCCGTCGATCCAATCGTAACCGAGTTCCTCGAACAACAGTACAAGCTCCGGGAGACAGCCGTGGACGTCTCCGATTACATCATAGGTCATAGTGCGGTGCTCCTTTTTCTATTGGATTAGAGAGAGGCTGCGGGAGATCTGAAAGGCAGTGCCGGCAGCCTTGGGCAGGGAATCTGAATGATATTTTTCCCACGGGGATGAATAATAAACATGGCTGCCTGTCATTCCATCAGGGAGAGGGGTTCTGTTACACTACGGATAGGCTTGCGGGTGGTACTGGAGCTGAATTTAAAAGTTACAGGACATTCGTTGACAAACCTATGAATCACAATTAAGATTAAACGGTCAAAAACGAAATAGACGCTGGGGAGGGCTGCTGATGGAACACTTAGATGACCACGAGCGGAAAGAAGTCTGGGCGAATATTAAAGATGCCCTGTTCAATGAATATATCGATCAGTTCCGGGCTGAATTTCTGGAGATGCATCCCTATGATCAGGCCAGGATTTTTGAAGATCTGGATGCTGATGTAAGGATGCAGATCTATACCTATTTGTCACCGGAAGAAGTGGCAGATGTGATGGAACATATCGATTATGAAGAAATTGAACCCTTCTTTTCAGAAATGGATCCAAGGTTTGCTGCCCAGGTGTTTGCTGAGATGTCTGCCGATGATGCCGTTGATATATTCAACGAATTAGATAAAGATAAAGTAGCCAGCTTCTTGACGATCATGGACGATGAAGCGGCTGACGAAATCAAGGACCTGCTTCACTATGAAGAGAAAACAGCAGGATCCATCATGACAACGGAGTTTGTTGTCGTAAGGGCCGGCATGACAATTAAGGAAGCCATGGTGCATTTGAGAACAGAAGCCCCGGATGCCGAAACGATTTACTATACGTATGTCATAGATGAAGATAAAAGGCTTGTCGGTGTTATTTCGTTGAGGGATTTGATTATTTCTGAAGAAGACTGGCTGATCTCCGATGTTATGAATGAACGGGTGGTATCGGTATCAGTAGGCGAAGATCAGGAAGAGGTGGCCCGGATGGTCAGGGATTATGACTTCCTCGCGCTGCCTGTTGTTGATTTCCAGGATCATCTGCTCGGAATTATTACCGTGGATGATATTATGGACGTTATGGAAGAAGAGGCAAGCGATGATTATTCCAAGCTTGCTGCGATTTCTGATGTGGACAGTCCGGACGATAATGCTTTTGCCTCTGCGAAAAAGAGGCTCCCCTGGCTGATCATCCTGTTATTCCTGGGAAGTTTAACAGCCAGCCTTATCGGAAGGTTTGAGGAAACCTTGGATAAAGTAGCCATTCTGGCCATCTTTATTCCGCTTATTGCCGGAATGGGAGGGAACACGGGTACACAGGCTCTTGCCGTTGCCGTCCGTGGAATCGCTACAGGAGAAATAGAGAAACAAGGAAAATGGAAAATGATGATGAGAGAAGCAGGAACAGGCTTAATTACCGGAGTTTCCTGTGGTGTATTGATCACCTTTATCGTTTATATATGGCAGGGAAACTTCTTCCTGGGATTATTAGTAGGTTTGTCCATTTTATTAACGCTGATTGTTGCAACGCTCGCAGGATCTCTCGTCCCCCTTATCATGCATCGTTTGAACATTGACCCCGCTGTTGCCTCAGGGCCGTTCATTACAACAGTGAATGACTTGATTTCCATTCTGATTTATTTCGGTATGGCAACAGCCTTTATGAATTTTTTGATTTGAAGGAAGGAGGGCGAGTATGGAACATGGTGCTTCAGTAACTTCTTTGGTTATTGTCATAATTGCAGCATTTATTACTCCCATCCTACTCCACCGGTTTAAATTGAATATGATCCCGGTGGTAGTAGCAGAAATCATCGTAGGTTTAATTATCGGTCAAAGTGGATTTGACCTGGTTGAACAGGGAAGCTGGCTTGAAATTCTTTCGACGCTCGGGTTCATTTTTCTTATGTTCCTGAGTGGTCTGGAAATAGATTTCTCCATTTTTGCAAGTAAGAAAAAACGGGCGAAGCCGGTCAATCAAGGCACCGGGGCGCCTAACCCTGTATGGGTTGCGGTTATTGTATTTGTCGGAATATTCGTCATATCCCTGGCTCTGTCCTATCTGTTCGTTCTGGCCGGCTTTATTGACAACGCCTTTCTTATGACGTTGATCATTTCAACGATTTCCCTTGGAGTGGTCGTCCCGACTTTGAAGGACGCGCAGATGATGAAAACGACGATCGGTCAGACGATTCTTCTTATTGCTGTGATCGCCGACCTCGTTACCATGATTCTATTGGCTGTATTCGTCTCCATTTACGGAGAAAACGGCGGCAATACGTGGCTCCTGCTTATTTTGTTTGCTGCCGGTGTGCTCTTTTACTACATCGGCAAGAAGTTCCGTCATCAATCTTTCGTGGAAACGATGGCGAAAGGAACCATCCAGATCGATACACGTGCCGTCTTTACCTTGATCCTTCTGCTCGTTGCGTTATCGGAAACTGTCGGGGCGGAAAATATTCTGGGCGCCTTTTTAGCGGGTACCCTTGTGTCTCTGCTTTCTCCAAACCCGGAAATGGTCAAAAGACTCGACAGTTTTGGATATGGCTTCTTAATCCCGATCTTCTTCGTCATGGTCGGTGTGGAAATTGATATTTGGAGCTTGTTTACGGATACACGGGTGCTGTTATTAATTCCGCTGCTGTTTGCAGCCTTATTGATATCCAAAATCGTTCCTGCTTTGATTCTTTCGAAGTGGTATGACCGTAAGACGGTGTTCGGATCCGGATTTATCCTGACGTCCACCTTATCGCTGGTCATCGCCGCGGCTGCGATTGGTAAACGGGAAGGGATGATTGACGATCAGATGGAAGGTGCGCTTATTCTGGTCGCGGTTCTTACGTGCGTTGTCGCGCCGATCGTCTTCAAGAAGGTGTACGGCCGCTTTGAGGATGAAGACCATAAGACGGTGGTCTCCTTCATCGGATCCAACCGGATGACCCTTCCAGTCGTGCGTGAACTGGACATCAACGCATACGAAACACATCTGTATCATACAAAAGTCGATAAAATCGATGAGCGGATCAGCCGGAACTGCTTCGATATTAAAGAACTGGACGGCTACCATGTAGAGAATATGAGAGAACTTGGTGTGTTTGATGTCGACCTTGTCGTGGCTTCTACAGGTGACGAAGAAAAAAACGCTGAGATTGCCCGCTTTGCAAAGGAGCAGGGGGTGGAGCGGATTATCGTCCGTGTCGAGTCGCCGGATCTTTCTGCAGAGATGAGAGAGCTCGGCATCAGCGTCTTCAGCGTCTTCCTGTCTTCCAAGGCACTCTTGAAAGCGATGATCGAGGCGCCGAATGTCCTCGATATCTTGACGAAGCAGGATAGTGCGCTTTATCAGATCAATATGAATAATTCCATGTATAACGGCCTCCATATCCGGGAGTTCCCGTTTACGGGAGATGTGATTATGGTCAGGATCTTCCGGGGTAAAGATTCCATCGTTCCTCACGGAGATACGGAATTGAAGCTTGGAGACCGCCTGATCGTGACAGGTTCCCACGAGTATGTGGATGAACTCAAAATGGAACTGGAATACTGCGAATGGTGCTGATGATGGATTTCCGCTCTTGTTAGAGTCGGAGTTCACATTGTGGGAAGGGGGATCTTCTATAAAGTAGAAGATCCCCCTTCCTTTTTTTACGGTTTAAAAAAGGTGTGAAAGGTTTTATAAAGCCTGATTTGTTTTTCATGGGTGGATAGTTTAAAATAGGAGCAGGTACTAATAACAAATACTAATATATGAGAAAGATGGAGGAGGGAATCAGCGTGAACTTTTCTTTAGAAGGACGTACGTATGTAGTTATGGGTGTTGCCAACAAGCGGAGTATTGCCTGGGGAATTGCACGTTCTCTGCATGCCGCCGGCGCCCGTTTGATTTTCACTGTGGCATCTGAGCGTTTTAAAAAGTCTGTAGAGGATTTAGCCGCTTCTTTGGACGGTGTGGAAGAACCACTGGTCTATGAGTGCGATGTGACGAACGATGAGGCAATTATCCAGACCTTTGAAGAAATCAGCCGTGATGTTGGAACGATTCATGGGCTTGCGCACTGTATTGCATTTGCGAACAGAGAAGAGCTTAAGGATGAGTTCCTGAACACGAGCCGCGACGGATTTTTGACGGCCCACAACATCAGTTCCTACTCACTGACGGCTGTTGCCCGTGCAGCCCAGCCTTTGATGACCGAAGGGGGAAGTATTGTAACATTGACTTACCTCGGCGGTGAGCAGGTTGTGAAAAACTACAACGTCATGGGTGTAGCGAAAGCAAGCCTTGACGCCAGCGTGAAATATCTGGCCAATGACTTAGGGAAGCGCAATATCCGTGTCAACGCGATTTCTGCCGGACCGATTCGTACGTTATCGGCCAAAGGTGTCGGTGATTTCAATGAAATTATGAAAGTGATTGAAGAGCGTGCTCCACTGCGCCGCCCCGTGACTCAGGAAGAAGTCGGAGATACCGGCTATTACTTGATGAGTGACTTGTCCCGTGGAGTGACAGGAGAAGTGATCCACGTAGATTCCGGCTTCAGTACTGTCGCTTACTAAATAAAAGGCTCTGTTATAGCTTGGTGTTGTTATTGAACATCATGGAAACAACGGTGTCCCATCTGAAAAGAGTGATTTTCTTTTAAAAAAGGAAATCACTCTTTTTTCTTGTACAGAAAAGAATACATAAGAGTGAGGGATCCCATGTCAGACCGTCCACTATCCATATAAATCGTGTTCATAGCCGAGTCACTTCTTACCGGAGGAGATCGAGAGAAAGATTGTGTAAATAATACGGAAACTTCCACGATGATCGTCGAAAATGAACATGGGAGTAAGACAGGGCATATATATAGAATGATGACCGACTGGAAAAGGAGAGATCTATCATGGCCGATGAAAAACGTCTTGCCAAGCAGCCGATGCTTTATATTGTTCAGCCGAAGAATCTAAAGCCCGCCGTCGTTCCTATGCAGACGAGTTTCCGTACGGAGCGCTCAGCGGGGTCACGCGGATCTGAAGAGCCCGCTTCCAAAGAAACGCCACGATATGAAAAAGAAGCCCGCATGCGCAGAACCCATTCCATTCACACAGAGGACATAACAAAACGACTGCCTGAGCAAACGGATACTTCTGAAGGGGAACACGAGGAAGACAACGACGATAAGAAGGTATCCAGCCGGGAGCGCAGGCAGCGGTTCCATGAGCTGTCCCTAAAGGAGAAAGTGGATTACTTTTTCCAATTATCCCCGCATGTTCCGAAGATGAAGTGTGAAGTGACGACGAAGGAAGATCAGCTCCGGGGATACATTACGGATTATCAGGATGGTGTAGTCCATATGAAGGTATTTCAGCGGCCATTCCAGAGGGAGATTGACTTTGAGACGATTATCGATATCCGCCTGCTTGGCTTTTAAACAGAAAAACCGCGCTTGTATGCGCGGTTTTTTCTAATAGCTTACAGCGTGCTTGCAGCCGGAAGGCAGGTCACGTGGCAGAAGCATTTCAAGTCGACTGTGATGCAGATCCCGGAAGCGCGGAGATCGCGGCAGCTTTGATCAGCTGGAGATTTCGGATCGTCGTCTCTTGAGTCCTCACTGTCTCCGTTGCGGTCAGAGAATAGAAGTTCAAGAATTGCACATCCGTCATCGTCTACAGACTTGACGCGGAAGAAAAAGCTTCCTTTGACATTACAGCGCTCTCCACTGCGTTTTGAACCGTATCCTTTAAAAGGCTTGCATCCGTCTTTACAGTAAAGAATAACAGGTACTGTATCGAAACCTGATCCTCCGTTACTGTCACCCAGAAGGTCTGCGATTGATTGTTCACAGCTCGTTGTGCAGTCATGCAGGACGTCATTTTGAGCATCCACGATGTCTTTTAGGATGTCAATAACACAGGAGCCTGAATCGTAGTGTTTACCACAGCTCATTGTTTTTTCCCCTTTCCATACGCATTGACGTATTGTCTTTACTAGAATATGTCTGTCAGCGCTGTGGGTGTGGGCATTTGTCCGTATTCGGTCATTCCCGAAGTTTTTCGTGTGGTATGGGCGGACGACTATACCCGGCCAAGCTGAATTCCATAGAGTAACAATGAATTCGATTAAGGAGTGAGGGGAATGTCTGAGAAGAAAAAGGTCATTCATGTCAAAGACCTTGTTATTAAAGCCGATAATGTCATTATTGAACCACAGCACCGCGGACGTCATGACCGGGATGAAAGCAGTGACCGTGTCGATCCATTTTTTGGACGGAAACGCAGAGAAGCAGGGGCGGACGAAAGCAGCTCAAGTTCCAAGAGGCGCCATGATGATGAGTCTTCCGATCGTCGTGGAGGATTCCGCTGGTTCTAAACTCAGTAAGCAGCCACTACGATGTATGTAGTGGCTTTTTTTCTTCTTTAGAAGGGATGGGATCAATTGTTATCGATCGTAGAATTTTTTCTGCTGGCTCTTGCCAGCTTCCGACTGACCCGGTTGATTGTGCGTGATTACATTCTGGAGTGGATGCGGCGTCCGTTTTTCAATGTAAAGCTGGTTACGAATGATCAAGGGGTGGAGGAAGAATGGGTCGAGCCTAAGGGTTTTATCGGTGAAGGATTGAGCTGCCAGTGGTGTGTCGGAGTCTGGTCCTCTGTAATTATGGTGATCTTCTATCTGATCGTTCCTTTTGGGGAGTGGCTCGTCTTTGTCTTTGCTCTGGCAGGCCTGCAGTCCATTTTATATGCATGGACAGACCGCCTGTGACGGCCGGAGAAGAGAAAAAGAAGGAGAAGACCCTGCTCGAAGTGCTGCAGGAAATCGATAGGGAGACGTCGAAGTATAAAGGCATTATGAAACAGCCGGATAAGAAGTTTCAGCAGTGGGATAAGGATTTTGGTGCCTGGGAAAAGAGGTTTACCAAGCAGATGACCGATGTGGAGAAATACCTGAATAAATATGCTGGGAAGATGGAGAAGTTTTTTGAAGGGTAGGCCGGGTTCGTGATGGTGTTTTCCGGGTAATGGAGAATAAAGGAGGCGTTCCTGATGGGATACATCATCCCTGTGAATCATTACCAATACCTGGATTATCAAATAAGGGTCGTAAATTGCCGTCAGCGGTCCTTTGCTGTGGATAAGATTGTGAAGGCCGGTCTCGATACCAAACTTTCCGGTCGTCAGCAGAGGGAGGAGGAGTGCCTTGCCTGCCAGCGAAGAAGCCCGCTCATCACGTCTGGGGATGTTCGTGCCGCTGGGACCGATAGGCAGAGTCCGGGGCCCCGGGCAACTCAGACCATGGGGGAAAAAAATGGGGCAGCTCTAACAGGAAAAGGCAGCTACTTCAGCGAAACTGTTTAGAAACGCTTGAAGGGACTGTAACCGTGATGTTTCAACAAATCTCTGATTCTTGTTATTACCACCATTCCTCTGTCAATATCGGCTATGTTCATAGGGATGACACTGGTCTGTTGATTGACTCGGGCATTGACCGGTCGTCAGTAAAAAAGGTGCTGAAGGAGCTGGAAAAACGACAGCTTCCTCTCACCCATCTTTTTATCACCCATGCCCATGCGGACCATTATGGCGGGGCGTCCTATGTTCAGAGCGCGTATAATGTACATACATCTGCACCCGTATTGGAAGAGGCTGTCCTTTCCAATCCAATCCTGGAGCCGCTTTACCTGTTCAGCGGGGTTGAACCTCTTGATGGTCTGCGAAATAAATTCCTTGAAGGTCCTCCTGTCCGGATTGACAGAGTGGTCGATGAAGGAGAGGTGGCATTCGGCTGCCTGAAAACGGAGCTTATGCTGCTCCCGGGACACAGCCATCATCAGCTCGCCTTAAAAACAGCGGACATCCTGTTTGCGGCTGACAGCTACTTCAGTCTGGAGACACTTCAAAAGCACAGGATTCCATTCCTCGTCGATGCTGGAAAAACGATTCACAGCCTGGAGCGCCTGCTTGATCTCCAAATATCTGGAGCGGTGCCCGGTCACGGGGCATTTGAAAAGGATCCATCTGAAACCATCCGACAGAACATCCTTTATCACCAGCAGATGTTGGACGCCGTTCAGGCGGAGGTCGCTGCCAATGGGGAAATCACTCACGAAGCTCTTATTGCAAATCTTTGTGAGCGTTATGATGTTCAGGCCTCTTCACTTGGACAGTGGCTCCTTTATCGTACGGCCGTGACCGCCTATGCCGTAACATTGACCAAAGCGGGCAGCATTGAAAGTCGGCTGAACCATCATAAATGGGTGTTTTCCTCTATAAGCCGATGACAAATAACGTCTGGTCACCATCCTGAAACTCTGCATACAAGACTTCCTCCGGGGCTTCATAGTCCTGAGCCTTCAGCTGATTATGCAGCCAGTTTTGATCGAGCCCCGCTTCCATAAGATTGTCCCAGATGACTTCCCCGTCGCTGATGATGGTACGTGGAAGCGGGACAGGAAGGGGAGGGAGGTTCAAATCACTGCGGCTCACGTTCTGCGAGAGCGAGTTCTTCAACACAGAAATCGTCCCGTCCGTTTCCAGAACCGCATATTGGACATCCCTGATTGAAAAGACGTCTTTGGAGCGAAGCAGATGTTGAAGCTGGTTGATATCCAGCTTATTTTTTTTGAGCTGCTCCCTGTCTATGTTTCCCTTATAGATGACGAGTGAAGGACTTCCTTCGAGAATCTTCCGGGTGCCTTTGAATTTTTCAGTGATCACTTCGGTCGTGTAGATAAGGATGCTCCATAATATAATAGCAAAACCGATGTCGGGAATACCGACGTCCGGGTCGTAAAGGGCATTTCCCACAAGTTCTCCAAGAACAAGGGCAGCGATAAAGTCAAAAGCTGTAATTTGAGTGATCTGGGATTTTCCCAGCACTTTTGTCATCACAAACAGTGCGGCAAAACCGAAGAGGGTTTCCACCGTAATTTGTATATATTCCATTGAAGTGTCACGATCCTTCTTTTTCGATCTTCTATGCTTCATTGTAGACAAAAGTAAGGGGATATAAACGAAAAAATCCCGCCTTTCTACAGGCGGGAGGGGGTTAATGATTCAACTCTTTAACCATTGTAACGTGCGGGATGCCGGCATCCATGAATTTGTCTGAAATCGTGACATAACCGAGGGCTTCATAAAAAGCTTCCGCCTGTGTCTGGGCATTCAGCTTGGCTTTATCATACCCATGGTCACGAACAGCCTCTTCCAGTTTTTCAATCATTTGTCTGCCATAGGAATATCCACGCTTTTCCTTCAGAACACAGATGCGCTCGAGTTTCCCATACCCTTGGACGAACCTCAGACGGGCGGCAGCCACCGGTTCATCATTGTCGTATCCGGTGAAGTGGAGGGAGGTTTCATCAAACTCATCGATCTCAAGTTCTTCAGGTACCTGCTGCTCGTTGACGAAGACCGTTTTCCTTACAAAGTAGGCATCGTCCAGCTGTTGTGTGTTTCTGACCTGCTGAATATTCACGTGCTTCATCCTCTGCCAAGGCGGAACGTCTCATAGACACTCCATGCACCGTTTTCAAGTTGGTAAAGAAGCTGGAAACGGTCGACTTGATCCTGCAGGTCAAATTTAAGCATGGTCAGACTCCCGTAAACATCAGAGAATTCTTCATCCGAAAGCTTCTGGGCAATCGTAATGTGTGGCACGAATGCAAAATCTTTTTCTTCTTTGAGAACACCGGTATACAGCTTGTCATTCAAATCAAAGATTTCATCTGATGGTTCAATTTTCAGGTAGATGGTGTTGGTCACGGGGGAAAAAGAACTCACTTTGTACACCCCGTAAGAGAATGGTTCTGTATTCTCGGCAATATCCCTCAGTTTCGGGATGATTTCACTTTCAATCTGATCTTCATCCGCTTCAAACGCCTCTTTCATCGTAATGTGAGGGGGAATCAGCGCATAATGAGGGTCATATCGCTTGCGGTAAGAATTCGCTACATCTTGTACTTTTTTTGATGGAAACACTGCTATTCCGTATTTCATTGATCCAACCTCCTGATTGTCCCATTTTAAAACGTTTATTCACCACTAAATATGTTCAATAAAGCCCGTTCAAAATCCTTCTGCCAGGAACCCCATGTATGGCCTCCGTCCAGTTCATGGTACGTATAGGAGACCGGCTTTTGCTGCAGAAGATCCCGTAGTTTCCGATTCGGTTCAAGAAAATCCATCTGTTCACCGGTTGTCGTTACTACGTCCGTTTCCTCCAGGCCGATGGTGTGATCAATCGTTAAAGAAGATAGTTCACGGCCTGTGTCAACGACTTCCAGGACGTGCTCATCGACATAAGGGCTCTGCATGATGACATTTCCGAAAATATTCGGAAATTTAACAGCCGTCATTAAGGCGAGGGTTCCGGCCAGGGAATCACCAGCCAGTGTCCGTCCTCTTCCCATAGTATACCCGGGAAGCTGTTCATCGAGAAATGGAACGACCTCCCGGATGAGAAAGTTGACATAGTCTCCCTGTCTCGAGCCGTCAGGATGATATTTCTCCCTGCGGTCGTATTTGTCCTTGTAATGTATACCAATGAAAATCGTCCGTTCTATACGCTCCTCCTTGTGGAGCTTATCGCTCAACGTGGCGGCACGCCCCATGGAGTAATAATCGTTTCCATCCTGCATGATACAGAAATGGTACTTGTATAGAGGGGAGAAGTTGTTCGGTGTATACACGCGAAGGGTCATTTCTTCATTTAAGTACTGACTGTTTATGGTGTATTCGGTCATGGATCCGTCTCTACCCATAAATAGACCACCTCCTTACAGCACGGAAGTATATAAAAAATTCCCGCTTAAAATTCGATGTAAACGTTGCACTTCTTATTTTATCATAGAATTGTTGAAAAAGTGGAACAGATCAGAAAGCCAATGACTGCGATCACGGATTGAGAAGTTATAAAAAAGTTTGTCGGATCATGTTGACTATGATTGGGATTCATAGTATATTAATCTTTGTCAGCAAAAAACGACAATTTTCTACATAGATTCCGTAGCTCAGCTGGGAGAGCGCCACCTTGACAGGGTGGAGGTCGTTGGTTCGAGCCCAATCGGAATCATCATACAAAGTGCCGGAGTGGCGTAGTTTCTCATCCAGGGAGAGGCTGCGTCATTTCTTTTTGTTCAGCAGTCATCTTGTCCGCTTTTCGTACATATGCTGTTTCAAATGCCCGGCCGGGCCCGGGCATGATGAGAACAGGAGGAATGAACCATGCGGCCGGAAAAAATCATTTCCCCGTGTTATGGAGAAGTGACCGAAGTCCTCGTCCAGAACGGGGAATACGTGTATGAATGGGAGCCCCTTTTTGTGATCAGAAGAGATGGCACAGAGTCGAAAGTAGCGGTGGGCATCAGCGGGAGCCTGAAGAAGCTTTATATTAAAAAAGGTGACAAAGTCTCGCCTGCCACGCTTCTTGCCGAGATGGAAGACGATATGGTCATATCCGGCAGTGATTAATACACGAAAAAAAGGAACCGTCCCGGATGTGGGCGGTTCCTTTTTTTTTGCTCCCCCGTCAGGAAGACGCATGGTTTTTCAAGGAAATGGTTGTGCCGCACGCATCGGCCAGTTTCTGTGCCTGATGGTTAAACCGTTCAAAATCAAGCTCGTCCATATTCTCTACATCAACAGCCTTGATCATATAACGGCCGAACCTCCACACATCATCCTGGACTTTCTCCTTTTGAATGACCGCCAGTTTGTACAACACTTCCATCACAGAGTTCATGACGGAAACATCATGGTGTCCGTAGATGCGGATTTGATAGAAGCATTTATACAAGTATTCGCTAAACGGCACCGGTTCTGCGATAAGGCGGAGATTTTCATTGTCGTCCGGATAATAACGGATCGGCTCATACACATCAGCGAGCTCAATGAGCAGGGATCCGATCCGGTTGATGCAGTTCGTGGCGGTATGAGGATCGTTGAGACTTGGGGAAATGGCGCGTACGGCGATTTCCACAAGCTTCTGCAGAGAAAATTCAATATCCTGAATGTCGATCCGCTCATTACCGATCACGACAAAAGCCCTTGCTTCGTCCGGCTTGAAATTTTCCTTCTGTGTTTCTCCCCAGTAATAAAACAGGGGCATTCCTTTCTGGATATACTCCCCCATGGAAAAAGCGGTTTCCAATAAAACCTCATTCTTTTCGGCCCATTGGATCAAGGAGGAGTAATTCACGCTTTGAATATAACCTGATTTTCCTGTCGAAATGACATTTTTCTCCGGTTTTTTTCGTTCTTCGATATCCTCCTGATCCCAGTCCGTGTAACTGTCATAATTTTTTTCGGAAAAGGTTCTGTTGATCAGATCGGATGTGCTCTTTCGAATGGTCCCGATTAAATTATTCACTTTAATGAAGCGGGAGGAGTGGTGGATAAAGATAATAAAGAAAGCCAGACAGACGATGGAGACGAAAACGGTTAGAAAAGGACTGATTAAACCAGACCCGGAATCCTTTCCAAGCAGGAACAACTGCAGCAGGGAAAAGATGAAACCGAAGGAGAAAACTCCGAGAACGTGCTGAGTGATCCGGCTTTTCATAAAGTCCTGCAGCGTTCTTGGCGAGAATTGCGTTGTATAAGTAGTGAGAACAACCATGATGGTGGAAAAACTGATCGTTGTCATCGTTAGGATGGAGGTTACAAGCGATCCATACAACGTCTGAGCCACTGAGCTCCCGGTAAGGAGGAAACCAGGGAGGGCGTCCTTCCAATTGGATACCACCCATTCATCGAGAAGGATGGAGGCCACTACGCTGATAATGGAGATCACGCTGTAAATGGCGGGAAGAAATAGAAAACTATCTCTCAAATCAATCCAGCGTTTGCTGTTATTCATGTGAAAAACCTGCCTTCTGTATGATCGTTCTCTTCCTATTATGAACGAAATTCAAAAACCTACAAGAAAGAACTATGAATGGACGTGGGATGCCGTCGCTTTCATTCGGTCACCAACAGAGGCGGCCAGGGGAGTCCCTGACCGCCTCTTGTATGTGAGCTGGACCACTACTTATCCTCCGTGAATCCGGTCCATGAATAGAGTACATCGTTATCTGCTCAGAATTTCTTCATAGAGACCGAGGGAGGTATTTAAAACAAAATCCGGCTTTTGCTTTGATTTGTGCCCCTGTACATGGGCGTCGCTTTTTTTCCATGCCTTATAATCGTCCTTGGATAAAAATTTCGTAGTGATGATGACCATCTGTTCCCCTTTCCGGGCTTTCTCTACAGCAATTGATAACCCTTGGAACCCCGGCATGTCCTCGATGGGGAGGGGCTGATCGAAGCGGGAGGCCAGCTCTTCCGCGTACCCTTCTTTAACCGTTATATATTTAGATTCGATATACATTGGATCTCCTGCCTTTCTTTTTTGTGCTACAAAAAGTAACAAACTCACTATACTAGATGGGTGTTTTTTGTGCCACAAAAAAGTTTAAGGCTGTTTCATTTCATTCAAAATTCCGGCATAATGGACAGAGATGGAAAGGACGGAGATTATGAAGCAGTTGACGTTTTCTTCTTATGAAGAATTGGAGGAATTTTTGAAATATAAGTTCAGGGAAAAGGCGGCCTATGCTGGTCTCCCTGAAAAAGATATCCGGCAGATGACCGGTTACAAGGATCGGGCTCAGCAGTTGTGGGAGGAAAACAACTGTGCGGAGGTAATTGAAAGAGAGGGGGAAGTCACCCTTGACGTATGGCTTGATGGGGACGGAAAACGGCATATTAAGCGGGGGCGTCCCAGAAAGAAGACGGAAGATAAACTGACCCGATCCCTTCATGTCCGCCTGGATGAAGAATCCTTCAATAAGCTGGAGAGGTATGCGGAAGACCATGGGATGGACCGTTCAACAGCTGTCCGAACAATATTAAAGAAAATGTAAGAGGGACCGGAGCCCGTCTATTTACAAAGTGTTAAAAAATTCTTCACACTATATTGACACTCCGATTTTTCCGTAGTATATTATTACTTGTCACCAGGAAATACCCATTAATATTTTGATTCCGTAGCTCAGCTGGGAGAGCGCCACCTTGACAGGGTGGAGGTCGTTGGTTCGAGCCCAATCGGAATCATACAAACCCACGTGCTGAAATGGTACAGTTTCTCGTCAATGAGAGGCTGTACCATTTCTTTTTTAAGAAGAAATTCGGATTCTCTAACGTGAGTCGTTACATATTCTTGTATAATGGGTAATAAATAGAAATCAACTCCTTTAATAAATCTCTTCAGGAGGTGCGTCAGGCAGGATATGGGGAAAAAGAAAAAAGATGAAGAATTCGATGATTTGCTGGATGCTTTCAGAGAAGCTGGTTCATTGGAGGAAACCCGGTATTATTATATGAAGCTTCAACGATTTCTGGATCACTATGAAGAGAGCCGAGCTGTTTTTCAATCCACTGACCAAACAGAAAAGAAAGACTACGAGCCTTTGCTCCAGGGAATGATGGATGCCACTTCCAAAAAGGAAGTGGATTATTATGAACATGAAATCCATCAGCTGCTGGATGTGAAAAAGAGTTGATGTTACATTTATTGTTAATTGAAGGATAAAATTGAAAAGAAGTATTTATTTTCTTGTTGGAATCGTGTACACTTGAGGTAGCATGTTCATTATAGTGACTTTACGTTTATACAATAAAAGACTTATCGAGGCGGCCCGCTTTGGTGGATGATTAGTGCATAGTTTTTATGTTTCTAAGTATCTTCCAGCGGCCGCTTTTTTAAGTTTAGGGGGATCAATACTGTGAACACGCTCCTGATTGCCGGATGTATTGGAGGGATAACAGGCGTGGTGGCTCATTTGATGAGAAATGGAAAGGTTTTGGTTTTCCCGAGAAGGCGGAGGCGTCCAAAAGGCATCTACCTCGGATTTTTAGCAGATTTTTTAATTGGAGCGGCAGCTGCGGTTTTTGCTGTCACTTATCTGATTCCTGAACCGGACATGCTTCGGACATTGATTGGGATATCGATCCTTGCAGGTATGACAGCGGAGAATGTGCTGCTGAAAAGAGAGTTGAACGTGGAGAAAGCGAAGGTGGAAGGATTGGACCGGATCAGTCAGCGTTTAAAATGACCGGACCCATCCTTTTTTTGTTTTAGTCCACCAAAATCATAAAGTGGTCCTGTTCTGTGTCGATCGGTGCGGCTTTGAAGATACTGGTATATACAGCTTTTAACTCCTCGTACAAAACCTTCGAATGGATGGTCGTCAAATATGTGTCAGAATGTCTCCGATAGGCTTTCAGTTTATGTAGATCAAGATTGACGGTATACGAGTAAAAGAGATCCTGGGATCTTAGAAAAGGCTGCTCGCGCGGGGCCTGCCCGTCATCTTTTAGCGGGGAGCGGCTGTGGATCCGCAGCTTCTTGGGTGAGGCTGCATCCTCTTCCCATTCGCTTTTAACTCCGTAGAAGGTAGCAAAAGGGGGTTCTTTGCTTTGATCGATATACGTCGTCTGAAAGCTGAACTCAATGGCACCTTCCCTGCCGGTGACCACGCAGAAGGCGAGGTAGGTCCGGGTGGATGCTGTACCTTGAGCAAGCTCTTCTTGGTTGCTGAAACAATGACAGAAACTGGTTCGGGCCATAAGCGGCATCATCCTTCCCATACAATTATGGATAATTATAACACGTCATCCACTATGATAGTCTCCTAATCTACTCCTCCCTAAACGAAAAAACTGCAGCAGCTGTCCATTTGTCGTGTGAAGGGTCACATTCCGCTTGTCGGTGGATAAATGCTGAGGGCACGCCCTCCGCTGATTTGGTCAGGAAGCTCGGGCGCTTGTCCGCGGAAAGGAGAGGGCTTTCGCTCCTGGCGGTAAGAAAAAAAGCTTGTAGAGAAACAGGGGTTTCTCTACAAGCTGAATACTGCAGCAGCTCTTCTATCCGTTCACGGGAATCCCTCCGTTGACATGAAGCATCTGCCCGGTTACATAGCTCGAATCATTGGAAGCCAGATAGACATAGGCGGGTGCTGCTTCCCTCGGCTGGCCGGGACGCCCCATGGGATTGTCCGAGCCAAATTCCGCCACCTTGTGCTTATCAAAACTCGCGGGTATCAATGGAGTCCAGATCGGTCCTGGAGCAACACCATTCACGCGTATTCCCTGCCCCACCAGAGATCCGGCGAGTGATCGGGTGAAAGAGGTGATGGCGCCTTTGGTTGATGCATAATCAATCAGCTGATCGTTTCCTTTATAGGCTGTCACCGAGGAGGAGTTGATGATGCACGCCCCTTTCTTCATATGGGGCAGAACCGCCTTCGTCATATAGATATAGGAAAAGAAGTTGACACGGAATGTCTCAAGAAGCTGTTCGTTGGAAATGTCGAGCACATTTTTCTGCGGGTACTGAACCGCTGCATTGTTGACAAGAATATCGATGGTTTTGAATTTCTTTACCACCTGCTCGACGATGGTTTCACAAAACTCCGGTCCGCCGATATCTCCATGATAAAGTTCACAGCGCCGGCCTTCTTCTTCGACCAAGTGCTTTGTTTTCGCTGCATCTTCATGCTCATCCAGATAAAGAACTGCGACGTCTGCGCCTTCTTTAGCAAAAAGCAGGCTGACTGCTCTTCCGATTCCGCTGTCTCCACCGGTAATGATGGCAGTTTTACCGGCCAGCTTTCCGCTGCCTGTATAGGTCTCATCCACATATTCCGGCAGCGGATCCATTTCATATTCATACCCCGGCTGCCGCTCCTGATGCTGTTCCGGCTGAATGGCTTTCTTTTTCTTCATGTTCAATAACCCCCTATGTACAAATGGTTAAAAATGGTGATAGCCCGCTTCCGCTAGCTTACCCTGGTGTATGGTTTCTTATCCTGCCTTCCTATCAACTGTTGAATTTAAAGTCAACGCGTCATTTTGTAAATTCCAACTGCCATTCATTTAACGTTTCGTCCATTGATGTGTAAATATTCTGAATTTATACTTATTTTGAGTGAAGAAAAAAATCAAATGAAACCAGAGGTGAAATGATGGCGACAACTTTCTCGAAGTCGAATCAGGTGGTTATTGAAAACTTTATCCATGGGGAGTGGGTTCCTTCTGAAGGTGGTCAGGTGGAGGAAGTTCCCAACCCTGCTACTGGAGAAATCATTGCACGCGTTCCTATTTCAACCAAGGAGGATGTTGATAAAGCTGTCCAGTCAGCCAGGGAGGCCTTTCAATCCTGGAAGAAGACTCCTGTCCCTAAACGAGCGAGAATAATGTTCAAATATCAACAGCTTCTGATTGAAAACCGCGATCAGCTGGCCGAAGCCTTGACTCAGGAGAATGGAAAGACGAAAAAGGATGCCACGGGAGAAGTGCAGCGCGGCATTGAGTGTGTGGAGTTTGCAGCAGGGGCTCCGAGTCTCATGATGGGGGATGTACTTCCGGATATCGCTGAAGGGATCGATTCTGGGATGTACCGGTATCCAGTAGGAGTTGTCGGCGGAATTACACCCTTTAACTTTCCTATGATGGTCCCGCTTTGGATGTTTCCGCTTGCGCTCGTATGCGGGAATACCTTTGTTCTTAAACCGTCGGAGCGGACACCGATTTTAGCGAAAATGCTGGTGGAGCTCATCCATGAAGCGGGACTGCCGAAAGGCGTGCTTAACCTTGTCAATGGAGCCCATGACGTCGTCAACGGCCTGCTTGAGCATGAAGAGGTCGACGCTGTCTCCTTTGTAGGTTCCCAGCCTGTAGCGGAATATGTGTATAAGACAGCTTCTCAACATGGGAAGCGGGTCCAGGCGCTTGCCGGCGCGAAAAACCATTCCATTGTCATGCCGGACTGTAATCTGGATAAATCGGTCGAGGGCATTATCAATGCTGCTTTTGGAAGTGCGGGAGAGCGATGCATGGCCTGCTCCGTCGTCGTTGCGGTCGGTGATGTGGCTGACAGCCTCGCAGCGAAAATCAAAGAAGCGGCGGATCAATTAAATGTAGGGAACGGTCTGGAGGATGAAACGACACTGGGACCCCTGATCCGGGAGGCCCACCGGGAAAAAGTGCTCCGATATATCGAAGCCGGGGAAAAAGAAAATGCCGCTTTGATCAGGGATGGACGTGTGGAGCTTCGTGAGCATGATTCCGGATACTTCCTCGGGGCTACGATTTTTGATCATGTCTCTAAAGATATGACCATCTGGAAGGATGAAATTTTTGCTCCTGTCTTAAGCATCGTGCGGGTGGATACCCTTGATGAGGCGATCCAGACAGCTAATGAATCGGAATTTGCCAACGGCGCCGTGATCTATACCTCCAGTGGGAAGGCGGTCCAGCAGTTCCGCGAAGAAATGGATGCCGGGATGCTCGGAGTCAATGTCAATGTTCCTGCACCGATGGCATTTTTCCCATTCTCCGGAAATAAAAAGTCGTTTTACGGCGATCTGCATGCCAATGGGAAAGACGGGGTGAATTTTTATACGAAGCGTAAAATGCTGACACAGCGCTGGTATTAAGGAAGGGGAAGGAAGAAGCAGACGGGACGCTTCTTCCTTCTTTCGTTCCCGTTTTTAACAAAGTATCCATCCGGGGACGGAAAGGTTTTGACACTTTGTACAATGGATTTTCCGACAAATTTATGTATGATAAGAACAAATAACTAAATATTTTGAATTTTAAAATAAAAAAGATTTGAAGGAGGAGCTTCGATGTCTGATAAAGTACAGATCGGCTTAATTCAAGCTTCACATGATGTGGACGGCAGTGAGCCTGTAGAGGTACATAAACAGCAGTCCATCGAAAAGCATGTGCTGCTCGTACGTGAAGCAGCACAAAAAGGGGCGCAGATCATCTGCCTGCAGGAAATCTTCTACGGTCCATATTTCTGTTCCGAGCAGAATCCGAAATGGTACGACGCCGCAGAGGAGATCCCCAACGGTCCAACGACAAAGCTGTTTCAGGATCTGGCTGCAGAATTGTCGGTCGTCATCGTCCTGCCGATTTATGAGCGGGAAGGGATCGCTACGTACTATAACACGGCGGCTGTCATTGATGCCGATGGTTCCTACCTCGGCAAATACAGAAAGCACCACATTCCCCAGGTGGGCGTCGGGGATAAGGGATATGGATTCTGGGAGAAGTATTACTTCAAACCGGGCAACCTCGGCTATCCGGTCTTTGAAACGGCTTATGCCAAAGTGGGTGTCTACATCTGCTACGACCGCCACTTTCCGGAAGGAGCACGTGTCCTTGGCCTGAACGGCGCGGAAGTCGTCTTCAATCCGTCCGCTACAGTCGCCGGGCTTTCAGAATATCTATGGAAGCTGGAACAGCCGGCGCATGCGGTCGCGAACGGCTATTACCTCGGGGCGATCAACCGTGTCGGTTACGAAGGACCATGGAATATGGGTGAATTCTACGGACAATCCTATCTTGTCGATCCACGCGGCAGTTTTGTTGCAGAAGGCAGCCGGGATCAGGATGAGGTCGTCATTGGGGAAATGGACAAAAAATTCATCCGTGAAGTCCGTGACACATGGCAGTTCTATCGTGACCGCCGTCCGGAAACGTACGAAAAAATGGGGGAGCTTCTCCCGTAATCCTGCATCATGATCGCACAGAAAGTTCTGCATAGGGCCGGGGGCTGGAAGGAATCTATGCAGGGCTTTTTTTATAAATCCGTATCTTACTGAAAGAGGGGGATCAGATTGACACAGTTGAAAAGCAAGGGGATATCACTGGAGAATCTGCAGGTGAATTTTGATGAGGTCCATGACGGATTGAATGCCCAGGAGGCGATGGAGGAATCCAACCGCTGCCTGTACTGCTATGATGCGCCCTGTATTCAGGCATGCCCGACAGGAATCGATATTCCGAAGTTCATTAAAAAAATTGCTTCCGGGAATTTGAAGGGATCAGCGAAGACGATTATGTCCTCCAACCCTGTCGGTGCTACATGTGCCCGCGTCTGCCCGACAGAAGAACTTTGTGAGGGTGCCTGTGTGTTGAACCATTCGACAGAACCCATCTTAATCGGTGATCTGCAGCGGTTCGCAACAGACTGGGCGATCCAGAATGAACAGCTGCTATTCAAGCCCGGAGAGAAAAACGGAATGAGTGTCGCTGTCATCGGAGGGGGTCCCGCCGGCTTGTCTACAGCGCGGGAACTGGCGCGCTTCGGTTATGATGTCACGATTTTTGAAGCGGCAGAAGAAGCAGGAGGGCTGGATACATACGGCATCGTATCATTCCGTCTGCCGCAGAACATTTCCCGGTGGGAAGTGGACCAGGTGGCACAGCTGGATGTGAAAATCAGGACGAATACGGCGGTTGGAGCGGATATTTCTTTTGAGGAGCTGTCCGATCAGTTTGATGCCATTGCTTTGACGATCGGGATGGGTCACGTTCCGATGCTCGGCATTCCGGGTGAGGATATGGCCGGTGTTCATGATGCGATCGAATTTGTAAAAGAAACGAAATCCGGTCCGGTAACAGATGAGCTGCTTGGACGCAGAGTCATTGTGATCGGAGCCGGAAACACAGCGATTGATGCAGCCACCTGTGCCGCTCGTAAAGGGGCGGAGGACGTGAAGATTGTATACCGCCGGACTAGAAAAGAAATGACAGCCTATGAGTTTGAGTACGATTTTGCCAAACAGGACGATGTCCAGTTCCACTGGCTTACCCAGCCTGTAGAAGTTCTTGGGAATGAGGCGGGTCATGTCACGCACTTGAAATGTGTGGAGATGAAGCTTGGTACCCCTGATGAAGATGGAAGGAAAAGACCGGAACCTGTACCGGGATCCGAATTCATGATGGAGGCAGATGCCGTGATCAAAGCTATCGGTCAGACCCGCTACACCGATTTAATTGAATCGTTTGGTCTGGATCATGAAGGCGGCGTCGTTAAAGTCGACCCCGTCACTCTAAGAACCTCCCAATCCAATGTCTTTGCTGCCGGGGATGTCATTTTTGCGAAGGGGCAGGGAGAGGCCATGGTCGTAACGGCTGCCCAGCAGGGAAAAGAAGTCGCTATGGCGATTCATAAACAACTTTCCCCTGCTCCTACGGCTGCGGTTTAACAGAATAAAACTACGAGGAGGAATCTTATGGCTGACCTACGATTAAATCTGGCAGGGATTGAATCTCCCAACCCATTCTGGCTGGCATCTGCACCACCGACCAACTCAGGATATCAGGTGCAGCGGGCATTTGAAGCAGGATGGGGGGGAGCCGTGTGGAAAACGCTCGGTGATCCCATCCTGAACGTGTCTTCCCGGTTCGCTGCTGTCTCCTATGGCGGCAAGCGGGTGGCGGGATTTAACAATATTGAATTGATTACAGACCGTCCACTTGAAGTGAACTTGAAGGAAATCTATGAAACGAAGAAAAGATTTCCGGATCATGCGATTATCGCATCTCTCATGGTCGAACCAACACAGGAAAAATGGCACGAAATCGTCAAACGCGTCGAAGATGTCGGAGTGGACGGGCTTGAATTGAACTTCGGATGTCCGCACGGCATGGCAGAACGAGGCATGGGGGCGGCTTCAGGTCAGGTCCCTGAGCTTGTGGAAAAACAGACCGCCTGGGCGAAGGAAGTGGCGCAGACACCGGTCATAGTGAAGCTCACGCCGAATATTACCGACATCACGTTTACAGCGGAAGCAGCCGTCAACGGAGGCGCAGACGCGGTCAGTATGATCAACACGATTAACAGCCTCGCCGGTGTGGATCTGGACTCATGGGATACGGTACCCAACGTCGCCGGCAAGGGCGCTCATGGAGGGTATTGCGGTCCTGCTGTGAAACCGATCGCCTTGAACATGGTCGCTGAATGTGCCCGTCATCCGAAAATCAATGTGCCGATTTCAGGGATGGGCGGCGTTTCCAGCTGGCGTGAAGCGGTCGAATTCATGCTGATGGGGGCGACAGGTGTGCAGGTGTGTACAGCCGCCATGCACCACGGCTTCAGCATCGTAGAGGATATGATCGACGGGTTGGACAACTATTTGGATGACAAGGGCCTTGATTCGGTCATGGACATTGTCGGGAAGTCTGTTGAGAAGTATTCCGACTGGGGCAATCTTGATCTGAACCACCAGGTTGTTGCCAAGATCAACAATGATGTGTGCATCAACTGCAACAAGTGTCATATTGCCTGTGAGGACACCTCCCACCAGTGTATCGATATGCTGAAGGATGACAAGGGCCGGGATATTTTGAAGGTCCGCGAGGAAGATTGTGTCGGATGTAATTTGTGCAGCATCGTCTGTCCGGTGGACGGAGCCATTGATATGGTGGAGTACGCTAATGGAAAGCCACCGATGACATGGAACGAGCGGCAGGCAGCGATTGGAGCCACTCCATCGTGCAGTGTGGATTTGATCAAGTAATTTAATGGAGGGATTGGATGAGAAAAATTATAAAGAATGGAACGATTGTTACTGCAGCGGATACGTATCAGGCGGATCTTTTGATCGAAGATGAAAAAATAGCGATGATCGGTCATGATTTTGATGAGGCTTCCGCAGAAGTCGTCGACGCCGCCGGCCGCTACATTTTTCCAGGTGCGATTGATCCGCATACCCACCTGGAAATGCCGTTCGGGGGCACGGTCAGTAAGGATGATTTCGAAACAGGAACCATTGCGGCGGCCCATGGAGGAACAACAACGGTGATCGATTTCTGTTTAACCGATAAAGGGAAGCCGCTCCAAAATTCCATCGATCAATGGCATGCCAAATCCCAGGATAAATCGGTCATAGACTACAGTTTTCATCTGATGATCAGCGAAATGAACGAAAGTGTACTGGATCAGCTTCCTTCGGTCATTGAAGACGAAGGAATCACTTCATTCAAAGTGTTTATGGCGTATAAAAATGTATTCCAATCCGATGACGGCACGCTTTTTAAAACGCTGGAACAGGCTAAGAAGCTGGGGGCGCTTGTCATGGTTCATGCCGAAAACGGTGACGTCATCGATCACTTAGTGAAGAAGGCCCTTGATGCAGGTCAGACGGATCCGATCTATCATGCGCTGACCCGTCCGCCGGAAGTGGAGGGAGAAGCGACCAACCGGGCAGCAGAATTGACCGGGCTGGCCGATTCCCAGCTATACGTCGTCCACGTCACCTGTGAGCAGGCCGTTTCCGCTATTGCCGCAGCAAGAAAGAAAGGCTATAACGTCATTGGAGAAACATGTCCACAGTATTTGGTCCTCGATCAGAGCTATCTGGAAAAGCCGGACTTTGAAGGGGCGAAATACGTCTGGTCCCCGCCTCTACGAGAAAAGCACCATCAGGAAGTACTGTGGAATGCATTGAAGACCGGCGATCTGCAGACGCTCGGTTCAGATCAGTGTTCCTTCGACTTCAAGGGGCAGAAAGACCTTGGCAGAGGAGACTTTACCAAGATTCCGAATGGCGGCCCCATCATTGAAGACCGTGTCAGCATTTTATTCTCCGAAGGTGTGAAAAAAGGGCGGATCACATTGAATGAATTCGTCAATATTACATCGACGAAAATAGCGAAAACGTTTGGATTGTTCCCGCAAAAAGGGACGATTTCCGTTGGAGCGGATGCGGATCTTGTGATCTTCGATCCGGATGTGGAACGGACGATTTCTGTTGAGACGAGCCATATGGCTGCAGATTACAACCCGTTTGAAGGCATGCAGGTGACAGGGCAGACGGTCAGTGTCCTCTCGCGCGGGGAATTTGTGATCAAAGACCAGCAGTTCGTCGGAAAAATTGGAAGCGGCCGTTATTTGAAGCGTTCCAAGTTTGGCAGTCAAACGTCTTCTCAGGAGAAGCTTTACCAGAAGTAGCCCCCGGTTAAGAAATAAAAAGGCTGTCCGGCATCTGCCGGGCAGCAAAATTTATAGGTAAACTTAGGAGGAGACGGCTTCATGAGCAAAAAAGATAATCATTTAATGTCCCCCGATCTTATGCCCATCCCCCACGAACAGAAGAAAATCGGCACCCTTGGATTTACGTTTATGTGGGTCGGTATGGCTGTCGTTTTAGCGGCCTTCGCCATCGGTGGAGCAGGGGTCCAGTCCATTCCTCTCATCTGGGTTGTCCTCGGAACTCTTCTCGGTACCGTACTCATCGGTCTTGCCATCACCCTGACCGCTGACATTGGTATCGAACACGGCTTGTCCTTTCCGGTATATATGCGTGCTCCATTCGGGATCGTCGGCACTCATTTCCCATCCATCATCCGCGGAGTAGCTGCCTCGATGTGGTTTGGGATCAATACTTATTTCGGGTCTACGGCCATTAACGGTATTTTAAACATTTTATTCGGCTTTGATAATTGGTTTATCTGTTATATTCTATTTGCTTTATTCCAGCTTTTTAATACGGCCCTGGGGATTAAGGCCGTTGAGAAATTTGCGGATCTGGCCGCACCGATCATTATTCTGATCGGGGTATGGATGTACTTCAATCTTTCAGGTACGGCGGCTGGACAGGGAAAAGACATCTGGTCATGGGTGGAAAGCCCTGTGACCGGTGGAGCAGCCTTTACAGCTTTTGTCATTGTGGTGGTCAGTAACATGGGGTACTGGTCGACACTGGCTGCGGATATTTCATCCATCTCGAGGTTCATTAAAGCTCCAAAGTATGAAAGAAACTGGTTCAAGCGTAACAAAGGGGCCATGGTCGGAAGTCTGGTCGGCCTGCCGCTTACCCAGACGTTTATCGTTGTTCTTGGTGCTGTATCCTACATTGCCGTTTCCAACTTTGACCCGGTCGTCGCTTTACAGGAATCGGCGAGCGGCCTTGTCCTTGGCATTCTGCTCCTCATGATTGTACTGGCTCAGTGGTCGACCAATGTGTCCGCCAATATTGTTCCGGCAGCAACGATCTTTTCCAATGTCGGTGGACCGAAGCTGCCTTTCTGGGCAGGGGTGTTCATAGCAGGGCTTGTCGGAACAGTCATTCAGCCGTGGAGTATTTTTAATCTATTGATTCCGGTCCTCTTAATAGCTGCGGCGATTCTATCTGTCATCGTCGGGATTATCTTTGCCGACTATTATCTATTAAGAAAGCGCCGGATGAATGTGAAGGACTTGTATAGAAGCGGGGGGCAGTATACCTATGACGGCGGAGTCAACTGGGCTGGAATGATTTCCTGGGTGATTGGAAGTGTCTTCGCTTATCTCTTCAGTACGTGGTCCTTCTTCGTCGGATTTGGAATCGGTGCGCTCTGCTATTATCTGCTGGCCAAGCACTGGTACTTTAAAAAACATCCGCAGGCGGAGATCGAGACTCCGAGTGATGAGGACTATCTGGGAATCACAGTCGGCCGGGACTGGATCATTGGTGAAGGATTTGTCGAAGAGAAGCTGGGGAAACGAACAGGAACAGAGGATGTCACACAAAAAGCAGATGCGTAAAGGAGGAAGGACATGTCAGACCATCGTGAATTTTATATGGAACGTGAAAAAATCGATTATTTACTGGAGCAGGGCTACGTCATTAAAGCCGTGACCGAAAATTTGAGCGGAGCTTTTCTGGAGTTTTCGTACACAGGAAGCAATCCGGAACAGCCGGAAGTGGAAAGGCTGCACATCCTTCACCCGGACTCAAGGAAATATTTTTCAACGATTTTATTTCAGCAGCAGAAAAAACAGGAAATAAAATAGGAGGCCTCCCTCCTCAGGCTGTCGAGAGCATTCTCGGCAGCCTTTTTTGATGGATTCCCATAAGGGAGCGGCTGCACATACCGGATAACAGGCCGGCCGTCGTTTTCGTGCGGTGTCTCTTTCATCTTTTTTCTGTCTTTTTTTGAAGTTCCTGTTAAAATAGAAGAAGATGACTTTTTTTATGAAGAATGATGACAGCGCTTACATGTTGAGTCAGTATGGATTTTCTGACCAACAGGGGGAAGGTGGGCGTGAAAAATTCTTAGTCGACAAAGAATTCAGCCTCTATGTGAGATTATCTTACAAGTTGTTCGATTATCACCATCTTTTGGTATACGTTAAAAGAGGGGGGCGTTGTATGAAAGATTCCATGTCTATTGAAAACATTTTGAAACGGGATCACTTTTCATCAGCAAAAGTCATTTCAGGGCATGCAGGACTTTCGAAATCTGTGAAATGGGTGCATGTCTTTGAAATGACGGAAGTAAGAGAAAACCTGAAGGGTGGAGAGCTTATTCTTTCCACAGGATTTGGGTGGAAAAATGATGACGGCTTGTTCCTGACGCTACTGCAGCAGCTGGTTGAACGGAACGTAGCAGGGATCTGCATTGAACTTGGCACGTTTATTCAGGACTTATCAGAGGAAGCTCTGGCTTTTGCAGACGCTCATGACTTTCCGATTATCGTCTTTGAAGAAGAGGTTTCCTTTATTGAAATTACCCGGGGTATTCATGCAGATTTAATCAACCATCAATATGAGCGGATCTCCAGCCTGGAAGATTATGCCCAGCGCTTGAACAAACGCCTGCTTTCCATTGATAACTATTTTGATATTCTTAAAAATCTCCAGCAGTATGTGAATTGCCAATTAATCTATGTAACGAAGGATCATACGGTGGTCACAGTACCACAGCTCAGGGATAAAGAGCGGGAAGAGGCTCTTGCCGAGCTCAATGCCCCGCCGGAAAAGCGGACGCGGTGGGTGTTGAAGCAGCCTGTCCAGGTGCTTGAAAGGGAATTTGCTGTCATTTATTTATTATGCGGGAGGCGGGAACTCGGGGAGTTTGAATCACTTCTTCTCGACCGGACGGCCACCGCTCTTGCCCAGTATCTCCTGCGCGAATTGTATACGGAGGAAAAACGGAAGGCCAGGGAAACGGAGTGGCTGATGGGATGGCTGGAAGGAGAGCATACCGCAGAGGAAGTGGAAAGCCGCTTGAACCATTATAAAATCCAACTGCCTTCCTTCGGGGCTGCAGCGGTGACAGTGAAAATGAACATGGCTGATGGAAGCCGGAAGAATCCGGACGTTACGTATTTGAATATGCTTGTGCAGAATATTTTTGATCAGAATGGTTTTTATGTTTTTCCCGTCGAACGCAGGCAGCTGATTACGTATATTCTGCTGAACCGTAAACAGGAGGATGACTGGAAAACACGGATGAAAACAGGAGTGGACAGATTGAGGAAAATCAGCATGCTGAATGATTCGTCGGTCGCCTCCTTTCAAATTGCTGTTGGAAAATATACGCGTCAGATGGATCATATCAAGGAAAGTTACCAGACAGCCCTGGAAACTCTGACGCTGCAGAGCAGTCTTCCGCCTGAGCAGCACAAATACTTTTATGATGATCTCCATATGTACCGGCTCATCTCCCTTGTACATAAACACAGCAACCTCAATGGGCTGGTGGATGAATATTTAGAGCCGATTATACAGTATGACCAAAAACATAATACGAAGCTTCTGGAAACCTTACGGGTCTACCTCGCGTGCAATGGTTCCAAAAAAGAAACAGCAGACAAGGTCTTTGTTGTCCGCCAGACGCTTTATCACCGGCTGGAGAAGCTGGAAATGCTGCTCGGATCTGACTTTATGGACTGTGAAAAACGACAGGTAATCGAGTTTGCTCTTGTCGCTCATGAATATCAGCAGGCCCTGCATGCCTGACTTTTTACAAGTGTGTTGTCATTATGTGTAAGCGTCCCGGGGATGGTTTAACACAATGTCTAATGAAACCTGTTCTTTAATGTTGGATAATTAAGATAATTCAAATAATTATCCAGGAATGGGGAGGTTTTTCCATGACAAAAGCGGATGTGCAGAATGATATGCTCCAGAAGGACGAAAAGTATGTATGGCACTCCATGAAGCCTTATAAACCTGAAAACACGATGATTGCGAAAAGTGCCAAAGGCTCATGGATCACGGATGTTCAAGGCAATCGCTTTCTGGATGCAATGTCGGGCCTGTGGTGTGTGAATATCGGCTATGGTCGTGAGGAACTGGCAGCGGCTGCTTATGAGCAGATGAAGGAATTGTCCTACATGCCGATGACAGAAAGCCATGAACCCGCGGTAAACCTCGCTGAAAAGATCAATGAGATGCTCGGCGGAGACTATGTCGTCTTCTTTTCCAACAGTGGTTCAGAAGCGAACGAAATGGCATTCAAAATGGTCCGGCAGTATCATCAGCAGAAGGGTGATCATTACCGTTCCAAATTCATCTCCCGCTATCGTGCGTACCATGGAAACTCCACAAGCTCTCTCTCTGCGACAGGTCAGGCGCAGCGAAAATATAAATACGAGCCGCTGGGGTCCGGTTTCTTACATGTGGCACCACCTGATGAATACCGGAACCACCATAGTGAAGCCGACCGCTGGGGAGCGGAGGATATAGATAAGGTCATGACATGGGAATACAATGAAACCATCGCCGGTGTCATTATGGAACCCATCATTACCGGAGGTGGCGTCATTGTTCCCCCGGAAAATTACATGAAGGAAGTCAAATCCATCTGCGAAAAACACGGGGCTTTGATGATTGTTGATGAAGTCATCTGTGGTTTCGGACGGACGGGTCAGCCGTTCGGGTTTATGAATTACGGCGTTCAGCCGGATATCGTTACGATGGCCAAAGGCATTACCAGTGCCTATCTGCCATTATCGGCCACCGCTGTGAAAAGGGAGGTTTATGAAGCCTTCTGTGGGGAGGCGACCTATGATTTCTTCCGGCATATCAATACATTCGGGGGGAGTCCCGCTTCCTGTGCTGTTGCACTGAAGAATATAGAAATCATGGAGAAGGAACAGCTCTTCCAGCGTTCCAGACAGCTTGGTGATGATATCAAAAATGAATTGCACACGCGTCTGCAGGGGCATAAGTATGTAGGGAATGTCAGAGGTAAAGGGATGCTGATCGGAATCGAGATGGTTTCTGATAGAAACACGAAAGAACCTCTGGCTGTGGAAAAAGTGAATGCTGTCATCAAACATTGCAAGGAGAAGGGAATCATTATCGGCAAGAATGGGATGACGGTAGCCGGTTACAATAACATATTAACACTGGCTCCGCCGTTATCCATTGAGGAGGAAGATGTCACCTTCCTGATCAACACATTGGTCGAGGCCGTACACACCCTTTAGATAAAGACAGGAGGTTTTCATCGTGCGTATTGGAATCCCGAAAGAGATTAAAAATAATGAGAATCGGGTGGCTATGACACCGGCAGGGGCTGTCAACCTGATTCAGCAGGGACATGAAGTCTTTTTGGAAACGAAAGCTGGAGAAGGCTCCGGGTTTTCGGATGCTGATTATAAGCAGGTCGGTGTCAATATTGTCGGTTCGGCGTCGGAAGCCTGGGGGCAGCAGATGGTCCTGAAAGTAAAGGAACCCCTTTCTGAGGAATATGGATACTTTTATGAAGGGCTTATTCTATTCACCTATCTTCACCTCGCCGCAGATGAAGAGTTAACCAAGGCACTGGCGGATAAAAAAGTGACGGCCATCGCTTATGAAACGGTTCAGACGGAAAACGGATCCCTGCCGCTGTTAACGCCGATGAGTGAAGTAGCCGGCCGCATGGCTGCTCAAAAAGGAGCCCAGTTTTTAGAACGTCCACCTGGGGGAACCGGTATTCTGCTCGGCGGCGTGCCCGGGGTGAAACGAGGGAAAGTGACGATCATCGGCGGGGGAGTGGTCGGGACAAATGCGGCTAAAATAGCCGTCGGTCTCGGCGCGGAAGTGACGATCATCGACTTAAGTCCGGAGCGCCTTCGTCAGCTGGACGATATTTTTGGATGGCAGATCAATACACTCGTGTCCAATCCATTAAATATCAGTGAGGCGGTCGAAGAATCCGACCTGGTGATTGGGGCTGTCCTTATCCCGGGAGCAAAAGCGCCAAAGCTCGTTACCGAAGCGATGGTCCAGACGATGAAAAAAGGAAGCGTCCTTGTTGATGTAGCCGTCGATCAGGGGGGCATTGTGGAAACGGTGGATCATGTCACGACTCATGATGACCCTGTCTACATCAAACATGGAGTCGTCCATTATGCCGTAGGAAATATGCCGGGGGCCGTTCCGCAGACGTCCACGGTCGCCTTGACGAATGTGACGATCCCCTATGCTTTACAAATTGCCGGCAAAGGGTGGCAGAAAGCCTGTCTGGACAGTCCGGCTCTATGCAAAGGCTTGAACGTTGTCAATGGCTGTGTCACCTATAAACAGGTGGCAGAAGCTCATCAAATGGATTATACAGATGTCCAGAAAGTCCTGGACAGTAAAACGACCCTTCCTAATTAACGGCAGGCGTCCACTCTGTTTCTTTCAGGCTGACGGGAATCATCCTTGTCAGTCTTTTTCCTGTTCAACGGCTTTTTGATTTACAGCAGCCAGGGTATAGTAAGAAGAGTAAATCGAGGAGGTTTTATAGATGAAAGCAGCATGGTTTGAAGAGTTCGGTGCACCGGAAGAGGTTCTGCAGACAGGAGACTTCGCTGCACCTGAACCCGGACACGGAGAAGTGTTGATACGAATGAAAACTTCAGGAGTCAATCCTTCTGATACGAAGAAGCGTCAGGGATCCTTTCAACACTTACTGGATGGCGGACCAGTCATTCCGAATAGTGATGGAGCGGGCGTGATTGAAGCGGTCGGACCTGGAGTTTCCCACGCGCGGATAGGGGAACGGGTGTGGGTCTACCAGGCTCAGTTCCAGCGGCAGCATGGAACAGCAGCAGAGTATTGTGCTGTGGAAAGCCGGAGGGCCGTAAAGCTCCCGGATGAAGTCAGTTTTGAAACAGGGGCGTGTCTCGGAATTCCGGTCATGACCGCCCACCGGAGTGTTTTTGCTGATGGTCCGGTAGAAGGAGAAGTGTTGTTCATCACAGGTGGAGCGGGTCGTGTCGGCTACTACGCCATCCAATGGGCCAAGCTTGCCGGAGCTGTCGTCATTACGACCGCAAGTAATGATGAATCCCGTCATTACTGCCGTGAAGCAGGAGCAGATTTTATTGTGAATCACAAGTCTTCGGATATGGTCGATCAGATCCTCGACTTTACAGGCGGACGGAAAGTGGACCGGGTGATTGATGTGGAGTTCGGGGCGAATCTTGAGAGTGTGCTGGAGATCATCCGTGTCGGAGGAGTGATTGCCACTTATTCCTCGACGGTGGTTCCAGAGCCGGTGCTGCCTTTTCGCAGGATGATGTTTATGGACTTAACCATTCGTATGATTATTGTGTATGATATGCCGGAGGAAGCGAAGCGGGAGGCCGTTGAAGATATTGATGAAGCTCTACGATCCGACCTGCTTCTGCACCGCATCGATAAAATCTATCCATTGGAAGAGATTGCTGAAGCGAATGCGGATATCGATCGTGGCGAAGGGTATGGCTGTGTCATCGTGAACATCGAAGACTAACGGACCATGTCTACCCCTGCTTCTTCGTGAATAGGCTGATAGCAGGAAAGCCTATTTCACTTGAAGGAGACATGTACGATGGATATCATGATGGATTTTACTCCTTATATTGGGCTGGCGGTCGTTTTGTACGCCATCCGCCGGACCCGCCGGGTGTCCAACCGGTTTATTCCGATTATTGCCGTTCTTCTCGGCATCGGTTTTTCGCTGTGGGAAAATGGGCTGAATCCGGAAGCTGTTCTTACAGGATTGAAGTATGCGCTGCTTGGAATTGGAACAGTAGCTGGGATTAAATATTTTCTGGAAAAGAAGGAAAAGGATCCTGGAAATGAGGACAGGAAGCAGGCATAAATGTCTGCTTCCTGTTTTGTCATGAAAAAAGACAGGCATGAGCCTGTCTTCAAGAAGGAAGATGGTGTGCATCGTTTTATTGTTCCCTGCGGCGTACGACTAAAGCGGTTCCACCAAGCACAGAAAGAGTCATCCCCAACAACGCATATGTAGCGTACGGTGCTGAAGTATCAGGCAGCTCCCCGCCTTCCTCTTCACTGGACATCGTTTCTTCTTCTTCGGCTGCATCCTCATCTCCGGAGGATATGTCATCGGAAGATTCCTCTGAACTGTCGGAGGAACTGCTGTCTGGATCCTCACATGGGATACCGTCTCCATCTCTGTCCAAACGCTCTGGATCATTTTCGGCGGAGTAGCCTTTTTCATCCCAGTATTCTTTTGCTTCTTCCTCAGAAGCGAAATCAGGGCAGTCTTTATCTCCGTCATGATTATCGGCACTTACGGCTCCGAAACTACTGAAAATCAAACCAATGGCAAACAGACATGCAAGCAGCTTTTTCAATAGAAAAACCCCTTTTAGATAGATTCACCATCTTCCTGTGTTATTTTTCTATATGTATAGGGGGAATTCCACAAAAAACGCCTTTTCAAACCACTAATTTCCAATATTGTAAATAAAATTGTTTGCATTTGGAAAAATATGATATTCAAATTAGATAAAGTTACCATATATGAGTCCTTTGATTGATTGAGGGGTATGGTAAACTATACTAAGATTTCATTAGGAATGATGATTCATTCCTTGGTTAAGGAGAGAAACGCCGATGCCTAGAACGAAGAGAGAAGATATTTTAGACAGTGCCTTGAAACTGTTTGCCGAACGAGGCTTTGATGCAACGACCATCCCTATGATTGCAGGAGAAGCCAAGGTAGGTGCAGGGACAATCTACCGTTATTTCGAGAACAAGGAAGTTCTTGTGAATACGTTGTTCCAACACTATGTCCAGGCCTTCAAGGGGATGCTGGAGGAGAATTATCCTCAGGAAAGCTCAACAAGGGAGCAGTTTCATCATTTGTTCCAGCGGATGGTGCAGTTCACCAATGCGCACGCGCATGCGCTTTATTTCATTAAAACGCACAACGGGGCTTATTTTTTGAATGAGGCCAGCCGGAAACAGTTTGGTTGTCTTTGGAAGATTCTGCGCGATTTTCTGGACAAGGGGAAAGAGCGCGGGGAAATCCGACAACTGCCATCACTCGCCTTAATTGCTATTATTTTCGGTGGGTTTCTGGAACTTGAACAATTGATCCGGTCAGAAGAGCTGGAAGCCAGTCAGACTTTGCTTCAAGGCGTAGAAGAAAGCTGCTGGGATGCTGTGCGTCATCATCATTGATGGGGCATTTCTTTCATACGTAACGGAATGAATATTCATTCCGCAATTTACTAAAGAGGTGAATGATAGTGAATAAAACAAATACGATTCCACGCCCGAAGGAATATGGACCACTCGGAAATCTGCCTGTCCTTAATAAAGAGAAGCCGATTCAGTCGTTCATGACGATGGCTGAGCAGTATGGTTCTATTTTTCAATTCCAATTTCCGGGAAGAGTCAGCACGTTTATCTCCAGTGCAGATCTGGCTGATGAAATCCTCGATGAGGAGCGATTTGATAAACATGTAGGCCCGGCACTGCAAAAGGTGCGAGCGTTTGGTGGCGACGGCCTCTTCACGAGTGAAACAGGGGAGCCGAACTGGAAAAAGGCTCATAACATTCTGCTTCCAAGCTTCAGTCAGCAGGCGATGAAGGGCTACCACGATAAAATGGTGGATATTGCTGTTCAACTGGTGCAGAAATGGTCCCGGCTGAATGCAGGGGAAGCGGTTCAAGTTCCTGATGATATGACGAGGCTGACGCTTGATACCATCGGTCTGTGTGGATTCAACTTCCGATTCAACAGTTTCTACAGGGAAGATATGCATCCGTTCGTTGAGAAAATGGTCCGCGCTCTGGATGAATCGATGAGCCAGTCCCAGCGTCTCGGCATTCAGGATAAGTTGATGGTGCGGTCTAAACGCCAGTATAAAGAAGATATCGATTATATGTTCCAGCTGGTAGATGGTTTAATTGCTGAGCGGAAAGAGGCAGGCGATCAAGGGGAAGATGATCTTTTATCCCATATGCTGAAAGGGGTGGACCCGGAAACAGGCGAAGGTCTTTCTGATGAGAACATCCGCTTCCAGATCATTACGTTTCTCATTGCGGGGCATGAAACGACGAGCGGTCTTTTATCCTTTGCTCTTTATTTCTTAATGAAGCATCCGGATAAGCGGAAAAAAGCACAGGCGGAAGTAGATGAAGTCCTGGGCGGTGACACCCCATCCTTTAAACAAGTGAAGCAGTTGAAATATGTAAGGATGGTGTTGAATGAAGCTCTTCGTCTCTGGCCGACTGCTCCGGCTTTTTCCGTGTATGCGAGAGAAGATACAACACTTGGCGGCCGGTACGAAGTGGAAAAAGGGGATGCGTTCACTCTGTTGATCCCTGAACTGCACAGAGATAAAGCAGCATGGGGAGAGGATGTGGAAGTCTTTCGACCGGAGCGTTTTGAAGATCCTTCATCCGTACCGTCCAACGCTTTCAAACCGTTCGGGAACGGCCAGAGAGCCTGTATCGGGCAGCAGTTTGCCCTTCATGAAGCCGTACTTGTTCTCGGCATGGTCCTTCAGCACTTTGATTTAGTGGATGACGAGGACTATGAGCTGGATGTGAAAGAAACGCTGACTTTGAAGCCTGAGGGGTTAACGATGAAAGTGAAAACGAGAAAGGAAGTATCGGTCTTCCAAAAACCGGCGGAAGAACCGGCAGCGTCCAGCATAGAAGAACCAGCGATCGCATCGGATGCTCACGGGACGCCTTTGTATGTACTGTATGGATCCAACCTTGGTACAGCAGAAGGAACGGCAAGGGAAATAGCGGAAAAAGGGTCATCTCTTGGCTTCCAAACCGTTACAGCGCCTTTTGATGACTATGTGGGGGGACTGCCTGAAGACGGAACGGTGCTGTTCGTTTCTGCTTCCTATAACGGACACCCGCCTGACAACGCCCGTCGGTTCATGGAATGGATTCCATCACTTGAATCTGGAGCTTTGAATGGCGTGACATATGCGGTATTTGGCTGCGGGGACCGTAACTGGGCAGCTACGTATCAGCGGATTCCTCAGGTAATTGACGAAGAATTGACAGCGAAAGGAGCGGAACGTCTGCTTGTTCGTGGAGAGGGAGATGCCAGTGATGACTTCGACGGCGATCTGGAAGCGTGGCAGGAAAGTCTTTGGAAGGAACTGGCTGCTCATTATGATTTAGAAGTGACAAAGACGGCAGAGCAGTCGAGTTCGATCGCCATGGAGTATGTGAGCGGCACCAGCTACACACCACTGGGGCAGTCCTATGATGCCTTTACAGCAGATGTGGTGGAGAATCGTGAGCTTCACCAAGCAGGTGAGCGGAGTACGAGACACGTTGAACTTCTGCTGCCGGAAGGAACCGCCTATCAGGAAGGGGACCACCTTGGTGTCGTTCCGGAGAACCATGAAGCGCTTGTAGAACGGGTGCTGGAACGTTTTTCTCTTAAAAAAGAAGCATTTGTCGTTTTGAATGAAGGCGCAGGGAAGGCGAAGCACCTGCCATCAGGGCAGCCTGTCCAGATGGGGGAACTGTTATCCTCCTACGTTGAACTTCAGGAACCGGCTACGCGGGCGCAGCTTCGTGCCCTTGCCGCCAGTAATCCCTGTCCTCCCCATAAGCAGGAGCTGGAACGCCTGACAGAAGGCGAAGTCTACAAAAAGGAGATTCTTGCTAAACGACGGACGATGCTCGAATTGCTGGAGGAATATGATTCCTGTCTGATGGAATTTGAGCAGTTCCTTGCTCTGCTTCCACCGCTTCGTGTCCGTTACTATTCCATTTCAAGTTCGCCGGCTGCAGGAAAAGAGCGGGTGAGTATCACCGTCAGCGTCGTGAAGGGGAAAGCCTGGAGTGGTCAAGGAGAATACAAAGGGATTGCATCCAATTACCTGGCGCACCTCGACGCAGGAGATAAAATCGCCTGCTTTATCCGGACCCCGGAGACGGACTTCCAGCCGCCGGAGGATCCACAGACACCGGTCATTATGGTTGGACCAGGGACGGGAATTGCTCCATTCCGGGGATTCATCCAGCAGCGGACCCATCTTCGAGATGAAGGGGAAGACCTGGGAGAAGCTTATGTCTATTTCGGATGCCGTCATCCTCAGCAGGATTTCCTGTATGAAGAAGAGTTGAGGGAAGCAGAGGCAGAAGGGTTGATCACGTTGAACACCGCGTTTTCAAGGTGTGAAAATCAACCGAAAACGTATGTTCAGCACATCATGGATCAAGACAAAGACATTCTGGTTCCACTGTTGGAGCAGGGAGCGCATCTTTACATCTGCGGAGATGGAAGCCGGATGGCTCCTGAGGTTCTGGAAACGTTGAAGAGCAGTTATCAGGCAGTCAGAGGGGCAGATGATGAAGCAGCTGCAGCCTGGCTCGATCAATTGGAGAAAGAAGGCAGACTGGCCAAAGATGTGTGGGCCGGAGCCTGAATATAAAAAAACGCATGAGGCCCAGGGCCTCATGCGTTTTAGTTTGTCTGCATTTTTTTCTTTTTACGTGCTTTCTCTTTTTCGATCTGCTTACTGCGGAGCTGGCCGCAGGCTGCGTCGATATCTGTTCCGTGTTCGGTACGAACCCCGCATTTGATGCCGTGGTCCATCAACGTCTGATAGAAAGTCAGAATGGCTTCCTTCTCACTGCGTTCGTAAGGATGGTCCGCTACAGGGTTGTAGGGGATCAGGTTGACATAGGACAAGTGACGCTTATCCTTCAACAGGGCAGCAAGTTCTTCGGCTTCTTTTTTATGATCGTTTACATCGCGAAGCAGAATGTACTCGAACGTAATTCTCCGGTTGGTTTTCTCCAGGTAATAATCAATGGCCGGCATCAGCTTTTCTAGCGGATAGGCGCGGTTGATCTTCATAATCTGAGTCCGAAGCTCGTTGTTCGGGGCATGGATGGATAAGGCAAGGTTGACTTGAATGCCTTCATCCGCAAACTCGTACATTTTTGGTGCGATTCCACTGGTGGATACCGTGATGTGACGGGCACCGATGGAAAGACCTTTCTTATCGTTGACGACGTTCAGGAAATCCATCAGGTTATCATAGTTATCGAATGGTTCTCCGATGCCCATGACGACAATGTGGCTGACACGCTCATCTTTGCCCTGCTTATCCAGGTGGTGCTGGACCTGCATGATCTGTTCCACGATTTCCCCGCTTGTCAGATCACGGCTTTTCCGGAGAATACCGCTGGCACAGAATGAACAGCCGATGTTACAGCCGACTTGTGTTGTTACACAGACGGAAAGTCCGTAGTTGAAACGCATCAATACGGTTTCAATGACGTTCCCATCATCCAGTTTGAATAGAAATTTAATCGTACCATCCTGGGACTCCTGTTTAATTTCCTCGGTCAAAGTTTCGATCGTAAAATGCTCATCCAGAAGGTCAATACAGGATTGGTTGACGTTTTTCATCTGCGAGAACTCTGTTACACGCTTTTGATACAGCCAGTCCCACACCTGCTTGGAGCGGAATTTCTTTTCCCCATGCTCCTCAAGCCAGCTGGTCAGCTGTTCAAACGTCAATCCGTAAATGGATTGTTTCATATATACGCTCCTCTTTAAAAAAAATCACTATTTCTATCATAAGCGATTTTAACAGGGAGAACAACATCCAGGCCAATGTTATAATTTTGTGAAAATCCCGGCGCAGGTGAATGTCCGCTGGAGGGCTGGCAGGAGGCGCATGGTTACTCCTCGACCTCAATCAAGAGGGTGCGGGTTTTGAATCCTCCTCTTTCTTTACGGCGGTGCTGGCGGATATGTTCGATCTCCTCGATCGTCGCACCGTGTGTATAGGTGAGTTCGTGAATAACCTCCATCATATCTGCGAGCCTGGTGAGGGATTCACGGTTTTCTTTTGTAGAGGAATAGCCGTCGACGACCTCCTGGAGTTTCTTTGTAAGAGTTTCCTTATATTCTTGGCCTTCCAGCTGCCTCGTTCGGATGGTTTTCCCGGAATCCTCTAATCTCATGGGTGTGTAATCCCGGACAAGCCTGTTCTTCTGATCTATATTTTCCACTCTCCTTTCGCCTATACCTTTCCTTACCTTTTTTGTCGAAAAGGGAAACAACCGGCGTTTCTTTTGTTATGACCATAAAGGAATCAGAGGCCTCAATGATGACTCTGGAAGGGTTTGAATGATTGTGATGTCCGGACGGTTTTCTTCTATATAAAGAAAGGGCTGAGCAGGAGACACACGTTTTTAGAAAAGCTGTGGTAGAGTAGAAGGTGTTTCTGAATAAACCCCGGGTTGTATAAGGGGAAGCAGAACGAGCATGATAAAATGAACCCTTTCTGTAAAAGGAGATGAAACGGATGGAATTTAAAGTTCAATGGAATGGAGATATGGCGTTTTCAGGAGATACTCCTTCCGGCCATACCGTAAACATGGATGCCGGGGAAGAGTCCGGCGGGAAGAATGGCGGAGCCAGACCGACCGAGCTGTTAATGAATGCTGTAGCCGGATGCACAGGTATTGATATCATTTCCATCTTGAAGAAGATGCGTCTTCCAATAGAAGATTTTCATATGGATGTCAGCGGTGACCGGGCGGAGGAACACCCGCGCAAGTTTACAACCATGCACATCCATTACGATTTAAAAGGAGACCTTCCGGAAGAAAAGGTCGTTCGGGCGATCCAGTTGTCCAAAGATAAATACTGCTCTGTATCCCACTCGGTCAGTGCGGAATTGACCGTGAGCTATTCCATTAATGGAGTCCAGGGTACAAAAACGTTGTAAAACGAAAAAAACCTCTCAGGCGGCATACCTGAGAGGTTTTTTTATGAGGATGCCTGCAGCAGACGGAGGACGGACTGATGGCAGTGGGATTTATAACTGGCGTGCCTGCCATCATCCTGACTCATCAGCCACTGGATCAAGGTTCCGTCGATCATGCTTCGGATGCTGATGGCTGCCTGCTCCACATCCTCGACGTGAAAGACGCCTTCCTCCAGTCCCTGTGTAATGATTTCACGTCCGATGGACCAGCAGTTTTCATAAAATTGCTGATTGATCTGCCTGTACCTTTCCTGGTGCTTCATTTGAGACAGATAATCAAGGTAGACGCTGTAAAACGTTTTATTTTCTTCAGGGCTGACAAACACTTGATTGATATAAGCTTCGAGCTTTTCAAGAGCTGTTTCCTTTAATTCGATAGAAGCGGCTTCCTTTTCGTAAATGCGTGTCGTAATCCATTCCAACAGGTGGGAAAAGACATCTACTTTATTTTTAAAATAATAATTGGTCACGCCTTTACTCACTTCAGCATAATCCGCAATATCCTGAAGCGTAACAGAATCATATCCTTTGGCAGCCACTGCTTCAAAAGCGGCTTTCAAAATCTGTTGTCGTCGCTGCTCTGCTTTCTTAGCCATAAGCTTACCTCCTATACTAACCATCTATTATACAAGAACAAAAGCTGACATGAAAATATTTTTTCTGACCGGATAGAATAATTTGACCAGTCAGTATAAAATGTCTTACGATGGGAATAGATCTTTTGAAAAGCTGAAAGGAGAGGTCACACATGAGTGAAGCATTTAAGGCATTTGTTGTGAATAAAACGGAAGATGATTTTACAGCGGACATTCAGTCTCTGACATTGAATGACCTGCCTGAAGGGGATGTAACCATTCAGGTTCATTATTCCAGCGTCAACTATAAGGATGGTCTGGCAAGTATTCCACAAGGAAAAATTGTCCAGTCTTATCCGTTCGTACCGGGAATCGACCTGGCCGGAACGGTGGTATCTTCAGATGACTCCCGCTATGAGGAAGGACAGAAGGTCATCGTGACCAGCTATGAGCTGGGCGTTTCCCATTTCGGCGGCTACAGTGAGTATGCATGTGTTCCAGGAGACTGGATCATTCCGCTTCCGGAAAACCTGAGCCTCTCAGAAGCCATGGTCTTCGGGACAGCTGGATTTACAGCAGCCTTGTCTGTCCATAAGCTTGAGCAGGCAGGTGTGAAACCGGAGGACGGTTCCATCCTGGTATCTGGAGCGACCGGCGGTGTCGGAAGTATGGCTGTGGCTATGCTGAAGAAGCGCGGGTATCACGTAACAGCAAGCACAGGGAAAGAATCCGAGCATGACTACTTGAAGCATCTTGGAGCACAGGACATTATTCCGCGCGAAGAGCTGTCTCCGGAAAAAGTCCGTGCGTTGAGCAAGCAGCGCTGGGCTGGGGCTGTGGATCCTGTCGGTGGAAAAACACTGGCGACGATCCTGAGTGAAATGAAATACGGCGGTGCCGTTGCCGTAAGTGGTCTGACAGCCGGGACAAGCGTTCCAACGACGGTGTTCCCGTTTATCCTGCGCAGTGTCAACCTTCTCGGTATTGATTCCGTTTACTGCCCGATTGAGACACGGAAAACGATCTGGAACCGGATTGCGGATGATCTGAAGCCGGAGGGTCTTGATGAAATGAAAAATGAGATCACATTCGATCAGCTGCCACAGACACTTTCCGATATCCTTGAAGGAAAAACACGGGGACGTACAATCGTTAAAGTAACAGAAGAATAATGGAGAAAGAGCCCGGTCTTTGGACCGGGCTCTTTCTGGTTTCCACTGGCGGATCATCTCCTGCTTTCCTGTGTTACAGACATCTATTGTCCAACATGGGATTACAAAGGGTTGTCTCTAGTAAAAATGAACCTATATCAACAATGAAGGGTCCGGGCACAAACCGAGCCTTTTTATAGGAAAGCATTTATGAGCACCTGCTTCCCTCTATACATCAGCAGCGAAAGGCTTGATGGATAAAACCACAGATGATGTGGAAAGGATTACAGGAGAACGACCGGCAGATTTACGTGAATATATAAAGCGCCACAACCCAAAAGGCAGGGCCGCTGTATAAGGGAAGGGGACCTGTGGGGTTGATGTGCCGCTTTTTTTTAGATGCCAGCAGCGGCCATTTGTTGTAGGATGAACGTAACAGAAATACAAACCATTCTATTGGCTCCAGCCGGGCCTGTGACGGCTCTATGCCGGGGTTGTGCTTTTATGTGAGCGGTTGCCCCTTCAGGGGTGCTGTTGCTTTTGAGAGGAATTGTTCTGTTGGTTTGGAATGATACAGCAAGGATGGAAGCGGAAAAGCCGCCTGTGACAGACTGGAGCATGCAGGATGAATAAGCCATAATGGAAACAGGAGAGGAAAGGGGGATGTTGTCTGCTTTTTCTTTTACTTTGTATCTACGCAGCGATTCTTTGGATCAGTTTTGAGAAAACCGTGAAAAAGGGGAGGTTGCGCAGGTGGACTGGAGCAGGAATTGCTCTTCTTTCTCTGCTGGCTTTTATTTTCGCTCCTTTATTTGCGGCAGCACGTCCGCCGGAACAGGCGCTGTCGACGGCTTTTACTGTATTCCTCGTTCATTTGGTTCCAGCCCTTGGAGGCACAGCCTTAACCATTACAGGATTTTTTACGTCCGATGACAACTAGGGAGGATGTATGCCTGAAATTATTCACTATCAATTCATAAAGGCTCCGGTTTCGCAGGTGTTTGACGCGGCACGGAGCGTTGATCTGCATACGAAGAGCATGACACAATCGAAAGAGAAAGCGGTCGGCGGTGTGACTGCAGGGTTGATGGAGGAAGGGGACACCGTCACCTGGGAAGCCGTTCATTTCGGCGTCCGGCAGCGTTTGACGGCACGGATTGTTTCCATGCAGTTTCCTTATCGGTTCGTCGATGTGATGGAACAAGGCGTTTTCCATTCCTTTACCCATACTCATGATTTCATTGAAAAAGAGGAGGGGACATGGATGGTGGATACGTTTGTTTATCAGTCGCCCCTTGGGATCCTTGGACGGATGGCCGACCGGCTGTTTTTGGAGAAGTATATGACAAGGATGCTGAAAAATCGGGCAGTGGTTTTAAAAAATGAGCTTGAAAAAGACGGATGACATGAGGTCATCCGTCTTTTCAGTTTGTAGAGAAACCCCTGTTTCTTTACAAGCTTTTTTCTTTCTCTCCGCCAGGAGCGGTGCCCCTTCCCTTTCCGCGGACGAGCGCCCGAGCTTCCTCGCAAGACCCACGCTCGGGGATCTCGGCACACTCGTTCTTCCGCAGGAGTGGAAGGGGCACCGCTCCTTGGGCGTTCTTTAAAATCGAAAAAGACCCTCTTTCATCCACCAACAAGCGGAATGTGACCCTATACACGACGAATGGACAACTCTAACGGGTTAACGCAGGCTTTTTTTTAGCTTGTATTCCGTGTTTTTCCGCAGGAACCTTCCGAAATCAAATAGACTTTCCATGGCAGCGGGGTTAGTCATTTCTCTTCTCCCATTCTTCGCTGGAAAAGGAGAGCGGAGTTCCATCCAGTTCAGCTCCGTGAATATACCATCCGCGGTTGTTGACAGAGGCATCTGTTTCATACGTGAATCTTACATGCGTGGTGTCTGCCGGGAGGGTGAGGGATTTTTCTTCCCACTGCTGACTTCTGCCTGTAAGCGACAGCACTTCTTTCCAGCTGGTGCCGTCTGCTGATATTTCTACTTTACCAAAGTCAAAACCACTTTCGATCTGGTGCCAAGTCGAGAATGAAAGAGTGCGCTCTTTATAGAGATCGACTTCCGCGGTCATCGTACGAGATAAGTGGTCTCCATATCCGGCAAACCATGAATCTTCTTTTGATTTCGGGGAGTCCACCGGAATGGCATCGGCAACGGTGCGGGCGAAGATCCGGCGGGTAGGAGAGGTGGAAACCGTCTCCCTGGTCGGATGGACCCGGTTGGTTAATAGAATCGCAATCGTCTCGTTTTCTGGATTTACAACGATGGATGTTCCTGTATATCCGGTGTGGCCATAGCTGGATGGAGAAGAGAGGGCATCCATGAACCATCCCTGCTGGAGTTCCCAGCCAAGTCCGTGATCATCGCCGGGGAACTGTGGAATCCGGTTCTCTGTCAGCAGATCAACGGTTTCAGGTTCAAGAATCCGTGTGCCCCCGTACTTGCCCTCGTTTAAAAACATATGGGCAAAAACCGCTAAATCGGAAGCGGTTGAAAAGACTCCGGCATGGCCGGCAATGCCGTCCAGAGACCAGGCACTTTCATCATGGACCTCCCCCCATACCAGCCCGCGGTTTGTCCATGGTTGGTATTCCGTTGCAGCAATGCGGTTCTTCAACTGTTCCGGTGGATTGTACATGGTGTCACTCATTCCAAGCGGGGCTGTGATTTCCTGTTTGACATAGGCATCCAGTTTCATGCCGGAAAGCCGCTCCACGAGCGCGCCGAGGGTAATCATGTTGAGGTCACTGTAGGTGTATGTAGATCCCGGAGCATTTTCCAGCGGGTATTGAAAAACATGCTGGAGGCGGTCGTTACGATCACCTTCTACTTGATAGAGGGGGATCCATGGCTTGAATCCAGAGGTATGGGTCATGAGCTGTTCGATGGTAACTTTTTCTTTTCCATTGGCTGCGAATTCAGGGATGTGTTTGGCCACAGGGTCATCCAGATTGAATTTCCCCTGTTCGTAAAGCTTCATAGCAGCTGTTGTCGTAAAGATTTTGCTGATGGAGGCCAGATCAAAAATGGTGTCTTTCGTCATGGAAATGGGCTGATCCACTTCTGTCCGGCCGGCATCTTCATAGCGGACCGCATAGCCATAAGAGGCTTCTTTGACAATGTGTCCTCGTCTCGCGACAAAGGCGACAGCTCCGGGCATGACAGCTTTGTCTACAGCCGTCTGGATGATGTGATCCATGTTCTTCAATGGTTCTGTTCTCATACCTGCACCTCGAATCGATCCTGGATGTAATACGGGAAGCGACGGAAATTGGCGGTCCCATGAGTGGTTATTGGACGAAGATTTTCCCTGCTGATACGGGTTGGCTTTTGGCGGATTTTCTACACTCGCTCCCGGGGCGGCACCGACAGACCCGGAACATAATGAAGCACCGAGGACGGTTGTGATCATAAATGACAGCGCTTTCTTTTTCATTGCATACCTCCTTATTTTTCCATTGTCTCTTTCATCATAAAAGACATTCATATAGATGTCTATACCACTTTCGACATAATTGTTGAAAATATTGGCAGATAAAACAGACTATAGGCCTCTTTGCAACAGGGGGTCTTTTCAGCTAATTATCAGAAAAATCGTCATTTTAGGAAAGTATGGAAAACCCTTTTATGGCAGTCTTTATGAAAGAAATATAGGACTAATTGATAATGATAATGGTTATCAATTAGTGTTGACATTGAAAATCATTATCAACTACGATGGCATTGGATGAACAACAAGACTACAAAGGAGTTGGGAACATGAATATACATACAACCGTTTCAAATCATCAGCTGCTGGAGCAGCAGGAGAAAAGAGAATCGAACGCCCGGTCCTACCCGCGCCGCATTCCGCTGGCCATCAAGGAAGCAGAGGGGATTTATATCACGGACGTCGAGGGACGGACATACATCGATTGTCTGGCGGGAGCTGGTACGCTTGCTCTTGGACATAATCATCCCATCGTGATCCAGGCGATGGAGAAAGTTCTTCATGACCGCCTGCCTTTACATACTTTGGACATTACCACTGAGGTGAAAGAAAGCTTTGTGGACGAGCTGTTTATGAGTCTTCCTGAATCTTTTCGTGAAAGGGCGAAGGTGCAGTTCTGCGGGCCGACAGGGGGAGATGCGATTGAAGCGGCATTGAAGCTTGCCAAAACGGCGACAGGAAGGCAGAGTATTTTAACTTTCCAGGGAGGCTATCACGGCGCTACTCACGGAACGATGTCCATCAGCGGAAATCTTGCACCGAAGCAGAGGGTGCAGGGCCTTATGCCGGATACCCATTTCCTTCCCTACCCGTATGATTACCGCTGTCCATTCGGTAAAGGGGGAGAAGAGGGCCATGAATTGAGTACAGCCTATATCGAACAGCTGCTTGATGACCCGGAGAGCGGCATCCTGCCTCCAGCAGCGATGATTTTTGAAACGGTCCAGGGTGAAGGAGGATCGATTCCTGCTCCGGTTGAATGGATCCAGGAGATGCGCAGGATTACAAAGGAACGGGGAATCCCGCTGATCATCGATGAAGTTCAAACCGGTATCGGCCGTACAGGAAAGCTGTTTTCTTTTGAACACGCCGGTATTGTCCCGGATGCCTTCGTCCTATCCAAGGCAGTCGGAGGAAGCCTGCCCCTTTCAGTCCTGATCTATGACCGTGATCTGGATGCCTGGGAACCAGGTGCACACATCGGTACCTTCCGGGGAAACCAAATGGCGATGGCAGCAGGCACGGCAACGCTGAAATATGTGAAAGATCAGGGGCTTCCCGAGCATGCTTCCGAAATGGGAAAGAAACTGATGCGGGCTCTTAAGGACATCCAAAAGGAATATCCTCAGATGGGGGATGTCCGCGGCCGCGGGCTGATGATCGGGGCTGAAATCGTGAATCCTACCGGAAAGCCATCGAAGCGGGGCAGTTTTCCTGGAGACGGTGCACTCGCTGCACGTATTCAAAAAGAATGTTTTGAGCGGGGGCTCATTTTAGAAGTGGGAGGCCGTCACGGGGCTGTCGTCCGTCTTCTTCCGCCGTTGATCATTACAGAAGAACAGGTGGAGGAAGTAACAGCCATTTTCCGTGAAGCTGTAAAGGCCGCGGTGAAGGAAGTCGGCCATGAGAACTGAATCCAAGGCACAGACCGATCTTTTTCAATCCTTTTTTCTTCACCAGGATGAAGAGAGTCTCCAGGCTTTTCAAAGTCAGATCGAGGCGGTTACGGAAACGCTGATGCATACGTTCAAGAAGGCCGGTCACCCCTTCTCCGGTGCACAGTCGGACGAGCTGCAAAAGCAGATGGCAGCCGTCGTGGACGTGACAGAAGAGGCCCGCTCTTTTCAGGATGTGCTGAACGAGGCGGTCCAGCCCATTATACACAGCAGCCTGCACGTGTCCCATACAAAAAGCATGGCTCATCTGCACTGCCCGCCTCTGATTCAGGGGGTGGCCGGTGAATTGTTGATTGGCGCACTGAATCAATCGATGGATTCGTGGGATCAAAGCCCTGCCGCTACATATGTGGAGGAAGAGATGATCCGGTATTGGACTTCGAAGGCAGGATACAGTGCTCAAGCTGACGGAGTCTTTACGAGTGGAGGGACACAGTCCAATTACATGGGACTGCTGCTGGCGCGTGATGCTTTCTGCAGGAAACAGTGGAACCATAACGTTCAAAAACAGGGACTGCCGGAAGGATTTAAGAAGCTGAGGATCCTTTGTTCCGAAGAGGCTCACTTTTCCGTGAAAAAGTCTGCCGCCCAGCTCGGTCTTGGGGAAGACGCTGTCGTTCCCGTACCTGTCGACGATCAGCACCGGATGGACAGTTCAGCTGCCGGACAAATCCTATCGGAAATGCAGGAACAGCAGCTGCTGCCATTTGCGGTCTTTGCGACAAGCGGGACCACAGATTTTGGAAGCCTTGACCCATTGGAGGAACTGGCAGACCTGTCAAAGGAACATGGACTATGGTTTCACGTGGATGCCGCTTATGGAGGAGGGCTTCTGCTCAGCCGCCACCGGCATAAACTGACCGGTCTGGAGCAGGCGGATTCCATGACGCTGGATTTTCATAAATGGTTGTATCAACCGATCAGCAGCGGTGTATTTCTGTTGAAGGACCGCAGCCATTTTAACCTGATTTCCCATCATGCGGATTATTTGAACTCGGAGCAGGATGAACAGGAAGGCGTCCTTCACCTCGTCAACAAAAGTGTGCAGACCACCCGGCGGTTTGATGCATTGAAGATTTTTCTGACGCTGCAAACGCTCGGTACAGATTTGATCGGCCGAATGATTGATCAGACGATTGAAACAGCCGGGTTGGCCGCACAGGAGTTGATGAGACGCCCTGATTTCTATCCTGAGAATCCTGAACCGGAATTGTCGGCCGTTGTCTTTCAGTACAGACCGGAGTGTGTCGATGCGGATGGTTTGAACCGAACGCTGCAGCAAGCGCTGTTCCAGAATGGAAGAGCCGTGACGGCGAAGACGAAGGTCAACGGAGAAACCTATCTCAAATTTACAATTTTAAATCCGAGAACAACCATCGACGACGTGAAGGAAGTCCTTGATGAATTCGAACGTTTAGCAGCACAGCAGATGACAGGAGGGATCCACCTTGATAAGAGCTGAAGAAAAAGCAGAGCAGGCTTCAATGCAGAGTTTTCTCAATTGTTATTTAAGAGAAACAGAGGAATTCGAACGAGTAGAGACAGAAGAGCATCCGTTCGAGAATGATGGAAAAACGGTGCTTCGACTCCCCCTTGCCGGACAGGACATTCACCTTTACGTAAAGGTGCACTACTGGTCCTTGACAGGTAGACACCTTTTCCAGTTTCCAGCTTTTTATAGAACGGGCCGTTCCGGAGCTTACCAAACCCTGGACTACGTGACGATGACGACACTTATAGTCAAGGAGTGGCTCATCGGCAGCGGACGCGCGTATGCGGAGGACGAGCTGGTGCTGAGAGTCCTTCTCAGCTGCAGGAAAATCAAGGAATATATTGAAAAGCGCACCGGCGATGACGAAAAGCTTTCGGATGAGGCTTTTACCTTTATTGAAGCGGAGCAGTCGCTTCTGTTCGGACATCTTTTACACCCCACACCAAAAAGCAAGCAGGGGCTGACAGATATCGAGGATACCTTATATACACCGGAGTTGAAGGGGCGGTTCCAGCTTCACTACTTCAGTGCAGACCCTTCCATCGTCACTCAGGATTCCAGTCTTTCCAAGCCTGCGGTTGATTGGATCAAGGACGAAGCTCTCAAAGGGGATCAGTCAGAAAGGATGCGAAACGAATGGGAGAAAGGGCGGTACCTGATTCCCCTTCACCCGCTGCAGGCGGCCAAAGTTCTCCAGGAAGCAGAGATTCAGGAACTGCTGAATAAAGGGCTGTTAACGAACCTCGGACCTGCCGGTGAACCGTTCACGGCTACTTCTTCCTTCCGGACGCTGTACAATGAATCCTCCCGGTTTATGTATAAGTTCTCTGTACCTGTGAAAATTACAAACTCTCTCCGTGTGAATCAGCCAAAGGAGCTGGCGAGAGGCGTGGAAGTATCGAGACTGCTGGATACAGAGCTTGGCAGCCGGATGAAGGAGAAATACCCGGATTTTCAAATCATCAATGACCCCGCCTCCGTAAACGTGAAGACAGGTCAAGAGGTTTCCGGGTTTGAGGTCGTCCTGAGGGAAAACCCATTTTATGGCGGTGAAGCCCAGGTCACAGCGGCAGCCGCACTCGTTCAAGATCATGCTTATGGTGGGAAATCAAGGCTGGCGTCCATCATCCATAGTCTTGCAGAAAAAGAAAAGCGGACACAGGAAGAAGTAAGTCTGGAATGGTTCAACCGCTATTTATCCATCAGCCTTGATCCGGTGCTGTGGCTGCTGTCTCAATACGGGATTGCACTCGAAGCCCACCAGCAGAACTCGCTTGTACGTTTGGAAGAGGGGTACCCTTCTCAGTTTTATTACAGGGACAACCAGGGGTATTACTTCAGCCGTTCTTATGCGGAAAAACTATCAAACCTGCTTCCGTCCTTGAATGAGAAAAGTGACACGATTTGTGACGACGCAGTGGCTGACGAGCGGCTCCGTTACTACTTCTTCTTTAATCATTTGTTCGGGGTCATCAACGGGTTTGGAGTGAACGGACTTGTGGAGGAGGAAAAGCTGATGGACCTGCTGCGGAGCCGTTTGTCTGCATGGCTGCCGTTGAATGTCGTTCGGACGCTGTTGGAAGAAGAGCAGCTTCCGTGCAAGGCCAACCTGCTAACGCGTCTATATGATATGGATGAGCTTGTCGGCCCGATGGAGGCCCAGTCTGTCTATACGAACGTGAGCAATCCTCTGGCTGCAAAGGCAGGGGTTCATCATGGGATTTGATTGTGAAGTCTATGATCCTGCCATTGCGCGCATGCTGGCCTTCAGAAAGGCGCAGGAAGAGGACGGCCCACTCGTTCATACATGGATGAATGAGGAGCATGTCCATCCGTTCTGGCAGCTGAATCTGCCATGGGCGGCCTTTCAACCCCATTTTCATAGAGCGTTGCATGATCCTCACCAGACGCTTTATATCGGTTTTATGGACGGGGCTGCTATGAGCTACTGGGAAGCTTACTGGGTGAAGGGGGATGTGGTGGAGGACTATTATGACCCCTCTCCCTTCGATCAGGGCATTCACCTTTTGATCGGAGAAAAAGATTTTCTCGGCCACGGGTACGCCCTGCCGTTATTGAAGACTATGGTTCGGTATCAGTTCCGCCATCAGGATACAACAAAGGTGGTGGCTGAGCCGGACATCCGGAATGAAAAGATGATTCACGTTTTTCAGGCGTGCGGTTTCAAGCCGGTTGAACCGATTACTCTTCCTGATAAAGAGGCGCTTTTGATGTTTTGTGAGCGGGGAGAATTCGAAAGGAGATGGAAAGATGAAGCCTTCATACGTATATGATGTGATCGGAGTGGGTCTTGGCCCGTTCAATTTAGGAATGGCCGCTCTGCTTGACCCTGTGGAGGACGTTTCTGCCCTCTTTTTTGAAAAGGAGGATGAATTCAACTGGCATCCCGGCATGCTGATTGAAGGGACAACCCTTCAGGTCCCCTTCTTTGCCGATCTTGTCAGCATGGTGGATGTCCGGAGTGAGTACAGCTTCCTTCATTATCTGCAGGAACATCAGCGGCTCTACCATTTTTATTTTTTGGAGAAATTCCATATCCCCCGAAAGGAATACAATGCTTACTGCCGCTGGGTGAGCAGCCGTCTCTCGTCCTGCCGTTTCGGTTATACCGTCACCCGTGTAAATGTAGTAGAAAAGGATTCCCGCAGCATATATGAAGTGGGGGTTATCCATGGACAAACGGGGGTGGAGGACGTGTACTACGCAGAGAATGTGGTGCTCGGAATCGGTACACAGCCCTACATTCCGGCTGCCTTTCAGGAATCGCTCGGGGATACTGTTTTTCACACGTCCGAGTACTTAGAGAAAAACGTCCGTCCGGATCAGTCGGTGGCTGTCCTTGGGTCCGGTCAAAGCTCCGCAGAGGTATTTCTGGATCTCGCCCGAAGCCATCAGGATTCTGAAGGAAGTCTGCAGTGGTACACAAGATCGAACGGATTCTTTCCTATGGAATATTCGAAGCTCGGTCTGGAATACTTCTCCCCTGATTATATCGATTTCTTCTATGAACTGCCTCAGGAAGAGAAGGATGCGCTTCTGAAGGATCAAGGGCTGTTATATAAAGGGATCAGTGCTGAAACCATTGCGGATATTTATGATCATTTGTATGAGCAGACGATTGGAGGGGCGTCTCCGGACATCCATCTCCAGGCGATGACAGAACTTACATCCATCCAATGGGAACACGGGCGGTGGCTGCTGAATGGGGTCCATCGTGTGAATGGAGACACGATAGAGGCAGAAGCGGATGTGGTCGTGTTGGGCACGGGCTATCAGCCGGCGGTACCTGCGTTTCTCCAGACCATTCAGGATAAAATTTTATGGGATGAACAGGGGCGCTTCCAGATCGAGAAAACCTATGAGCTGAAGACAGACATGAAGACAGCGGGCGACCTTTTCGTTCAGAACGGTGAACTGCACTCCCACGGGGTGGGGGCTCCTGACCTCGGTCTCGGCGCGCACCGTAATGCGGTGATTATCAACAAAATGGCCGGCCGGGACGTCTATCCGGTACAGGTGGACAATGTGTTCCAGACGTTTGGAACAGCCAGGCAGCCGGAACATTCAAGTATGAAGAAATGAGGGATGAACATGTATAAACAAGCGGAAATTTCCAAAACCTTCAACGAAGCGGACTGGAGAGCGGTCAATCGGAAGCTCATGGCCAAAATGCTGGCGGAATATATGTATGAAGATATGATCCATCCGGAGTTGACCGGGGAGCACGGAAAAACAAAAACATTTGAGCTCCCGGCTTCAGGTGGAAAGGTATATACGTTTAAAGCGGTCAGCCGTCTGTTTGACAGCTGGGACGTGGAGGCAGCATCCATAACCGTTAAACAGGACGGAGCGGTTGAAGAACCAGCTGATGCGGTTCAGCTTCTCATCGATCTGAAAGATGTCATTGGCATGAAGCCGGAAACGACCGGGCATTTGATCAAGGAACTGCAGGCGACTTTAATCGCAGACGTTCACTTGAAAAAGAAGACCGATCGGACGTCCCGCGATCTGATTGATCTTGACTATGCAGAGCTGGAAGGGTATATGGAAGGCCACCCGTGGATCACCTACAATAAAGGCCGGATCGGATTTGGGTTTGATGACTATTTGAGGTATGCGCCGGAACATCAGGAAGAAATCCTCCTTTCCTGGATCGCTGTGCATCACAGCCTCGCTGAGTTCCAGGCTGTGGAGGGACTTTCCTGCAGGGATCTGTTGGAAAAAGAATTGAGCCGGGAAGAAAGAGAGCGGTTTGCCGCTGTTGTGAAAGAGGAAGGGAAGGATCCTGACGATTATTATTTCCTCCCTGTGCATGAATGGCAGTGGAAAAACACCATTGTCCTGCATTTTCCCGGCGAATTGGCACAAAAGACAATCATACCGCTTGGTGATGGGCAGGATAAGTACCTTCCTCAGCAGTCCATCCGTACGTTCGTCAACCGGAGTGAAAAGGATAAACACCATGTGAAGCTGCCGATGAGCATTTTGAACACACTCGTCTACCGCGGTCTGCCTGCAGAGCGGACACGAATTGCCCCGAAAGTGACGGCCCTGATCAAGGGGATGTATGAGAAGGATGATTTTCTCAAGCGGGAGTGCCGGGTGATTCTTCCTGGAGAAAATGCCAGCATCAATGTCGATCAGCCCCACTTTTCGTCCGTAAAAGATGCCCCGTATCAGTACTTGGAAATGCTCGGGACGATCTGGCGTGAAAGCATTTATACATATGTGGAAGAAGGGGAGCAGCCCATTACACTTGCGGCCCTGCTTCATAAAGACTACAGGGGGACCCCTTACGTGCAGGAACTGATTGAAGCGTCGGGGATGGAACCGGAGGCATGGATGCGTCAATTTTATAAAGTGGTCATGGATCCACTGCTTCATTTCCTATACCAATACGGCACTGTATTCAGTCCCCACGGACAGAATACCATCCTTGTCCTGAAAGACTACAGGCCTCACCGCCTGGCGGTCAAAGATTTCGTCGATGATGTCAATGTGACGGATCAGCCGTTCGAAGAGCTGAAGGACCTCTCCCAGGAAATGAAGGACGTGCTGCGCAGTGAGCCGCCGGAAGGATTGACCCAGTTTATTTTTACCGGGTTGTTTATCTGTCATCTCCGTTACTTAAGCGATGTGCTGGAAACGCATGAGCTGATGGAGGAGGAGGTATTCTGGGGCCTTCTTGCAGAGGCGATCCAGGATTACCAGATGAGGTTCCCGCAGTTGAGGGAGCGGTTTGAGTTGTTTGATTTCTTCAAGCCCACGATGACCAAGCTGTGCCTGAACCGGAATCGGATGGTTGATTACGGATATGAAGATGGGGAGGATCGTCCTCATGCATCCGAATACGGACAGGTGACAAATGCCCTGGCCGCCTTTAAGAACTATGTGGAACAGACAACCTGACGGAAAGAGGGATCATGGTGGAACTTGTTGTCCAAAAATATGGAGGAACGTCCCTGCAGACGACCGGGCGGATGGCTGAGGCAGCGGATCGGATTATCAAAGAAACGAAAAGAGGCAGTCAAGTCATTGTCGTCGTCTCTGCTATGGGCAGAACGACCGATGATTTGACCACTCTTGCCGGGCAGGTTTCCTCCTGTCCGCCAGCAAGAGAAATGGACCTGCTCCTTTCTACGGGAGAGCAGGTGTCCTGTGCACTGATGGCGATGGCCCTGAAGGCCGGGGGAGTGGAGGCTGAGGCCCTCACCGGACCACAGGCCGGAATCATCACGGATTTCAGTTACGGAGACGCCGTTATAAAAGAAGTCGACCCTGAGCCGGTAAGGAGCAGACTGAAGGAAGGGAAAGTGGTTATTGTCAGCGGTTTCCAAGGCTGTCCCGGAGGTCATGAAGTAGCCACCCTCGGCCGCGGGGGATCGGATACAACGGCAGCGGTGCTTGCTGGTGCCCTGAAAGCCGACCGCTGTGAAATTTTCACGGATGTGGACGGGGTCTATACGGCTGATCCAGGTACAATCACAGGAGCGCGGAAATATGAACAGCTGGATTACGAAAGCCTGTCTGCCCTTGCAGAGCTTGGCGCATCCGTCGTCCACCCAAGAGCTGCGGCTGCAGCGGAAGCCTGGCAGATCCCATTGGTTGTCCGTTCAAGTTTGACGGAGCAGACAGGGACGACCATCCTTCCAGGCACATGGAGCCCCTGTTCTTTTCCTGTGATCGGTGTGACCTCAGAAACAGGACTATCCTCCTTTTCTCTCCATGAGGGAGCGGATAGGAGGGAAATAGGGAGAGAATGGAAAAACGGCTTATGTCCGTGGAAGGCTGTGCAGCACGTAAAGAATCGTCTATACAGAATTGTTGTCCGTAATGAAGAAGCACCCCATACAAAATCCCTGCTCAGCCGATTCGGTGGAAGACCGGATACGGGCAGAGCTCTGGTGCATGTCATTTTCAGATCCAAGGAAGAGAAGCAGAAAGCCGGCTCGTTTATGAGGGACCTTCCGTATACCCAGGACTGCTTTATGGTAGAAACTCAGCCGCATGTGTGGAGTATGGATGTTCCTGAGCGTCATAGGGTGAACATTTGTCAGGCTCTTCACGACAGGTGTATGGAAAAGGAGGCCGCACCTATTTCTGCTGCTCATTAAAAAATCCGGTCTCAGTGATGAGACCGGATTTCTTCAGGATAAGCTTTCACAGACCCGTCCATCCTGGTCGGAACCGTCAAGACGGTGCGGATCCTCTTCAGGTCCGCCGGCGTCTTCATAGAAGGTCTGCGCTTCTTCTTGTGTATGAAAGTCAGAGCAGTCTTTGTCGTCCTGCCCAGCCAGGTTTTCGCGCTTCGCCGGGCTGCTTTTTGTTTCCTCTGCTTCAAAACCTTCCGCAAAGCCGTCCTCTGTGACGTATCCTGGTAGACTCCAAATGCCTTTTTCCTTGTCGGAAGCTTCCTGCTCGGCCTCCTTCAACGCCCCGGAATGGGTATAGGGCGGATCATAGACATAAGCATAACGGGCAAGGCCTCTTTCAAGCAGCCGTTCATTGAAAGAGGTGTCTCCGACCCATACGTAGGCCAGCAGTCTGCCGTATTTGTCACGCTCTGGTCCGTCGAACTCCAGCTGGACTTCTTTCCCGGACAATGTCTCCCTGGCGAATTGACTTGCCTCTTTCCCGAAGGGCTGCACGGGTTTATTGGGATGGACGGTCTCCGGCGTGTCCACCAGCAGCAGGCGCACCGTTTCTTCTCTGCCGTTCCGCTCTATATGTAGTGTGTCCCCGTCGACAACGCGGGTGACGACGGCGGTTTCAAGCTCGCCGGAAGCTGTTTCTACCGCCTGGCATCCAGCGAGAAAAAGAAAAGTGACAACGAGCATGAGAGGTTTGATCCATGAATGTTTATCGAGCATAAGGTGTTCTCCTTTCCCGGTCATCACCTGGTTTTATTCTACTTTTCTTGATGCGTTCCTTCAATGGACGGGAAGACCTGTTTACTGACGGTCTGATTCATGATCCGAGATGAAAAAAATGGAGGAAGGCGTCAAACACGCCTCCCTCCATTTTCTTTTTGGTCTTTCCTTCCTGCCTGCTCCTCGTTGACTTCTTGAAGAAGAAATACGATCCGTTCGCGTTCCTGGCTGGAAAGTTCATCATAGCGGTCGAGTTCGGATTGGATATAGCGGATCGTGTGGTGTCCTTCCTTTGGTTTCTTGACGAAATAGGTCGTAATGGAACCGGTAAGCATCCCGATCAGTCCAATTCCTATAATCATAAGGAAAATAGCGACCAGCCTGCCCGAAAGAGTCGAAGGTGCGATATCGCCGTATCCAACGGTCGTTACTGTGACGATGGACCACCACAATCCGTCAGCATATGAATCAATATTGTCCTCCGCATGCTGGATGATGACCGAAGAGGCGAACAACATGACTGACGAGAACAGCAGAACGCGGTCCAATCCGTTTGTTCTTAGGATTTTAAGCAGATGAGGGAAATGACGACGAACGATGAGAAGCATTCGTAGAAGCCGGAAGAGCCTGGCCGCACGCGCAAGCTGAAAGATGCTTTCCAAGGGGATGGCAGCAATGACTTCAAGCGGATGTTTTCTTACGTATTGCAGCTTGTTCTCAGACCGAAGGATCCGGATGGTGACGTCGGTGAAAAACAACATCCAGACAAAACGGTCCAGGAAGATGGCGGCTGGGTGGTCCGACCAAAGGTACATGACGGACAAAAGTGCAAGGGTAAGTAAAAGGGTTTCATAGAGTACAGCCCATTTTTTCACCGTCATTCAAGTTCCTCCTCCTGGATGACATTCCACATCATGCTCTATTTCTATTATAAAGCGCCCTCGCAAGTTGACAACCCACCAGTTTCTTCGAGAAACTGGAACTATACGAAATGAAGGAGAGATACATATGGCATTTGTCATTACACAGCCGTGCGAAGGAGAACAAGCGGGGGAGTGTGTCAGCGTCTGCCCTGTTGACTGTATTGAACAGGGGGAGGACCAGTATTATATTAATCCCGACATCTGCATCGACTGCGGGGCCTGCGTTTCTGTCTGCCCGGTGGATGCGATTGTTGAAGAATATGAGATGAGGCCGGAGGAAGAGCCGTACCTGGCCAAGGCAGAAGCCTTCTTCGGTGTATAGGCGGCGTCCCTGGTAAAATAAGTATTGTTAGTAAGCAGGAAAACCGGGTAAACAAAGAGAAGTAATGGTATAAACTTTTAATCTTTGTACAGGAGTGATTGGATGCTGATGTCGGCTTATCCGCCAGAAAAATCATTCGAGGACAGGTATGCTTTGATTGACCACCTGAGAAATCTCGGCTACACCGAAGACCTGCTTGGAAAGAAAACGGTCGAGATGACGCTGCCGGAACTGCAGCAGACCTATATCAATCTGGAGTACCAAAAAGACGAACGTACGTAAGGAAAGGTTAAAAGTCCTGTTTACGGCTGATACACTATAGGGAAATAGAAAAACCGGAGCGGGGAGCTCCGGTTTCAGGGGAGACATATACAGGTAGAGTTCGTTTCATGCCTCGCTGTCCATTATAACCATTTCTATATTAAAAAAACAAATACCCACTGTCAGTCAGTGATGAATGAACCAGAAGGTGGTGAATACCTCTGGTTCTTTTTTGTAGATCGGAGAACAGACGTCCGTTCTCCATCATCGATTAATAATAAAACGATGCACCTACGATAATCAACAGGATGAACAATACGACAATTAGAACGAACGTGCTGCCATATCCGCCACCGCCGTAACCGTAGCCACCATAACCACAGCCCATACTTTTCACCACCTTTTATCTTCTATATCACAAACTATGTAGAAAAGGGGAAGGAGGGCAGGGCGGATGCCCGGGGTCCGCCGGGTTAACGGCCGGGCTCCCGGCTGCCCACCAGCCGGAAAAGCTTCAAAGCACGCGGAATTCCAAGGGCATAGACGGTGCAGATTTTTATAAAATTAAAGGGGCGGATGACAAAGGCGACGGCTGTGCGGAAATCATGGACAAGCGGCTGGAAGGCCGTAAACCCCTGTACATAAGCAGACGCACTCACGCCGATCAGGTTCATAACCGCCGGCAGGATGAAATAATAATGAAGGCCATACATACAGCATAGGAAAAGAAGGATCGATACCGTCAAACTGAGCGGATCGACCTTCTTCTTTTTTTGAAAAAACACCAATCCGACTAGGAGCGATCCGGAAAGGAAGTTCGCTGTCCGGCCGGCGGGAAGTCCGGCGTAACTTCCATGAAGCAGATAATCGACGGTGTTTTTCAGTAATTGGATGATGATCCCCGCTCCCGTGCCGAAGACCATCGCACCGATGAGGGCTGGGATGTCACTGAAATCCATCGTTAAAAATACAGGAAAGAAAGGAAGCGGGAATTTCAAGGAGTAGAGTACGATGCTGATGGAAGCAAGCACCGCTGTTCCGCTCATTTTTGACAGGGGTATAACGGAATTCCTTTCTATACGGATGTTTATTCGTTCTCCGGTTTCATACCCGGGAAGAATGAGAAAAACACGCGTTTTATTTTTCTTTTTTCTCTCTTCAGGCCCGCCATGGAGATAAAAAAGAAAAAAAGAAAGTCTTTCCAACGTGGCGAACTCAATCATCCCAACGGTGTAAGCGCTTTACGAATTCATTGAATAATTGGAGTGTTCAGAAAATTTAACGAAAACCTGTTGACCTTCCGTGGAAATCCGTTTAAAGTAGTCCTCAATCAACCACATCGATTACACCCAATCGTCCGGTTGGTTCATGTGGAAGCCCTGAACTTGGACCCTGTATAAGTGAATGCTTCTCCTTCATAGAGGGTCCGTATTTTCTTTATCATTCTTTAACCATTTCAAACATTAAATAATAAAAGAAAGGAGTGCTGAGGATGAGCAGCCAATGGATTTATATGAGCGGCGAGTACGTAAAGAAAGAAGAGGCCGTCGTTTCTGTCTATGATCATGGTTTCTTATATGGAGATGGGGTGTTCGAAGGCATTCGCGTTTATGAAGGCAACATTTTCAAGCTCGATGAGCATTTAAACCGCCTTTATGATTCAGCGAAATCGATCATGCTCCAAATTCCATATGAAAAGGAGGAGCTCGAAGAGATTATCGCAGAGACGGTCCGCCGCAACCAGCTGGAAACGGCTTATATCCGTGTTGTTGTGTCACGAGGATCAGGCAATCTTGGTCTTGACCCATCCAGCTGTGCAAATCCGCGTCTGGTTGTCATTGCTGAAGCACTCGCTTTGTTTCCAAAAGAACTTTACGAGCGGGGAGTCCGGCTTGCGTCTGTATCAAGCAGAAGAAACCGCCCGGATGTCCTTCCACCGCAGGTGAAATCTTTAAACTACTTAAATAACATTCTTGTAAAAATGGAAGCCAATCAGGCCGGCGTGGATGAAGCGCTTATGATGAACGATCAGGGGTATGTAACAGAAGGTTCCGCCGACAACATCTTTATTGTTAAGAACGGTACCATCCTTACACCGCCGACCTATCTCGGCGCCCTTGAAGGAATTACAAGAAATGCCATCATGGATCTCGCAGAAGCGAAAGGCTATACCGTGAAAGAACAGCCGTTCACACGTCACGATGTCTATGTCGCGGACGAAGTGTTCCTCACTGGAACCGCTGCAGAAGTCATCGCTGTCGTCGAAGTGGATCAGAGGCAGGTAGGAAATGGAAAACCGGGTGTTGTCACCAACCATCTCTTGTCCGAGTTCAGACAGGTAACAACGACAGATGGTTACAAGGTGTACGGCAAAAATCAGGCGCACGTAAGCTGATGAAGCGCATTTGACAAATGAATCAACATAAATCAATGATAGGAAAAAGGAATAAGGCCATGTATTCCCAGAGAGCCGGGGTTGCTGGAAGCCCGGAAATACATCTTATTCTGACATCATCCTTGAGTGTCCCCGCTGAACGGCATGCTTAGTAGGCTGGACCAGGTGTATCACTGCACCTGTTATCAAAAGGAGTTACGACAACTCCATGAGGTGGAGCTTTTGAGAGCTTCATGAACGAGGGTGGTACCGTGGAAGTAAAGAGAGACCTTTTCACCCCTCACGTTCCTGCATCATTCTGGTGGTGCATGAATTTGAGGAGGAGAAGGTCTCTTTTTTATTCGACAAAGAGCAGGTGGAAAGGCGGAGATTCCGCTTAATTCTTCACAATTACTGCAGGAGGGATGAAAAAAATGAAAGCACAGGCAAGTGCGGAACAAAAGACCGCAGTGAAAACAGGGGCCGATTTACTTGTAGAAGCATTGATTGGCCAGAGTGTTGATACGTTGTTCGGTTATCCAGGAGGAGCTGTGCTGCCGATTTACGATGCCATTTACCGGGCAGAAGGCAGCTTTGATCACGTGCTTCCAAGGCATGAACAAGGTGCCATCCATGCAGCTGAAGGCTATGCCCGTGTTTCCGGCCGTGCTGGAGTCGTTATCGGCACATCAGGACCAGGGGCAACGAACCTTGTGACCGGTATTGCCGATGCTATGATGGATTCGATTCCTCTCGTCATCTTCACCGGGCAGGTGGCGAAAGGGGTCATCGGAACCGATGCTTTCCAGGAATCGGACATCATGGGAATCACTACACCTATCACGAAGCATAACTATCAAGTTCAGAATATTGAACATCTTCCGAGGATTGTGAATGAGGCCTTCCACATTGCTACGACCGGACGACCGGGTCCCGTCGTCGTTGATATTCCGAAAGACATCAGTTCAACAGTCTTTGATAAAGACATCAGCAATGATTTTCATCTTCCTGGATATCAGCCGACAACGAAACCGAATCCCATGCAGATCAACAAACTGCATGAGGCGCTTCTGACAGCCCAAAAGCCGGTTGTCCTTGCCGGCTCCGGCGTCATCCACGCCAAGGCCTCTGAAGAACTTCGTACCTTTGTAAGAAATTACGAACTACCGGTTACTTCGACTCTGCTGGGGCTCGGAAGTTATCCCGGCAGTGACCGGCTTTCCCTTGGGATGGCAGGGATGCACGGAACCTATGCAGCAAATATGGCGCTGTATGAATGTGATCTGCTCATCAATTTCGGCTCACGCTTTGATGACAGACTGACAGGAAACTTAAAGCATTTCGCCCCCCATGCAAAAGTCGCGCATGTCGATATCGATCCGGCTGAGATCGGAAAAAATGTAGATACCCATATCCCGATCGTATCGGATGCGAAAGCGGCCCTTGCCTCATTGAATGAAAAAGCCGTCCAGAACCTGGAACACCAGGACTGGATGATGAAAGTGGAAAAAAACAAGCAGGATTTCCCTTTGTGGCATGATCAGCCTGACGCAGACATTGTTCCGCAGTGGCTGCTTCAGAAAGTCTATGAATATACGAAAGGCGAAGCGGTTGTGACCACGGACGTCGGTCAGCACCAAATGTGGGCTGCGCAGTACTACCAGTTCGACGAGCCGAACCGCTGGGTTACCTCGGGAGGGCTTGGAACGATGGGCTACGGCTTCCCGGCAGCCATCGGAGCCCAGCTCGCGGATCGGAAATCGACTTGTGTAGCCGTTGTCGGGGATGGCGGTTTTCAAATGACCCTGCAGGAGCTCTCCGTTCTTCAGGAACGCCGGCTTCCAGTCAAAGTGCTCATCGTCAACAACCAGGCCCTCGGCATGGTTAGGCAGTGGCAGGAGAAGTTTTACAGTGAACGTTATTCCGAGTCGATCATCGATGTGCAGCCTGATTTTGTAAAACTGGCGGAGAGCTATCAGGTACCGGGGTATAAAATTGAAACCCAGGGACAGCTGGAGGAAGTGCTTCCTGACATTTTGAACAATGATCAGCCGGCCCTTATTGACTGCCGGGTTCTCCAGAAAGAGAATGTCTATCCAATGATTGCACCAGGAAAAGGAATCCACGAGATGATTGGGGTGAAACGATGAAACGCATCGTGACAGCAACGGTTCATAACCGGAGCGGTGTACTGAACCGGGTCACCGGTCTCCTCGCTAAACGGCAGTTCAATATTGAAAGTATATCGGTCGGCCGTACAGAAACCGAAGGGGTATCCAAAATGACCTTCGTCGTCGAGGTGGAGGATGAGAGGAAGCTGGAGCAGCTGACCAAGCAGCTGAACAAACAAATCGATGTCCTGAAAGTATCGGACATTACCGATAAAGCTATCGTTGCAAGAGAACTGGCGATGGTGAAGGTGATCAGCAACCCGCAGATCCGCAGCGAAATTCAAGGCATTATTGAGCCATTCCGGGCGTCCATTATTGATGTGAGCAAGGAGAGCGTCACCGTGCAGGTGACAGGTAAATCCGACAAGGTTGATGCTCTCATCGATCTGCTCCGCCCTTATGGAATAAAAGAATCAGCAAGAACCGGGCTGACCGCCTTTACGCGCGGCCACCAGCCACAGGTAGCAGAATTCAAATCTTACTCCCTATTAAAATAATGAAAGGATGGATGAAACATGGCACACGTATACTACCACAATGATATTAAAGATGAGGTTCTAAAAAATAAGAGAGTAGCTGTTATCGGATACGGCTCCCAGGGCCATGCCCACGCACTGAACCTGAAAGAGAGCGGTCATGACGTCGTTGTCGGTCTGCGTAAAGGAAAGTCATGGGATAAAGCAGTCGAAGACGGGGTGGAAGTGAAGACGGTTCCGGAAGCTGTAGAGAGTGCTGACGTCGTCATGGTTCTTCTTCCGGATGAGTATCAGCCGAAAGTATACGAAGAGCAGATCAAACCGAATCTCAAAGCCGGTGCAGCGCTTGCTTTCGCTCATGGATTCAACGTTCACTTCAACCAGGTCGTCCCTCCATCTGACGTGGATGTATTCCTTGTAGCGCCTAAAGGGCCCGGGCACCTTGTCCGCCGTACGTTTGAAGAAGGAGCCGGCGTGCCTGCACTGATCGGGGTCGAACAGGATGTATCAGGAGAAGCCAAAGAAGTCGCTCTCGCCTATGCGAAGGGAATCGGCGGCGGCCGTGCCGGTGTGCTGGAAACTTCCTTCCAGGAAGAAACCGAAACAGATTTGTTCGGTGAGCAGGCTGTTTTGTGCGGAGGATTGACCAGCCTTGTTAAGGCAGGCTTCGAAACATTGACAGAAGCTGGTTATCAGCCGGAAGTTGCCTACTTTGAATGTCTCCACGAGCTGAAGCTGATTGTTGATCTAATGTACGAAGGTGGTCTTGAAGGCATGCGTTATTCCATCTCTGATACGGCTCAATGGGGCGACTTCGTTTCCGGCCCACGCGTCGTTGACGAAACAACGAAAGCCCGCATGAAAGAAGTGCTGACTGACATTCAGACCGGCAAGTTTGCGAAAGGCTGGATCCTCGAGAACCAGGTGAACCGTCCTGAGTTCACGGCGATCAACGCCAAAGAAAGCCAGCATCAAATTGAAAAGGTGGGTAGAGAGCTCCGTGAATTAATGCCGTTCGTCAAGAAGTCCCAATCCAAAGAAAAGGATGTGGTCACTCATGGCTCACGTTAATGTCTTTGACACGACCCTTCGCGATGGCGAGCAGTCCGCCGGGGTCAACTTGAACCGTTTGGAAAAGGTGGAAATTGCCAAACAGCTGGAAAGGCTTGGCGTAGACATTATGGAAGCAGGATTCCCTGCTTCCTCCCAGGCGGATTTTGATGCAGTCAAAGAGATTGCCGATACGGTACGCGGCTGTTCTGTCACAGGCTTGGCGCGGGCGAACAAACGTGATATCGATATTGCGTGGGAAGCCTTGAAAGGCGGAGCGGAACCGAGACTCCATGTTTTTCTGGCCACCTCTCCGATTCACATGACGCATAAGCTGAAAAAGACACCGGATGAGGTTGTGGAAACAGCGGTCAATATGGTCCGCTACGCCCGTGAAAAGTTCCCTTATGTGCAGTTCTCAGCAGAGGATGCGCTGCGATCTGACCGGGACTTTCTCGTTCATATTATCGAACAGGTCATTGACGCCGGAGCTTCAGTGATCAACCTTCCGGATACGGTCGGTTTTACGACACCGGATGAAATAGGCAGCCTCTTCCGCTATGTCAGGGAGAAGGTTCCGAACATTGATCAGGCTGTCCTTTCTACGCATAACCATGATGATCTCGGAATGGCCGTCAGCAACTCTCTGGCAGCCGTCGAAAACGGGGCCGGCCAGATCGAAGGCACCATTAACGGTATCGGAGAACGTGCCGGGAATGCCGCCCTTGAAGAGATTGCTGTAGCTCTGCAGATCAGACAGGACCGCTACGATTTCCACACGGGGCTGGTTCTTAAGGAAATCAAACGGACAAGTGACCTTGTCAGCCGTTTGACGGGGATGCAGGTGCCGGGAAACAAGGCGGTTGTCGGGCGTAATGCCTTTGCTCATGAGTCCGGCATTCACCAGGACGGTGTTCTGAAGGAAGCCACGACGTACGAAATCATTACACCGGCTATGGTCGGCATTGATTCCAACCGGATGGTTCTTGGGAAACACTCCGGCCGCCATGCCTTCAAGCAGAAGGCTGAAGAGCTTGGGTTTGAACTGAATGAATCGAAGCTGAAAGAAGCATTCGAATCCTTCAAGAATTTGACCGGTAAGAAAAAAGAGGTCACCGATGATGATTTGTTTGCGATTCTTACGGATACGCAGACAGAGCATGAAGACCAGCCGAAATACGAACTGAAAGCCTTCCAGGTGCAGTATGGCAGTATCAACCGACCGACCGCGACGGTGCTTTTGACGAAACCGGACGGGGAAGAAGCAGAAAAAGCCAACACCGGCGAGGGAAGTGTCGAAGCGATCTACAACACTCTGGATGATCTGATTGATGCGGATGTTCATCTGCAGGATTATCAGCTCAGTTCAATCGGAAGAGGACGCGATGCACTGGCAGAGGTTCACGTCCAGTTGACCGTCGATGGTGTGAAGGCCTCCGGCCGCGGGTCGGCGCAGGATGTGCTGGAAGCTTCCGCCCACGCTTTTCTCAATGCGGTCAACCGTACGTTGTATCAGCATAAACGTCACGAAGGCTACCAAAAAGTGCAAGTATAACAAAAGGGGGATGTACATGGAGAAACATATCGTTCTGCTGCCGGGCGACGGCATCGGTCCAGAAGTTACGAAAGCAGCCAGACAGGTGCTGCAGGCGGTCGCCGACCGTTATCAGCACACGTTTACATTTGAAAGTCATGACATTGGAGGATCAGCCATTGAACAGCACGGGACTCCGCTCCCGGAAGATACGGTTCAGGCGGCGAAAAAAGCCGATGCCATTTTCCTTGGAGCTGTCGGAGGCCCGAAATGGGATCAGCTGCCAGGTCATATGCGGCCGGAAAAAGGGCTGCTGGGGATCCGCAAGCAGCTCGGGTTGTTTGCCAACCTCCGTCCTGTCCAGGCGTTTCAACAGCTGCTCCATGCTTCCCCTTTAAAGAAGGAAGTCGTTCAAGGTAGTGATCTGCTGATTGTCCGTGAGTTGACCGGCGGCCTGTATTTCGGACAGCCGAGTGAGCGGAGAAATAACGGACAGGAAGTCGTGGATACGCTGGCTTATGAACGTCATGAAATAGAAAGAATCGTCGATCAGGCGTTCCAAAGCGCCCGGGTGAGAAGAAAGCACCTGACATCGGTCGATAAAGCCAATGTTCTGGAATCTTCCCGGATGTGGCGTGAAATCGTCGAGGAGAAAAAAGCGGACTATCCGGATGTAACCGTTGAGCATATGCTCGTCGATGCGGCAGCTATGAAGCTTGTAACCAATCCTTCATCCTTTGATGTAATCGTGACAGAAAACATGTTTGGAGACATTTTAAGTGATGAAGCTTCCGTCTTAACCGGTTCGCTCGGTATGCTTCCATCCGCAAGCCTGAACGAAAAAAGCGTCGGTCTTTATGAACCTGTTCATGGTTCGGCCCCGGACATTGCCGGACAGAACAAAGCCAATCCGGTTGCGAGCATCCTCTCTACAGCTATGATGCTGAAGCATTCGTTCGGAATGGAGGAGGAAGCGGAACAGGTGGAAGCGGCTGTGGCCGGTGTCCTGCAGGAGGGCTATCACACCGCAGACATCGATTTGAAAAATGGTGTGAAAGTCAGCGGCAGCGAACTGGCTGCTAAAATTGTCGATCAGATCAGTACGAGTGATGCAACGGAAAATATTATGCGCTGCTATGTATGAGCGGTACAACAGAGAAAAGAAGGGAGCGGAACGGAATGAGTCAACCAAAAACCATTGTTGAAAAAATTTGGAATCAGCATGTCGTCCACGAAGAAGAAGGGAAGCCGAATCTTCTCTACATCGACCTGCATTTGGTTCATGAAGTGACCTCTCCCCAGGCGTTTGAAGGGCTCCGCATGAGTGGAAGGAAAGTGAGACGGCCGGATCGTACGTTTGCAACGATGGATCACAACGTGCCGACCATCCACCGCAATGTCATCAAGGATGAAGTTTCCAAGAAACAGATGGAAACACTGGAGGCAAACTGTAAGGAATTTGGAGTCCGGCTGGCTGATATCAACCACCCGGATCAGGGCATCGTCCATGTCATTGGTCCGGAGCTTGGGTTAACCCAGCCGGGGAAAACAATCGTCTGTGGAGATAGTCACACCTCGACGCACGGGGCCTTTGGCGCCCTGGCCTTTGGAATCGGTACGAGTGAAGTGGAGCATGTGCTTGCCACTCAATCTTTATGGCAGGCCGAGCCGAAAACCCTTCAGGTCCATGTGGAGGGTGTATTGGGAACCGGTGTGACGGCCAAGGACTTGATTCTGGCGATCATCGGTAAATACGGTGTCCGGTTTGGTACCGGTCATGTGATTGAATATACAGGCGAAGCCGTCCGTAATCTGACGATGGAGGAGCGGATGACGGTCTGTAACATGTCCATTGAAGCGGGTGCACGCGCCGGTTTGATTTCACCGGATGAGACCACCGTGGAATATCTGCGCGGGAAGCGCTATGTTCCTGAGGGAGAAGATTTTGAAGAAATCAAGGAGCAGTGGCTGTCGCTGGCCTCGGATGAGGGAGCGGAATATGACCAGACTCTTACCATTCACGCAGATGAGATTGAGCCTCAGGTGACCTGGGGGACCAACCCTTCTCAATGTGTGCCTGTCGGCGGCCGCGTCCCCGATCCGGAACAGGTGGAGGATGACCGTGACAGCATTGAGCGGGCGATCGCTTATATGGGCCTTGAAGCCAACCAGGCGATTGAGTCGATCCCGGTTGAACACGTGTTTATCGGGTCGTGTACAAACTCCCGCTTGAGTGACCTTCGCCGGGCGGCTGAAATCGTCCGCGGCGGCCGTGTCCATGAGGGTGTCAGAGCTCTCGTCGTCCCGGGGTCCAAGTCAGTGAAAGATGCAGCAGAAGCCGAAGGTCTGGATACGATCTTCCTGACTGCCGGATTTGAATGGCGCGATGCCGGCTGCAGCATGTGTCTGGCGATGAACGATGATATCGTTCCGCCGGGTGAGCGGTGTGCTTCAACGTCCAACCGTAACTTTGAAGGCCGTCAGGGGAACGGGGCGCGTACCCATCTTGTCAGCCCGGAAATGGCAGCGGCAGCAGCTCTTGAAGGCCGTTTTGTAGATGTCAGAAAATATGCCGGTATGGTAGGAGGGTGAACAGATGGAACCATTAAAACAGCACAAAGGTCTGGTCTACCCATTGAATCGATCCAACGTCGATACCGATCAGATCATTCCAAAACAGTTTTTGAAACGGATTGAGCGTCAGGGGTTTGGTCAGTTCCTCTTCTACAACTGGCGGTTTGATGATGACGGGGCTCCTCGGGAGGACTTTTCCCTGAACAAGCCGAAGTATGACGGTGCTTCGGTTTTAGTAGGGGGAGAGAACTTCGGATGCGGCTCCTCGAGGGAACACGCACCATGGGCGATACAGGATTATGGTTTCCGTGTCGTCATAGCTCCGAGCTTTGCAGATATCTTTTATAACAACTGCTTCAAAAACGGGATTCTTCCTATCCAACTTCCGAAGCCTGTCGTTGATCAGTTGATGGAAAAGGCAGAAGCGGAGTCTTATCATGTGGCGGTGGATCTGGAGGCGCAGACGATTGATGGCGGCGGTTTCGAAGTGGAATTCGATATTCAGCCCTATCATAAGGAAATGTTGTTGAACGGCTGGGATGAAATTGCCGTTACACTGACGTACGAAGACAAAATCGACCAATTTGAGGAAAAACAAAAAGGAGTGAAGACGTTGGGGATTTCTTAACGCTGGCTAAAGTAATGGATGCACAGGAGCAGCTGCAGGAGGTTGTGCACCGCACGCCACTGCAGACGTCAACGACCTTTAATGAACGGACAGGGCAGCACGTCTATTTGAAGATGGAAAATCAGCAGAAAACCGGCGCGTTTAAAGTCAGGGGAGCTTCCTATAAGGTCGCCTGCCTGACGGAAGAGGAAGCCGCCTGCGGAGTCATTGCTGCCTCAGCAGGCAACCATGCCCAGGGAGTGGCGGTTGCTGCAGCGAAGCGGGGAATTACGGCGCAGATCTTCATGCCGGAAGGAACACCTCAGGCGAAGGTGGAAGCCACAGAAGGCTACGGGGCAACCGTTGTCCTCACAGGGGAATCCTTTCAGGAAGCGTATCAGGCCGCACGGATCGAGCAGGAACGATCCGGCGCGACGTTCCTTCATCCCTTTGATGATTATGAAGTGATGGCTGGTCAGGCTACGGTGGCTGTGGAAATGCTTCAGCAGCAGCCGGATCTTGAACGCCTTTTCGTACCAATTGGAGGCGGCGGTTTGATCAGCGGTGTCGCTTTTGCTGCTAAACAGCTGAAGCCGGATATTACGGTGATCGGCGTTCAGTCAGCCAAAGCACCGTCCACCTACAATGCACTTTATAAGAAAGGACCGGCAAAACTGACGTCTGTTTCCACGATTGCAGACGGTATTGCTGTGAAAGAGCATGGAAGGTTAACGTACACGTGTATCCAGAAATACGTGGACCAGGTGATTACCGTGGAAGAACATGAAATCGCCCAGGCGATGCTTCTGCTGCTTGAACGGGAGAAAACTCTCGTGGAGGGGGCCGGAGCCACAGCACTGGCAGGTCTGCTCCGTTCATGCCACACATTTGAACAGCAGCAGTGCGGCGTTGTATTGAGCGGCGGGAACATGGATCTCTCCCGGCTGCCACTGGTTCGTAAGCTCGCCAGCCCAAAAAAGGTTGTCATCGCATAAGATGACAGGTCAAACCAGAAGAAAAACCACGGCGGTTTTTCTTCTGGTTATTTTTATGCTGTAAAAGAGAAGAAAGGCGGATGGTTCGTCTGGAAGCTGTGATGATGATACAATACACACGAATCCATTACATATGAGGTGAAAGCGATGAATCAATTTTTACAATATAACCCGACGCGTCTGTACTTCGGGAAGGGACAGATTGAGCAGATGGCTCAGGAAATCACAAAAGGTTCGAAAGTCCTTGTCGTCTACGGCGGTGGGAGCATTAAACGGAACGGTGTGTACGATGAAGCTGTCGGCATGTTGAAATCTCTTGATGCGGATATGTATGAACTGTCCGGTGTGGAGCCCAATCCGCGTTTAACGACAGTGAAGAAAGGTGTAGAGATCTGTAAGCAGGAAGGCATCGATTTCCTTCTCGCTGTGGGCGGTGGCAGTGTGATTGACTGTACAAAAGCGATTGCCGCGGGTGCGGAATACGAAGGAGATGCCTGGGATCTCATTACGGGAAGCGCTTCTGTCGAAAAGGCGCTTCCGTTTGGGACCGTCCTTACGCTCGCCGCGACCGGTTCAGAAATGAATGCTGTCTCTGTCATCACGAACTGGGAGACGAGAGACAAGCTTGGCTGGGGCTCCCCTCACGTGTTCCCGACATTCTCGATCCTTGATCCTTCCTATACGTTTTCTGTACCGGAACACCAGACCGTGTACGGCATCGTCGATAGTATGTCGCATGCGCTGGAGCATTATTTCCACCGTACACCGAACACACCGATGATCGACGGGTTTATCGAATCATTGCTGCGCACAGCTGTTGAAAATGGACCGAAACTGATGGAAAACCAACAGTCCTATGAGCACCGCGAAACGATGATGTACTTAAGTACAACGGCTTTCAATGGTACGCTGTCCAATGGAACCGACGGCGGCGACTGGGCCACACACCGCATCGAGCACGCGCTCTCTGCGGTATATGATATTCCACATGGCGGCGGTCTCGCCATCCTGTTCCCGAACTGGCTGGAACACGTCCTCGAAGACGATCCAAGCCGCGTGAAGCAGCTGGCCGTCAACGTTTTCGGTATTGATCCTGAAGGGAAAGACGATAAGCAGACAGCCCAAGAAGGAGCGGCGGCCTTAAGAGATTTCTGGAACTCTCTAGGCGCTCCGTCCACCTTGAAAGATTACGATATTGATGATCAGGATTTCGACTCCATTGTTGAAAAAACATTCATCAAGCCGGGTGTCGGCACGTATAAGGAACTGGACAAGGAAAGTGTCCGCGACATCTTGAACCGATCCCTGTAAACAGAAAAGCCCTGAGAGGATTTCCGTCCTCTCAGGGCTTTTTTTGATAGAGGCAGAAACCGTTGTCAGTTTTTACCTCATATTCATAGATTAGTTAGAAAATTTACATGGGAGTTACATTTCAATTAAATCTATGTATGTTGTCAGGAAATTCGATGATTTCAAGATATAATTGTAAGCAATTGCAGAAAAATGTCGAAATTAATCAAATGAACAGGGAGAAATCCGATTGAAGAAGCTTACAATGATACTCACGTTAATTATTTTAACCGCTAATTTCGGGAATACCCCGGTATATGGGGCGTCTAAACCTGATTCTCCTGATATTTTAAGTGAATCAGCGATTGTCCTGGAAGCCGGCACAGGAAAAGTCCTCTACGAAAAGAATGCCGACCGTGACATGTACCCGGCAAGTCTGACCAAAATCGCCACAGCGATTTATGCCTTGGAAAACGGAAACCCCGAGGATCAGGTGACAGTAAGTGAAGAAGCAAGGAATACAGGTGGATCAAGTGTATTTCTTATGGAAGGGGAACAGGTTTCCTTGAAAAAGCTCGTCCAGGGACTGCTGATTAACTCAGGAAATGATGCGGGAACCGCTATTGCTGAGCACATGAGTGGAAGCGTCGACCGCTTTTCTGAAGACTTGAACGCCTTTCTTGAGGATGAAGTAGGGACAGAAAGCACTCACTTTACTAATCCGCACGGTCTCTATGATGGTCAGCATACAACAACCGCCAGGGATCTGGCTGTCCTCACTCAGTATGCGATGCAGAATGAAACGTTCATGGAGATTTTCGGAACGAAAACCATGGAGTGGACAGGCGAATCATGGGATACCACGTTGTATACCCATCATAAATTGTTCCGGGAAGATCCTTACGAAGGTATCACGGGCGGAAAAACCGGCTTTGTTCCACAGGCCGGGTTCACGCTGGCAACGACGGCTGCCCGTGAAGATACGAACCTCATCGCTATAACCATGAAAACTCCGAATCAGGACCAGGTCTATACCGATACTAAAGAATTGCTGGACTATGGATTCGAAAACTATGAAACATCCTTCGTTCAAAAAGAGGAAATCCTTGGAGGCAGAGCGGATGAGTATATGCTGCCTGAAGAGATTCCTTATACTCATTTAAAAGAAGAGACAGCGGAAGTCTCTGTCGATGAGAATGGAAAAATGACCATCACCAGTGAAGATGGAACTCTATTGACTTCTTATCAGCTGGAGGAGAAGGAAGAGAATGAAGAAGTGACGACCGTCCCGAAAACCGCTGTTGTTGAGAAAGAAGAGGACTCATGGACGGATTACCTGAATTATTTGATCATCCCTCCGAAATTCTGGGCGTTGGAAGTTCTTCATTTCTGAGACTGACCCTTAAGATGGTGCAGATTCCGGATCACAAATGAAAGATCCGAGTGTATCTATAAAAGAAGGCTGACAGGATTTTCCTGTCAGCCTTCTTTTATTTTTTGTAGCGGTCAATCGTTTCTTGAAGACGGCGGGCGATGGTCTGCGGGGAGCTCGTCAACTCTTCTTTCGTGAGGGTCAGGGAAGCCCGGCTTTCATCCATTTCGAGCGCCTCTGCGAACAAGCCTCCAAGTCCACGAGCGCGGCGGTCCACTTCAAGCATCACCTCAACATGGTTTTCCTGAAGGAAGAAAACCGCCTCCAGTTCATCCAGGTAGGAGCGGTAGTTTCCCCCAGGTGCAAATTCGAATTCCTGGACGTATCCGTGCCGTTTGGAATATTCCATCTCGACTTTTCTTAATCGGAAGCCAAGCTGATTTTCCAGTGCATCGAGAATGGTTTCAATGTAAGGGTGCGGAGCGATGGTAACCGGATCGCGGTCTTCCGGGTCCAGTGCTCTCGGAATATCCAGTCCGGTTTCAAACCAGATTGGCAGCCGTCGGCCGAGGGAAGCCGGTACATGGAAAGGGATCTGGATGGAAAAAGGAATCTCTTTCGTCTCTCCACCCTGGATCGTGAGCGGTCCTGAAACCGCATATTTCTGCAGGGAAACCTTCTCCTTCACTTTCCGATCATCGACTTCGCGTACAGCTTCCGTCATTAAAAAGATATGAATAGCGTCAATTGACTGCTCCACATCTCCCCCCTGGACCACAACCTTCCCGTGAACATCTTCGCCCGGAATGAACTGGTCCTTCTCAAGCTGGGTATCCACCTTGGCGGCCCCGACGCCGACACTGGCTAATAGTTTCTTAAACATACGATCTCCTCCTTTTTTTACGTATACGGATGAAAAGAAGCAAAGGATTCAAAAAGATCTGCTTATGTTACATGGATGAGTATTCCCTTTTCAATTAAGGATGGGAACCCAGCTGGTTTCAGAAGCCTTTGTTCTTTTTAACACAGTACTATGATTTTTGTTCAAAAAGATGAAAATGATCTGGATTTGGTCGATATTAGAGAATATGAACCAGGTAGAAAGGAAGAGGTACGTGTTACATAAAAAGAATCGAACGATGTTGTTGTTTTCAGCAGTGGGATTAGCTTTGATGGTTCTGATTCATATCATTCACAGGAATCGGATGCATCATTGGTCAGCACCGGAATTCAGTGCTTATACGCCGTATCTGTACACGTATATGGCGGTGCCGCTCCTGCTGTTTATCTCAGCTTCAGTATTGTATTACAAAAATAAAACCCATCAGGCGCTGCCCTGGATACACGCGCTGCTCTTCACATTTATCAGTATCGGCATGATCACGAACGGGGAAGGCATGGTCGTTTACCATTTTTCCATCTTTTTAGTTGTCGCTCTTGCCGCCTTTTATGACCGGTTGGAGCTGCTCGGGCTGATGACGATTATTTTCGCTTTGTTCCACTTCGGGGCTATGTTTACAGGGACGGAATTTTTCTATGGAACGTCGGACTATACATGGTTTATGTTTGCGGTGCATGCGGTTTATCTCCTGCTGACAAGTGCAGGGACAAGCTATCAGATTGTATTGAAGAACAACCATGTGCAAGCCCTGCAGCGTACAACGGACCGTAAACAGGAAGATACGCATGTTATGCTGAATCATCTTTACACCGTTAGTGATGCTTTACAGGAAACGATTGCTCATCTGGAAAGCTCTTCAGCGAAGTCCACCCAGTCCTTCGGCGTTGTCGAAGGGTTGATGGAGACGCGGCAGCATCATGGAAAAAGGCAGGTGGCCGAAGCGGATAAGAATGCATTAGCCGTATCCGGCATTCACGCCTCCATAGAACAGATGAATGAAAATCTCAGGGCTGTTCTCAAACGGGCAGGCGATACTTATGAAACGACAAAAGAAGGCGGGCGATACTTGGAGCAGATTTCCAGCCACCTGGATAACACAGAATCAAGCATTCATAAGACAAGCGGAACCATCCGAAAACTGAGCCATTCATCTAAAGAAATTACGGAAATCACTTCTGCTATCGCGGCCATCACAGACCGGACGAAAATGCTGGCCATTAACGCGGCCATAGAAGCAGCCCGGGCTGGAGAGCATGGAAAAGGATTCAGCGTTGTTGCCGGTGAGGTGCAGAACCTTGCGCAGCAATCCGAAAAAGCAGCTGGACAAATCTTCTCCATCGTGGATACGATTCAGTCCTCCATTCAGGAAGCGGATGAGCAAGCCGAAGTGGGTATAGAGAGGATGGAAACGAGTCAACAGCACTTGAAAATATTAACGGACCACCTTCACAAAATTCTGCAGCAGTCGGATGAAGTGAAAAAGGAAACGACAGAGATACAGTCTTTCAGTCATCATTTAATCGAATCCGCCAACACGTTATCCTATTCCTTTGACAATCTACTGGCCTTTACGAAGGAAGGAAAGGATCAAAACGAGCAAATGCTGAAGGCATCGAAAGATCAGCTGTTTACCATTCAGACGATGGCTGGAGAAGTGAGTCAACTGGCGGATTTAATCAGCGATATCCAGCGGATTACCAGGGACATGGATAACAGTCGGGAAGACAGGATCGGGCGAACGGAGCTGGAGGTCGTGAGTTGATTTCTCCTTTTTCTATGATTTGAAAAAGGGTTTGGAACGAGAAAGGAGAAGTAAAGGAATAAAAGGAGGAATCCGAGTGGGATATGAATTGAAAACAAAGCAGAATGACCGCAGTGTGATTGAATTTATTGAAGAGGTGGAATCAGAGAAGAAGAAAGAAGATGCCTACCGTCTCCTCGATATCTTCACAGAAACCAGCGGATATGAAGCAAAGATGTGGGGAACAAGCATCATTGGTTTCGGATCTTATCATTATAAGTACCCGACAGGCCATGAAGGGGATGCGCCGCTCGTCGGTTTTTCTCCCCGGAAGGTACGTCACAGTCTTTATTTCGCCACAGGAGATGAAAAAAGAGCCGAGCTGCTTGAACAGTTGGGAAAGCATAAATCAGGAAAAGCCTGCGTGTACGTCAATAAGCTGGAGGATATCGACACGGATGTGCTGAAGGAGCTCATCCGGCAATCGATCACGTTCCTGAAACAGACGTATCCCGATGCCTAAAAAGCGCCTCTCCCAATGAAAGGGAGAGGCGCTTTTTCTATTGCTGCTTATTGTTGAACAGTTCCAGGAAGGCGTGATACATCTCCGTTCCTTGAACCGTAAATAATGACAAGGCTGTTAAGGAAAACATGCCGATCATAATCATTCGAAACCAGAACATCATGGGGTCCCCCTTTACTTTTTTGAAGTTGGTTCATCAAAAAGTAAAGGATGATAAGTAACTGGATTGATAAAAAACAGTGGTCAGCCAGGCGGCCCTGCTCGTATCCCGTACAAACACCATAACGGAAATCGGATGAATCTGGAGATCCGCCCGGGCAGCTCCGAAGGAAAGGCCTGCGTCCATGGCCGGAGGCTCCTCTTCAAAGGAAGGGCCTTCCGCCGTTACTGTCTGGCTTTCCTGAATATCTGCTTTTACGGGCATGTGGGACAATTCCGGATGGGTAAGCAGGAGACACAGGGCCGCCATCCATACCAGGAGGAACAACGGTTGTTTCTTATTCAAGAAAGCCCTCCTTTCCGTTTCAGGATAATCCTATTATATAAAAGACGTGTTTATGTGCAACTGTTCTGCTTATTCCTGAAGCTGATCGAGGCTCTCGTTCATATCTTCGGCTTCCGTTCGATAGTAAAAGTAGAATCCGGTCCAGATGCCGGCATAAATCATGAGAAACACCGCTGTGAAAATAAGAAAGCTTCCTATGTTCAACGAGAGCCAGCCGGCGTAAACCGCCAGCGGGAAATAGCCGGTGGTGACCGTAATAAAATGAAGAAGCGTCTGTTGGAGCAGACTGAGCGGCTGGATTTCAAAGTACAGGGGACTGACGGCAAACAACCAGCCGGCAGCCATGGAGGCCAGGGAATTTTTAACGAAGGTACCGCTGTCGAGCGTCGGGGTGTCTCCGAAAAAGATCAGGGCATAAACGATGATCGTGGACAAGAAGGCTCCGAAGAATATCCCACCTGCACTTCTGATTAGAAATGTTTTCATCTGCTGTCCCTCCTGTTCATATTCAGCATCTCCTTGATTCTCCCCACATAGTGCCTGGATGCGTATTCCTTTTCTCCTGATTTGAAATACACGCAGAGGGTGCCGTTAAAAGAAGGTTCAAAACGGCTCATTTCATAGATATTGGCGAGAACGGACTTGGAGATCCTGACAAACCGCTGGGAGGGAAGAGAGCGTTCCAATTCATAGAGCTTGTCCTTAACCTTGAAGGAGGATTCTTTCGTATAGGCGAACACCGCCTCATCTTCCGTGCGGAAAAACTGAATATGCTCGGGCTTTAAAATGTGCTGGCTTTCCCCGCTCTTCCCGACAACAAAGGTCTGCTTTTTTTCGTGGAGGAAATCGAGGATCTCCTTCACAGAGTCATCCACCTGACTGCAGTGGATCGTAATGCTCGTTTCCGGATGGTTTTCATCCACATCAATCTTCACTTTCATGGCTCACCAATCCCTCCTGACGTTTTGGGTCTGATTTCAGTATACGCGTGGTTTCCCCCGCCTGTAACCATCATACGGGCGAACCGCTGTTTTGAGAAGGTGAGGGGCGGATAGGAAACCGTGACATGCAAAAAGGCCCGCTAGGAGCGGACCGGACTTTGTATGTACTGCCAGCCCAGCAGAGCCATTTCCAGGGCCATGCGCTGCTCGGAGCGGAGAAAGTGAGAGCCGAGGATTTCTTCCAGCTTCTGTATTCTATGGTAGAGGGTCTGCCGGACGATGAAAAGACGCTCAGCGGTATCCTTTTTTGATCCATAGCTTTCCAGATAGGCCCGGAGTGTCAAAAGAAGTTCCGTATCATGAGCTTCATCATAGGCCAGCACATCCCCGAGTGTGTCTTGAATGAAAGATTCCAGGGCGCCCCGTTTATCGTCTTCAATAATGAGCCGCCACGGATGGAGTTTCTCATAAAACGGCATCTCCAGTTGAAAGGCGGCTTGAATGTGATCAGCTTCCTGTGCACACCGCATGGCAGGGGGGATTTCTGATAGATTTGTAAACAAAGGTCCGCAGCTGATGGTATGATACATACTGCCCGCTTTTTCCTTCATCCTTTTTAAGGACCTGGCCAGACGCTCCGAAACCTGTTCCCTGCGTTCGTCCAGAAGCAGGAGAACCAGTTCGTCACGGTTCTGCACGGTGAGCGGATGAAAGCCTTCCTTTTGAAAGAAAGATTGGAATATATCCCGCTGGTAGGGGATGCTGTCATCGTATCCGGTCAAAAGACAAGGGAAGCCCCGGGCTTCTCTGCTTCCTATGGTTTTTTCGAGATAGGGAAGCGCTTCTTTGTCAGTCATCGTGCCTTCCAGCCAGCGGCCGGACCAGCTTTCCTGACGGGGCATAAGCCTTGAGGACTGAAGGATCAGCTGGTTGATATCTTTGGAGATATCGATAAACCGGACTTCTTTGTCAAACACGAGAACGGGGAGGTCATGGTCATCTGCCAGCTGCAGGAGCGGGGGTGGAAGATGGTTAATGTAATCGCCAAGTTCTATACAGAGACAGGTGACTTTTTTTTCGATAAGCTGTTCAAGGAAGGAACGGGCATGCTGCAGTTCCTTCCCCCATCCGATCCCTGTCGTCATGACACATTCGCTGCCGTGGAGCAGGTGTTTCACTTTCGTCAATTCAAGGATGTGTGCCCAGGAAACAGCCTTTTGGAGACCACCGCGGCCGGCCAGAATGGACGCATGCTGGAACGGGGGGCGTTTCAACATATCGTGAACCGTAAACATCATCGTGGACATAGAAAAATCAGCCTCCTGTATGTTTTTACATCATGTACATGGGTTGATGCTGAGAATTGTCCTGATGTCTAATGTGCATCGTCTCATTCCATGCTAGGATTAATCATAATCTTTTAATTCAAATATATCTGAAAATTACGGATCGGAAAAGGTTTCTCTGACGAAATAGGATGTAGGTAATAGATAAAGGAGGATGTATATGAAACAAAAAAAACCCTTCGAGGATGACCCGCGGTACCGGGTGGCAGACAGGGAAGCGCTGATCGGCGCTGGCCTTGTCATCGTCAACTTTCTCATGTGGTTCGGCTCTGCGTACGGGCTGGGCTCAAAGCCGGTATCCGAATACAATTACATTTTCGGCCTGCCGGACTGGTTCTTTTACAGCTGTGTCGTCACGACTGTTGTCATCACTCTTCTCGTTATTCTGGCTGTGAAGTATTTTTATAAGGAAGTTCCGCTGGATGAGGAGGATGAATCATGAACTGGGCAGTAGTCATACCTCTGCTGTTTTTTCTCGTTATTATTTTCTGTATCGGCTTTTATGCTTCGAATCATTTGAAGACGACCTCTAATTTCCTGCAGGAATATTTCCTTGGCAGCCGGCAGCTGGGCGGATTTATTCTTGCCATGACAATGATTGCTACATACGGCAGCGCGAGCAGCTTTATCGGTGGTCCGGGGGTCGCCTATACGATGGGACTCGGATGGGTGCTGCTTTCCATGACCCAGCTTGCGACAGGGTATTTCGTCTTGTCGGTGCTTGGAAAGAAATTCGCTATCATGGCCAGGAAGATCAAAGCTGTCACACTGATCGATTTTTTGAAAGAACGCTATCAGAATAAGTGGGTCGTCATTTTATCGGCGCTCAGCATTATTTTGTTTCTGTTTTCAGCTATGGCGGCCCAGTGGGTGGGCGGTGCACGGCTGATTGAATCGCTGACAGGGCTTTCCTACACAGCAGCCTTATTCATTTTTGCCGTTTCGGTACTTGTCTACGTCATTATCGGAGGCTTCCGGGCGGTGGCGATTACCGATACCGTCCAGGGGGTCGTCATGTTTTTCGGAACCCTCGTCATTCTGATTGGGACCATCATTGCAGGAGGAGGAATCGGACCCATCATGTCCGACCTGGCAGCGGAGAACCCGAACCTGATTTCGCCGTACGGTGCTGACCAGTCCCTCACACCACTCTATGTATCTTCCTTCTGGATCCTGGTAGGCGTAGGTGTCGTCGGTCTGCCACAGGTGGCTGTCCGTGCGATGTCTTATAAAAGTTCAAAAGGGTTGCACCGCGCATTGTTGATTGGAACCATTGTCGTAGGTTTCATTATGCTCGGCATGCACTTGACGGGGGTATTTGCCCGCTCCGTGCTTCCAGGCATAGAAGTTGGAGATACGGTCATGCCGAGAATTGCGATGGAAGTACTGCCGGCCTGGCTTGCTGGAATCGTTCTGGCCGCACCGATGGCGGCGATCATGTCAACGGTCGACTCCCTGCTGCTGCTGGTGAGTTCGGCTGTCGTCAAGGATGTGTATTTGAATTATGTGAAGCCGGAGGCAGACGACCGCACGATTAAGAAAATCAGTATCGGCGTCACGACCGTCATCGGTCTGCTCGTATTCGCCATGGCTGTCAATCCGCCCGAGCTGCTGATCTGGTTGAATTTATTCTCCTTCGGCGGTTTGGAGGCGGCCTTTATCTGGCCGGTGATCATGGGCTTGTATTGGAAAAAAGGCAATGCCGGCGGCGCGATGGCCTCGATCATTACAGGGGTCGGAAGCTATGTTTTATTTCATTCCTTCATGCCGAATGCTTTTGGAATGCATACGGTCGTTATGCCGGTACTATTGTCGTTCGCTGCTTATGTTCTTGTCAGTCTCATCACGATGAAACATCATGCCAAGGTTCAGGATGAAGTCATTACCAAACTATGGAGTGCATAGAGGAGTGGATGAAATGATCTTGATTGATGAAAAAGCACGTGTAGAGCGGGACACAAAAGAAGTCGTTGATTTGACGCAGGCGCTTGTCCGGATTCCAAGTGTCTACCGGCCGGGAGTGACGGATGGCAATGAAGAGAAGGCGGCTCATTATGCTGCTGCCTATTTAGAGCGTATGGGGCTTGAAGTTCACGTAGAGGAGGCAGCGCCGGGTCGTCCCAATGTCATCGGGATTTATGATACCGGAAAGCCGGGGAAAACTTTGTTGTTTGAAGGTCACACAGACGTTGTTACAGAAGGAGATCCTGCCCGCTGGACACATGATCCGTTCGGGGCTGATATCGTCGACGGGCGGATGTATGGCAGAGGCACCAATGACACGAAGGGCAACCTGGCCTGTGCCATCACGGCGGTCCACTCCTTGATTAAGGACAAAGAATCGCTGAATGGAAAGATCATCCTCTGCATCCCGTGTGATGAAGAAGGCATGATGATCGGTATCAAGCATTTTATTGATCAAGGCTGGGCCCGTGGTGTGGATGGAGCTGTCATTTGTGAACCGGAGGAAAACCAGCTTTGTACCGCTCAAAAAGGGGCAATGAGGATCCAGATTGATGCCTTCGGCCGGCAGGCGCATGGAGCGATGCCGCTCACAGGCTTAAACCCGAATACGAGGATGGCAAAAATCATTGTCGCTCTGGACGAGCTGGATCAGAGAGAAAAGGAAAGAACCGGCAGACATGAGCTGCTTGGGTGGCCGAGCATTACGCCGACGATTCTCCAGGCCCCGGTATTTGGAGAGCCCCAGATCAATGTTGTGCCAGAACAGTGCAGGACGACCCTGGATATCCGTACGATTCCAGGCCAGGATCATGAGATTTTAAAGCAGGATATTCAGCAGATTCTCGACCGGACGATGGAAGGGGATCCCGGGTTCCATGCAGTAATGGAGGTCCTGGAGGAACGCCCATGGACGAAGACCGACCGGCAGGATCCTGTCGTGACCGCAGTGGCGGAAGCTTACAAAAAAGTGACAGGAAAAGAGCCGGTGTACAACGGCGTCCCCGGAGCCACAGATGGAACGTTTCTCCACCTTGCCGGCGTCCCGATTTTGACAACAGGGGGAGGAGACCGGGAAGTTCCCCATCAAGTGGATGAGTACATCGACATTTGTGATCTCGTTGAAACGACCCAGTTATACCGCCAGACGGCGCTTGAATTTCTTCAGGAGTCGAAAAAGTCATGAAGCTTGCAGTCATGGCGGGCGACGGCATAGGTCCGGAAGTGATGAATGAAGCGCTGAAAGTGTTGAATACCCTGTCTTCTCTCGATTCAGGCTTTCAGCTGGAAATGGAGGAACTACCGTGGAGCAGTGCCTATTATATGGAAACCGGACGGATGATGCCTGAAGGTGCCCTTGATTATTTACGGCATTTCGATGCGATTTTATTTGGAGCGATCGGAGACGCCCGGGTACCAGATGAAGTGACCATCTGGGACTTGATCATGCCGATCCGGAAGCAGTTTCAGCAGTACGTCAACGTACGCCCGGTCAAACAGCTGAAAGGGGTTGCCTCACCATTGGACACGAAAGCCCCGATTGATTTCGTCGTCTTCCGTGAGAATGCGGAAGGCGAATATTCCCACATGGGCGGCCGGATGTACGATCAGACGGATCAGGAGATGGCGGTACAGACGACGGTCATGACAAAGGCGGGGATTCGGAGGCTGAGCGACTATGGTTTTGCCTACGCGAGAAAGCATGGAAAGAAGACCGTAACAAGTGCCACGAAATCCAATGCCATCATTCATACGATGAAGCTCTGGGACGATGTTATCCGGGAAGTTGGACAGGAGTACCCGGATATTCAGCTGTCCTCTGTTTATATTGATGCCTTGGCGGCCTACTTTATTAACCGCCCGGAGTCTTTTGAGGTCGTGATTGCCTCCAATTTATTCGGCGATATATTAACAGATCTCGGGGCCGGACTTGTGGGCGGTCTCGGTTTATCACCTTCGGCCAATCTGAATCCGGAAGGCCGGTTTCCATCTATGTTTGAGCCGATCCATGGATCGGCTCCGGATATATCAGGCAAGGGCATGGCCAATCCCGTTGCCCAGATCTGGTCAGCGGCATTAATGCTGGAGCATAACGGACGTCCGGATTTGAGCGATATCGTGATGAATGGGATGGAGGCTGTCCTTGCGGAACAGGACGTACGCACACCCGACCTTGGTGGAAAATCAAGTACGGCAGATATGGGGGATGCCATCATCCGTGCCATCCATGCCCAGACATAAAGGGGGAGACTTAAGGTGAGAGTCAAAGATAGACATTTCATTGTAACCGGTGCTTCCGGAGGAATGGGACAGGCGGTCATTTCCAAATTGATGGACGAAGGGGCGTCTGTCACAGCTGTGGATCGGGTCCGTGGTCGGGACGCCGGAGATAGAGCCTTTCAGTTCGTTCAGGCGGATTTAACGAAGGAAGAAGATGTTCAACGCGTCGTGGATGCGGCGGCTGCCTATTCCGACCGCATCGACGGCGTTGTCAACGCTGCCGGGATGGCCCAGGCTGCTGCTCCTCTTGAAGAGGTGACGACGGAATTCTGGGATGCGATTATGAATGTCAATGCCAAAGCGGCCTTTCTCATGTGCCGGGCGGTTGTTCCTTATATGAAAGACCAGCAGGGCGGGGCCATTGTCAATATTGCATCGATCGCTGTGGAAAGGGCGAGGCCCGGGCTTAGTGCCTACATCGCTTCCAAAGGAGCGGTTACAGCGTTTTCGAAAGCGCTTGCCAGTGAGCTGGCTCCTGATGGCATCCGGGTCAATGTGATTCACCCCGGTCCATCCGATACCGGCATGCTAGGGGAATTTGTCCGGTCCGGCGGGAATATGGATGATACAAAGAGGGAGGTGTTTCAACAGTCTGTCCCGCTCGGGGAGCTGATTGACCCTGATGATATTGCCCATGCCGTCGTTTATTTGGTATCTGATGAAGCCCGCATGGCGACCGGCGCTGTTTTTTCTATTGATGGCGGCCGCGGATTATAAAGGGGGAAATGAATGTGCGCATACTTAAGAATTTAGTCAATGGCGTCTGGTCAGAGCCTTCTGCCGGTGAACGGATGGACATACATAATCCTTCCACCGGCGAAGTCATTGCTGACGCTCCTGCAAGCAGTGAAGAGGATGTGAACCTGGCCGTAACGGCAGCGAGGCGTGCTTTTGAATCAGGGGACTGGCCGTTGGTCAAACCCCATGAACGGGGACAAATGCTTCTCCGGGTGGCTGAGATGATCAGAGAAAATAAAGAGTCGCTTGCCCGTCTGGAAACGCTTGATACAGGAAAGCCGCTTTCCCAGGGAAGGGCTGATGTGGAAGCGGCGGCCCGCTATTTTGAGTTTTATGGAGGAGCGGCTGATAAAATACATGGAGAAACGATTCCCATCGAGCCGGGAGTGCTGGATTATACACTGAGGGAGCCTGTGGGCGTTACGGCTCACATCATCCCTTGGAATTACCCGCTGCAAGTGGCTTCGAGAAGCTGTGCGGCTGCTTTAGCTGCAGGTAATACGGTAGTCATGAAACCGGCGGAACAGACGCCTTTGACCGCCATAGAGCTCGGAATGATTATCCAGCAGGCAGGCTTCGTGGAAGGAGTCGTCAATATTGTCCTTGGAGAAGGTCACACCGCAGGGGCAGCTCTTGCTTCTCATTATGATATCAACCACATGACGTTCACTGGATCCGTGCCGACCGGGACGAAGGTAATGAAGGCGGCCGCTGAAAACATCGTCCCTGTGACCTTGGAGCTTGGAGGGAAATCGCCGAACATCGTATTTCCGGATGCACCGATGGACGATGCGGTCGAATGGGTGGTCAAATCGATCATTCAAAATGCCGGACAGACCTGTTCAGCTGGTTCCCGCCTGCTCGTTCATGCGGACTGCAAAGCTTCGTTCGTAGAGAAAGTCCTGGACCGGATGAACCATCTGAGCATCGGTCCAGGGGAAAGTGACCCGGATATCGGTCCGATATTATCCGAACAGCAGTGCCGGCGGATCGAGGACTTTATGAAGAAAGTGGAGGCAGATGGTGGGAAGTTTCTGCTTGGGGGGACACGCGCGCAGGTGGAGGAGGCTCCGGGAGGCTGCTATTTCAAGCCGACGATCATCGATGGCCTGAACCCTGAAAGCACGGTTGCCAGAGAAGAAGTCTTCGGCCCGGTCCTGTCTGTCTTTTCCTTTGAAGACGACGAGGAAGCGGTCAAACTGGCCAACAACACCGATTACGGCCTTGTAACGGGTATTTGGACGAAGGACGTGTCCCGCGCGCATAAAATCGCCGGACGAGTGAAGGCCGGGCAGATTTTCATTAATAATTACGGGGCCGGCGGAGGAATACAAATGCCGTTTGGAGGCTATCGTAAGAGCGGGTTCGGCAGAGAAAAAGGTCTGGAAGCATTAAGGAATTATACACAATTGAAAAATATCGCCTTGAAAATGTAGCGTATAGGGAAAGTCCCATGCACACAAGATAAAGGAAAAGACAGAGGAGGCCTATGCATGAAGGATGCACCCTTTCATTACGACGGCAGTGTTCCAGTCACCGAAGAATCCGGCCAGCCGGAGGACCTGATCATTCCTAAGGACATCAGCCGGCATTTGTCCGGCAATCCATATCTGCTCCCTGAACATCATTAATCCCATCAAGAACCCCGGCCGGGTTCTTTTTTCCATATATTACTGAGTAGTAAATTTCCTTCTTTGCTGCACACTAATGAGCATCAAAGAAGGAAAGGAACGATGAATGATGGCTGAAGTGCTGTATATTACCGCCCACCCTCATGACGAAACGGCTTCCTACAGCATGAGTGTCGGAAAAGCGTTTATCGAGCAGTATCAAATTGCAAATCCAGAGGATACCGTCACTCCTATCGATCTGTATAAGGAGTCGATTCCTCCTATCGATGCCGATATTTTCAGCGGCTGGGGGAAGCTGCAGTCCGGCGGGCAGCTGAGCTCCGATGAGGAAAGAAAAATATCGCGCCTGAAGGAACTGAGTGATCAGTTTATGAATGCCGATAAATATGTGTTTGTGACACCGATGTGGAACTTCTCTTTTCCGCCTGTGATGAAAGCGTACATTGATTCTGTGGCGGTGGCCGGGAAAGCCTTTCGGTATACGGAGGAAGGTCCTGTTGGTTTGTTGACGGATAAAAAAGCTTTTCATATCCAGTCGTGTGGAGGGATTTATTCGGAAGGTCCGGCCGCAGGGATGGAAATGGGGCACAGGTACATTAAAACGGTTATGCAGTTTTTCGGCGTTCCTTCGATTGAAGGGCTGTTTGTCGAAGGTCATGCGGCCATGCCTGACAAGGCGGCTGACATCAAGTCTACCGCGGAGGCAGAAGCCAGGGATGCCGCTGAAACGTTCTAAATGATTAAGATCCGCTGAGAAGGCGGGTCTTTTTTTGTGAACCATGACAGAACTCTGAACAGATCTTCAGTGTTCCGGAAGTAGATGCAGGACGCGGGCTGCTGAAGCTTGATTTCGGACTGGGGTGGGCCAAAGCCCAGTCGTTTGTGACAGGACAGACGACTGTCATGCAGTACCATCAGGGGCTTATGAAGTCGATTTTACAAGGGGAAGCCAATATCGCCAAGGCGGTCAATGCCACCGTCATTGGTCTAGGTGAAACTCCGCGCGGCTATGAAGAGTTTGATGGGGGAGCCGCTGAGAAATTCGTACTGGATCCCCATCATCTGATCTGTACTTAAAAATGAAAACGCATCCCTGATTGGAGAGGGATGCGTCAGTCTGTAGAAAAAGTTCGGCCTATCCAGTTAGAGTTGTTTGTATGTCATGGTGAGAGGGCACGCTCCGCTTATCGGTGGATGCTTGCCGCGGGCACGGCCTCAGCTAAATTGGTCAAGAAAACCATTTGACCAATTGGATCTTCGGCTCGCGCTGTTCCCGCAGGCGTCACCACCGAACACTCCTCGTGCCTATTCCTGTGGGAAGACAGCTTTATCCTATGATAAAAGAGAACGTTGAGTATCGCTCCTTCGCTGTTTCTAAAGAACAGGATAAGCTTCGTTACGGCCGCTTGCGTGTGGAAAATCCTATCCATGACCAAGTATGGGTGATCGCTCCTTTGGATTCATTAGAAAAAGGTTTCTCTACAAGCTGGCGCATCCCTCATTAGAGAGGGATGATTTTTTATGAGAGAGAAAAGATGGACATCTGTTCTGCAGCTGTCAGGTGCCGACTTTGCGGTACTCTTCCGCCATCGGAAGCTCTTTCCCCTGTGTGAATCCACTGATGATGACGACGAGGCCGATGTTGCAGATCAGACCGAGGATGCCTGGATTAATATCCAGCGGTGTGGTCGGCGCTACGAGCTGGAAATAATAGTTCACCACTGTCCCGGTAATCAACCCTGTAATGACCGCTGGTTCGGTCACCTTTTTTGAATAAAGGGCTCCGTACACCCCTGGTGCGAATTGAACAATGGACCCGTAGGCACCGAGCAGGAGGGCGATCAATCCCTGACCTCCAAAGACGGTGATGACATAGGCCAGTCCGCCGATGACAAAAACACCGATACGCATAATCAGCAGGGTCGTCCGGGAAGAAAGGTCGCGTTTAACGTTCTTCACAAACCCGTCGGTAAACTCGAGGGAAGCGCTGTGAGTGATGGCATCTGCCGTACTCATGGCTGCGGCCAGGGCGCCCGCCCCGACAAGGCCGTAGACCCAGCCCGGCAGGGTAAGAACCGTCGTGATCAGATAGGGAAGAATTTCGTCCGGTGATCCGATTTCGGACGGATCAATGACATTGACGGCTGAAAACCCGACAAATAATAATGGAATCAGGAACAAAGCGAACACAGGATAAACAAGTACGGTCTTCTTAATCGTCCGTGCTTTCGTGGCATAGGATTTAGAAAATAAATGCGGCCACATGAGGAAACCGATGGTGGAAACGAGAATGGTCGTCGTATAAGCCATCGCACTCATCGTTGAACCTTCAGCCCCGATTTGAAGGAATCCTGGAGCCGTTTCGGTCAAATTTCTGAACATATCAGGAACACTGCTGTGCAGCTGATTTACAATCGTCAAGCCGACCGTCCAGGAAATGACGATCATGAGGATCCCCTGGAAAACGTCCGACCAGGCCGCGGCCCGCAGACCGCCGGTCGCCACATAGACGACGACAATACCATAGGATAGCAAGGCCCCCAGCCAGAAAGGAATACGGCCCTCTGTCATTATGCTGAAAATATACGCCATGCCTTTCATCTGTGTGGCCAGGTACTGGATAGAGGCGAGCAGAGCGATGATGCCGATCATCATGGCCAGGATGCGGCTGGAATAACGCAGCTGCATGAAGCCCGCGACTGTATAAATGTTATGTTTTCGTCCGATCCGTCCGATTTTCGGACCGATAATATACCACGGTAAAATAGCAAAAGCGGTGTAGGTGATGATATAAAGGGCCGGGGCTCCTCTAGAAAAAGCCCACCCCGGGGCACCGAGGAAGGAGAAAGCACTGAAGACCGCTCCTCCCATTAAAAACCACATGACGAAAAGACCGAGGTTTCCTTTAGCTGTCGTGAATTCTTCCAGGGACTGCTTGTCCTGATTGCGGCCGGCAAGCACGCCGATCAATAAAGCGATCACGAGGTAAGCAATCATCATAATCATTGCAATCTGCCATTGAGCCATTTACTGGACCCCCTTTTCATCTTTGTCCGGATCCAGACGATAAAGAAATAATACAATGGCAAAGGTGATCAGGATCCAGAAGATCACCCAGAATACCGAAAAGGGGAGGCCCATGATGAAGGGGGTCTCCCGGTTCCCGATGGTGAAAAGCGGGAAAACCATCAACAGAAAAGGGATGCTTAATGAAAGGCAGTAGATTTTAATAAAGCGTTGTTTACTCAATAGACGTCCTCCTTTTGCAATGTATATACGGTTTTTCCATTCAGGATGGTGGTTTCCACCTGTATACCGGGAAGCTCGGAAACAGGACAATTCATAATGGAACGATCGAGGATAATAAAGTCGGCCGCTTTGCCTGGTTCCAACGTTCCTTTCCTGTGTTCTTCATGCGAAGCGTAAGCGCCGCCCCACGTGTAAGCACGGATCACCTCCTCAAGCGAAGACGCCTGGTTTGCTCCCAGGATCCGTCCGCTTTTACTGCGCCGGGTGACCGCCGCATACAGACCGTAAAAAGGATTAGGAGTGGTAATCGGACTGTCTGATCCAACGGCGTAAGGAATGTGATGGTCCGAATAGCTTTTTAACGGGAACATATGGCTGACGCGTCCGCCATAGTCGGTCTCATAGCCGTCACCGAACTCATAGAGAAAAGCCGGATTGGGCACGGGCACCGCCCCTGTTTGACGCATACGTTCAACAAGATCGGGAGGGGTGATTCCGGCATGTTCGATCCGGTGGCGGGAGTTGGCTGCTGACTTTTGATCGAGCGCTCGCTCAATCGTGTGCAGCATCATATCAACTGCTTCATCTCCCATGGCGTGCGCGGTGATCTGCCAGCCGTGCTCATGGGCCTGTAGAAGCGGTTCGTCCAGCTGGTGCTGCCGTAAGTATAATATCCCTCTGTCTTCCGGGCTGCTGTCATAAGGCTCCCTCGTGCGGCAGGTGGGTCCGCTGCTGCTGCCATCGATGAAAAGTTTTGCCGGTCCGATCCTGAACCAGTCATCCCCAAGACCTGTTGAAATGCCGCTTTCCAGTCCCGCGTGAACCATTTCCGGAGCGTCGGACAGGGAACCGTACAAAGCATAAACACGCTGCATCACGATGCCCTTCTGGACGGCCTGCTGTAAATAGCGGATATGCTTCGTCCCATAACCCCCGGCATCATGAACACTCGTAATGCCGTAGGATAAGAAGTCCTGAGAAGCAAGCGCCAGTCCTTTCATTATGTCTTCTTCACTGTAATCGGCGTGCTGGAAGACGGTCATATGGGCGGCCTCAAACAGCAGGCCACTTAACTGTCCGTTTATTTTGTGATAAGCCCCGCCCGGCGGATCTGGAGTGGACGCCACGATTCCTGCCATCTCCAGGGCTTTACTATTTACGCAGGAGATATGTCCACACGTCCGGACGACAATGACGGGGTGGGAGGTGGACACTTTGTCTAAGTCCCACCTCGTTAGATGACGGCCTTCAGCCAGTTCATTTTGATTGTACCCCCAGCCCCGCACCCAGCAGCCTTCAGGAGTTTCCACAGCCCTTTCTTTTAATGCCTTCAGCACTTCGGGGATCGACCGGGGTTGTTTGCAGTCGACACCGAGAATGTTCGTGCCGTACAGTTCAAGGTGGGCATGGGCGTCAATAAAGCCGGGCATGAGCGTCCGGCCTTCAAGATCGACCACCTCGGTATCGGCTCCGGCGGCTTTCATGACTTCGTCGTTCGTTCCCGTCTGGAGGATGCTCTCCTCCTGGACTGCCAGTGCCTCATACACATGAAACTGTTCGTCAGCTGTGATAATTTCTCCATTTATAAAAATTTTGTCTGCCTCCATACGCTCCACCTTTCTACGCTCCGGCAATTTCCACTGCGGTGTGATAAAGCAGCTCCACACCTTTCTGTAAATCTTCCATCTCCGCATATTCCAATGGGTTATGGCTGATCCCTTTTTCGCAGCGGACAAAGATCATGCCGTAATCACTGATATAGGACATGAACAGGGCGTCGTGAAATGGACCGCTCATGAGGGTGGGCGATTGATAGCCGAGCTTTTCATCGTGTTTCTTCATAATCTCTTTAATCCAGTCCGCACAGTAGCGGGGATCACTTTTGGTATCTTCTGTTATAGAGTAGTCGAGGTTGTATTCTTTACTTGTTTCCTCAATGATCTGATAGAGTTTCTTCTCCAGACGGTTTCTTGCGTCCAGGTCGATATCCCTTAAGTCAACGGTGAACTCGACCTTTTCGGCTATGATGTTTCTGGAGTTCGGGAAATTCTGGATGCTTCCGACTGTTCCGACGGTATTCGGTGTTCCTTCCCTTCGGACAAGCTCATTGAATTCTTTGGTTATGATGGCAGCCCCGAGCATCGCATCCTGTCGTAAATGCATCGGCACAGATCCAGCATGGCCGGCGAAGCCTTCCAGAGTCACCGTAAGCCAGATCGGTCCGGAGATGGCTGACACGATGCCTACTGGCTTATCTTTTGATTCAAGGACAGGGCCCTGTTCAATGTGAAGCTCTAAAAAGGCTTCTATATCCCCTGGCTTGTAAACGGGACTTTCCGACAAATCCGGTTCGACACCGAACTCCCTTAAAGCCTCGAGACGGGTCATACCGTTTTTATCTTTCCGAAGAAGCTCTTTCTCTTCCAGCTGTCCAATCACTCCACGTACACCAAATACCCCTTTATTGAACCGGGAGCCTTCTTCATCCGCAAAGCAGATGACCTCAATCGTACGGACCGGTTTGACATTTTGTTCTTTCATTGTATGTACAACTTCAATCGCACCAAGGGCCCCGGCGGTTCCATCAAAGCGCCCTCCATACGGCTGGGAATCAATATGGGACCCCATCATGAGAATTGGCTGATCGGGTTCTGTCCCCTCCACACGACCGATCAGATTGCCGAATCCATCGACCCTGGTCGTCAGCCCGGCTTCTTCCATCCATCCTTGTACGACATCAACGGCTCTCCGGTCATCCTTGGAGTGGGCGAGCCGGTTGACCCCCGTTTCTCCAATTTTCCCTATCTCCGCAAGTGTCATGAGATGGTCTTTATACCTGTCCTGATTGATCTGCAACAATCATCGCCTCCTTTGTTTTTATCACTATATCAACATCTGAATTGTCTGACAATTAACATAATGTAAAACGATGTTGGATAATGGTGGAAGGTGTGACGAATCTTTATAGAGGAAAGCAGGCGGGGAACGTCCAGTACATGAAAAAACCCTCCGACAGTGCCGGAGGGGGTGATTTTAAAAGGTCAGCGTTTCACCGTCTTCAGGGACGTGAAAAGTGGGGGAACCGCTCATATAGGATTTCAATTCGTCCCTTGTTAACAGGCAGTGGTTCAAGGATTCCATGTGGACGGCAACCATCTCGGATTCTGGTGCGGCCTCGGAAACTGCTTTGACATCTTCTTTCGTCATGGTAATCGGCCCGCCCTCTAAAAATTGAGCTGCGCCGGCGTTTACCACGATGACCTCGGGGCGGAAGGATGCCAGTGTCTGTTCGATTTCTTCATACCAGACGGTGTCCCCGGCGATGTAAAGACTTTTTTCGCCTTCCGCTTCAAAGAGGAGACCGGATACTTTTCCAGTCATAGCGGTCATTTCCTCCGAACCGTGACGACCCGGGGTGCGGGTAATCCGGATACCGTCTATATCCACACCATTTTGGAATGAATGAACATGGGTGAAACCGGCTTTCTGCACAGCTTCCACATCTTCCTCATTTTGAGCATACAAGGCCGTCTCTTTTGAGAGCACTGCTTTCGCATCCTCGTCAAAATGGTCCGGATGAAGGTGGGTGATGAAAACAGCATCTGCCTCTGCCAGATGTTCAGGATCGACGGGCAGTGGAGCGGTCGGGTTTCTCAGGTTCTGGTTGGGTGTATTGGGAAAAGGCGGCATCGCTCCTTGGGGCGCCAGGAATGGATCAATCAGAAAGGTTCTGCCTCCATAGTTCAACTGCAGGGTTGCGTTTCGAATAAGCTTAATTTTCATAAGAGCTTCCTCCTTTTATCTGTGTTGTAAATAGCGTACTATGAAGGGAAAAAGGAATACACAGCTTCTATCAAGAGTTTTCCTCAAAAAAGTTGAATGATGAAAGGACTGCTGAGGTTATGGACAAAACCGATGGAAAAATTATAGATGAACTGAAGAAAGATGGAAGGATGACGATGAAGGAACTGGGCGCACGTGTCCATCTTACGGGACAGGCCGCTGCGACGAGGGTGCTGAAATTAGAAGAAGAAGGGCTGATTGATTCGTATACGATCCGTGTGAATGAACAAAAGCTGGGGTATCCTGTCCACTGCTTTTTGAACATCTATACCGACAGCCTGAATCACCAGCCCTATTTTGATTTTCTTGAGAAAAGTAAATCCTATGTCAGGAATAACTATAAAATCAGCGGTGAAGGATGCTATTTACTGGAGTGCCGCTTTCCTGACAATGAGGTGCTTGATGAATGGCTTATGGAGCTGAACCAAAAGGTGGGCTATAAATTATCGATTGTCATCCGTAGGTAGAGGAGCATTCGATGGAGAACCCCCTTTCTTTCAACTCCCTGCAGACAAGAAGGAGGAAGTCTCGATCCAGTCCCATCTCCGCGGCCTGACGGTAGGTCAGCAGGAGAAGGGGGTCCGACAAGGTTTTGATGGACGAAGCGTTCAGGTGAACGAAGCGTTTTTTGTGATCATCATTGTCTTTCATGGGACGCGGGGGGGTTTTACTCATAGTTCTGCCTCCTGAGCGGAGCCGGTTGCACTACTCACTCCCTGTGGTTCAAGTGCCCACATTAAAAACCACAGTTCATCGTGTCTCGTTTATTTTGTTTTGATACGTATACCCTCTTATAGACAAGTGGAAACAGCCGGGAGGAAAAGCTGGATGAATCCTTTATGTCGTTTGTTATAATCGCTTTTACTTACTCCATTATTACCACAAAATGGCTTATTTTTTAATAGGTAAAAAGCCTCTAATGGTACGGAGGTGTGTATATTTTGTACACCCTGTTTTACAAAGTGATGACAATATTCATAGACAAATCTGCCGAAAGGGGTCGATAATAGAATAAAGGGTTGGAAGTCGGGAAAGAGGGATGAGGTTGTTTGTGATTATTCAGGAGTTTTTTATTAATATCTGCATCGTAATTGCCCTTGTATTTATGTACCTGCAGTTTCGATGGACAAAACTGCTGCCTGCGGTTTCAAAACAGAGCAGTCAGTGGATCGACGGTCTGGCTGGAGGGATTCTTGGTATCGTTCTGATGTACTTTTCCATACAGGTGACAGAGCAGACCATCATCGACCTGCGACACCTCCCGGTTATTCTTATCCTTTTATACATCGGGGTGCAGCCAGCCCTTTTGAGTGCTGTGATTATTGCTTCCGGCCGGCTGTTGTATGGAATCAATCCTTCCTCCATGGCCGCCATCGCCTTAATGGTCTTATTGTTTATCGGTTATTTGTGGGTGTATCGGAAGCTGCATCACAGGGAAAGCCCTCTCAAATCTTCCTTTCAAATGCTGCTTTGGTCCAACGTCGTCTTCTCATTCATCATTTCGATGTTGGTCAGAGACTGGGAAACCCTGCAGTTTATTATTCCGATTTACTGGCTGATTTCTTTCATCGGAGGGATGCTGGCTTCCTATCTCGTTCATTATCTGCGGAGGTCTCATTACCTTTTCAAGAAATATGAAGAGCAGTCTTCGATTGATTTTTTAACGGGTTTATATAATGTAAGGGAGTTTGATCGTCTCTGGAACTACAGCGTGAAAAACGCAGTGGAAAAAGAGGAAGCGTTGAGCCTTCTTGCTATTGACATTGATTTCTTTAAGCACGTCAATGATACCTATGGACATGCGGCGGGGGATGAAGTGCTCAGGCAGCTCGGGAAGATCTTAAATGATATAACCCGCTCCTTCGATATCGTATCCAGAAATGGCGGCGAGGAATTTACGGTCATTCTCCTGGACTGCAGCAATGAATCAGGCAGGTCAAAAGCAGAAAAAATCAGGCAGACAGTGGAAAAGCATGCGTTTTCACTCCCGGACGGAAGAAAGATTTCAATTACGGTCTCCATCGGAGTCAGTACATACCCTGATCAAGTGACTTCGGCCGGAGAACTATTGGAAAAAGCGGATGAATTATTGTATGAGGCAAAACATTCGGGGAGAAATAAAGTCATATCCGCATGAAAAAGGATGCCCGGGTCACGGGCATCCTTTTTATTTGGTTATCTCCTCTAAACGATTCAACAGTACATTTTAGTCCGGACACTTTCGATCTTTTCATTCAGGTTTGACAGAAAAGTTGGTTTCATTATAAGACACCTGCCATCAGACCATCCATTATAATGGATGGTCTTTTGATAGTGGCAGATTATACAGAAGGTAACAAAACCTTAAAAATGTTCCGTTTTCTGCAGCTGCTTTTTGTCAGCCTTATAGATCAGCCAAAGGGCGGCAAGCATAAGGATGAAGGCAGTGATCCGCTCCCCGTCGAGCGGGATCTGCAATCCTCCGAACCAGCCGAAATGGTCGATCAGCATCCCGGCACCGAGCTGGCCGATAATGGTGGCAATGTTGGTGGCGATCACACCGATTTTCGGAACAGCGAGAACGGTCAGGAACAAGTAGCCGACCCCGAACCATACAGCGCTCAGCTGCCAGGTGGGAGCCTCCAGAATTTTCATAACGTCGCCGGTGCCGAAGAAAAGGACGAGCAGAGCAAGCATGAGTGCTCCTGTTATAAAAGTGAAAAAGGTCGTTTCATACGTACCGGCTTTTCTGCTTAAAGCTCCGTTAATTGAGCTTTGCGAACTGAGCAGGGTACCTCCTGCAACAGAGGCTGCGATAATTAATAAGCCCATAAGAATCCTCCTTTAATAAATGAGAAACAGTGAAATGGTCATCAGGACGACAGCAAAAATCTTTTCTTTTGGAACGGGGACGGCACGACTGCCAAGCCAGCCTCTCGATTCAATCAGCAGACTCATAAGAAGCTGTCCGACAATGACACTGATCATGGCGGCACCTACGCCGACCACAGGGATGGCGAAGATCAATATGGTTAAATAAATGATACCCAGCAGTCCGCCGCTCATCTGCCACCGGGGCGCCTCGATCGTAGCTGCCATCTTTCCTTTACCAAAAAAGAGCACAATAAGTCCGAGAATGATGGATCCGGCGGCGAAATTATAAAAGCTGCTTTCAAGCTTTCCGATGGTCTGCCCCAGTTCTCCATAGACAGCTCCTTCGATACTGAGGGAAATGCCTGCCATTAGCGCGATTAAATAAATCCACAACTTCATATGGAATATTCCTCCTTTATTTATATATCTATATATCTAAAATTATCGATATATAGGGGATAAAAAAAGAGCTCAAAGCTCTCTTTTTATAAATTCAGCGACTTCCTTTACGGTTTCCTCACGTCTGCGATAGTAGGTCCATTTCCCGTGGCGTTCGGATTCCAGCAGTCCGGCATGCTGCATCATCGCCAGGTAATGGGAGACCGTCGATTGGGAGAGGGCCGCTTTTTCCTGAATGTCCCCGACACAGACGCCGCCTTTTTCATTAATGTTTTTAGATAGATGGGCGGTTGGCTTGTCGAAATGTTTTTCAGGTTCTTTCAACCACATAAGCATGTCCAATCTTGTCTGGTTGGCTAATACTTTAAAGATATCAATGTAGTTTTTCATAGGGCTATATTAATCGATGATTTTCGATATGTCAACGAGAGCGGCTTTCTATGTCCTGTGCTTTTCATAGAGGGGAGGCATGTTTCTATAGCTCCTACATAACCTACTAGTAACAAGACATTGACGAGGGGGTTCAAACATGGGATTCACGTACGGAAAAACAGAGCTGATCCATGAACTGCAGGAACTTTTTGCAAGGCATAACGTCCGTTCCGTAGAGGTGAAAGAACCGGGCACTTTATTTTTAGTAGAGGCAGATGGGTCGCTTTCCATCGGGGTGAGAGCAGCGATTACATCGTTCGAAGAGCAGCCGGGAGCTAAAGGAAGCCGGTTTAAAGTGATCCAGGGGAAGAAAAAAACCTGAACCCAGCTTGAAGGGGTTCAGGTTTCTTTTTATTTGGCTTTTTTCCAATAGGCTGCTTCTTTACTTGAACGTAATGGTGGGAATGTATCACCGCTGCTGAGTTCGATATGTTTTTCATCCTCAGTGACATCATTATTTTTACGGCCGTAGACTAAACCATCGAATTCATAAGTACCTTTTTCCGGTGCTTTTTCGCCTGTCTTGTAACGATCTGCCATGCTTATACATCCTTTCCCATTTATTGTTTTCTTGTGCGCACATAAGCTCTATAGCCGGCCGTTCCAGTCGTTAAACCTGTTTGGATAAATTTGGTTCTATGGTCGGATACGCCGCCTGAAATTCATTATGATTGACAGATACAGCGAAGACGATTAACATGATGATTGTTATATAGTATGTATAGCAACATTATGAATTCAAACTAAAAAGGCGGAAAGCCTGAATATATGCTGGAGGGATTTTTCATGACAAAAGTATTGTTTGTTAAAGCGAATTCTAGACCTATTGAACAATCCGTAAGTGTGAAGCTGTACCACACGTTTCTGGATCATTATAAAAAGAATCATCCGGATCACGAAATAGAAGAACTTGATCTGTTTGAAGAGAATCTCGGGTACTACAACACCGACAAAATCAATGGGATGTTCAAACTGTCTCAAGGTATGGAGCTGACTCCGGACGAAGAGGCAGCGACGAAGACAGTTAATGGATATTTGAACCAGTTCCTTGAAGCGGATAAAGTTGTCTTTGCTTTCCCGCTTTGGAATTTCACGATACCAGCGGTTCTTCATACGTACTTTGATTACCTGGCTCAGGCGGGGAAAACGTTCCGCTATACGGCGGAAGGCCCTGTCGGACTGCTTCCTGATAAGAAAGTGGCCGTGTTGAACGCCCGCGGTGGTGTCTATTCCGAAGGACCGGCGCAATCGGCAGAAATGGCGGTCAATTACGTGGAAAACATTCTGAGCTTCTGGGGCATTTCAGATATTACGACGCTCGTCATTGAAGGGCATAACCAATTCCCGGACAAGGCGGAAAGCATTATTGAAGAAGGGCTGGAGAAAGCAGAAAAAGTGGCTGTCTCCTTTTAATTCTTCCACGCATCCCATAAATTGGGGTGCGTTTTTTTAAGCATAATGGTTGCTAAAGATGAGGATAACCTCTAATCTTAGCGTAGACTTTTTAAAAGGGAGGGTACACCATGAATATCCAGAAAGGAATTCATATCAGCGGCATTCTTCAGTTGAATGAATTTAAGCAGTGCCACGCTTTTCATTTTAAACGGATGAAGATATGGACGCTGTTCAGCACATTGGTGCTGTTTACCATTTTGTTTTATGGATCCGTAGAAGGAACCTGGTGGCAGAAGGGACTGGTCTCTATGGGATATGCCTTGATCCCGGCTGCTTTTGTCTTCCTGATCATGATGTTTGTCCTCCATCTCCGCTCTACAGGTGTTTACAAAGCTGATTATTATGCCAAAAATGCATGGACCTATACGATTGATGATAAAGGGATTACCGAAAAGATTAAAAAACAGAGCCACTGCTATTTATGGAAAGAAATTGCGACGTTGAATGAAGTGTCCACGATGTTTGTTCTTTATACAAAGGATAAGCAGACCATCATTCTGCCGAAGCGCTATTTCGCTTCCGAAGAACAACAGCAGGAGTTTAAGGAACTCGCGGCTCATCATCTCAGCAAGCAGCCCTATAAACGCTGGATTCCAGCTTCTACGTAAACGCAGAGCCTTTGCTCTGCGTTTTTTTATGGTAATGGATGGCCTGCTTGTTGGAAGACGTGCAGAGGGTGGGACATCTGTATACATTCGAGGGATATTCCGTAAGCTCCTGGTTCCTGTGCTAAACTGGAGAAAGCAGGAAAACAGGGAGGAGTTGAAAGAGATGGAGGAAATCCGCAACATTTATTGTGTCGGACGTAATTATCGAAAGCATGCCGAAGAGCTTGGCAATCAGGTGCCGTCCGAACCGCTCATTTTCATGAAGCCGACGCACGCATTACATAAAGCAGAAGGTGGTTTACCACTTCCATTTGAGCAGGGAGCGATCCACTTTGAAGGGGAGCTTGTTGTAAAAATGAGGGAGGATTATCATCCAGATAAGCCGCTGGACGCTATGATCGGAGGAATGGCCTTCGGCATCGATTTCACAGCGAGGGATGTACAGTCGAAGCTCAAGGAAAAAGGGCATCCATGGACGATGGCTAAGGGGTTTCCAGGTTCGGCTGTACTCAGCCGGTTTGTTCCTTTCCCGGGAGAAGAGGCTTTCAGGAAGGTGACATTTACGCTTTATAAAAATGAAGAGCTCCTGCAGAAAGGACAGCCGGACAAGATGATTTTCCCTCTCCGTGATCTTGTTGATGTGATCGGCAGCCGTCTCGGACTCAGCAGGGGAGACATCATTTTCACAGGAACACCCGAAGGAGTAGGGCCTGTCGGGCATGGGGATGTTTTCACATTTGAGATGGAGTCGGGCGGTCAATCGTATAGCTTCGGGCCTCTTCATATCCAGTAAAGAAAGTGGAGAAAAGGTACAGGTCTTTTCTTGGAGCTGTCCCTTTTTATGTAGATACATGTTCTGCTTATCGATGGATGCCTCACGCAGGCGTCACCACCGAACGCTCCTCGTGATCACGATAGGTTACAGGGGGAAAAGCGACCCTGTTTTGCTTTACGCGGGGTTGTTTTTATATGGACCAAAGGAGGGGGAATGGCAATCCCTTGTATACAAAAGGAATCTCTTGGACATGTTCTAGTATGGGAAACAAGAAGAAAATGGAACGATTAAAAAAGCTGCCGATCAATGATCCGGCAGCCTGGAAAGCGGAGCTGTCAGGCTCCGCTTTTTGTTATTCATGAATGGAAGCTGTTTTCCTGTCCAATCCCTCAGTCGCATTGGATCGTGTTCAGTTTCTCCGTCAGCTTCATATTTTCGCCGTAATCGACAGGACAGTCAATGAATACGGGCTTGTTTAAGGAAATGGCATGCTCAAGGGTTTCTGTCAGAGCCTCCCCTTTCTCGACGCGTAGAGATTCAAAACCGAACGCCTCTGCCAACTTGGAGAAATCAGGGTTTCCGAAACCGATATGGGACGTTCGTTCAAATTTTTTCTTCTGGTGCCATTCAATCAGTCCGTATCCTTCATCGCGCCACAACAGAATGATGATAGGGAGCTGAAGTCTTACTGCTGTCTCCATTTCTGCTTCTGTCATCAAGAGGGCGCCATCACCGCACACAGCTACTACTGTTTTGTCCGGATGAGCCAGCTTCGCACCGACAGCACCGGGGACGGATACCCCCATGGAAGCAAGTCCGTTGGAGATGAGACACGTGTTCGGAAGAGCGGCCGGATAGAGTCTGGACATCCACATTTTGTGTGCGCCCACATCGGAGATAACGATGTCCTCATCGTTCAATGTCCGGCGCAGATCGGAGATGATTTTCTGCGGCTTCAAAGGAAAGGAGTCATCCTCGTTATGAGCGTTCATATCTTCAAGCATCTGACTGCGGACATTCTCCGCCCAGGAAAGATCCCGCTTTTGTCTTGAGATAGACGTATTCAACTGGGCGAGGTTTTCCCGGATGTTTCCAACAACATTGACCTTGACCGGATAGTGGGAATCGATTTCAGCCGTGTCCGTATCGATATGAAGGACAGGGGTGCGGCCGGAAGGGTTCCAGCTTTCCGGGGGCGTTTCTGCCATATCAAAGCCGATGGTGATGATCAAATCCGCTTTACTGAATCCACACGTAATGTAATCCGTGCCGCTTCCTGCTGCGAAAAGGTTGTGCTCATGCTTCCAGGAGAGCGCTCCTTTTCCCATGAAGGAATGCACAACCGGAATAGAGGCTTTTTCGGTCAACTCCTGGAGTTCTTCAGAGGCTTCTGCTCTGGTGACTCCATTTCCGGCTAAGATGAGTGGAAAGTGTGCTTCATTTACAGCTTCCGCTGCTTCCTGGATCACGGATGTTTCTGCTGTCGGCAGAGTGGAGCGGCTGATGGGCAGCGGAGCCCCCTCTACTTCGCTTTCAGCGATATCCTCGGGCAGATCGATGTGTGTAGCTCCCGGCTTTTCCTCCGATGCCAGCTTGTATGCTTTTCTGACAGCCTCCGGAATCATTTCACCCGTTTTGAGCTGGGCATTCCATTTGGTTACAGGTTCATAAATATCGACTAGGTCATAGTACTGATGGGACTCTTTATGCTGACGGTCAAGGCCGGCCTGACCGGTAATCGCGATCAACGGGCAATGGTCCATATTCGCGTTGGCAACACCTGTCAGAAGATTGGTAGCGCCGGGTCCGAGGGTGGCGAGGCAGACCCCGGGCTTCCCTGTCAGGCGTCCATACGTGCTGGCCATAAAAGCGGCGCTTGTTTCATGACGGGCGGTGACGAATTGGATGGACGAATCCAAAACAGCATCCATCACATCGATATTTTCTTCACCCGGCACACCGAACATGTACTCGACTCCTTCATTTTCCAAACATTGTATCAGTAGTTGAGCTGCATTCATTGTCCTATTCCTCCTGTCCTGGTTATCTTGTGTAAACGTTCCCTGTGAGCAGAAAATCAAACAGGATCTGGGATTGAATTCCAATGATCCGGCAGGCAAAGAGGGACTCAACCGCGTCATGACAGCTTTTTTAATCCTGTCATGACATCTGTGACAAACATGCGTTTAGATTGTCTTGAGCAGAGGGGTGTAACCGCTTTATCATAAGGTTACAGAGAAACACACGAAAGAGACGAGGAGGAAACAATATGAGTGAAAAGCAGCAAGCTGGTTTTCGTGCCCGGGTGCAGAAGTTCGGCAGCTTTCTAAGTAGTATGATCATGCCGAACATCGGCGCATTTATTGCATGGGGTCTTATTACCGCTTTATTTATACCAGATGGATGGTTCCCAAATGAGGACTTAGCCGAAATGGTCGGTCCGATGATTACCTATCTCCTTCCATTATTGATCGGTTTCACAGGTGGACGCCTTGTGCACGGTCTGCGTGGAGGAGTCGTCGGTGCGACAGCCACGATGGGGGTTATCGTTGGGGCAGACATTCCGATGTTCCTTGGAGCCATGGTTATCGGTCCATTCAGTGGACTGGTTATCAAATATGTAGATAAACTGTTTGAAGGAAAAGTAAAATCCGGTTTTGAAATGTTGATCAACAACTTTACGGCCGGTATTGCCGCAGGTATTCTGGCTATCGTTGGTTACTATATAGTCGGCCCGGTTATGGCTGGTCTGACAAATATTCTTGGAAGTGCGGTTGAATTCCTGATCGGCGCTGGACTGCTTCCACTGGTCAACGTCTTTATTGAACCAGCGAAGATTTTGTTCCTGAACAACGCCATCAACCACGGAATCCTGAGTCCGATTGCTGTGGATCAGACGCAGGATCTTGGTAAATCGATTCTCTTCCTGCTTGAGGCCAACCCAGGCCCTGGACTTGGTGTCCTGTTAGCCTTTACGATTTTTGGAAAAGGTGTTTCCCGTCAGACAGCACCGGGTGCTGCAATCATCCACTTCTTCGGTGGTATTCACGAAATCTACTTCCCGTACATTCTGTCCAAGCCAGCTCTGCTTCTAGCCGTTATTGCTGGTGGTGTATCAGGTACAGCAACCTTTGCCGCTCTTGATGTCGGGCTGACAGCTGCATCGTCCCCGGGTAGTATCATCGCCATCGGGACTTTAACAGCACGTGGAGATCTGCTGGGAGTAATCGCTGGTGTATTGATTGCCGCTCTTGCTTCCTTCCTTGTCGCTTCCTTGATTCTGAAGCTGAGCAAGAAAGATGAGGAAGACGATTTGAACCAGGCGACTGCGCAGATGGAACAGATGAAAGGGAAGAAGAGTTCTGTTTCCGGCCAGTTGACGAAGGACGAAGAAGCAAATGAAACTTCTACAGAGGAAGCTCCTTCTGGAAATACAGAAGAAGTTCCATCTGTACGTGAAGGGGATATTGACCGGATCATCTTTGCCTGTGACGCCGGCATGGGATCCAGTGCAATGGGAGCCTCCCTTCTTAAGAACAAATTCAAAAAAGCAGGAATCAGCATCGATGTGACGAACATGGCGATCAATGACCTGCCATCTGATGTGGACATCGTCATCACGCACAAAGATTTGACAGAGCGCGCGATGCAGCGTGTACCGGAAGCGCATCACATTTCCGTGGATAACTTCCTGAACAGCCCGCGCTATGATGAGCTTGTCAATGAACTGCAAAATGATGAGAAGCCTGAAGAATTCCAGGAAAAAGCGCAGCCTGCGCCATCTGGAAATACCGGAGAGGTTCCAGCCGTGGATGAAAAGGAAATTGACCGGATCATCTTCGCTTGTGACGCCGGTATGGGATCCAGTGCAATGGGAGCCTCCCTTCTTAAGAACAAATTCAAAAAAGCAGGGATCAACATCGATGTAACAAACATGGCGATCAATGACCTGCCATCTGATGTGGACATCGTCATCACGCACAAAGATTTGACAGAGCGCGCGATGCAGCGTGTACCGGGAGCGCACCACATTTCCGTGGACAACTTCCTGAACAGCCCGCGCTACGATGAATTGGTCAATGAATTGAAAGAAGACGAATAAGCACGAAGAAAAGGAAGCCCACGCGGCTTCCTTTTCAGCTTGTAGAGAAACCCCTGTTTCTTTACAAGCTTTTTTTCTTACCGCCAGGAGCTCAAGCCCCTTCCCTTTCCGCGGACGAGCGCCCTAGCTTCCTCGCAAAACCCATGATCGGGGTCTCGGACCACTCGTTCTACCGTAGGAGTGGAAGGGGCACCGCTCCTTGGGGATTCTTTAAAACGCTTATCCTTGCTGGATGGAGGGCAGTCTTTTTCATATTCCGGCAGGCAGGCGTCAACGGCGTCTGTTCTTTTCCACGCAGGCGGCAACAGCGCAGCCCGTGCCGTTCTTTTGAGTATGCGAACCTGCTTAGTGCACAATCTTCCTCCTATATGTTCTAATGTCGGCAGGAGGAGCGTTCGGTGATGGTGCCTGCGGGAACAGCACGCGTCTGGTCCATCTGTGAGCGTTCTGCTGGATGAGGGTCTCTTTTTTAATTTTGTCACAGTCCTTGTGACGAGAGTGGGTTTACTTTCTGTTGAAAACCCTTACGAATGGGGATAAGATGGGGGTATAGATAACAAACTAATTAAATATTGTCAGCGAGGGAGGTGAGGCAGATGTATGTGACGGCCCGTGAAAGGAAGATTTTAGAGCAGCTTTTTTCTGGGGAAGAAAAAGTGACGATCAAGCGTGTAGCCGATGACCTTGGAATCAGCACACGAACCGTCCACCGCGATTTGAAGGGGATTGAACAAGCGTTGCAGGATTACGGACTGCAGTTATCCAAGCAATCGGGAGGCCTGCTCGCTCTGGAGGGTCCTTTTGAAAACCGCCAGCAGTTTAAACGGGAGCTTCATCAGCAGGAAACCGTGGATTATACGCCGGAAGAACGCCAGGTGCTTATTTTATCGAAGCTGTTGGAATCACGGGAGCCCGTGAAATTGTCCGCTTTAGCGGCGGATCTGGGAGTAACGTCAGCCACCGCCAGCAATGACCTTGATAAAGTGGAACACCATTTAGAAAGTTTTGATCTTACACTCGTCCGGAGGCGTGGGTACGGGGTGGAAGTCAAGGGAGCGGAATCTGGTATTCGTAAGGCAATCAGTTCACTGATCATGAAACATTTGAATGAATTGGATTTATTCTCGATTCTGCAGCAGAATATGCAGGCCGAAAAAAAGCCTGTGTCTTCCATTTCCGGTCAGGTGCTTGAATTTGTACAGCCGGACAAGCTGACGCAAATTGAAACCCATGTCGATCAACTAAGGGACAAACTGCATTATCCACTGGCTGACAGTGCCTATATCGCTCTGGTCATCCACCTTGGACTGGCCATTGAACGGATTCAATACGGAGAAATCATCCATATGGAAGAAGAACAGCTGGGTAAGCTCCGGCATTCCAAAGAGTTTGAATTTGCCAGGGAACTGACACGGATGCTGGCGGATGCGTTTCAACTGGATATCCCGGAAGCGGAAACGGGTTTTATTACGATGCACTTGATGGGAGCCAAAGCGCGGTATGACCGTCATTCCGTTCTTGAAGATTCCAATATGAGCATAGCGTTCAAGACGAAACAGCTGATCACAGAAGTTACGAAACGGACAGGTATCCAATTCCAACAGTCCGACCGCCTGCTCCACGATTTGGTGGCCCACTTGAAGCCGAGCTTATACAGGCTTCAGCACCAGATGGGGATTGAGAACACGTTTACCGATCAGATGATGGAGGATTATCCGGAGCTGTTCGTTCATACCGAAGAAAGTCTTGCTCAAGTTTTTCCTGATCTTTTCTTTCCGAAAGAAGAAATCGCCTTTGTCGTCATGCATTTTGCCTCAGCCCTCTTAAAACTTGAAGGCAGAGGAGGACTAGACGTTCTCGTTGTCTGCTCAAGCGGCATCGGGACGGCTAAGATCCTGGCCGCCAAGCTTCAAAAACGGTTCAATGAAATAGAAACCGTTGAGCACCGCTCTCTTTTTGAGTTGAAGGATATGGAGAACGGGAATTATGATGTTGTGGTTTCTACAATTGAACTCCCGGATATCGAAGACTATGTCAGGGTAAGCCCGGTGCTGCCGCAGAAGGATGTTCATAAGCTGGAGCACACCATCCGGCGTGTCCGGGTGCTGCAGCATTTGAAAGAAGCGAAAAAGGTCCCAGCGCCCTCTGAGTCCCCTGTAAACTTCGGGCAGGTGAGAGATAAGCTGAAAAGCTTGAGAAGCTATGCTGATGTTGTGGACAAGCTGCTGGGCCGGCTGGCCGCATTTCAAACAGGTGGATCTGATATACAGGAAGTACTGACCTCCATGACCGGCGATCTGGCTGCAGACGGCTTTATTCCAGACGGCCCCGCTGTCCGGAAAGCTTTGTTGGAACGGGAGGAAAAAGGTGGGCTTGCCATACCTGGTACCTCCCTCGCGTTGTACCATACACGCAGTGGGGTGGTTGAAGAGCCGTCCTTTACCGTCCACTTTACCGAGCAGCCGGTCGAAGCAGTCGATATGGGAGGGGAACCGGCCGGCGTCCACACGATCCTGCTTATGCTTGCACCGGCGGATATGAGCAGGGAAGGCCTGGAAACATTGAGTTACTTGAGTTCGCTGATTGTTGAGGATGAAGAATGTGTGGCTGTTCTGGAATCCAGAGAGGAAGACACCATCGTCAATTACCTCAGCACGAAGCTTTATGAATATTTACAAACTAAACAATAAGGGGAGAATGAATGATGTCTAACAACATTTTGACAAAAGGAAACATTGAACTGAACCAAACACTGGGAACGAAAGAAGAAGCGATCCGTTACGTAGGCGGCATTTTGAATGGCCAGGGGTATGTAGAAAAGTCCTATATCGATGAAATGCTGAAGCGTGAAGAGCTGACATCCACATACATGGGTAACTTTGTAGCCATCCCTCATGGTACGGAGGATGCGAAGAAAGCGGTACTTGAAACAGGCATCAGTGTAGTGACGGTACCAGAAGGGGTGGACTTCGGAGACGGAAACATCGTGAAGCTGTTGATCGGTATTGCCGGGAAAGGCGATGAGCACCTTGAAATTCTTTCTCAAATCGCGATTGTATGTTCAGAAGAAGAAAACGTTCAGAAATTGATTGAAGCGGAAACCAAAGAAGAAGTCATTCAAATGTTCAGCGAGGTGGAATAACATGAAGGCCGTTCATTTTGGAGCAGGAAATATCGGCAGAGGGTTTATCGGAGCTCTGCTGGATCAATCAGGATTTGAAACGATTTTCGTTGATGTGAATGAAACGTTGATCGATCAGTTGAATGAACGCCGGAGTTACACCGTGGACCTTGCTGGTTCATCTGAATCTCTTGAAGTGAACCATGTATCTGGATTGAACAGCATCAAACAGAAGGAAGCGGTCATTGAAGCGATTGCTGAAGCCGATCTGGTTACGACAGCTGTAGGTCCTCATATTCTTTCAGTCATCTCAGGCCTGTTGGCTGAAGGCTTGAAGCAGCGCGCCGGGAACAACGGTGGGCCCGTGAATGTCATTGCCTGTGAAAACATGATTGGCGGAAGTGAATCATTGAAAGCCTCTGTCCTTGAGCATCTTCAGGGAGATGAAGCGGATGCTGTCCTTGAAGAAACAGGATTCCCGAACGCAGCGGTCGACCGTATCGTTCCGGATCAATCCAATGAAGATCCTCTTGCTGTTAAAGTAGAACCTTACTATGAGTGGGTGGTGGAAACGCCGGCCATCAAAGGGGAGCGCCCGGATGTCGAAGGCATTACGTATGTCAATGATCTAACGCCATACATTGAGCGGAAGTTGTTTACTGTGAACACAGGACATGCGGTTCCAGCTTATCTCGGCTATTACTATGGTCATAAGACGATTATGGAAGCAATGAATGATCCAAAAGTGAAGGATGTTCTTCGAGGCACACTGGCTGAAACAGGGGCCGTACTCATTGAGAAGTACGGGTTCGACAAGGAAACACATCAAGCGTATGCCGATAAGATCATCGGACGCTTTGAAAACCCGGACTTGTCTGATGAAGTCACTCGTGTCGGCCGGGCACCTAAACGGAAGCTTGGGCCGAAAGACCGCCTGATCCGCCCGGCTGTCGAGTATGCCGAACGCATGAACGAAGAGCCGGCTCACCTGGCGGAAGTCATTGCAGCTGCCCTTCTGTATGATTATAAGAAAGACCCGGAAGCAGCTGAACTTCAGGAAGAATTGAAGAACGAAGGGCTTCCAGCCACATTGGCCCGCACCTCCGGCCTGGATGCCGGCCACCCGCTCGTCCAGCTCGTAGAACAGAAATACAATCAAATGAAGGCATAAAAACAACCTCCGCCCGGCGCGTAAGCCCGGCGGGGGTTGTTTTTATATCCGGTCCCTGCGCTCCTTATCGGATATGAGCGGGCAGGTCGCACAGCATTTGCGTTTATCCGCATTATGAAGCATATATTTCATACAGCAGTGCCGGCGGACATAGGTTTCCCTGCCGTCCTCAGAGGTGTACCAGCGAAAATTGAAGAAGAGGGGATTGCGTTCACCTTCTTGGAACAGCTCGTTTGATGTGAACCAACGGAAAACCTTTTCCAGTTCCTCCGGGTCCACCCCCTCTTTTTCCAGGGCACACATGCGTTGATGCAGGTTATGGGATACGATGGAACGCATATGGGCCGCCTTGCATTTGGAGACATGGGCGGCAGTCTGGAACAGTGGCTGCAGATGATGTACGATGAACGTATGAATCTGCTCTTTGACATATGCCTCTGATACGTCCTTGACGGCGTGGACACGGTTTTCGGGAAGGATATAGTTCATGGCGTTTTTCTCTTTGGTCTCAATGCCATAATGATCCGGGTGTCCATCAAGGACCAGGCCGTACCGGACGATGGATTCGAACAGCCCCATAGTGAGGACAGAATACATCTTTCCAAACAGAAGACCGGCGATGGATAAGTTCGGGGCGTTGAGGTTACCTGCCTGTAACGTAAGCAGTTCCTCAAGGTCTCCGTTGTTTTTTATCAGGTTTCCCACATGGAAGGAGACACGCCCGGAGTGCTCCGTACCGATATAAATCCTATGATTTTTTTGGATATGATCGAATGCAGTCTTCATAAATATGACTCCTACATGTAAATGTTATAGTGATAATCATTATCAAGTATAAAATATTTTTCCGCGATGGACAACAGGGGAGTACGCACAGAAGTGGACGAAGAGGCATTTGACGTTGGAAGAGCAGAAGAGAGGTTATGTCCTTTCATTTGGAGGGAATAGACCCCGGTACAAAAACGAATACCACCCAGAGGTGACATATATGACGGAAATGATCGAACAAGAATATAGAGAAAAGGCGGCGCTGTCCGTGCTTCATCAGCTTCTTCAGGCCATCATACGTGAGCAGGTCTTTCCATATGAATGGATGAAGGAACATGGAGAGATCCATATCAATGCGTACGATGGAAAGATCCTTGTGGTTGTGGAGAGAACCTACAGGCTGGGTCAGCTGGATATCAGCCGTGTCATACATAGCGGAGGTCACGGGACGACATCTGTGATTACAACCCCGGAACAGCTGCTGGATGTGCTTTATTCCCCTGCGGATAGACGGGAAATACAGCGCTTTTGTGATGAAATGGCCAACAGTGCGTCGAATTACGCGCTGGCCCTGAAGGCGGCGGAAGAGAGAAGAAGCGGGGTTGTTAAGGATGCCCGCAGACTGGGAGCCGAAACGATGCTTTCCTACGTGGAAAAAAGAAAGCAGGAAGACGCTTCCTTCAGTCCGCTCGTCTATTTTGAACAGTGGGTGATCCAGGGGCATACGATCCACCCCGGGTCACGTACGAGAATGGGACTGCATCCGGAAGACATCTACGCCTACGCGCCGGAATGGGAGGGAAAGCCGGCTGTTATTCCGGCAGCTGTCCATAAGAGTGTCGTCAAACAGACGCCTATGGGCGGTGAAACAGCCAAGTCTCTGCTTTTCAAGGAATACCCAGGGTTGGAAGATGCCTTTGAAGCAGCCTGCAGCATTCAGGGAGTCAGAGGAGAGGACTATCAGCTTCTTCCTGTCCACCCGTGGCAGTGGGAGCATACAATCAAGCCGTGTTATAAGGAAGTGCTGGACAGTGGCCTTGTCTTCCCAGTCATGGAGTATACCCTTCCTATGGCTGCACTCATCTCTTTTCGGACGCTTGCTCCAGACAACAGTCTTACCCGTCACCATATAAAGACGGCCGTAAACGTACAAATGACAAGCGCCGTCCGAACCGTGTCGGCAGCCTCGACAAAGAACGGGCCCGCCTTATCCCGTCTTTTTGAACGATTGTTGAGTCAGGATGAGGAACTGGCGGAATGTTTGTCCGCCATGAAGGAGCCGGTGGGCCTGCATTATGAGCCCCGGGAGCATTTATCAGATAAGGAAAGATATGAAAAGCAGAAAAACCTGGCGGCCATTTTCCGTGAAAATCCGGAGAAAGGCTTAAGCGGGGATGAAATGGCTGTGCCGGCGGCTGCTCTTGTCGCAGATTCGCCGATCAGCGGCCGGTTAATTGCCCGGGAAATGATGGAGATGATGACGGAATCATCGGCAGAGGCGTTCATTCAAGCCTATGCAGAGGCTGTGCTCCCGCCGATTCTGACCCTTGTGACGAAGTATGGCATCGGGATGGAGGCGCATCTGCAGAATTGTGTCGTCGTATTTTCCAAGGGACGGCCGAAGCGGATCATCCTGAGAGACTTCGGCGGTATCCGGATCATGAATGAACGGCTGGAACGTTTTTTTGATCAGCTTCCGATTGATCCAGCTACCAACCTATTGACGGATCAAGTTGATGACCTTATGTATATCTTTTCCCATGCCCTCCTCCATAATCACTTCGGAGAAATCATTACCGCTCTCTCAAGGTCCGTGGGCGGACGGGAAGATAAGATGTGGGAAGCTGTAACCGGTGTAATTCGGGAGAGTTATCAAAAAATGAAAGAACAGACTTCTATACAACCGGAAGCCGCCGCCGATGAGGCAGCTTTGTTTACCGGTCCATCAAAAATGAAGGCGCTCGTCCAGATGAGACTGACCGGCCAATATACGGATTACCGTTATGTGGATGCACCGAATCCACTGACAGAGGAGGTGGGAAGCCATGATTTTTACCGATATTAAGACAATGCCGCGCCCGATTATGGAGGAGGAGAAGAGTCTCCGGTTTTTAACCAGCCATCACCCCGAACTCGTTCCTTATTTTCATAAACACAGAGAGAGGGGGAGGAAAGGGATCCTGCACAAGCTGGCTGATTCGATTCTGCGTGAGAACATTCAAGAGTTCTTCCAGACAGCGCGGAAAGTAGAAGTCAAAGGAGGAACTCTGCATGTGGATGGAAATCCTGTTTCTGACCATCTTCTGTATGAAGTGCTCAAAAACCAGCCTTTGGAAGAAGAGACCGTCTACCTGCTCGTCTGTCCGCATGACTATGGCGTTTTATTTCCAATCCGTCGGATATCAGCCTTTCACATGGTTGAAACCAAAGAGGAGATCCTGTTTGTTTCCAGTGAGGGCTGCCGGGCTGTCGAATCAGCAGCCGATCTTCTCCACCTTTTATTTTCCGTGGAGGATTTCCCGAACCTTTTCCCCTTCACAAGGGAATTGAACAATGGAACGGCGAATTTAACGATGGCGCTTGCTTTCGATGAGTTCTGGAAGGATGGGGTGAAGAAGGAAGCCCGTGAACTCGGGACGGGCACGTTGTTTTCCTATCTGTCCTCTAAAAAAGGCGAGCCTGGGTTTTCGGCCGCATTATTTTTTGAGCAGCTTGTCGTTGAGGGACATCATTTACACCCGGGAGCTAAGACGAAGCTCGGTCTTTCCTACTCCGATGTGTTCCGGTACTCCCCTGAATTCCATCAGCCGTTTGCTGTCCGGTTTGCTGCGGTGAAACGGGAGGCCCTTATCATGACAGACCCCGGACCTGGTGAGTATTTTAAAGAACAGACGGCCGTTGCTTACGAGGAACTTACAGAAAAAGGGTTTCAGGCGGAGGATTTTGTCATCCTTCCTGTTCACCCTTGGCAGATGGACCATGCTATGCCAGTCATTTATGAAGAAGAGATGGAAAGCGGGACAATCGTTCTGCTGAACCGGCCGTATTTGAATGCCGAAGCTACCTCCTCTTTCCGAACGGTCGCCCCCTGCGGAAATGAACCGGTCATGAAACTGGCCGTCAACAGCCAGATGACCTCGACAATCCGGTCGATTTCCACGCAGACCGCTATGAATTCGACTGTCTTCTCACGGCTGATCCAAGACATTTATGAGAAAGAAACAGGTCTGGAGAATTTTGTTCCTTTAATGGAGCTCGCCGGCGCGGCTTTCCACTCAGACGACCGATTGAAAAGCAGGAATTTGACGATGCTGCTTCGGGAAGACATGGACCACCATTTGCAGGATGGGGAATGGGCTGTGGCTGGCATGGCTCTCTATGCCGAATCGCCCATCAGCGGCCGGACGATTCTGAGAGATATCGTCGAGGAACTGAGCCGCCATGAGCACCTTACGATCGCAGAAGCATCGGAATCCTTCTTCAAGACCTACATTGAAAAAGTGCTCCCCGGCTATCTGAAGCTGATGGTGAAGTACGGCATCGCATTGGAGGGTCACCTGCAGAACAGTATTCCTGTTTTCAAAAACGGACGTCTTTCCCGTTTCTTCTTCCGTGACTGGGGTGGATCACGCATTTACACGAATCGTCTCCGCAGACGTGGGCTTTCTCCGAAGTTTGCAGCTGATTCGGTCAGTGTGACCAACAACTTGTCCGATATGCACCATAAGCTGTACTATACAGTCTTTCAAAATCACCTGGGAGAAATCATCAGGCAGCTGAGTGAGTGGACGAAAGTGGATGAGCCGTGGTTCTGGAGTGAGGTGAAACTTCAGTGTGAGAAGACATTGAACGATTTGGCGGAAGAGGAAGAATCTGCAAAGGCTGTAAAGGAAGACCGTGATTTTTTATACCAGCCGGTTGTGATGCACAAATCGTTGACGAAAATGCGTCTCACAAACAGTCAGGGGTATGGCTACAATGAAGTGCCGAACCCGTTGGGACATCAGGTAGTGGAGGAATAAAACATGGATATCGAGAAAATCATCAATGAAAAGCATCGAGAGACGGAACCCGTATGCGCGTACGTCTATGACTTACAGCAGTTGAAAACCCATGCGGCCTCTCTGAAGGCGGGTCTGCCGGATTTTTGTGAGCTGTATTATGCCGTAAAAGCAAATCCGGACCCCAACATTTTAGAAGCGCTTGCTCCCATCATCGATGGATTTGATACGGCCTCTGAAGGGGAGATGGAGAAAGCGGAAGGAGAACGTCCGCTTCTTTTCGGTGCGCCTGCAAAGAAAGACCGGGAAATTGCATCAGCTGTTGAGAAGGGGATTCGGTACATCAATGTGGAAAGTCTCCACGATTTATATAGAATCAACGAAGCCGCCGGAAATGCGGGGAAAGTGATGCCCGTCCTGCTTCGTGTCAATCTTCGCAAAGATGTGCCGGAAAGTCATCATATGATGTCGGGAACAGCCACACAATTTGGCATCGATGAATATCAGATTCCTGATTGCTTGAACACCGCCGACCGACTCGATCATGTCGACGTGAAAGGTTTCCATTTTCACGCCATGTCCAATAACCTCGATGCCCGGAAGCACGTGGCTTTTACTGAGCTTTGTATTCAAAAGGCCAAGGATTGGGCCGGAACTTTCCAGCTGGATCTGGAAACGGTTGACGTAGGTGGGGGCATCGGCGTCAATTATTGGGACCCGGACGATCCGTTTGACTGGCCGATTTTTGCCGCCGGGCTGCACCAATTAGAAGAAGAAGCGGGAGATCTGACCGTGATCCTGGAGCTCGGCCGTTACATGACGGCTGAATGCGGCTCCTATGTGACAGAAGTGCTGGATGTAAAGGAAAATCACGACAAAGCCTTTGCTCTTGTCCGCGGCGGTTCCCACCACCTTCGCCTGCCGGCGGCCTGGAAAATGAGTCATCCGTTTCGGATCATCCCCGTAGAGAAGTGGGAGAAACCCTGGCCGCGTCCGCATGTGGCGGGCCGGGATGTAACAATTACCGGAGAACTCTGTACGCCGAATGACGTGCTCGTCCGTGCGGAAAAGGTGGATACTCTCCGTGCCGGAGACCTTGTCGTTTTTGAATATGCCGGGGCTTATGCCTGGACCATCTCCCATCATGAGTTTCTAAGTCACCCTGAACCTCAGATGATCTATGTAGATGAATAAAAAAATTCCCCGGCAATAAGAGCATTCAAGGCTGTCGAAAGAGCTTTCGGCAGCTTTTTTTATTTGGGCTCTGTTCAAGCTTGTTATGGGGCTTCAAGTATTTCCAGCCACCGTTGAATTTTGTGTCCGTATTGAATGAGGGCCTTGAAATGGAGTCTTTCGCTAAAGGGCATAGGTTGTGGAAGACTCCGTTACGAGAAATTCTCCTGGGATGTCTTTTGAATAAACTTGAGTTAGCATGAACATTTTGAAATAATTGGGATTGGTTTATAGATAGCTCGATCTCTACCTGAGGGGAGGGAGAAGAAGTTGTTAAAGTCTGAGTCAGCCAATAGATTAATAAGGCTACTAGTCCTTTGGGGTATAGTAACTTTTGTATTGTTAAATGGTAAAGGTATTTCCTTAGATCATCCGGCTTTACTAATCATTACCATTGTTTTAGTGGTTTCAGGCACGATTTATCATTTGTATAAATTGTTACCAAATAAGGATTAGGGGTGCGCTTGTTCAATAGAGTACTTGCCTCATGTAGATAATGATAGACAAACGGAAGTATTGGGGGAGTTTAATGAAAAGAAAGTCAACCATGGTAGTTGCTATTGGTTCAGTTTCAGGCGGAGGAAAAACAACAATTGCTTCTTGCTTAGAAGACAGGCTGCCAAATAGTAAAACTATATATTTTGATGATTACGATTTTAACGGTCCTGAAGATACGATTAAATGGATAGACAATGGCTGTAATCCTGATGATTGGGACTTATCACCACTTATTAGAGATATAAATCAGCTGCTGACTGAATCTTTGAATTACATAATATTAGATTTTCCGTTTGCCTATTTACATAACAAAACAAGCAGGCTTATTGACCTTGCAGTGTTTATTGATACTCCATTGGATATTGCAATGGCACGTAGAATAAATAGAGATTTTAAAAGTGAATCTGCTAAAGATATAATATTGGATTTAGATAACTACTTAACTGTAGGCAGGCGTGGTTATCTTAATATGCTGGAAACGACAAAACCAAACTCTGATCTGATTGTAGACGGCGCACTACCTAAATCTGCAGTTGCTGGTATGATCACCCAAAAGATGATGAACATAAGATGAGATGAAATCAATCGTACGGGTCAATTAAGGGTAATCATAAAGCGATGTTAATATAACAGCTGTTTAATTCGTTGTGGTAGGTAACTATCGCGATAGGGGCTTTAGTCACAATGGACAAATATATATAAAGAGTACAAAGCGGAGGTCTTTTGAAAAGGAGCACGTTTTTAATCATACTAAGGTACGTTATTTGGGTATGGTAAGGAAATCAATGAACATTCTTTTGAAGGTGTCCCTAAGAAATGCTTGATATCGTTCAGAAGCAGGATAGCATACAAAAATACAAGGGGCCATAGTTGTTTTGCACTTTTAACCGTAGCTGCTTGGATATTCAAGGAAAAGAAGGTTTATCTATATGGAAGCGTACCCATCAGAAAGAAGGTACCCACTTATGTTATAAAAATTTTTTAATTGAACTTTATCCTGCAATGTAAGGAGCATGATCATTGAAGCTTGCACGGAATGTTATAACACCTTTATTGTCCTTTACAGGGGCATTCATAGTTTATATTCTATTACAAAGAGAATATATAAATATAAGAGAACTTGATTTTCTCCTAATATGGGGCGGCTTATTTTATGTCGTTGTGATTATTCCTTTCTTTTTTCTAATATGTCAATGGGTCACTGAGGAGACAAGTAAATTAACATTCCTCACACTCCCCTTCAGCTGCATCCTTGTAGCTGTTCTTATAGCACTTTTACTTTTGACATTTTCAGGCGGTACGCTGAATAACAATCCAGTTTCTATATATCTAAACAAAACTGCATTAATACTTTATCTTACATTCTCAGTTATGGGGCTGATTTTCGGTTTGCTTTATTCATTCATAAACGTTAAGAAGTGAGATCAGTTTTTTGAATCTAGTGAACTGGAATGATTGATTATTAAAAGATGTTATTTCGAAAGTAATTTTTAAAAAAGCAGGCTGTAGTTGAATAAGTCAAACATAAAAAAGAAACTTCTATAAAATTAGAAGTTCCTTTTTTTGGTAATAACAGTAGTAAACGTTAACAGAGCCATCTATTTAAAATAGAACTTTCCGGCCCGGATGGCTGTGCAGGACACATGTGCCCGCGTCAGGCTTCCACAGATAAGCGGAACGTGTCGGTCTGAACGAAATATAGGGAGTGTCCGCAGGGACGTTTGCAATACTATAAAGGCTCTCCTGTGGACGGCGGTTTTATGAGCATTTATTCTATCAATCTTTTCATCTTATTGTATGATGAAGAGAGAAGAAAAAGGAGGAAAGGCAATGGCATCCAGCAACCGTAACACATCCGGCCCGTGGGGACCTTTACTTTTTCTCCTTGCAGCGGCCGGTCTTATTTATCTCGTCGTCCAAGGGGCCGCCGGCGGCGGGGTAATGAGCAGTATCATCGAGGAAGAGACGGATCCGCTTTCAGACAGTGTCCGTCAGTATGAAGAGGAAGTAGAGAAATATGCAGCTGAAGAGGGGATAGAAGGCCTAACGGAGGTGCTGCTTGCCCTTATGATGCAGGAATCCGGCGGCCGCGGTGAGGATCCGATGCAGGCTTCCGAGTCCTACTGCGGGGAAGTCGGGTGTATCGAGGATCCTGAGGTATCGATCCGGCAGGGTGTGTCCTACTTTGCCACAACGTTGGAAAAGGCAGATGGAGACGTCAAGCTTGCCCTGCAGGCCTACAACTTCGGAGCCGGTTTCATCGATTATGTCATGAACCGGGGCGGCGAATATACACAGGAACTGGCCATTTCTTTTTCAGCAGAAAAATATGAAGAGTTGAAGGATACGGGGGAATACAGCTGTATCCGGGAAAAAGCGGAGCAGTATGATGCCTGTTACGGAGATATCTATTATGTAGATGCTGTTCTGGATTACTATGAAGAAGAAGGGGACGTATGATGAATGCTTTTACAGCGGTGACCTATGATGTCTGTCCGCACGAATCATTATGTGAAGCTATGAACCGTTATGAAATAGAAAAGGAAGAAGATATTGAAGCCGCTGCAGCCAGAGCGGCCGGGCAGGATGTGGCTCCTCTTGTCGAAGTCTACCAGACGCCGGCCGGAAAGGAAGACGTTCCGCTGCTTTATAAGACATATAGATTTGAAGCCTACACATGCCGCTGTGGAGAACCCCGGGACTGAAAACACATCCCTGGGGTTTTTTTGTATGGAATATGATTGAAAACATTCAATTATTTTGAAATAATAAACGAAGTTTCATAGAAAGGGTGACGGCGGATGAAGGCAGCCGGATTGAACCATCTTCTTTATTCAGTCTCCGATCTGGAGCGGTCGATCCATTTTTACCAGGATGTTTTCGGCGCGCGTCTGCTTGCGAAGAGGAGGACGACCGCTTACTTTGATCTTGCAGGGATATGGCTGGCCCTTAACGAAGAAAAGAATATACCGAGACCAGAACAGGCTTCCTACACGCATACCGCTTTTTCCATAAAGGAAGACGAACTTCCTTTCATGGTCTTGAAACTGGAGGAACGGGGTGTGAATATATTGAACGGCCGGGAACGGGAAGCCGGCGATCGTTCATCGATCTATTTTACAGATCCTGATGGGCATAAATTCGAGTTTCATACAGGAACCTTAGCTGACAGGCTGGATCATTATAAAAAGACAAAGCCGCATATGGAATTTTTTGATGACTGATCAGGAGGGACAGGATGGGATACAAAGGTTCATCCATTTATGATGAAAATGATTTTTTTGATGCTTTTTTACACCGGCGCAACCGACCTGAGAGTCCTAACAACGCGATGGAAAAGCCGGCTTTTCTATCGATGATTGGAGAGGTTCATGATCAGCGGGTGCTCGATCTCGGCTGTGGAGATGGCTCCTTTGGGCTGGACCTTTGCAGAGTCGGCTGCCGGCTGTATGAAGGAGTAGAAGGATCGACCAATATGCTTGCGTCCGCACAGGAAAACCTGAGAACCGTCCAGGCCCGTCTTCACCATGGGATGGTGGAAGATTTTAAGATGGGACGGGACGTGTATGATCTCATTACTTCAAGGATGGTGCTTCACTATATCGAAGAGCTTCCCGCTGTCTTCCAAAGCGTCTATCAAGGTCTGAAGCCGGGCGGCCGCTTTGTGTTCAGTGTCCAGCATCCGCTTCTGACATCGACTCCAGCGCCGTCTAACCAGCGTGGCGGGCGGTCGGACTGTGTGGTGGATAATTATTTCCATACAGGAGAGCGGAAGGAGCATTGGATTGATCATGAGGTCATTAAATACCACCGTCCTGTAGAAGACTACGTACAACAACTTCTGCAGGCAGGGTTCAGAATAACAGGAATGAAGGAAGGCTGCCCGGAGCCGGACGCTTTTCTTGAGAAGAAGGAATATGAACGGCGCATGAGAATTCCACTGTTTCTTATTTTAGGTGGTGAGAAGAAGTGAACATGATCGTTGTCCGACATGCAGAAGCCCGGCATACAGCGGATCCACCGGAAAGCCTGCAGCTCCGCCATCCTGTTTTAACTGAAAAAGGAAGGAAGCAGGCGGAAGAACTGCATCGAAGACTTCCTCTCAAGAGCGGGGACTTGGTCTTCATCAGTCCAACGGTCCGAACACTTGAAACGTTTCATCACTGGAATCAATCAGAGGTGGCGGAGGCGATGGTCACTCCTTGGGCAGGACCGCGGATTTTTCCTCAGAGGAAAGGATGTGAAACCCTCCCTTGTGACGAAATATTATCGATGGAAGAGGTCTCTGATTCCTCTCTTCAGGTGGATGAGCGGTGTGAGGCTGAATTATGGGAGCACGGCATCAATCTTATGCCGGATGAGGTATTCTTTGATCAAGGCCGGCAGTTTCTCACCCGGTGCCGAAAATGGAGAAAAGGGAGAGTGTTTTTGTTGTCCCATGATGGAACGATCACCTCATACAGGGAGATCCTGGAATCCCGTTCCCTTACAAGGAACGACTTTTTGTTGGATGCCGGCTGGGTACATGTGCATGGATAAGGAGAATCTGCATGCTGATCAAGTTAATCAAATGTAAAGTGAGTTCTGAAAAGAAAGAGGCTTTTTCAAAAGTTCAGGCTTTATGGAGCCGGCTCAGCGACATCCCCGGGTTTCTGGGGCAGGCCGGTGGCTGGAGCAAAAAGCACCCCTGCCGCGCCTTTATTCTTACCTTCTGGAAGGATCGTCACGTTTACGACAGCTTTATGAAGAACGACCATGAGGAGATATTTCAACAGTCAGGTCAGGCGCAGACGTATGAGAAGATGGATGTCCAATTGTATGAAACGCTCTATAACATCAAGGGCGCTGTACCTGCCGATATTTTAGAGGAGGGAGCCTTTCTGCGTCTGGCTTTCACTCGTGTGAAAAAGGAAAGCGTCCCTCGTTTTCTTGAGGGTCAGGAAAACATTTGGAATCCGGGGATGGCTTCATCCCTGGGAATGACCGGCGGATTTTTTGCCGGACATACAGAGAGTGAGTGCTGTTACCTTATTTTATCGAGCTGGGCGGATGAATCGTTTCACAGGCGTTATCAATCGGATGTGTTTCCGAAACTCCTGACTAACGCTAAACCTGGAAATCTTGTCTCCACCCTTACAGGAGACGGGTGTGTCATCGAGGAAAACTGGCGGGTGATGCCGGCTGTAATGGGGCGGCATTCCTGAATGGAGGAGAATGAGGATGACTGAAAGAAAAGGAAAAGTCGTAGGGTTTGAACTGAGCAGCCAGCAGCCGGAAAAAGCAGCGTCATTTTATAAAGACGTGTTCGGCTGGGAGGTGGAGGAGCCTTCCCAGGGGTACGCTCCTATATCGACCGGTCAGGAAAACGGTGTCTACGGCGGCATCTCAAAAGGGGGCGCAGATTTCCCGCACGGCGTCCGCATCCAAGTCGAAGTGGCCTCCATTGATGAAACGATTGCAGAGGCTGAGCAGAATGGGGCCCTCGTAGTAAAGGGGAAAATGGAATACGACGATTTCTACCTCGCCTATCTCGTCGACCCGACCGGCATCGGCTTCGGACTGATAGAAGTAAAGGAGCGCTCCTCATGAACCTGTATGCCCATTTATATCAGCAGGAGACAGAGTTGTTGACGTCTGGGGTGAGGTCTTCAAGAGAAGAACTCGATCAGCGGCTGGCTGATGACTTCCAGGAAATCTCCAGCACAGGGGCCGTCTTCGGAAAAGACCATGTACTCGAACGTCTGCCCCGCGAAGAGGACCGCGGGCTGACTTGTGAACAGTTTCAAGTGCAGCTGCTTGCCGAAGATGCCGCGCTGACCACCTTCCTGCTTCATATCAAAGAGACTGGGAAAACGTCATGGCGGAGCTCGATCTGGAAAAAGTATGGGGACACGTGGAAGATGGTCCACCATCAGGGGACTCCGACTCCGAAATAACTTCTGCACAGGACTCGTTCCTGTGCTTTTTTTGGTTATGGATGAAAATAGGACTCGACCAACGATGTTCGTGAGGAAGCCGATTTTTTCAGGGCACAGCCATGATTTCTGCAAGATCTCCATGTTATGGAAGATCTATCCATCCCCCCGGACTGTTGAAAGGGTTGATATCGGTTTGCGGAAAGCTTCATAAAGGGTAAAAGAATGATAGTTGAACATGGATGAAAGGAGATCATAGTTATGTTATTCCGCGGTATTCATCCTTCCGAGCCATCTAAAGCCTCCGTCGTCACAGTCATCATTGGGTTTTTTCTGATGGGTGCAGCGTTTTACGGCTTTATTGAGCTTGCGGAAGATGTAATGGAAGATGAAAAATTTGCGGTCGATCAGGCCGTATCCAATCTAACAGCAGCACTGTCCACCCCCGGTCTTGATCAGTTTATGGGAACAGTGACCGAACTTGGATCGGTCTGGTGGATCACGGTGGGTTCAGCTGTCACGCTCGTTTACCTGGCGTTCTTCTCAAAGACAAGCCGGTGGCTCTGGGTATTCTTTCTCGTGAATATGATCGGCATCAGTGCGTTAACGAAGGGCCTGAAACTGCTGTTTGAACGGCAGCGTCCGGAAGTGCTGGAGCAGTATGACGGTGTCGGCTATAGTTTTCCGAGCGGTCATTCATCCGGAGCGATGGCTTTTTATGGTTTTTTGATTTATCTGACCGTCATCAGCCCCCTTCATAAAAAATGGAAGTGGACGATCAATGGTCTTCTCACAGCGCTTATTATTCTCATTGCGGCGAGCCGTACCTTTATCGGGGTGCATTATTTCACTGATATCGCCGCAGGTATTGCGCTTGGTCTCGGATGGCTGCTGATTTGTATCGCTTCCCTGGAAATGATGATGTGGCGCCGTCGCAGAAACGATCAATCGTCTGAAAGACAAACGATGTCGTCCTGATGGAAACGTCCTGCTCTTCAAAGGAAGGGCGGGGCGTTTTTGTGTTTGCATCCCAAATCTTACCAACCGGGTGTTACAATGGATGGGACAGGAGGGAGACCGATGGGGAAATATGCCGATCAGCTGAAAGATGAACATTTCCATGAAAGGCTGAATCGATTACGAAATGAAGGGTACATCGATGATGAGACTTATACATATGTAAAAAAACAAGATCAACAATATAAGGAAGCCGTGGCTTTAAGAATCGAGCGTCAGGGAGCTTCCGCCCCCGTTAAAAACGAACGTCCGAAGCCTGCGGAACCGGTAAAGAAGGTGAAAAAGCAGAAGTCTCCGGAAGAGGTAAGGGAACGGAACATTACGTGGTCCTTGATTCTTGGAGTAGCCCTGCTTCTTATGACAGGGGTGATCATTGCGACGAGCCAATGGGATCAGCTGGGGCCCGGGGCGAAGCTCACGGCCATCATCGGAGTCTCGCTCTTCTTCTTTGCGCTCAGTTACGGGACGAAAAGGGTGCTAGGCATAGAGAAAACAGCTTTCGCTTTTTTGACACTCGGCAGTTTATTGATTCCGGTCGCCATTCTTGCCGCCGGTTATTTTGAACTGTTCGGCCGTTATTATTCGATAGATGGAGAGGGGCGTTACATCCTGGGGATGGCGGGGGCACTTATTCCGCTGCCATTGTATATCCGTCATGCCCTCGTCTACCGCTCGCGGCTGTATGTATGGATAGCATTGATTTTCATGAGCATGACCGCGGCCTTTACAGCCGGGGCGCTTCCTGTTGGGACAGACGGGTTTTACCTCATCGTGATGATGTACAACGCCGCTCTGCTGGGAGGATATATCCGTTTCAGAAAACAGAAGCGCTGGCAGCTGTTTACGAGAGAGCTGCCGGTATATACCCAGCTGCATCTCGTCTTATCGACCCTGTTTATGCTCTTCTTTTTTGAGGAGGAGGTTTTCTACAGCTTTAACCTGCTGCTTACAGCGGCCATGTATATGGCGATGGTGTTCGTCTACGGGACGAAGGAATATCAATTCGTCTTTTCCGCTATGCTCGCCTACGCTGTTTATCAGCTTGTCGAACATACCCCGCTGCAGCAGGTGGAAGAGGTGTTACTTCCCGCAGCAGGCCTGCTTTATTTAGGATTTGCCTATGCCGTGAAGCAGCAGGGCTTTGTCAAAAAGATGTTCCACTATACCAGTGGTGTCGTTTCTATTTGTGCTTTTATCTACATTACGTTCCAAAGTCTGCAGCTTCGGGCTGAACAGGATTCATGGCTGCTTCTGGCTGCGTATATCATCATCATGCTCAACTACCTGCTGCTTGCTGTTGTTTCCGGGCGCACCATTTTCATGTATCTGACCCCGGTTTTTTATATGATCAGTGCCGCTCAGCTCTGGTCCCTGATAGACGGTGGGCCGATGTATTTGTTCGTCTATTTTGCGGCTGCGGTTCTCTTTCTTGTCCCGGGTCTGTGGGGAAAAGGCCGCTGGATACAGCCGGTACAATTCAGCAGTTTCTTTATAAGCCTGCTTGCGATGGCGGCTTGTATCACGCTCGCTTGGACGATGGAGGCCTATGGCCACCTATCGCTGCAGTTTCTCGTGAGCTCAGCGCTTGCTGTCGCTGTCTACAAAAAGGGAGCCGAAGAGGACTGGCGCTGGACGGCCCAGTGGTTTCATCCCGCAGCCCTCTTGATTTCCATGATTCTCATTTACCAGCCGATGACGGATGGGATTCCGGGATACGGAGATGGTTTTGGCTATTCCTTTCATTTGGCATGTTCCGGGCTGCTTCTGTGTGCCGGTGCGGGTGCATGGCGGTTCATAAAGGAAAAACCGTTGGAGATCAAGACGTTTTACATCGGACAGGGCACCTACATCGCTGCGATGGCCCTGCTTCTATTCGACCCGCTCGTGGATCCCATATTCGTCCGGCCCCTGTTATTGTTCATCGGTTTATTCGTCACGTACGGTCTGACGGTCTATGGAAAAAAAGCTTCCCTTTGGATATTTCCTGCATTAACGACAGCGGGCTTCTACTTGTCGCTCATCAGCCCTCTTCCGCTGGCCGGGTTTGAGGAAGCCCTCATCTATAGTCTATTTGCCCCGGTTCTTCTGCTTGTCATCGCAGACAAAGGCAAAGCGCTCGGGCTGGGTCCGTCTTTTTACCGGCTCGCTCATGGGATGCTTCCAGTCATCATCGGACTGATATGGCTGACGACGCTTGGAACAGAAGGGGTCCATCCTCTGTTCTTCCTCGTGCCTCTCGGTGTGTACAGCTGGAGTGCCCGGCACGCAGAGCGGGAGTATGGACGGCGGTATATGCTCTATGCGGCTGCCTTCCTTGTCTATGTTTCGGTTTACACCCTTTCAGAGCAGTGGGGGCTTTGGACGGCGGTCCCGGGCGAATATGCGTTCATGATTACCACGGTCATTCTCGGAATCGTGTGGGCCGTTCTGTCTCCATCCTGGAGAAAACGACTGGACTGGTTTTTGATTCCATATTCCATTGTTGGTCTTGCTCTGGTGATGAGTCGCAGCGGTTCGACGGCTTCCTTTGAAATCGCACTGATGTGCGCATATGTGGTCATCACGCTTGTGTTGATTCACCTCCGCCGCTGGTGGTATGTTCTGTTCCTGCCGCTGCTTCTCACGCTTTTGATGTGGGAGAACATCGGACAGATGTGGGGCAGGGACGTATTGATTCCGGTTCTTGCTGCAGCAGCAGTGCTCGTGTACGTTGCAGGTTGGTACCTGTTCCGTTCCCTTATCCCTTCCAGACAGAAGGTGGATGCGTATGCGTTCACCGCTCTCGTGTATATCGGTTTTCTTACCATCTACACAACTGGCTTCGGGAATGTGTGGGTGGAAGGGCTTCCGCTTCTTCTTACAGGCGCGTGGATGATGGGATCCGCTTCCAGATGGAAACGGCCCTTGTTTGATAAGGTTTCCTACACGGTCGGAAGCGCCTGTTTTTACGGGGCTTATCTTTGGGTCCTTGCCGGTTACCGGGCCTACGTTCCTGATCTATTGGAAGCTGAACTGTATACTCTGCCGCTCCTGTTCGTCCTTTATTTGCTGCGGAAACGAACGTGGCACGAGTACAGGGGGATGATGAACCACGTGCAGTCCGCGCTCCTTCTTTTTATTGCGGCCTATCTGGTGAGCGATGCAATCCTCAGCCATACCATCTGGGATGCATGGATCATCGGGGGCTTATCTGTCCTGTCCATGCTGGCAGGTATGCAGCTGAAGATTAAATCCTACTTTTTTACAGGGATGGGTGTGTTGATTTTCAATGTCATCTATCAAACCAAGCCGTACTGGGGTCGGGCGCCGTGGTGGGTGTATCTACTGACCGCTGGGCTGTTATTGATTGGAACGGCCAGCTATAACGAATGGCAGAAACAGCAGTCCGGCAAAGAGAAACCAGTGGAGCGGAAGCTGAAGCAATGGTGGCTGTCTCTGAAGCAATGGGACTAGCGCCCTTATGAACCGGCTGACCATCAAGGGAAACCCGTCGTATGCTGGGGAAGAAGCTTCATACGACGGGTTTTCTGTGACCGCCCGGTTCGTACACATTCATCATCCGGCTTTCCTGCTGGAGGGACTCCGGGCAGATGTGGTCAGGTTTTTCGTCTGCAGGAGTCCTCCAAGGATGAGGAGCACGCCTAAGGTGGAAAACAGCCAGCCCCCGCCGAAATGGGACAGGAACAGGCCGCCTGCAAAAGGACCGGCCGACCGCGAGAAGTCCCAGTGCAGACCGAACAACGCGAAATACCTTCCTTTATGGGCTTCTGGAGCGATGGAGCTGATGAAGGTCTGCATCGGGTTGAGCGTCAAAATCGCCCCGAAACAAAACAGCAGCTGTGATACAATAAAGCCGAAGAAATGAGGCGAACATGCAAATCCGAAAGCAGCGGCTGTATAAAACAGCCACCCTGCCTGAATCACCCGGAGCCGCTGCCAACTCTCCGTCCAACGGACAAGCAGCACTTCAAAGCAGATAAAAGTGAGGGTACTGATCGTTTCCAAAACTGAAAATGTCCATAAGTAATGCTCAATCGTTTCTTTCAAATAGACCGGCCAGTTTGTTTCCATCTGAGCATGAAAGAGGCTGATGGGCAGCATGGCGCAGGCGAGGAATGTGAGATTTTTATAGGAGATGGTCCCTGGGTCCGATTTTTTTGTATGGCCGTCTGCCCGGGATTCCGGCAGCCACCGCCAGACAATGAAAGCATAGACAGCCGTCAGCGCAGCCATGAGGCCGAACAACAAAGGTGGGTGCCGGCTGAACAGGGCAGCTCCTGCGAACGGCCCGGCGAGGGCACCGATATTCGCCCCCGTCTGCAGCAGCGCAAACGTCTGCGTTTGTTTTTCCGGAGGGACGGTTTCTGAGATCTGCGCCCGGGCAGCGGGGATGTAGACAAACCGGCCGAGGCCATTGATAAAGGCACACACCGCGAACGCCCATACGTCCGCAGCCATGATAAATCCGATCATCGCGGTAAGCTGAAACAGGAGCGATCCGAGCAGGACCGGACGGCGGCCGAAACGATCAATCCATCCTCCCATCAACAGGGTGAAAAGAATTTCCGTCAAGGGCTGGATGCCGATGATCAGCGTGGCAAGAGCGAGGTTTTCCTCTAATCGGTCATACATATACAACGTTAAAAATGGAAGTAAAAGGATCGATACAAAAGAAATGAGCGCATGTCCGGCGGTTTGAATCATAATCGTCCGTGTATTCATAAAAAACCCCTTTCCTCATGACGTAGACTCATTGTAGAGGAAAGGAAGAAGGGCGGACGAAGCGGTGCTTGCGGTCTTTTCAGCAAATCTTGCTCAATAAAGGAAGATGCAGCATGGAGATGAGACTCGAGCTCGATCATACAGGAGTTTTACTTTTTGATTTACAGGACGGGGAGGCCGATGAGGTCCACCCACATGATCATTACCAGATCAGCATACCAATGTCCGGGAACATTACGGCCCGGCATAACGATAAGCATCAGCATCTGGAATCAGAAAAAGCATTGCTTGTCCCACCTGGTGATATTCATCAGCACGAAGCGTCTGGTGACAAAGGGATGATTATGCTGATCAGCTTTAACGAATTCATTGTCCAGCAGGTTATGGAGGAACGGACGGGGCAGCGTCCATCCCCCGTCGATTTTTCATCACTACAGGCTGTACCGGCTGAAGTGGTGAACGAAGCAGAGAAGCTTATGCAGGCGGCTGCTTTCCAAGGAATCGGCAGGGTCATCACCAACGAAGAAGCTTTTACAGAAACCATCCTCACCTATATGCAGGGTTCCCACTCCAGGATATGGGAGCAGGCAGCGGCCCATCATCGGATGACTGCGGAAGGAATCACGGCACAGGTGAAGGCCTTCATCAAAGAAAATTACCGGCAGAACCTGTCCCTCGATGCCATTGCTTCTCAGATGAACATGAGTAAATATCATCTGCACCGGACGTTCGTAAAACAGACCGGCATGACGCCGAGAGCGTTCATTCATGACGTTCGGCTTATGGAAGCAGCAGCCCGGCTGAAAGGGGAGGGCTGCGATGTCACGACGACGGCTTATGAAGTCGGGTACCAGTCGCTCAGCACCTTTTCCCGGGCGTTTAAGGCCCGGTACGGTATGACGGCCAAAGGGTACGCCGATCAGTATCGGTGAACGAGCCCGCTTTTTTCTCATTTGAATGACGAACGATTGTTTTCCGTCGATGGTCGTAGAAAAAGTTCCATCGTTTCCCGGATTCCGATTCATTCCTCCAGCGATAAGATAGAAAGCAAGGAGGAATCGTTATGAAAATAACCGTGATTAGTGGTACACCAAGGAAGCAGGGACGGACGCGGCAGGCAGCGGCAGAGGTGGCGGAAAAGCTGCAGGCCGCTCTGATCGATTTAAGTGAAGAGCCGCTGCCTTTATTTAATGGAACGGAGGAGCAGACCAACCACCCCGCGGTGGAAAAGCTGAGAAAAACAGCAGCAGAATCAGAAGCGTTCGTATGGATTACACCGGAATATCATAACGGCATGAGCGGAGCTTTGAAAAATGCGCTGGAGTTTCTGGACAGCTCCGATTTCAAAGGAAAACCGACCCTTTTGTGTTCGGTCTGCGGGGGCGGAAAAGGCGGCATGAATGCCATCAATCAGATGAGGACGGTCGGTCGAGGGCTTTATGCCATGATTGTTCCGCAGCAGATGGTGTTCGACCCGGAGGATTTCGAGGTGGATGGCGGCTTCATAAGAGAAACCGAGGAACGACTGGACCAGGTCCTTGCTGAATTTCAGCAGTTCTTTCTCGTGAAACAGTGACAAAACGGAGGAAAAGGATGCGTACGTTTACCCGTGTGGAAGAATTAACGATTATGAAAGTGATTGCCGAAACGCTGAACCATTGTAATGACATGCATGAAATGCTGCAGACCGTTCTGGAAAGGCTGTTGAAGCTGACACATTTGGAAGCGGGCTGGATTTTTCTTGTCGACGAGGAACCCCGCTATACGTTGATGGCCGATTACGGCCTGCCGCCGGCGCTCGCAAGAGAGGAAAAAACACCGATGTGTTCGGGCGACTGTCATTGTCTGCACCGCTATTGGAACGGCAGGCTGACAGAGCCGGTCAACATTATCGAATGCAAACGGATCACAGAAGCTGTGAAAAACAAACGTGGCGACACGGAGGGAATCTCCCACCATGCGACGATCCCTCTCGGTGATGGGACGGAATACTTCGGGATATTGAATATTGCAGCTCCTTATAAGGAACATTTTTCAGAGGAGGAGCTGACCCTGATGCAGTCCGTGGCCTATCAGATCGGTACCGCCGTCAAAAGGACGAGGTTGTACCACGAGGAACAACAAAGAGCGGAATTGTATGAAAGACTGAATAAGGTGGTCCGTTCCCTCAACAAAGCGGAAGATATTCCGGCCTTATGTCGAACCGCCGTCATAAAGGGGAGGGATCATTTTGGCTGGAGGGCGGCTGCCATTTACGTGAAGAAAAATGATGCGTACATAAAGGGAGCTTCAATCGGGGGAGATTTTCCACACAGGATGGAGCACAGCCCTGACAAAAGAGCGGAGCCGGAGACAATCGTGCCAATCACCATAAAGGAAGAGACAGTCGGTCTCTTTCACATCATCCCCCAGGGCCCGCAGTCTTTTCCGAAAAAAGAAATAGAGGTCCAGGAGGTGCTCGTCCGCAACCTGGCTCTGGCGGTGGAGAGTCTCACGCTGCAGGAAAAACGCCGCGAAATTCTTCTGCATGAAGAGAGAAAACGGCTCGCAAGGGATCTGCATGATTCAGTCAACCAGAAGCTGTTCTCCCTCTCCCTTACCGCCCGCGGCGTGAAGGAGGTTATTCCTGAGGAACAGCAGGAGCTCCGCTTGATGCTTGAGGATATGCTGCGGCTTTCCCAGGAATCGCAGAAGGAAATGCGTTCATTGATCTGGCAGCTCCGGCCGGTCGGCATTGAAGAAGGCTTGAGTGCCGCCTTGAAAAAATATGCCCTCCATCTCGGCCTTACCTTGGACATTCGTATGGAGAAGGTCCCTGAATGGCCGGGAAGTAAGGAAGAAACGCTGTGGCGGATCGGTCAGGAAGCGCTCAATAACATAAAGAAACACACCGGGGAAACGTCTGCCTCTGTTCACTTTTATGAAACGAAAACAGGGGTAGGGATGGTTGTTTCAGACGAGGGGCCGGGGTTGGAAGCAAACGACCATTCGGAGAACCGAACGCTCGGCCTGACGAGCATGAGGGAGAGAGCGGAAATGGCCGGAGGTTCTTTTTCCATACAAAGCAGGGAGGAAAGAGGAACAGAAGTCCACGTATTTCTCCCTCATCAGGAACACAGGAAGGAGCGGTTGGAATGAGCATCCGGGTTATGCTTGTTGATGACCATTTGATCGTCCTGCGCGGGCTGAAATTCTTTTTGAATACCCAGCAGGATATTGAAGTGGTGGGAGAAGCGGAAAATGGCCGTGCAGCGATCGGGAAAATGGAGGTATGTCACCCTGACGTCATCCTGATGGATTTAATGATGCCGGTGATGGATGGAGTGGAAGCGACTAAGGAGATTCTCAAACAAAACCCGCAAGCGAAAGTCGTCGTTTTGACGAGTTATTCCGATCAGGATCACGTCATCCCGGCGCTTCAGGCAGGGGCGTCCGGCTATCAGTTGAAGGACGTTGATCCGGATGAGCTCGTACGGACCATCCGGGCGGCCCGGCGCGGGGAAAAACTGCTTCATCCGAAGGCCACCCAGCTGCTTCTGACGGAAATGAACCAGGGGAAAACAGGGAGGGGAGTCGAAGCTCCTTTCAAGCTGACGAAACGGGAAAAAGATGTGCTTTATCAAATTACGCTTGGAAAGAGCAACAAGGAGATTTCCGCTGCTTTGTTCATCACAGAAAAAACAGTGAAAACCCATGTGAGCAATTTATTAAGCAAGCTGGACGTCCATGACCGCACACAGGCGGCCATCTATGCGATGAAGGAAAAGCTGTTCGAGGAATCCAGCAGCTGATTCAACTGTCCTCTTTGAAAAGGAGGAATCCTCTTTTTGGAGTCGAATGTACTTAAATAGAATATCCAAAAGGAGGAGAAGCCTTTGAGCCGTCTGGTACATTTTGAAATCCATGTGGATGATATGGAGAGGGCGAAGGAATTTTACAGCCGTGTCTTTGGCTGGACGTACGAGGATTACAGTGAATATGCAGGAATGCCGTATTTCGGAGCTGTAACCGGGGATGCTTCCACTCCGGGCATCAACGGGGCACTCATGCAGCGTCAGGGGCCGGCGCCTGAAAAAGGACAGCCCGTCAACAGCTTTGTCTGTACGATGAATGTCGATAATTTCGACCGCACCGAAGCTTTGATCAAGGAGCAGGGCGGTACCGTCGCTATGCCGAAGTATGCGCTGCCTGGTATGGCCTGGCAGGGGTATTTTCACGACACAGAGGGCAACCTTATCGGCATTCACGAATCGGACGAACAGGCGCAGTAAGAAAACCCCTCTCGAGGGGTTTTTTATTTTGGGGGGGATGGTTAATGATGTGGAATACTAAGCGTTTGGAGATAAGAAGCTACAAAGAAAGCGATTTTGATTTTCTATACAGTATGCTTTCAGACCATAAAATGATGGCTTATATCGGAAATGGTAAGACAAAAACGGAAAGTGAAGCCCTTGAATTCCTGCATTGGATCCATACCCATGAGGAATCAGATCCTGATCTCGGCTTAAAGGTTCTGGTAGAAAAGGAGAGTGAACGTATCGGGCATGCCGGCCTGGTCCCCCAACAGGTTGACGGAAAAGAAGAGGTGGAAATCGGTTATTGGATCATCAACGAGTTCCAAGGACGGGGATATGCAAGGGAGGCGGCAGCTTTTCTACTGAGATATGCGAGGGAGTACCGCGATGAGGAACGATATATCTCCCTTATCCAGCCGGACAATACAGCTTCAGTCAAAATTGCCTGTTCTATAGGTATGCAGAGGTCTAAGCGTCTGCTTATGAACGAGGGAGAGGTGGATGTGTATATGATTACTATAAAATAAAGAAGGATCTAAGTCTCCTTCTTAAGTTAATACTCCCTCTACTTAGATGAGTATAACTATACTGTAAAAAGTATTTGACACCACGATTAGGTTTTATTACCATTTAAGTGTAAAATACTTTTTACAGGAAGCTGAAAGAAAAAAGGTGGGACCGAATTGAAAAACAAGATTAAAACGTTAAGAGAAGAGCTTGGGTTTTCCCAGGGAAGACTTGCAGATCTGTGTAATGTCAGCCGTCAAACGATCAATGCGATAGAAAATAAAAAGTATGACCCCACCTTGAAACTGGCATTTAATATCGCACAACAGCTGGGAACCACTGTTGATCAAGTATTTAAACCATAATCGCAGAAGGGGATGTGTAGGATGAATGTATTTTTGACAAACTTGGTTATTCCGTTTATCTGGCTTGGTATTGTAGGGGTATTGTCCGGCAGTCAAGAATTTATCTTCAAGCCTAAAGAAGATGAACGAAAACAGTGGATTAAACAAAAAGCAGTGATACAAAGCTGGTCAACAATTATTCTGTTCATGCTTGCAAATTTTATCTTCGAATTCTTTGACGTGGGAGATCCCCGCTTGGAGGGTATAAAAACAAATTATCCTGAGTTGTTTTATTTAACGATATTATTCCTGAGTTATTGTGTATTTTATTTTATCAACAGCAGGAAGGTAAGTGCATAGAAGTACGCTTCGTTTGGGTGTCCAGACATGTATAGAAATGATTTATAACTCTTACATAAGGTTGAGAGAGTCAAAGAATGGCGTGGACTTTTGCGGATTAGCAGGTTCCATAAAAAATTTAAGGAGTTATTCCTTACGCGTCGGAAGCCGTAGAACAATTGGCAGGGTATTTATTTGCAGACGTCCGTGTGCACCAGATCCAAGCCACCCTCCACGCAAGGAATATCCCTTCTCAAAAGTTGTGCAAACGAATAGGGATGAGAAGGAAAGCGCATTTCAAACAGGATTACTGGAGTAAGGGGGAGTGAACCGACACGGTGAATTATGGAATGCTCGTGGAGGATTTGCCGCATGGGAAACTCCACTGAAAATTCCACTTTCTTAGTTTTCAAGATAAGGTCCTGGGAACGTTGATGAGCAGGAGAAAAACCTTGATCATTGAAACCTTTCCTGCTCCTTAACGTACTCAAAGAAGGGACTGACATGGAGGAGTGGTCAAAGATGTCTGAAGAGCTTATTTTTCTGTTGATTACTGCATCGATGGTTATTTGGGTTGCCGTTACGATGGAGCTGATGAAGCCAAGACAGCAGATAAACATGCGGAAAATCATTCCCTTACTTACTGCTGGATCTCTAACGACCATCCTAATCACTATGAAGCTTATACAAAACGTGATGAGTTAGGAGAGAGCTGTTGTTCCAGATGTTAACAGGGAACACGTGAACATTGGCTTTTTACATTTGATGATCATAAAGAAGGGCGCCTGGTTAAGGCTGCCCTTCTTTGTCGTTCCATACTCCGGCTGGATTCGATTTGATATGTAGATCGCGCTGCGGAAATGGGATTTCAATATTTTCACGGCTGAAGGCCGCATAAATGCTGAAGTTCAGCTCACTTTTAATCGGAATGAAATCCTCGGGCTTGGATATCCAGACGAACAGCTCAAAGTCGAGGGAGGAATCGCCGAAGCCTTTAAAGTTCACAAACGGATTTGGATCATGAAGGACATACGCATTCGCTTCATGCGCTTCCGCTGCCACCTGCAGAAGGGCGGCTTTTACTTTTTCCACATCGGATCCGTAGGCGACTCCGACCGGAATGGTTAAACGAAGGCGTGGATCGGTAAAGGAGCGGTTAACCACTTTTTCCTCAAGAAAATACGAATTCGGAATGATGATGTGCTCATTTTCGATCGTCCTGACAATCGTCGCCCGCATGCTGATCCTCTGTACATCACCGACGACATCGTCGATGAGGACACGGTCGCCCACTTTAATGGGCCGTTCAAATAGAAGGATCAGACCGGAGATAAAGTTGGAGGCGATGTTCTGCATACCAAAACCAATCCCGACGCCGAGCACTCCTGCAAAGACAGCGAGGGCGCTGAGATCAATGCCGACGGTCGTCAAACTGATGTAAAACGCGACGACCATAATGACATAATGGATGATACGTTCCATCGTAAACCGGGTCCCTTTATCCAGTTGATGCCGGTCATAGAAGAATGGAAAGATGTACCTGTTCAAAATCCGGGAGATCCGGAAGGCGAACGTCAGTATAAGAAGCGCCACGATAATGAGAAAAAGGGTGACATCCACACTTTCTACAGGGATAAGCTCGTAGAACAGCCATTTGGAATCGGCAAAATAAAAAATGATAAAAACGAGGATCCCATTGTAGGAAAACCAATTGATTAAAGATAGAAAAGCTTTTTCCGCACGTGGACGGCTGGAAAACAGGCGTTTAACAAGGCCGGTCAATACCCAGCGCAGCAGGATGACGGCTGTCAGTAAAAGCACGACCGCCAATATATCCTCCCATGACCAGCTTCTCCAAGAGTCCAAAAAACCACCTCACTTCTCACGTTTGTTTGTTCATCCTACTATGTTCTTTACCCTCCGTCAAAAAAGCTAAGCCCCGGACGGTTGTTAAACAAAATCCGCTGTAAATCGACAATGGACGGCCGATATAAAGAAGAGGATGAAAAGAAGAGAGGGAAAAGACATTTGGAAATGACAGGTTCCTATCATACATGGTTAGTAATTTTATCGATTGTTGTCGCTGTGGCTGCTTCCTTCGCTTCCTTGACGATCGTGGAACGGTTGAAAAAAGCAGCAGGCCCGGCGAAATGGAAATGGGTATCGGCTGGAGCGCTTACTCTTGGGGGCGGTATATGGGCGATGCATTTTGTAGCGATGCTTGCTTATGATATTGGCATGCCGGTCCGTTACGATGCGTGGCTTCTGACGTGGAGCATTCTATCCTCAGCCGGCGCCAGTTTTCTGGCCTTTTATTTAATGAGCCGCGGATTGAAAAAGCGGATCGACGCCGCTGTCGGATCGATTTTCATCGGGGTCGGCATCCTTTCTATGCACTTCGTCGGCATGGAAGCCATGGTCATGGAGGCCGGGACCCGGTATGATGTCCTGCTTGTTTCAGCTTCAGCAGTCATTGCCTTTGCATCTTCCTTTACGGCATTAATTGTCTTGAAGGGTTTTATGAATCACCCAAGAAGGCTGCAGCGCTTTAAAATCGGGGCCTCCTTCGTTCTCGGAGCAGGGATCAGCGGAATGCATTATACCGGAATGGCATCGGCAAGCTTTTATCCTGTGGAAACGGCGGCTCCAACAGATCCTTTTATTGATCCGATACCGCTTGGGTATTTGGTGACCGTCGGGGTTTTTCTGTTAATGGGATGGTTTGTGCTTCTTAACCGTTACGATTCAAAAGTGGAAGAGCACAGCAGTCATATGCTGTTTATGGATAACCTGTATCAGTCGATTGTGGAATCGGCGAACGATGCGGTCATCACCATGAACCAGGATGGGAAGATTCTTGCCTGGAATCAGGCGGCGGTCGATACCTTTGGGTTCACCCATAAGGAAGCCGTCGGTCAGTTGATCACTATTGTCATTCCCCCGTCCTTTTACGAGACATATCCGGAAGGAGCTGCCATCTCTTTGAAAAAAGGCGCCGCACGTGTGCTTGGTCAGACTATGGAGATGGAGGGCATGCACGCATCGGGACGAGTGTTTCCGGTGGAACTATCCTTATCCTCCACCGCCAATGACGAGCATACGTACTATACAGGGATCATCCGGGATATTACCGACCGGGTCCAGCAGCAGGAACGAATCAATGAGCTTGTATATAAAGATGAACTGACCCATCTTCCGAACCGGAGAATGCTGAATAATCATATGGAGAACGTACTCATGCAGGCCAGCAAAAACGACGAGGAAGCCGGCGTTTTGTTTCTGGATCTCGATCGTTTTAAACAGATCAACGATGTGTATGGACATAAAACAGGGGATGCCTTATTGAAGCTGGTGACAGAGAGGCTGCAGGCATGCACAGGACCGCACGATTTTACAGCGAGGCAGAGCGGGGATGAATTCATCCTGGTTTTGAGAGAAACAAGTTCCTATAAAGCCGGGATGGCGGCGAGTCAGCTGCTGGACGCTCTCCGGGAGCCCTTTATGATTGATGATGTGGAATTATTCGTAACGCCGTCGATCGGGATCAGTCTCTACCCTCAGGATGGTCAGGAGGCGGAGGAGCTGATTAAATTTGCAGATACGGCGATGTATCAGGCTAAACAGGAGGGCGGTAACCAATATCAATTCTTTACCATGGAGATTAATGAAACCATATCCAGGAAGATGACGCTGGAAACCGGCCTGCGGAAAGCAGCCGCCCTTGGAGAGATTGAGATTTATTACCAGCCTCAGGTCGTCATCGGGACCGGGGATGTAAAAAGCTTTGAAGCACTCGTCCGTTGGAACCACCGGGAGCTGGGGGTTGTCTCCCCGCTTGATTTTATCCCGCTCGCCGAAGAGACGAAGCTGATCATTCCACTTGGGAAATGGATCCTTCATAAAGCCTGTACCCAGTTCAAGGCATGGCTGGATGAAGGACATGACCTCTGTCATATCTCCGTCAACATTTCCGCCGTCCAGTTCGATGACCCGGGCTTTGTAGATTCAGTCAAACAGGTGCTGAACGAAACCGGCCTTGAGCCGCGCTATCTCGATCTTGAGCTGACGGAAAGCGTTGTACAGAATCCTCAGACAGCAATTCCTTTTATGCATGAGCTGAAAGCGATGGGGATAAAAATTTCCCTCGATGATTTCGGCACCGGGTATTCCTCCTTGAACTATTTGAAGGACTTCCCCCTTGATACATTGAAGATTGATAAGTCATTCATTCAGACGATCCATCAAAGTCCAAAAGATATGGCGGTTGTCGATACGATTATCCATATGGCTCTCAACCTGAATTTGAATGTCATCGCAGAGGGTGTGGAAACCCCGTCCCAGCTGGATTATTTAGTGTCGAGGAAATGTCACCAATACCAGGGGTACCTGTGCAGTGCCCCGGTACCGCATGACCAGATTTCCACCCGGTTTTTTCAGCCGGTGAAAGGAGCACCCCTGACATAAAAAAGGCTGTCGAGAACGATCTCGACAGCCTGGAACTCTCTTTCCTTCTGGAAGGGGAGTTTTTAGTTTTCTTTTAAGGCTTCCACCATTTTCTCAGCCGCTTTTTCACTGGACATCGGATTCTGACCGGTCACCAGGTTGCCGTCGCGGACCGCATACGCACTCCAGTCATCGCCTTTGGAAAATTCGCCGCCTTTGTTGCGCAGTTCTGTTTCCAGCATGAACGGCATATGCACATCAAGGCCCATACCGATTTCTTCGGAGTCTGTGAAGCCGGTCACTTTTCTGCCGCTGACAATCGGTGTGCCGTTTTCATAGGTCGCGTTAACAAGACCACTTGGACCGTGGCAGACAGAGCCGATGACGTTGTTCTGTTCCGCATGCTGCTGCAGAACATATTGAAGCGTTTCGTTTTCAGGGAAATCGAACATCGTGCCGTGTCCGCCTGGAAGGAAAATACCGTCAAATCCGTTGGCATCTTCTTTGGAAAGCTTCGCTGTATCCTTCAGCTGCTCCTGCGCTTCCGCCCATTCCTTCACTTCTTCTTCAGGGATACTGTTTGGATCCAGTGGAACCTCGCCGCCCTGGATGCTTGTTACTTTAACATCATAGCCCTGCTCTTTGAAAGCGTTATAAGGAACGGCATATTCCTCAAGCCACAGGCCGGTTTTATGATCGTCTGTAATTTTTGTATGATTGGTTACTACCATTAGAACTTTTTTGCTCATGATGGTACCTCCTAAATAAGTGATGTTACACGATTAGTTATACATGATGAACAACAGGAACGGAAATAGTTTGCTCAACCCTTACACATTTACTCGTCTGCTATACTTGAATGTGGAAAACAAGGGAAAATAAGGAGGGTGTTGGATGAGGAAGGTGGAGGTTGTTGCTTATGACCGGAACTGGCCTTGTTTATTTGAGCAGGAACGATGGCGGTTGGAAAAGATCTTCGGATCGGTACTCGTTGAGGTCCATCATATCGGCAGTACAGCCGTTCCCGGACTTGCTGCCAAGCCTGTCATCGATCTTCTTCCCGTGGTCAGCGATCTGACTGCAGTGGATGCGCTGACGGCGGAGATGGTAGAGGCCGGTTATGAAGCCAAAGGTGAAAACGGCCTGCCTGGACGACGTTTTTTTCAAAAGGGTGGGGAGAACCGAACTCATCACGTTCACGTATTTGAAGCAGGGAGTCCTGAAATCAAACGTCATCTCGTGTTCCGGGATTATCTGCGTACACATGACGAGGAGCGGGGTGCTTATGGTCGGTTGAAGACCCAGCTGGCGGAGGAGCATCCTTATGATATGGACGCGTATATAAAAGGGAAGCATAGGTGTGTCCGCCGGCTTGAACAAGCGGCATGGGTTTGGTCTCGTCCATGAATGAGAATCACCCCAGCGCACATGCTGAATAGGGAACTATCTATCCAAAGAACTGCTTCCTTGGGGCTGTTTTGTGGAAATCTTCAGTTAATTATTATAATATTCTGTAATTTTTGGTAAAGTGTAGAGGATTCCATTCTCAAGGAGGGAAGGTATACATATGAAAAGAGGGTCCCAAACTGCTGTCCTGTTGTTGATGAGTCTCGTCTTGTTTTTTCCATTTCAGCCTGTAAAGACAGAAGTAACCGCTTCTCTGGATCATGAAAAACTGGTCGATCAGATGAACCTGCTGTTGAGCGATGAAAAATTGGATGGTGCGTTAAGTGGTATCAGCATCCGTGCTGCTGATACCGGGGAAGTGCTGTATGAACACGACGCCCATGACCGGTTGAAGCCGGCGTCCAACATGAAGCTCTTGACCGGTGCGGCTGCTATGGATACGCTCGGGATTGATTACACGTTTGATACCGAAGTGTTTTCAGAAGGAAAAGTGAGGGGCGGGAACCTTCATGGCGACCTTTATTTAAAAGGAAACGGAGATCCGACACTGCTGTACGAGGATTTTCAGGATCTTGCCCAACAGGTGAAGGACAGCGGGATCAAGAGGGTCAAAGGAACCTTGATTGCGGATGACACGTGGTATGATGATATCCGCCTGTCGGAGGACATTTCCTGGAATGATGAAAGCCGGTACTATGCCTCTCAGATTTCCGCCCTGACTGCCGCTCCGAACGAAGACTATGATGCCGGCACAGTCATTGTCGCTGCCTACCCAGCGGAGAAGGAAGGGGAAGAGGCCGTTGTCGAAGTGACACCGGAAACCGACCACGTTAAGATTACCAATCAAACGAAGACGGTAGCGGAAGACGGTGAGAAGGATGTCACGATTGAACGGAAACACGGCACCAATGAGATTATCGTTGAAGGGACCATTCCGCTTGAAGGCAGCCGTTCCCGCTCCTGGGTGGCGGTCGATGAGCCGTCCGGACTTGCGCTCGACCTTTTTCGAAGAGCATTGGAGGAAGCCGGCATAAAGATGAAAGGAAAGGTGACGTACGCTGAAACGCCGGAGAAAGCCGACCTTGTTGCATCCCATACATCGATGCCGCTTGAGGATTTGTTCAACCCGTTCATGAAGCTGAGTAATAACGGTCACGCTGAGGTATTGATCAAGGAAATGGGGCGGGTCGTTCACGATGAAGGCAGCTGGGATAAAGGGCTGGATGTCGTAGAAGAGTATTTGGAGACGATTGATGTGGGTGCAGATACGATGCGGCTGCGCGATGGCTCCGGCATGTCTCATGTCAACATGGTCCCGGCTGATGAAATTTCCGAACTCTTATATCACGTCCAGGAGGAACCATGGTATGAGGCATTCTATGCATCGCTTCCTGTGGCAGGGGACGAAGAACGTTTCGTTGGTGGGACATTAAGGAACCGGATGCAGGATACAGCGGCTGAAGGAAATGTCCACGCCAAGACAGGGTCCTTGACTGGAGTGACCTCGCTTTCCGGCTATGTGACGACGAAGGATGGAGAGGAATTGATTTTCTCCATTCTATTGAATAACTATTTAGGTTCCGTGCAGGAAATTGAGGATAAGCTGGCCGTAACCCTTGCCGAATATGAGGAGTAAACGACTAGAGAGGCCGTCGGAATAGTTTCCGGCGGCCTCTCTTTTTAATCGCTGGGCGGAATGAGGAGGATGGGAGCCTTTTTCTCCATCCAAAGACGTAGAAAACATCAGCCTGTTCCCTGATGTGATGGTTTCCTTTTGTCTTTACCATAAAGATATCGCCAGCTGAAGCTCCTGCATGGTTGAATTTGAATAAGGGAAGGCAGCTGTTTTCTGGCGGAACGGCGGTGGTCGATTCGGTAACAGCCGTGCGGGGAGGAAGAGGGAAAGTGTTGGAGGATGAAAAGGACCTTGTAACAGTAAGGGAGTTGGAAGGGGGATTGTAAATGGAAAAGATGCTGGATTTGTGGCTGGATGAAAAAGAGAAATACGGAATTGCCAAAATGACTCACCATGTTTTCGGTGTTTCCTATCATCCGCTCCGCCGCATAGGAAATGGAAAGTACACCGTCATTAATCAACTCTGGTATACGACGTATAACGGTGCCAGGCAGTATTTCCGTCAGTTCACGAACAATGATTTTGCATCCGGCCGGATGAGAAAAGCAGGACACGGAAATGTACGGATGAAAAATGGCCGCATCCGATTTCCTGCCTGATTGGTGAAACGTTTCTCCTGATTCACCGTATTAGAGGTGAACGTCTCAACAAAGAGAGGGAGGAATGACTTACGCATACGTTTGCGAAAAGTAGAGGGGAAAGACACTGCTCTTTACCATCAATAGAGAAATGATATGGACGTGATGAAGACGACCCAGCCCCGCCTCGATGCCCACACCTATGAAAGCACCGAACAATTCATCAGGATGATCACCACCTCAGACACATCGAAAAGCTGCATGATTAAAGATAGAGAGACATCAGAGGCCGTCGGAATCACTCCGCTCAATAAAAACAGGCATGCTTTTAATGGACGCGCAGTCCGGTTGTATGAGCATACAGGCTTTATAACAGAACGCCGCCGTTATGAAACAGATCGTGGAACGACCAGCTTCTCATGGCCCTTTTTCAAACCGATTACCTAAACAGGAGTTGAATGCAGTGCCGAAACTATGGATCCACCTGGAAGGGTTCCTCATCTTCATTCTGTCCTTGTATTTCTACATGACCACCGGCTATTCACTCTGGCTGTTTTTTCTTCTGCTTCTCGTTCCGGATGTGTTTATGCTCGGTTACATCATCAATGCCAGGGCGGGTGCTGTTATTTACAACATCGGTCACACCTATGTGCTGCCGGGACTTGTACTGTTCTCCAGTCTATATTTCCAGTGGGAGCTTATACATGCGCTTGCACTGATCTGGACGGCTCACATTGGAATGGATCGAACCATCGGCTACGGTTTAAAGTATGGGACAGATTTTAAACATACCCATCAACAGAGAATTTAGGAGGAAAACGATGATTACAATAAGAAACGCCATAATGAGCGACGCTGCCGGCATCCGCGAGGTCTGCATCAAAGGAAATCAGGACGCGTACGCATCGATTTACAGCGGGGATTACTTACAGACCGTCATCGATGAATTTTATAACCTGGACCGTATTAAAAAGGAGATTATTCCATCAGGACGGGGCTGGAGCGGCTACTTAACCGCTCTTCAACACGATAGAGTGGTCGGTGCGATTGGAGGCGGGATGATCGGTGAGAAGGCCGGCGAAATCTATGTCCTCTATCTCGATCCGGATTACAGAGGCCGGGGAATCGGTACAAAGCTGCTGGAAGCCTTGACGAAGCAGCAGAAGGAGCTTTATGGAGCGGAGGAGCAATGGGTATCGGTGCAGAAAGGCAACGAGAAGGGCATTCCTTTTTATGAAGCGAGAGGATTTGTTTTTCAAAAGGACCAGCCGGGTTATGGGGAAAGTAAGGAGGCTGCTTCATATATTTCTCTCCGTTACAAGCGGAGGCTTCTGTCTTAGAGAAAAGGTTCTGTTGAAGCTGAATATGGGGATTTATCTCGAAGCTGAGTCTTTCGCTGAAGGGCAGGTTAGTTGAAGACTCAGTCTCGAGATAATAGGCCGTTTTGAAACTAAATTGGATTGATATCGTATGTGTAATAAGGAATCTTCAATAGGGGAGTAACGGTGGATTTAATATCGAGTTAATTATAACTATTTTATCGATAATATCAGTGCCTGTATTTCTTATCTATTGGGATTATGATTGGGGAACTGATGAGAACGATAATGAAGGTGGATTTCTCTAAGTTGAGATGAATGTCTTGAATAAGGGGTGTGTGAGTGGAAAAAAATGAAAAAATAAAAAAGCAGGTAAAAAAAGAAGAAGAAATTATAGGATTATTCTCTTTATTTATTGTCCTCGCTGTAGCTTTTGGAGGAGGAGAAACCTTATATGCAGGTTTATCAATAATAGGGATATTGTTTATAAAGTTTCTTATTGATTTCTCTAATAAAAACAGGAGAGAATATAAGTTGCATAAAAGAGCTTTTAACAATCTCTCTGCTGTTACTTTGGTAATTATTGTGATATTAGCATTTAGGTTGTTGTTTTAATTATCTCTGGATTGAGTCTTCACCTATAGGGGGTCATTCCTTAATAAAAGAATTGTTTCCCATATTACGTGAAAGCTCATTTTCTAAAAGTATTGAGTTACATACAATATTTTGGAATAATTTACATAACGGGGAGGGGTAGTGTGAGAAGGAAATTAGGAATAATTTCTACTGTGCTATTTTTAGTAAGCCTAGCTGCATACATAACGACGCTCTCGGGGAATGATGCTTTTCTTTTTGCAGGTGTAGTGATTGCTGTATTAGGATTGGTATTTGCCATGCTCTCAGAAAAAGGAACATACAGAAAGATCGGATTCATGGGCAATGGATTGATTCTTTTAGTGTCCATAATTATACCTTTTATAGTTACTACATTTTTTTGGAACACACCCTAAATACGGAGGGGAAGAAGATACTATTTTGACTTCAAGTGTTCCGTAAACGGGTGCGTTTACTTAATAGCGTGCCCCCTTGTTACATAATGAAAACAGGTCCTATTTCAAGACCAGCCAATCGAAATGACGAGAGTTATGTATAAGTACGTCATAAAGGAGAGATGAAACTAATGAAGCATTTAATAGGTTTGTATGTTGTTATGGCAACGATGGTATTTGTTACTTTAACAAGTGAATATATTTTCAAAGGTGATTTTTCAGCTATTGCAAGTTGGTTCATAACTATGTTATTTCTTCTTGGAACTATATTTTTTGTGAATGCAAGGTATTTTTTATCTGAAAAGTAAAACGGTGAGTAAGTTAAATGCTTACTAAAAGATATCTTGAAACCAACTCTTTCGCTAATGGGGGCGATTGCTTAATAGAGCATTAGCCCTTTATTAAATAAGCACAAGGAATATGAGGGAATTAATCTTAACTGACGGAGCAGGTTAGTGGAAGAAGAAAAGTTACTATTTATAAGGTATTAGTTGTATTTTTTAAAATTAGATGTGCGTAGTTTGATGGGGAGGTAAAATGAGGAAATTCATAGAAAAAATAATTTATTTTGTGTTCACAATTTTAATTTTTGTGGTGTTATGGAAAGTTACAGGTGAAGTTTGGGAGGAATTTGTTCCTTTGAATTATAAAACAAATTTAATAGGACTTATTTTTGTATCACCTATAATAATTATACTTTCATTTGTGTTATCCAGTTTGACTTTTCATTTTATTAGGAAATCTGGATAAAGGTTTGTTATTGCATTAACGGGTGCTAAAGTAAAAAAACAGTGAGAGATATCTCGGATTCGAGACATCCGTTAACGGGGGCAATTATTCAATAAGAATATTCTTCTGTATAAGATTTAAGTAGTACGAGGAGAAGAATGTAAAGAAGAGGTGATTTTCAATATTTATAAGCATTTTCTTCTTATTAATGGGTGTTTGGGGGATATCTTCACCATATTCCTGGTGGTTAATCGGAGAAAGTTGGAAATCAAAGCGTGCAGATGGACCTTCTACATTTTTTATTTGGTCTACAAGAATCATCGGGATAGTTTTTGTTTTAATAGGAATTAGCGGAATTGTAGGTACCCTAATTTCACCTATCTGATAAATTAAGTAATAGAACTTCAATGGTTTATCTCAATTTCGAGTCTTACGTATACCAGCTAATAGAAGGTCAATAGGTAAGGGTAAAAAAGATGAATCAGACATGGTACAATAAAAATGAACATACTAAATAAACTTCAACAGTATCGATTTGAAGCATTTTCTATATAAGTAATTTATTGGTTTTTTCTAAATCACATAAGCCTTTTTACTTTTTAAGATGGCATAGATCCAATGAATGAGCTTGTTTGCACAAGCAATAATCGCCACTTTATGGGGCTTACCTTCTTCGCGTTTCTTATCGTAATAAGCTCTTAGTTTTGGATTGCGATTCTTGGTTATTCCGCATTGGACTGCGTTATATAGACTCTTGCGAAGGCTAGACGATCCGCGCTTTGTAATTCGGTTAATGGTTGCTTTAAACTGTCCCGATTCATGGACACTTGGGTCAATCCCCGCGTAGGCAACAAGCTTCTTAGGGTGGTTAAACTGATCAATATCCCCAATCTCGGATAGGATTGTTGCCGCAATCTTTCCACCAATACCGGGAATTGATCGGATAATTTTATATTCATCAAATTCTTCAGCCAGGGCATCTATCTCTTTCAGTAGCTTCGATAGGTGCCTTTGGTATTGGAGAAGAAGTTGAATGAACATCGTTAAACTCACCACATGACTCGAGTATAGATTCCGCTTGAAAGGATCTCGTCCTGCTGCCTCTTTGAGTTGGTGAGCTTTATCTAGTGCCCATCCATAAGAGCGTTTAACTCCTTGTTGGAGGATGACTTCAGCGATCTTTTCCTTCGTTTCCTCCCGAACACCTTGAGGTGTTTGATAGTGGAGTAACGTTCGTAAGGAGGTCGGTGAATAAAGAGATCCAAAGACCGTCTTATATTCCGGAAACACTTGATCCAATACCGTTTGGAACTGAAGTTTAATTTGTAGATAAGTGCCCGTTAGAGCGTCATGTTGACGGGTTAGATTCCTCAAATTCATGATTTTGACAGCCTTCTTTTTGAAAGGTTGAAGGTCATCATATAGATAATACAATTCCCCTAAACGAAAGGCATCAATGGCGTCCGTCTTTACTTTCCTTAGGCTCATTTTTTTAGCTTCATGAGATAGAACCGGATTCACCAAGTAATAGACAATTTGATGCTCTTCTAAGAACTGTAAAACGGGTTCATGGTAATGACCGGTAGATTCAAAAACGACGACCGGAGGTCGCCCTGTGATTTCTTCCACCTCTAACCAAAAGCGATGAAAATCATGTAACCCTAAAACATTATGCTCGAAAACAAAGCTCTTCTTGTAAGGATCTTTCTTCTGTAAAAAGGCTTGTACTTGGCTTTTTCCCTTCGCAATATCCAGGCCAATGACTGGATCCATGTTTTATCACGTCCTTTTGTTAGATTCACCGGCAGCCCCTAACCTAGCTTGTAGTGTCATAGCTTCGCTTGTTATACGGGATCTAAGTCCCAACCAGCCTCAAACATGTTTCTACAAGTAGGGGGTGGACAGTATACTAGACGGGATCAGAGTCCCACGGGGGCGAACGTCCTACCCGGCTACTTAAAGAATAACCCATAAAAAATAGGTCAACCAGATAAACTGGTTAACCTTATAATACGAACGGGGGCGATTGTTCAATTAGAACAATCGCTTCTTTTTGGTTAACGGGCAGATTAATAGAAGAATTGGAGTCGATATAATACCAAATCTTTTATGCTAAAACTATTAGATATTCCATACGTCTCTGGTCCTATACATTTTTATGTCCAGGGTCAGACGAAATATCATTCCAACCTATGTTACATTCTTATCAGCAATAAATCATGATTATATGGAGTTGAAAGATAATGAGAAAGAGTTTATACATTCTAATAGGAATTATCGTCCTGCTAGGAGCATTGATTGCATGGTTCAGCCGTGGAGGAAGTGATACAGTATATAAAGAAGCCCCTGTGTCAAAACAATCAGCCGCCTATGAACCGGAAGTTCTCTGGCCAAAGAGTGACGAAGATAAAAAGATTGCCGGGGAGGCGAGTGGCGTCGCAGTAAGCAGTAAAGGAGATATCTACTACTTACATCGGGGCAGTTCTGAATATGGCGGTGAAAGTCTAATCAAGGAACCAGCACTTATCGTCATAGATGGAGATACAAAAAAAGTTAAAGCCCGCTGGGGAAAGAATATATTTGCATCTCCTCATGGCCTCGAGATTGATCATGAAGACAATGTGTGGATTACGGATATCATCCAAAACAAAGTGTACAAGTTTACAGCAGACGGTCGTTTACAGGCTACATTTGGTGATGATTATCCATTTTATATGGAACCTGCTTTACGAATACGGAATGTGCTGCACAATTTTCCGACCGGAATCACGAAATATACGTTTGCGAGGCCGACGGATGTAACTGTCATGAATGATGGGTCTTTTGTTGTCAGCGATGGTTACCGTAATCGACGGATTGTAAAATTTGGTGCTAATGGACAATTCTTGTGGGAAAAGAATAACTTGGGGGACCGTCCTGGTGAATTTAATCTTCCCCATGGAATTTCTCACGATCAGAAAGGGAATTTATATGTAGCGGACAGAAACAATGCACGAATTCAGGTGTTTTCACAGGATGGTGAATTCTTGAATGAGTGGGGTCAGCAGGAGCTGGGACGCCCTTTCGGTGTAGAAGTTGGGGATAACGGTAACGTCTATGTAGCAGATGGCGGAAATGCTCTTTATCCAAAAGGTGGAATAGGTTCTCATCAAATATTGGTCGTGAATCAAAGCGGTAAGATTATCAATCGGTTTGGTAGTTGGGGTTCCAAGGATGGAGAATTGAAAATCCCTCATGATATCGCCGTGAATCAAGAGGGGGATATCTTTGTGGCAGAACTCGAGAATCATCGGTTGCAGATGTATAAGGAAAAATAGATAAACATGAAGAAGGTCGTGTGCTTAGCAGGCCTTCTTTTTTTAAAGGTAATAAAAAGGCTAGCAATATTTTTAGAGTGATTAAAAAGATGCTTTTATTTTGAAATCGAGTATTAAACAAACGGGGACGCGCGACAAGTTCTGCTATAAGCGCTTTTTCAGCGTGAAAGGCAGGAAGTTTATTTGTTTAAATTTCAACTGTACAACGGAGGATGGGAATGAAGGATCCATGTTTCCTGAAACCATCCCGTCAACACTCCTGCATGCGTTAAGACGGACAGGTCTTAG
>NZ_WMEW01000008.1 GCF_009856355.1 Halobacillus litoralis | reverse complement strand
AGGAGTTAAAAAAGATCTGGTGATGAAGGCGAAGAGGTCACACCTGTTCCCATGCCGAACACAGCAGTTAAGCTCTTCAGCGCCGATGGTAGTCGGGTTTACCCCCGTGAGAGTAGGACGTCGCCAGATTGATACATTATTCCAACGTAGCTCAGTGGTAGAGCAATCGGCTGTTAACCGATCGGTCGTAGGTTCGAATCCTACCGTTGGAGCCATAGTGGAGAGTTGTCCGAGCTGGCCGAAGGAGCACGATTGGAATTCGTGTAAACCGTTACCACGGTTTCGAGGGTTCGAATCCCTCACTCTCCGCCATTAACATTGGCCCGTTGGTCAAGTGGTTAAGACACCGCCCTTTCACGGCGGTAACACGGGTTCGAATCCCGTACGGGTCACCACTTACGGAGGATTAGCTCAGCTGGGAGAGCACTTGCCTTACAAGCAAGGGGTCGCAGGTTCGAACCCTGCATCCTCCACCATAGAATTTCATTATCGTGCACAACGCACAATATCGCGGGGTAGAGCAGTCTGGTAGCTCGTCGGGCTCATAACCCGGAGGTCACAGGTTCAAATCCTGTCCCCGCAACCAAATTATTCTTTTGAATAGTAGTGCTGTGAAGCGCAGCCAAATTGGTCCGGTAGTTCAGTTGGTTAGAATGCCTGCCTGTCACGCAGGAGGTCGCGGGTTCGAGTCCCGTCCGGACCGCCACTTTAAATATTATACATATTTAGGCTCGGTAGCTCAGTCGGTAGAGCAACGGACTGAAAATCCGTGTGTCGGCGGTTCGATTCCGTCCCGAGCCACCATTTAGCCGGCCTAGCTCAACTGGCAGAGCAACTGATTTGTAATCAGTAGGTTGGGGGTTCAAGTCCTCTGGCCGGCACCACTTTTCAAGTGGAGGGATAGCGAAGTTGGCCAAACGCGGCGGACTGTAAATCCGCTCCCATCGGGTTCGTAGGTTCGAGTCCTACTCCCTCCACCATTTTATTTCAAAATTAAATAGGGGTATAGTTTAATGGTAAAACTACGGTCTCCAAAACCGTCAATGTGGGTTCGATTCCTACTACCCCTGCTTCTTATGGCGGTTGTGGCGAAGTGGTTAACGCACCGGATTGTGGTTCCGGCATTCGTGGGTTCGATTCCCATCAACCGCCCCATTTATTTCATAGTAAACGATCTGAATTATTGGGCCATAGCCAAGCGGTAAGGCAACGGTTTTTGGTACCGTCATGCGCTGGTTCGAATCCAGCTGGCCCAGCCACTTATCATTGCGGGAGTAGTTCAGTGGTAGAACACCACCTTGCCAAGGTGGGGGTCGCGGGTTCGAATCCCGTCTCCCGCTCCATACATTCACATATTCAGGATCCATTGAATATGATACAATCATAATTGAATATCTTATGGCGGCATAGCCAAGAGGTAAGGCAGAGGACTGCAACTCCTTTATCACCGGTTCGATTCCGGTTGCCGCCTCCATAAGATTATTTGCCGGTGTGGCGGAATTGGCAGACGCGCACGACTCAAAATCGTGTTCCTCACGGAGTGCCGGTTCGACCCCGGCCACCGGTACTAAATAGGTCGCATAAAGACGGTATCTACTAGCGTAGGTATCGTCTTTTTTTACGTTTAATGGACGTAGAAATGATCGTATGTTCATACGGTACATCGTTAAGCCCCGTTTTCCTTAATCGACAGGAAAGCGGAGTTTTTTATGTGCGTAGAAACCGACGAGATAATCGGTTGTTTCCATACATATGAAGTAAAAGTCGTTGAGTGAGCGCTAAAAGGCAAGGAAATGCACTTTGACCAGGCAATGGAAATGTTTCTAGTAGACGGAGAGCGACGAGCTCTTCGAGAATTTACTCTCCGATACTATCAAAAAGAATGAGAGGATTTCCGGAGGTAATTAGTACGCAAGGAAAAATCACTAGACTTAAGCCTAGTCTTACGCACCGATATCGCCGACTACATCGATGAAATAAAACATGGTCGCCAGTTGAAAGTAGGTACGATCAATGCGAAGCTGCGAGCAATACGCACTTTATTAGCCTTACAGGGTGTAATCGTAAAGGTTCACGTTCACTTGGACCAACGCCAGAAGTGCAAGCTGATCAATAAAGTCTCGGACATTCGTAACATGGACGTCTTAGGAGGGAAGGTTGCCGAGCAGCTCCCGTCTAAGGTTTCGATTGAATACGATCAACTTCGGTTGGTCAGACGTTGGGGATAAGCCTTAAAAGCAACAGTTCTACAGCGGGGCGGTCAGGTAGTCTAGACATATGCGTTCAGTAATTCAAAGAATTAACGTATAAAGTGAGTTATAGAAAGGTTGTCCTTATAAGAGCGGCTTTTACTTTTATCCGTAACTAATAACTGGTAATATTTAGTCAAAAGGGAGGGTGGGTCCAGTGGGTTTTAAAGCGAATGTATTAAGAGTAATGATTGCATCCCCTTCGGATGTAGACCTGCAACGTGATGAGATAGAGAATGAGATTTTTAAATGGAATATAAGATATTCTGAGGACTTAAAAGTTGTGCTACTGCCTACAAGGTGGGAAAAGGATTCTACACCTACATACCACGGTAGCAACCCGCAAGGAGTCATTAACGAACAAGTAGTCAGCAAGAGTGATATTTTGATAGGAGTTTTTTGGACTAAATTAGGCACCCCCACTGCTAATCATCCGTCCGGAACGCTTGAAGAAATAGAGGATTTCATTAGTAAAGGAAAGGAAGTTATGATTTATTTTATAAACAATGACCTTCCTATAGATACCGATCTTCAAGAATTTGAGAGATTACGTTCCTTTAAGAGTGAGTACACAGGTAGAGGGATTTACTTCACATATAACAAGGAAAGCATAAGTGGACATTTATACCGCAAGGTTGTTGAATACAATAGTGAACTTAAGCTAAAAGAAGATGTGCAAGCGATACCATCTTCCGATATAATAAATTTGGAAGATCTAGTTATTTCTAGGACATTTACGCTTAAGGAACTATTGTTGTTAAAATTTACTATAGATACAGAAGTTAGAAGTTATGGTCTGAGATGGATGGAAGACGATACTATTTCTTTAATAAAAGATTGGGAAGGTGAAAACAACCTATCAAATGAACTTTCTAGTAGTTATTCGGCAATTATAAATAATCTCCTAGATAGAAACTTATTAGTCGTAATAGAGGAAACCAGCTACGGAAATCCAAGATTATGTTCACTACCTATAGAGATTTTTAATCAACTAAGAAACATGTCAGATGAGGCAATGGTTCAGTTTAACGAATCGATGGAAAATGTTCGATTTCCTTTCTAACTACTTTGTATAGTGATAAGGAGTGGGGGATGCATAATGGGATTGTTCGACTTATTGAAAAAGGCACTTAAGGGAACTACTCCACCGAAGCCTATCGAGGGAAGTGAAACAAGCCTACGAGCAGAACCAGCTTATGCAGTTAGAAAAAGTTACAATAGTGAAACGAATCAGTACGACAATGAAAAATGTCAAAATGAGCCTGTTCCTACGAAGGAGCTATCAAAGAAAAATCAAATATTTGAAAGCCATGTTGATCGTAACCTTAAAGGAATTGAACTCGAAAGAGATGGGAACGTTGATGCCGCGATAAGTCTATATGAGCTGAATATTGCTGAACGTTTTGAAGGTAATCATCCTTACGATAGCCTTGCAAATCTCTATCGGGAAAGAAAACAGTATGACGAGGAAATGCGAGTTTTGTTGCAAGCTGTAGACGTATTTGGCGAATTGGAAGTTTCATCTCCACGGCAAGATGTTAGTCCTAAATTACAGAGGTTCCGAGAGCGGCTAGAGCAGACTAAGGATAGAAAAGAGCTTTCTGCAATAAAACTTTCAAACGGCTTACTCTCCGGAGAGGTCATTCTCATCGACTGGATATCGGGAAAGCATCGAAATGTTTTCTTCCCGCGTTATTATTCGGAGACGTATGGCATTGATGCTGAGAGATCGTTAGAGAAACTCTTTAAGGAAGGTTACGTCACAGAAGGTTCACCCTTATACTCGCTTGAGGCGTTAACCGTCCCAAAGTTGAAGGAACTATTGAAGTCGAAGCAGCTAAAGGTCGGTGGGAAGAAAGCGGATCTTATTGCAAGAATAACGGAAAAATTTTCGGAAGCTGAAGTTGAGGCGATTGTTGGCGATAATCCCGTTATGCTTATTACCGCAAAAGGGGAAGCAACGCTGAAGGCGTTTTACTACATCGTCCCGGCGCATAGGCGCCCTTCTAGTGATGGCAGCTACAACGTTGCCAGTGCGATTAGGCACGTTGCAAAATACGACTATAACCCGCTCAACGCTGACATATCGTTTGCCTTGATTGGGATGAGCATTGAAAAACACGCCCGCAACCGAAAGTACGGTTTAATGAGGAACAGCATACGGAGCATGGCCGAACAGTTGGAACGAGAGAAACGTTATGACAATGCCCTCTTCCATTACTTGCGGGTTTTCATTTCGGAGACAAGCGGTATGGGAAACGGTAATCGAGTATCACTCGTACGGAATTTATTGATAGACGGTTTCCCTTCATACAAGAACGTCGAACGCCTCGTTCTGCGGTTAGACGTGGACGAAGAGGAGTTTCGTAACATGTTCGTTGATACTTGGGAAAGAACCCGTGGAGAGCTGCCGTATCATTACCTGGATGCTAACGAGTGCTATCATTGCTTTTTTCACGCATCCCTGGGAAACGCCGAGGAGCTTGAGATGTTATACTCTAACGCTTACCGACGCCTGCAAGACGAATACAACGATGAATCATTTTACGAGATGTTCCGTGTGCACATCCCGTATGACCATGCGGAGAGGTTCGGTTAAACTTGTATTAGCTTTAAAATTTTCGTTGTAGATGGCTATTTTCCCTCGAAACTGAAATTTCTTCATTGTTACCTATTGTAAATATCCATTAATTGACTTATTATGTTATAGATGTAATTATTTCAAATTTTATGTAATTGGGGGAGTAGTATATGAAGAAGTTCTTCAAGTTTGGGTGCCTTGGAGTTATCGTGCTGGTAATACTAGGGGTGATCCTTGCTTCACTTGGAGGAGACGATACAGCGTCTACTAATTCAGAGGGAGAGAGCACGGAGACTTCGTCGGATAGCGGAGATACAGAAGAAGAACAGACTTATGTCATCGGGGACAAAGTAGAGGTCGGCAAAATGGCGTTTACCGTAAATGAGAAAACAACTGCTAGTACAGTTGGGCCGGAAATGTTCCAAGAGGAAGCTAACGGTAAATACGTACTTGTTGACGTTACTGTTATAAATAATGGTAATGAAGCTAACACGGTGGACAGCTCAATGTTCAAGCTGAAGTTTGAAGATAAAACTTACGAGGCGGATTCCGGAGCTACGATGTCAGCTAATGAGGATTCTGTAGAGTTTTTCTTAGCCGAGGTAAATCCAGACTCAACGATTGAAGGTAAAGTGGCTTTCGATATTAACGCTGAGACAGCAGACCAAGATGGATTGAAACTTCAAGTATCTGAAGGTGTATTCGGAACTAATACAAAAACCATTGACCTTAAATAAATTCGTGATCGACGGTAGCCTAAATAGGTTATCGTCTTTATTTATGTAGGAGCATGGTGGCGCAGCTGTTCTCGTTATATAAAGCTAACCCCTTGCAGGTAATCGTCCCTCCCCGTATAATTAACGTTAAGGAAAACGGGTTGTACGTGTCGTACGCTAGTTGACTCGTCTAATGTGCGCAGAAATGTACGGTGTGCCCCTCGATCAAGCCTTCGAGAGACGATTTACCCGCATAGACTACCATCTTTGCGACTCAAAATCATGTTCCTCACGGAGTGCCGGTTCGACCCCGGCCATCGGTACTAAATAGTTTGATTGAAAGCCGATATCTACTTATTGTAGATATCGGCTTTTTTGTATGGTTTCCTAATCATAAAGGAACTCTTCCATTCCAGCACACTTTCCTTTGCTTACATCCCCGAACGTTATACCCTGGATAACATAAGAAAGGATCTCTCTCCGTTTGAATATTTCCAGAAGAAAAGTTGACCCTAATCAGGTGGTTCCATTCCCATTGAATTAGGGAATGGGAAGAGTACGGATCATTATTGAAGGAGGAGGATGGCCATGAAGATCGTAGTCACAGGTGCAACAGATGGCATCGGCCTTGCGACAGTAAAAAGACTCGTCAAGGAAGGTCATGAGGTGCTTTTGCACGGCCGCAGCGCAGAGAAGCTGGCTGACGTAGCCAATGAGCTGGGGGATGAGGAAATCGAGCAGTATGTAGCTGATTTGTCTTCTATAAGTGAGGTGAGAAGGTTGGCTGAGGAAATCGCAGCCAGGCATGATCACCTGGATGTTCTGATCAACAATGCAGGCGTATATAATGCGTCAGAGCCTGTCACGGCTGACGGGCTGGACATCCGCTTTGCTGTGAATACACTGGCTCCCTATGAGCTGACAAAAGCACTCCTTCCGCTTATGGATGCTTCAAGCCGTATTGTGAACTTGTCGTCGGCTGCGCAGTCGCCGGTGGATGAGCAGGCTCTTTACGGGAAGAAGAAGCTTGCTGACGGAGAGGCGTATGCGCAGAGTAAGCTTGCACTGACGATGTGGACGTATGAAATGGCCCGGCGGGTGGAGCCTGTTGTCGTGGCTGTGAATCCCATGTCTCTTCTGGGCAGCAAAATGGTGAAAAAGGCTTTCGGAACAGAGGGCCGCGATATCAACATTGGTGCAGATATCCTGTGCCGTGCGTCTTTGTCGGATGAATTTGCGGAGGCTTCCGGCCGGTACTATGATAATGATATAGGAGCGTTCGGTGAGCCGCACCCGGATGCGCGTAACCTGGACAAGTGTCAAGCTCTTGTTCAACAGCTGGAAGAGATCACAGCGAGGGTATAAACGACAGGTGTCCGGGGTGAAACCGGGCACCTGTTCTATTCTCTCGTTTTCTTCCTGGTAGAAACGGGTAAAGCTACTGATAGAGAATGTGAAGGAGGAATAAACGTGAGTCAAAACGCAGATTTAATTCACCATTATACAGAGTTTGCTTCATTTGAAGCGGATGGGCTTCAAAAAGGAGAAATAGATTTTCCCGAGTTTGAAAAGGTCTTGAATGACTACATACTGAGCCAGCCGAAAGAGACGATGGAGTTCAAGGAGTGCTGGGTGTATGAGGAACAGGATGGCCTGCGGACGGTACGCACGGATTTTTATGATCACAATTTGAAAAATGATATCCGTCTATGGGGATCCCGAAATCCAGAGGATGGCCAGGTGAAGAGCCTGAAGGTGGATGCTTTGGATGTGTCAACGAACGAAGTGGTTTATGAACGTAAACTGATGTAAGAAAAAACAAAGCCGGTGCTGTCATGAAGGCAGCATCGGTTTTTTATATGCGGAAGAGGGACAATCATGCCCCTTTAGGAATAAAAAGGGTGGGTGGATGGATAGAATAGTAATGGGTGATAAATATGACTAATTCTACACTTTTTCCTACACTGTTTTTCTTTCTATTTCTATTGTTCTCGTTTGGGTTTATCTTTTCAAACCGTCGTCAGGCCAAAGACAAGCAGGCGGTTGAAAAGGAAGTTTCCAAGAAGGCACTGGCTGAAAAGCTTCACAGCGAACTGTCCAAGTATGGGCTGCATCCACAGCCGTACTATCAGGAAGGGGAATTTGTCATTGATATGGCTTTTCCCGAATTGAAAATTGCGATTGAAGCTGTGGAGCACGAGTATTTGGTGTCTCCTGATCAGTGGGAGATGGAATGGGAGCGGGATGCCTTTTTGAAGAATCACGGATGGACCGTCCTTCGTTTCAGTGCGGCACGGATCGAAGAGGATATTTCAAGGATTGCCGAGAAAATAAGCAGAGAGCTGGCCGGCCGGCATCATGCAGGATCTTGAATAGGATGAAAAGATCGAGTCAGAGACGCCTCTGGCTTTTTTCTTTTTGTTAAAAAGATCTGAATCTTTGATACAATGGAGAGGGTCCTGTTTCTCAAAGGAACAGGCAGGAGGGCGAGTACTTGGTAAAGGAAGGTTTTATGACAGGTATGGAAGATAACTTGACCAGATTAATGATAGAAGGAAAAGAATATATTCTGATCGGCACGGCTCACGTCTCCAGAAAAAGCGCCGAGCAGGTCAAACAGGTCATTGAACAGGAACAGCCGGATGCTGTCTGTGTGGAACTGGATGAACAGCGCTATCAGTCCATCAGGGACGGAGACCGGTGGAAGAATACGGATATCTTTGAAGTCATCAAAAGTAAAAAAGCGACGCTGCTGTTAGTGAACCTCGCTGTTTCATCGTTTCAAAAGCGGATGGCGAAGCAGTTTGGCATTCAGCCGGGACAGGAAATGATCCAGGGGATTCAATCTGCGGAAGATACGGGGGCTGAGCTGGTGCTTGCCGACCGTAACATCCAGGTGACGTTCTCCCGGATCTGGGGCAATCTTGGCTTGAGTGGAAAGTCGAAGCTCTTAATGTCGATCTTCTACGGCATTTTCAGCAATGATAAAATCTCTGAGGAAGAGCTGGAGAAGATGAAGTCCCAGGATATGCTGGATGGAATGCTTCAGGATTTGACGGACCATTTTCCAGACTTGAAAAAACCATTGATTGATGAGCGGGATCAGTACCTGGCTCAAAAAATCAAGGATGCCCCTGGGGAGAAGGTTGTTGCTGTGCTTGGTGCGGCCCACGTGCCCGGGATTAAGGAAGAGATTTATAACGATCATGATTTAAAAGCGTTGAAGAAGCGGCCGCCTAAATCAAAAGCGCCGAAAATCATCGGCTGGTCGATCCCGATTTTCATTTTATCGATCATTTTGTATACCTTTCTTTCCAATCCAGCCGCAGGTACCCAGCAGACGATCAGCTGGATCCTCTGGAACGGATCGTTTTCAGCGATTGGAGCTGCGGCGGCTCTGGCCCATCCACTTGCCGTTGCAGCCGCATTTTTACTTGCACCGATTACATCGTTGAATCCTCTGCTTGCGGCCGGCTGGTTTGCCGGGATTGTACAGGCGTACTTCCGGAGGCCGAATGTGGGCGATTTCGAATCCCTTTCCGATGATGTCACGACGGTGAAAGGCTTCTGGCAGAACAAAGTAACGAGAATTCTGCTTGTTGTCGTTCTTGCGAATCTTGGCAGTACGCTCGGAACCGTGATTGGTGGTGCGGATGTCATCCGCCTGTTTATTGAAAACCTGTAAAGAGAGAAGTCTGTGACAGACTTCTCTCTTTTATTATGCTCATTTACAGTATTTTGAACGAATGTTACAATTAGATGACAATGGTTTGTCGGAAAAATATAAATTCAAGGAAAATATGCGCAATAAGGAATGAGAGGATATGAGCAGGTTTGTAAAAGGGACATCGATCCTTGGGATTGCCCTTCTTGGGTTTGGTGTGTGGCAGCTGACGGAAATGGATCGGGAGAATCATGGAGAGACGGAAAGCGCCCAGACGATCATCCAGCAGGATCAGAGTTATGAGAAAGTTTTTATTGAACAGGAGGAAGAGACGGAGGAGGATCGTCCTGATCATACACGAGTGGATAACCAGATGCTCGAAACCATCGAGGCGAATGACGAGATGAAAGAACTCGTGTCCGGCCTGGGCCAGGGCGTCACCGAAGATTTGAATGATCTGGAAGCGGAAACGGATGAGCAGTGGAAGACGATTGAAAAAGATACAAAGCAGAAGCGAGAGATGTTGAAGCGGCTCATCGAGCTGACGGATGATAAGAAGATTGAGCAGATGGCTTCCAGTGCTGAGGCGAAACTTGACCGGATGATGGAAGATAAGAGAATCGACTTTTATAAAGAAGCTGTAATATCTTTCCGACTGATTTCTGAACGGCTTTCATAATTGAACTGAAAAAGGCATAGATCATCACATTTTGTCGAAAAGATCAATCATTTGAATGACCCTGCATAGATTCCATGGTAAATTTTGTTTATTTTGCTGGTTTTCAGTTTTTCATAATGGGAAAACGGGGATGTGAAGAATGTAAAACTTATAAGGAGGTTTTTCATCCATGTCCATTGCTGTAAAAGACCGATTGAGTACAGACAAGCTTAGTAAACTGAGAACGGCCGCTGTTTTGGAGTTTACCGAGGAAATCTTCGAGTCAGACAATTACCGCTGCCTGGAAGTTCTGGATTCGGACCAGCAGCACCTGTTTATTGTGAACAGAAATGACCGCACATTGACGGCCTTAAGCTTATCTCCGGATATGTCATTGAAAAAGGAAACGTTGTTTGCGGACAAGATCATTTCCATGAAGGAGTACTTCGACGATTACAGCCTCAATGAAAATACACCTCCTAGAAAAATTGAAATCGTATTTATGGAAAACCGGACAATGCTCATTGAACCCGTCAGTTCCATGGAGCAGGATGAGGAGTACAAGAAAAAAGATGTGGCAGCTCAGGTCAATGAAGATTTTGAGAACTTGATCGCTGCTTTAAAAAACACGTTAATTCTGTAAGGTGAAAGGGGAAGAGCCATTCATGAATGGCTCTTCTTTTTTTATTAGCCATACATAAAGCCGGCACGTCCGGGGACAATAAGAAGACCCCGGCAGTAGATGCGCCAGCATACTTCTTCAGATAAAGCTTCCCTGCAGCACACATCATCGTCCATCAGGATTATGGAGGTGAATGTGATGAATACCAGCGATGTGTTTGAACTGTTCAAACTCTTCATTGACTCCCTGCATTTCACCGCTTTTCTCGTATTTTCCATCATCTATGTCTTCCAGCATAAGCAGAAGGATTAGCTTGAAGCGGGCTGCTTCCCTAGGCAGTCTGCTTTTCTATGTATAAAAGAGATACCATCCGGGTATAGTAGGCATATCCATCTTTTAAACTATGACCCCATAACATTGTAAAGCTGCTATTAAAATTTCGACAAAAAATCGTAAAAATCATGTTGCGTCGATAGAATACGGATGTTATCATAACAAATATAGATGAGGGAAGTTGTACGGACAACTTAACACTCTTTATATGCGGGTGTAGTTTAGTGGTAAAACCTCAGCCTTCCAAGCTGATGATGAGGGTTCGATTCCCTTCACCCGCTCCATTCACTATTGTGATGCATTTATTTTTTATACTTATGTGAACCAACGCAGTGTTTCGTTAAATGGGTAACGAAGCATTGCGTTTTTTAATGTGGAAAAATGGATACAACGTATAATAGAACGAAGACAGGAGGATGCCGGAATGAAAAAACTTCAAACGATGCTGAATCAGATCGACGGAAAGAGCTATAAAGGATATAAGCAGATTCAAGGGACGTATAGTTTTGAGAATTATAAGCTCCATATAGACTATGTCCAGGGAGATCCATTTGCGGCTCCATCAAAGATCAGGATTCAGGTGCCTCACAGTAAACGTCCTGTTCCTGCTGAATATAAGGAAACAAACAGTCGAAAGACATATTCGGAAGATACTTTTGCCAGATCGGTGGCGGGTACGATTAAGAAAACCCAGTTCAGTGTGAAAGGCTCAGGCAAAAGCGGGATGGTCGCCATCGATCAGCCGGAGCAGGAGATTTTGGAACGGACAGCTGTTTCCCTGCTCCCTGAAGACATCATCATCTGCCTGACAGTCGGCCTGCCTGCCAATGGCCGGCGGATTAACGGAAAGCAGGCGGAAAAGCTGTTTTTCTCAGTGATTCCTGAGATGCTGAAGCAGTCTGTATTTGCTGTTCAAGACAGCGAGCTGGAGAAGGTGTGTCAGCTCGCCGATCAACACGATGCTATTTTAGAGGCGATGCGTGCGAACGGGTGGATGTCCTTCGTAGCCGATGGGGCTGTTCTTCCGAGGGAGAGCGGTGTGAGCCAGCGACCGATGAAAAAAGCGGTCCCTTTTGAGAGCCCGGAGGAAAACCGCGTCTCCATCACGATTCCCCATCGTCAGGAGCCGTTGACAGGGATGGCCCTGAAAAAAGGGATCGTCCTGATTGTCGGCGGGGGGTACCATGGTAAAAGTACCCTCTTGAATGCCATCGAGCGTGGGGTGTATCCTCACATCAAAGGGGATGGTCGTGAATATGTCCTGACAGATCCGGACAGTGTGAAAGTAAGAGCGGAAGACGGACGTCAGGTAACCAAAGTGGATATTTCGCCATTTATTAAAAATCTCCCGCATGGAACGGATACGACAGCTTTCTCTACGGAAAATGCGAGCGGGAGCACCTCACAGGCGGCGAACGTCATGGAAGCGCTCGAGTCAGGAGCACGCACGCTTCTCATCGATGAGGATACCAGTGCTACCAACTTCATGATTCGTGATGAGCGGATGCAGGAGCTTGTCGTACAGGAGAAGGAGCCCATCACACCGTTCATAGATAAAATTCAGCAGATGCGAGACGACCTTGATGTGTCTACCATTCTCGTGATGGGAGGTTCCGGGGACTACTTCCAGGCCGCGGACGATGTAATCATGATGGACCAATATGTACCGGTCAACGTCACGCAGAAGGCGAAAGACATTGCAGCGAAGTACCCATCGGAAAGGAAAACAGCTGGAGAGGAAAGCTTCGGAACGGTACCCAGACGTGCTTTTCTTCCGAATACGCTGCAGACGAGAAAAGGGAAGAAGGAGAAAGTCCAGGCGAAGGGGCTGTTCAAGCTGTTGATGGGCCGGGAGGATATCGATCTTTCCGGTGTCGAACAGCTGGTGGATGCCTCACAGACACGTATGATTGCCGACATTCTTCTTCATCTGGATAAAAAAGGCCAGCTGAAGCCTGATCAAAGCCTGCCGGCGCTGCTGGATCAGATTGAGAAGCAGATGGACACGAAAGGACTGGCTTCCTTCGGTCCATTCAAGGATCAGCACCCAGGGGAACTGGCGAGACCAAGAAGATTTGAAATCGCAGCAGCTATGAACCGGATTCGGACAGCTGCCGTTAAAGATATACGTTAGAAAGGAGAACGTCCGGGTGGATTTTCATCAGTTTAAAGAAGAAGTGATCGCATACAGCAGAGAAATCGGCATCGATAAAATCGGATTTGCTTCTGCTGATGTGTTCGGAGAATTAAAAGCCCGTTTAAAACGCCAGCAGGAACTCGGATATCAGTCGGGTTTTGAAAAGGGGGAAGTGGACGAGCGCACGGAGCCCGGGCGTCTTCTGCCCGGCGCGCAGTCCATTATATCCATTGCCCTGGCGTACCCTTCGAAAATGAAGGATGCCCCCCGCAGTGTGAAGGGAGAACGACGGGGGATTTTCTGCCGGGCTTCCTGGGGACAGGACTATCATGATGTGCTCCGGGACCGGCTGCACAAACTCGGTGCTTTTCTAAAGGAAAGGTTCCCGGAAGTGGAATTGAAATCCATGGTGGATACAGGCGAGCTCTCTGATCGTGCTGCAGCGGAGCGTGCCGGTATCGGCTTCAGTGGAAAAAATTGTGCCGTGATCACTCCGGAGTTTGGTTCATATGTATATTTAGGGGAACTTGTAACGAATATTCCTTTTGCTCCTGATGAGCCGGTGGATGACAGCTGTGGGGACTGCAATATATGTGTGGACGCGTGCCCGACCGGGGCCCTTGTCCAGGGAGGCCAGCTCAATGCCCAGCGCTGTATCGCCTTTTTGACGCAGACCAAAGGGTTTCTGCCTGATGAGTTCCGCACAGTGATCGGCAATCGTCTATATGGCTGCGATACGTGCCAGACGGTCTGTCCAAAGAACCGGAAGAAAGATTTTCATAATCATGAAGAATTTGAACCGGACCCTGAGGTTGTAAAGCCGAAGCTTACACCGCTGCTGTCCATATCCAACCGGGAGTTCAAAGAGAGATTCGGTTTCATTTCCGGCTCCTGGCGGGGGAAAAAGCCGATTCAGCGGAATGCGATTCTGGCCCTTGCCCATTATCGTGACGAAACGGCCGTCGATGAACTGATTCGTTTAATGAATCACGATCCAAGGCCGGTTATACGTGGAACCGCTGCGTGGGGTCTCGGAAAAATCGGCCGTCCCGATTGTTTTGAGGCTGTTGAAAAAGCGAAGGAAAAGGAAGAGGATGAACAGGTCTTGTATGAAATGGAAAAAGGGCTGCAATTTCAGACGTAATCAACTCCTGTACCTTTTCAATCCACTAGAGCTCTAGTATAATAGAAAAAACTGTTAATAAAGAAGGGGTTGGCTATGAACCATCATTCTTTTCTATATTACGACACGTTTCAAACGCCTTTGGGCGCTATGACCGTCCTGGCCAATGATGAAGGAGTCTGCCGCATTGATTTTGGACACCATGAAGATCGGCTTCCAGCCTATCAATCTTGGAAAAGAAAGCATTTTCTCAAGGGTGAACTGGTTTACGATCCCGATCATGCATGGATTGTTCAGGCAGAAAAAGAGCTGCAGGAATACTTCCAGGGGACCCGCACAGCGTTTGACGTGACGTTGAACTGTTATGGCACCGACTTCCAGCGGAAAGTGTGGAGGACGCTGCTTCATCAAATTCCTTTTGGTGAAACACGTTCCTACAAGGATATAGCGCTGGCGCTGCATTCTCCACAGGCGATCCGTGCTGTCGGAGGTGCTGTGAATAAAAACCCTTTCTCTGTCATTGTTCCATGCCATCGTGTCATTGGAAGCAATGGAAAGCTCGTCGGTTATGCAGGCGGACTGGATAAAAAAGAGAAATTGCTGGATTTCGAAAAACACCATACAGTCCTGCAGCATTAAAAGTCCCTCCGGGGGCTTTTTTTCATGGGCGCCCGCCCCGCTCATATAATGAAGAAGGGGGGAGGGGACGGATGAACAGCACAGAGGAGATCAAGCGTTACTGGCAGAAAGTGCTGGACCGGATTTTCGATCAGGAGGAAGAAGGATGGCTGAAGCGGAAAATAGAGGGGATGGAAGCACGCGGTCATACCCTGCAGCGGCTGACATTCCAGATTGCACCCTTTCATAGAGCGGCGTATGATCAGGTCGTGGATGTGGGCTACCACCTCCATTTAACCATGCTTGTGAAAAGCGGCCGGCATGTATTTTTGGAAGAAGGCTGTTACACAGGACGCGGACAGTTGATGAAAGGGACATGGGTCCATCACGATATCGTAACCGAGAATCCGGCGCCTGGTGATTCTTCTTTACCTTTGACGTTTGATACGGGGGAAAGAGAGCCGCTGGACGGACCGCGTTTCGCATACAACCGCCGGGAGGCTGTCCGGTATGCAGACCGTTGGTGGGACAGCTACAATCCCGCCTATAAAAAGTTTGATGTCGACTGTACCAATTACGTTTCCCAATGTCTACGGGCCGGTGGTGCACCGATGAGGGGCGCAGGAGACCGGACACGGGGGTGGTGGTACGGAAACGGCACGTGGAGCTACAGCTGGACCGTGGCTCATGCCCTGCGCTGGTACTTAAGTGGATCGCGTAAAGGATTGAAGGCGGTGGAAGTTCCCTCCGCGGATCAGCTGGCGCCGGGGGATGTCATCTGTTATGACTTTCAAGGAAACGGAAGGTATGATCACAATACGTTCGTTGTGAAAAAAGACGCCCAGGGGATGCCGCTGGTCAATGCTCATACATCCAACAGCCGCCACCGGTATTGGGCCTACGAGGATTCTACGGCTTACACGCCGGATATTCAGTATAAATTCTTCAGAATTAACGGGTGATCCATATGGTATAATGGTCTGGTTGAATCCGATTAGACTGAGGTGAAAGCGATGCCTAACCATATTGTACTGTTTCAGCCGGAAATACCGGCCAATACCGGGAATATCGGCCGTACCTGTGTGGCTACAAATAGTGAACTGCATTTGATCCGTCCGCTCGGTTTTTCGACCGATGACAAAATGGTACGCCGGGCAGGGCTGGATTACTGGCCTAAATTGACCGTCCATTATTATGATTCGATCGACGAATTGTATGAAAAGTATCCGGAGGGCGAGTTCTACTACATTGAAAACTTCGGAACGAAATCCTATGCTGATTTTGATTTCAGCGATGTGGATAAAGATCAGCTGTTTGTCTTCGGAAGGGAAAGTGACGGCATACCGAAGGAGCTCTTGAAGGGGCTTGAGGACCGCTGTCTCCGAATTCCGATGACCGATGACGTACGCTCGTTGAATCTATCCAATACCGCATCAATCATTCTATTCAATGCTTTATTGCAGCAGGGATTTCCGGGGTTGATCAAATAAGGCATAAAAAAACCGCACCCATCGGGGTGCGGTTTTTTCTTTACTTTCTTGGCCCTGGCTTCGTATCATATCCAGCTGAGAAGATAGCTGTCAAAAATGCGAGGCAGACGAGAATAATCAAGGTTACATTCATGAATAGTCCTCCTTTTCTAGCCAGACAAGCGTTCTTTTTTAAGTATACCCCATTTTATCCGAGGTGTGAATGGGCTTACAGTTAATTTTATCCTATCCCTGGTGACAGATGCCTATACGGTGGCCGGGCTGTTGACATAGAGTGAAGAGTAGGTGAATAACCACAGGATTGGATAGGAGGAGAACGAGTGAATCAGTACCCATATGCTTATCCTTATGGAATAGAAGAAGATTTCCGAAATGAAGAGGAGCGTTTCTTCTTTTTCGGCCCCTTTGCCGGTGGGTTACTGGGTGGCTTTTTAGGCGGTGCGCTGGCTCCAGGCTTATATGGAGGTTTTGGCGGCGGCGGTTATGGCTATCCACCTCCTTATTACGGACGCCCGCCTTATTATGGAGGCGGAGGCTATTACGGCCGTCCCCCGTACGGAGGTTTCTGGTAATCAATAAATCCCCCTCTCCTGCATCAGGAGAAGGGGATTTTTGTTTAGAAGTTGGTTGTATCGAGCTCTTTCCCTTGGGACTCATAGCCCTGCATGTACTTGATGCGGCGCTGGGCGGAGGTGCTGTTCACCTGTTCATCGGCATGGTAGGAGGAGCGGACCATCGGGCCTGCTTCGCAGTGCTTGAATCCTTTTTCAAGGGCAATCTGCTTCAGTTCCTCGAATTCATCCGGATGGTAGTAGCGTTCCACATTCAAGTGTTTTTTCGTCGGCTGCAGGTACTGGCCGATGGTCATGATATCTACGTTGTGGGCGAGGAGGTCATCCATCGCTTCGATGATTTCCTCTTTTGTTTCCCCAAGACCGACCATAAGGCTGGACTTTGTCGGTGTATTCGGGCGGATTTCCTTCACGCGGCGCAGGAGCTCAAGAGAGCGGTCATACATCGCGCGTGCACGGACCTTCTTCGTCAGACGGCGGACGGTTTCAATATTGTGGTTGAAAATATCCGGCTCGCCTTCCATCAGTGTATGCAGGCTTTCGTAATCACCTTTCATATCAGAAGGAAGAATTTCGACCGTACATCCCGGTACACGGCGGCGGATCGCCTTCACCGTTTCACCGAATACAGCAGCACCGCCGTCGTTCAAGTCATCACGGGCAACTGCTGTAACAACGACGTGTTTCAGTCCCATGATCTCAACAGATTCCGCTACACGCTCAGGCTCGCCCCAGTCGAGTTCGTTCGGAAGTCCCGTCTTGACAGCGCAGAAACGGCACCCGCGTGTACAGGTGTCACCCAGGATCATGAATGTAGCGGTTTTCCGCTCACTCCAGCATTCGTGGATGTTCGGGCAGCGCGCTTCCTCGCATACCGTGTTCAATTTCTTCTCGCGCATCAGTTTCTTCAGACCTGTATAGGATTTGTTGGTGTTAATCTTGATTTTCAGCCATTCCGGCTTTCTTATGTATTCCTGGTTTTTACTCACGTTCACCACTCCTTATCCCGCTCAGCGGGCGTAATTCCATTCATCTGTTTCGTACCGTTCTCCGGCGATTTTCCTTACTTCCTCCCATTGTTCCTCAGACAGGTGGAATGGTTCCAGATGGACATTCAATCCTTTTTCAAATCCTTCTTTAAACGCATCTTTTGTGTCTTCGAATGAGACAGGCTCATCCAGGACATCATTGATGGCCACAGCTTTGCTGCCGAAAGCCTTGCGGGCTCTTTCTTTGATGCGTTCATTTTTGTAAACAAACATATCAAAAAGCTTTCCATCATCCACTTCGATCGGTATGGACCCGTGCTGGAGGATGATGCCGCGTTTTCTAGTCTGTGCACTTCCGGCCGCTTTTTTACCATCGACGATCAATTCATACCAGGACGGTTCTTCAAAACAGACTGCTGAGCCATTCACATCCAACTTGCCTTCGGGAACAGCGAAGTCCGCATCGATGTTCAAGTTCCTGAAGCCTTCCAGGAGGCCTCTGGATATGACCAGATAGGCTTCTTTCACGGAGTCCGGCATGTCTTCATGTTTTTCTGATACGATGACACTATATGTAAGTTCATGGTCATGTAATACTGCACGACCGCCCGTTTGGCGGCGGACCAGCTGATATCCATGCTTCTGAACGCCATCCAAGTCAATTTTTCCTTTTACTTTTTGAAAATAACCAACAGACAGCCCGGCAGGTTCCCAGCCATAAAAACGGAGAACTGGCGGGATCGACCCTTCTCGGTGCCAATTCATAAGGGCCTCGTCCAGTGCCATATTCATGGCAGGTGTACAGTGGCCTGAATCGACAAAGTACCATGTTTCCATATGCAGTCCTTCTTTCTTTTGTGTGAGTACTTTATCAAGGTAAAATAGTCAAAACAATTTTAACAATGAGACAAGGGTATGTCAAAATATAGTAAATGTCTTTTGTACAGCTTTATAGGGATAAAGACCGAAGAATTTGCGGCCTCAAATATGGAGGATGCCTATATAATGAATAGAGGAGGGATTATGATGAATCAAACCTTGATGTCCAGCGTGCTTTTTTTGATCAGTGCATCCATCTGGGCCATTCTTGCTATTTTTTATGATGATTACCGTTGGCTGAACTTATTTTTGTTCATTCTGTTCCTCATCATGGGGCTGGCCAAAAGAAAAAGCTATCTGGAAGGTAAAGATGTGGAAGAGGACGGAGATTGATTCCGTTCTCTTTTTTCATATTTGACGGGCAGCGGCATAGGTTTAAGTAGAGGGGCTGTCCTTCTACCCTGCAGAACGCAGGTGAAAAGTGACGTAGAGTCAATGGATAGGCAACGCATGAGGACAAGTCGTACGGTTTCGCAGGTGTAGTTGAGAGAATCGTGCTGTTCTTTCATTATTATCGCTTTGGTTCTGGTTTCAGGCTTGTCGGGACTGACCAAGCCGCTTCCACATTTCTTTTGTCGTCCAGTTGCAGCGGCCAGCCACTCGAGGTCATAAGCAGAATCCGGTCTGTGGCAGAGAACGCCACATCACGGCTTTGCTTATGCTTTTCGTGTCTACCAGGCCGCTTCCACATTTCTTTTTGTCGTCCAGTTGCAGCGGCTAGTCCCTCGAGGTCATAAGTCCAACACCTCTGTGGAGAAAAACCCTCCACGGCGGTGCTGGTCTTATGCTTGTCGGGACTGACCAAGCCGCTTCCACATTTCTTTTTTGTCGTCCAGCTCCGGCACCCAGATGCTCGAGACATAAGTCAATGATCTCCGTGAAGGAAGGACGCTTCACTGCAATCCTTGTCTTATGCTTGTCGCATCTACCAGGGTGCTTCCGCATTTCAGTTTGATTGTCCAGTTGCAGCGGCTAGTCCCTCGAGGTCATAAGTCCAACACCTCTGTGGAGAAAAACCCTCCACGGCGGTGCTGGTCTTATGCTTGTCGGGACTGACCAAGCCGCTTCCACATTTCTCTGTTTCACACATGTTTTACATGAGCCAGGCATAGGATGTATTAAAATTCGTCTCTTACGACGGGGGAGGTCGCGAAGTGGACATTTTGAAGAAGATACAAGATCACCGGGAATACGAGGAAGAACTGAAGTGGGAAGGAACGTTTGCTGAATACTTGGAGCTGTTGAGAGAGCGGCCGTATTTAGCACAATCCGCTCATTCCCGCGTTTACAATATGGTTAAGAGTGCTGGTGTGGAAGAAGCTCATGATCATAAGCGTTACAAGTTCTTTGATGACGATATTTACGGACTGGATGAAGCGATGGAAAAGCTCGTAGAGGAGTATTTCCATCCGGCAGCAAGAAGGCTGGATGTCCGTAAACGTATTCTCCTATTGATGGGGCCTGTCAGTGGTGGTAAATCGACGCTGGTCAATCTGTTGAAGCGGGGACTTGAACAGTATACGCTTACGGATGAAGGGGCTGTTTTTGCCATTAAAGGTTGTCCGATGCACGAAGATCCGCTGCATCTCATTCCGAACCATCTGCGGAAGGATTTCCAGGATGATTACGGCATCCGGATTGAAGGCAGCCTGTCTCCGTTAAATACGATGCGGGTGGAAACGGAATATGAGGGAAGAATTGAGGATGTTCTTGTAGAGCGGATCTTTTTCTCAGAGGATAAGCGTACAGGCATTGGTACCTTCAGTCCGTCTGATCCGAAGTCCCAGGATATTGCCGACTTGACCGGTTCGATTGACTTTTCGACCATTGCACAGTTTGGATCAGAATCGGATCCGCGTGCTTACCGGTTTGATGGGGAACTGAACAAGGCCAACCGTGGCATGATGGAGTTCCAGGAAATGCTGAAGTGTGATGAGAAGTTTCTCTGGCACCTGCTCAGTCTGACGCAGGAAGGGAACTTCAAGGCTGGTCGTTTTGCCCTCATTTCCGCGGATGAGTTGATCGTAGCCCATACGAACGAAGCGGAGTACCGCTCCTTTATAGCGAATAAGAAAAACGAAGCGCTCCATTCCCGTATGATCGTGATGCCGGTGCCTTACAATTTGAGAGTCAGTCAGGAAGAGCGGATCTATGAGAAGATGATCAGAGAGAGTGATATCCGTGATGTGCATATTGCTCCGCATACGTTAAGAGTGGCTGCCATGTTCACGATCCTGACAAGATTAAAAGAATCGAAAAAGGCGTCCATCGATGTTCTTAAGAAAATGAGACTCTATGACGGTGAAATTCTTGAAGGCTTCAGTGATGTGGATGTAGAGGAATTGAAGAAGGAGCACGGCGATGAGGGAATGAGCGGGATTGACCCTCGTTATGTGATCAACCGTATTTCCTCCACCATCATTAAAAAAGAACTGACATCGATCAATGCGTTGGATGTTCTTCGTTCCTTGAAGGATGGACTGGGAAGCCATGCCTCCATCTCCAGTGAGGACAAGGAGAGATACCTTGATTTCATTTCCCTCGCGAGAAAAGAGTATGATGAAATTGCGAAGAAGGAAGTACAGAAGGCGTTTGTTTACTCTTATGAAGAATCCGCCGTTACGCTTATGGACAATTACCTGGATAATGTTGAAGCGTACTGCAACAAGGCGAAGCTGAGAGATCCGCTGACGGGTGAAGAACTCAACCCGGATGAGCGTCTCATGCGTTCGATTGAAGAACAGATCGGCGTTTCCGAAAATGCGAAGAAAGCTTTCCGTGAAGAGATTCTTATTCGAATTTCCGCCTATGCGCGCAAAGGGAAGAAATTCGATTACCAGTCTCATGAACGCCTTCGCGAAGCTATTCAGAAGAAGCTGTTTGCTGATCTGAAGGATGTCGTGAAGATTACGACATCTGCGAAGACGCCGGATGAACAGCAGCTGAAGAAAATTAATGAAGTCGTTGCTACGCTTGTCGATGAACATGGATACAACTCCAGCTCGGCTAATGAACTGCTGAAATATGTGGGCAGCCTGTTGAACAGGTAAACCTTGTCAGACCGCTCTCTCTTTCTATAAGAGAGCGGTCTTTTTTATGTTATAATGTCAAAAAATGAAGAGTGGTGAAATCATGGCCAGGAAATTTTATGCAATTATTGATGTAGGTTCAAACACGATGCGGTTGGTGATTTATCTGCGTGACAAAGGCGGGCGTCTCCGCGAGGTGGAGAACGTAAAAGCGGTCGCACGTCTGCGTAACCATCTAACACAGGACGGCTTGTTGTCTACGGAAGGGCTGCAGACCCTGCTGACGACTTTGGGGAGCTTCAAGGAAGTGGCAGAATCCTATACGCTCGAGGAAATGGTCTGTGTCGCTACGGCTACCATCCGTCAGGCGGGGAACCAGGAGGAGATTATCACTCAGGTTTCCAAGCATACCGGCTTTGATATGCGGATTTTATCGGACCACGAAGAAGCGTATTACGGCTACCTGGCTGTCGTGAATTCCACTCCTGTAACAGAAGGGATCACAGTGGATATTGGCGGCGGCAGTACCGAAGTTACATATTTTAAGGATCGTGAACTGATTGAATCCTACAGCTTCCCGTTCGGTGCGCTGACTCTGAAGCAGGATTTCTTTAAAAAGGAACTGCCGACCGAGAATGAGTTTTCAGCTTTACGCCGATATCTGCTTGACCAGTTCAAGTCGCTGCCATGGCTGCAGAACAAGGACATTCCTTTGATCGGAATTGGAGGCGGGGCGCGTAACCTTGTACAGATCGATCAGAACCTGAAGGAGTATCCACTCGCCGGGCTCCACCAATATAAGATGAAGGACAGCGATCTTTCCTTTATCAAAAATTATTTGTTCACTCTGCCGATGAAGAAGCTGCAGAAAGTGGAAGGATTGTCCAAAGACCGGGCGGATATCATCCTGCCCGCGACCGAAGTATTCCATTCTCTTTACGATACGATGCAGGCTTCCGGATTCATCCTGAGCAGAAAAGGCCTGCGGGACGGCGTCTTTTTTGAACAGCTCACCAAAGATATGGGGACGTCGGTTTTTCCGAACGTGCTGGAGGAGAGCATTCAGGAACTGATTAACGATTATGATTTGAATGTGAAACAGATCCAGCACGTCCAGCACCTGGCTCATCAGCTTTTCTTCCAGCTTCATGAAAAGGGCATCGGATCTCTGAAGAAATCAGACTGGCAGGAAGTGAAAAGAGCCAGTTATGTGTTCAACCTGGGGGATTATATAGACAGTGAAGCGAGCGCCCAGCATACTTTCTACCTGCTTGCCAACCGGACGATTGACGGGCTGATGCACATGGAGAGACTGCGGATGGCGCTGATGGCCTCCTACAAGAACAAAACGATCTTCAAACAGTTCCTCCACCCGTATAAGAAATGGTTCTTGAAGGAGGAACAGAAGAAGCTCCGACTACTTGGATCCCTGTTGAAATTCTGCTACAGCCTGGACAGCACCCGCAGGCAGACCATTCAAAGCCTCAGCCTGACGACGGAAGGTCATGACCTGCATATTACATGTCATTGTTCCGGTGAATGGATGCCGGAAGAGTATCAGGCCGAAAAACAGAAAAAACATTTGGAAAAATCACTGAAAAAGACTATAGAACTTTCTTTTGTGGAAGATAAGAAGTAAGTCCGTTTCCGGGCTTCTTTTTATTAGCAGCTATCAAATTCGGAATATTCTACCTTAAAAGAAAACATTTTTCAGCAATATTCATCATTTTTTTACAAAACCTTAACTTCTGTTTTATATAGAACATATAGAGGCGTACTAACATGTGTAGTGGAATAAACGTGTAAAGGGTGTGCGGAATGTCTACAGAGAAGACGCAGCAATTGAACAATCCATTATTTTATAACAACCGGGAGCTGAGCTGGCTCGCCTTTAATGAGCGTGTGCTGGATGAAGCTCTTGATTTGGATAACCCTTTGCTTGAACGATTGAAATTTCTGGCGATCGGTTCCTCCAACCTTGATGAATTCTTCATGGTACGTGTAGCAGGGTTGAAGGACCAGGTGAAAGCCGGTTTTAACAAGCCCGAGAACAAAGCCGGGCTGACTCCCAAGGAGCAGCTGGCGAAAATATCCGAAATCAATCATAACAATGTGAAAAAGCAGTATGACTCGTATCAGTCCATGAAGCCGGAGCTTGAAAAGGAAGGCATTTCCCTGCTTTCTATCGAGGATTTAACAAAAGAGGAAATCATCCGTTTCGAACAATACTTTGATGAAGAAATCTTCCCGGTCCTGACACCGATGGCCGTTGATGCCTACCGTCCGTTTCCGATGCTTCTCAACAAGTCCATCAACCTTGCTGTCGTCATTAAAGACGAAATCGACCCGGAGAACACTACAAAGACAGCCATTGTCCAGGTGCCGGCTGTTCTGGATCGATTCGTCCAGGTGGAGCATGAAAATAAATACCAATATGTGCTCCTTGAGGAAATTATCAGCCATTTTATGGGTAAACTGTTTAAAGGATACAAAGTGGAATCTGTCACAGAGTTCCGGATAACAAGAAATGCTGATATGACGATTCATGAGGAAGGGGCCCGGGATCTTCTGAAGGAAATCGAGAAAGAATTGAAAAAGCGGAAGTGGGGCGCAGCCGTACGTTTGGAAGTACGGGAAGGCAAGTACGATGAAAAAGTGATCAAATTCCTTCTCAGCGTTCTTGAGATTCACCGGGATGACTTGTATATCACCAATGGACCACTTGATCTGACGTTCCTTTTCAAGTTTCATAAAACGTTTGCCGATGTGAAGGACCACCTCTATTATGAGACGTTGATTTCGCAGCCGCCGCGTGACCTGGATGGCGAAGAGAACATCTTTGAAGCAGCGGAGGACCGTGACATCTTCCTGCACCACCCGTACGAATCCTTTGAGCCTGTGGTCGATTTTGTCGCTGAAGCGGCTGATGATCCCTACGTACTGGCCATTAAGCAGACGCTTTACAGGGTAAGTGGGGATTCACCGATTATCGATGGGTTGAAGCGGGCCGCGGAAAATGGAAAACAGGTGACCGTGCTTGTGGAATTGAAAGCGCGTTTTGATGAAGAGAACAACGTGCAGTGGGCCAAAGAGCTTGAAAAAGCAGGCTGCCACGTCATCTATGGGATGACCTACCTGAAAACCCACAGCAAAATCACGCTTGTCGTAAGGAAGAAGGCCGAGAAGATCGAACGTTTCGTCCACCTGGGTACCGGAAACTACAATGACCAGACAGCCTCGCTGTATACCGACATGGGAATCATTACGTCGAAGCGGAAGTTCGGGATCGATGCGACGCACTTCTTCAATTATTTGAGCGGTTTTACAGAGAAACCGGAGTTCCACCACTTGTCGATGGCTCCATTTGATATCCGGAACGATTTTATCCGCTATATGAACAATGAAATCCGTTTCCATAAGCAGCATGGAAACGGCCGGATCATTGCGAAGATGAACTCTCTGACAGACAAGAACCTGATTATGAAAATGTACGAAGCGTCCCAGGCAGGTGTTCAGATCGATTTGATCGTCCGCGGAATCTGCTGTTTGAAGCCCGGGATCGAAGGCGTCAGCGAGAACATCCGTGTGTTCAGCATCGTCGGCCGGTTCCTGGAACACAGCAGGATTTATTACTTCCATCATAATGGGGACGACCGTCTGTTCCTTTCTTCGGCAGATATGATGACCCGTAATATGGTGAAACGCGTCGAACTGCTTTTCCCTCTTTATGAACCGTCTGTGAAAAGCCGTCTGAAGAAAATTCTGTCCATTATGCTGAATGATAATACGAAGGCGCGGGAACAGAAGGAGGATGGCAGCTACGAGTACGTCCAGCCTGAGAAAAATCAGGCCCGGATCAACAGCCAGATGAAGTTTTTCGATATGGCCTACCGGGTTCTTGAGGATGAGGAATAATCTTTACCAGTAAAAAGTAAAAAGGCGTACCAAAGGGTGCGCCTTTCTTGTTATAATGGAATTGTTACCATTTGAGAAAAATAAGCGAAATTTGTTGAATACGTAAGCGTTTCAATTCTATAATAGTATGTGGACTTGGAAACGTTTTCGAGGAAGCATTAGCCAACAACTACTTGGAGGTATTCTACGTGTCTAAACAAGGCTCCACTCAAAGATTTTGGGATAATTTCCACGGCCCCAATATGGGGTATATCGAAGAGCAATTCGAAGTATATGAAGAAAACCCAAGTGCTGTCGATCCTTCACTGAAGGATATTTTTGACGAGCACGGGGCACCTGACTGGATGAAGACAAGCCCGTCTGTTGAGACGAACGGTGCTGCGTCTCCTTCGGAAAGGGACATTGCGAAAATCACCTCGGCATTGAAACTTGTTGAGGCTATTCGTCGTCACGGCCATCTGCAGGCGAATATTTATGCTGTAGGAAGTGACGAGCGACCTAAAACAAATTTGCTTGATTTAGAAACCTACGGACTTCAGGAGAAGGATCTGGAGGCTATGCCGGCGGAGTGGGTCTGGCCGGACGCGCCTATGAAACTGGACAATGCCCTCCAAGTGGTCCATGTACTTAAAGAAAGATATGCTGGGACGATCTCCTTTGAATTCGGCCATGTCAATAATGAGAATGAAAGAAAATGGCTGCAGGACAAAGTCGATACAGGATCGTATCAGGTATCTTTGACAAACCAAGAAAAGAAACAGCTGTTGTACCGCCTGGCTGAAGTGGAAGGCTTTGAGAACTTCCTTGCCAAAACATTTGTGGCACAGAAGCGCTTTTCCATCGAAGGCCTTGATATTATGGTGCCGATGCTCGACCATATTATCCAGTCGGCTTCCGGCGATCACATTAAACATATCATGATGGGCATGGCCCACAGGGGAAGGCTGAACGTTCTTGCCCACATCCTCGGGAAGCCTTATGACCGGATCTTCTCTGAGTTCCATCATTCGCCTGATAAGGAGCTCGTTCCTTCAGAAGGTTCGATGGGAATCAACTATGGCTGGACCGGTGATGTGAAGTATCACTTCGGAGCCCGAAGAGAGATCGAAAACGGCGAGCAGTCGGCAACGAAAGTGACGTTGAGCCATAACCCTTCCCACCTGGAATACGTCAATCCTGTCGTCCAGGGGTTCACAAGAGCCGCACAGGATGACCGGAGTGAACCAGGCTATGCCAAGATGGATGAAGACGAGGCATTCGGCCTCTTGATCCACGGGGATGCAGCCTTTATCGGTGAAGGGGTTGTTGCAGAAACACTGAACATGAGTGACCTCCCGGGCTACCGTACAGGGGGAACGGTCCATATTATCGCCAACAACCTTGTCGGTTTCACGACCAACCGCAGGGATGGACGTTCAACACGATACGCTAGTGATCTGGCGAAAGGTTTTGAAATACCGGTGCTGCATGTGAATGCTGACGATCCAGCGGCGTGTCTTTCTGCGATGGCGCTTGCGTATGAATACCGTCAAAAGTTCCATAAGGACTTTCTGATTGATCTCGTCGGGTACCGTCGTTTCGGACACAACGAAATGGACGAGCCACGCTCCACTCAGCCGAAGCTGTACAAGGAAATTGACGAGCATCCAACGGCGGCCGCTGTTTTTGAGAAGCAGCTCCAGGATGAAAGTGTTGTGGAAGAAGGCACGCTCTCACAGATGAAAGAAGAAATTGAAGAGAAGCTTCGTGACATTTATAACAATATGGGTGAGCATGAAACGGCCGCTCCTGATGTGAAAGACCGTCCGAGCGGTGTGGAACGGGATCTGGATGAAATTCAGACATCCGTGGATATTGAGCGTCTGCGTGGACTGAACGAAGGGATGCTGAAACGTCCGGAAGGCTTCAATGGATTTAAGAAGCTTGAGAAAATCCTTCAGCGCCGGGCAAAAATGCTGGATGAAGGACAGAAAGTGGACTGGGCGACAGCCGAAGCTCTGGCCTTCGCTTCTATACTGGAGGATGGGATCCCGATCCGGATTACCGGTCAGGATACGGAGCGTGGAACCTTCGCTCACCGTCACCTTGTCCTCCATGATGTAGAAACAGATGAAACCTACTGTCCACTCCACGGACTGGATCAGGCGGAAGCGTCCTTTGATATTCACAACAGTCCGTTATCCGAAGCCGGGGTTATCGGATTTGAGTACGGATACAGTGTCCATGCTTCCGATTCCCTTGTCCTGTGGGAAGCTCAGTTTGGTGACTTCGCCAATGCCGGACAGGTCATTTTTGATCAGTTCATTGCCGCCGGCCGCGCGAAGTGGGGCGAGAAATCCAATATGGTCTTCCTGCTCCCGCACGGGTATGAAGGACAGGGACCGGAGCACTCCAGTGCCCGTCTTGAGCGCTTCCTTCAGCTTGCAGCAGAAAACAACTGGACCGTGGCCAATGTCACTTCGTCTGCCCAGTATTTTCACCTGCTGCGCAGACAGGCGGCGATCAGCAATCAGGAAGAGGCTCGTCCGCTCGTTTTGATGACGCCGAAAAGCCTGCTGCGTAATCAAAGAGTCGCCGTGGACGGAGATGCTTTCAGCGAAGGGAAGTTCCAGCCGCTGATGATGCAGCCGGGATTATCCCAGAACAAAGATAAAGAAAAAGTGAAAACCCTTCTATTGGGAAGCGGCAAAATCATGGTGGATATCGAAGACAAGGTGGAAAGTATGGACGAAACCTTCGAAACCATCGATGCGGTCCGGGTGGAACAGATTTATCCATTCCCGGATCAAAAACTGGCAGACATGCTGGAAACCTATCCGAATTTAGAAGAACTAGTATGGGTCCAGGAAGAACCGCAGAACATGGGTAGCTGGTACTTTGTGGAGGGCATCCTTCACAAACTGCTGAAGGAAGGACAGATTCACAGATTTGTCGGACGTCCGCACAGGGCTTCCCCTTCCGTAGGAGAACCGAATATCCATAAAACAGAGCAGAATCGAATCATTCTTGAAGCGCTGCAGATGTCTAAAGGAGGAGAAACAAAATGAAGGAAATCAAAGTACCTGAATTAGCTGAATCCATAACTGAAGGCACGATAGCTGAATGGCTTGTAAAAAAAGGCGATCACGTATCCAAAGGTGATCCGATTCTTGAGCTGGAAACAGACAAGGTTAATGTGGAAGTGAATGCTGATGCAGACGGCGTCATTGCTGAACTACTCAAGGAAGAAGGAGATGACGTTGAAGTGGGAGACGTCATCGCCAAGGTGGATGAAAACGGAGAAGCTTCCGGGTCCGCAGGGGATTCTTCCGGCTCTGGGGAGGAAGAAGCACCTGCAGCTGAACAGAAGGAAGAGGCGCAGCAGCAGGAGCAGAAACAGGAGCCGCAGCAGGAGGAACAACCGGCCGCTTCCAATGGGCAGGACAATAACAATGGCAATAAAGATATTGTAGCCACTCCGGCTGCCAGAAAACGTGCGCGTAAACTCGGCATTGATTTGAGCAGTATTTCCGCCCGGGATCCACTCGGCCGCATCCGTCCGGAGGATGTCGATGCAGCTGCTAAAGGTGGAAGCAAGTCGGAAGAGCCGAAATCATCGTCTAACGACAAGCCGAAGAAAGAGAAAAAGGAAGAGGAGAAGACGCAGTTTGATAAGCCGGTGGAACGGATTAAAATGTCCCGCCGCCGTCAAACGATTGCCAAGCGTCTTGTAGAGGTCCAGCAGGAAGCGGCTATGCTGACGACGTTCAACGAAGTGGACATGACCAACGTCATGAAGCTGCGCAGTGACCGCAAGGAATCCTTCCAGAAAAAACACGATGTGAAGCTCGGCTTTATGTCCTTCTTTACGAAAGCTGCTGTTGGTGCCTTGAAGGAGTTCCCGAACCTGAACGCAGAAATCCAGGGCAGTGAAATCATCCAGAAGAAATTCTATGATATCGGAATGGCCGTTTCTACGGAGGAAGGACTTGTCGTTCCTGTCGTCCGTGATGCCGACCGCCTTGATTTTGCGGGTATTGAAAAGGGAATCGCTGATGTAGCCACGAAGGCCCGGAACAAAGAGCTCCAGCTGGAGGATCTCCAAGGAGGCTCCTTTACCATCACCAACGGGGGGATCTTCGGGTCCATGCTGTCTACACCGATTCTGAATTCTCCTCAGGTCGGAATTCTCGGTCTTCACAATATTGAGAAGCGCGCGAAGGTCATGCCTGATGACAGCATTGAAGCACGTCCGATGATGTACATTGCGCTTTCCTACGACCACCGGATCGTTGATGGCAAAGAGGCCGTCCAGTTCCTGCGCCGTATTAAAGAAATGATTGAAGATCCTTATGATCTGCTTTTAGAAGGATAATAGGAAATATGAGCCCCTCGCAGCTTGTCTGCGGGGGTTTTTTATTGAAAACCTAGTAGAAGGAAGGAGAGATAAGAGAAAAAGATAGGCGTAAATAACAAATAATCTATACATATCCCAATATGTTTCATCCATTTACGTGGACCTGCATACGATAGAGTAATACTCGATTAGGAGGGAATAACATGGATGAAGAGACGAGTTTTGTAATCGCCGAAGACGACTGGTCCCTCCATCGGAAAGGCTACGACGATCAGCGTCGACACCAGGAAAAAGTCAAGGATGCTATGAGTAAGCAGCTGCCCGATTTGATCACAGAAGAAAACATTGTCATGTCCAATGGAAAGCGTGTCGTTAAGATTCCTATCCGTTCTTTAGATGAATATAAAATCCGCTACAATTATGAAAAGAATAAGCATGCGGGACAAGGAGATGGAGACAGCGAAATCGGCGATGTGGTGGCCCAGGCCCCGCAGCCGTCTAAAGGGAAGCCCGGTGAAGGAGATGGAGCCGGCGACCAGGCGGGGGATGATTATTATGAAGCTGAAGTATCCCTGGCTGAATTGGAAGAGGCTTTGTTTAAAGAGCTGACCCTTCCTAATCTTGATGAAAAAGAGAAAGACAATATTCTTCATACCGACATTGAATTCAGCGATATCCGCAAAACAGGATTAACCGGGAACATCGACAAGAAGAGGACAATGCTTGAAGCCTACAAGCGTAACGCCCTTCGTGGCGACGCCTCTTTCGCTCCGATTTACCCCGAAGACATCCGCTACAAGACATGGAATGAAAAGACAAAACCTGAATCTAAAGCTGTCGTCATCGCCATGATGGATACCAGTGGATCCATGGGCCAGTGGGAAAAGTATATGACCAGAAGCTTCTTTTTCTGGATGACCCGCTTCCTGAACAGAAACTATGAAACGGTGGATATCGAGTTTGTCGCCCACCATACGCAGGCGAAAGTCGTCAGCGAAGAGGATTTCTTTTCGAAAGGGGAAAGCGGCGGGACCATCTGTTCTTCTGCCTATCGCAAAGCGTTGGAACTCATTGAAACCAAATACTCCCCGGAGCGCTATAACATCTATCCGTTTCACTTTTCCGATGGTGACAATCTGACTTCCGACAACAAACGGTGCCTCGGTCTAATTGAACAGCTGATTGAAGTATCGCAGATGTTCGGTTACGGCGAAGTGAATCAGTATAACCGTTCTTCCAGTCTGATGCAGGCCTATAAATCCATCGAACACGAAAAGTTCCGTTATTACATCTTACGCAGAAAAGCCGACGTTTTTCATTCGATGAAGCATTTCTTCAGCGAACAGGCCGAGGAAATGTTCACGTAGTGGAGAAGGGAAGCAGGGAAAGAAACATTCCCTGAAGCTGTCGAGAACGTTCTCGGCAGCTTTTTTTATGGGAAATGATTGAATGCGGGAGGTATATGAGTACACGGAAACGGGAACTCCTTGGTATAATGAATAAGGGAAATCCTACATACAAGGAGTTCATTCAATGATTCAGGAAATTCTACAGTCCAACCAATTTATTATGCTCATGGCGCTGCTGCTCATTGTCAGCATCATCGTCACAAAGTTCTCTTCCCGTCTCGGGGTTCCGTCGCTCGTCCTGTTTATTCTTGTAGGCATGATGGTCGGAAACGAAGGACTCGGTTTCATCAACTTTGATAATCCGGAAATCGCCCAGCTGGTCGGTGTCATTGCCTTGATCATCATTCTGTTTGAAGGCGGGATGCTCACGAAGTGGAAGGATATCCGGCCGGTCATTGCCCCTTCCCTGACGCTTGCAACCGTGGGGGTGGTACTGACGACAGGGATCGTTGCCGTTGCGGCCAAGTATGTCCTCCATATCGGCTGGGTAGAGGCGATGCTCGTCGGAGCGATTGTCGGTTCTACCGATGCCGCAGCCGTTTTTGCTGTTTTGAAAGGGAAAAATGTAGACGGGAAGCTGGAGGCTACCCTGGAAGCTGAATCGGGTACCAATGATCCGATGGCTGTATTTTTGACCATCAGCTTTATTCAGCTTCTGACGGTGGATCAGGTGAATATCTTCGGCATGGTCGGCTCGTTCTTCTGGCAGATGGGGGCGGGACTCGTTGTTGGTGCGGCCATCGGCTATGGTGCAAGTTTTGCGTTAAACCGGATCAATCTCGATTCCAGTGGATTATATCCACTCTTCGCCCTCGGTTTTGCTTTTCTTTCCTATGGGGCAAGTTCTCTCCTTCAAGCCAGTGGTCTTCTTGCTGTTTATGTAACGGCCGTTATCATCGGCAACGCAGAACTTGCCTATCGTTATTCGATCCTCCGATTCCATGAAGGGTTCGGCTGGATGGCTCAGATCCTGATGTTCATCATTCTCGGTCTGTTTGTTACACCGTCTGAAGTCTTTACGTGGCCGGTCATGTCGGGCGGATTATTGATCGCCGGAGTTCTCATATTCATAGCCAGACCGGCGGCTGCTTTTCTCAGTCTTTCCGGGTTTTCGTTTACATGGAGGGAAAAAGTATTTCTATCCTGGGCGGGCGTCCGCGGAGCTGTTCCAATCGTTCTGGCGATTTTCCCAATGCTTGCTGACATTGCCAACAGTCAGGTCATTTTCAACGTCGTTTTCTTCACGGTTCTCACTTCGGCCCTTATTCAGGGGTCATCGATTACGTGGATGGCAGACCGTTTCAAACTGGTGTCTGACAAGCTTGGCAATCCGATTCATTCGTTGGAACTGATCTCTATTGGAAAAGCGAATGTGGAGATGATTGAATTTGAGGTGACGCCAAGGAATGTCGTCGTCGGGCAGAAGCTTGAGGACATGGAGCTGCCGGACAGGGCGCTGATTAATGCGATCATCCGTAAGGGTGACGTCATTACACCGTACGGGCAGACGGAAATAAAAGCCGGGGATACATTATATATTCTAGTGTCCCGGAAAAACAAAAAGGAAGTCAAGAAAGTCCTGGAGGCCGTCACCGATCACGGATACCACGAGAAAAGCCGAGCTTAAACAGCTCGGCTTTTCTCGTAGCAGCTATGATATTTTGGGCGTTTCTTTATGATATGAAGAATACAGTTATTATTATAGGTAACAAATGTTGATTTGTAAACCTTTTCTAATAAAAACGTGATCATTTTACTAGAAAATATTAGTGAAAGCGGGAAGCAATTGTGTGTTCGACAAAGTTCCTATACAATAAGAATCACCAAGGAGGGATGTACGGTGAAGAAACGTATAGGGTTTATCGGCTGCGGTCAGATGGGCCGGGCCATGATTCAAGGCATGATTGACGCTGGGGTCGTGGAGCCGGGGCAGATGGCTGCGACCGCTTTGTCTGATGAAACCATTGATTTTGTAGCCGATGAGTACGGCATACATATATCCAACGATAACAAACAGCTGGCAAGGGAAAGTGATCTGCTGTTTCTGGCGGTGAAGCCGTATGTGTACAGAGGTGTGATTGAGGAAATCCGTGAAGAGGTCTCCAATCATACGGTGGTCATTACGGTTGCTGCCGGCATTACGCTGGAATCGATGGAAGAGGCGTTTGATAAGAATGTGAAAGTGATCCGCTCGATGCCGAATACTCCATCTCTGGTCGGCGCAGGTATGAGTGCGCTGTGTCCAAATGCTTTCGTGACGCAGGAGGAACTGGCGGAAGTGCTCGAACTGTATGAAAGCTTTGGTGAAGCGGAAGTCATCGAAGAAAAATTGATGGATGCTGTGCCGGCCGTCAGTGGTTCGTCCCCGGCTTTTGTCTATATGTTGATCGAAGCGATGGCTGATGCGGCTGTACAGCAGGGTTTTCCAAGGGACAAGGCGTATAAAATGGTTTCCCAGACGGTCGAAGGGGCCGCGAAAATGGTCAAGGAAACCGGCAGACATCCGGCAGAATTGAAGGATGCCGTCTGCACGCCGGGGGGCACTACGATTTCCGGTGTAACGAAGCTTGAGGAAGCAGGCTTCAGAAATGCCATCATTCAAGGCATGACGGCAACGACAGAAAAATCAAAGGCATTATCGCAAGGGAAGTAATGAAAGAAAGCCGGGCCGGATGCCGGGCTTTCTGTTTGTTTGAAACGAATGGGCTCACATATCCGTACAAATAGTACAGGAGGTGGACGTATGAAAAATCAGCCGGCTCAACGTATATCGAAACGGGCCTTAACGCTGTGGCGCATTTATGGTGTCATACACAGTTTTATCCTTTTACTTATAACGACAGCTTTAACCGTAGCCGTGTTTCTCTGGAACTGGCCGTGGTGGCTGGCGGCAGGAGCAGGGGGAGTGGCCGTTCTGGACGCCATTCTTTTCATCTGGGTGGTTCCGGGACTGAGGTGGAAGCGTTGGCGTTATGAGGTCAGTGAGCAGAACATCGATCTGCAGCACGGGATTTTCATCATTACCCGGACACTGGTACCGATGGTCCGTGTTCAGCACGTGGATACCGAGCAGGGACCACTGCTTCGGAAATTCCGGCTTTCCACCATCAGCATATCGACTGCGGCGACGATACATAAAATACCAGCGCTGGATGAGGACGAGGCGGAGCGTCTGCGCCAGTCGATTTCCTCTCTGGCAAGGGTGGCTGAGGATGATGTTTGAACCGAGGAAGCTCCATCCTATATCTGCTTTGATCAATTTTGTTAAGACACTGAAAGATGCTGCTCTCCCTTTAATTGTCGTGATTTTTATTAATGGCAGCCCGTTCAGCGGAGAGTGGAACTGGGTCCCGCTCGCCATATGGGGGGGTCTCTTGGTGATCGTCCTTGGTTCTGGAGTCATCCGCTGGCTGCGTTTCTCCTATTGGATGGAAGACGGAGAACTGCGTATCGAACACGGGCTCATTTTCAGGAAAAAACGCTACATTCCAGTGGAGCGGATTCAGAGTCTTGATTTTTCGGAGGGGATTTTTCACCGACCGTTGAAATTAGTGAAAATTTCTGTGGAAACGGCGGGATCGACCGGTACCCAGGGGGCGGAGGCTGAACTGACAGCCATCACCCGCGAAGAAGCCAAAGAGCTCGAATCGCTCATTTTTCAGGAAAAGCGGACGGTTCAGGAAGCGGAGGATCTTGAGGAATCGTCCACGGAACAACCAGGGGAACCACCGAGGCAGAAAGTGTTCGGCATGTCTATGAAGGATCTTGTTCTTATGGCTGTCACTTCCGGTGGGGCTGGAGTAGTCATCTCCGGTGTTGTCGTATTCTTTTCCCAGTTTATGGACCTCCTTCCCGTGGGCGCGATTTATGAGGAGCTGCTGGACTGGATCCAGGTCGGCGTTCTGATGGTAGCCGTCACCGTCCTCTTTGTTCTGTTGATTGCCTACGGGATCTCCATCCTCCTGACGATTATGCGCTATGCTTATTTTTCCGTCTATTTAGAGGAAGAGGACTTGGTCATTACCAGAGGCTGGCTTGAGAAGAAGCAGATGACGATTCCGCTTAACCGGATCCAGGGGGTACGGATCGATGAAAATCTCATCCGGCAGCCGATGGGATACGCATCCGTGACGATTATCAGCGCCGGTGGCTCTATATTGCAGAACGATGAACATCAGTTGAAGCTGCTTCCGATGATCCGGAAAAAGGAAGTCGAAGGAGTTCTCCAGCTGATTCTGGATGATTATAAGGTGGCGCGTGATTTTCAAAGACCACCGTCCAGATCGAAATACCGTTATATGATCCGGCAGTCATGGCCCGGGGTGTTGGCGGCCATTCCGGTCAGCATCTACTTTTATCCGTATGGCTTATTGACCATTCCAGCCGTCGCGGGTCTGGCAGCCTTCGGCCTGCTTGCCTATAAAGATGCCGGGTGGACGATCGATGGCACGCAGTTGAGTCTGCGTTCGAGAAGCATCATTAAACAAACCTACTTGATGAAAAGGTTCCGGGTCCAGGCCGCTTCTAAGAAACAAACGCTGTTACAGAAGCGTGCCGGCCTTTCTACGATTCAGGTGACGCTCACCTCCGGCGGGGGAGGAGCGGCGGCCCGCTGCTATTACCTGGAGGAAAAGGATGCCGATATGGTCCTGGACTGGTATATAGAACCGAACACCAATCAAAAACCAGTGGAAAAGTAATTTTTCCGCTGGTTTTTTCTCTTTACAATAAAAAACACGAACATTAACAAATTACAGTTGATTTTTGTTCGTTTTACTATTACTATAAGAGACGTCCTATTCTTAAGTGAAAGATTGGTGTTGTCATTGATTAATAAATTATTCCGTTTGAAAGAGAACCAAACCAATATAAAAACTGAAATACTTGCCGGGATTACAACCTTTTTAACGATGGTCTACATTGTCGTTGTAAACCCTGCGATCCTGTCCGGAGCCGGCGTGCCGTTCGGTCAGGTGTTTATGGCGACGATCATCGCCGCTGTAACGGGGACATTGATCATGTCCTTTGCAGCCAACTATCCGATTGCAATCGCCCCCGGAATGGGATTGAACGCCTATTTCGTTACAGAAGTCGTCCAGCAGGATGTCAGCTACTCGGTTATATTCGGATCTGTCTTCGTCGCTGGTATTCTTTTTGTTATTCTAAGCTTAACAAGTCTTCGTAAAACATTGATTATGGCGATTCCGCCTTCCTTAAAATACGGAATTACGTCCGGGATCGGTTTATTCATTGCGTTTCTCGGGCTGCGGATGTCCGGCATTATTGTTGAAAGTGATACAACACTTGTGACCCTTGGCGATATGACATCTCCCGGCGTGCTGTTGACCGTGTTCGGTCTTATGGTCACGCTCGGTCTTATTGCAAGGAACGTCACGGGCGGATTGTTCATTGGCATGTTCATTACCGGTCTTGTTGGATTCTTTACCGGCCAGCTTGAATTGAACGGGTTTGTAGATACGCCGCCGTCCCCGGTTTTCTGGGATATGGATATTGGAGCTGTGTTCAGCAACGGCCTTTATACGGTGATTTTTGCTTTTCTATTGGTGACCATTTTTGATACAACCGGAACGATGATCGGTGTAGCTGAGCAGGCTGGATTCATCCGCAAGGACGGAAGTCTTCCCAGAGCCCGGGCGGCTTTGATGGCAGATGCCTCTGCGACAACGGTCGGCGCTGTATTCGGGACGAGCCCTTCATCGGCGTACATTGAATCTTCTTCAGGTGTAGCGGCAGGAGGACGGACAGGGTTGACGACGATGGTTGTCGCCGGTCTGTTTCTTCTTTCGATGTTCTTTGCGCCTGTTGTAGGTGCAGTGTCCGGGCTGCCGGCAATTACGGCTCCTGTGTTGATTATCGTCGGCTGCTTTATGATGGAAGGACTGGCGAAAGTGAACTGGGGTTCCTTTGATGATGCTTTCCCGGCGTTCATTATCATCCTTACGATGCCGCTGACTTCAAGTATTGCGACAGGAATCGCCTTCGGTTTCATTACGTATCCGATCTTGAAGCTGGTTGTCGGCAAAGGAAAAAATGTCCACTGGATGTTGTACATGTTTGCGATCATCTTTATTCTGCAGATGGCCTTTTTCCCAGGTCATTAATCAAAAAAACTGCCTGCCCTTTCAAGGACAGGCAGTTTTTTCTGTTCCTACGGGTATATTTTCCTTTCAAATTGGCAGATTAAGGGCAGGTGATGCCCATGGGTTTTTTGAAACGGTTGTTCTTTGGAGATCATAAAAGACTCCAAGACAGGGATTTGGCGCGCGATTATAATAATGGTCGGACACAGCCGAGTTCTACAAAACTATCCAAAAATATTGAATACCTCCTAAGTAATTTTCATAAGTCCAACGATTTGAAAGTCCGTGTTCTCAATGAAGGGAATGCGGCTTTAGTATATTTCGAATCACTGGCAGAACAGGAAGAGGTGTTCGAAAAGATCTTCGGTCCTGTTGAAAAAGGTCCTGTCGATGAAATTTCCAAGTTGAGAAGTGCGCGGGTTACAAAGGACCTCGAGGAAGTGATCTCCAACCTGCTGGGCGGCCAGGCAGCTTATCTGGAGGACGGATCTAATAACGTTCACCTCTTTGATGTGACTTCCAGTTATAACCGGACCCCGGAAGAACCGCAGAATGAGCGGGTCATCCGGGGAGCGCACGACGGGTTTATTGAAAATATCATGATAAACATCAACCTGATACGGAAAAGGATTGAACATCGGGATTTAACTGTGAAATACATTAAGATCGGAAAGATGACACATACAAATGTAGCTGTCATTTATATGCATGGCATCGCAGACCCCTCCTTGGTTCAGGAAGTGGAAAGAAGGATCAGCTGCATCGAGACGGATATGGTGCACAGCCCCGGTCTGATCGAAGAATACATCGAAGACCAGACGAATACGCCATTTCCGCAGATGCTCCATACCGAAAGACCGGACAGGGTGGTCGCCAACTTGATGGAAGGCCGTGTGGCGATCATGGCTGAAGGTACCCCGACAACGCTCATTGCGCCGTCTACGTTCTTCATGTTTTATCAGGCCTCGGATGATTACAATATGCGTTGGTTTACCGGGACATTTATTCGTCTTGTGCGTCTTTTCAGTTTCGTTATCGCTGTCGGCCTTCCGGCGTTTTATATTGCCATTGTCGGTTTTCATTTTGAGGTGATTCCGGATGAGTTAATCATCCCTGTCAAAGCATCGATCAATGAAATTGCTTATCCTCCGATTATTGAAGCCCTGGTCATGGTCGTCATTATCGAACTGATCCGGGAGGCCGGGGTGCGTCTCCCAGCTCCGATTGGGCAGACGATTGGTATTGTAGGGGGTCTCGTCATTGGCGATGCGGTAGTCCGGGCGGGACTCGTTTCCAACCTGATGGTCATTGTTGTAGCTCTAACGGCCATTGCGTCCTTTGTTGTGCCTTCGAATGAATTGAGCACGGCCCTTCGTCTTCTGACATTCCCGTTAATTATCCTTGCCGGGACGTTGGGCTTTGTCGGCATTGTATTTGGAATGCTCATTATTATCATTCACTTGACGAAGCTGCAGTCTTTCGGGGTTCCATACCTGGCTCCTGTGGCTCCGCTCAGCTTTGGGGATCTTAAGGATACGTTTGTCCGTCTCCCGATGTTTATGATGAAAACAAGACCGAAAGACTCACATACCGTTAAGCCTGACGCATTGAATCCAGTAAGGAAGTGGAAGCTCAGTGACCAGCAAGGATCAAAACCAAACCAGCAGCCGGACGGGGCAGAAGCCTCTTCACAAAAGCAATCCGATTGATGATCAGAAAATCTCCAGACGACAGTTTTTCTTTATTATTATTCAAACACAGATTGGTGTGGGCGTGTTAAGTGTGCCTTTTGAACTGCACAGTGCCGCCAGACAGGATGGATGGATATCGCTGCTCATTGGAGCTTCGATTCTTCCGTTGATCCTGCTGGCCATATGGGGGACAGTTAAAAATTTTGAGGGAGACTCTTTCTTCCAGTTGAGTGAAAAACTTTTCTTCAAATGGGGAGGGAGGGTGTTAACTCTTGGTTATGTCCTCTATTTTGTCAGTGTAGGGACCTTGATTATCATCCTGTACGGAAGAATGATCAGTTTATGGGTGCTTCCCCTTACGCCGCTGTGGGTTATTGCATCACTCATGATCGCGGTCTGCTGCTATTTGATTTCCGGCGGCCTTCTTGTCATGGGGAGGATTTACACTATGCTTTCCGTTCTGATCCTCATCTTATTCGGAGTGATCATCTACTCAGCAAAAGAGATGAACATTGTGTACCTTTTCCCGATTCTTGAGAATGGATGGGGCAGAGTGTTGACGGGTGTGAACGAAGCGCTTTTTTCCTTCCTGGGGTACATTGTGTCGCTGTTCATCTATTCCAAAGTCAACGGCACTCACAAACAGAAACTAAGGGTCATGCTGTATGCGCACAGTTTTGTGTTTCTTTTCTACTTTATTATCGTATTTGTCAGTTTTACGTACTTCAGCACAGAAGAAATCACACTGGTACCTGAGCCGATTCTGTATATGCTGAAGGCCTTTGAATTACCGGTGATAGCGAGACTGGACTTGTTTTTTATATCGATATGGGTCGTGAACGTGGCTACGACTTTCGGCACGTACCTCTATATGGCCGGTCTTGGAGTCAGCCATCTCTGTCCGATCTGTACGAAAACGACAGCCTCCATCCTTGTCAGTGTCATTGTTCTTGCTTTAACCCTTTATGTCGGATATGACATGGGAAAAACCAAACAGCTGGATCAAATCGTTCTTCATCTCGGCTATGTTTTTTCCCTGTCCCTCCCTTTGATCATGCTGCCATTGTCCTACTTCAGAAAAAAACGTGTCAAGGAGGGAGGATGATATGAAAAAGGCCGTACTGGTTTTTGCTGCTTTAGTTCTTTTGACAGGCTGCTGGGATGAGCGGCAGTTCAAAAACATCAGCCTTGTTCTGTCCATGGGGTTTGATGTTGGGGAGGGGCATGCCATCAAGCAGACCGTTTCCATCCCTACCGTTACCCGGAGCTCGGAAGGTCCGGGGCAGGAATTTATTAATGTTCTGTCTACAGAAGCACATACGCCGAGGGAGGCCAGGGATAAAATCGATATGATGATTTCCGATAACTTCGATCCTTCCAAGGTAAGGGTGGTCGTTTTTGGAGAAGAGCTGGCCAAGGAAGGGATATTCCCTGTCCTAGATGATATGTACAGGGATCCGAAAAGTAATTTGAATGCTTATATGGCTGTTGTTGAGAAAGGGACAGCAGAAGAGGTTACCCGGTTGAAGGTTACAGGTGGGACGAGGATCAGTGAATACCTCGGCGGAATGTTGGAAACAGCCGCCTCCTCTACACATACGACGGGGGAAAACCTGCAGCTGCTATGTGCGGAGCTGATAGAGCCCGGCATTGATTTTTCTGTACCGCTCATACAGCTGGATGAACAGAATGAAGCGATCAACTTCAACGGTATGGGCTTGTTTCATGAAAGGACGTACACAGGAGAGAAAATTTCTGCAGAGCAGTCTACGCTCTACATGCTGCTTCAAGGGAAAAGGGGGAAAATTGCCCGCTTAACCGAAAAGGTTTCCGGTGAAAATGATGAGATTACCAGTTATGCTACCGTTGAAGTGAATAAAATGAAAAGGACCATGAAACTGACCGTCGACGAAGGGGTCACGGCCGATATTAACGTGAATCTTCAGTTGAAAGTGGTGGAATACCCTTCCGATCACCTTTATGTGAAAGGGAAGATTAAAATGCTCGAAGAGGAACTCACCGACGTGCTCACAAAAGAGTCTGAGAAGATTCTCACCACGCTCCAAGAGGCCAACAGTGACGTCTTCGGCATCGGAAGGCGTGTGAAAGCGTATCATCCGGATTACTGGAAAGAGATTGAGTGGAGTGAGGAATTTCCAGAAATTGAAATTGTTCCCCACTTTGAGGTGAAAATCATTGAACACGGAATTATGAATTAGGTGCAGGTTCGAAAGAAAGTGAAGATTTTTTCTTTCTGGTGAAACCTTTTTGAGGTGAGTCTCGTCTGTAGAGTAGAACTATTTTGGAGATCGTCCTTCTGACAGTCATAAAAGGAATAAACGATACACTCGTGTGCGCCGGAATCGTTCTCAGCAGCATGTACGCTGACGGCCTGCCAAGTGGATAGCATGTGCAGGACAGGGAAGAGAAAGCGGGGGATGTGCTGCCCGGAAGCTTTCATGGACAAAGAACGTCATCTCTTATCTGCTTGTGTCCCGCATGACTGCCGTTCGTAATGAAACGAATGAACGGAGTGTGACACGCCAGCACCTGGTTGGAGTGGCTCACTCGTTTCATTAATAAATTGGTTTATACCTCCCCTATGGTATAATACATGTGCACCTGCCGCCTGACCAACGGCAGGTGTTTTTTTTGTTTTCCTTTTCATACATAATTTCCCTCTCTTAAACCAAACTACAACTATAAAAGAGGAAGGAATGATCGTATGAAAAAATGGATGGGAACAGCAGTGCTGCTGACTGTTCTGCTGTTCTCCATGAGCCCTGAAATCATTCACGCTCAGACCGATACGTATACGGTTAAGCGTGGGGATACCCTTTGGAAAATCTCGCGGAAGTACAAAATCGGTCTTTCGGAAATTATCAATGCCAACCCTCAGTTCAACAATCCAGACTTAATCTATCCCGGCGACAGCGTGACGGTCCCTTTAAAACCGAATATTAAGTCTGTGGAAAGTCAGGTCATTGATTTGACGAATGAAGAGCGGGCCGCCAATGGTCTTTCACCTTTGAAGGCGAACTGGCAGGTTTCCAGGGTGGCAAGGTACAAATCGCGCGATATGGCTGGAAAAGATTATTTCTCTCATCAATCTCCGACCTATGGGTCTCCGTTCCAAATGCTGAGTGATTTTAACGTTTCCTACCAGAAAGCAGCCGAAAATATTGCTGCCGGCCAGCGCACTCCACAGGAAGTTGTCGATGGGTGGATGGACAGTGCCGGTCATAGGAAAAATATCCTGGACCCCGCGTTGACCCAGATTGGTGTCGGCTATGCAGAGGGTGGCAGTTACGGGTATTACTGGACGCAGATGTTTATCACGAAATGATGTCCATAAATGGGAGAAGGTCCTGGTGTGCCTTCTCCTTTTTTCAGTCCTTTACATGGTGTTGTATTCTTATTATGATAGAATAAGTTTGTGATAACGATTATCATTTGTGGGAGGATTATTATGAAAAAGTATACGAGTTACATAGCACTCCTTTTTCTCGTACTTCTGCTTGCGGCGTGCGGCAGTGAGGATGAAGGGGAGCTGCAGGAAAGCTCAAGTGGGGAAGACTCCGGTGAGCAGGAAACACGGGTGGTTGAACACGAAATGGGAGAGACGAAAATCAGCGGACAGCCTGAAAAGGTCGTTGCCCTTGAGTTTTCTTTTGTTGATAACCTCGCTTCTTTAGGCGTATCACCTGTCGGAATTGCCGACGATAACGATGAGGAGCGGATTATCGAGCCGATTCGCGAGAAAATTGAGGACTATACCTCTGTAGGTACACGGAAGCAGCCTTCTCTTGAAGTGATCAGCTCTCTGGAGCCGGACTTGATCATCGCGGATATGCAGCGGCATAAAGATATTTATGATCAGTTGTCTGATATTGCTCCGACGATTATTCTTCCTTCACTGGCAGCTGATTACGATGGTATCATCGACAGCTTCCAGACAGTATCCACTGCTATGGGTATGGAAGATAAAGGAGAAGAAGTACTGGCAGACCATAAAGAAAAGATGGAGGAACTGCGCAGCCAGGTGCCTGAGGATGAAAACCGGTCCGTTCTTCCGGCTGTTGTCGCCGACAGCGGCTACTTTGCGCACAATATGGAGTCCTATACAGGGTCTCTCCTTGAGTCGATTGGTTTGAAGAATGCGATTCAAAGCGGAGACGACCGCTACAACAAAATCAACCTGGAGCAGCTCGTTGAGTTCGATCCGGACGTGATGTTCCATATGTCTTCAGGAGACCAAACCGTCGTCACAGAATGGGAGAACAATGACTTATATCAAGACATATCCGCTGTGGAAAATGGTGAAGTCCACGAAGTGGACCGCAATATGTGGTCACGTTTCCGGGGATTGATTTCTTCTGAAAAAATATTAGAGGATGCAGTTCAGTATCTTTATGAAGGCCGGTAAGGAAAAAGCGGAGGGATGCCTCCGCTTTTTTATGTAATGAACCAGGGAGTATGGGAAAGAGGAGAATGTCATGTGAATCAAACCTTACACCGTTTTAAAACAGGGACGGTCATCCTAGTGGGCATCCTTTTACTGCTTGCCGGTTTTACGGCCAGTTTGAGTATTGGAGCTTACAGTATCTCATTTTCAGAGGTTTTCGGCCTTCTATTTTCCCCTGATGGAAGCAAAGCCTCTTCCATTATAGAAACCATCCGCCTGCCGAGAGCGGTGACAGGCGTTGTTATCGGAATGTGTCTTGCTTCAGCGGGCGGCCTTATGCAGGCGATTACGAATAATCCGCTGGCTTCTCCACAGGTTTTCGGTGTTAACGCAGGGGCATCACTGATGGTCGTGATTGGTGTGGTTCTTTTTCCGGGGCTGGGGGCTGGGACGCTCGTATACGCCGCTTTTTTAGGCGCCGCTGCCGGAGGAGCTGCTGTGTATTATATGGCTTCAACGGGCGGAGGAATGACGCCTGTGAAGCTTGCTTTGTCCGGGATTACCATCCATCTTCTGCTTTCTTCCATGATTGAGGGAGTCGTCCTGTTTCACGAAACATCAACAGAAGATGTACTATTCTGGCTTGCCGGAGGGATTGACGGTCGTGCATGGCCGGATGTACAGCTGCTTCTGCCCTGGGCCGCTGTTGGTTTATTCGGAGCTGTAATGATAGGGAAACCACTGACGACGCTCGGGCTCGGAGATGATGTGGCACAGGGGCTTGGGCAGAAAATTGGGTGGATCCGTGGTGGAGCAGCCATTCTTGTTGTTATTCTTGCCGGTATATCGGTAGCTGTAGCCGGACCGATCGGGTTTATCGGTTTGATCATTCCGAATATTATTCGGAAGCTTCTAGGTCCGGATTACCGCATCCTGCTTCCGGTTTCAGCCCTTTATGGGGCTGTGCTGCTCACGTCTGCAGACGTGCTCTCCCGGTTTATTTCCTATCCGGGTGAGGCGCCCGTCGGAATTGTGACCGCACTCATAGGCGCTCCTTTCTTTTTATATCTCGCCGGCAGAGGAGGTCGTAATGCATGAATCAGATGATTCGAACACCGAAAAGATGGCTTGGCTTGTTATTTGTCCTGTTGATCGGGGTGACGTACCTCTCCATAGGGGTGGGAGCCGTATGGATCGGCCCGGCCGGTATTTTTGAATATCTCATTGGAGGGGATGCGGCGGGCCAGGCTTATATCATTGAAAACTTCCGGCTTCCGCGCATCGTTGTCGGCTTGTTGGCTGGCATGGGGCTCGGACTTTCCGGAGCCGTCCTTCAGGGAGTCATCAGGAATCCACTGGCCTCGCCTGATGTGATTGGAATTACAAAAGGGGCCGGACTGGCCGCTGCCGCGGTTATTCTGTTGTACCCCGGTCTGCCGGTGCTGGCACTACCGGCTGCTGCCTTTTCAGGAGCGGGCATCGTCATGATCGGTCTTTATGTATTTGCCTTCCGCCGCGGCGTGCAGCCGGCAGCTCTCGCTTTGATCGGGATTGCTCTGGGGGCTGTGTGCCAGGCGGGGATCCAATTTCTTACCATCAAATTCCCATTGGAAACGAACGCAGCTCTCGTCTGGCTTACGGGCAGTGTATGGGGGAAGGATTGGACGGACGTTCTTCTGCTCGCTCCGTTTATCCTGATTGTTGCTCCTGTGACCTGGCTGTTATCACGGAAGCTTGATGTCCTGAACCTGGGTGATGACGTAGCGGAAGGTTTAGGGGAACCGGTTCAAAAAGCGAGGCTGGCTCTACTGGCTCTGGCTGTCGTTTTAGCCGGTGCTGCTGTCGCGGTTGTCGGCACCCTTGGGTTTGTCGGCCTGATTGCGCCTCATATTGCCAGGCAGATTGTAGGAAACAGGCATACCTATCTGATTCCAGCATCAGCTTTAACCGGAGCCCTTCTTCTTGTAACGGCTGACAGCCTCGGACGGGGATTGTTTCCTCCTACAGAGGTCCCGGCCGGCATATTTACAGCTGTGATCGGAGCCCCATATTTTTTATTTTTATTAAGAAAAATACAAAAATCCTAAAAAATGGTTGTCTATATTTTTGTGTGTCAGGGATAAATTTTAAGAATGTGTGACATATTACACATCAAACCGACAAAAATAGCAAAAATGTAATATTATTCATGCAAGTAAACCTTGCATGACGTCTGACAACCTGATAAAATTCATATTGGAATTACTAGATGTAAGCATTTTCATTTTAGCTTTTTTTGTTAAAAATAGAGGGGGAGGACTTTTCATGGATATTCTTTTAGGAATTCTTGCTGTTGCCGTCATTATTGGAATCGCTTTTCTAATGTCCAATGACCGCAAAAACATCAATTTTAAGGGCATTGGGATCATGCTCGCTGTCCAGCTGCTGATTACGTGGTTTATGTTCAATACCAAAGTAGGTGAGGCGATCATCACAGGTATTTCCTGGGGCTTTAATAAACTGATCGCTTTTGGTACAGAGGGTGTGAACTTTGTGCTTGGCGGCGTAGAGGTTGGAGAAGGCGGCGTTTTCTTCTTTAACGTACTGCTTCTGATCATCTTCTTTGCTACGATTTTGTCTGTTCTTACGTATTTGAAGATACTTCCGTTTATCATCAAGTATCTCGGGTGGGGCCTTTCCAAAATCACCGGCCTTCCGAAAGTCGAATCGTTTAACGCTGTTAACAGTATCTTCTTCGGTCAGTCTGAAGCGTTGATTGCGATTAAATCACAGTTCCACAACCTGAATGACAACCGTCTTTATATTGTCAGTGCGTCAGCGATGGGATCCGTGTCGGCTTCCATTGTAGGAGCTTACCTGAATATGCTCCCAGATGAATATATCCTTGTTGCCCTTCCGTTAAACATGTTTAGTGCCTTGATTGTCGCTTCCCTTATTGCGCCTGTCAAAGTATCCAAGGAAGAAGACAAGGTCGACATCCAGGATGTTTCCAATGCGAAGAGTTTCTTCGAAGCTATGGGTAACGGCGCCCTTGATGGTGGTAAGATCGCCTTGATCGTTGCCGCTATGCTGATTGCCTTCATCGCATCTCTTGAATTGGTGAACGCGATGTTCGGTGCGTTGTTCAGCGGATTTACGCTGCAGCAGCTGCTTGGATACATCATTGCTCCGATCGGTCTTCTCATGGGTATTCCTGCTGGTGAAGTACTGGATGCGGGGGCAATCATGGGAACGAAGATTGTAACCAACGAATTCGTAGCGATGCTTGAATTCCAGTCCATGCTTGACGGTGTATCTGCGAAAACCGCGGGTATTGTGACCGTCTTCCTTACAAGTTTCGCCAACTTCTCCTCCATCGGAATCATTGCCGGTACTGTTCAGGGGATCGATCCTGAAAAAGGCGGCCGTGTATCAGGCTTCGGTCTGAAGCTGTTGATTGGTGCTACTCTTGGATCTATGCTTTCTGCAACAATCGCTGGTCTTTTCTTGTAATCGTTAATCGTACAAAGAGCCTGAATGGGTATACCCATTCAGGCTCTTTTTTTGCTGCCTCCCTGAACCTGGAACGATGGTTTAAGTTGAAAAAAGCTTCCTGACGGCTGTTTTCAACTTACATGATATTAGTAAAATTTTTCGAGGTTTATATAGGTTTCAACGTGTTTTTTTAGTTATATTAGGATATTTTCTCCTCCTGTGTTATGTTGAGTCATGCCTCTTCAGGAGGCGTGACTCAACATATAGAAAGGAAAGACGCACCTATGTTTACACTCAGTGATCTTCCGATGTTTTTTGTGAACTTTTTTTTGATTCTGCCGCTGGTGACGCTGATTCATGAAGCCGGGCACGTATGGACGGCGCGTTTATTTGGAGGGAAAATCAAATTCTGTCTGGGTACAGGGGAGACGCTCTTTCATATCGGGCCTTTGGAAGTGAAGAAGAAATACTTCATGGAAGGCTGGTGCCAGTATGACTCCCTCACCTATAACAAAACATGGGCGCACGTGGCCATCTATCTGGCTGGTAGTGGTTTTAATTTAATGGTTATTTTATTGATCAATTATTTAATCACCATGGATGTGCTGCCATCCACCTTGTTCTTTTATCAGTACGCCTATTTCTCCATCTATTTTATCTTTTTCTCTTTGTTTCCTTACCGCAATGATGATGGGAAACCGAGTGACGGCATGGCTGTTTACGATGTCCTCCGTTATGGAAAAGCAAAAGACCCGATCGATTAAAGACCGGCCGGCAGCGCTCTGTAATTATTCACCTCCCTCCTTTTCTGCTGTGTGTCCCCTGCAGTGATATCCAGTTTTTTCAAGCGGACGTTTACGGATTTTTTATTGAGGAAATAAAGAGATATAGACATTTTAGATAAGGGAGAGATAACCGTGGAAACATATCAGCTGTTTATAAACGGTAAATGGGTCGAAACCGGAGAAACACAGGAAGTGCTCAACAAATATACACAGGAAACCTATGCCAACGTGGCGAAAGCCTCTGAAAAGGAAGTCAACCAGGCAGTTGAAGCAGCTGCTGATGCGTACCGGAATAACCAGCTTTCTCCTTATGAGCGTTATCAAATATTAAAACGAGTCAGTGAACTGCTCCAGACAAACAAAGAAGACTTAGCAGCAACGATTACTCATGAAGCTGGAAAGCCGTTGAAGCAGGCACGCTCTGAAATCGATCGTGCGACACAGACGTTTGAACTTTCTGCTGAAGAAGCGAAACGGATCCACGGGGAAGGCGTTCCGGTTGAAGCTGCTCCCGGATCGGAAAACCGTATGGCCTTTACAATTAAAGTACCGGTTGGTGTCGTCGGAGCGATCAGCCCCTTCAACTTCCCGATCAACCTTGTCGCGCATAAAATTGCTCCTGCAATAGCCGCAGGAAATGCTGTTGTTTTGAAACCAGCGAGCAAAACACCGATTTCCGCCCTGAAGCTTGCCGGGTTGTTTGAAGAGGCCGGGCTTCCCAAAGGGCTGCTTAACGTCGTCGTAGGCTCTGGGTCAACGGTCGGTAATCAGATGATGCAGGATTCCCGTATCAATCTTTATACGTTCACCGGAAGCGCAGAGGTTGGATTGAAGCTGAAGCAGAATACAGGGTTGAACAAGCTCGTTCTTGAACTGGGAAACAACTCCCCGGTCATTGTTGATAAAGAGGCCGATGTGGAGGCAGCGGCAGAGAATATAGCTGCTAAAAGTTTTGCCTTCGCGGGACAGGTGTGCATCTCGGTTCAGCGGATTTATGTCCATGAAGACGTGAAGGATGCCTTTCAGGACAAGTTCATTCAAGCGATTGAATCGTTGAAAATCGGCGATCCGAATGATCCGGAGACAGACGTAGGACCAATGATCAGCCAGGACGAAGCAGAGCGTGCTGAGCAGTGGATTCAGGAAGCGAAGGAAGCAGGAGCGGAAGTCCTTTACGGGGGCGAGCGGGAAGGAGCCCTGCTCAAACCGACCATCCTGACCAATGTGACCGGCAATATGAAGGTCGTTTGTGAAGAAATCTTCGCACCCGTGGTCAGTATCCAGACGTTCTCTGATATTAAAGCTTGTATTGAAGACGTCAACACGTCGAGCTATGGATTGCAGGGCGGCATCTTCACCCAGAATGTGGACACCGCTTTCTATGCGGCCAGAAACGTAGAAGTCGGAGGTTTCATGATCAATGATTCTTCTCAATATCGTGTTGACTTGATGCCCTACGGCGGAGTGAAAGACAGCGGATCCGGTAAGGAAGGTCCGAAGTACACGATTGAGGATATGACCGAAGAGCGCCTCGTAGTTATGAACTTAAAATCATAATAAAAAATCCGCTGTTGTTTACAAGAGCAATTTTAGAGAAAGCGTTCGTTATGAAGTGAAAAAGTTTACGTGATGGGACGGTGGTCACGCTGCACTTGCCGGTGGATGTCTGCCGCAGGCAAGCTCTCAGTTGACTTGGTCAGGAAGAACGCCTTCCCAAGAAGGTCTTCGGCTCGTGTTGTTCCCGCAGACGTTACCATCGAAAGCTCCACGCAACTTCACTAAATAGGAGCAGAAAAAGAAGGATGATCTTTAATTAAAGATCATCCTTCTTTATGCGGAATCATTCGCGAAGCTGTTTTCTCTGCAGCAGGACCATACGGATAAACAAGGCTGCCGCTCCCGCTGTTAAGCCGATTGTCAGACTGAGCCAGTACCCGTAAGGACCGAGACCCGTGTAGTTGGCCAGCAGCCATCCACTCGGAAGTCCGATGCCCCAGTAGGAAATAAAGGCCATGATCAAGGTGATGTTCACATCTTTATACCCTCTGAGAATTCCTTGAAGAGGGGCGCCGAAACCATCAGACAGCTGGAAAAAGACCGCGTATATAATGAAAGTTTTCGTTAATTCCACGACAGTCTCATCAGAACTGTACAGCCTCGCCACGGTATCATCGAATACGTAAAGAATCAGACCGGCAATGACGCTCATACAAACGGCAAGCGTTATGCCGAGGTAGGAATAGGTGCGGGCTTCTTTATAACGTCCCGCCCCTGATTCAAAGCCGACCACAATGGTTAAGGTGAACGCGATGCTGAGCGGTATCATGTAAAGGAAGGAAGCGAAATTGATAGCTGCCTGGTGGGCAGCTATTGTATTCGTATCATATACCGTCATAAAAAAAGTAACCGCAGCAAAAATGCTCGTTTCAAAGAAAATCGCAAAGCCGATGGGGATGCCGATTTGAAGCTGTTCTTTCCATTCCCGGACAGACGGCCGGCTCCACGCCTTGAAAATTTCATAGCGCTTCAGTGGTCGGACACGGTGGATGATAAGGACTAGAATAAGCAGGGATACCCAATACGTCAGGGACGAAGCAGCTCCTGCGCCGATGCCGCCGAGGGCAGGTGCCCCCCATTTCCCGAAAATCAGCATATAGTTGAACAATAGGTTGAGCGGAAGCGTCAATAAAATGACCATCATGGAAATTCTCGTCAGCCCGAGAGCATCAACAAAAGAACGAAGAATGTTGAAAACAAATAAGGGTACAATGCCAGTGCCAAGGGCGACTAAATAATAACGGGCCACACGGGCGACTTCAGGTTCAATGTTCATCAAGGAAAGGATGGGATCAAGCAGAAACCAGCCGGTCCCCGCGACTACGACCGCCAGCAGGACAGCTAAATAGACCCCCTGTTTGACGGAAAAAGGAATGTCTTTTTCCTTCCCGCCCCCTTTTAATTGAGCAACGATAGGGGAAATGGCCATTAAAATGCCGTTCAGTCCGGTGAAAACAGGGACCCAGATGCTTGATCCAATAGCCACACCCGCCAGCTGATCCGGCCCGGCCTGCCCGGACATGACGGTATCAAAGAAGTTCATGGCGTACATGCCGAGCTGTGTAATTAAAATAGGAAATAAAATGACTAGAAATAAACGGATTTTCTCTTTTATTGTGTGAGTTTCATACATCGTGATCTCCCTTTTCTGTTACAATGCATTTTAGAGGAATACGAGGATTATAGCATATTTATCCATCGAAGAAAGGACGTTAATCCAACCATGAGCGATAAGCGAATTTTATTTACAGGCGGAGGAACAGCAGGTCACGTCATTGTGAACCTCGCTCTTATCCCCGAGTTTCAGAAGCAGGGATATACCGTTGATTATATTGGTTCCTATGAAGGAATCGAGAAACAGTTGATTGAACCATTGGAAGGCGTGACCTACCATGGAATTTCCACCGGAAAGCTCCGGAGGTATATGTCGAAGGAGAACTTTAAGGATCCTTTTAAAGTAGCTAAGGGTCTGATGCAGGCGCTGTCCATCATCCGGAAGAGAAAACCCGGCGTTGTCTTTTCAAAGGGCGGGTTTGTTTCAGTACCGGTGGTCATGGCAGCCAGATTAAAGGGTGTTCCCACTCTGATCCATGAATCCGACTACACACCAGGACTTGCCAATAAGCTGTCTTTCCCGTTTGCCAAAAAGATTCTGGCTACCTTCCCGGAAACGATGAAGCATCTGCCTGAAGATAAAGGGGAATTTATTGGAGCTGTCGTCAGGGAAGAACTTTTCCAGGGCAGCCGTTCCAAAGGCCTTTCTATGTGCAGCTTCCATAAGCAGAAACCTGTAGTGATGGTCATGGGAGGGAGCATGGGCTCCAAGGTCATCAATGATGCGGTCCGCTCCAACCTGGATCAGCTCCTGCAGAACGTGCAGATCATTCATATCTGCGGGCGTGGAAATAAGGATGAATCACTGAATCGGCCCGGCTATGCCCAGTTCGAATACGTACAGGATGAATTGAAGGACCTGTTTGCTGCCACGGATTTCATCGTCTCCCGTGCCGGGTCCAACGCAATCTTTGAATTTCTGGCTTTGAAAAAACCGATGCTCCTCATTCCGTTATCCAGAAAAGCCAGCCGGGGGGATCAAATTTTAAATGCCGATTCCTTTGTCAAACAGGGGTATGCGATGAAGCTGGAAGAAGAAGAGATGAGTGCCGGCCGTTTCCTAACCGATCTTCAGACATTGATGCAGAACAAACAGAGAATATTGGACAATATGCAGGAGTATAAGAGTGAACAGACGAAAGATAGAGTCATCAAGCTTATTCAGGAGTTTGAGAAGTAGGCGTCAAAAAAAGCTTCATAAGAGTTTTTTTCTTCCATTTTTATGAAAAAAGCACGCAAACCTTTTATAGACGGCTATAAAAGGGAATAGGTAAATGTAGACAAATCATTTCACAAGCCATTTTTTACTCATTCAGCAGAGGAGAGGTTGAATCATGAAAACGTCTCTTGAAGCGCAGATTCGACATCCAAGAGAAATGCGGACGATTCGAAAAAGATACCACCCCTATTTAGCCAAGTACTTCGGGAGTGACCAGCTTCTCGTTGACGCCAGTATTTCTGAGGCGGTATGGAATGCCTGGGAGCATGGACACGGGCAGAATAGAGATTATCCGATCCTGCTGAAGGTAAACTTCTTAAAACACCGCCTCGTCGTCCGCGTCTATGATCAGGGCGGGGGTTTTGACTGGCGTCCTTATCAGCTGTCGAGTGATGTGAAGCATTGGTTTCCGAAAGTGGATGATCTGGATGAAAGCGGCCGGGGCATTATGCTTATGCTTCGAGTTATGGACAGTCTGAGGTATAATGATAAAGGCAATGAATGTTTGCTGATGAAAAATTACCTTCAGGAGTAGATACTGTGAAATCCAACATGTGCCGCTGGTGTTATAAAGAAATCAGGGACAGGGATGAGCTGGTCACGGCATCCAGCTGGTTCCGTCTCCGCCCTTATCATTATCAATGCTTTGAAAAACTTGAACAGGAAACCCGCACGATCGCCGGTGTCTGGAAACCGGTGAATGGGGTGACCGGATCCGTGAATGTCTTCGTCATGCTCATCCTGGCTATTGTGCTGCTGGCTACGGATCTGTTGGACGGCGTCGGTGATATCATCGGGGTGATTGCCTTGTACCCCCTTTTCCTCCGGCTGTTGTCCTACGTGATCTTTGAGCGGCCGCTCCCAAAATTCGCACCAGAGAAGCAGAGATAACGGACGTTCCGGTTTATTTTTAAGCTTGTAGAGAAACCACTGGTTTTTCTGCAGGCTTTTTTCATGGTTACAGGAGACCCAAAGGCAGTTTCATGACAGGGGTTGATTGCGCTTTCAAATGAAGTGTGATATGTTGATTTTCTCTGTTTTTTAAGACGTGAAGGGAGGAGTGCCGGCATGGATGAGTTTCAATATGAAAAAGACCGTCTTGATTTTACGAAAGCCTATATGGAGCGGATGATTGCTGCCCAGAAAAGTGGCCGTGCTTCACTCAAGCAGCGCCAGGATGATACGCTGGAAAACCTGGATTTCCAGGACAGCAGTCTGCGTTATCAGGAGATGCTTTCCCACGCAAATTTTATGAAAATGTCGAGGGATCAGCTGGATAACTTGAAAAGTCTTCGGCGTAAACCATATTTTGCCCGCATTGATTTTCACCGGAAGGAAAACCCGGAAAAAGAACAGTTTTACATAGGGAAAGTTTCTTTGTTCGATAGAGAAACGCAGCTCCCGATCATCCTCGACTGGCGGAGCCCGCTGGCCAACGTCTATTATGAAGGACGGCTTGGAGAGGTCAGCTATGAGGCTCTAGGGGTGCGTTATGAGGGGGAAGTTTCTCTAAAGCGGCAGTATCAGATTGAGGAAGGCGAATTAATGGATTACCGGGACATTGACGTGACGGCTAAGGATGATCTGCTCCAGGAGTCCCTGTCGCAGAATGCCGATGGCCGCTTATCTGAAATTGTCTCGACCATTCAGGAAGAGCAAAACCGTGTCATCCGTGCGGATCTCAGGAAGCCGATCATCGTGCAGGGTGCTGCAGGAAGCGGGAAGACGACAATCGCCCTGCACCGGATTTCCTACTTTCTTTATACGATGAAAGAGATTTTCAAACCGGATGACATGTTGATTCTCGCTCCCAACCGTCTGTTTATCCAATATATTTCTGAGGTTCTTCCAGAACTTGGCGTGCAGCGTGCGGCACAGTCCACATTTATGGATTTTGCCGTCAATACTGCAGGAATACAAAGTCCGGTCATTACGCAGCATGAAGTGCTGACACAGGCTGTGGAAGGTACCATGGACAGGGACGGGGTTACGGCCGCCCGGTTGAAAGGGTCAAGGATGTTCCAAACGATCATGGATACCTATATTCAATCATTAAAGAAGCAGTACAAAGTTGAACAGGATTTCACGGTTTTGGAGTTCCGGATTAAGAAAGCTCGTGCCATTAACCGGCTGTTTTTTGAGGAATACAGCTATTTTCCTTATGAGGTGCGTGTGAGAAAAATTAAAGCGGTCCTTCAAAGTGAGCTGCGGCGTAAGAAGAAGCAGATTCTTGAAAAGGTGGCTGCTAAATACGATGAAGCGCTGGACAAGGCTTTATATGGAATGAAGGATCCTGATAAGCGGAAAATCCGCGTCAGCTACTTGATTACAAGAAAAGAAGAACGCCTCACTGAAATCAAGAAGGCTGCAAGAACGGCCGTTGCTTCCTTTATGAAGCAGTATCCGGCGTTTCACGTTGAAAAGACGTACAAAAAGCTGTTTGAAGAAAGCGTGTTTCTGAGCGTCCATCCTGATGATACGGAAGATTGGAAAGCTGTCCGCCGTTACTCCCATTCAACTTTCGCAAAGGGGAAGGTTCACTCGGAAGATCTCGCCGGTCTGCTTTACCTCTTTACATTTCTGAAAGGTATCGACGCGGAAGAACGTCCTAAAAAGGTCGTGATAGATGAGGCCCAGGATTACAGTTATTTTGAAATCTATGCCCTGCGGCGTGCCTGCCAAACAAACTTGTTTACGATTGTCGGTGATCTGGCTCAGGGGATTTATCAATACAGAGGGATCGACACATGGGGGACATTGGTTGAGGATATCTTTCCTAAGGCCTCCTATTTAACGTTACAGAAGACATACCGGACAACAATTGAAATCATGGACCTGGCGAATGGCCTGCTGACTCATCTGCCGGTGTCGCTGCCGCGTGCCGAGCCAGTCGCCCGTCACGGCCCTCTGCCGCAGTTTCTTCCTATAACACCGGGGTGGGAGGAAAAGGTTGACCAATTCTGCCGCGGTTTTGTGGAAGAAGGGATGTCCAGCTTTGCCATGATTACAAAAACGATGGCAGAAGCCGAGGATGTTCAGAAACGGCTGGAGACTTACGGCATGACCTTCACTCTTTTAAAGGAAGGAGAGGGGAGTTTGTCCGAGCGGATGGTTCTCCCTGCCTACCTGGCTAAAGGTCTTGAATTCGATGTTGTCCTTTTATACAACGACCGCCACCCTTTTCAGGAGTCAGACCTTGATTTGAAAATGCTTTATGTAGCTATGACCCGCCCCCTTCACCGGCTGATGATGATTGGAGCTGATAAGGAGGATTTTCTCCTGCACCTCGTTCAACCTGACCGGTTCCAGGAAGTTTAGCCTGCTGTCGCTGAAGGGTACATCCTTCCATAAGGATTAAGGGTATGGGAAGGCGTAGTTTCTAAGCGAAAGGAGTGTTTTTGAATGGGAATCCGTTCGAATGCCGTTCTAAGTAATGGGGTGGAAATCCCCCGTGTCGGACTCGGAGTATATAAGATGGAAGACGGAAAAGAAGTTCAGCAGGCGGTTCAATCCGCTGTCGATCTCGGCTACCGTCATATCGACACGGCCTCTTTCTATGAGAATGAAGCAGGTGTCGGTGAAGGCATCAAAGCCTGTGGCGTGCCCAGGGAGGAATTGTTCATCACTACGAAAGTATGGAATGATGAACAGGGGTACGATGAGACACTGGAAGCGTTTGATAGAAGTCTTGATAAACTCGGAGTGGAAACACTGGACTTGTACTTAATTCACTGGCCTGTTCCAGGAAAGTTCAAAGACACCTGGAAAGCGTTGGAGAAATTGTACCACGATGGTCGCGTTCGAGCTATTGGAGTGTGCAACTTCATGGAGCATCACCTTGATGAACTGATGGAGGATGCAGAAGTGACGCCTATGGTCAATCAAGTCGAATTCCATCCGGCCCTTTATCAGGAGGAACTCGCTGACTACTGCTATCAAAAGGGCATTCAGCTCGAAGCATGGGCTCCGCTTGCGAGAGGCCGTTATTTCGACGCTGCCATTTTAAAGCAGCTGGCTGAAAACTACCATAAAACACCGGCACAGATTATTTTAAGGTGGCATCTGCAGCATGACATTGCTGCTATTCCGAAATCCTCCAATCCGGAGCGTCAGAAAGAAAACTTTGACGTCTTCGACTTTGATCTGAAGAGCGATGAAATGCTGCGCATTGATGAACTGCACAGCGGTGACCGCATCGGCAAGCACCCGGATGAATTTGATTATCAGATGTAACCCGATCGCCAGTCCATGAGGGCTGGTGATTTTTTATGGGCTTGGAGCGTATGGCTTTCTTTCCTTGAGGGACATTAATAAAAAATGTCCGGACAGGGAGGGTGGTCTGTTGAATGTACAGCTGATCGAAGTTTATATCCCGGATAAGCATTTTGAATCGATCAATGATAAACTCCAGCAATACGACCACCGCTCCTACTGGATTTCCAGTGAATCCGAAGAGCGTATGCTTGTCCGTATGCTGGCAGATACAAGTGACGTCGAGGAAATTCTCAACTATTTGGAGGAAGTCTCCAATGTCGTGGAAGGCTTTGAAACGATGCTGATTCCTGTCCAGACCTATTTATCCAAGGAAACGATCAATGAATCGGTGGAAGAGAAAGAACGGGGGCAGGAGCAGGAGGAGGAAAAAGCGAAGCTGCTGAGGGCAAGCCGGCATGAGCTCATGAATGCAGCAGAAAAAAACAGCCGGATTTCCTGGAACTATTCATTATTAATCGTTTTATCTGCCATTGTAGCGACCGTCGGCATCATAAAAAATAGTGAAGCGGTTGTCATTGGGGCCATGGTCATTGCGCCGATGATCGGCCCGGTCATCTCTATTGCCTTCTCAGCCATCCTGGGAGACTATAAGCTGCTTGGAAAATCAGCTTTGTCCTCCTTATACAGTGTCCTGATTGTACTGGCTATTTCTATTCTGTTTGGGTATGTGACAGATGCCGGAATGGAAAACAGCCAGTATCTTGACCGGACGAAGGTGACCTTGATCGATATTCCTCTCGGTGTGGCTTCCGGGGCGGCGGGGGCTCTGGCTTTTCTGAACCGTTTGTCGGGGAACCTTGTCGGCGTCATGGTAGCCGTCGCCCTGCTGCCGCCCTCTGTGGCCCTTGGCATGTCTATCGGTGATGGGGCCTTTGTATCAGCCTACGGAGCTTTCCTGCTTGTGACGGTCAACATCATGTCCATTATTCTTGCTGCCGTTATGATATTTTCCATCAGCGGCATCCGCCCTGTCCGATGGCAGGAGGTTCAAAGGGCGAACGTTTCCCGCCCGCTGTCGATTATATTTGTCAGCATCATCATCCTCATCCTGGCGATTGTGATTCTGGAAGGTCAGGAAATCATATAGATCCGGGAAGTTTGAATCGGTGGAAAGCATACGTTTTCGTGTATGCTTTTTTGTGCTGAGCGGAAGATTGTCGAGTGGTGGGCAATCATGTTGTATTTCCCGGGAAATGTCTGTGGCTTTCCCCGGATTTCCCTGTTCAGCTTTCCGCCCATAACCGTGATACAATGATGGAGCGGGGGACCTCTCAGCAGATCGTCCCGCCGCTAATCCATTAGATCTGGAGGCAAATCCGATGAGTGATCGAGAAAAGAAAAACAGAAACATCATTGATGAGGATTTGTATGAAGAAATAGATGAAGAAGAACTGTATGACCTCGTTCAGGAAGAGAAGCGTAAAGCACTGGAAAGAGCCCGGGAGGAAAAGCAGCAGCAGAGAGAGAAGCGTCCTTTTCCTAAATGGCTTTTCTGGCTCGTCGCGGGGGTTATGATCGTAAACGTAACGGCTGCTCTGCCCAATACTTTCTCCATCCCGGCTGTTGATTTCCTTATGACCTCGGCTCAGCTCTCCAGTGATGAAGATATTCAATCATATAAAGAAGCAGTTGTCGTTGTAGAAGCTGGTGAAAGTAAAGGCACCGGCTTTGCTGTTTCAGAAGACGGGACCATTTTAACGAATCATCATGTCATCGAAGATGGAAAGCGTGTAGCTGTAGCCTTTCCAGAGCAAGGATTGTTTCACGCGGAGGTGAAAGCTGCTTACCCTGAAGTTGACCTTGCCGTTCTACAGGCGGAGGGGTCCGGTTTTCCACACTTGAATTTAGCCCCTTCTACAGAATTCCAACAGGGTGAACATGTGTATTTCATTGGCAATCCTCTCCGTTTTTCCGGTATTGCCAATGTAGGGAATGTGCTGGGTACGACCAGGGTTTCGGGGATGGATCAGAAGGTGCTCATGCTGGACGCTCCCATCTACCGCGGGAATTCAGGGAGTCCGGTCATCAACAAGGACGGGGAAGTCATTGCTGTGGTTTATGCTACGATGACCGACGAGGAAGAAGGGCGGGTCGGGCTGGCTGTCCCTATTGATTATTATTATGAACAGTCAGGAGAAGCTCCGTGATTGGAGCTTCTTTTTTGATTCTAAAGTCCTCCCTCCAGGTGAAAAATTGGATGATGGTTTTGTCAATTGGAGTAGAATACGGTCCCACTGGCGAATGGTGGATGATAAAGGGGACGAATGGCCCGGATTTTGAAATGATTATTTAATAAAATGTAAACCTCATGTGGTAGACCAGTCCCCGTTTCTTTGAGTAAAATGGTCATGCTTACGTGCAATACCTATGCCCACATGATTCAGAAACATACTTCAGACATATTGGTTGATACAGATCTGTAACACAAATGAAATAATTTATAAATAAACACCCAGAAATAGACGGATTTATACGAAAACATTAGTAGGCTGGAGGTGGTAAAGGTTGATCAAACGTCTTTTTCACAAAAACGACGCCTCCCTGGACGCTCAAGTCGCGTCAGCAAAAGAGGGAGATGACGAAGCAAGAAACGAAATGCTTAAACAGTATCAACCTTTTATCGCCAAAAGTGTCTCTGAAGTATGTAAAAGATATATAGACCCCGCCCGGGATGATGAATTCAGTATCGGACTGCTCGCCTTCAATGAAGCGATTCAGTCCTACTCTTCGGCCAAGGGAAGTTCCTTTCTTTCCTTTGCCAGGCTTGTGATCAAACGGAAAGTGATTGATTACATCCGCAATGAGCAGAAGCGTCCGCCGGTCACCTCGCTGGATGAGGATTTCCACGAGGAGGAACAGATGGAAAATCCATTGGAAATTTCGGCAGCCAGAGAGCGTCATCAACTGGAAACGGAAGCCTGGCACCGCAGAGAGGAAATTCTTGAGTTTCAGCAGGACCTGAAGCGGTATAAGCTTTCCTTTGAAGAACTGATCGAGGTTTCTCCTAAACATAGAGATGCCCGGGAATCAGCGGTTCATGTGGCCCGCCTCGTCTACGACGATTATGACCTCCGCATGCAGGTGCTTGAAAAGGGACGTCTTCCCATCAAGGATTTAGTCGGACGAGTGGATGTCAGTAAGAAGACGCTGGAGAGAAACCGGAAGTTTATCATTGCTCTCGTTCTCATCTTTAAGGGGGATTATATATATCTTAAGGATTATTTGAAAGGAGTGGGCATGTGAAAACAGGCATTGTCATGGAGCGTAAGAAAGAGTATATGATTGTCATGACGAATGAAGGCCGCTTTTACCGGGCTGTTACGATTGCTCATGCAGAAGTGGGGACGGAAGTCCAGTTTCAAACCATCCCCTCAAGTAAAGCGGCCCGGCAGTGGTCACAGCTGCTGCAGTATCGTTATACAAAAGCCGTCGTGGCGGCTCTGCTTTTTCTAATGGTTATAATACCCGCATACTCCTGGCATGGCAGTAATCAGGCCTTTGCCTATATGAATATAGATATCAACCCAAGTGTTGAACTGAAGTTGAATGAGCGGATGCAGGTGCTTGATATCGAACCGAACAACGCTGAGGCGGAGGAAATTGTCGCGCTTCTTTCGGAGTGGAAGAAAGAAGATGCTTCAGAAGTTACGATGAACCTGATCCAAACCAGCAGGGATAAAGGCTATGTTCATGAGGGGAATCAGGTTCTCATCGGCATCAGCTATCTGGAATCGGATTTTGATCACCAATACTTAGAAGAAATGGAAGGTACGCTGAACGAGGAATCTACACGGATGACCGTTGCAGCCTATCTCATCCCCGACGAATGGCGCAGGCAGGCTAAAAAAGAGGATCTGTCCGCCAATGAGTGGATGGCTGAGAGGCTCACGGACGAGGAGCATCCAGACGAAGACACAGAGAGTATCCCGGAAACCATCGATGACACGGATAAAGAAATCATACAATCCTTTTACCGAGAACCGGCATCCGAAGGCGGAAAGGAACCCCATGAAACTTCCGAAGATCTCCCTGATACAGACCCTGTCCATCCGAAGGTAGAACCGCAGAATTCCATAGATAGACCGTCTCCCATGGACCAGCTGGACAAAAAACCGGAGCTGCTTCCTGGAAAAGAAGCCTATGATTTTCACCAAAAGGAACGGTCTTCGGATACGGCTGGGACCGGTGGAACAGGCCATGAAAACGAAAGCGCTCCTGTTCCATAAAAGCCGCTCAATGATTAAAAAAAGTATGCCATCTCACGGAAAAACACTTCTGATCTATTCGGGAGTGTTTTTTTATTGTATTTTGAGTGAATATAGAGGTAGTGTGAGAAAAAGGAGGAATTTTGATGAGTAAACCGTATCTAGGTGTCAAAGACGGACAGCTGGCTGCATGTCCATCATCTCCGAACTGTGTGTCGACACAGACGGATCAACAGGATAAAAAGATGGATCCTCTTCCGTTTTCCGAGGATTTGGAAACCTCTAAGCAGGTCATAAAGGAAGTCCTCCATCAGATGGAGAGAACAACGGTTGAAACGGAAACAGAAAATTATATCCACAGCATCGTAAAGTCCAAATGGATGAAATTCAAGGATGATGTGGAATTTTATTTTGATGAGGATCAGCAGGTAATTCATTTCCGTTCTGCGTCCCGGACCGGGTATTCGGATATGGGCGTCAACAGGAAGCGGATGAACGGAATCGCTGAACATTACGAAAGCATGAGGAGGAAATAGACGATGGATTATGATTATCAGATTGCGGTGATTGGAGGCGGTTCGGGAGGTCTTACCGTCGCCGCAGGAGCAGCCAGCTTCGGCGCCAGAACAGCCCTGATTGAACGCAAGTCGCAGCTTGGCGGGGACTGCCTTCATTACGGATGTATGCCGTCCAAGGCCCTCATTCAAGCAGCGAAAGAGGTCCACACGACCTCTCAATATCAAACCTTCTCTTCTGAGGACTACGACCGTCTGTTCAGCGGTGCGATGGACCGGGTTGCCGAAGCAGTGGAAGACGTACAGAACCATGATTCTAAAGACCGCTTTATCGATATGGGGATCGACCTGTATGAAGCCGAAGCTGTTTTTCAGGACCCTCATACGTTAAACATAGACGGGAAAACAATTACCGCAAAGCGGATCGTCATTGCAACAGGATCTTCTCCCTTTATCCCTCCGATTCCAGGGGTGGATGATGTCGAATACTTAACGAACGAAACCATATTCTCCCTTCGGAAGCGCCCGGCATCCATGGTGGTCATCGGCGGAGGAATTATCGGTATTGAACTTTCCCAGGCGATGAGCCGGCTCGGTGTGGACGTGACTGTATTGGAAGGGAATGACACAATCCTCGCTAATGAAGATGAGGAAATTGCAGGGACAGCCCAGCAGACGGCCTCCCGGGAATTGAGCATCCTGACGAACGCCAAGGCAGACCGCATCGAGAAGACCCAGGCCGGAGTCAAGGTCTTCTATACAAAAGATGGTGTAGAAAATACGCTGGAGGCGGAGCAGCTCCTGGTTGCGACAGGGAGAAAGGCAAATACCGATCGTCTCGGTTTGGACAATGCCGGTGTGCAGACAGAAAAAGGAGCGGTGGCCGTCAATGCTTCGTTAAAGACGACACAGCCTCATATCTATGCCGTAGGAGACTGCAACGGGTCCATGCCGTTCACCCATGTCGCTGGAATGGAAGGGAAAATCGCTGTGTCCAACGCGGTTCTCGGCCTTTCCCGTAAAGCTTCTTACGAAAAAATCCCATGGGTGGTTTACACTACTCCTGAAATTTACCACCTGGGACTTACAGAGAAGGAAGCACAGGAAAAATACGGCGATAAACTGCTGGTGTTTAAGACGAAGCTGGAAAATAATGACCGGTTCATGGCTGAACGGAACACCACAGGCTTAGTTAAAATCCTCACCACCAGCAGGGGGAGAATTGTCGGTGCCCACGCGGTCGGTGAAGGGGCCGGCGAGTGGATGCAGGAGGTTGGAACGGTGCAGGCGCTGAATAAAAAGTTCCAGTCGATCTCCAACATTATTCACCCGTACCCAGCCCGCAATAATGTCGTGTCCCAGACCTCTGATCTGTACTGGAGAGAGAAATTGTTTGGCAGCCGTGTCAACGATTTGATTCAGTGGTATGTGAAAAAATGGCGTTAAAAAGCTGAACGACTCCGTTATTAAGGGGGGGCAAAAAGGCTGCCATCACTTCGAAGTGATGGCAGCCTTTCTAATGGTGTTCTATTGATTTATGCGCTGGTTCTGATCGCCGGCAAGTCCGTAAAAGAACATGTGGGTGATTTCCTCTGTGAAGGCTGTAATCGATTCATCAAACAGGTGATCTGCAGACTGCAGGGCCTGATAAAAAGCATTAATGAAGAATAGAACCGATCGGAAGGAGATGTCCGGGTGTACGTCCCCTTCTTTTTTCCCTTGTTCAATAAGTTCCATTAACAGGGGGATGGATTCATTCTGGGTAAAGGACTGAACAAACTCCTGAATTCCGGGGTGATCCGTCAGGACGGTTTGGAGAAAGCCTGGATCCATATGCAGAATGTTCTCCTTCTTTTCAAGAATGACGTGGTTGATTTTATCCTTAAAGCTCCGGTCAGGGTTTCTGACAATGAGACGGAACTGTTCAAACCGCTCGTAAAAAAACTTCTTGATGGTTTCGAATACGAGCTCATCCTTACCACCGAAATAATTGTATATGGTCACCTGGGAAACCTGGGCTTTCGCAGCAATTTCCTGAATGCTGACTTTCTGCACTCCATATTCGGAGAATAGGGAGAGGGAGGCATCAAGGATGCTGCGCTTTTTTCTTTCTTTCCTCTTTTCGAATCCATTCATGGGCCACACCTCTCCGCTTATCATACATGGAATTATGAACTGTTTCAATTCATATATTTCAAATCGGGGGTCTTTGTGAATCTTCTGTAAATATGGAGCATGTGGTCCGGGTGGTTTGATATGATAAAAATATGGAAAGAACAAGGAAAAGGGATCGTGAAGGTCATAAAGGGGGCGTGAACCATGAGAAGAGATACGATAGCAGTCGTGACCGAAGCATCAGAAGGCCTGGGCAGGGTGGCGGCTCTTCAACTGGCTGCCGAAGGTGCTTCACTTGCAGTAACTGGTTATTCGGAGGATATATTTCTTTTGAAGGAAGTATTGGAACAGAAGGGTGCCGCCCGCGTACTCGCTTTTCAGGCAGACGTGACAGAAGAAAATGATATGGAACATGTTGTCCAGGCGGCCTGCAATGCTTTCGGCGGGGTGGATGTCCTGGTGACTCATACCCATTTTGAGGATTCCGGCCCTTTGGAAAGCGTAACCGTAGAGGAGTGGCAGCGTACATATGAACGGAATGTCCAGGGGATTTTTCTTCCTGTTAAAGCGGTGTTTCCTGTTATGAAGAAGCAGAGCTCCGGAAAAATCGTTGGGGCTCTGCAGCATCCTGCGGGGCAGACCTCTGTTCTTAACTCCTCAGGAATGGCGGCGGTTGAGTCATTTATGCAGGCGTTTGCGGAAGAAGCTGGTCCCTGCGGTGTTCAACCCGTTATGGTGTATGTTCCGGTGGACGAATCGCAGCGTCCGAACAGCGATGCCATCACAGAGGCATGGACACGTACGTTCACGACTGTCTTGGAGGATTCATCGCCGGTCACCGTTCAGCACATCCAGACGGGCGGATAAGAAGGAATAGGAGAAAACCGCAGAAATGAGTTCTGCGGTTTTTTATAGGGAAAAGCTTTCAATTGTTGATGTTTGTGCATGATCGATATAGCTGAGCAGCGCCTCGTGTGAATGCAGGCGGTCTTTATGTCTGCTCGGGTAGTAACAGGCGTGGAGAAAGGTTTCAATCTTCTTGGACAGAAATTCATCATTGGTCCGGACCATAAGGACAAGCAGATCATCCCACTGCCCCCAGATCATATAATGCAGAGCGTTATCATAATCGTACGTATTCATCGCTGACACTTCCTTTATGAAAGAAGTGTTTTTAGTATTTCCGCCAACCGCTTTCCCCACACTGAAAGATCGTCACAGTTCTTCCAGGCTCGACATAAAAATGCGTTTTTCTTCCGCAGATCCATGGAAATTTTGTTATGATGGTATGGAAAGTTTTTGCTATATCTACGGAGGGAGACGTTCGGATGTCGGAGAAACAGCAGCTTTATGCGCATACGGGACTTATGGCCGCCTTCAGCTTATTTTTATTTTTGAGCTTCGTTACAGCTGAAGCTGACAGTGCTCAGAGAGTGATGATTACGATCAGTGAAGTGATTGGATGTTCAGCGGTGGCAGGAGCCGCCATTTCGCTGTATTACATAAAAAGCAGCCAGCGTATGTTGATCCTTGCGATCCTGGCTTTTCTAGCCCCCTGGCTTGTCTATGGAATCGGTTATGAAGCAGGATGGAACGGTGATACATCGTATGTCTGGGTGTGGTTCATCGGCCTGTACCTTCTGCTTGCGGGCAGTTTTATCGTTCTGAGAATGAGCTATAAGAAAACGGAGGAGATCTTTAAACTTGTGCCGGTGTTTTTAATGTTTGTTAATGCTATCCTTACCGCCTATCTTATCTTTATACATATATGGTGGAATCTTCCTTTCGTTTGAGTGAAAACCCAGGTCCTTCAAGGATCTGGGTTTTCTTATGGCTGATTTTACAACCGCATATTTGCGTTTTGGACACACATACTAAAAGCAAACGGAAAGGAGGAATACCAATGAAGATCAAGACACTTGCCCTTGGGTTATTAGCAGCGGGTTCTCTTGTCGCCTGTCAGGCGGAACAGGAAGCCGGCAATGACGGTAACTACAATGGGGTTGAAAATACAAGTTTTGAGCGCGAGGCCGACAACATGTATCAGGAAGGCCAAAAAGCGAATCAATATGACAATGACCGCGGTATGGTCCATAACACGAACTATCATGTAGCTAAAGATGCTGCCAACCGCATTATCAGAAATGTGGACGGGGTCGATCGGGCCTATGTTCTAAAAACGAGGGATAACGCCTATGTCGCCGCTGAACTGGATAATCCAAAAGGAGATAAAAATGAGGTCTCTGACAAAATGGAAAAACAGATCAAAGAAGCGGTGAAGGGTTCCGATCAGGATATTAACAACGTGTACATTTCCACAAACCCTGATTTCGTCGATTTGACGAACAACTATGTAGAAGACGTTGATAACGGGGAACCGGTGCAGGGATTTTTCCGTGAATTCGGCGAAATGGTCGACCGCATCTTTCCTGATGAACGCTCATAAACAATGAACCAGCTTCCTTCGGGAAAGCTGGTTTTTTTTGTTTCCCTAAAGAATTCCGGTGGTATTTTTTGTTAAGCTGAAGGGAAACCACTACGGGGGGAAAGCGTATGATTCGAGAAGCTGAGGAAAAAGATTCAGAACGATACAAGCTCCTGATTGCAGAGCTTGAGGCAGAGACGGACTTCCTGCTTTATGGCAGAGGTGAACGCTCATGGACGCTCGACCGTGTGAAGGGGTTGATTCAGCATTGTTCCGAACATCCGGCGTCACAGCTCCTTCTATCTGAAGATGAGGATGGATGGAATGGACATGTCACGGTACTTGGGGGGACGGCACCCAGAAACCGGCACACGGCCCGCCTAGTTACCGGTGTGAAAAAAAGGGTGCAGGGGAAAGGGGTGGCCGATGCTTTGTTCCATCATGTGGAAACATGGGCCAAGGATCATGGAATTTCCCGTCTTGAGCTCACCGTGATGACTGCAAACACAAGGGCTGTCCGCTTTTATGAAAAACACGGATACATAAAAGAGGGGACAAAGCAGGGAACGCTGATGGTGGACGGGCAGCTGATGGATGAATATATGATGGCTAAAATTCTATGACGGGCTGATATAACATGGCCGTAACCTTCATGTTCGCTCTTTCCTGTTCATATAGTAAGGTAAGCGAAACTGAAGGAGGGGGCATCTTTGAAACCAGATGACCAGAAAAAGCTCGAACACGCGATCCGGGAAATTACCGAAATCGCCAAGGGATTCGGGCTCGACTTTTACCCGATGCGTTATGAAGTCTGTCCTGATGATATTATTTATACCTTTGGTGCCTACGGTATGCCGACGCGTTTTTCCCACTGGAGCTTTGGTAAGCAATATTACAAAATGAAACTGCAGTATGACCTCGGGCTCAGTAAAATTTATGAACTCGTCATCAACTCCAACCCCTGTTATGCGTTTTTACTTAATTCCAACAGCCTGATTCAAAATAAGCTGATTGTCGCCCACGTTCTCGCGCACTGTGATTTCTTTAAAAACAACGCCCGTTTTCAAAATACGAAAAGGGACATGGTTGAAAGCATGGCCGCTACAGCGGAACGGATTGCCGCCTATGACAAGCTGTACGGCAAGGAAGAAGTGGAATCCTTCCTGGATGCGGTTCTTGCCATTCAGGAACATATCGACCCCTCTCTAGTGAGACCGAAGCTGGCGTGGTCGGTGGATGATGAGGAAAGCAGCGGGGAAAAAGCAGCGCTTACCGAGTACGATGACTTATGGAACATTGATGAATCCTCTTCGGAAGACCAGCCGCGTTTTAAAAAGAAAAGAAAGTTTCCTCCTCGTCCCGAGAAGGACTTGCTCTTATTTATTGAGCAGTACAGCCGGGAGCTTGAAGACTGGCAGCGGGATATTCTGACGATGATGCGGGAGGAAATGCTGTATTTCTGGCCTCAGCTCGAAACGAAGATCATGAATGAGGGATGGGCTTCCTACTGGCATGCGAGAATCTTACGTGAAATGGATTTGACAAGCGATGAGTCGATCGAATTTGCGAAACTGAATGCCAGTGTTGTCCAGCCTTCCAAAACCCAGTTGAACCCTTATTATTTAGGCTTGAAGATTTTTGAAGATATCGAAGAACGCTATGACAATCCTTCAGAAGAGATGAAAAAGCACGGGGTTGTTCCGGGAACGGGCCGGGAAAAGATGTTTGAAGTAAGGGAGATTGAATCCGATCAAAGTTTTATTCGGAACTATTTAACGAAAGAGCTCGTCCGGCGGGAAGATTTATACTTGTTTCAGAAACAAGGACAGAAATATAAAATTACGGATAAAGACCATGAAGCCGTCCGGGATCAGCTTGTAACGATGAGAGTGAACGGTGGTTTTCCGTATTTAACCGTCCAGGACGGGGATTATGTAAAAAGCGGAGAGCTTTATTTGAAGCATCATTATGAAGATGTAGAGCTGGACGTCAGTTATTTGGAAAAGACGCTTCCTTATGTCTACCAGCTGTGGGGGCGTCCGGTTCATATGGAAACGAAGGTGGAAGGACGCGATGTGATTTTCAGCTACAGTGGTAAAAAAGTTCAGAAAAAATATGTGTAAGTGTAAAACTGCTCTTGAAAAAGGGCAGTTTTTTTCATGAAAAGGGCGCAGGATCTGCTATAATAAGGAAATAATAGAGCGTTTTCAGAAGGGGTGTCATCATGCGTAACGTCCGTCTGGCAATCATAGGTTTTCTTGCTGTCCTTACGCTTGCGGTCGTGTTTTTCTTTGACAACCGGGAATTGAACGGCCTTACGAAAGACCGTCTGTATCCGATGATGGACGAGCCCAGGCAGCATCCTCAGCCGTTAACAGACAGCGTCACTGAATTGGGGAACGGCATCCGCGTCACCAAGCTCTACAGTCGTAACGATTCGACCGGGCTGTATTTCGGCATGTGGTACAAAGACCAACGGGCACTGATTAACCAGGAAGGCGAGGACTGGCTCCGGGAAGACGGGGAAATCGAATTTCTCGTGAAAGCCGTGGATTCCAATGGAACGACGTATAATACAGAAACCGATGGTATCGTGCAGGGCACTTTTTCTACATTCCGTTACGTGCAGTTTGAGGACTTCCATTATGATGAATCACTCACGGATCTTCATGTAGCTTTTTATCCAATGAAAAAGAAGGACGGGAAACGGAAACCGCATCACCTCCCCGTGGTGGAAGCAGTTATTCAAATAGAACCAAACATCCAGTAAAACCGGCGCATACCCTGTTCTTAGGAAGGAAGGCTGCATCTGCCCTTCTGTTCCAAGGGTGTGCGCCGTTTATTTTTCGTAGTTCAGAAAGATTTACAGAAGAAAGAACATAAGGCACGCGTTTTCTGTTAAACTAGTTCTTAATCTGTAATGGAATGCCAAGGAGGTAAAGAATGACAATGTATAACCATATTTTGACGCAGGATGATTTTGTCGGACAGGATGAGCTGAGCTATCCGTTTGAAGAACGCGGGCTGCAGTTCGGGGATGGTATCTATGAAGTCATCCGTATATATGGCGGCCGCTATTACTTAATTCATGAGCATGTGGAGCGGCTGTATCGTTCCGCAGCAGCCATAAAGATCCAGGTTCCTTATAAGAAAGAGGACTTGTATGCCAAGCTTGATGAGCTGCTTGAAAAGAACAAGGTGACCGGTGATGCCAAGGTTTACCTGCAGATTACAAGAGGGTCCGCTCCAAGGGATCATGCTTTTCCTGATGGTATTGAAGCGAACCTTTACGCCTATGTGAAAGATCTCCCAAGACCGGAGGAGAAGTTGAAAAATGGTGTGACCACCATTTCCCATGATGATGTACGCTGGGACTGGTGCTACATCAAGAGTCTGAACCTGCTTGGGAATGTGCTGGCTAAACAAGCGGCCAAAGAGAAGGACTGTTATGAAGCTGTTCTTCATAAAGATGGGGAAGTGACGGAGTGCAGTTCATCCAATGCCTATCTCGTCAAGGACGGAAAGGTCTATACCCATCCTCCTAAAAAGAACATCCTTCACGGCTGTGTAAGAATGCGTGTAGAAGCTTTCTGTGACCAGGAAGGGATCGAGTTCGTTGAAGAGACGTTCTCTTTAGAAGATCTGCAGGACGCGGATGAAGTCTTTCTATCCAGCAGTACGTCAGAAGTCATGCCGATTTTGAAGGTGGATGAGCTGACCATAGCTGATGGTACACCGGGGCCGGTTACCCGGACGCTTCAAAAGTGCTATGAACAGGATGCAGGCCTTCCGGAAGAGGCGTGTCTTTTCTCTATAGCAGCAGCTGAATAAAAGAAAATCTGCCGGCAGCCGGAGCGCTGCCGGCTTTCTTTGTGTGCAGCGGTTTCACGTATGCTATAATGCAGATGAAATCAAGGAAAGGGGCGGGAATCGTGCCGAATGTAAAACTGGAATTAACGCAGGACCAATATGAAAAACTAGTGGAAGCGGTGTTTCTTGGAACATGGATGGTCAACTCAACGAAAATGGAACTGGATGAGCAGTTTGAGGACGTCCGCGAAGCCGTTTTATCAAAATATAAAGAGGGCGGCCTGGAAGACAGGGTTACGCATCACGAGCAGCTGGGGGTCCACGATCTCGATGTGGATTATGAATCCAAACTGATGGATACCCATGTGGAAGAGTATGATGAATTCAGCTTCTGGGACAAGCTTGTGGAGAAACTTTCCGAGAAGGAATTGACCAACATCTATGGTCCTCTTGGAGATAAGCTCACAGAAGAACAGATGGAGAAGCGGATGAAAATTGAAGAAGAAATCGGCCGGAAACTTGAAGAAACAGGGGTCACACAATTATCATTTGAAAAATAAAACACAAAAAGCGTGATGAGAGCATCACGCTTTTTGTGCAGCATGTTTCTCTGGATCTGACCAGAGCCTGGCAATGGGACGGGCCCATTGGAAGGTCAGTTGGATGAGCGGGCCGAGCAGGATTGCTACAATCAAGGTCCCGAACCCTACAGGTGCCCCCAGTAAAAAGCCGATCAGCGCCATGCCTGACTCGGAAAAAATCCGGACAGAGCTTTTGGACTGGTTGGTTTTCTCGTTCATAATCATCATGAAATGATCGAGAGGGATGCGTGGGAAAGGGGTACGGAGGTATATGGAAATACCGACAGCCGCTGCCAGAAGACCGAGGGTGAATATCCCCCACTGGCCCCACCACACCTGCACATCCAGGTTTTCCAATGATCCATATAAAAACAGATCCAGGGTCCGGCCGCGCAGGATGATCGGAATTAACGATTCATACTGCGGCCGTTTCCGCTCAAGCCTGGCATTGACGAGAAGGAGGATGATAAAAGCTGCAATCATCACACTTCCGACCGTGACAGGTAAATGCATGGATAAACCAACAGCAATACTGTCGCCGGGACCGACGCCGAGGCCGGATTTTATTATTAAGGCAAGGCCGAGACTTGACACGACCAGGCCCACAACATAAATAATGAAGAGAAAGAAATACTTCATGATCGGCTCCTTTATACGTACACATTTGCTTTGTTCATCATATCGCTTGAAAAGTGCGATGTAAAGCAGAGCCGGCTGTAGATAAGGAGCATGGAAGGCTCCTATTATTATAGGAAGAGAGAAGGAGGATCCTCAATGAAATACGCTATTATTACTGGTACTTCCCGTGGACTGGGGGAAGCGGTGGCAGAAAAATTCATGAAGCAGGGCATCCACGTCTTAGGGATTTCCCGTTCAGGAAATGAAAAGCTTTCTTCACTCAAGGATGAACAAACGGGGAGTTTTGAGCATATTCCGGCGGACTTGAATGATACAGCGGACTTACAAAGAGCCGCCGCCGTAGTTAAGGAAAAAGCTTTTCATGCACAGACGGAATTCGTATACATCGTCAATAACGCCGGTGTCGTTGAGCCAATTGAAACAGCAGGGAATCTTGACGCGGAAGCGGTACAGAAGCACATGCAGATCAATTTGACAGCTCCGATTCTGCTCATCAATGAGCTGCTTCCGGCAGCGTCTGAGACCGGTGTCAAGCTGGGCATTGTCATGATAACATCCGGCGCTGCGGAAAAGAGTATTCATGGATGGAGTGTGTACAGCAGCTCCAAGGCTGCCTTAAATCGTTTTACAGAAACCCTTGCTCTTGAGCAGGAGGGCAGCGGCCATACGATCCTAGCCTTTAGTCCGGGGGTCATGGATACGGATATGCAGCAGGACATCCGTTCTTCCAGTGAATCTGCGTTTGCTGATGTGGACAAATTCAAAAAGATGAAGGAAGAAAATGCTCTTCGCTCTCCACAGGAAGTGGCAGATGTGTTGATGAATTTACTGCAGCAGGACGTTACCAACGGACAGGTGTACCGCTTATACGATCTCGTCTAATAATTGAAAAACCACTCTGGCAGGAGTGGTTTTTTTATAGATGCAGGCGGATGTGGGCCTGCTCTCTTTCAGCCTTTATCTCGACATGTCCTCCAATAGGAAAGGTGAAGATCGGGCTGGTGTGGCCGAAATCAGCATCCGCAATGACGGGTAGGGATGCAAGCTCCGGTTTACTTTCGATGACAGCCGTTAATGTCGGAAGGTCTACGTTCGACGCCTTTTGGAACCGGCCGATCACAAGGCCCTGGACTTGATCAAATCCAGGCTGATGGATCAGGGACTGCAGGTCGCGGTCGAATGTCTCCGGATTGGACAGTTCATCATCCTCTAAAAAGAGGACCGTACCCGCAAGCTCCGGCATAAATGCAGTACCCTGCAGCAGATTGAACGTACAAAGGTTCCCGCCGATTAAGGTTCCGGATGCCTGGCCCTCATGAATCACAACGGGACCCTGGTTGGGATAGAACGTACAATCCTCCTGATCGAGGTACCACGCATCATCGCTCCAGTGAGCGGCAGGCTCTATGTCTATGGCAGCGGTCGTCGTGAACATAGTGCGGAAATGTTCCAACGTGTAGGTCAGTCCTTGTTTCATTCCGAAAGTGGAAAAGTGGGGGCCGCTGTAGGTGACCAGGCCTGTTTTCTGATAGATGCTGTTTGACAAGGCTGTAATATCCGAATACCCGCAGAAAATTTTAGGGTGCGCCTGGATCAGGTCATAGTCCAGGTGGCTCAGAAGTTGATTGCTGTCGTACCCTCCAAGAGTCGTCAGGACAGCTTTGACGTGAGGATCCCTGAAAGCCTCGTGAATATCTAAAATTCTGTGTTCTACAGGATTGGATAGAAGCGCCGGTGCTTCCGCTGCGTAATTACTGTAGCTGACGGTAAAACCCATGTCCCTGAGTCGATGTACTGCAAGTTCCTGCTGATCGGGAGCGACGATGGACAAGCTTTTGGATGGGGAAATGACGCGTATTTCATCCCCATGCTTAAGTTTTTCAGGGATCATAAATCTCTCTCCTTTGTATGAATCTTTTTAATATACCAAATGGAGTGAAAAGTGTCCATGAATTGTTAAAATTTTGAAACGAAAAAGGTGATGATACGTAATGATAGAAAAGGGAGTGGGAAAAATGTGGGAAACTGTACTCGGGATCGCAAGTGTTCTTATCTTTTTCACTGTGGTTATTCTATTCTTTCGACGACATCCGCAAAGGAGTCAGCCAAAGACGCACCTGCATGAGACAAAACGTCATCCGTCGTTTTATACGTATACAGACTGGTCAGATGGCGGAGACGGAGGAGACAGCGGGGATTGAAAACAAAAAGAGGACGGAGGGATTTGTTATCATCCTTCCGTCCTCTTTTTAATCAGGAGGCTTGGGCTTGTTTTGCTGCTTCTTTATTGTTTTTCAAAAACATGTAAAGGGAAGCACCAAATATAGTGAGATAACCAGCGACACTCAACAAGTCGGGGATCTGGCCGAACAGCAGGATGCTGATCAATGCCGAGTAAACGACCGTGGAGTAGAAGAAGATGGAAATTTCACGTGCCGGAGCGAATTTATAGGCGATCGTCAGGCCGAACTGCCCGAGAGTAGCGAATGCACCCGCTCCCAGCAAATAGACCCACTGCTTCGCTGACATCGGTTCATAAAAAGCGATGGTGAACGGCAGCAGGCTTACCGTTGTGAAAAAGGAAAAGTAGAACACAATGGTGTAAAATTTCTCCTTGTCTCCAAGCACACGGAGCAGCGTGTAGGCTCCGGCAGCAAACACTGCAGAGAACAACCCGGCCGCATAAGGGATGAATTCCAGTGAAAAGGCCGGCTTAATAATAAGGAGTGTCCCTGCAAAGGCGGCAAGGATGGCGGCGATTTGATAAGGGCGTGTTCGTTCCTTTAAGAAAATGGCAGAAAATATAATTAATAAAAACGGACTCAGTTTATTCAGCATATCAGCGTCGGACAGCACGAGGTTATCAATGGCATAGAAGTACAGGACCATCCCGATTGTTCCGAGCGCAGACCTGGAAAGCAGAAGCTTCTGGTTTTCCTTTTTTCCGAACAGGCGCTCTTTATTGTAACGCACAAATCCAAAAGCGATAATGGCGGAAACGAGGTTTCGGAAAAGGGTCTTCTGTACCGTTGGAACGTCTCCGGACAGCTTGACTAAAGCAGCCATCATGGAAAAACCAAACGCTGATATAAGCAGTAATACAATGCCTTTATTACGATTTGTCATGATTCATGTTCCTCCAGTTGTTCTTAGGTTGTTCAAAAACACCTTTATCATCCTAATACAAATCAAAGAGGATGAAAAGCAGAAATACTTCCATGCTGTAAAAGGACAGGAGTCGTGTATAATGGAGACAGAAAAAATAGAGAAGGGACGATTGGTGTGATTTGTGCTCATCCCATCATTGTAAAAACAAGGACCATTCGTAACAATCAGCAGGTTTATGAGGAGAGGGAGGAACGTCTGGAGTTATACGAGGATTCGGTCGTATGCCCGGATGAAATACTCGAACGGAAAGACGTGCATGATGTCTCCTATAAAGCTTTTTCGCAGGGATCGGGCTTTCTTTATCTTCATACGATTAAAGGAGTCCGTACATTTTTAGTGAAGGAACATCCAGGAGCCTGGATGGATGCGTTCAGGACAAACGCATGACCAAAAGAAAAGTGCCGTTTGAGCCGACTCCCGCGGATGGTCGGGGGATTCAAGTGACAGCGGAGGGGAAACGTCTCTATCTCCGTGAGGTTCTCCCGGAGGACTGGGCGGAATTCCATCCGTATGCTTCGGACCCGGATACGGTTAAATACCAGCCCTGGGGGCCTCATACAGAAACAGATAGTAAATTTTTTGTCCGTCAGGTGTTGATTGATGCCCGGCAGAAATACCGCTCCCGTTATGTATTTGCAATCGTGGTAAAAGCGGACCACCATGTGATTGGAAATATAGAGTTGAACATTCAGGACTGGGATGGAGTAGGTGAAATTGGTTTCATTATTCATCACCATTACTGGGGGCGGGGATTCGCGACAGAAGCCTGCGGGCTGATGCTGGCCTACAGTTTTGACCACTGTGGACTCCATCGTGTCACAGCGCTGAGCAGTCCTGAGAACAAAGCGTCCCAGCGGGTGTTGGAGAAAATAGGAATGGTTAAAGAGGGAACACTGCGTGAGGATATTTTCGTGAAAGGTGCTTGGAGGGATTCCTCCATCTATGGAGTTCTCAGAAGTGAATGGGAAAAAAGAAAAAGCGGGAATTGATTTTATCCGTTCCCGCTTTTTCAGGCTGAAGGTAAATGCTTGGCAGGCCCGGGTTCCAAGCGGTCGTCATTCCTTTTACTCATCCAAAGACGGTCAGAGGAATCTCCGGGTATGAAAGAAATAAGCAGCCCCCCTGATAACAGCCTTCATGAGAAAAGGCTCTGGAACTTTTTTAAAGACAAAAAAGCCGGAACTGATTAACAGTTCCGGCTTTTATTTAATGATTGGATAATGAAGCATCAGCTTTATGATGGACAGCCAGCTTTTTGACAAGCTGGGAACTGTCTTTGTTGAGCCCGGCGATTTCGACTTCCTTGTTCTGTTCTCTGAACTTCAGAACAAGCTTATCAATTGCAGCTACGGCCGAATCATCCCAGATGTGTGCATCTGTGAAGTCGATCTGAACCGTATCCGCTTTTACGTTAAAGTCGAAGTGTTTCAACAGGCTGTCCGTTGAAGCGAAGAACACCTGGCCGGACACCTGGTAAACGATCTTGCTTACCGCTTCTTCAAAGTGCTCTTCAACATGGACTTTGGAAATTTTGGCCACAAAGAAGATGGCACTGAGAATGACACCAGCCAGTACACCTTTGGATAGGTCATGAGTATACACAACCGTTCCAACGGTGACCACCATCACGACAGTGTCCGTCACGGGTGTTTTATGCAGTCTCGTTAGAGCACTCCAGTCAAAGGTACCGACGGATACCATGATCATAATTCCGACTAGTACGGCCATCGGGATCTGAACAAGCAGATCGTTGAAAGCAATAATCAAAGTCATCATAAAGACACCGGCAACCAGTGTGGATAAACGGCCGCGTCCTCCGGAGGATACGTTGATGACAGATTGTCCAATCATCGCACAACCAGCCATACCGCCGAACAGTCCGGACACCACGTTGGCCACACCTTGTCCACGGGCTTCTTTGTTCTTATCACTGACCGTGTCTGTCATATCATCGACAATTTGAGCTGTAAGCAGTGATTCAAGCAGTCCGACAAAGGCAAGGGCAAGGGAAATCGGGAAAATAATCTGCAGCGTTTCAAAGTTTACTGGAATATCAGGTACAAGGAAGATCGGAAGTGTGCTTGAAAGCTCTCCCATATCTCCAACGGTTTTAAGTCCTGCTCCTGTCGTTACCGCAATGATCGTCATGACAACGATGGCAACGAGTGGAGAGGGGACAGCCTTTGTAAACCTTGGCAGTAGATAAATGATCGCAAGGGATCCGGCAACCATGGCATACATCGCAAGGCCTGCGCCTTCAAAGTGAATCAGCTGGGATGAGAAAATCAAAATAGCCAGGGCGTTTACAAAGCCGATCATCACCGATCTTGGGATAAACTTCATAAACTGCCCAATCCTTAAGGCACCAAGAATAAACTGCAGAATACCTGTCAGGATGGTCGCGGCCAGCAGGTACTCAAGGCCGTGATCCTTCACGAGCGTTACCATAAGCACAGCCATCGCTCCTGTTGCGGCCGAAACCATTCCCGGCCGTCCCCCTACAAATGCGATGACAACAGCGATACAGAAGGAAGCGTACAATCCTACCATGGGGTCGACTCCAGCGATGATAGAGAAAGCGATCGCTTCAGGAACGAGGGCCATAGCGACGACCATACCTGAAAGCACATCGTTTTTTACGTTTCCAAACCATTGTTGTTTTAATGTTTGTGTGTTCAATTGCGCACCTCTCTCTTAAAATTTTTCTGTATTACCCGCAGTAATACTTAATTCCGGCAAGAACGTTCAGATTATATCACCTATTGGTAGATTCACATAACCCCATGTAAGCGCATAAATAAACTTTTTTCTCTTCTTTTCTTCAAATATCTCTATGAAACTCTCTCTTGCCTGAGGAGGGGATTTTTTCTGAAGTGAAGTTTCCAATTCATGGAGAGGGTGTGGGCCGGTGAATATTTACATAGGCTTCCTATTCCATGGTAAAATGATGAAAAAAGAAGGGGGAGCCACTCATGTATAAAAATATATTGATTGCGGCCGATGGGTCCGATCATTCCATACGTACGGCAGAAAGAGCGGCAGAGCTTGCCGGTCTGCAGATGGGGGCACGGATCACCATCATCTATGTGGTGGACGTCGATCAGTCGAAAACTGATGTTCTTACCCAGGGAGATAAGGCGATGATTGATCAGAAACGCAAGCAGAGGCTTGAGCCGATTGAAGAGAGCCTGCGTGGCCGGGACGTTTCATATGAAGTGGTGATCCGTCACGGTGAACCTGGTCCGACCATTGTTCATTACGCCAATGACCACGATTTTGATATCGTCATCATCGGAAGCCGGGGATTGAACACGCTTCAGGAAATGGTGCTGGGTAGTGTCAGTCACAAAGTGGCTAAACGAGCGAAATGTCCGGTCATGATCGTAAAATAACAGGCAGAAGAGACGACTCTCTTCTGCCTGTTTCTTTGCTTACAGCAGCTTGTGGTAACGGCGTTCAGTTATTTTTTTCAAGGCCCTCTGCGTCAGTAATGCCAGCAGAAGAAAGATGATGAATAAAGCACCAGATACCGGCCAGAGGCCCTGCAGGCTTTTTATATTCAACACGATGACTAAAATCACTCCGAATACGAGTGCTTCGATGGCGAGAGGAACGATTCCGATAAACCGCCCCTTGAACACTTCCCGCTCATCTGTCCAGTCCAGTTTCGGGCTGTATAAATCCACCATCACCCCCGCGGCAGAGGCAATCCAGCTGATGAGTAGAGAAAGGATAAACCACGCTCCCCAAATCGGCAGAGGAATGTTGATCATCCATAAAGCGGCAGCACTTAACAGGATCAGCGAGATGGCATTCAGCAGGTAGGCCGTCAGCATTTTGCTCATGATCACCTTGGAAGGTGGAACAGGCAGATAAAGATGATTGAACCAGCTTTTTCCGTCTCTTGAAATCGAAGAGATGGAGGCAGGGTTCGATCCGAAAATAACGACCGAAAGCGCTGCGGAGGCCAGAATGACGGTTTTCCCGTTCATGTCGGCCAGCTGTGCGCCTGCTCCCCCGATAGGGCCGTCCATTTCCATAGTGATCAGGACAATGGCTAGTACAGGCAGGATCAGGCTTTGCACAAATATTTGAGTAAAGAAGGTGGGCGTGCGTAAGATCAGCAGGACCTCTTTTTTACACAAGCTGTAGATCAACGGTTTTTTCTTCACGTACCCTTCTACAGTATCCGCAGTAAACGTGTTTCTTTTTCCTCCGGATAAACCGAGCACCCCTTTGAAGTAAAGCTTCTGTCCGATAGTGAAAAAAAGAGCGATCCCTCCTGCGGAAATACCGATCATCAAGATGAGATACAGAATGCCCTGAAGGGATGCAGGGGCTGTAAGGGCCGAACTGCTGATGTAGGCAGTTGGAAAAAACTTCGTTACCAGCTCGAGCAGATTCCCCTGTTCAACCGCCAGCTGGTACATATCCTGATTTCCGCTTTCCAGGCGGATGACAACATTGATACCGATGACGAAAACAAAACCAAGAAGACCGGCAACCACCTTGCTTCGATCCTTATTTTTCGAGATATTCACAAAGCGCATGATGAACATGATGGCAATGGCGGTCAGTACGAACGGAAGCACCGGAAGAAGCAGCCAGATAAAAAAGGACCAGCAATAATAAAGAATCCCTGCCCCGCTGTGGAGGCCGTAAAACCCAAGAGCGGGAAGCAGGATAACCGCATTGATTCCGTAAAGCGAAAGGAACGGAACGGCGGCTTTTCCAGCTGCGATCTGATAGGGGTGAAAGGGAAGCGTGACAAACGATTCCACATCCTCTGCAAAGTAAAAAGAAGATAAGACCGTACCTATGGTGATAAAGCAGTAAAAAACGGTCATTAATACAAATAAGATCCCAAGGATGACTGCTTCATCCCCCGTCGGGCTGAAGGCTTCGTACATCACCGCGATCATTTCGTTTAACAGGGTGAGAATCAGCAGACCGAAGGGGATCATGACGACGGCTAAGATGAGATAGCCCGATTTTTCTGCTGTGCTCCGGTGAGCGAAGGACAGCTGCATTTTCACCATCAACTTCATCAGCTTCCACGTGTTACTCATTTTGTGTCAGCTCCAAAAACAGCTTCTCCAGATTGTTGTCTTCCTGGAACTGCTGCTTCATTTCCTTCATACTTCCACGAAATTGAACATGCCCTTTGTTTATAATCGCCACTTCATCACATAACTGTTCGACGACTTCCAGCACGTGGGTGGAGAAAAAGACGGTCTTTCCTTTAGCTGCGTGCTCCCGCATCATTTCTTTTAACGTGTAGGATGATTTAGGATCGAGTCCTGTTAATGGTTCATCGAGAATCCATACATCCGGGTCGTGCAGAAGGACACCACTGACGACAATTTTCTGGCGCATCCCGTGCGAATATGTATGAATCTGGTCATTCAGCGCTTCATAGATGTCGAAGCTTTTGGTTAAGTATTCAATTTTCTCTTTCCGGACGTTTTCCGGTACTCTAAAAACATCACCGATGAAATTTAAGTATTCCATTCCCTTTAACCGGAGGAAAATATCCGAGCGGTCCGGCACATAACCGAACTGATGCTTGGCTTTTATGGGTTCTTTACTGATATCCACGCCGTTCATCGATATGGAGCCTTCATCCAGTGGGAGGATGCCCGTCATCATCTTTATCGTTGTCGACTTCCCCGCACCGTTCGGACCTAGAAACCCGAAGATTTTCCCGTCCGGCACTGTCAAATCCAAATCTTTGACGGCTGCGTTCCCGGCAAAGTTTTTCGTTACCTGCTTGATTTCAATCATTCAATCCCTTCCTTCTTCAGGAGCTTATGAATGGTATACGAATCTTCGCTTCTGTCCGTTTCATATTTAAAGAAAAAGTTCATAATGCTCCTCGTTCAAATAGCGTCCGGGAAGCTTTATGGCTTTCTTTTCCACACCCCAGCATTGAAAGCCCAGCTTTTGATACAGCTCTCTTGCTGGTGTGTTCTCCGTAACGACGCTGAGATGAAGCACTTCAATTTCCACCGCAGCGGCATGCTGGATCAGTTCTTTGAGCAGCTGCTGTGCTCCACCTTTCCGTCTTACCTCGGGGGTGACGTACATCGCAACGATGGAGGCTTTGTGTCTGAATTTCGGGTGGGTTTCGCGCATCAGCGTTACGACCCCTGCCAGTTCCTCTTCAGAAAACAGCCCGAAGGTCCGGGTGTCTTTACTTTCAAGACGCTCAGCGGTCGTTTCAATCGGGTTTGGTCTTTGCTTTTCCTGTTCGTATGTCGTAATAAAAGCATCCGGGTTCGTCAGCAGAGCTTCGAGCCGCAGCTCATAGCAGGCTTCTGCATCCGACCGGTTTAATTCGCGTGTTTCCATGGGGGGAGCCTCCTTTTGTTGTTCCTAGCCTAGCCGAAAACTATGATAAAGTAAAGACATCCAGACCATAGGAGGGATCGTATGTCGGAGAAGGAAAAAATGTTGATGGGGGAGCTGTACCGCCCCTGGGATGATGAGCTGGTTATGGACAGGTCGCGGGCCAGGCAGATCACCCACGCATTGAATCAGACGAAGAACACCGAAGAGCATTACCGCCATCAGCTGATGGAAGATCTTTTTGGGACGATAGCCGGAGAGATGACTCTCGAACCGCCGTTTTACTGTGATTATGGTTACAATATTCATGTAGGAGACGGGTTCTTTGCCAATTTCAATTGTGTGTTCCTGGATATATGTCCGATTACGATCGGAGACCGTGTCTTGATTGGACCGAACGTTCAGCTGTATACCGCTCTTCACCCCATGGACAGGGAAACAAGAGCAAAGGGACTGGAATCCGGTCGGCCCATTACGATCGGTGATGATGTGTGGATCGGGGGAGGAGCGATTATTAATCCCGGGGTCACGATTGGAAACAACGTTGTGATCGGGTCGGGGGCGGTTGTTACCAAGGATCTCCCGGACAATGTGTTCGCCGCCGGCAGCCCGGCAAAGGTCATCCGCACAGTCGAATAAGGCTCCGGGGTAGTTTTGCCGGTATTTTTTCGTTATCATACAGAGGGATACTTGCATACGTAATAAGAAAAAGAGAGGATTGTATCACTATGATTAAACGTAAGAGTCAAAGAGAAATTGAAAACATGCACGAAGCTGGTAAGCTGCTGGCTGATGTCCATAAACAGCTGCGCTCCTTTATCAAACCGGGTGTCACAACGATGGAAGTCGAAAAATTTGTGGAAAACTATTTAGCCGAACGCGGAGCTACCGGAGAGCAGAAAGGGTATCAAGGGTACGAATTCACAACATGTGCCTCCATTAATGATGAAATCTGCCACGGATTCCCACGTGATGAGAAGCTGAAGGAAGGCGATATCGTAACCATCGATATGGTCGTCAACTTGAACGGTTACCTGGCTGACTCCGCCTGGACGCATGCGGTAGGCGAAATCAGCGACGAGGCTCAAAAACTGATGGACGTAACGAAAACGTCTCTATATAAAGGAATCGAGCAGGCAGTGCCGGGTAAGAGAATCGGTGATATCGGGCATGCCATCCAGGCATACGCAGAAGGAGAAGGATACTCGGTTGTCCGCGACTTCACCGGACACGGCATCGGCGAATCCATCCACGAAGATCCTTACATCCCTCACTTCGGCGCGGCTGGTAAAGGCGCCCGACTGAAAGAAGGAATGGTCATTACCATCGAGCCGATGATTAACATCGGGGACTGGGCGAGTCAGATGGATCAGAACAACTGGACGGCGCGCACAGTTGATGGCACGTTATCCGCGCAGTATGAACACACCGTAGCCATCACAAAAGACGGCCCAGTAATCCTGACTGAGCAGGAAGATGAATAAATAGAAAAAGCTTGTAGAGAAACCCCTTTTTCTCTACAAGCTTTTTTTCTTACCGCCTGGAGCGTAAGCCTCTTCCCTTTCCGCGGACGAGCGCCCGAGCTTCCGCAGGAGTGGAAGGAGGCACCGCTCCTTGGGAATTCTTTAAAATCGAAAAAGACTCTCCTCCATCCAGCTCCCCATTGCTGGATGGAAGGCAATATTCAACGTGGTTTTACACAGGCATCGGCACGAAGAGCGTTCGGTGGTGACGCCTGCGGCAATCATCCGACGATAAGCGGAACGTGCCCCTTCACACGACATGCGGACAACTCTAACTGGATGGGACGAACTTTTTCTACAGACGGAGAACAGCCATGAGCTGTTCTTTTCTGTGTTGAAAAGCGGACATAAAAAAACTCCCCTCGAAAGGGGAGTTTTTTATACGTTCTTATTTTTGAACGTTAGCTGCTTGTGGTCCACGCTGACCTTCTTCAATTTCGAAAGTTACAACTTGACCTTCTTCAAGAGTTTTGAAACCTTCTTCTTGAATAGCGGAGAAGTGTACGAAGACGTCGTCTTGACCTTCTACTTCAATGAAACCGAAACCTTTTTCTGCGTTAAACCATTTTACTGTACCTTCGACCATGTACAAAAACCTCCTGCGTGGAGAAACTCCACATTGTATTACTATTCTTGCTCATTCAAGTCCATCAAGACGACATCTTGCGAAACATCTTCTCTTGCATGACACTCTGATCGAACAACGAATAATTAACCATAGTATAACAGATGGGCAAAAGGAATGAAAGCCCTATTACAAAAAAGTTCCTTTTTACTCCTGAGGCTGCGTCATATACGCCTGATTCATTAATGACAGCAGGGCCCGCTCCACAAGGGTATCGACTTCATCAGGAGCTATGCGGGCCAGTTCGTACAATGGCTTGCCTTGTTCGAGAAGATGCTGGATGACAAGCCATCCGGTGTAATTGGCCTCTTTTTCAAAACCGGAGGCTCCTGTTCCTTTTGTAAAGGAGTAGAGCGCTTCGTAATCCGTGCGGTGCAGATGAGGCTGGATATTCATCATGACCCGGTTGGGTTCGCGGCTGCAGCTCTCTTCATCCCAGCTGAAATAAGGGTCAGGCATTCCGCTTTCTTCGAGTACTTCCAGCGTGGTGTGAATGGCAAGCCCCTCCTGGAAGATCAGCTGTCCAAGTGTACGGGTATGGCTGGGGGCGAGTCCGGACTGGCGGCAGTGAACGACTCTTGCAAGTTCCTGGATCAAACGTGTCTGACCTCCGGGGAGCTCGACAGGGAAGCAGAGAATATATTGATGTTTCTCCTGGATGACGAAAGGGTCCGTTTCAAATGTTCCGACGAAAAAGAGAACGTTTACATCCACGTAGGTGGTACTGTGGAGAATCTGCTTAATATGATCCACGTACTCATTCAGTTCGAGTGGACTGATATCGAAATATTGGATTTTATCGTAGACGTGATGGTACTTGGTCCAGGCATACTCCACCATTTCCTTTGCCAGCTGTCCCTGCTGGTAACCAGGTGGCGTATGGGGGAAATCATAATATTCCATCCATAGTTCATGCCGTTTATGGGGAGGTTCATGATAAGCCTGGTCATAAAACGTTAAGAAACGATCCAGCATTTGCGTGCACCTTACATCATCCATGGTGATCCCTCCGAATGTTTTAGGATTGTTTTAGAAATTCCAGCCGTTTGTTCCAAACATCATGAGCATCTTTTCCAATCCAGATTAAGTGGCTGTCGGCATTGACTTCGTAGATTTCACAATCAGGTACAGTGGATTTCAGCAGCAGGGCGTTTGTATAAGGGACGCTGCGGTCTTTTTGGGAATACATACCGAGGACGGGTACGTTCAGTTCATGAAGATTCTTTACATCATGGTCCAGGTCCAGGATAAAGCCTCTGCCAGGCTGGGACGTGGAGAGCATATCGTAGATGAACCGCCGGTCGTTGGCCGATAAATTGTCCAGGTAATCCTCTACGTCTTCCGTAGTCATATCAGCAAGAAGCTGCTTCATAACAAGATCAGGGAAAAGCTTAAGCATAAACTTGAGGCTCCCTGTGACCATTTTTTCTGCAGGACCGAACAGCATCATCGCCTTCTTACGGGATTTCCTGTCCCACGACCCTGTCAGGGCTGCTTCGAGAACGAGCCGGTCCACACGCTCCGGATATTTGGAAGCTAGAGCGATTCCGCTTGGACCTGCTGCAGATACAGCTATGACATGCACACGATCCAGGCTTAAATAATCGAGAACTTCCACGATGGTATCCGCGAATTCGTCCGGTGTACGTCCTGTCGAGGGTTCTGTGTAGTCATAGCCGGGTCGTGAAATGGTCAGCAGTGAAAATCCTTCATAAACGAGACTGCTGTGGGAAAGATCTGTATCTCTGCTGCAATGTCCACCCTTCAGCAGCAGCACAGGAGGACCTTCTCCGATATATGTAAATTCTACTATTCCGTTTGTTGAATCAAGCAGTGTCGTGGTCATGGGCTCATCCCTTTCTTTCTTTTTCCATACATTAAATATAAGCTATAATAAAAGAAAATGAAACATCAGACAATTCTGTTAAAAGGGGTGGAAAAGTGAGAATCGTGTCGATATGTCCAAGCAATACTGAAATTGTCGCCTATTTGAATCAGACGGAACTGTTGGTTGGTGTCGATAATTATTCTGATTATCCTGAGGAAATCAGGGATCTCCCAAAGCTCGGGCCTGATTTATCCATTGATATACAAAAGACAGCAGAATTAGAGCCGGACTTGGTCCTGGCTTCTTTGTCTGTGCCTGGCATGGAAAAAAATATAGAAGGGCTTGAAAAGGCGGGTCTTCCTTATATGATCATTGATTCCGACAGCCTGGCAGAGATCGGGGAGGATCTGAGGCGTATCGGCCATGAACTCGGTATGGGGGAGGAAGCAGATGTTAAGGCAGAGGAATATTTACAGGAATTGAAGCGCTTGGAGAACCAGGCTTCTCAACGTAAGGAAAAGCCTACATTGTACTGGGAGTGGTGGCCGAAGCCTGTGTTCACGCCTGGAGGAAAGAACTGGCTGACAGAACTCAGCCGGCTGGCAGGAGCTGAAAACATTTTTGCAGAGGAGGATACGGCCAGTTTTCAAACGGACTGGGAAGAAGTGAAAAAGCGTAATCCTGATCATATCTGTATGGTATGGGTCGGAGTAAAGGAAGAAAAAATGAACCCGGATCTTCTGAGGAAGAGGCCGGGGTGGGGGGGAATGAAGGCCGTAAGAAACGACCGGATCCATGTGCTTGAGGAATCGCTGTTCTGCCGCCCGAGCCCGAGGCTCTTGGAAGGCCTGGCAAAGTTAACAACCGTTCTTTAAATACAGAACGACGAGCAGGAAGGGGCTCGTCGTTTTTAATGAAGCTTCCGTTTATGTTTAGGAACAGCAAGTTCACGAAAATTGGAGGCAAGTTCGTTGAGCTGGCGTTTCAGTGTTTCCCCCGACATAGGGAGCCCGTGCCCGGTAATGGCTGTAACCGGACCCAGAGCGGCTAACTGCTGGACGGATTTTTCGGCTTCCTCCCAATTATGAGTAAAATAAGCCGGAGGTCCATGAACGTGCTGGTGCTGGATAAAAACAGCCATGCTGGATTCCTGTTTTACTGTAATGAAGGCGTCTCCAGCGAGCAGGGTGCCGTCACGCGGCCTGTATAAAGCTGCATGTCCAGGCGTGTGACCGGGCGTGTGAATGACCTGCCAATCAGGAAGAAACGGGAGCTTTCCATCGCTTGGGATGGCATGGATGTAACGGCTCAAGTCCGGCTGATGTGTAGGGAAAAATGGAGACATCAGGGCGAATAATCCTCCTCCGACCGTCGCATCTCCGACAGGATAATCCCGCTGATTGGTTACATAATCCATTTCCATTGGATGAATAAAGATGGGGACATTCCAATGGTCCGCCAGTTTTTTAGCTGAACCGACATGATCGAAATGGCCGTGGGTCAAAACGATTGCTTTCGGTGGACGGGAGCCATACCGCTTTTCCGCCGCTTCTATGATCCGCCGGCTGTAATGACTGATTCCACAGTCTACAAGAACCCAGTCGTCCGCCTGTTCTTTTCCTATAAAGATGACATTGACAATGAGCGTACGGTAAAAGGCCACATCCTCAAGAACTTGTTCAGTTTCTGCATGTTCCATATCTAAATGATGGTCCTGCTGTTCTTCATGTTTGTCCTGGTCCACACCTGTCACCTCTTTCAGGTTTTCTACTGCTTAGTGTGGGGATTTTTCTTTTGGATTATGCAATGCAGAAAGTGCAGGTCCTCTGGCGGCCCGGCGTTGCCCACCGGATCCTTCTGAAGTTCTTTTTTTGTTCAGAAAGATTGAGCTTGGAAGGGGAGGACCCTGAAAAAAGAGGAAGCGCCTCATAGGAATGAGGCGCTTCGGATTAGTTCGCTTTATGATAAGATTCTGCAGCTGCCGGGGCTATCGTTTTTCCTGTCAATCCATATAGGATGGTAAGCAGTGGTGATAACAGGCAGAAGAATGCAAACGGCAGATAATCAAGAACCGGAACACCAAGGACGCCGGAAAGGAAAACACCACACACACTCCAGGGGACGAGTGGGTTGATGACTGTGCCCGCGTCTTCCAAAGTTCTGGACAGGTTTTTTCGTGCCAGTCCGGCTTTTTCATAGACATCCTGGTAGGCCTCTCCTGTCAGCAGGATGGAAAGGTACTGTTCACCGATTGCAATGTTGATTCCGATTGCTGTAAAAGCCGTGGACAAGGTTGCTGATCTTGCAGATTTCAATGAGTCCTGGACACGGGTCAGGATGGCTGGAATCACGCCGGTGACGAAAAACAAACCACCGAGGGCCAACGCTAAAATAACAAGAGAAACGGTGAAGAGCATACTGTTCATCCCGCCCCTTGTCAGCAGTTCATTCACGACCTCCACTTCCGTACGGCCCTGGAATCCGCTGAACCAAGTCTGCCACAGTTCAGTCCAGGACAGGACCTCTCTGAATCCTGCCAGCATTGTAGCGGCCAGACTGCTGAGGGCCAGAGAAATAAAAGCTGGACGCTTGGTGATGGTCATTGCAACAAGGACGATCACCGGAATCCACGAGGTCCAGTGCATCAAACCTGATGCAGCGAGACCGGCCTGGAAGTTATCCAGCTGTTCAACATCCGGGTTTCGATCCGGAGAAAGAAATATAAAGAGAATAAACGTGATGATGAAGGCAGGAATTGTTGTCCACGCCATATTTTTAATGTGATCAAACAAGTCCACTTTGACAACGGTGGAGGCCAGGTTTGTCGTATCGGAGAGCGGCGACATCTTGTCCCCGAAAAATGCACCGGATACGACAGCTCCTGCTGTCATGGCAAGGGAGACATCCATCGATTCGGCCACTCCGATGAAGGCAACACCGACAGTGGCGGCTGTTGTAAAAGAGCTGCCGAGAGCAACACCGATCACAGCGGTAACGGCAAAAATAATCGCCAGGAACCATGGACCATCCGCGATCGTAAAGCCGGCATCCATAAGGACAGGGATGGTACCCGCTGCCATCCAGCTGGATATAAGAATGCCGATGACGAAGAACAGGAGCACCGCTCCCATTCCGGTCTGTGCTCCCTGTATCATCCCGTACTGCAGATCATTAAAGGACTTTTTCTTTAATAGACCATACGTGAGCATCAGCAGGATGCCTAAAAGGATCGGGATGTGTGGAACGGTCTGAAGCGATATAATAAAATAGCTGATCACTCCAATGGTCAGAACAATCATGAGTATGGATTCTGACAGTGATGGCAGGTGTTTTGGCTGTAAATGAAACATCTTTTCTCCTCCTTTAATCCATACAAAAAAGCTCCGCCCCGAAGAAAGGGACGAAGCGTCGCTCCGCGGTACCACCCTTATTGGTAAAGAAACGCTTCTTTACCCGCTCTGCTGGCTGTATCTTTTGAACCGTACTCTGTAATTCAAAGGAAGCCGACCCGGATTTTCACCTTCCATCCGGTCTCTGCTGGCTGTCTGACGGCCTTTTACTGCGGAGTACTTGATACAATTTTGTTATTCTTCTTTGCTTAAACGCTTTTCAGTAATGAAGTAAGTTGCATTTATAATATAAGAGCACCGGTTTCATGTCAATCTTTTTTCCTTGAGAAAACTTTCCACCGTCTCATCCATTGGGTATAATAATGGAAATTCAGAAAGGGGGTTAATTATGGAAACCCATGCTTTACATGAGCCTCATTCCTCTACAAGGCTGCACATGGTGCAGAAAGGAATCGCGGCCGGCTTTCCCATTATGCTTGGCTACCTGCCAGTGGCCCTGACGTATGGGGTACTGGCCGGGCAGTCCGGGATGTCAAATCTGGAACTCACATTGATGAGCGTGCTTGTTTTTGCTGGAGCCGCCCAGTTTCTTGCTGTAGGAATGGTGGCTGCTGGAACAGGCTTCATTGAAATTATTACGGCCACATTTGTTTTGAACTTCCGGCACTTTGTGATGGGGCTTTCCTTCGTCAATCGGCTGAAAACCATCGCCCTTCGTGCAAAGCTTCCATTAACGCTTGGGCTCACAGATGAAACGTTTACGGTTTCGGCCCTCTACAAAAAAGAAGCCTCCGAACCTTATGGGGCTTATTTCTATGCTTCTCTCATGCTGACCGCCTATGCGTCGTGGGTAGGGGGGTCCTTTATGGGCGGTGTGCTCGGAGATGTTATTCCTGCAAAGCTGAGTGACAGCATGGGCGTTGCTTTATATGCCATGTTTATCGGTCTTTTAATCCCTTCTGTAAAAAGAAATGGGCGGATTGCCATCATCGCTGTGACGGCTCTTCTCATTAACGCTCTTTGTCAAAGCGTGGGAATGAACCAAGGATGGGCCATTGTTGCAGGAACTCTTGCCGGTGGTCTGAGTGGGATTTGGTTATTAGAAGAGGAGGAGGAAGAGGAATGATCATCTGGATGATTATCGGTATGGCCGTCGTTACAGCCGTCCCCAGGTTTCTGCCTGCTTTCATCGTAGATTTTGTCCGCTTTCCGCGCTGGGTGGACCAGTGGTTGAACGCCATTCCTTATGCAGCTTTAGGAGCGCTCATTTTCCCCGGCATTCTGACGGTGAAACCGGATGCTCCGCAGGTGGGCGCTGCAGCAGGGCTTGCTGCTGTGCTGCTGGCCTGGCTCGGTATACATATTATCTTTGTCGTTTTGGGAGCGATTGCGACCGTTTTTCTATTAACGATGTAAGCACACCTGCCCAAGGGATGCATATCGTATAGGGATACTTCCGAGAAAGGAATTGATCGTTATGCATCGACAATTTGGCTTTCCTTTTGGGCAGATCTTCGGATTTCCTGGAGGCGGGCCCGGTGGTCAGCCGCCCCAGGGACCGCCCCCAGGAGGACCTGGTGGTCAACCGCCTCAGGGGCCGCCGCCCGGAGGACCTGGAGGTCCCGGGTGGGGTCCAGGCGGGCCTGGCGGACCCGGGGGACCAGGAGGACCCGGTGGTCCGGGCGGCCCGGGCGGCCCGGGCGGAATGCTGCCACCACCCCCTCCAGCCCCTCCATCCGGTGGGCAGGGTGCAGAGTTGTATGCTGTTGACCCGGGGTCCCTCTATGGATGTTTGTACCGTTATACATGGATCCGTCTTGTGAATGGAAGGTCGTTCTGGTTCTATCCAACCTACATTGGAAGAACATCTGTAGCAGGTTACCGCTGGCGCCCTGGTCAGCAGCGATGGGTCTATTCGGGGTTTGACACACGCAGAATCTCCAGTTTTTCCTGTCGATAATTGTAAACAAAAAGATGATGCAGTACGGGGCATCATCTTTTTGTTACAATAAAGAAAATAAATAAGAAGAAGGTGAACGATATGCCTCAGGTCAGAGAAGCACGTTTTGAAGATGCCGCGACTATTGCGGATATTCATGTGAAAAGCTGGAAATCCACATATAAAGATCTGATTGATGAAAGAGATATTAGTAATACGACTCTCGAGCACAGGATCACTTTATGGGAAACCATTCTCCGCAAGCCTTTGAATGGTCAAATAGCCTTCGTCATCGAAAATGATGAGGGACAGGTGGTCGGTTTTGTATCGGGGGGGAAGGAACGGACGAAAAGCTATGGCTATGACGGCGAAATCTACGCCATCTACCTTCTGGATGAGTATCAGGGCAAAGGCTATGGGAGGATACTTCTGCAGACTTTTGTGCGGGGCATGGCGGAGGCCGGCTATCAATCGCTGCTCGTCTGGGTGTTAACACGGAATCCGTCCAGCCGGTTTTACATAAAGTATGGAGCGGACCCCGTGGAAGCGGAAAAAGTGACCATTGGTCAGGGGACCTATGAGGAAACCGCGTATGGATGGAAAGATCTTCATACCCTTTCAGAAGCGTTAAAAGCATAAAGAAGCTCCTGCCTGGAGATGACAGGCAGGAGCCTTTATTCTTCGTAGGGCTCTATATGAATGTGTGCGTATCTGATGTCGTTCTGTTTTTTTAACAGAGCCTCCACTTCATCGGTGATGTCATGTCCTTGCTGGATGGTGATGTGTGGGTCCACGTGGATGGTCGCTTCAACAAGCGTTTGACTGCCCTGAAGTCTCGCCTTCACATCTTTAACGGCCCAGACCTCCGGGTGGTTGGATATCGTGGAGCGGATATGCTCCAACTGCCCTTCTTCATAGCCGTCGGTCAAACTGTGGGTAGCTTCCTTGAAAATGTCCCAGGCCGTTTTACATATGATGAGACCGACGATGAAACCTGCCAGAGGATCAAGCCAGAAGAGGCCGAACTGGGCGCCGAAAATCCCTACACAAGCCCCGATACTTACGAGGGCATCTGAACGGTTATCCTGTGCGGCAGCATAAAGCGAAGGACTGTTCACTTTTTGAGAGAGGTTTAAATTATAGCGGTATACACCGAACATGATTCCGGCTGCGCCTAGAGCGGTCCAGGCGGTCAGGAGCGACGGCTGGCTCGTTTCCTGATTAATGAGGTCCTGCACGGTTCCTATAATGACTTCGATTCCGACAGTCATCATGATGAAGGCCGCGATTAAGGAAGCAATCGTCTCTGCACGGAAATGGCCGTAATGATGATCCTCATCAGGAGGCTTGCGTGATATTTTAAGTCCGACGAGTACAGCGATGGAGGCTACCACATCGGTCGTATTATTCAAGCCGTCCGCCCGTAACGCTTCCGACTGGCCGGTATAGGCGATCAGCAGTTTCACAGAGGCAAGGACAAGGTAGGCAACGATACTGACCCAGGCCCCGCGCTCACCTCTTTTTAAATTTTCATATTCACTCATCCGCCTGTCACCTCCATCCTCTGTTTTTACAGCATGTTTTAGCTTACCAAAACGGCTGTTGGTGAGTCCAGAGAAAAAATGCTTCCCTTATCCATGTAGGTTGCCTCAGGTCAAATCCTGGATGGAAAGGAAGGTTATCTTGGTTTAAAGATTCTTTAGTTTTAAATAAATGAGGGCAGGGAATATCAACCATGTAAATCCTTAGACTCGATATTCATTTTAAAAGGAGAGATTTATAATGGCTGATGTGAAACTTGCGATTATTTATTACAGTTCTACAGGAACGAACTACAAGATGGCCAAGTGGGCGGAAGAGGAAGCGGAGAAAACAGATGCGGACGTGAAGCTTGTCCGTGTTCCTGAACTGGCTCCGATGGAAGCGATCGAACAGAATCCGGCGTGGAAAGAGCACTATACAGCAACAAAAGATGTGGTGCCTGAAGCCACAGTGGATGATCTTGACTGGGCAGATGCCGTCCTCTTCAGTATGCCGACCCGCTTTGGTAACGTTCCGGCTCAGATCAAACAGTTCATGGACCAGGCCGGTGGTTTATGGTTCCAAGGGAAGCTTGTCAACAAAGTCATCAGTGCAATGACTTCTGCGCAAAACCCTCACGGCGGTCAGGAATCTACGCTGCTGAACTTTTATACAACCATGTTCCACTGGGGATCGATCATCGCCACCCCTGGATATACCAACGATGCGGTGTTCGGAGCGGGAGGAAACCCATACGGAACGAGTGTGAGCGTGGACGGAGAAGGCAACATGAAAGAAGACGTGGAATCGGCTGTCCGCCACCAGGTGAACCGTACGCTTGAAATTGCAGGGAAGTTTGTAGAATAAGGAAGGAAGAAGGACGCAGTCGTTGAACTGCGTCCTTTCAGCTTGTAGAGAAACCCCTGTTTCTTTACAAGCTTTTTTCTTTCGTACCGCGTTTTCTTGACCAAGTCAGCTGAGGCCGTGCCCGCGGCAGGCATCCGCCGATAAGCGGAACGTGCCCTCTCAACACGACATGCGGACAACTCTAACTGGTTAACTCAGGCTTTTTTACTGAACGAAATAATTCCAGCTTGGAAATTTCAAAAAAATATCAGGCGGTTGAGTATGCTGTCCCCCTAGTAAACAAGCGGTTCAGCAGGTTTATAATGCTAGAAATCCGGGAATGATATAACTAAATATTCAGAAAACTTGTTGCGTTCTGCTAGCAAATCCTGCATAATGAAAAAAAGCATGAAGGGGGTAATCTCATGAGAAAGCAAAAGATCAATTATGTTATTCGTCGGAACCCCGGTTATAAAGGGAAAGAGATTACGGCAAAGAGAGAACTGTCTTTTGGAATACAACTAGCCTCGCGTCTGCTTTTGGATCATCTCAGCTATCAGTTCAATAAGGATCGTTTAGATAGAGAAATCAATCACGCTATCGACAGCGGCGATCGTGAAGCATTCGATCGACTAAGTCTGCAGTACCAGCCTTTTACATGGGAATAAAGCACAGCCGCTGAAGTGACAGCGGCTTTTTTATATGGGCCTGAACATCCTGTAGTTTAGGTAGAGATGTGGATATACAACTTCTTCCTGACAATGTTATAGTTGTTACAGCATCTTGAAAGTAGGAAGGGAATTACAGTGAAAAAATTACTTACCATGGCCTTGATCGGGGCCGCATTAACCGGGTGCTCCAACAGCCTTACCGATTCGGATGAAAAGCAGGCAGAGGAAGCTCCTGCCTCATCTGCAGCCCAGGAGGATGAAAAAGAGAGTACCCCCGCTTCAGGAGAAGCGTCGACTTCCCAAAATGAAGATATCGTTTTATCCAATGGAATGATTGAAGTTGGGAATCCAGAAAGTGTGGAAGTGGTCGTCAATAAGCAGCGAAAGCTTCCGGAAGGCTATACCCCTCCGGACTTAACCGTCCCGGATGTGCCGTTCTCTTTCGAGGAAGACCATCCGAAAAAGCAGCTGAGGCAGGAAGCGGCCGATGCACTTGAGGAGCTTTTTGAAAGGTCGGACCAGGAAGGAATGGATCTTGTGGCCGCTTCAGGGTATCGTTCCTACGAGCGTCAGGAAGCGATTTATGAACGGAATGTAGAAGTGTATGGCAAGGAAGAAACCGATACGTTTTCTGCGAGCCCGGGAACGAGTGAACATCAGACCGGTCTGGCGATGGACGTGACATCGGCGGAAATGGCGTTTAAATTGACCCAGGCCTTTGGTGATACGCCGGAAGGTGAATGGTTGGCGGATCATGCTTATGAATATGGATTTATTATCCGTTACCCGGAGGGGGATAACAACATCACCGGGTATAAATATGAACCGTGGCACCTTCGTTATGTTGGGAAGGAAGCTGCGGCTGAGGTTCATGAACAACAGGTGACACTCGAAGAATTCTTCGGTTACGAGCCGGTTGGTGAAGCTGAATGATCGAAAGCCTTTCCCTTGAGGGGAAAGGCTTTTTTAATAACAGATGCCGACACGTTTTTGGGAAAACTGATCGTTCAAAAGAGTTTGATAGGCGAAGACGGCCGTATCGCCGGTCGTCACTTTTTTACCATCCTCCGGAAGCATATCCAGCTCAAAGCGGACGCCGCCCTGAACATCTCCATCAGGCAGATAAGTGGGGCAGACAATCGTCCAATCGAGATCGGTGTTCTGCAGGTGCTTGTATACACCGGCGTGTTCTTCTGCAGCGAACGTTTTTCTCCGCTTGGATTCGGAACTTTCAAACCTGTATTTCCCGTCTTCAAAACGGCTGTCCAGAATTCCCGCAGTCCCGATACTCACCAGCCTCTTCAAGCCTTGACGGTTCATTTCCTCTGTAATGAGCGGAACCGCTTCTGTCAGCGTGTCGGTCTTGTCCGTGCTCAGTCCGGAGAATACCACTCCGCATCCGGTCAGTGCCTCCTTGATATCTTTCGGGTTCCTTGCATCTCCCTGGACCAGTTCGGCCCCTTCGATCATCTCTTCTGCTTTTTGAATGTTTCTGACCAATGCTTTTACTTCATGGCCCCTGTCTAACGCGTGCCGGATGAAACGGGCACTCACACGCCCTGTTCCTCCGATTACTGCTATTTTCATGCGGGTCACCTCAACTTTTGCAAATTTTTCCTCATGAAGGCTTTCATCTATGTTCTTCTGCTATTCTTAGAACTAAAGAGAGCGGGGAGGATGGCTGTGACGAAAAAGTGCAGCTGGTCTTGTACGATTTTGGAAACTCAGCGTTTACGACCATGATTACGGCGCTGTACTTTCTGTATTCTATTATGACGTGGCTGCGAAAGGAGTACAATCATCGCTTGCTGCGAGTTACTGGGGATATTCCCAGTCAGCCTCTGTTTTAATCGTTGCGCTGTTTTCGCCCCTTCTTGGAGCGGTTAGTGATCATACAGCTTTTAAAGAACGTTTCCTCATGTTTTTCGCATTGCGGGGAATGTCGGCTTTTCCGGGTCCCACGTGTTTGATGACGCTTTACTTCCTGTTTGCAAGCAAAAAAAAGAGCCGTTCCAAGGCTCTTTTCACCACTTTATACCCACTTGAGAAGTCAAGCGAGGTCTGCGTAACCTGTGCTTGATGAATTTAGTATAATCCATTATCTGAAAAATGTAAATAATCAGAAATAGAAACGTGGAAAATTGTCAAAAACACCCGTCATTCAGGTGATTGTTCAAAAGATTCTTGATACAATGAAAAAGCATAGAAAGAACTGAAAAGGGAGGATTTTTTATGGATTACCGCGTGGAAAAAGATACGATAGGTGAGATTCACGTTCCGAGTGAAAAATACTGGGGCGCACAGACGCAGAGAAGTAAAGAGAATTTCCCGATCGGTGATGAGAAAATGCCGAAGGAAGTCATTGAAGGCTTTGCTATTTTGAAGAAGAGTGCTGCGAAAGCCAATGCGGCCCTTGGACTGTTGGAGGAGGAGAAAGCAGAGGCTGTAGCGTACGCCGCAGATCAAATCATCGCTGGTGAGCTGGATGAACATTTTCCTTTAGTCGTCTGGCAGACCGGGAGCGGGACGCAGTCCAATATGAATGTGAACGAAGTGATCGCTTATGTGGGGAATCAGTGGCTCACTGAAAAAGGCAGTGAAACACGTCTCCATCCAAATGACGATGTGAACAAATCACAGAGCTCGAATGATACGTATCCGACTGCGATGCATATCGCTGCTGTCCGTAAAGTGGAGGATGTCGTCCTTCCTGCACTGACTCAATTGAAGCACACCCTTCAAGAAAAAATGGAAGCGTTTAATCATATTGTAAAAATTGGACGCACCCACCTTCAGGATGCGACACCTCTGACGCTCGGCCAGGAAATCAGCGGGTGGCACCGCATGCTTGAAAAGACGGAAAAAATGGTGATTGAGAGCAGTGAGTACGTGAAAGAACTCGCCATCGGCGGTACAGCGGTTGGAACAGGGTTGAACGCTCATGAAGATTTCTCTGATCAAGTGGTTGCTGAAATCAATGAATTGACCGGAAAAGGGTTTATTTCTGCGCCGAACAAATTCCATGCACTCACATCGCACGATGAGCTAGTACATACGCACGGGGCTTTAAAGGCAATGGCTGCGGATCTGATGAAGATCGCCAATGATGTCCGCTGGCTTGCAAGCGGTCCGAGGTGCGGTATTGGAGAAATTACAATCCCGGCGAATGAACCGGGAAGTTCCATCATGCCTGGAAAAGTGAATCCGACACAAAGTGAGGCTGTTACGATGGTTGCGGCGCAGGTGATGGGAAATGACGCGACAATCGGTTTCGCTGCCAGTCAAGGGAATTTTGAACTGAATGTATTCAAACCGGTAATTGCCCACAATTTCCTGCAGTCCGCCCAGCTTCTTGCTGACAGCATGGTTTCCTTTGAGGAGCGCTGTGTAAACGGCCTTGAGCCGAACCATGAGCAGATTGAAAAATATCTGCGCGACTCCCTGATGCTTGTGACGGCGTTGAATCCTCATATCGGGTATGAGAATGCAGCGAAAATAGCGAAAACAGCGTTTGAGAAAGACCAGACCTTGAAAGAAACAGCTGTGGAGCTTAACATTTTGACCGAAGAGCAGTTCGAGGAATATGTGGATCCAAAAGCGATGACAAAGCCAAACGCTAAGTAATATAGGAGCAGCCATGTGTCTCATGTTTTTCTCCATTAATTACCACTATCTTTTTTGACATAAAAACAAAACCTCCGACCCATACTACGATTACACAGGACAGGAGGTGAGACACATGGCTAACAACAACAGTTCAAACGAGTTGGTTGTACCTGGCGTACAACAAGCTCTAGACCAAATGAAATACGAAATCGCTCAAGAGTTTGGCGTACAGCTTGGTCCGGATTCTACAGCACGTGCTAACGGTTCTGTAGGTGGAGAAATCACTAAGCGTCTTGTACAAATGGCTGAACAGCAGTTCGGTGGATACCAAAAATAAATACGTGTGACGAAGGAGGAAGGGTGCGCCCTTCCTCTTTATTTTTTTGAGAGAAGTGGACATTATGCATGAATGTGGTCTATGTAACGGATGGGGAGAAACCGAACGCTCCTGTCCGCGGTGTGAAGGGGTGATGAAGGATCAGGGCAGGGTGACGGATTTTTTCGATGAATACAGCCCTTATCTGGATCTTACCTGTACGGACCTTGTTGATGGAGACGTGGATTCCTCCGTTCAGAATGAATGTGTTCATCTTTTTGTTTGTGGAAGCTGTGGTCTGCAGGATATTCAGACCACATAATCAGAGGCAGGCCCAAGTCTCTGTCCTGGTGGAAGGCTCGTACGATGATGGCTTCGTTTAGTCCTCGAACGGGCTTTTTATAGGATGGCCGCCAAAGCATGCAGCGCTTTTCAACTGCAGGGGTTATTGAATAAAAAAAGCAGCCCCGGGGCTGCTTTTAAAATCAGTGGATGCGTTCTTCCGTTTCTTTATCAAAAAAGTGGACTTTGTTCATATCGATAGCCAGGGTAATCTGATCTCCACCGTTGATGTCGGAACGGGAATCGACACGTGCGATGAATTCCTGGTCATTCAATTTGGAATACAGATAGGATTCGGAGCCCATCAGCTCAGCTACTTCAATATCGGCGGTGATTTTCTTATCCTGGTTGGCATCAATAAAGAGCGGCTCATCATGCATATCTTCAGGACGTACCCCTAAAATGATTTCTTTGCCGATGTAGCTCTGGTCTCTCAGAGGCTTCATCTTTCCTTCCGGTACAGCGATCTTAATATCTCCCAGTTCAATATGACCGTCGGCGAGCGTACCGTGCAGGAAGTTCATAGCCGGGGAACCGATGAATCCACCGACAAAAACGTTTGCTGGTTTGTCATAGACCTCTTTCGGCGCGCCGACCTGCTGGATAATTCCATCCTTCATGACCACAAGACGAGTAGCCATGGTCATTGCTTCGGTCTGGTCGTGGGTAACGTAAATGGTCGTTGTCTGGAGACGCTGGTGAAGCTTTTGGATTTCCGCACGCATCTGTACACGGAGCTTGGCATCCAGGTTGGATAAAGGCTCATCCATTAAGAATACTTTAGCATCACGGACAATGGCACGGCCTAAAGCGACACGCTGTCTCTGTCCGCCTGACAGCGCTTTCGGTTTACGGTCTAGTAAAGCTTCCAATCCAAGAATTTGAGCGGCATTTTTTACGCGGCGTTCAATTTCCGACTTGTCCATTTTACGCAGCTTCAAACCAAAAGCCATGTTGTCATAGACGTTCATGTGCGGATACAAGGCATAGTTCTGGAAAACCATGGCGATATCCCGGTCTTTAGGTGCTACATCGTTCATCCGTTTGTCATCAATCATAAAGTCTCCACCGGTGATTTCTTCAAGCCCTGCAATCATACGAAGCGTGGTAGACTTCCCACAGCCGGACGGGCCTACAAAAACAATGAATTCCTTATCATTGATGTGCAGGTTGAAATCATCAACAGCTTTCACATCTTTATCATACACTTTATCAATATTGTTCAGTTTCAGTTCTGCCATTGGAAAATCCCCCTGTTTTTGTAATCGCTTTCTTAACTGGTTTCAGTGTACCGAAGTTTCTGAAAACGGTAAATGGACAAAGTGCACAAAGCTCACAGGTGTGAGTTTGTGCACTTTGTCGAATTTACAGCTGTAGATGTAAAAGGGCGAGGTAGGTGATGACCGCCCCTTTGAAATTTTTTATATCCAGATCCGTTTTTTCAATGAACTTATCGACACGGTACTGCAGGCTGTTCCGGTGCATATAAAGCCTTTTCGCTGCCAGGGACGTATTGGATCCGGATTCAAGGAAAACCTTGATGGTCTGGAGCAGGTCCTTGTCTTCCAGCACCTCCTGGAAGATCGACTGCTCAATCTGGTGCCAATCGGTGTCGGGAAGATCGTCGACGTAGAAATAGGGAATAATATCCTTGTAGGAGACCACACCGGGCAGGTGATATCGATCTGCCAGATCCGCTCCCTTCAACGCCCATTCCAAAATGGCCCCGGCTTCTTGTAAATGGGAACTGAAATGACTGGTGAAGAACTGAATGTTTGTATAAAAGTCACTCATGAGGACATCCGGAATGCCTTCGAATGTAAGGACATCCTGATCGTCTGAAAAGATCTCCTCGACAATGTAACCAGACCTGTCCGACTGCCAGAGGAGAGGCATGCGTTCAGGGAATAGAGACTGAAGCGCTTCTTTTATCGTGCTTTTTTCTGTCGAAGAGTCATCAAACGTAAATAGGATGAAACGGTAGGACAGCGGCCAGGAGACCCCTGGTTTCAGCTCGCCTGTCCGGACAAGGTCCTTCCAGGCTGCTTCCCTTTCCGTGCAGGTAACGGAATGTCCTTCAAAAGGGCTGAGGAAGATGGATAACAGTTCCAATTCCTGCTTGTTCCTTTCTGTTTTAGGAATGGCTATGATTTCTTCTTCCGGCGACAGGAAGTAGTCCCACTGGTCTGTATCGCCGGCTTCTGTTTCGGTGATCACCCTCAGGGAGGGGTAGATGTGCTGGAGTTGATGAATGACAGACATGAATCTCTTCCTTTTTACTAGGATATTTACTATTATAGTTATACAATGTAGAAATCCGCAAAGTCCATTGATCTCTATACATGATACGTCAGAAGGAGAGGGGGGAACGCTGTGGAACACGTAAAGGAACAAAGTATATACGGACAGGAAACGAAAAACCGGTTAAAACGCGTCGAAGGCCAGGTGCGGGGTGTCCTTAAAATGATGGATGAGGAAAAAGACTGTAAAGATGTCATCACCCAGCTGTCAGCGGCACGTTCAGCGATGGACCGGGCTATTGGTTATATTGTAGCCAAAAACCTTGAGGAATGTATCCGCGTTGCACACGATGAAGGAGAATCTGCTGAAGATTTGATCAATGAAGCTGTGCAGATGATTGTAAAAAGCCGCTGAAAAAAGCTGTCTCTGTTGGATGAAGGTCCATCAGAGACAGCTTTTTTATTTTTCTCCAGGATCCTGTTTCCGGTTGTGCTGAGTGGGAATTTCATGGGCCTCTCCGATTTGTTCCCTTCCGTAAACCGGTGCCACAGTCCCGCCGGCCATTCCTTCGTTAATCATCCGATCAATATCCAGTTCGAACTGATCTTTTCCTTCTGCTGCCTTCCTCTTTTCGTCCTTCATGACAATCACCTCCTTCCTTCATAGGGTGACCCGTTTGAAGAGGAATCATGAGAACAGATATTTTTTCATTTCTCTCGTTTGGCATACGCCACGTTTTTCCATTATACTTGGTACACTACGATAGAAAGAGGTTGTACGATGCACCCAATAGTTCTAATTCTTTTAATGATGGGGATCGGGGCCTTGATCGGTGGAGTGACGAACTCGCTTGCGATTAAGATGCTTTTCCGTCCTTACCGTGCCATATATATAGGGAAATTCCGGGTACCATTCACGCCGGGACTTATTCCTAAACGACAAAATGAATTAGCCCGGCAGCTCGGGAAGATGGTCGTTAATCACCTGCTCACACCTGAGGGGATCCGTCGGAAACTGACAGAACCTGCTTTTGTTTCACAGATGACCTCCTGGGCTGAAGGAGAGGCGGAAAGATGGCTGAAGCAGGATAAAACCGTCCAATCGCTCCTGCAGGATTTCCAAATGGATGTTTCTTCGGAGGAAATGAGAACAAAGACGGCTGTTTGGATCGAACAACGGTATCACAAGCTTATGCATGAGTACAGACAACAGGAAATCAGGGAACTGCTGACGCCGGAATGGACGACGAAAGTGGATAACGGCGTGGACCAGGCAGCAGAGCACATCCAAAAAAGTATCGAGAATTACTTCCGGAGTACAGAAGGAAGAGAGAAAGTTTCCGCCCTGATTGATCATTACATGGACAACCAAGGGTTTTTAGGCAGTATGATTTCCTCTTTCCTTGGACCGGACGGGCTGACTGAACGTCTCTATCCAATTCTGCTGAAGTATGTGTCTGATAAGGAAATGAGTGAATGGTTGAAGACGATGCTTCACGCAGAGAAAGACAAATGGCTTGATATGCCGCTCGAATCGGTGGAGGAACGAATCGGATCTGATGAAATCGGCCGCATGATCGGCCGGACGACGGCAGAAGCTCTTCCCTTCGATCAATGGCTGGGGCGATCGGTTGCAGACTGGACCGCACCTATTCAGGATAAGGTGACCAAACAATGGGTGCCTGTCCTGATTAACAAAGCCGTCGACGTTATTTCTGATAAGGTGGAAGGAATGATACAGTCTGTTAGGCTGGCGGAAGTCGTCCAGGAGGAAGTGGAGGCTTTCCAGGTGGATCGTCTGGAAGAAATGGTTCTGGGCATCTCCAGAAGGGAATTCAAGATGATCACGTATCTAGGGGCTCTCCTCGGTGGTTTGATTGGGCTGCTGCAGGCAGTTCTCGTCATGGTGATCGGATGAACCCCTATTCCTATACAGACTTCAGTGAGTCTGTTATAGTGGGGTAGGAATGTTAGAAGTACGAAATTACAGGAGGGCTTATTTTATGGCAAACCTATACGATTACGCTTATGATTTGGAAAAAGCAATCCGCAACAGTGAAGAATTCACGAGCTTGAAAGAAGCTTATGAAGCGGTTATGAATGATGAAGCAGCGAAAACAATGTTTGATGATTTCCGTCAGACACAGATGACGCTTCAACAAAAGCAGATGCAGGGAGAGGAAATCTCTGAAGAAGAAGTGGAGCAGGCTCGTAAAGTGGTAGAACTTGTACAGCAGCACCCACAGATTTCCAAGCTGATGGAAGAAGAACAGCGCCTGAACACGGTCATCAATGATATCAGCCGCATTATTACAAAACCGCTGGAAGAGCTTTACGGTAACCCGGAAGAGCCGCAGCAGTAATACAACAGACCACCGTTTCGCGGTGATCTCCGCCTGCAGAGAAACCTTGTGTTTTTCTGCAGGCTTTTTTTATGCCGTGCATGTCCTTTCCCCGCCGGGCTTTTCTGACAATCTGATGGAATATTGTCGACCTTTGCAGGAGAAGACAGGCGCCCCGGCGAAATGTAACGAATAGAAGACATTATTGAATCCAGGGGGAGAAATATGGGCCACGTTAAAGTTGAAGAACAGGATAATGTTGTGCACATTACGTTGGACCGTGGAGAAAAATACAATGCGCTCGGAACGGAACAGCTGGCTGAATTTGCCTACGTTCTCGATCAGGTGCAGCATTCAGAGGCACAGGTTGTCGTATTATCGGGAAACGGGGACGGCTTTTGTGCCGGTGGGGACCTTGCTATGATGCAGGCAGCGGCTGACCGTGACATATACGACCAGGTGATGGACGATATTGAATATATCGTGAAGTCCTTTTATACAATGCCGAAAGTTGTGATTGCGGCTGTTCATGGGCCTGTCGTGGGACTTGGACTGAGTATTGCCTTATCAGCGGATTATGTGATGGCAGAAGCAGGGAGCCGGTTGTCGATGAATTTTATCGGCATCGGACTCGCGCCGGACGGGGGAGGTCACTTCTGGCTTCAGGAAAGGCTGGGCACCCATCAGGCCAAACACTTTACCTGGAAGGGGGAGCAGATGTCCGCTTCCGAGGCTTATGAATACAAGCTGATTGACCAGGTTGTTGAAGGGCCGGTTCAGCAGGAAGCACGGAACCTTGCTGAATATTGGAGCCGGAGGCCGCTCCGATCCATGATTGCGACGAAGGATATTTATCATAAATATGGGCTGCAGAAGCTTCAAGCCTACCTTACAGAAGAAAGGGAAACACAGTGGAAGTTGAGACACACAGAGGATCATAGGGAAGGTGTGCAGGCCTTCATGGAAAAAAGAACTCCGAAATTTCATGGAAAATGAATGAAGAGCCGCGCTTGATAAGCGCGGCTCTTTTCAGCGGTGGAAAAGAACCAGCCGTCCATCAGGAGATACACAGCGGTGGGTAAACTCACTGTACCCATGCTCCGTCAGTTTGGCCGTCCCTATTTTTTTCGCTTCCTCATCATGTTCAGCTTCAAAGTTCTCATCAAGTACATTCGTTCCGTCTTTTTCGAATACGGTTAAGTAGTAGCGTTTCATGGATGTCCCCCTCAAATGAATAGTTGTTCATTTTATTACATTTGTCATTTGAAGGCGGAATTCCTGCAAGAAGCTTCAAGTTTCTGCATTTTTAATTTGTAAGCTCTGTTAAAGTCTGTGGTTGATATTTTAAACGATTACTAAATCGCCTCCGTCTGGAATCAGGGGTCCGGTCCGTTGTTTACTCAGGGCATGGGATGGCAGGGAAAACCGTCCGCTTTCCGCGGGGCTCGCGGTACCCCGCGGAAAGGGAGTCATTCCCAAGGCCGCCTCATCCAAATCCCATGACAGAAAGGGGTGATCTGAGCTCACATGCTAAATAACAACACCAAGCAATAACAGAGCCAATTTGTAAATAAATTGAAACTTCTGAGTAGACAGATCCGTAAGATAAAAGGAAAGGGGAGGTTACGGAAATGACCTTGCGGTTGGAGAATGTAACAAAGAAGTTCGGCTCGTTTACAGCTGTGGACCATTTATCGATTGAAATACCTGAACAACAGATTTTCGGCTTTCTTGGAGCGAACGGAGCGGGAAAGACGACGACGTTCCGCATGATCCTCGGCCTGTTGGACCAGACAGAGGGCGCTATTTCGTGGAATCAGGGCCCTATTGGCTATGGAGAAAGTCATTTGATTGGATATCTTCCTGAAGAACGGGGACTGTATCCGAAACTGAAGGTGAAAGAGCAGCTTGTGTACCTGGCTAAGCTCCGCGGGATGTCTAAGAAGGATGCAGTAAATGAAATCGATCACTGGCTGGAACGTTTTAAAGTACCGGAGTATAAACAGAAAAAGGTGGAAGAGCTGTCGAAAGGGAATCAGCAGAAGATTCAATTCATATCGGCTGTGCTTCATAAGCCGAAGCTGCTTATTCTGGATGAGCCGTTTTCCGGGCTGGATCCTGTCAATGTAGAAATGTTGAAGGATGCGGTCGTAGGATTGAAGGAAGCGGGGACATCCATTGTGTTTTCCTCCCACCGTATGGAGCATGTGGAAGAACTGTGCGAAAGCCTCTGCATCCTTCATCATGGAGCACCGGTCGTACATGGCAGGCTGAAGGAAATCAAGCGGTCATTTGGAAAGAAGAATATCCGCATTCATGCAGATTTCGATACATCCTATTTACGGTCTTTCAATGGTGTGACCAAGTATAAGCCGCTGGCTGAAGGCTGTGAACTTCAAATCACTGGGGAAGAGGCAGCCGGGGATATTTTCGAATCGCTTCATGGAAGAGGGTTTGTCCGTACGTTTGACTTGGAAGAACCAACACTGAACGATATCTTTATTGAAAAGGCAGGGGCTTCGTATGAATAAATTTTTCATTATGATGGGCCATACATATAAAAACAGGGTGAAATCTAAATCCTTTGTGATTACGACGCTCATTATGCTCGTGTTTATTTTCGCTGTATCGAATCTTCAAACTTTCATTGAGATGTTCAGCGGGGAAGAAGATGAAAATCGAATCGCTGTTCTTTCCGAAAGTGAAACGTGGACGGCGGCTTTCGAAAGGAGCCTCGCTTCCAGTGACGCAGCCGTGGCGGAAGTTTATGAAGGGACACTGGAGGAGGCGAAACAGGAGGTTGAAGATGGAAAATACGAAGCTGTGGTAGACATCCGGTCAGGAACCGGGGAGCTCCCGGAAGCAACGTATTATGCCAACCAGATTGCGAACATAGAAGCAAGTGAGCCTGTCCGGCAGGCGCTGCAGCAGGTGAAGATTGAGCAGGTGACCGAAGAGGCAGGCGTAGCTCCGGAAACGCTGCAGCAGATATCAGCTCCGGTGTCGTTTGAGCTGCAAGCCCTTGAGGAACGGGCGAAATCGGCTGAAGAACTTAACCAGACGCGCGGAATCGTATACATCATGCTGTTCTTTATGTACTTTGCCGTTATCATGTACGGTCAGATGATTTCAACGGAAGTAGCGACGGAGAAATCCAGCCGGGTGATGGAAATCTTAATTTCCAGCGTGTCTCCGGTTTCCCAGATGTTCGCTAAAATTATCGGCATCGCACTCGTAGGGTTGACCCAGTTTGCCATCTTCCTGTCGGTGGGGTACTTCAGCATCCAGCGCAGCGTAGAGGCGGGAAGTGCTTCGTTTATAGGAGGACTGGGGCTGACCGAGATTCAACCTTCGACCATCATTTATGCCGTTGTATTTTTCCTGCTGGGATACCTGCTGTTTGCGACTCTTGCAGCGACGCTCGGATCTCTCGTAAGCCGCCTGGAGGATGCCCAGCAGATGACCGCTCCGATGGTCATGCTCATCGTGGCTGCTTTTATGATTGCGATGTTCGGGCTTGCTTCTCCGGATTCGGCTTTTATTACCATCAGTTCTTACTTCCCATTTTTCACACCGTTGATTATGTTCCTGAGAGTCGGCATGCTGGATGTGCCGATATGGGAGGTTTCCCTCTCCTTAGCTGTGCTGGTCGGTTCGATTGCGCTGCTCGGATGGATCGGAGCAAGAATTTACAGAGGAGGCGTTCTCCTTTACGGAAAATCCTCCTCCTTAAAGGATCTGAAAGCAGCTCTGCAGCTTTCGAAAAAAGAGAAATCTTCCTGAATGATTCCGCCCTTGGCAGGGCGGTCTTTTTTTATTCACACGCTCAAAAGCGAACGTGCATTCGCTGTGAGGCTTTGTTAAAATAAAGAAAAGGTGGAAAGAAGGAGCGGAAGATATGGGGAATGGGATTACATTTGTTCACAGCGCAGATCTGCATATGGACAGCTTGTTTAAGACGAAGGGACATTTGCCGGAGGAACTGCTTGAACGGCTGCGGGCAGGGACCTTTGAAGCTTTCGATCGTCTGATTCAAGTGTGCATAAACGAACAGGCGGATTTTCTCCTGATCGCCGGGGATGTCTATCATGAGGAACTGCGCAGTCTGAAAGCCCAGGTCCATGTACGTCGTGGGTTTGAGAAGCTGCAGAAGCATGACATTCAAGTCTATGTCAGCTTTGGTAATCATGATTTTACGGGAGGGGCGGAGCATGCGGTCTCCTTTCCGGAGAACGTACACGTTTTTCAGAGCGAAGAGGTCCAGGCGTTTCCTTTTTATAAGGAGGGAGAGCGGCTGGCGCATATTTATGGATTTTCCTATGAAACAAGAGCGGTGAAGGACCATAAAGCCCGGGAGTTTCAAAAGACGGGCCATCCTCTGTATCATATTGCCATGCTTCACGGCAGTCTGGAAACGAAGACCGATCATGATGTTTATGCTCCTTTCACATTGGAGGAATTAAAAAACAAGGGTATGGATTACTGGGCTCTCGGTCATATCCATAAACGGGAGGTTCTGTCTTCAGACCCGCTCATTATCTATCCCGGAAATATTCAAGGCAGATCCCAGAAGGAGCAGGGCTCGAAAGGATGTTACGTGATAGAAGAAAAGGAGGGGGAGTGGAAGTCCAGGTTCCAGCCTCTGCACAGCTTTGTTTACGAAAGTGTCTCCTATCCTGTTCCTTCTTTAGAACACCCGAATGATTTGGAGCGGGTATTAGAAGATGCGAAGCGTCAGATCACAGAAAGCGGGGCTTCTGTAATGCTGTCTGTAACGCTTGAAGGCAGTGGCAGCCAGTGGAAGCGCTGGTGGTCTTCAGGTGTCATGGATGAATGGAAAGATATCGTCAACGAAAATGAAGACCTTACACAAGAGGGCTGGGTTTGGATTGAGGATGTCCGGCTGTCGGAGGTCGTAAGCTGGAACGAAGAAGACCTTCACGGGCCTCATTTTACTGGTGAATTCCTGAAAAAAATAAATGAAGCTGATCATGAATCCGTAGATACGTGGCTGGCTCCGCTGTACGGACATAGAAAGATGTCGCGGTTTGTTCCTGCTCTTGACGAAGAAGAACAGGCGGAAGTGCTGGAAAAGGCAAAAACAGAAGCTGTAAATCAATTGATGGGAAGCGGGGATGACGGCTTTGATCATTCATAAGTTACATATCCATGGTTTTGGGAAGTGGACCGGTTTTTCACTTTCTTTTGCTGAGAATCAGCCAAACATTGTTACAGGAAGGAATGAGGCAGGCAAATCCACGCTTTATCATTTCTTTTTATACATGTTCTTCGGCCTCCCGTCTAAGCAGAGGGAATCGTATATGCCTAAACAAGGCGGTGGTCTTGGAGGGACATTGACGATAGAGACGGCAGAGGGGGAAATGGTGACTATCGAACGGTTCCACGACCGTCATAAAGGACAGGCCCTCTGCCGGAACTCCCATGGCAGGGAGTATGGGGAAGAATGGTTGAGAGAACAGCTGAACGGTCTGGAGCGGGAGAGTTTTGAAGCTATTTTCAGCTTCAATGCGGACGATCTCCGTCATTTGGAGACGCTGTCTGCAGAAAGCCTTGGAGAAACACTGCTGGACATCGGCCTTACTGGATCGGACCGGATCAGCCGTACAGAGAAATGGCTGGAAAGAAAAGTCGACGAGCGTTTTAAACCGCAGGGAAGAAAGCCCGTCATCAATGAGCAGCTGCGTGTGGTTGAGGATCTTTATAAACAGACGAGGGCGCTGGAGAAGGAAGAACAGGCCTACCTTCAGCTGCTTGAGGAAAAACAGCAGGCGGTGAATGAAATTGAAGCCTGTGAAAAGGATTGGAAGCGGAAAACCAATGCGTTGTACCGGGTGGAGCAGCTGTTGAAGGCCAGACCGGTACTCTTGAAGTATCATCAAGCGGTGGAGGAACTCCGCCGTCAGGAGTCCATTGTCTTTCCGGAAGGAGGAAAGGAACGGTACAGGCAGCTCAAGGAAAAAATCCTCCCCCTCCAGTCCGAAAGAAAGCTGGTGGCCTCTGATGTCGAAGCTGGAAAAGAAAAGCAGGAAGCTCTATCGGCAGCTTATCAGCCTCAATTCCTTGAAGAGGCAGAGGTTCTTTTACAACAGCGGCCGGTCTCGGAAAAGCTGGCTTATGAGAAGGACCGACTGTTTAAGGAAACCGAGCGCAGACGGGAGGAGCTTTCAAAGGAAGTCCAGTCCCTCGATATTCCTCTGACAGTCGAAGAACTTGATGATTACACGTTTCCTTTTTATATAGAAGAAACGTGGAGGGATTTGAAAAATGAAGAGCAGACTCTGGATCGGGAACGTTCCTATATTCATGAACAAAGTATGGATCTCGAGCGGGAATTTCAACATGTGGAAGCGAAGAAGGGTGAATTGGAGCAGGAAATCATCAGTGAAGACGAAGCGGCCGCTCTTCAGTCCACGATTCAGGAGGTTTCAGGGGCTGCTGCGGCCCGTCGAACCTCAAGGAACAGCGGGGGAGGCCGTCCGAACCGTGCGGCCCTGTTTGTCGGGGCCGTTGCTGTCTTCTCGTGCGGGGCAGCAGCCTTTATGGCAGGAGGAAGTTTTCTATGGCTGATTCTTGGGCTGATTTTATCTTTGGGGATGGGAATGTACGCTTACCAGCTTCCCGGGCATGTCCATCCAAAGGTCCCTGACAGCAGAGAGGCAGAAGTTGAAAAAGCGCGCGGGATACTCCGGAGAAATGAAGAGCGGAGGACGGAATGGAAGCACGTTCATGAACAGTGGAAGCAGTTGAATCATGAAGACATCCGCCTTCAGGAAAAGGAAAGTCTTGCTGCCCAGCGTGGGCGAAGGCTGGATTCCCGGGTGACGGAACAGAGAAGTCTTTATCCTTTTCTAACCAACCTGGATCTAAAACACTGGGAAACTTTGTTTCATAAAGTCGTTCAGCTTCGTGAAAAAAGGGTGGCATACATTCGGGATGTAGAGCGGATCAAGGAGCTTGAAAGGGATGAGAAAAAGGTTGCAGAGGAATTGAAAACGTTTTATAAATGTTTGAATTGGGAATTACTAGATCATACGGTCCATACAAGCTGGAACGAATTGAATGAATGGATTAAACAGCAGGAGCAGTTGGAACGGGATGTCCATGAAAACAAGGAATCCCTGCGAGCATTAGAGCGCCGTCTTAAAAAAATCACGTATCAGCTGCAGGGTTATCTCGATGAAAGAGACCAGCTTTTTGAAGAGTGCGGGGTTGAGAGTGAGCCATCCTTCTACCAGAAAGCAGAGGCAGCGGAAACGGTAAAGAAACTGGAGGAGGAAGCCGCTTCCTATCAGCTTCAAATGGAAGGCATGTTGTCAGAAGCCGATCAGGAAGATGCCGGTGTATGGGAGCAGGTGCCCGAGGAAAGCCGGCTGCTTACAGACATCGACCAGCTTAAACGGGATGTGGAGCACCTGGAAGTCCGGCAGTCCGAAGGCCGCCAGAACCTCGCGGACGTCCGCAGCCGGCTCGAGCATATGGAGCATTCAGATGAACGGTCCGCTCTGGCCCACCGGTATCAGGTCGAGAAGGAGAAGCTGAGAGAACTGGCAAAGGAATGGGCCGGTTATCAGGCGGCCCTCCAAGCTTTAAGGGAAACGAAGCAGTCGTATCAATCCACGTATCTTCCGGCTGTTTTGACGGCGGCTGAGGGTTATTTCCAAGTACTGACGGATCGTCGGTATCAAAGCATTGCAGCTGATGACCATGACCGTGCAATGACAGTGCTCGATCGGGATGGGGTTCTGTTCGCTCCGGGAGAATTATCTAAAGGGACGCGTGATCAGTTATACATATCCCTGCGTCTCGCCCTGGGTGAAACGATGGCTGGTCAGAAGCCTCTGCCCTTTTTAATGGATGACGCGTTTGTTCATTTCGACGAAAGCCGGCTGAAGAAAATGACAGCGATTCTCAGGACAATCTCCAAGCGCCACCAGGTCATTCTTTTTTCGTGGAGAAATGACCTTGAACAAGTATTTACAGATGCGAATATTCAGCGATTAAAATAAATTGAGGTTTAGGTCGCAATCTCAGGACTTTAATGATAAAATGTTCTAAGATTACATGAGCATTATGCAATTGGAGGGTTTCCATTGCCAGAAACAAATAATAAAGACTGGACGAAATACGAAGAAACAATTGAACAATTCATTCAGGTGATTGCTAAAAATATGAGCCTGTACGGGGTGACTCCTTCCATAGGGCGCCTGTATGGCGTGTTGTACTTCTCCGAGGAGCCGATGACGCTGGATGATATGCGTGAAGCTCTTGAGATGAGTAAGACAAGTATGTCCACAGGTGTCCGGGCTTTGTCTGATATGAAAATGGTGGAACCTTCCTTTAAAAAAGGAGTCCGTAAAGACTTGTACAAGTCGGAAGAAGACTGGTACAAATCCTTTACATCCCTTTTTGGGAGCCGGTGGAGACATCATACAGAAACAAACATCGAAGAAGCGGATGAGGCGGTTCAGGAACTGGAATCTCTTCAGAGCCGCACGTCAGATGAAGAGTTGAAGGAAAAGATCCAGGTGGATATTGACCGTTTAAAATATGCCCAGAACTACTACCGCTGGTTGATGAAGTTCATCCATGTTGTTGAATCCGGGGAAATTTTTAAATACGTCCCGAAAATTGATCAAAAGAGTGAATAACATAAAAGACTGCCCCGGCTTCCTCCATCCATAGGAGAGAAGCACGGGGCGTTTTTTTTATGGAAGGGAAGCTTGTTCATATTCAAGCATCCTTGTACATAGGCTAATGGTAAACAGGGCAGGGAGGAACAGCGGATGCTATTCGGTTTGCCGATCTGGGTATTTTTATGTGTTGCTTTTATATTTTTCAGCGGTTATATGGCCTTTCGGGCGATGAGAGCGGAACATTCATTGGAGCAGGAATTCATTGAAAAAGAGGGTCAGGTGTATTTAAAAAGGATAGAGCGGGAAAAGCAGCGGCGGGGAAAACAGAAAATGACGTCAAATTAAAAAGCCGGGTGAAGGCTCACCCGGCTTTTTATTATTCTTCTGTATTCTCTTCTTCACTGCCTGATTCTTCATCTGCGGCTTCGCCTTCTTCAGACGAATCATCGAACAAACCTTCGAATTCATCAAGCTTCACATCGATTTCGGCATCTTTTTCAAGCTGATCCATCTTCTCTTGAAGCTGTGCCTGGTCGACCTGCTGGCTGACCAATGTGCGGCGGATTTCATCTTTGGTATCTTCATAAGACTCGATATCTTCTTTGTCGCGCTTGTCGGTTACTTTAATGATATGGTAGCCGAACTGTGTTTCCACAGGTTCACTGACGCTGCCTTTTTCCAGCTCGTATGCTTTCTCTTCAAATTCAGCGACCATTTGACCAGGGCCGAACCAGCCAAGGTCTCCACCGTTTTCAGAAGAGCCGTCTGTGGAGTATTCTTCAGCAAGTTCTGCGAAGTCCCCGCCGTCATCCAGCTTTTTCTGAACTTCTTCAGCGGTTTCCGCATCTTCTACAAGAATATGGCTTGCTTTAACTTCTGTTTTCATGCGTTCATAATACTGCTTCATTTCTTCTTCTGTAATCTCGACATCTTCGGATGCCGCTTTTTCCTGAAGAAGGCTCATACGGATGGTTTCCTTAAAGGCATCTTCATCAGAAAATCCATTCTGCTCAAGAACCGTTTCAAACTGTTCTCCGTACTGGTCTTTCAACGTCTGCAGTTCTTCTTCAACCGCTTCATCGGAAACTTCATAGTTGTTGGCCAGCACTTCTTTCATGACAAGGCTTTGAAGTACCTGCTCGCCATACTGGCTTTTCAGTTCCTGATAGAACTCTTCTTTCGTCACTTCTCCATCTTTCGTCTGGACGACTACTTCAGAATCGTCTGCGCTTGATGAACAAGCCGAAAGGGTAAAGACACTTGCTGCCAATGCAGCAGTAATGGCTACTTTTTTCATGTGCATGACACTCCTAAAACATTTTGTAATTTTTCATGACGTAGAGGTTATAGAAACAGCCTATGAGTAAATATAACACATTTTCCCTGTTCTATACTATAATGTTCAATGAAAAAGGAAAGCCTGCTTCCATCCTCAGCCTTTCCTAATCCAGAAGAATATAAAACAGGCCGCTGAAGGGATCAGCGGCCTGGGTCATTATAGTGTATTTAAGACTTCCACATAGGATGAAATGAGTAAAATTGTGATCAGCACATTAATTGTTCGGAATACACGAGTCTGCTTCTCGTTCGACATTTTCGTTTTTAAGCATAAGGAATGTGTGAGTGAGTTAAACACGAATAAAATGACGAGCGCGTACAAGCTGAAACCAAATGCCATGTTGATGAACCTCCTTTATTCCCTATGAAACCACTCTATCAAAGTTTCCCTGGATTGAACAGGAAAACCCTGTTCCTGTTCATAAAAAAACAGCGCTCCGTATGAACGCTGTTTGTGATTTTATGCTTTCGGCTGGTGGATGAGAATATCATAGCCGTCTTTGGCATTTTCAATGATGCATTTCTTCGGTGCTTTGGCGAAATGACTGACGTAAAGAAAATCAGAAAAAGACAGGCCGATATTAACGGAGGCAAACAGCACCAGATAAGCGAAGTAATTCGGGAAGACATAGCTCATGACGAGTGTTGGAACAGTAATCAAAAAAGTCGGTGCCAGCGCCATCATCATGGACATTTGTTTGGACAGCCTTGTCTTGCATTGATAGGTGAACGTTGGTACGCAGCGTTTCCTGAATTTAAAGTGAACCCGAAGCCGCTTATAGCTGAGCATCAAAGGCAGCATATGCATAAGCCTGTGAATCGACGGCAGAAAGAACAGAATGACCAGAAGCGGTATGAAACCATGGTCGTTCATATCATGCGTCGCATGGATCATGGAAAACGGCAGGTAAAGAATTAAAAAGGACAAGAGTCCTGTGAGAATAGACATGATATAAACACGGTTTAATCCGAATTCTTTATTGATGTTCACTGATTTCCAGCAGTTCATCATAAGAATCCCCCCTTACTACAAAAAATGCTGTGATTTTATTATGATTATCGATATGATAGGAGTACGTTTTCTCTAACGTTTTATTAGCACAAGACGAATAATAGTATGTTTAGAGACAAAAAGCAATAGGTTTTTCGTAAAAAATACCGCTGAAGATTTCACTGGATATAAAAACGGTGGTAACCCCTGCTGTGACAAGGGTGAGAGCGAGTGGGGAGGGAAATGTATGAAGAATGTGAATCTTTGTGACACTCTTTCTTTTCAACTGAAATTATTGAGCAGCATGAAGGAGATTGACCGCTATCCTTTTACTAAATTAGTGATTGAAAGAAATTTAACAGAACGGGAATATGACGAGACGATGAACCTGCTCCAGACCCTCTCGGATATCTATGAGGCAGAGAGGGAAGAGGGGCTGCTGGATTACTCTTCGTTACTCTTTCACTATGCGGGGATGGTGTGCTGGAAGCTTCCGATTACACAATCACTCGCAGCCCTTCATAGCGAGGGGTATTATAAAGAACTGACAGAGCTTCTTCTGTCTTATACATAAAAAACCCCTTTCCCATGCATGGCAGGAAAGGGGTTTACACATATAAGTCCGCGTTTATGAGATAAAAGCACTTGGAGCCTTAAGAAGAACGAGACTTCTGTGACTTTTGTTTGTACTTTTCCAAATCCGTCGGTTCCGACACCAAAGCCTCTTCCTCAATGTTTTCAAGGGAACGCTCCAATATCTCCATATATTCATCGCCGTAAATCTCTTTAATGAGGGCGGATAAATCCAGGAATTCAGGAAGTTTACCAAACATCTCGGTCATCGGCATGACACCTTTGAGCACCGAATTGTCATCCGGATCGTACTCATTGAGTGTGGATTCCAGAAGGTCATTTCCTTCAGGAGTCAATTCCACATAAGTATTCCTTTTGTCATTCTCACGTTTGGAGAATTGAAGAAGTCCACGTTCCTCCATTTTCTTTGAAAAATTGAAAGCAGTAGAAACGTGCATCACACCATATTTGGATATTTCAGAAATGCTGGCCCCTTTAAGGTGGTAGGCAATCCATAGAATATGATGTTCATTGATGTTTAACTGAAAAGGTTTGATCCAGTTCTGCCAGTCCTTCTCGATGGCTTTCCAAAGCGCTTTGGACAATTGTGCCATTTTATGACTATAATAAATGGCTTCTCGCTTTGTGATCTTATCCTTCACCAATTTCACCTTCTTTGGGTATATTCTTAATTCTATTGTGCCAGAATTGGCGGCAATAGGAAAGTTATAATATGCTGCACCATTAACCTATTCCCTCTTTATAATAATATAAAACTTTCTGTATTTGACAAGGTGTAAAAAACAGAAAAATGATAAAAAAATACCAGTAAACACTTGTTTACTGGTGAGAAGCCCGCTAAGGAGCCGGTTGAAGACTTTGGAGCGCTTTCAAAAGACGGGTGTGAAAATGGATCATTTCCTGCATCCGCTCCTGTAATAATACTGCTTCATCCTTTTCCATCTGTTTTACACAGCCTTTAAAATTTTCTTTCATCTGTCCTTCCACAGCCGATAATTCCTTTTCCTGTTCAGCTACGGCTGTCTGCCATTTTTGTATGTAGGAAGTCATAAAGGTTTTGTAGAGGTTGGCGGTGGATGTATATAAATCCTTCCGAACCCCTTTTTTCCACACACGTTCAACCAGTCCTTGATCGGATAAATTCCGGATACCAGTGCTCATGGCCGTCTTGCTTTTTCCCAGCGCGCTGCTCATCTCATCCAGCGTCATCGGCGATGGATGAAGGTACAGGGTGACAAACAAGCGGGAGTCAGCCATGGATAAACCGAACATCTCCAGGGTTTTAGAAAATTCGTGTATGACTTTCATCTGGATGTCTTCCAGGTTGTGGTGATCGTTTCCTCCCATATGCTCCTCCTTTTTACGTTCTACGACTACATTACTATAAATGGTAATCCGAGGAAAACCAGAGATTGGTGAGCATTTTGTCGAAATTAAACGAAATATGAAGCATTACACCCTTTAAATTACGTACAGTTTGAACTGTACGTAATTTTTGTACTTATTTTAAAGTAAAGTGCGTTTGAACTTTTAGTTTTAAATAGGTTACAGTGTATAAGGTACTAAGTTCAAAGTCACAGTTTGAGATTTTTAGAAAATGAGGTGAAAACGTGCCGGTCATACAAGTAGAAAATTTATCAAAGATTTTTGGTAAAAACGCCAAAAAGGCGACGAAATACTTAGATGAAGGACAAACGAAAGAAGAAATTTTAGAAAAAACCGGAAATACGGTAGGGGTAAACCGAGCCTCCTTTAACGTCGAAGAAGGAGAGATTTTCGTCATTATGGGGTTATCCGGCAGTGGGAAATCCACACTTGTACGTCTGATCAATCGTCTCATTGAGCCGACGGAAGGAAGTGTACTCATTGACGGGGAAGATTTAGCGAAGATGGACAGCCGCTCCCTCCGGGAGGTCAGACGTCAGAAGCTAAGTATGGTCTTTCAGAAATTCGGGTTGTTCCCACATCGGACTGTCCTGGAAAATACGGAGTTCGGCCTTGAAGTTCAGGGCATTGATAAATCGGAAAGAAAGAAAAAAGCCGAGGAATCTCTTGAACTGGTTGGTCTTGGCGGGTACATCCATCAGTTCCCGGGGCAGCTTTCCGGGGGCATGCAGCAGCGGGTCGGACTAGCCCGGGCGCTTGCCAATGATCCTGAAGTTCTTTTAATGGATGAAGCCTTTTCTGCTTTAGACCCATTGATACGTAAGGAAATGCAGGATGAGCTCCTTGATCTGCAGGAGACGATGAAGAAAACGATTTTGTTCATCACTCACGATCTTGATGAAGCTTTAAGAATCGGCGACCGTATCGCGTTGATGAAGGATGGACGTATTGTTCAAATTGGAACGCCGGAAGAAATTCTCGTGAATCCTGCCAACGATTATGTTGAGAAATTCGTAGAAGATGTCGACCGGTCGAAAGTATTGACGGCTGAAAACATTATGAAAAGGCCGGAAACGGTGGATGTCGAGAAACATGGCCCAAGGACGGCTCTTGAAAGAATGCGTAAAGAAGGTCTTTCCACCATCTATGTGACGGACAGCCGGAGAAATCTTCATGGATATGTTACAGCTGATGATGTATCAGAGGCAGCCAGGGAGGACGTGAAGGACTTGAAAGGCATTCTCCGGACCGATGTTCCCCAAATTCAAAGTTCAACATCAATGCAGGAGATCTTCGACATCATCCATGATGCCCCTGTTCCAGTGGCTGTCGTTGATGATGGGAAGCTGAAAGGGATCATCGTACGCGGCGCGGTCATCGCAGCACTTGCAGGAAATGAGGTGAATGTAAATGGAATCGATTCCTAAAATTCCAGTAGCCCAATGGGTTTCAGATGCAACGGAATTAACGACAGAAACATTTGGATTTTTATTTGATTTTATAAAAAATGATTTCGGAGACTTTATCGAGCTTGTAGCAGAAGACTGGTTGATGGGAATTCCAGTGTGGCTGTTTATCGCGGTCGTTGGAGTGCTCGCTTTCTTTGTCTCCGGGAGGAAATTCGGTTTGACGGCTTTTTCCGTGATTGGTCTATGGTTCATACATAACCAGGAACTGTGGGAAGAGTTGATGAATACCTTCACCCTTGTTGTGTTTGCCAGTCTGATTTGTGTCATTGCGGGCATTCCGCTTGGGATCTGGATGTCGAAGAGCCGGACGGTGGAAAAGATTTTCACTCCTGTTCTGGACTTTATGCAGACGATGCCGGCTTTCGTTTATTTAATTCCAGCGGTAGCGTTCTTTAGTATCGGAATGGTACCAGGTGTTTTCGCATCTGTTATTTTTGCTACACCGCCGACGGTGCGCTTCACAAACCTGGGTATACGCCAGGTGTCTCACGAATTGATTGAAGCCTCTGATTCCTTTGGTACGACCGGCGTACAGAAGCTGTTCAAAGTCCAGCTGCCGATGGCAAAGAAAACGATTATGGCTGGTATCAACCAGACGGTCATGCTTGCCCTTTCGATGGTCGTTATTGCTTCGATGATCGGAGCCAAAGGTCTTGGACAGACGGTTATTACCGGGTTGCAGCGTGCAGAAGTAGGTACAGGATTTGTCGCAGGTCTGGGTATTGTCATCCTGGCCATTATCATTGATCGTTTTACTCAAAACCTGAATACACAGCGTGGCGAGCAGTAAAGAGAGAAAAGACCATGGTCTTTTTCTAATACACACATTTTTCAAAGGGGAGAGATTTACATGTGGAACTGGAAACGTTTAGGTATGGCAGCAGGGTTGTCACTGACATTGATTGCTGCAGGATGTGGGTCATCAGAAGAAGAGTCGTCCGGAAGTGATTCTTCATCAGAAGACGTCAGCTACGGAGAAGAAATGGACTATGAGATTACCGGTGTGGAAGCAGGTGCCGGTGTTGTCAGTAAAGCTCAGACAGCTGTAGAGGAGTATGACAGCCTGAAAGGGTGGGAGGTTTCCACATCATCCTCAGGGGCCATGGCTGCTGCTCTCGGAGAAGCATACGAGGATGAAGAGCCGATTATTGTCACAGGTTGGACACCGCACTGGAAGTTTTCTAAATATGATCTGGAATATTTAGAGGACCCTGAAGGCATCTTCGGTGAAGAAGAGCAGATTAAAACGATGGTTCGCGAAGGACTGGAAGAAGACAAGCCGAACGCTTATAAGATTTTAGACCAGTTCAACTGGACAACCGAAGACATGGAATCTGTCATGCTGGATATCAATGAAGGCAGCAGTGAAGAAGAAGCCGCTCAAAAATGGATCGAGGAAAATGAAGATCTTGTAGCTGAGTGGACCAAAGGAACGGAAGAAGTAGAGGGTACCGAAGTGAAGCTTGTGTATGTGATGTGGGACTCTGAAATTGCTTCCACTCATGTCGTTGGAGAAGTTCTGAAGCAGCAAGGCTTTGACGTCACCCTGACGTCCCTGGATAACGGGCCGATGTGGGAATCTGTAGCCTCTGGAGAAGCTTCCGGAATGGTCGCAGCTTGGCTGCCGGTCACTCACGGAAGTCAGTATGAAAAACACGAGGACAGCATTGTGGACCTTGGTGCCAACCTGGAAGGCGCTAAAATCGGTCTTGTCGTTCCATCCTATATGGATGTTGATTCTATTGAGGACCTGACACCGGCTGAATAACAACTGAAATAGGATTTTCCGGATATGTTAAACCCGTACAGTGAGGAGAAAGTCCACTGTACGGGTTTTTATTTTTCTCCTGCGCCCCTGCCTGGATGGAATAGAAAAAACCCCCGTCTGGACAACGGGGGTTTACGGTTTATTGATGGTTGATGACTTCATGACTGGGCTGGGAGGGATCCGTGTTCTGGTCGACTTTCGCTTTTTCCTCCAGCTCCTTCAGGCTCTCTTCAATCTGCTCCAAATATTTCTGGATGTTTTTCTGGTGAGGCTCAACGGTCCGTTTCCAGCTTTCGATAGAGGTTTTTACATCTTCGGAAAGCTCCTTGATTAACTCGGCACCTTCTTTGGATGTCTGAGTGATCTGGTCCCTGAGCTGCATGCCATCCTCTTTCAGGCTCAGCACGGTATTCTTCAGGTTTTCGCTTTTCAGTCTGGCATTTTCACGAAAATCCCTTCCGGATGAAGGGGCGTTAAATAGTGTGCAGGCGGCTCCGATGACACCTCCCGCTAAAATACCCAGAGCTAACGATTTTCCATTTGGCATATCCGTCCATCTCCTTTCAGATCCATTTCCATGGTTCTATTTTCTCTTAATATGTAAGAATGAAACCTTAAAATGATAAAAAACATCTGTCGTTTTAAGTATAACAAAGGCACTACAGAAAAGTAGTGCCTTTGATGACTGACAAGGTTACGACGCCTGCCGGACCGGTCCTGCCATGGAAGAACGTTTGAGGATCTTCGTGGCAATAGGATACATAACGGCAACAAACAAGATATTGAAGGCCGCAGCTGGGAGAACGACTGTGGCGAACATTACGCCAAAGCTCGCTTCCATCAGACCGATGATATAGAGAACAACGCCAAGGAAAATGGATCCACTGATCATTGTTCCAATACCGGCAAGGATCGGCTGCGTCAGTTTATGATTAGAGATTTTTTTCGTCAGCAGTACAAGTCCAAAGAAAGCGAAGGCTGTCAATGGTTTGTCAATCAAGTTGGCAAGCTGTCCGCCGGGTACTGTCGTAGTCAAAGCAGCGATAAAACCGGTGGCTAATGACAGAAGCAGTACATATGGGGCTTTCGGGAACATCAGTATTCCAAGGAACATCATGGCCAGCATCATGTCCGGGCGCATCCCGAAGAAAAACGGTGGAGCCACCGCATGAAGCACAGCACCAATACCAACAAGCAGGGACAACATTACTAATACTCGAATATTCATTGAACATCTCTCCTCAACTATTCTAATCTCTTCTGAATGACATTCCAGACGTGTCCTTCTGACCGCCTGCGAATGCATACTCGTATTATACAAAAATCAGCATGGAAAATCAAAAATGACCCTTGAAGTTAATGTGGAATCCGTCCGCTGATTTCCCCGGCAATCGCCTGAAGCTGTTCGGGGGAGTAATCATCGGAATGGACTTCCCATTTCGCTCCGAACCCATCATCATCCCCATACCTCGGGATCAAATGAATATGTAGATGGAAAACGGACTGTCCGGCTGGTTCTTCATTGTTGTTCAGCACATTCAAGCCCTCCGGCTCGTACGTTTCCTTAATTGCATTGGCAATTTTAGGAACTCTGGCGAAAAGAGCTGCTGCTGTGTCGGGGTGGGTGTGGTAAATATCTTTGCAGTGTGTTTTAGGGATGACGAGCGTGTGTCCCTTCGTCACCTGACTGATATCAAGGAAAGCATACACTTTTTCATCTTCATACACTTTAGCGGACGGGATTTCTCCGTCAATAATCTTACAAAAGATACACGATTCTGCCATGTCTGACACTCCTTTCATTATTGCCTGTATTGTATCATAAGCAGCAGCGGGCGCCCATTGTTGAAATGCCTGCCCGGCGTGTATGCCGAGGAAAAATATGATAAAATTCATTCAGATGGACCAATGAAAAGAGGGATAGCATGCAGTCTTTGTTACATATTGAAAACCTCCACGGAGGCTATACGCATAAAAACGTCCTGCACGGCATCAGTCTTGATGTGAAGCCCGGCGAAATCGTAGGGTTGATCGGATTGAACGGCGCGGGCAAAAGTACAACAATTAAACATATCATCGGATTGATGCAGGCGAAGCAGGGAACGGTTTCCATCAACGGCACCCGTTTCGATGAAGACCCTGAGAAGTACCGGCAGCAGCTGGGGTATATCCCGGAAATGCCGATTCTCTATGATGAGCTCACACTCTATGAGCATCTCCATCTGACAGCTATGGCCTACAACATCCCTGAAGATGTTTTTAAGAAGCGTCTTGATCCATTACTGAAGGAATTCCGTCTGGAGAAAAAGCTGAAATGGTTTCCCGTCCATTTCTCTAAAGGGATGCGTCAGAAGGTGATGATCATGTGCGCCTTTTTAATAGAGCCGGAACTTTATATCGTGGACGAACCGTTCGTAGGTCTCGATCCTCTTGGGATCCAATCCTACCTGCAGATGATGGAGGAAATGAAGGAGAAGGGAGCGGGTATTCTCATGTCCACCCACATCCTGGCGACAGCGGAGAAATACTGTGACCGTTTTGTTATTCTTCACGACGGGGAGATCCGGGCACAGGGGACGCTGGCAGAGCTGCGTCAATCTTTCGGGCGTCCGCACGCTTCCCTGGATGATATTTATGTCGAGCTTACAAAGGAAGAACAGCATGATTAATGCGAAAGAATTCTGGACAGCGCGTTTTTCCGGGCACCTAAAAGAAACGAGCCGGTATTTGAAATACATGTTTAATGGTCATATTGCGGTCGCCATGCTGTTTTTCATTTCAGCCTCGGCCTATTATTACCAGCAGTGGCTGCAGGATCTTCCGGAGAACTTTCCCACGGCTTTGGTCACTGCTGTGGCTTTTGGATTTCTAGCCGGCTACAGCCCGGTGCGGACGCTTCTGAAAGAGCCGGATCTAGTATTTCTCCTCCCGGCTGAATACCAGCTCAATGATTATTTCAAGCGGTGTCTCTACTACAGTTACCTCGTCCAGCTTTATTTAATCTTCCTTGTGGCCGCTGCTCTCGGCCCATTATATCTGGCGTCTTTTCCAACTCTTGGAGGCAGTCACTATTTCATGATGATCGGTGTCCTCCTGGTGGTGAAGGCTTGGAATATGCTTTCCAACTGGTGGATGCTGAAAGAAAGGAATGGTCGGACCCGCCTGATGGACCAGGGAGCTAAGGCCCTCTTGAACGGCTTCATTTTCTTCTTTCTGGCCCGCGGGGACTGGGTGTTTGCCGGCATTGTGACCGTTCTGCTTGCCGGGCTCGTCCTCTACACGTATACACTGGCAAGCCGAAAGGCCGGCCTCGTCTGGGACCTGCTCGTGGAAAAAGACCAGCAGCGGATGCGGGCTTTTTACCGGATCGCCAACATGTTCACCGATGTTCCGCATTTAAAAAACACCGTAAAGAAAAGACACGGCCTTGTCCGGATGCTTGCGCAGGGGATTCCATTCCGGCAGGATCACGCCTTTACCTATTTGTTCCGGATTACGTTTGTCAGAAGCAGTGATTATTTAGGAATGTATCTCCGGCTGATCCTTATCGGGGGGCTCGCCATCTGGTTTGTCCCGAACGTCTGGGTGAAAGGGGCATTTGCCCTGCTGTTCCTTTACTTGAGCGGGTTTCAAATGATGACCCTCTGGAATCACCATCGTACCATCATCTGGCTCGATCTTTATCCTGTGCAGCAACAGTGGAAGCAGAAGGCAGTCCTGCAATGGCTGAGGATGATTATGCTATTTCAGACGGTCGTTTTCGGACTGCTGCTTGCTCTCCAATTTCAATGGACAGGGATGATCGGTATCTGGGTGCTTGGTACCTTGTTCAGTTATGCTTTTGTACAAACGTATGTTAAACAACGACTAAACTAGAAAAGAAGGCTGCGTGGAGCAGCCTACTGGCTTTAGAAAAAGCCTGAGTTAACCAGTTAGAGCTGCCCTTTTGTCGTGTGAAGGGTTACTTTCCGCTTATCGGTGGATGAATGCCGCGGGCACGCCCTCAGCTGACTTGGTCAGGAAGACCGCCTGCCCAAGTAGATCTTCGGCCCGTGCTGTTCCCGCAGGCGTCACCACCGAACGCTCCTCGTGCCGACGTTAGAATATATTGCGCAGGGTCGCAGATGCAAAAGAACGGCACGGGCTGCGCTGTTGGCGCTTGTGTGGAAAAGAAAAAGGGAAAGCACAGGCGCTGATGACGGCTGCCTGCCGAAATATGAAAAAGAACTCCCAAGGAGCGGTGCCCCTTCCACTCCTGCGGAAAAACGAGTGGTTCGAGATCGCCGAGCGTGGGTTTTGCGAGGAAGCTCGGGCGCTCGTCCGCGGAAAGGGAAGGGGCTTTCGCTCCTGGCGGTAAGAAAGAAAAAAGTTTGTAAAGAAACAGGGGTTGCTCTACAGGCTGAAGGCTGCGTGGAGCAGCCTTCTTTTTTGAAGGAGGATGTTCATTGAACTATGAACAAAAGGTTAAAAAAGAAGCCGTACGCTGGAGCCGGTCCCTGGACAAACGGTCTGCCCTTCTGCAGCGGACGTCAAAGCCGTTTCAGCAGCGGATCAACAACCGAATCCCCGGCCGCATTCATAAGCTGATGACAGAGAGTGTCCGTTCCATGATCGAAGCCGCCTTAACCACTTCTGAATATCTCAGACCTGTGGCTGTAGAAGATTGGACCTGGGAAGAGCGGGAGAGGAAGGTTAAAGAACTACTGAAGCAGTATAAAAGGACGGCATCACTGGAAGGGGCCGGGACGGGGGCTGGCGGTATATGGCTGGGGCTCGCTGACTTTCCTCTGCTGTTAAGTATTCAAATGAAGTTTTTGTTTGATGCAGCACAGGTATGTGGGATGAACATCCATTCCTATGAGAACCGAGTGTACCTGATGCACGTCTTTATGCTGGCTTATTCCAGTGATGAAGTGAGGAAGCAGACGAAGGAAAAAGTGATGAATTGGAAGGACGTTCCGATTGAAGAAAAGATTGTGGACTGGAAAACCCTCCAGATGGAGTACCGGGATACGCTGGATATAGTAAAGCTGCTCCAAATCGTCCCCGGCATCGGTGCCGTCGTCGGCTTTGTTGCCAATGGACGTTTGTTGGAGCAGCTGGGGGAGACGGCTCTACAATCCTTTCGTCTCCGGTTTCTTTAAGACCCGTGTTTTTCCTGGTAGCTCATATAAGCCTGAAACAGTGTCTTTGCAGCATGAGGCAGTGCAGACTCGTCAAAGTCAAATTTTGGATGGTGGTGCGGGTAGTAGTGATCCGGAATCTGAGCTCCTGTAAAGTAGTAAGCGCCGGGCTTCTCCAATAAGTAATAAGCGAAGTCCTCTCCGGCCATAACGGGTTCTACTTCCTCGGTAACAAGGGAATCGGACGCTTTATGCGCATGTTCCAAAATGATTTCGGCTTCATCGGAGTGGTTGATGACCGGTGGATAACCTTTCTCATAAAGGAAGTCATAGTCGGCGTCATATCCCTGGCATGTTCCCTTGATGATTTTTTCCATTTCGCTGATAATCAGCTCCTGCACATCGGCGTCAAATGTCCGGACGGTTCCGGTCAGCTTGGCTGAGTCAGCGATAACGTTAAAGGTGCCGCCCGCTTCCAAAGTCCCGACAGTAACGACCGCCGTCTTCAGTGGGTCGATCCGCCGGCTGACAATCTGCTGCAGCGTTGTCACGAGCTGGGAAGCGATGACGATGGCATCTTTCGTCTGGTGCGGCTGGGCCCCGTGTCCGCCTTTTCCTTTGATCGTAATTTCAAAACGATCTGCACCAGCCATGAACGGCCCCTTCGACGTTTGAATGACCCCTGTCGGTGCATTGACCCATAAGTGCGTGCCGAAGACAGCATCCGCTTCTTCAATGGCGCCTGCTTCGACCATCGGCTTTGCGCCGCCGGGAGCATATTCCTCTGCGTGCTGGTGAAGGAACAGGACCGTGCCCGGAAGTTCGCTCTGATAGGGTGCAAGAGCTTCGGCCAGTCCTAAAAGGGCTGCCGTATGGCCGTCATGGCCGCAGGCGTGCATCGCTCCGTCGTGCTTAGAGCGGTAGGGGACATCATTTTCCTCCTGAATCGGCAGGGCATCAAAATCGGCGCGCAGGGCAACCGTTCTGCCTGGTTTTCCACCTTTCAGAGCAGCGACAACCCCGTTGCCGCCGACTCCGCTTTCATAGGGAATCCCCAGTCTTTCGTATGTATCTGCGATAAATTGCGCGGTCTTCTCTTCGTGAAAAGAAACCTCCGGGTATTGGTGGAGATACCGTCGTGTTTCCACCATCTTGTCGTATTGACGGTCGATGGCTTGAAAAACATTTTCCCTCATGTCGCATTCTCCTTTGTGTTGTGATTGTACAAATTGTAATACAGCTTCTGAATATTCTCAAATTCAGCCCGCATGCCCATCATGAAAAGTTAAGAAACGCGCTCCCTATTTTTCTTCGTTCACATAAAAACCCGTCCTATGATAAGTCATAGGACGGGTTTTATACTTCTGGAAAACAGCCTTCGATCAGTCCTGCAGTCTGGAATCCTGAAGAAGGCGGCTGATTTCTTCCATGTGGTGGGTTTCATCTGAAATCATATCATCAAGTTTGACGGAAAGCTCTGTCAGGTTCAGTTCTTCCGCCTGCTGTTTTCTTTCTTCATAACGCTGAATCGTCTGTCTCTCTGCTTCGCGTGCTTCCTCAAGCATTGGACGAACTTCTTTCAGCTGCTTCACTTCTGCCGGAGTTGTTGTCGGTGTGCCTCCAAGTGTGCTGATTTTTTCAGCTAAATACAAGGCATGCCCCTGTTCATCGGTGACTTCCTCTTCGAAAAACGGCTTCAATACAGAACGATAGAGTCCTGTTACGACCGCCGCATTATAGGTGTACATAATGGAAGCGGCATATTCGTGTGCGAGATCTTCGTTCAGTCCATCAATGAGGGCTTTCATTTTTTCATCCATGCAACAACATCCTTTCCAAATTAGTCTCACCCATTATTTTTCCCCCAGTCTCTCCCTTTAAACGTAAAATTCCGTCTCCAGTCGGAATGAGCGCCCTTCTGAAGCGGGGTGTCTTGTGAGGAGCGGACAGGTAGAATGAAGGGAAACTGAGCGGAGGAAAGGTTTTCCCCTGTTTTTGTCGAATCAATTATGTAAGAGAAAAGGGTGATGCCATGAATACGAGGATAGGGAAAGGGCTCGCGGCCTTTCTTTTGATCGCTGCCGGAGTTGTTCTTTTGTTAGCTAATGTTGAAATCATTTCCCTGGAAATGAATCTATCCTGGGGAATGATTTATCCGCTTTTCATTCTGCTGCTTGGTTTGAAATTGTGGGGAAGTGCTTATATCAGAAGAGGGGGCAGCTGGACAGCCGGCTCATTTCTGACGGTTTTTGCTGTCCTGCTGATCCTGGACAGGTTCGGAATCATGACCTTCCGCTTTTGGGATTTTTGGAAGCTCTGGCCGATGCTGTTCATTTATATCGGATTCGGAATCATGAGGGGAAGAAGCCGGAACAGGAATCAGCAATTTTTTGATCAGCCGCTGCCTGTATCGAGAACGATGGCCGTCGGGGATTTCTCGTTCACAGAAGAAAACTGGAAAGTGGAACCTATGAACGTATGGAGCGCCGTCAGTGATTACAAATTTGATTTTACAAAAGCGTTCATACCGGATGAGGATATTCCCATCCGTGTGGCCGGCTGGGCGGGGGATGTCCGTATGTTCGTCCCCAGACAGGTGCCTTTTCGTGTGGACGCGAAGGTGAGGGCCGGGGATATTAAAGTAGCTGGTCAGAAGGCGGATGGAATCAACCGCATCATTCAATATGAAACACGGGATTATCAAGAGGCCGGCCGGAAGCTGACCATTCAGATTGAATTGACGGCCGGATCCATTAAAGTGGTTCAGGTGTAAGGGGGGGAGAGCGGTGCTGAAAAAATTAAACAGTGTACGCTATATGTTCATCCGTTCCCATCTTTATGGACTTGTCTTGAACACAATGATGCTGCTTGCTGTTCTGTTGTCCATTTTCGTATGGTTCGAGCCGGTATGGCTGGAAGCAGGGGCGATTCTGCTGTTTACTGTCGTGTATGTGTGCATCGGTTTCCTGGTGTCGCTGTATGCCGGATTTCGTTCGAGTGGAGATATGAAGCAGCGGCTCGATTATATCTCATCCATGATCACACAGCTGGCGAGAGGTAAATTATCGTCCAGGATTTACTTTCAGGAAGATGACGAAATTGCCGGGCTTGGAGATGAATTAAATACACTGGGTGAAAAGCTGCAGCAGCAGAAGGATGCCCTTTTGAAGCTGGCTGATGAAAAGGGGGAACTCGCACGAACGGCCCATAAGGCAGCGGCCATTGAAGAGAGGCAGCGCCTGGCGCGGGATCTCCATGACGCCGTGAGCCAGCAGTTATTCGGCTTGACCATGATGGCGCAGGCGTCCGGAAAAATTTTTGAGCGCGACCCAGTCCGGGCCAAAGAACAGTTGAGGGAAATGACTCAGATGGCGCTTCAGGCGCAGACAGAAATGAGAGCCCTGCTGCTGCATCTCCGTCCAGTCCATTTGTCCGGAGAGCCTTTTAATGAAGGGGTGGCTGCTTTAATCGAAGAATTGAAGCAGAAATGCCGGATTGATTTTAATATCCATATGGAAGATGTGGAAGGTCTCACGGAAACGATGGAGGAGCAGCTGTTCCGAATTGTTCAGGAAGCCTTATCCAACGTCCTTCGTCACGCTGGGGCGGATGAAGTGAAAATGACCTGCACAAGCGATGGAGAGGAAGTTTTTTTACATATATCTGATAACGGAGCGGGTTTTAATGTGGAGGAGAAAAAAGGGAACAAAGCTTCCTACGGACTGAAGACGATGCAGGAGCGGTGCGAGGAAATCGGCGGCCTTTTTTCACTCCGGTCGAGAAAAGGAGAGGGAACGCACATCGATCTTCGTGTGCCGGTCAGCCGTAAAATGAAGGAGGAATTGGGATGATCCGTGTTGTTGTCATCGATGATCATGATGTCGTCCGAAAAGGTGTCATCGCCTATTTGAGTACAGAAGATGACCTGGATATTGTTGGAGAGGCATCGAGTGGAAGAGACGGTGCGGCCGTAGTTAAACAGCAGAAGCCGGATGTTGTCCTCATGGATCTGATCATGGAGGATGGGACCGGGATTGAAGCCACCGGGGAAATTATGAAAACAGAGGAATGCCGGATCATTATTCTGACGAGCTATTACGATGATGAAAAGGTGTTCCCCGCTCTTGAGGCCGGGGCGTTCAGCTATATGCTGAAAACCTCATCGGCCGATGAAATCGCTGATGCCATCCGGAAGGCTTATGCGGGGGAAAACGTGATCGAACCAAAAGTCGCTACGAAAATGATGAGCCGCTTCCGGAAAGAAAAATCCCTGCATGACGATTTGACGAAGCGGGAGCTGGAAGTACTCAAGTGCATCGGTGAAGGGATGACGAATCAGGAAATCAGTGACGTCCTGTATATCGGGATAAAGACTGTTAAAACCCACGTCAGTCATGTATTGAGCAAGCTTGAGGTGCAGGACCGGACGCAGGCGGCTGTTTATGCCCATCGGAAAGGTCTCGTTCAGGCGTAACGCCTGTCATGTAGGAGCGTTTTATCCAAGGATCAATCCTTTGTTTTCAAGAGGTTCACTAGTATAATGGCAAGTAGGAGAGAGAGGGAGACTTGTATGAAGAAGGATCATGAAATCCGGCTCTTTGTCATCTGGGCGTTGTCCTTGACCGCCGTGGCCGGAAGCTTGTTTTTTTCAGAGGTGCTCGGCTTTCCGCCGTGTGAATGGTGCTGGTATCAGCGTATTCTCATGTACCCGCTCGTTGTCATCTATGGAACGGCCCTTGTGAAAAAGGATATGGCGGTTGCGCTGCCGGGGCTGTTTATGAGCGGAATCGGGATGGGTGTGTCTGCCTGGCATTACAGCCTTCAGAAAATTCCGGCCTTATCTGCCGGTGATTCGTGCGGTCTTGTACCGTGCAGCGGACAGTACATCAATCTGTTCGGTTTCATCACCATTCCGTTTTTAGCGGGAACCGCATTTATCATCATTTTCATCATTCACGTGTTTACAGTGAAAAAGGAAGGAAGTCATCGTTCATGAAAAAAGGCATGATTATTTTCGCCAGTGTGCTGGCTGTTCTCGTTGTTGTCCTTATCATTGTCGTCAATTACCAGAATGATCAGAAGACAGCCGATAATCCTTATGGCAAGGATGAGCTGGACCAGGCTACCATCAACCAGCTGGACGATCCGAATTACCAGAATCAGATTCTGCCGGATGAGCTGGAGGAGGAAATCGAATCGGGAGATCCCGTTACCGTGTATTTCTACAGTCCGACCTGCCCGCACTGTCAGCGGACAACCCCTGTGCTTGTGCCGATGGTGGAGGATATGAATATTGATATGAAGAAAATGAACTTAAAAGAGTTTGATGTATGGACAGCGTACAGTATTCAATCAACACCGACACTCGTCCATTATGAAAATGGTGAAGAACAGGCGAGACTTGTTGGAGAGCAGCCGGAAACGGTGTTCGAGGAATTTTTCCAGGATGAAGTGCTCGATGGATCAGAGGAAGAATAAAAAAGTGAGCGGCATGTGCCGCTCACTTTTGCTATGCTAGTCTTCAAGCTGAATCATACGGTACTGCGTAATATAGGCGTCTCCGTCTATAAAGGAAGGTTTTTTCGCGTGTTTCGGTCCGGATTTTTTGTGGGCATCATCAAAGGATTTGGAACTCTTCCAGTCTTCGAAATCCTGCTGGTTCCGCCACTGGGTGAAGACAACATACGTATTTCCTTTCAACGGGCGGAGAATACGGATGGCCTGGAAACCTTCCTGGTTTTCCACGTTCCCTGCCCGCTGCTTGAAACGATCTTCAAAGACCGGGCGTCCCTCTTCACTGACAGGGATGTTATTCATGACCACATATCCTCCGGGCTGGACGTCTCCCACGTGGTCGACCGTTTCATAATCCCGGCCCTCAGAAAAGATCGAAGGACCGTCTCCTTCATAATAAGCGAGGGTTTTATCCTGGTCCTGCATATAAAATATGGAGGCGTCAGGGTGCTGCTCCCGCAGTTTAGCTAAGTAATCCAGTGTACCACTTGTCATTGAAACTTTCATAGGCGATGTCTCCTTTCCTTCGGTATGTTCAGTGTATCAATAGGGGTTGAAAGGTGGCAAGCTGGAAGGTAACCGACAGAAAGGATCGAGATGTAGTGAAACTAAAAAAACAATGGGACAAGCTTCCTTCCTGGGTGAAGAAATGGAAGTGGCCGCTGCTCGCTCTCGGGCTGCTTGTCTTTTTCTTGACTGCAGGTTTTATGACGATTTATTTCGGCGGACGTTTTGTCGTTAATGAGAAGGATTTGATCCTTGATGAAATGACGACAGTGGAAACCGCCGATGGGGAAGTGATCGAACGCATCTATACGAAAAACCGGCAGGTCGTCAGCATAGATCAGATTCCGGAGCATGTACAGGTGGCCTTTACGGCTGTGGAAGACAGCCGCTTCCGCGAGCATGCCGGTGTGGACTTCAAAGGGATTCTCCGTGCCGTGTATAAGGATATCGCCGCCATGAAAAAGGTGGAAGGAGCCAGTACCATCACACAGCAGCTGGCCAAGAATGTATTTTTGACGAATGAAAAGACTTGGATGCGTAAGACGAAAGAAGTGATGGCCGCCCTTTATTTGGAGCGGAATCTCACGAAAGACGAAATTTTGGAGCTTTATTTGAACCGGATTTATTTCGGGGAGGGAACGTACGGAATTGAAGCCGCTTCCCAACACTATTTCCAAGCTTCTGTCTCGGATCTCACCATTGCTCAAGGCGCGCTTTTGGCAGGGCTTCCGAAAGCGCCGAATACCTACTCTCCTTTTGAAAATCCGGAGGCGGCCGAAGAGCGCAGGAACGTTGTGCTGGCACGGATGTATGATGTAGGAAGCATTGATGCGGCTGCCATGAAACAGATGCAGGGCACGACATTAGCTGTGGAAAGAGAAGCAGATACAGAGGAAACGTGGTCCAATAGTTACGTCGATCTGGTTATCCAGGAAGCGGCCGATAAGTATCACATTTCCCGTGATGAACTGAAGCGGGGCGGCTACCGGATCATCGTCGAGATGGATCCGGTGATTCAAAAAATCGCAGCTGGAGAAATGAAATCCGGCGAATACATTCCCGGAACCGCGGGCCCGGTGGAAGGGGCGCTGACGATTACCGATCACCGGACAGGAGCCATCGCTGCTGCTGTCGGCGGACGGGATTATGTGCACGGTGACTTTAACCGTGTCCTTGCTGAACAACCGCCGGCATCAACGATCAAACCGTTTGCCGTCTACGGCCCGGCGCTCATGATGGATGAATATGATCCATACTCCCTGCTGTCGGATGAACGGCAGGCCTTTGGTGATTTCAACCCAGCAAACTACAACGATGAGTATGAAGGGCAGGTGTCGCTCTACGAAGCCCTTGTGGAATCCAAGAACGTGTCGGCGGTGTGGCTGCTTGACCAGATCGGCATCCCTTATGCGAAAACGTATTTAGACAAGCTTGGCCTTTCTACAAATGATGAAGGGCTCGCTATTGCCTTAGGCGGTCTTTCTGAAGGCTTTACACCTCTTCAGATGGCAGAAGCTTACGGGGCGCTCGCACAATCAGGGGTAAAAAAAGACAGCTATACCATTAAGCAGATTTTAGACAGGGATGAACAGGTCATCCATGAACATACACCCGAAGAGGTGCAGGTGTTTGATGCCCAGACATCCTGGTATTTGACGGAAATTCTGCAGACGGTCGTCGAGGATGGAACCGCAAGCTCCGGCGACTATTCAAAAGCATTAGCTGGTAAAACCGGAACCCAGCAGGATACAGATGTCTGGTTTGCCGGTTACACCCCGGAATATGCCGGAGCTCTCTGGATGGGCTATGACTCGAATGGAGAAGACAGCCGCCTGGAAGGCAGCAGCGCGTACCCCGCCCGCATGATGAAACGCATCTTAACAAAGGTGGACCAGCAGCAGGAGCTTGGCGCGGCGTTCGAACAACCGGAAGGGGTGGAAAATCTTCCTGATCCTGTTGCCCTTCCTGTGATTACAGATGCAGAGGCCACTCTCAACCTGGGAGGACTTGCTACGCTGCGCGGAACGATTACGTGGAGCATACCGGAGGATGAGCGGATTATTTACCGTATTTTCAGGGAAGAAGAGGGAGAAGATGTGAAAGTCGGGGAAGTGACCGGCAAAGGGGAGTTCCGCATCAGTGCGTTCAGCGTTTTTGATGAGACCCGCTACTACATCGTCCCAACCGACCCGCTTACAGGTAAAGAAGGACAGCCGTCCAATTCCGTCCGTCTGAACTGGGACTTTTAAAATCGTACAAAATCGTGACAAACCACTTATACAGCGACATGGTTTTCCGATAAATGTTATAGTTGAAAACGGGTCGTTGATGAACGTTAAAAAGGAGTCTTATTCATGAAGAAAATTGAGAATGACACAATATTGAGAGCTTTCCGCGGTGAAGAAACCGATCATACACCCGTATGGTTTATGCGTCAGGCCGGACGGTCACAGCCTGAGTACCGCAAATTAAAAGAGAAATACTCATTGTTTGAGATCACTCATGAACCGGAATTGTGCGCCTACGTCACACGTCTGCCTGTCGAGCAGTACGGGGTGGACGCCGCCATTCTGTATAAGGATATTATGTCCCCCCTTCCGGCGATTGGTGTGGATGTGGAGATCAAAAAAGGGGTCGGTCCCGTCATCCATAATCCAGTCCGCTCGAAGGACGACATTCTAAAGCTTGGAACCATTGATCCGGAAGCAGATGTTCCTTATGTTTTGGATACCATTCGTCTGCTTACGAAAGAACAGTTGACGGTTCCGTTGATCGGATTCAGTGGTGCGCCTTTCACATTGGCGAGTTATATGATTGAAGGCGGACCTTCCAAGAACTACAGCAAAACTAAATCATTGATGTACAGTGAGCCGATGACATGGTTTGCTCTCATGGATAAGCTTGCTGATATGGTGATCGAATATGTAAAAGCTCAGGTGGCAGCCGGAGCCGAAGCCATCCAGATTTTCGATTCGTGGGTGGGCTCCCTGAACGTTGAAGATTACCGGACATTTATCAAACCGGTGATGCAGCGGATCTTTTCTGAACTGAAGGAGGAAAATGTTCCGTTGATTACCTTCGGCGTCGGAGCTGGTCATTTGATTCACGAATGGGATGATCTTCCTGTCGATGTCATCGGTCTGGATTGGAGAATGTCGATTACGGAAGCAAGAAACGCAGGGGTGACGAAACCGCTGCAGGGAAACCTGGATCCGACGATTCTATTATCCGACTGGGACGTCATTGAAGAGCGTGCCAAACGGATCATTGATGAGGGAAGGAAGCATCCGTCCCACATCTTTAATCTTGGACATGGTGTGACTCCGGATATCAAACCGGAAACGTTGAAGCGTTTGACCAATTTAATCCACACATACTCAAAAAAGAACTAAGAGGTGAAGCAGCATGGCACAGAAAAAAATGGGACTTTTAGTAATGGCTTATGGAACTCCTTATAAAGAAGAAGATTTGGAGCGTTATTACACACACATCCGCCGGGGCAGAAAACCATCGGATGAGCTTCTTCAGGATCTGCGTGATCGTTATGATGCCATCGGAGGCATTTCTCCACTGGCCCGGATCACTGATGATCAGGCGGAAGCAGTGAAGAACGCATTGAATGAAAAACAGGACGATATTGAATTTCACATGTACCTTGGCTTAAAGCACATTGAACCGTTTGTGGAAGATGCGGTGGCACAGATGGCTGAAGACGGCATTGACGAAGCGGTTTCCATTGTGCTTGCTCCTCATTATTCCACGTACAGCGTGAAATCCTATAATGGACGTGCGAAAGAAGAAGCGGACAAGCATGGCATCACGATCCGTTCTGTGGAAAGCTGGTACGATGCACCGGGCTTTATTGACTACTGGAAGCAGGCCCTGGAAGCGGAATACGGCAAAATGGACGAAGCGGAAAAAGAGAACAGCTGCCTGATCGTATCGGCGCACAGTCTGCCGATGAAGATTTTGGAAGGCGGCGATCCATATCCGGATCAGTTGAAGAAAACAGCGGATCTGATTGCAGAAGCTGCTGGAGTGACCAATTACGAAATCGGCTGGCAGAGTGAAGGAAATACACCAGATCCATGGATCGGTCCGGACGTACAGGACCTTACCCGTGATCTTTATCATGACAAAGGGTACACCACCTTTGTGTATGCGCCGGTCGGCTTCGTTTCCGACCACCTGGAAGTTCTTTATGACAACGACTACGAATGCAAAGTTGTCTGCGATGAAATCGGAGCAGGCTATTACCGTCCTGAAATGCCGAACACGCATCCACAGTTCATCGACACTCTTGCCGATGTCGTTCTGAATAAAGCGAAAGAGCAGTAAGACGATGGGGGAACGAAAACAAGTCGTAGTTATAGGCGGGGGCATCTCCGGATTGACCTCCGCCTATTATCTTCAAAAAAAAGCAGCCGAAAAAGACATCCCTCTCGATGTGTCACTCATAGAAGCCGGCAGTCGTCTGGGCGGTAAAATAGAAACCGTGAAAAGGGACGGGTTCACGATTGAACGCGGTCCCGACTCCTTTCTTGAACGGAAGGAAAGCGCCGGACGCCTGGCCCGTGAAGTGGGGCTGGGGGAAGAGCTCGTTCCCAATGGGACCGGTCAGTCCTACATTTTAGTCAATGGACGACTTCACAAGATGCCGGCAGGATCCTACATGGGAATTCCTACCCGTATCCGTCCTTTCCTTTTTTCAGGGTTGTTTACGCCGGCAGGGAAAATCAGGGCGTCGATGGATCTTGTGAAGTCCAAAAAGACAGTGGAGGGGGATCAGTCACTCGGACTTTTCTTCCGCCGCCGGCTCGGTAATCAAGTGGTCGAAAACCTGATTGAGCCGCTTTTATCCGGCATTTATGCCGGGGATATCGACCAGCTCAGCCTGAAGGCGACTTTCCCGCAGTTTTACGAGATGGAGCAGGAGCACGGCAGCCTGATCAAAGGACTCCGCCGGACCACTTCGATTCCAAAGCGGAAAAAAGGAGAAAAGAAACCGAGCATGTTCCGCACGCTTAAACACGGGCTCAGTTCTCTGGTTGATGCGGTCGAGGAACAGCTGCATCCGGGTACGGTACAGACAGGTATCAAGGTGAATCACATTGAAAAGCAGGACGATGGCTATCAGCTGATGCTCAGCAATGGAACAGTGAAAGAGGCGGACGCTGTCATTATGGCCGTCCCTCATTTCGCTGTTCAGCGGATGCTGTCCCACTATGATTTTCTTGAACCGTTCAAGGAAACCAATGCTACATCTGTTGCCAACGTAGCGATGGCTTTTGATGCCTCAGCTGTTAAAAAGGATATTGACGGTACAGGCTTTGTCGTGTCGAGGAACAGCGACTTCCGTATCACCGCTTGTACATGGACCCATAAAAAATGGCCGCATTCGACGCCTGATGGAAAAGTGCTTCTCCGGTGTTATGTCGGGAAGCCCTCAGACCAGGAAATCGTCACGAAGACGGATGAAGAAATCCAGGAGATCGTTTTGAAAGATTTGAATAAAACGATGAACATTACCGATAAACCGGATTTTTCCGTTGTGACGCGCTGGCATGATGCAATGCCTCAGTATAAAGTGGGCCATAAGGAAAAACTGGAGAATATTACAGCGGCCATGGAAAAGAAACTGCCAGGCCTATATCTGGCCGGTGGTTCCTACCGCGGCATCGGTCTTCCTGACTGCATTGATCAGGGAGAAGCGGCTGTGGATAAAGTCCTGAAACATCTTTTTGTATAAATCAAAGAAACATCAGAGGAGCTCCCCGGTCGACGGGGGGCTTTTTTTTATTCACGCCGGGGTGAAAGAAGCTTACAACTGTATGAAAGGGCTTGCATGAAACGACAAAGCTTAGTATGATAATAATTGGAAACGTTTTCAAAATGCATCAGGGGGGAAATGAATATGGCTACGATTGAAGATGTAGCGAAATTGGCTGGGTTATCAAGGACGACGGTGTCCCGCGTCATAAATGATCAGCCATACGTGACTGAAGAAAAGCGGCAGCGAATCGTCCAGGCCATGAAGGACCTGGGGTATGTCCCCAATTCATCTGCGCGCCGCCTGCGCAGTCAAAAAACAGAAACCATAGCAGTTCTGCTGCCTCGAATTACGAACCCATTCTTCGGAAACTTAATCGAAGCGATGGAGCAGAAAGCATCCGAATGGGGATATCAGGTGATCGTCTGCCAGACCCATCATTCCAGCAAAAAAGAAATCGACTATCTGCAGCTGCTGAAAACGAAGCAGGTGGATGGTGTGATCATGGCTTCCCTTGTTAATGACTGGAAGGATGTCGAACCTTATCTGGAGTCCGGCCCGATTGTGTTCTGCAATGAGTATATGGAGGACGCTTCGATTCCAATGATTCATATGGATCATAAAACAGCCGCCTACGAAGCTGCTGTTCATCTGCTGGAGCAGGGATGTAAACATATAGCCTACGCGAGTGGAGGGCCGGAAAGTCATTTGGGAGCCATGAGGAAACAGGGATTTCTGGAGGCTTTAGAAGAATATGGACGACCTTTTCTCGAGGAGATTAATATTGACTGGGCGATAGATGTGAGTGACGGACAGAAGGTCTTTCATCTCATCCGAAGCGAATTTCCTTATATTGACGGGGTGTTTACAGGATCAGATGAAGTGGCGGCCGGATTGATCTATGAAGCATCCTCCTCGGACTGGCAGGTGCCGGAGGATCTTGCAGTGGTAGGGTTTGATAATCAGATGGTTTCGCTGCTCATGGTACCGTCGGTGACGACCATCCAGCAGCCGGTTATACAGATGGCCGATAAGACGGTGGAAGTGCTCATCCAGCAGCTCCTCCATCCCGGTGCCATCGCCCCTAAGCGGTATGTCTATCCCCATCAGCTTCTGCTAAGAAATTCAACGAAACGAAGAGAGGCAGCCATTCAGTAGATTTTCTACGGATGGCTTTTTTTTATGGAACCAATAAAAAAAGCAGCTGGGAGCAGCTGCTTGAAATCAGAGGTTCTTTCTATGGATTTTTGTGGAATACTGGAATTAACGGGCAGGGTGATCGCAGTCGTCGCAAACATTACCATAACAGTCGGCTTTTTCCTGAATGACATTTCCACATTGAGCACAGTGCTTTTTCGGCAGGTTACGGAAAAACTCAAGAACATTCATCATGGTAAATCGCCTCCAAGTATTTTTAATGTAAAACCATTGTATTATAACAATATTCAGAAATCAACCATCTGTTATAAAACAAAACAAAAATAGGCAGAATTTTTTTACAAAAGGAGTGGATGATGTGAAGGTTACCATTATCGGTTATTGGGGAGCCTACCCTGCAGCAGGAAGTGCGACCTCCGGTTACTTGTTTGAGAAGGATGGATTTACGCTGCTTGTGGATTGTGGCAGTGGTGTTTTATCACGACTGCAGCAGTATAAGAAAGTTACAGATCTTGACGGGGTTCTTCTGTCCCACTATCACCACGACCATGTTGCGGACATCGGACCGCTTCAGTATGCGATGCTCGTGCAGAACACCCTGCAGGAAACGAACCGGAAGCTGTATATATACGGTCATCAGGAGGATAAGCAGCAGTTTGAGCGGCTGAGTCATCAGTATACGGAAGGCATCGGGTACGATCCTGAAGAAACGCTCAAACTTGGACCTTTCATCATCGATTTCCAAAAAACAGCCCACCCTGTTCCTTGTTATGGTATGCGGATCAGTGATGGGGACAACACCGTCGTTTATACAGCGGACACCAGTTATTTGAAAGAGTGGGGGACTTTTGCTGAAAACGCAGATCTGTTGATTACAGACACCAACTTCTACCATGGGATGGATGGAAGAGGGCCGGGCCATATGACGAGTACCGAAGCCGCGTCCATTGCCCGTGATGCGGGAGTGGATACGCTCTGGCTCAGCCACCTTCCGCATTTCGGCGATCCCACCCGTCTCCGCCAGGAAGCCCAGGATGTTTTTCAAGGCACCATACAGCTGGCGGAGGAAGGTTTATCCTGGAGTAAATAGATTGTTTCTCCTTATCTAAACGATTACAATGGTACATGGAATAAGGACTGGAAAGGATGAAAGTGATGCTGTTTATAGATCATGAAGGAATTAATGATCCTAGAATTAACCTGGCGATTGAAGAGTACGCCTTAAAGAATCTCGATATTAATGAAACGTATTTACTGTTCTATATCAATGAACCGTCCATCATCATAGGAAAAAACCAAAACACGGTGGAGGAAATCAACACCAATTACGTAGAGGATCACGGCATTCATGTTGTGCGCCGCCTGTCCGGCGGAGGCGCTGTCTACCATGATCTCGGAAACTTGAATTTCAGTTTTATTACGAAGGATGATGGAGACAGCTTCCATGACTTTGCTAAATTTACAAAGCCGGTGACGGAAGCCTTGAAGAAACTCGGCGTGAACGCGGAGTTGTCCGGTCGGAATGACATCACGGCAGAGGATGGACGGAAAATTTCCGGTAACGCCCAGTTCTCTACACGCGGCCGGATGTTCAGCCATGGGACGTTGATGTTGGATTCTGAAATTGAAAACGTCGTATCTGCATTAAATGTGAAAACGGAAAAGATCAAATCCAAGGGGATCAAATCGATCCGCAGCCGTGTCGCGAATATCTCTGAATTCCTCGAAGAACCGATTTCCATGGAGGAATTTAAACAGCTGATCCTGCGCTACATTTTTGATGTGGAGGATGTGAAGGATGTTCCGCAGTATAAGCTGACAGCAGAAGACTGGGACAACATCCATAAGCTCGCCGATGAGCGCTATAAAAACTGGGACTGGAACTACGGACGTTCTCCGAAGTTCAACATTCAGCATACCAAGCGGATTGAAGGAGCAGGGAGTTATGACGTCCGTCTTGACGTAGCCAAAGGGACCATTAAGAACGCGAAAGTGTTTGGAGATTTCTTTGGTGTCGGTGATATTCATGTCATTGAGGATACATTGATTGGATGCAGGTACGAGCGTCAGGCGATCTCTGAAGCCCTGGATGAAGTGGATATCTCCTATTACCTTGGGAAAATATCAAAAGAAGACTTTCTAAACATCCTATATTAATGAAAACCCGGTCTCACGGCAGGTGTGGCCGGGTTTTTGATCTTTCAGGTTTAGACATAAGTTGCCAAAAAGTTTTCAGTATTTTATAATTAATTAGAAAATACAAGTAGTGAATGACTATTCATTCATAATGAGGGGGAACATGTATGAATTTAAGCGGACAGCTGATGCTGACGGCTCAAGAAAACCCTGATAAGGATGCCTATATTTTTCAAGGTCATTCGGTCAGCTATAGAGAGTTCGATGCGTCCGTAACGAAATTCGCTTCAACGTTGTCCAGGCTTGGGTATGGAAAAGGGGACCATGTGGCTTTGGTAAGTGGGAACACCCCGCTGTATATGATCGGCTTGTACGGAGCTCTGCGTGCTGGAACAACCGTTATTCCGATCAATCCGACCTATACAGCATCAGAAATGGGCTATATTTTAAAAAACGGGGACGTCAAAGCTGTGATTACGATGGATGTCCTGTTGGAAGTCTTTGAACATCTGGATCACCAGAATGATGTGGATCATTATTTTGCTGCTGATACAAACAGCGGCATCGATTTATCCGCTTCTTCATTGTCCTCAAAAATGAAATCGTTTACAAATGCAGTAGAGGAAGGAAGCCCGACCTTTGAGGGTCCGGCACTTGAGGAAGAGGATATCGGGGTCATCCTGTATACCTCCGGTACGACCGGGAAGCCTAAAGGCGCGATGCTGACTCAGAAGAATTTGTATTCCAACGCCGTTGATGTGGCGGATTATCTGGAGTTTTCCTCTGATGACCGGGTGATTGCCACGCTGCCGATGTTTCATGTTTTCTGCCTGACCGTCTGTTTGAATGCGCCGCTTATGAATGGAGGAACCATCCTCGTCATTCCGAAGTTTTCCCCTCAGGAGGTTTTTGCTGCAGCTGATGAACATAAGGCCACCGTGTTTGCAGGAGTGCCGACGATGTACAATTATCTGCTGCAGACAGGGAAAGATCTGGTGCAGACTTTCCGCCACATGCGGTTGTCCATTTCCGGAGGCTCATCGCTGCCTGTCTCCCTGCTGGAATCCTTTGAACAGCAGTTTCACGTCCGGATTTCGGAAGGCTATGGATTGTCGGAAGCTTCTCCGGTCACGGCCTTCAACCCGCTGGACCGGCCCAGGAAGGCTGGTTCAATTGGGAAAAACATTAAAAACGTGGAGAATCGCGTGGTGGATGAACTGGGGGAGGATGTCCCTGTCGGTGAAGTCGGAGAATTGATTGTCAAAGGGCCGAATGTGATGAAAGGCTATTATAAAATGCCGGAGGAAACGGCTGTCACGATCCGGGACGGCTGGCTGTATACCGGTGATATGGCCCGGGTGGATGAAGAAGGATATTTCTACATCGTGGACCGGAAAAAAGATATGATTCTTGTCGGAGGCTATAACGTCTATCCACGGGAAGTGGAGGAGGTTTTATACAGCCACGACGATATTACTGAAGTGGCGGTCGTCGGTGCGCCTCATCCCGAGCTTGGAGAAACGGTGATCAGCTTTGTCGTTTCCACAAACCCGTCGCTCGGAGAAGCGGAACTCCTTGATTTCTGCCGCGGGCGCCTCGCCAAGTACAAGTGGCCGTCCCGTATCGAGTTTCTGAATGAACTGCCGAAAAACACGACAGGGAAAATATTAAGGAAAAATTTACGAGAGCAGCTGACAAGCTCTTGAACGATAGGCCGCTCCGGTTCTTCCCAGCCGGAGCGGCTTTTTTAATGCCTTCCCTTTTGCGGCAGTCTTTTTTTATGGAGGTGAAACGTTCATGTGGGGGGGAACGTAAAAAAGGAAAGGAGGAGTGTAACATGGAGGAACAATTATCTCGATTGATGGAAGCCAAGAAGGACCTGCATACAATGGAACGTTTAGAACGTGAACATGGACAGCTGGAAAATGAGCTTCAGGAGGCGCGTGAAAAAGAAGGACGCTTTGCCCGTAAACTGGAGGAGGAGAAGGAAGATGTGGAAAAGCTGGAACGTGTCAGTTTGAGTCATCTGTTTGTTGTCCTTACCGGTCAAAAGCTGGAACGGATGGAAAAAGAAAAGCAGGAAGTGGTCGAGGCTGGTGTCAAATGGCGGGAGGCTGAAAAGTCCAGGAAGGAAATCGAAAGGGAAATACACAGCGTTGAAGAACGAATGCAGAGGCTGAGCGGTGCGCGGACGCATTATCGTTCTCTCTATGAGGAAAGAAAAAAGGCCCTCGTCTCCGACGGAGGTGATAGAGGGGAGCGGCTGTTGGAACTAAGTGGACAGCGGTCGCAGATCCAAGCTGAGCGGACGGAAATTGAAGAGGCCATACAGGCAGGGAAAGACGCGCATAAAGCCTTGGAAACCGCTTCCGGCTATTTAACGAAAGCGGAAAACTGGGGCATGGTCGATATGTTCGGCGGTGGTCTTCTATCCACAGCTGTTAAGCACTCAAAAATGGACGAGGCGGAAGAAGCCGTACATACCGCACAGCAGCATTTGCGGAAGTTTGCAAACGAAATGGCGGATATTAGGGAATTCACCCATGCGGACCTTCGGATATCTGAGGGGTGGACGATTGCTGATTACTTTCTGGATGGCTTGATTGTGGATCTGTTTGTACAGGATAAAATCCAGAAATCACACGAAGAAGTGCGAAAGATTCGAAAACAGACGCACGATTCTCTAGTCGACCTGGAGTCTCTGCAGCGGGATTATGAAGGGAAAGAGTCAGAGTTGAAGGAAGAACAGGACAGCCTGATCAAATCCGCCTAGTAAAAGGTCAAATGTCATTTCCTAGTAAATACGCAAGGAGTTGCGGGAAACCGCAACTTTTTTTCGGTGATTATGAGCGGAAGATATATTACAATAAAAACAGATAAGCGGTGATGCTTATTGATCTCAAACCGTTTGCGATTGGTTGTCGCGAATGGGTCAGTAACTTGTTACTGATGAGTGTAATGAAAAGAATCTTCCCTCTCAGAAGAACTTTTCAAACAATTTATTCCCTCACTCAAAAGTTAACCAGTCGTCTCTTTTGGCCAATGCTTCTATGAAGCATTGGCACTTTTTTTTGCCTTCCTTTCTCCTTTTTCACTTCGGTTTCTTATAGGTAATCATAAATTCCTCGTCTGTGAGATAAAAGTCGCGATTTGGGCGGCGCTGTAACAAATCATGTTTTTCCAGCTTATAATAATTTATCCGTTTATAAGGATCATGATCAATGATGGGAAGCTCCTGTGTCAGCTTCATGTATTGATCCACGGCATATTGCACGAGGTCCAGGTCCTGAGCTAAGTCGAGGTCGTCTTCTTCAAAAAGTTCATAGGTTTCTCTGGACATATAGTAGTTCTTTTCCGGAAGGCCGTCGAGATAAGGAGCCAGCAGATCATAATCCAATGTCAGGTCCTGATTAATGAGGACACTCAATGGAACATCTCCTGGTTTGTGATCAGCGAAGGCGTGGACGGCTTTACGGACATCGTGGATCGACAAATCGCGGACTTCCAGCGTCTGCTTTTTGCTGGTTGGCGAAGATTTCTTTTTACGTTTCCACATGAATAGTCTCCTTTCTTTGCAATGGAGGAAATGAGGTGCCTGTGATGAAAGGTCAGCCTGAACTTGAGGTTTTCACCCTGCTCAATCCGGATTTCGGACAGAAAGGGGAGGAAAAGAAAGACGCTTCCCCGGAAGGCAGCGGCTGTTAACTGTAGTATAGCAGATATGGATATTTTTTTGAGAATGTTTAGACTTTTTTCGTGGTTTTTGGTAAATTGAAGAAGAAAAGCGGTAAGATCGACCTGCAGGGAGGGTTACCGCTGTCTAAATAAGAAAGGGTGTTTGTGGATGACGCATGTGCAGAAAACAGAATACGAAATCAATCCGAAGACGATGGCGCTGGTTGCTGTCCAGCAGGATAATGGACAAGTCTTTACCGAAGTTGTGGAGCGGGAGGAACGCTTCTATGTGCACGCGGCTCCCAGTACGATCGTGGATGATTCCTGCCGTTATTTCGCCAGCAGTCTGGACGGGCGCATGGCCGGGACGAAACAGCTGACAAGCTACACGCATAAACCTCCGATTGTCATCTCCGAAGCGATGGGTATTTATTTCTTCCCTATTATTTCCCCGAAACGAAAAGAGTGCTCCTGGGTCGCCCACAAATATATCCGAACCTTCAACGGTGAGCGTGATAAGACGACGACTGTCCAGTTTGGACAGGGGACATCCATCAATTTTCCTGTTTCTGACGGCATGTTTGCCAATCAGGTGCAGCGCACCGCTCATCTGCGCGTTATTCTCGAAGACCGTTTTCGTGGTGGGCCGGCTGCTTCTGAGCGGCGGGCGGAACGGATTGCTGAGACCTTTTCATAAGCTCGAAAAGAATGTTCTCCACCTTTTTGCGGATGGCCGGATTGAAGTAGTTCCGCTTTTCCTCATAGCCGTGGGCAAGAAACAGAAAAGACGTGAAGGAATCATTACGTCCGGACTCCACAACCTGGATTTTCATGGCATCCATCTGTTTTCTCAGTTCTTTTCGTTCTTTACGCGCTTCAAGCTCCATTTTACCCAGCAGCTCCATGTACGGCTCCTTTATTTTGAATTTCCCCTGTTCCACGTGTTTCCGGTCCTGTCTGATGACCGTAACCGCCATAGATAAAAACAAGTAGCGGGAAGCGAGATTCAATTCTTTCTGTTTTAAGTACCTCATATCATTCCCCTCCGAATACGAACAAACGTTCTTGTTCTGTATTATACCACGCGGACATCCTTTTTATGCAACCTGTTTTTCCAAAGAGGTTAAAAGTGGCAGCGGGGGAAAGACTGGGAAATCTTGATTAAACAGACTGGGCAGAGGGGATACCTATCCTATAAAATAAAAAGAAAACCCCTCTTTATAGGTGTACATAAGGAGCTTCATCATGGACGTTGTATTTGAAAAAATCAATCAATGGCGGCATTTGGCCGAGAACGATCAGCTGTTTGACTATATCATCCGCCAGCTGGAGGAGCTGGATCGATTCGGGCCGCTTCCCGGTATTCTTCTCCCCCTGCTGGAAGCTTTTCTTCCTTTTCTCCCATTAGTGGCCTTTGTGCTCGCTAATTCGGTGGTGTACGGGCTGCTCCGGGGATTTTTGTATTCGTGGATCGGATCGGTCATCGGTGCTGTCAGTATCTTTCTCATCATCCGGCGGCTCGGAGACAAAAAGCCGTTCCGGGCCATTACGAAACAGAAGCAGGTAAAGCGGGTGATTGTCTGGGTGGAGGAGCACGGCTTTGGACCTTTGTTCCTGCTGATGTGCTTTCCTTTTTCGCCATCTGCGGTCATTAATGTCGTTTCCGGCTTGTCCAAGGTCAGCCGGCAGCAGTTTATCCTCGCCGTTCTTTTAGGGAAATCGGTCATGATTTTCACCATTTCCTACGTCGGCTCAAGTATTGCCTCTTTCGCTCAGAATCCGGTGAAATCGATTGTTGTCGGTATCTGTATTCTTCTTTTCTGGATTCTTGGAAAATATCTGGAGAGGCGGATTCAGAGGAAGGCAGAGAGGAAGGTGCACCGTGACGGTTAAGTTCGCTCCATTGCGGGTAAAATGTTGATAGACCAACACATGGAGGAGCAGACCATGAAAAAATACCTGAAATGGATACGGACTGTCCTGCTTGCCCTTCTGCTGGCGTTTGTTTTCCGGTCCTACCTATTTGCTAGTTATGTCGTCGATGGGGAGTCTATGGAGCCTACCCTTTATGACGGCAACCTCTTGATGGTGAACAAAGCGGTATATGACTGGAGCGAGATAGACAGGCAGCAGGTCATCGTGTTTCATGCCAATGAAGAAGAAGATTATGTGAAACGTGTGATCGGCATTCCCGGCGATGAAATAGAGTTTAAGAATGATCAGCTTTATGTGAACGGCGTACTTTTGGAAGAAAGTTATCTTGATGATCTTCGTCCGAATGATGGTCTTCCATTTACTGAGGATTTTACGCTGGAGGAAGCGACCGGCTCAGCGACGGTGCCCGAAGGTCATTTGTTCGTGATGGGGGATAATCGCAGAGACAGTCTGGACAGCCGCTATTTCGGATTTGTACCGGAGGATACGGTCGTCGGAAAGGTGGATATCCGCTACTGGCCGTTCAGTCAGGCTGGAATCCAGTTCAATTAGTCCGGAAAAAGGGGACCTTCTGATAACAGAGGGTCCCCTTTCTATTTCTCAATATGGTTCGTGCAACGCCGTCTACCGACAATGGCGATACGCACATTCCAGAACATGAAAACCATGCAGGTGGGCGTCTGCTTCTTTTTTTATGGGAGGCAGACATGTGAAACCATTCTACGGAGTGCCGGGATCCTTCATTCGCTGAGGAAAAATGATAAAATAAAAGCAGTATGGAAATAAGAAGGGAGCGGAAAAGATGGGCTTGCGTTTTTTAATCGGCCGATCGGGAGCAGGGAAAAGCACGCGCTGCCTCGACGAAATCGAACAGCGTCTGCAGAAGGCTCCGCGCGGCCCGGCCATTGTCTATATTGTGCCGGACCAAATGACGTTCCAGCAGGAATACGGCCTGCTGAAACGGGAAGGCATGGAGGGATCGATCAGAGCCCAGGTCTTCAGCTTCTCGCGTCTGGCCTGGCGTGTGCTTCAGGAAACAGGCGGGGGGACGAGGAAGTTTATCAGTTCAACCGGTGTGCAGATGATGCTGCGGAAGATCGTAGAAGAGCGCACCTCCGACTGGCGCGTCTTCCAGAAGGCGGTAGAGAAACAGGGATTCATCGCCCAGCTGGAAGGGATCATTACGGAGTTCAAACGGTACCGGATTACACCTGAGGATCTTCGGTCCCAGATGGATGCGCTGGAGCAGTTCGTTCATTCCACCAGCAAGGAAGAAGGCTTGAAGGAAAAGCTGGACGATCTTTTTTACATTTATGACAAACTTGTCGATGCTCTGAGGGAGCAGTACATAGACGGAGAGGACCAGCTTCAGCTTCTCTCTGAAAAAATCGGTGAAGCTGATTATTTGGAAGGTGCGGAAGTCTATATCGATGGCTTCCACAGCTTCACTCCCCAGGAATACGGAGTCATTGAAGCCTTATTGAAAAAGGTGAAAAACGTTCACGTCACGCTTACGACTGAGAATCCGGAAGAAACGGGAAATTCGGAACTGGATTTGTTCTATGAGACAAAGCAGACGTATCTGGATCTGAAAAGGACCGCTGAAGAGGCAGGCGCTGCTGTCGATGATGTGGAGGTGCTTGACCATAAAGCGGGCCGGATGAAGGACAATCCCGCCTTCCTCCACTTGGAAAACTTTTATGATGTACGCCCGGCTGAGGCTTATCCTGAACAGGCCCCTGTAACGATTGCCGAAGCCGTGCATCCGCGGGCGGAAGTCGAAGGCGTGGCGCAGAAAATTCTTGAACTCGTCCGCGACCAGGGATACCGGTTTAAGGATATGGCCGTCCTGATGCGGGAACCGGACGTGTATCACAGTTTGATTGAAACCTTGTTTGATGATTACGGAATTCCTGTTTTTATAGATGAAAAACGGACGATGCTGAATCATCCGATGATTGAACTGATCCGTTCGGGACTGGACGTGGTGGAAGGGAACTTCCGGTATGACGCTGTGTTCCGTTTATTGAAGACCGGCTTTATACCAGCGTCCCACTCACGCTGGCCGCTGACAGAGGATGCGATTGATGAACTGGAGAACTATGTGCTTGAATACGGCATCCGCTCCCGAAGTCAGTGGTTTTCAGAGGAACCATGGGTGTACCAACGGTTCCGCGGATTCGAGCAGGCTTCCAAAACGGATGAGGAGAAGGAAAAGCAGGACCGGATCAACGCCTACCGGGAACAGGTGCGTGAGGCCCTGCAGTCCTTTGATGAACAGCTGCGGGCGGCAGAGACGATTGAAGGCAGGGCCGGTGTGCTGTATAAGTGGCTTGAAAACCTCCGTGTTCCGGAACAGCTGGAAGCGTGGAGGAATGATTATGATGAACGCGGAGAAATTGAGCGGGGGCGTGAACAGGAGCAGGTGTGGGACGAATGTCTGCAGCTGCTGGATGAAATGGTGGAAATGGCCGGTGAGGAAAAAATGTCGCTGCAGGTCTTCCGGAAAACGCTGGACAGCGGACTGGAAGCTCTGACGTTTGCCCATGTTCCCCCGAGTATGGACCACGTGATTATCGGAAGCGTTGATCGTTCCAGAATGACGGGGATCAAAGCCGGTTTTCTGCTCGGTGTGACGGACGGCATGTGGCCGATGAAGCCGCCGGGTGACGGCATGATCTCGGAACAGGAGCGCTCCCTTCTTGCAGAGCACGGCCTCAAACTCGCCGATGGAAGCAGCCGGCAGCTGCTGGACGATCGTTTTTACGTGTATCTCGCATTGACGATGGCTTCTGAACAGTTATGGGTGAGCTATCCGTTGAGCAATGAAGAAGGAAAATCCAAAGTGCCGGCGCCCCTCATTCAGCGGATCGAAGAGCTGTTCCCGCGCTGCGCAGAGCATGAGTTGTGGCAGGAGCCGGATGATCTTCATGATGCACGGCGCTTTATTACCAATCCGCCAAAAACACGGTCTGCCCTGACTGCGCAGTTCTCCAGGTATTTAAAAGGCTATATGATGCAGCCGGTATGGTGGGAACTGCTTAACTGGTACATCGAGCACGAGCCGGCCCATGGATTGACAAACCGCGTGCTGCAGAGCCTCTTTTATAAAAATCAGCCGGTCAATTTGAAAGAAGAAACGACGAACCAGCTGTTTGACAAGAAGATGAAGACCAGTGTATCCCGGCTCGAGACCTATCACCGCTGCTCCTATCAATACTTCGCCCAGCACAGCCTCAACCTGGAGGAGCGCCGGACGTATAAGCTGGACGCGCCTGACATCGGGCAGTTGTTCCATGAAGCGTTGAAGCAGATAACCGAGTGGATCAAGGAAGAAGGCCGCGATTTCTCCCAGCTGCATCGTCCGGAGACGGATCAGTATGCAGAACGGGCGACAAGCTATCTGGCCCCTATTCTTCAGAACCAGATATTGAAGAGCTCCAACCGCTATCAGTACATTCAGAAGAAGCTACAGCAGGTAATCGCAAGAGCTGCCTTCGTTCTCAGTGAACAAGCAAGAAAAAGCAGCTTCTCTCCCGTCGGCCTTGAGCTTGGATTCGGGACAGATGATGCTGAGCTTCCGCCGTTGTCCCTCGATCTGCCGAACGGCTATGAACTGATGCTGCGCGGGCGGATTGACAGAGTCGATAAAGCTCTATCGCAGGAAGACTTGTTTCTTAGAATCATTGACTATAAATCAAGCAGCAAAGGCTTGAATCTCGTGGATGTCTTTTACGGCCTTTCCCTGCAGATGCTCGCTTATCTGGACGTTGTCCTGACGAATGCGGAGCAGTGGCTCGGTATGAATGCCTCCCCTGCAGGAGTGCTGTACTTCCACGTGCATAACCCGATGATTACCGGGAAACAGCTGCTGCAGGATCAGCAGATTGAAGAAGAGATATTCAAGAAGTTTAAAATGCAGGGCCTTCTGCTCGAAAATGAACGGGTGGTCCAGATGATGGACACGGGCCTGGAGAAGGGATACAGCCAGATTGTCCCGGCAGCCCTCAAAGCGAACGGCGGCTTTTATAAAAGTTCGAAAACGGCCGATGCGGAGCGCTTTAACCAGCTGAAAGCCTATATCCGTGACTTGATGGGGCAGGCAGGCACGAAGATTACGAACGGAAAGATTGAACTGGATCCCTACCAGAAAAAACAGCAGGTCGCGTGTGAACACTGCGCGTTTCGTTCCGTCTGTCAGTTTGATCCGACCCTTGAAGGGAACGACTACCGCAAACTGCAGGACTTGAACGATGATGACGTACTGGCACGACTGGCTGGAAGAGAGGAGAATTCATAATGGTCAGCTGGACTAAAGAACAGGAGCGGGCGATTTATTCCCACGGATCCGATATCCTTGTTGCAGCTGCGGCCGGTTCAGGGAAAACGGCCGTGCTCGTTGAACGGATCATTCAAAAACTGCTGCACAAGGAGAATCCGGTCGATATCGACTCCCTGCTTGTCGTGACCTTTACGAACGCGGCTGCTCAGGAAATGCGCAACAGGGTGGGGCAGGCGCTCGCCAAAGCACTGGAGGATAATCCAGGATCCCACCATTTGAAAAAACAGCTGGCCCTGGTGCAGAATGCGTCGATTTCCACCCTGCATGCGTTCTGTATGGACGTAGTGCGCCGGTATGCTTATCTGCTTGATCTTGACCCTGGGTTCCGCATTGCAGATACGGTCGAGGCGGACCTTATTCAGCAGGAAGTGCTGGAGGATCTGTTTGAGGACTGGTATGGCAGAGAGGGGGAAGAGCAGGAACGCTTCTTTGACGTTGTGGAGCGCTTTTCAAGCGATCGCAGCGACCTGGATGTGGAAAAGCTCGTCCTTGATCTTTATACCTTCGCCACCCAGAACCCGTGGCCGGACCAGTGGCTCGATCAAATGGCGGCGATGTATGATGTGGGTGAAGAAGAGGAGGAGGAAAACCTGCTGTGGCTGAACCTGTTGAAACAGGAAGTATCCAGCCAGCTGAAAGCGATGGAAACGGAGGCGCAGCAGATGCTCGAACTCACCCGGCAGCCGGACGGCCCGTATGCGTACGGGGAAACCGCCGAAGGCGACCTGGAATTGATTCAGCAGGCGAAGGGGGCGCTGGCTCACTCGTGGTCTGAGCTTCAGGCGTTTATGGCGGGGCAGAAATTCAAAGCTCTTTCCAGAAAGAAAATGGATGCAGACGAAGAGAAAAAGGATGAGGCGAAAAAGATCCGTGATCGGTACAAAAAACGGTGGAATGAACTGAGGGACGAGTGGTTTTCCCGCTCGCTGGAAAGCTATCTGAAGGATATGAAGGATCTTTACCCGGTCATGGAACAGCTGGTCATCATCGTGAAAGACTTTAAGCAGCGCTACGAGCAGTTGAAAAAAGAAAAGGCGATTGTCGACTTTTCGGACCTGGAACACTACTGCCTGAATATCCTCCTTGATGATTCCGCTGCGCCTGATGAACTAGTGGCTTCAACGGTGGCGGAGGGCTTTCAACGCCAGTTTTCTGAAGTGCTGATTGACGAATATCAGGATACCAACCTTGTACAGGAAACGCTGCTCCGTCTGCTGACAGAAGGAAAAGAGGCGGGCCATTTGTTTATGGTAGGCGATGTGAAGCAGAGCATTTACCGCTTCCGCCACGCTGAACCTTCGTTGTTTTTAAATAAATATAAAGCCTATGCTGCGGATGAAAGTACGGGGGAACGCATCGATCTGGCCCGGAACTTTAGAAGCCGGAAGCAGGTGCTGGATGCAGCGAACTATATTTTCCGTCAGGTGCTGGATGAGGAAGTCGGCGAAATGGAATATGAAAAGGAAGCCGAGCTCATTTACAGCAACACCATTTATGATGAACTGACTTCTGATGATACAGAGGCAGAGCTCTTTGTGATTGACCGTGAGTCACAGGATGGGGAGACGGAAGAAGATGAAGCTTACAAGGATTTGGAAAAGGCACAGCTGGAAGCCCGGGCCTACGGGAAAATGATCCGGCGCTGGCTCGGGTACGAAGGCGGCGAACCTGTCCAGGTCGTGGACAAGGAGACTGGAACGAAGCGCTCGATTCAATACAGGGACATTGTGATTTTGATGCGTTCCATGACATGGGCGCCGACGATTGTCGATGAGCTGAAGCAGCAGGGGATCCCGGTGTACGCGGAACTCTCGACCGGATATTTTGAAGCGATTGAAATCAAGGTTATGCTGAGTATGCTCAAGGTGATTGATAACCCGATGCAGGACATACCGCTCGCTTCGGTATTAAAATCGCCGATTGTCGGTCTGAACGAGGATGAACTCGCCCGGATTCGTCTGGCGAAGAAGCGTTCCACCTATTACGAGGCGATGCAGGCCTATGTTGGAAATGATGAGCTGGATCGTAAAGTGGATGATTTTCTCAAGTTGTTGAAAAGCTTCCGTGAGCGTGCGCGTCAAGGGGCGCTGTCGGAGCTGATCTGGGAGATTTACAGAGAAACCGGCTATTACGATTTTGTCGGCGGGATGCCGGGCGGACGGCAGCGTCAGGCCAACCTCCGTGCGCTTTATGACCGCGCGCGTTCCTATGAGGCGACGTCCTTCCGGGGATTGTTCCGATTTCTGCGGTTCATCGAACGGATTGAAGAGCGTGGGGACGACCTCGGGGCGGCCCGTGCGCTTGGCGAGCAGGAAGATGTTGTCCGGATCATGACGATTCACAAAAGTAAAGGGCTGGAGTTTCCGTTTGTTATCCTTGGGGCTGTCGATAAGCAGTTCAACATGATGGATTTGAAAAACCGGTACCTGCTTCATAAAGATTATGGATTCGGAACAAGATATATCGACCCCCAGAAGCGGCTGATGTATCCGACGCTTGCCTATCATGCCCTGAAGGAAGCGAAACGCCGGGAGCTCCTGGCTGAGGAAATGCGTGTCCTGTATGTAGCGTTGACGAGAGCGAAGGAAAAGCTGGTCATGGTCGGGAATGTCGCTTCTTTCGATAAAAAGCAGAAGAAATGGCAGCTGGCGGCCGATGTGAAGGACTGGGTTCTTCCTCCGCATGACCGGCTCGAGGCAAAATCGTACCTTGACTGGATCGGTCCTGCCTTGATCCGCCACCATCAGGCGGATGAGCTGCGCGGAGACATTGAAGTGCAGACGGCTGGAGCCATTCAGTACGACCATTCGCAGTGGAAGGTGCATATCGCCCACGGCAGTGAGTTTAATGCGCTTGACGAAGTAAAGGAAAAACGGGATGAAGAGCTTCAAAAGGCGGTCCAGGAATGGACGCCGGTGGATGTGGGAGAGGACGTGGACCCTTCTTATGTGGAGCGGCTGAACTTTGTCTATCCTCATGAGCAGGCAGCCTATACGAGGGCAAAGCAGACGGTAACGGAAATCAAGCGCCAGCGGGAGACACTGGATGAATACTCCAGTGATCAGCTGTTAATCCCCTACCGCGCTCCTATCGTCAGGCGGCCGCGCTTTATGCAGGAAGAGAAGAAGCTGACCGCTGCGGAGCGGGGGACAGCGATGCACACTGTCATGCAGCACCTTCCTTTTACCAAGGTATGGACGGCAGCTGAGGTGGAAGAGTACGTGGAACATCTCGTATTAAAGGAGATTATCCGCAGGGAGGAAGCGGATGCCGTGGACCCGCAGGCCGTTGCTGATTTCTTCCAGACGTCTGTCGGGGCTGTGGTTCTCGAGGCTGAAACCATGGAACGGGAAATTCCGTTCAGCTTAACGCTTCCGGCCCATGAGGTTTATGCGAAATGGGAAACAGAAACAGAAGAACAGGTATTCATCCAAGGGGTGATTGATGTGGTGATCCCTTATGAAGATGGATGGATGATTCTGGATTACAAGTCTGACCAGATTCCTGAGCAGGGGGAGAACGTCACTCAAAAATTGGCGGATCGTTACCGGACCCAGCTGGGGCTGTATAAAACGGCTCTTGAGAAGATTTGGAAGCAGCCGGTACGGAAAACGTGCCTGTATTTCTTTGATGGGCCGCTCGAGGTGGAGGTGGATACCGATGGAGGAAACGTGTGAGCTGTGTGGCCGCTCTCCGGTGAAAACGACGGAACATCATCTGGTTCCGAGGCAGTACGGCGGTGTGGAAGGACCGACGATATGGCTGTGCGGGGCCTGTCACCGTCAGATTCATGCGTTGTTCACCAATGAGGAGCTGGCGGGTTTTTATCACACTCCTGAACGTCTGAAGGATCACCCCGCCATGCAGAAATATCTGCGATGGGTGAAAAAACAGGATCCCGAGAAGAACATAACGACAAGAAAATCCAATCGCAGAAAACGTTGAAAAACCGGGGAGGGTTCCCCGGTTTTTTTCTGTCTGAGAAAGAAGCAGCCCCTGTTTCCACAGGTGCTGCTTCAGGCGTTGGCAGTAATATTCTGATCGGCAATATCCGGATCAAAGGGGTTGGTGGAACTGAGTCCGTTATTGGTAATAATCCAGTTTCCTGTATTCAATGCTCCGGATCCTGCATTTGTTTTGGACGTCGCTTTCGGCGATAAATAAAAAGAGTCCCCAAAGTTGACGACTCCACCTCCGACGCTGTTGATGTTGATCGGACCGACAATCGCAGGCATGGCAGTGCCTCCTTTTTGAGTGCAGTTCAAGCCATATACTAACAACCTATGCAGCCGCAGGGGTTATGGTTCATCTTTTAAAATCCGGAAGTGCTTCGTATAATTGAGCGCCTCGATATGCTCGATGCCGCCGGTCTGGAAAATACCGGCTGTCGATACACCGATGACCCTCACGTTATCAACGGTAATCGGGCTGTTTTGATACGTAAAGGTCTCCACGTTGAGAGGGGGTGGAGGCGGGGGATTTTTCAAAGAAAAGATGGAGAAATCCTCGAACTGATACACATCCTCCTCAAAGGCCGGCCCTTCTTTCTGCACAGCCAGAACCCTGGAGTTTGGTGATGCTTTATATACGTCTCCGATGTCAGCAACGGAGCCGATCGCCAGAGACTGGATTTCCATATCATTCGTATAGACCATCCGTTTAATCATCGGCCGGCTGCCCACCCTCTTGTTCCGGCTCGAAGCCGGCATCCGCGTCGGTATCCACTTCGTCGAAAGGCCCGATAATCAAAGACTCGGGAGGTGTATCAAAAAAAGACTGCAGACGTATCGTTTTGTTGTCACCGATCAAAAAGACGGAGGAGGCTGCGACTCCGGTGACACGGATGTTTCCCACATGAAGTCCGTAGTTGTGGACGATATGATTCATCCTTGACCATCTCCTTCGAGGTTATCCAAATACTGAGCGATCGAATGCTGAATTTCCGCCTTCACTTGATGGTAAATCTTCTCTGGCGGAGACCCCGGGTTTTCCCCGCGGTAATATTCAAGGCGCTGGGGCAGCTGTTTTCTTATATCTGCAATCATTCGTTCCTGGTGCTCATCGGAAACGTTCCTTTCATGATCCCGGCAGTACTGGTTCATCCAGCCGGGAATATCGGAAACCATATATTCGTGCAGAAAGTGAAGCGCCTGCTCATCTGTTTCAGGCAGTTGAGCGTGTTGGTTCTGCCCTGTATACAGGTCACTAATGTCTGACAGGTCGCCCCCGCCCGGGGTGAGGCCGATCTGGAGCGTTCCTTCCAGTGTCTCAATCTTAAGCTGGTCAAAGTGGTATTCAATTTTTTCAATGACGGTTTTTGCCGGGGGCTCTGTGGACTGGAGCTGATCGATTTTCTTCTGCAGCTGGTCAATCATCTTCTGCTGCTGTTCCATCTGCTTCATCATCTGGTCCACCCATGCCTGCCAGGAATAATACGGGTTCACCTCCACTCACCTCCCTGTACCATCCTATGAAAAAAAGGGGACAGCTATGTTATGGAAAGAGGGACGAGTGTTCCGGGACCGAATTCAGGGACAGTGACTTCTCCGTCTTCCGGCTGTGCTTGTTTTCCGGGTGCTGTGTAGCCGCCCGAATTGTACAGCTCTGATTTTGACTGAATCACTCCGGAACTTCCGATCTGGACGATGGACGAGTTGGCGACACTGCCGATTCTTAAAACATGGATGTAAATCGACTGATGAACGGTTATGTTCATAACATTCCTCCTACGCATTCCCTACAATAGGCTGGTCGATATTTTCCGAGTCATTGACGAACGTATCCGAACGGTTGATATTGATGCGGATGCCGTCACCGGTGTTGAAGGAACCTCCACCGGCAAACGTTTTGGCGGCTGCTTGAGGAGCCATATAATACACATCACCGATATTGAAGATGCTCGAAGACGAAAGAGAGATGACTTTGACAGCTCCCACTTTGGCAGGCATAGAAAAACTCCTTTCTATATCTTATGAAACGTCGTTGTTTAAATAACGTAAGAAAAGTAAAATAAAGGTCAGAGGAGGAATACATATGAATACAAAAGCGACTCCCCTCGGGGATTCAGGCAGGCTGGACTGGATCGATGCCGCCCGCGGCCTCGCCATCCTCGGGATCTTCATGGTGAATGTCCCGGCCTTTAACGCCCCGTATTTCCTATACGGCGGACAGGAGGAATTCTGGTCGTCCCCGATAGACCGAACCGTTCAAAGCATCGTGGACATTTTCTTTCAAGCCAGTTTCTATACCTTGTTTTCTTTTATGTTCGGGTTTGGGATTCAGATGATGAAGGACCGGCTCGAGGAAAGGGGGATTCCCCATCTTCCGGTCATTTACAGGCGGCTTTTCGTTTTAACCGGTTTCGGAATGGTGCACGCCTTTTTAATCTGGCATGGAGATATCCTGCTCAGCTACGGGATTCTCGGGCTCATCCTCCCGGTCTTTTTTCAAGTGTCCCCCGGGTTTCTGCTTGGGTGGGCATTCGGTCTGCTCGGGATTCTCACGCTTCCTTTTACGCTTGCCCTTTATGTGAGCCGGGGTCAGTTTCAGGGATCTGTGAATCGTCCTGCGATTGAGAGCGCGTTGAGCAATTATGGGAATGGTTCACTGTTGGATATCTGGCAGCAGAACCTTACAGACTGGCAGTATGCCAATGCCATCAGCAACCTCCCATTTTTAATGCTGAGTCTTGTACCGATGTTTCTATTAGGCATGTATGTGTGCCGGAAACGGTGGCTTCATGAGCCGGACGCCCACAGGAGTACGATCCTTAAGGTGTGGGTGGTTACAGGCATTCTGTTTCTCACGTTGAAAGCCGGCCCTCACTTCTATGGGAATCCGTTTTGGTTCGGCCTTATGCAGGACGGTGCCGGGGGCTCTGCTTCTGCCATCTTTTACGTCTTATCTATTACTCTATTGTTCCGCACGGAAATGGGTGCCAGACTGGCCTCCCCGTTGGTATGGGTGGGACGGATGTCGTTGTCCAATTATATTCTGCAGTCGATCTTCTGCTTTGTGCTGTTTTATTCCGCCGGCTTCGGGTTGTATGGGAAGGTGGCACCTGCAGGAAGTATGACGATTGTGATCCTGTTTTACATGATTCAAGTATTCCTCAGCCGGTTCTGGCTGAAAAATTACCGTTATGGTCCGTTGGAATGGCTGTGGCGGACGCTCACCTATGGACAGAAACAACCGAATAAACGCCGGAAAAAGGCGGTTTCTTAATAGGAGGCGGGGAATTTGAAGCGTAATCAGCTGCTGAAAGAAAGTGAGTGGTGGGTGGAGGAAGCCATCATTACGGAAGCCCAGCGGGAAAAGTTGTTGGAGCACTATCCTGAAAAACAGTATAAGCCGGTGCTGCTCACCTTTGCCGCTTTGTTCATCGGTCTTGGTTTTCTTACTTTTACTGCCTCCAATTGGTCGTATCTGGCTGATTGGGGGCGGATGGCTGTTCTTCTCTTGTCCATGTCCGCTTTTTATGTGGCGGGGGAGAGGGTGTACAAAAAGAAATCTGCTCGAGTGGGCTCGAGCCTCATTTTGACGGCGCTGCTGATTTTCGGTGCCGCCATTTTCCTGGTCGGTCAGATGTATCATTATACCGCTTTTAGTGCGTCACCGTTTCTGCTGTGGTCCATGGCTGCAACAGGGCTGTACGTCGTTATGAGAGAAGGCTTGTTTTATTACGCAGCCGCTGTCATTATCACGGTTGGTCAAATTTACAGCGGCTTGGTTTTTCAAGACTTCTACCTGTGGCTCGGCCTCCTGCTGCTCGGGGGGCTTGGGTGGGTGGTCTATGAAACGCGTTCCCTTGCGTTTGCCGGAGTTTTTGCTGTTTCCTATTACATCCAGGCCCTTGTGCTTGTCTTCAGCGGCGGATATCCGTACTACTGGCTGATTATTGGATCGATGGCTCTTTATATCGCGGATGACTTGATTACTCAAAAAGGACAGACGAGAATATGGAAAACATCGGCGGTCGTTTTCATGTTTGCGGTCTTTTTCCTGCAGATTTTCTTTCTTGGAGATGGATACGCTGAAACGCTAACGGAATCCTCTCTGTATTTCTTTCTTATCTGGGCGGTTCTGTTCGTCCTGGCTGTTGTCCGTTCGGCTCTGAGTACAACCAACTATTACTGGATTGATCTCCTGTTGTTTATTCCCGTTTTCCGTTTTCCATCAGGAGATCTCTTCTCATTGATCGTCCTGTTCATTTATGCGGTTTTATGGCTGGTTTCCGGCTATCAGCAGGAAGTGCGGCGCTGGGTCAATAAAGGGACGGCGGCCTTCCTGCTGACGACGCTTGCTGCCTACTTCCAGCTGGCCTGGGACTTTATGGACCGTTCCGTCTTCTTCTTCGTTGGAGGTCTCCTATTATTCGTCCTTAGTTATGGCCTGGAGAAGAAGCGGCGGTCGTTTCGCAGGGAGGGGGAGGAACAGTGATGAAGCAGCGATGGTTTTATGGTCTCGTATCGGCCCAGATTTTGTTTCTTCTCCTGATGGCCGCGGCCTATTATGCGATGGATATGGTGGGAGAAAAAGTTGTTCTGAAAACAGCTCCTGTAGACCCGCGGGACCCTTTTTACGGGGACTATGTGGAGCTTGGTTATGAAATCGAGGAAGTCCCCGGGGAGCAGTGGGAGGAACAAGGAGCGCCGGACAGGGGAGAGAAGGTCTTTCTGCTTCTTGAAGCAGATGAAGAAGGCATCTATGAACTCCAAAAGGCCGGGTCGGAACGATTTGATTCTGAAAAAGGGCAGGTGGTGCTGCCAGCCCGTTATCTGTGGGAAGATGAGCGTGCCTCCATCCATCACGTGGATATCGGACTCAACCGGTATTATGTTGAAGAAAACACAGGGAAGATGTGGGAGCAGGGCGAAGAGAGGCTTGTAACCATTGTGCTCGCTCCGTGGAACCAGAAAAAGATCGTCACCCTGGAATGACCCCTTACCGAAAATCCCTCCTTCATTTGGAGGGGGTGAATGGTGGACAACGTACGCATGATTCGCAGAATGGTCCGGATGATCATGTGCCGTTGATCGGTGGATGCCTGCTGTTGAGGCGGGTGTGTAAGGAAATGGGAGCTCTTGAAGGAATTCGATGAGCTTCAGGCATCTTTATAATCAACAACCCTCCCCGCTTCAACGGGGAGGGTTGTTTGGTTAGGAAAGCACAGCTTTGATCTGTTCGATCGCCCAGTCTAAATCTTCTTTTTGGATCACAAGCGGAGGAGCAAAACGGATGACATTTTCATGCGTTTCCTTACAAAGAAGTCCTTTTTCTTTCAATTGTTCACAATATTGACGGGCAGGCTCAGTCATTTCTACGCCGATAAAGAGTCCTTTCCCGCGGACCTCCTTGATTTTCGGATTGTCGATCGATTTCAATTCTTCCATCATATACGTACCGAGTTCGAGGGAACGCTCCGCCAGCTTCTCTTCTTCGAGCACTTCAAGCGAGGCGGTGGATACAGCACAGGCAAGCGGGTTCCCGCCGAACGTCGAACCGTGGGAGCCCGGATTGAACACACCGAGGATATCCTTATTGGCGACAACGCAGGAGATCGGGAAGACACCGCCTCCAAGCGCCTTGCCGAGAATCAGCATATCCGGGGTAACCCCTTCCCAGTCGCAGGCGAACATTTTACCGCTGCGGCCGAGTCCGGCCTGGATTTCATCCGCAATGAACAGGACATTCTCCTGACTACAGACTTCGTACGCTTCTTTAAGGAATCCTTCCGGAGGCATCACAATGCCGGCTTCCCCCTGGATCGGCTCGAGAAGAAAGGCTGCGGTATTTTCTGTGACCGCTTCTTTCAACGCTTCGATATCGCCGTAAGGCACAAGTTTAATGCCGGGAAGCATCGGACCGAAGCCGCGCTTATATTCAGCTTCAGAAGACAAGGATACAGCGGACATCGTCCGGCCGTGGAAGTTGCCGGTGCAGGCGATGATCTCCGCTTGGTTCTCCTCCACCTTTTTGACATCATAAGCCCAGCGTCTCGCTGCTTTGATTGCGGTTTCAACAGCTTCTGCACCAGTGTTCATCGGCAGCGCCATATCTTTATGCGTCAATTTACAGATCTTCTCATACCAAGGACCGAGCTGATCGTTATGGAAAGCGCGTGAAGTTAAAGTCACACGGCTTGCTTGATCGGTTAAAGCCTGGATGATCTTCGGATGACGGTGGCCCTGATTGACGGCAGAGTAAGCGCTTAACATATCCATGTAGCGGTTCCCTTCCGGATCTTCCACCCATACGCCTTCCGCTTTGGAAATAACGATCGGCAGTGGGTGGTAGTTTTTGGCCCCGTATTCCTGTGTCTGGTCGATAATGTTTTGACTGCTTATAACAGACATGTGATCCCTCCCATTTCTTTTAAATCTCCAATCATTATAACAGGTTATGCTTTGTTTTTCTTACTATTGAAAAAATTATCCGTCTGAGTTATGGATAGGAAAGTAGAAGGCAGTCGTGGTATCATAGCGGTAGATTGTTGGAAAAGGAGGAGGAAACCATTATGGCGCACTTACATATTACTTCCTGGGTAATCGCTTTTGTGCTTGTCGGGCTTGTGACGACGTTTGCACGGGGAGGCAGGGAAAAGGCTGCGAAGATTTCGCATATGATTCTACGAGTCTTTTATTTGTTGATCCTGTACTCCGGCGGTTCATTGTTTGCGAGTTACTCGGTCTATGGAGCTCTTATCATTATTAAAGTGCTCGTTGGGCTCTGGGTCATTGCTGCGATGGAAATGGTCTGTGTGAAATATAAGAAGAAGAAACCGGCTGCGGTCTGGTGGGGACAATTGCTTGTTGCTGCCATCATCGCCCTTGTACTCGGCTTCGGCTTTCTTGGGGCGGGCATTCTGCCTGCATAAAAATGACGCTGCATGCGGATTCCGCATGCAGCGTTTTTATTAAAAGGGGGCTTGAATTCTGTTTCTGCTGTCCGCTACTTGGGGGATAACGGATGTCGTTTACAGTTATAATGATAATGATTCTCATTCCCGATGTCAACACGTTTTTTCCTTTTTTTCATAGAAGTCTGTGATCATTCATATAGTGAGTCATCATGGATGTTTTATCAAAAGATTTCTGTTAGGAAAAGGATGGTGAAGCAGGATGTGTGGAATAGTCGGTTGGGTGGACAGTGATTCCCGGACAGAGGGGAAAGCTTCTATCCTGGACCGTATGGCTGAAACACTCAGGCACCGCGGGCCGGATGATTATCAAACATGGATACACGAATCCGCCGCCTTCGGTCATCAGCGGTTGATTGTTGTCGATCCTGATGGAGGAAGGCAGCCGATGGTCCGGACCGCCCGGGATGAACAGTTTGTTCTATGCTATAACGGGGAACTTTATAATACAGAAGACATCCGCTCGGTCTTGAAATCGAAAGGATGGAGCTTCGCTTCCCATTCAGACACCGAAGTGCTGCTCATCAGTTATATAGAATGGGGACCGGATTGTGTCGATCATCTGAATGGAATTTTTGCCTTCAGCGTATGGGAAACGAAACGGAAGCGGCTGTTCCTTGCCAGGGACCGTCTCGGTGTGAAGCCGCTCTTTTACAGTCATCAGGGGGATCGGCTGCTTTATGCTTCCGAGATGAAAGCGATTCTTGCCCATCCTGATGTTGACCCCGTCGTTGACCGGAGCGGTGTGCACGAACTGTTATCGCTCGGCCCTTCCCGTACCCCGGGACAGGGAGTCTTTAAAGATATACAGGAGATCCGCCCGGGACACTGTGCTCTTTTTGAAAAAGGGAAACTGTCTGTGAAACGTTACTGGAATGTGAAAAGTGCGCCGCATGAACATACATTTGACGAAACTGTGGATAAAGTCCGGGAGCTTTTTATGGATGCTTCCACACGGCAGCTCGTTTCAGATGTGAAACTCGGAACCTTTTTGTCAGGCGGGGTGGATTCCAGTGCCATTACCGCGGTCGCTGCAGAGATGTATAAGCAGAATCAAAGGGGGACGCTTGAGACATTCTCCATTGATTATAAAGACCAGGCCCGCTTTTTTAAGAAAAATGCTTTCCAGCCGGACAGGGACGAGGCTTTCATACAGCTTGTCAGTCAGCAGCATCAGACAGACCACACAGTGATGGAGGCGGCTACCGAAGATTTGATGGACCGCTTGAAGCAGGCCGTGGAACTGCGCGACCTTCCAGGGATGGCAGATGTAGACTCGTCTCTCCTCTGGTTTTGTGAGGAGATAAAAAAACATGTGACGGTCGCCTTATCCGGGGAATGTGCCGATGAAATTTTTGGCGGGTATCCGTGGTTTTACAGGAAAGAGGATAAAGAGCGGAAGGGTTTTCCGTGGATCCGGTCCTTGAATGAACGCAATCAGCTCGTCCGGGATGATTTAAAAGGGGATATTGATGTTGAATGGTATATGCTGAAGCGCTATAACGAAACCATCGCCGAGACCCCGCTGCTTGATGGAGAAGGTGAAGATGCACAGAAGCACAGGCAGATGTCTTATTTAAATATGAACTGGTTTATGCAGACGTTGTTGGAGCGGAAAGACCGGATGAGTATGGGCGCGAGTCTCGAGGTTCGTGTACCTTTCAGTGATCACAGGCTGGTGGAGTATGTCTGGAATGTTCCGTGGAGCATGAAGTTTCATAACGATCAGGAAAAAGGGCTCCTCCGCCAGGCCCTGCGCGGCATTCTTCCTGACCGGGTCCTGTTCCGGAAAAAGAACCCGTATCCAAAAACGTTCCATCCGGATTATACACGGGCCGTCTGCAAATGGATGGATGATATTCTGAGCGATGAACGCGCTCCTTTGTTTCAATTATTCGATCGTGATCAAGTGAGAAAGCTGAAAGAGAGCGAAGGGAAGTCGATTGACACCCCGTGGTTTGGTCAGCTGATGACAGGCCCGCAGCTGATTGCGCACCTTTGTCAGATCGATCACTGGTTCCGGACGTATCGTGTCCAGCTGTGACTTACATGAGGCAGAGGTGTCAAACCCGTGTGATGATGGAAACTTTCTGTCATCACACGGGTTTTTCTTTGTGCTGGTTGAAGTTCACGTCCGAACGTTCATTGTACGGCTCCATTACGGATTGACGGTTCCGAGATGAAAGCGGTAACCTTAGAGAGGAGTGTTTTTTAGGTTGAGGGAGGACGGAATATGAAAAAGGCAGCAGGGATCCTTCTGCTCATTCCTCTTTTTCTTTTATACAGCCTGAACGATGGAGCTGTCGAAGGGGAAGAGCGCAGGTGGCAGGATGAAAGTGTATATTATATTGCAGTGGACCGCTTTTTTAACAGCGATCGAAGCAACGATGAACAAGTGGATGTTCAAGACCCGCAGGCTTATCACGGCGGGGATCTTTCCGGACTGACAAGCCAGCTGGATTACATAGAGGAACTCGGTTTTACGACCCTCCAGCTGTCACCGGTGATGGCGAATGCACCTGGAGGGTTTCATGGTTTCTGGGTTACGGATTTCCAGGCTGTCGAGGAGCACCTCGGTACGATGGAGGAAATGAGATCGTTCGTAAAGGAAGCGCATGATCGTGATATGAAGGTGGTGCTTGATTTTCCTCTGTTCACAGCCGCCGATCACCCCTGGACAGGGGAAGAGGCGAAAGCCGGCTGGTTAAAAGAAGGTGTGACAGATGCCCCTGTTTCATGGCTGGACGATCTGCCGCAGCTGGAGATGGACAATGAAGCAGCCCGTACTTATATTGAGGAGACGATGCAATTCTGGGAGGAAGAAGCCGGTGTGGATGGATTCCACCTTGTGTCCCAAACGGATGAGATGATGGAAGAGGAGGATGCTGTTTTTTATACCACCCACCTGCAAGAGGCGGGGGATCTGCCGCAGCAGCTCAGAAACGTCTTCCAAGCCCCGGGTGCTGTAGAAGGAATCTCGTCGGACGTCCGTGTTCAACAGCTTGACGGGCCCTTTACCGGCCGCTTTACTCATGAAGCTGTAGAGAATGGTCAGAACCCGATTACCCGTTGGCGTCTCGGCCTTACTTATATTTTCACAACACCAGGCATCCCGGTTGTATATTACGGATCGGAAACCCCGCTGGATGATGGAGGAGACCCTGAAACGGTGCCCATGATCAATGTGAAAGCTGGAAATGAGGACTTAAAGCAGCGGATTGAAAAATTAACGTCGATGCGGGACCAGTATCCGGCCATCACCCGTGGAGAATATAAAGAGCTGTATAACGAAAACGGGCTGCTCGTTTTTGAGCGCAGGGACGAAGGAGAGTCGCTCATGGTTGCCATCAACAATGCGGCCGAAACAAAAACAGCAGAGCTGGATCACCTGGGCAGCGGTCTCCAGCTGAGGGGCCTGCTTCAGGACGGAGTGGTGCGGGAGCAGGCGGATGGGACGTACCGACTGGCTATGGACAGGGAAACGGCGGATGTGTTCATCATAGAAGGAAACAGCGGCTATAACTGGCTGTTTATCGGCTTTGTCGGAAGCGTTCTGCTTCTGTTTACCGTGGCGGTTATCGTTTTAAGCAGAAAAAGCCGTCAGCGTGAAAAAGAGTGAAGAAAAAGCACAGCTCTTCTGATGAGCTGTTTCTGTTTCATGGACATGGTCACGTGTCCCTTATAACGGTCTGCTGCGGGTCCGTCAGACCATTAACGAAAAAAAGGACGGCCGTCCACTTTTTCGACAGTCTGAGAATAAAAAACAGCGCTCCAGCTTTCTGGAACGCTGTTTTTTTATTCACTTGTGTAAGGTTTTTTCATAAGAAGCCCCCCGATCGTGCTGGACAGGGGGGAGGGAATGCAGTGCCCATCTGCCTCCCACCGGCCGTCATAATGAATGAGACGCGCAATGGGGGAGTAGGGTTCCATCGTTCAGGGAATAGTTATTGATATGTGTCGTTTAAGAAAAATAAAGCGATCGTGCCCGGGCCTGAGTGGGCGCCGATGGTTGCACCGACATAGTCGATGTGAATCTCGGACGTTCCAAACTGCTCCTTGATCATCTCCGCCAGCTGTTCGGCTCTGTCCAGATCATCCCCATGGCTGATGGCCACACGCTGGTTTTGTAAATCGTGTCCTCGTTCTTCCATGACTTCAAGCATCCGCTTCAGGACTTTCTTGGATCCACGGATTTTTTCCAGGGGAATCAGCTTTCCACCCTCCATATGCAGAAGCGGTTTGATTTTCAGCAGCCCTCCGACGAAAGCGGCTGTCCGGCTTACCCGGCCGCCACGCTGAAGGTATTCAAGGTCATCGACCGTAAAGATGTGCTCCATATGTTCCGCATGATAGAGGCCTGTCTTCAGCACGGTTTCAAAGTCCGCTCCCTGCCGGGCCATTTCAGCGGCTCTTAAAACGATAAGACCGCATCCCAGGGAGGCTGCCTTCGTATCGACCACTTCAAATGTGGCTTCCGGATAGTCTTCCTTGATTTCCTGCTCCACCATTTTGGCCGTCTGGTACGTGCCGGAAAGTTCAGAGGAGAAGGAGAAATAAATGAAAGGCTTGTTCTTTTCGGCGAGGTCCGTGAACGTTTCTCTGAATGTCTGCGCAGAGACCTGAGCGGTTTTCGGCGCATCCCCTTCACGCATACGGTCGTAAACGTCCTTCGGGGTGATCGTCTCCCCGTCCACATATTCCTCGTCTTTCATAATCACTTTTAAAGGGAGGGAGGTAATGTCATACTTTTCAACAGTGGCCCGGCTCAAGTCACTGGCCGAGTCACAAATTATCTGCACGTTCATTCGCGTCACCTACTGTTATAGAGTTTGTATGTTAAGTGTAGGCACAATCCTGTGGATAGTCAAAGTAAAAAGTAAACCATCGTTCGACAAAATCAGGGTGTTTTCCTCAAGTTTAACTTGATTTTACCTACATCCGGTGATAAAAATGAATAGATGATAGAGGTTAGGAGGTTTTTCGGTGTTTACAGTAGAAATAAAAAGGATTCTGATTGTTCTGTTCGGTGCGGTTTTGAACGCGATCTCACTGAACTTATTCTTAATTGAAGCGAACGTTTATGCGAGCGGTTTTACAGGTGTCGCCCAGCTGTTAACGAGTATCTTGAATGATTTCGCCGGTATTCCGGTCAGTACCGGGCTGCTCTTATTCATACTTAATATCCCTGTAGCCATTTTAGGATGGATGAAAGTAGGGAGAGGATTTACGGTTTATAGTGCCATTTCTGTTGCTTTTACGACGTTCTTTCTTGAGGTCATCCCTGTGATGCAGCTCTCCGAAGACATCATCCTGAATGCGGTGTTCGGGGGAGTGATCGGTGGTACAGGTGTTGGTATCACCTTGAAATGGGGGGCTTCTACGGGAGGTCTGGATATTATCGCGATGATTCTTTCCAGAATGAAAGACCGTCCGATCGGCATTTACTTCTTAATTATTAACAGCGCCATTATCGTGATTGCCGGCGTTCTTTATGAACCGGAAAATGCTCTTTACACGCTGCTTACCCTTTACGTTACGACAAGGGTGATTGATGCGATCCATACACGTCACGAGAAGCTGACAGCGATGATCATTACCTCCAGGGCAGCCGATCTTGAAAAAGCCATCCACGGTCACATGGTCCGTGGAATTACTACTCTTCCTGCCCGTGGGGCATTTACCCAGCAGGATAAAAATATGCTTGTCATGGTCATTACCCGCTATGAGCTTTATGATCTGCAGCATATCATTCAGGATGTGGATCCCAAAGCCTTTACAAACATCGTTCAGACGACAGGCATCTTCGGGTTTTTCCGAAAAGACGATCAATGATGTAACTTTTTCCACCTCTGAAACGACAAATACACTAAATAGTATAAAGAGGAGTGGGGGTTATGAAAAACGTGTCAGCCGGTATCCTTGGATTGGCGCTCTTATTTGCTGCAGGATGCTCGAACCAATCGGAAGTCAAACAGGCGGAAGGTGAGGAGAGCGGAGAAGCGGCATCCGAGGAAATCACCGAGGACCAGCAGACGGAAATTGATATGGAGGGTCTGATCGAACAAATGGTGATGGATGCGGAAGTGGTAGTGGACTCCGGAGAAGTTTCGTTTCAGTTTTCCTTGAAGAATACGGGGGAGGACCCGGTTATTCTGGGATTCACCTCAAGTCAGAAATATGAAATCCAGGTGAAAGATAAAGAAGGCGAAGTCGTGTATACCTATTCTGCGGACCAGATGTTCGCTCAGGGACTGACGACGGAGGAAGTCGAAGCAGGTGCCCTGCTTGAGGCTTCTGAAACGTGGCCGGCGGATATTGAGCCGGGAGACTACGAGGCGACGATGACCTTCCTTGTCGATACAATCAATGATCAGCCGCTGGATGCCAATCCTTTTGAAGTTACCCAGTCCTTCACTCTTGAAGGGAAGGACGCTGTAACCGAAGAAGAAGCAAAAACGGATGAAACCGGATTGAAAGAGGCGGAATACGGTAAAGGGGAAGCTTTCCGTAAAGTGACGGTGTCAGGAGAAAAAGGATCATATGTCGTGAAAGGAGAAGCACGGGTGTTTGAAGGTTCCTTCCTCTACAGCGTGGAAGATGGTCATCATGTGCAGGTTTCTCCAACACCGGTGCAGGTGGAGGAAGGAGCTCCGTCCTGGTCGCCTTTTGAATTCAACATTTCCATCCCGGAAGAGGATATGCCGGACTACGGCATGGTCACCCTGATCTTATTTGAGGAAAGCTCGGAAGACGGGCGTCCGATCCATCTGAATTACATTCCTCTCGAACAAGTGCAGACAACCGAATAAAAAAACAGCCCTGCAGTTTCACACTGCAGGGCTGTTTTTTAATACCCGTATTCTTCCAGTTTGCTTTTCACTTTCGGTGTAAGCTCCTCCCAGTCGCCCTGTGGAAGCTTGTTTACAGTGATGAAGTTTTGGAAGCCGAAGACATTATCGACGCCGTCCAGCTCCATCAGCTCATTCATGATTTTGTGATCGCTTGTCTGTCCAGGCATGACGGACACACTGCCGTCTCCTTGAAAGATCATGGACTCTGTTGTGAATTTACGCGCATTCGGATTAGGTGTTTCCTGTACTTGTATAGCCATATGATTATCCTCCTCTGTTACATCTGCTCCTATTCTATCAAAAAAAACGTGGAATCAAAACTCCTAAACGTTATCACACGTGGGATGGGAAAATCTGTGGTACAATGAGAGCAATGTTTGAGGAGGTGTGGAAGATGGAAACGAAACTGATTGAAGTTCTGCAGCCGATCAAGGAGAACAATTATGCTCTTCCAGAAGGGCAGAACCTGCAGGAACTGACAACGATGATGCTTCAGAAAATCGGAACGGTACATCCTGAGTTGAGAGATAACCTCATCCACTCCATTTTTACAACGTTTATCGAACGTGGTCATTATTCGAATGACCAGTTGAAAAATATACTTCAGTCTGTCTTAAATAAAAATTACTTGTTTTACAGAATCGGCACATCCAAGCAGGAGGAGGATGCCGTATTTAAACGGAGCTTTTCCGTTCTATTGATTCCGCCTATTATGCAGAAGCACCGGGAGGCTCCTTTCCTGAAGGAAGAAGATGTCCACCGGGTGTGGGAGCATTTGAAGAAGTACATGCAGCAGGAAAAAGACCACAGAGGGTATGTGGAAGGCAAGGGCTGGGCCCATGCTATGGCTCACGCAGCGGATGCGATACACAGCGCCGCTGCCTGTGAGGAAATCACCCGCGGGGAAGTGCTCAGCATGCTGCCTGTCATCCGCGAACAGTTTCTCATTGACCAGCCTTATCTTTTTGATGAAGAAGAAAGAATGGTTACCGCTGTTCTGATGATGTTCCGTAAAATTGAACACGTGGAACGGATGGAGTGGCTCGAAACACTGCTTTATATAAGGGATGGCTGGCAGGATCCCAAGGAAGATATCATCATTAACAACAGCAAGCATTTTATGAGAGCGATGTATTTCCGTATGCTCGAGGGGGATTACAGGGAGCTTCGTCAGGTTTTAGAAAATCTGCTGAGGGAATTAAGGAAGCAGGAAGCTTACTAAACCTGGAGGACGCCTATGATTCGATGGGGACTATTTATCGGAACAACATCAGGTATTGTGCTCGGCCTTTACATGTGGTTCATTGAGAAGATCACGGGTGATAAAGTATATACACTGTTGATGAATGTAGACTTCATCCCCTGGTTCGGGAGTATTGACTGGCCGGTTCTTATGGAATGGTTTTTTCATATGATCATTTCCTGGGTCATCGGTCTGGTGTATGCATGGCTGTTTATGTACCGGTTGAAACCTGCACCTCGGAACCAATGGATGGCGGCGTCTCTTTTGACAGCGCCTGCCGCTTTCACTTACGTTCCGCTCACCCTTCTTGCACTTAAGGAAACACCAGCAGTAACAGATGTTTCCGCCATCATTTTCTGGCTGATCGGTCATGTGCTCTACGCTGTGACATTAAAAAAATCCTATGATCGTTTTAAATAAAAGACGGGTGCTCCCCGTCTTTTATTTCGTGATTGAGTTGTGCTGAACCGGCAAGGGCGGACAATACAGCGCCGCCGGCCTGGATCCAGCTGCCGATCAAGTTTAGGGCATACCCCTCCTCACCACGCCGTTCTTTCCCTGTCCCGACCGCCTGCATGGAGTTTCCGATCACTTCCATGAGCTGGCCGTTCAATGTATAAATGGAGTAAGGCGCGGAGGGGCCCGTCAGTGTTCCGGAAAATGCAGCGCTTCCTCCGAGCGCCTGCAGAAGATTTCCCTTGATGACGAGAGACAACTGCTCATTTTCCGGCAGATCTGCGAGCAGGCTGTAGATGATGGCTGTATTTCCTGAGGCCTGAATCAGGCTTCCGGCTGTTTCAATGCTAAAGGTATGACCCTGGTTGGCGGCAAGTCCGTTCCCGACCGCCTGCAGAGCATTTCCGATGAGATCGAGGTCATCATGATCAATCGTTATGCTGACAGCTGAGGCAACCGTTCCTGCAGCGGTCACCCATAAATGAAAGGGCAGCTGATTGTCCTGTTCCATTGCTGAACCGCCTCCTTACATCCATTGTATACAGCAGGGGGGAGAGGGGGTTCCGTGAAAATGAAAAGTTTTGTTATTTCGTTCAGCCGGAGAATGCTGGAAGATCGTTTCTGCATTAGAATCCATCATAAGCGGTTGAAGGAGTCTTCTATGAAAAGAGGCTGCCGGAATGTTTCCCGGCAGCCTGAGAAAAACACCCGCGGAACGGGTGTTTTTCTTGTTTATGAAAATCATTAGGGGGGCACTTTTGTTATACCCCGGACAGACGGAAATCAATCCAGTCTGCGTAAAAAAATTACTGCAGGTTGTTATGGTGAGCTTCCATCTGCTGTTCAAGCTGCTGTAGCTGTTGTTTCTCCTGTTGTGAACATTGGCTATAGGCAGACTGAATCGCTTGTCTGGCTGCTTCCATATCCTGCTGGCTTGCAGCACTCTGTCTACCGCCACGCTGGGTGAAACGGTTAACTGCATCGCGCGCATTTTCAAAAAGGTTTTTCTCCATGGTTAAAACCCTCCTACTGTATGCCGGTCGCTTTCCATTTGTTTACGATCTGCATCCGTAAGCCTTTGCGGCTCCATGATGCTTTCGTCAAAGGGCTGCACTTCCACCCGGCTGTTGTCTTTGCGGCTGTCCTGCTTACGCTGCTCCATGACAAGACCCTCCTGTCATAAAAAAGCCTGAACGCTTTCACGTTCAAGCTTAGTATGGCGGAAAGGAGTGGTTTTACCCGAGGAAACCATTTCCTTTAAATGGCGCGCTTATTTATGCTCAAATACTGGTCAAGAAAAGCACCGATGCCATCTTCTTCGTTCGTACCGGTAATGTGGCTGGCTACATCCTTCAATTCGTTGATCGCATTACCCATGGCAACACCCACCCCGGCATAGTCGAGCATTTCGAGGTCATTATCCTCATCACCGAAAGCGATAATCCGGTCCTGCGGGATATGGAAATAACGGGAGATTTTATCAAGACCGACCGCTTTGTTCAATCCGGCCCTCACAATTTCAATGACGTGATAGGGAGCTCCCCATTTGCGGTGGTCGATCAGGGCGGCGTGTTCGTCCAGTTCCTCACGGATCGCTTTAATTTTTTCCTCTTCCGGGTGAATCAGAATGGAAGTTGGATCATCTTTCAGGTTGGACTGCAGACGTCCCACTGTAATGGGATCATTTTTCGTCTGGAAAATACTCATCAATTCTTCATCATATTGATCAAGGAAAACTTGATCTTTCACTTCAGCCAGGATGTTTTTTACACCCAGTTCCTGGCAGGTATGAATGATTTTGTGCGCGGTTCGGATCCCTAAAGGAGAGTGGATCGCATCCCAGCGGTGGTCAGAGGGGTGATGGATCAGCGCTCCATTGAAATTGACCATCGGTGTTTCAAGCCCAAGCTCATGATAGTAATCAATGCTTGCTCTGTGCGGGCGGCCTGTAGCAATGACAACGATGTGTCCCTGATCCATGGCTTTTTGGACAATCTCTTTTGTCTTCTCACTGATTTTTTTGTCATCAGTCAGAAGTGTTCCGTCTAAATCCAATGCAATTAAGTGCTGTTTCATACTATTCACCTCATTTTGTATGTATAGTTTATCGGTCAGGTAATGGATTGTAAAGAATACCCTCCTTGATGACCTAACACTTTCCAATCAAGAAACGCAGTGTTACGATAAATTATAGACCTTTTTTATTAAACATGCCTTAAGGCTAAGTAAAGATTATCAGAAAGGAACCAGCCGCATGATAGGGATATACCGTAATTCATTCAAAAACGTACCAGCACTCACGATTGTAGATACAGAAAAACAGGATCAGCCGCTCCCTGTATTCATTTATTTTCACGGCTTTACAAGTGCGAAAGAGCATAACCTTCCGCAGGCCTATATGCTCGCGCAGAAAGGCTACCGTGTGATACTTCCGGACAGTGCCTTTCATGGAGAGAGGGAAGAGGACCTTTCCAAGAAGGAACTGGATATGAAGTTCTGGGATATCGTGTATCAAAACCTGAAAGATCTGCAGGATGTAAAGGATGAGCTTGACCGTCTGGATCTGGTGTTGGACCGGCGTATCGGCGTCGGGGGCACATCCATGGGAGGAATCACGACGAGTGCAGCTTTGACGATGTATCCGTGGATCCAGGCTTCCGCCGTTATGATGGGTTCTCCGAAAATTGTTGATTTTGCAGAACGCACGATTAAAGGAGCTGAGCAGGCAGGCCTTCACGTCCCGCTTACACAAGAGGATCTGGATGAGATGTACGATTCACTGGCAGGGATCGACCTGTCCAGACAGATGGATAAATTGGTCGGCCGTCCATTATTCTTCTGGCACGGAGATGCCGATCCAGTTGTGCCATTTGAGCATTCGTACGACTTTTATAATGAAGCGATTAAACTGTATAAAAATCCAGAGAACATCCGTTTCCTGAGAGAAGTGGGGCGGGATCATAAAGTAAGCCGGTTCGGGATGGTTGAAATGGTCAACTGGCTGGAACTTGTGCTTTAACAGCGGGATTGTTTTATTATCTCCAATATTTTGTTTATAATAGAGTTTGAAAAACTGTGAAGGGGGAACTAAAGTGAGTACAACTGCATTGGAAGAAAACGCAATGGGCGCCCTTGAGAATGTCATTGACCCGGAACTCGGCATTGATATTGTCAATCTCGGTCTTGTCTATGGTGTTGATATAGAAGACAACGGAGATGCAAAGGTCACGATGACTTTGACAGCCATGGGCTGCCCACTGGCAGGACACATTGAGCAGGACGTAAAGCGCGCACTTGCTGATCTGCCTGAATTGAATGAAATTACCGTGAACATTGTTTGGAACCCACCTTGGACGAAGGACCGCATGAGTCGTTATGCGAAAATCGCCCTTGGTATTCCGGATTGATGAAAGGTGAGGCCCCTGCCGTATGAACTGCGGCAGGGGTTTTTACATAAGTAAAACATTTAGATTTGGATGGAAAAAGCTTGAAGGCAGTGCCTGCTCGTGAATACGACAGGGAGGGATCAACATGAAAGAAACTCCGGTTTTTCAAATCGTCGGTTATAAAAACAGCGGAAAAACATCGCTGCTCTCCGATTTAATTGCCTATGGAGCAGAACGGGAAGAGAAAGTAGCCGCGATTAAGCGTCATACTCATGAGGAGCCGTTGAAGGTGATGCATCATGAAACAGACAGCTACCGTCTTCACGAGGCGGGGTCTTTTATGACGGGGGTCGACAGCCCGGGACGTTTCCAGATGGAGCTGTCACATCAGGAAGAATATGCGCTCGACCGGCTTGTTTTTTTATACCGGCAGTTTGACCCGGACCTGATTGCTGTTGAGGGGTATAAGAACGAACCCTACCCGAAGGCGGTCATCATTAAGCGGGAAGAAGACCTGGAACTGCTGGATGCGCTCACCAATATCCAGGTGGTCATTACATGGAACGAAGCAATGACGGAGGACGTTCCCTTTCCTGTCATTGCACTGAACGATTGGAGAAAGCGCCTGTCAGAGGTCTATCGCATAGCGAAAGGGGAGGAAGACCATGAACGATAAACAGGTATGGGTGACCGAAGAACCTTTGTCTCCCGGGGAAATGATTGCCCGCGTGACCCGACGGGATGCGGGAGCGGTGAACACATTCATTGGGACGGTTCGTGAGTTTACAAAAGGGAAAAAAACACTCTATTTACAATACGAAGCCTACCCTTCCATGGCTGAAAAAAAGATGCAGCAGATCGTGGAGGAGATCGAAGAGCAGTGGCCGGGCGCCGACGCCGTGATGGCCCACCGCACAGGACGGCTGGATATTACAGATATTGCTGTAGTTATTGCTGTCTCCACCCCGCACCGGGAGGCCTCCTATGCCGCAAGCCGGTACGCGATTGAACGGATGAAGGAAATCGTTCCCATTTGGAAAAAGGAACATTGGGAAGATGGAGAAGAGTGGATCGGAAACCAGAAGGAGACAAAGCCTGGAGTGCCGACGAAGGAGGAAAGTCGATGAATCAGCTTTTGTTTTTTGCCGGATTGAAAGAAGCCGCCGGAACAGAGAAAGTCGACATGGACCTTGCCGGTTTGACGGTGGAGGAAGTGAAAAAGAAAGTAGGGGATGTCTACCCCAAAGTCCAGATACAAACGAGCATGATCGCAGTCAATGAAGAATTCGCCCTCCGGGACCATAAAATTGAGGAAGGCGATACGATCGCCTTCCTTCCGCCGGTCAGTGGAGGATAAAAAAGAGACGTTTCACAACACGTGAAACGTCTCTTTTCTTATTTTACAGGAATAAGACGACCAGTCCTCCAACGATGAAGCAGTAGAAAGCGAAATACTTCAGGTTTCCCCGCTCCATGATGTTCATAAACCAGCGAAGGGAGTAATAAGAAGCGACGACGGAGCCTGCAAATGCAAGAACATAGGCAATCCAGGTGCCGGTTGATCCGCCTGCGTCGGCAATGACTTCCTCTATGGAAAGCAGCATCGTTCCCAAGCTGACAGGGATGAACAGAAGAAAGGAAAAGCGGAGCGCGGTTTCCTGCTTCATCCCAAGGAACATGGCCGCTACGATGGTAGCTCCTGACCGGCTGATACCTGGAATTAAGGCCACCGCCTGTCCGATACCAACGATGAGCGCATCCTTCCACGTCATCTGTCCGTCGCCTTTCCTTCCCTTCAGGTTACGGATCAGCCATAAGGCAATCCCTGTAATAATCAAAGTGACTCCGACCGTCTGCACGCCGGATATGGATTCAATCGCATCTCCGAGTAACACGCCGAGAACACCTGCCGGAACCGTACCGATGATCAAATATAGAATGAAGTCGAAATCATCCTTCTGCCGGCTGTCCTTTGTCATGACAAAGCCGATCCCATTTTTGATCAATCGAATCAGATCATCCCTGTAAATGATCAGGACGGCGACAAGAGAGCCGAAGTTCACGAGAACCTCAAAGGTCAGCCCCTTCAGGTCTAAGCCGAGCAGTTCCTGTACAATGACAAGGTGTCCGCTTGATGAAATCGGGATGGGCTCGGTGAACCCTTGGAATATCCCGAGAAATAAGTATTTAATAATCAGCCATATTTCTTCCATGTATTTCTCCTCCTACCCAGATCAACCATAGCTTTATCCACTATATCGTTGATTGATTTTTATGTACAATCGGTCTATTTATTCATATCTATGGTCTGTGAAGACACATAAAAACGCTGCCATCCGAAGATAGCAGCGTTCTGGCTCAAGCTTCGTCCTTGATTAGACCGTCCCCAAGTACAACAGCGGCCAATGTGAAAAGAATGGTCATCACAATCACCTGGCTGAAGGCGAAGCTGCCTCCTGCCATATTGCTGATTACATAAGCTGACATAAAACTTAATACAAAAGCCCATAGAATTGTCCATATCATCCGCATCGATACTCACCTCATTTACACAATCTATTTCTATAGTAGCAGAATGTCGAAAAAAAAGAAATATGAAATCGCTTCATGAACAGACTTGGTATTGAATAAGATGTAGGAAGATAAAGAAGGAGTGATTTTCAATGATTGTGACCGTCCAGCCCTGCTTTCACTGGATTGGATTTCATATCACATCCTATCTTCTTCAGGAAGGCGTGGAAGTGATCGGAATCGATCCTATCGAGACGAATCAGAGTGATTTTTTATATATGTATGTCGGCCGCAATAGTAATTTCCAGCATTTTTTCCAAAAGAAAGATAAGGAAAATCATGTGCAGGGGACGGAGGAAGAGGCCTCCGTGGAATATGTCGATCAACACCTTCTCGTCCGGAAAAATAGAAAAGCCATCTGGGTGAAGCTCCCATCCCTCTATGGTGAATGGATGGATCTCAACCGGCTGGGCATTCAGGATAAAGATCAGTTGAAATCATGGATTAAGGAAAAAGAAGCGGTGTACATTGGAGACTTTCTGCATGACCTTTCCAAGAGCCTTTTGGGGGATCAGGCATTTCAGCTTTCCAGTCATGTGGAGGGAGAGGACCTGATGGACCAGCGGATCGAAGCCGTCTTTCACAGCCGGAAGCTTCTTTGTTAACAGCCCGTGCCCTCCTGACATAGCGTTCTCCTTGAAAAAGATGTAGAATATAGGGATAGATTAGACGCAGGTGTTTAGGAGTGCATACCGTTGAAAATTCGAGTCATCATGATTCTCCTTCTGATTCTTTTTCTAGCTGGATGTCAATGGTTCCCTGGATATGAAAAGGACGTCGATGTCGGTCTTCTGCTGGAGACTTCGATTGATGATCGATCCTGGGGGCAGCAGGGATATCAGGGGCTGCAGGCGGTTCAGGAAGAGTATGGAGTGGATATCTATTATAAAGAAGAAATCCGCAGCTACCAGCAATCGGCGGAGGCTGTGGAAGAGCTTGTTCAGCAGGGGGCCGAAGTGATCTTCGGACACAGCAACATCTACGGAAGCCACTTTCGTGAGCTGCACGAAGCGTACCCTGAGATTGATTTCATATATTTCAACGGTCAGTTTGCAGCTGAAAATGTAACCAGTCTGAATTTTGATGCGCGCGCGATGGGATTTTTCGGCGGCATGGTCGCTGGTGAGATGACGAAGGCTGATCAGGTCGGTTTGATCGGTGCCTTTGAATGGCAGCCTGAGGTGGAAGGTTTTTATGAAGGTGTGAAGTACCAAAACCCGGAAGCCGAGGTGGATGTGGCTCTTTTGAACAGCTGGGAAAATACGGAGCTTGCTCTTATGCAGTACGAAAGAATGAAGGGGAAGGGAGCGGATGTCTTCTACCCGGCAGGTGACCTGTTTGCGGTTCCTATTATTGAACAGGCGGAAGCGGATGGGCATCTCGCGGTCGGATACCTGGAGGATCAATCCTCCATTGCCGCTCAGACGGTTCTGACGAGTACGGTTCAAAACGTCGATGAAGTGTACAAACTGGCCATGGAACGCTACCTCAATGGCGGCCTTCCCGGGGAAGCGCTCACGTTTGATTTCAGTGAGGGAGCGATTACGATGGGGGAATTCAGCCCTGTCGTTCCGGAAGAATTCAGGGACAACCTGGAAGAGGAAGTCGAAAATTATAAGGAAACGGGCACCCTCCCGCAGTAAAAAAGACTTTGAAGCACCAGCCTCCAAAGTCTTTTTTATGCTCATTTTTTGAATTTATCCATAAACGGCTTAATCATGGGAGACATGGATTTCCATGTTTTTGAAGCTTCCTCGAATAAGTCAGGGAAGCGGGGGGTAGACTCCTTTTCCCTATCCTCACGATCATCCTTGCTGCTGAACCCCCAGAAATCATCAAACGGGGACGATTTACGCTTGGTCATTCATGCTGCACCTCCTTATTTCTACAATATGAGCAGAAACGCCGGCCATGTGGGCGGTTTTTTTTATACCGTTGGAAATCTTCTGATTTTTTGGTGCAGGGAGGAGATGGCGGTGTGCTTGCAGAAATGTTCTGTATGAATTAGAATTAGTACCAAGTCATAAGAATTGATATTAGATATTACCTTTAAGGGGATGAACATATGAAGGCAGGATTCTTAGGAATAGGACACTACACGCCTGAAAAAGTATTGACTAACAAAGACATGGAGAAAATAGTAGATACAAGTGATGAATGGATCCGGACGCGGACAGGAATTGAAGAGCGCCGGATTGCTTCTGATGATATGGATACTTCTGATCTTGCTGTCCGCGCCTCTCAGGAAGCTTTGAAGGATGCCGGTCTGGATATTCAGGACATCGATATGATTCTTGTAGCCACCGTTACTCCTGATACACCGTTCCCTTCGGTCGCCACGGTACTTCAGGAAAAGCTCGGAGCTAGAAAAGTGGCTGCTATGGACTTGAGTGCTGCCTGTGCAGGATTCATGTACGGGGTTATAACAGCGAAACAGTTCATTGAATCAAACGCTTATCAGAATGTACTCGTTGTCGGTGTTGAGAAACTGTCTAAAATTACGGACTGGAGCGACCGCAATACGTGTGTTCTTTTCGGTGATGGTGCGGGGGCAGCCGTGATCGGTCCGGTCAGTGATGACAAAGGAATTCTTTCCTTTGAACTCGGTTCAGACGGATCAGGCGGTCAGCATTTATACCAGAAACCTGAGGAAAAACTTCAGATGAATGGTCGGGAAGTCTTCAAATTCGCGGTCCGTCAAATGCCGGAATCATCCGTGAACGTGGTTAAAAAGATCGGCTTAAGTGAACAGGATGTCGATTACCTTGTTCCTCACCAGGCCAACATTCGGATAATGGAAGCAGCCCGCCAGCGTCTTGGAATTCCAGAAGAGAAAATGTCTACAGCCGTTAAACGTTACGGAAATACATCTTCAGCTTCTATTCCGATCGCTTTGTCAGAAGACGTGAAGGCAGGTAAAATTAAAGATAATGATCTAGTAGTTCTTGTCGGATTCGGCGGCGGTCTCACATGGGGCGCCGTAGCTCTTCGATGGGGTAAGTAACCAAGGAGGAATTTTCATGGATAAACAACGTGTCGTCATTACCGGTATGGGAGCCGTAACTCCTGTCGGTAATACAGTTGATGAAATGTGGAACAGTATTAAAAACGGTGTGTCGGGTATTGGAGAAATCACAAAGGTGAATAAAGACGATTACCCGGTGCATGTCGCTGCAGAATTGAAGGATTTCGATCCTTCCAAGTGGATAGACCGTAAAGATGCCCGTCGTATGGATCCTTTTGTTCAATACGCAATGGCAGCCTCTCACATGGCCGTAGAGGATGCAGGCCTTGAAATTACAGAGGATATTGCGCCGCGCACCGGAGTATGGATCGGATCCGGTATCGGGGGCATGGGAACGTATGAATCCCAGTTTGAGACCTTCCAGCAGAAAGGGTACCGTCGTGTCAGCCCCTTCTTTATCCCGATGATGATTCCGGATATGGCTGCAGGACAGGTGTCGATTTCTCTTGGTGCGAAAGGGATCAACTCTTGTACGGTAACGGCCTGTTCTTCAGGGGCCAACTCGATTGGAGATGCGTACAAAGTCATCGAGCGTGGAGATGCGGACATTATGATTGCAGGTGGTACCGAAGCCCCTATGAACAAAATGTCCTTTGCCGGATTCGCATCTGCCCGTGCGCTTTCCTTGAATGAAGATCCACAGACGGCCAGCCGCCCGTTTGACCAGAACCGCGATGGTTTTGTCATGGGGGAAGGTGCAGGAATTCTCATACTTGAGACATTGGAATCTGCCAAGAAGCGTGGAGCGAAAATCTATGGTGAAATTACCGGGTACGGTTCAACAGGAGATGCGTATCACATTACGTCTCCTGCTCCGGAAGGCGAGGGAGCATCAAGAGCCATGCTTCAAGCCATCGATGATGCCGGCCTTAAGCCTGAGAACATTGATTACTTGAATGCTCATGGAACATCCACCGAGCTGAATGACAAATTCGAAACGCATGCGGCGAAGACTGTATTCCAGGAGTATGCTGGAAAGCTTGCGATTTCTTCTACGAAGTCGATGACCGGTCACCTGCTTGGGGCAGCCGGTGCTGTTGAGGCAGTCATTTCATTGAAAGCCATTAATGATGGTATTCTGCCTCCGACCATCAATTATGAAACACCTGATCCGGAATGTGACCTGGATTACGTACCGAACGAAGCCCGTCATCAGGACGTGAATACGGTGATGAGTAACTCGCTCGGATTCGGCGGACACAACGTCAGTCTGATCTTCCAGAAATATCAGGATTAATAAAAAAAGAGTCCGGTGTGTCGTTTGAACTATAACCCGAATAATGGACACTTATAAAAAAGTGCCCCGTTATTCGGGTTATTTCTATCTCTAGAAATTTAACCCGTTTATAATGAAAATAAGTTTATGAACGGAGTGGATGGAATTATGAG
>NZ_WMEW01000007.1 GCF_009856355.1 Halobacillus litoralis | reverse complement strand
AAGGGATCCGCTCGCTTCCCGCGCTCGACTTGCATGTATTAGGCACGCCGCCAGCGTTCGTCCTGAGCCAGGATCAAACTCTCCATAAAAGTAGTTTGACTTGCTCATCTGCACACCGAATGTGCTTGTTTCAAATTTCTCCATTTAAGAAGAAATATTTTGACGTACTGGTTGGTTCGTTCAGTTTTCAAAGATCAAAACTGCCTTGATGCGACAGTAATCAAATTCTAGCATAACTACTCTTATTTCGTCAACAGCGTTTACTAGATTTTGTTGATTTTGTTTTTTTAATGATGCTTTCTCTGAAGCAACGTTTACTATCTTACATGTCATACACCATTCCGTCAATAGTTTTACAGCTTTTTTATGAAATATTTACTTGCCGCCCATTCAGCCTGCTTTCTCTGTAAAGAAAGGAAACCAACTGGATCATTAAAAAATGAGCCCCTTCTATAATGGAAGAGGCTCATTCCGGCTGCATGTAATAGACAGCGTTTCTTTTTTTCTTTCTAATCATACGCGCGGCCATTCTGGCGGCCCGCTTATTATCAGAAATCACCAATATATCCTTCGTACAGTCAAACCGTTCTTTCAACGCCCGGGGCAGATAATTCAACGGAATATTCTCTGCACCCGGATAAGGAGAGCGGTGGGCAATGATATAGTCCCTGATATCGATTACGCACACATCCTCTCCTGAAGCCGACTGGGTGAAGTAAGGCTTCGGTGAAGACTTACGTGCATAGTAGAAGAGGGTGGTCAGGAATAAAAGAATGGCTGATCCATATACAAATTCCATGTTTTCACAACCTTTTCCGAATTAAAAGACGAGTTCCCCGTTCCATTTCAACATACCGCCTTCCATGTTGGATACGTCGGTGAAGCCTTTTTCTTTCATAAATTCTGATGCGTTCATGCTTCTACGGCCGGAACGGCAGACCATCACGTAGGATTCATCTTTTGGAAGCTGATCCACAGACTGTGGAATGTCGCCCAGTTTAATGTGTCTGGCACCAGGGATCATACCTTCAGCCACTTCTTCATCTTCCCTCACATCTATAATTGTAAATTCTTCGTTTTCTTCCAATTTATTTTCGACTTCCTGTGGTGTTACTTCTTTGATTTGATTCATGATAACCCCTCCAATTGTAGTCATGCATGTTCATTTTAATCCATCATATTTCAAAGTCAAGACTTCTGTTCAAGACGCCATTTCCTCTATAAATAAAGAGTGCCACTGGCATTTTACCCAGCGGCACTCCTCCTGAAACGATCAGTTAGCTACAATATTCACAAGTTTCCCTGGTACTGCTATAACCTTACGAACCGTTTTTCCTTCCAGCCACTCCTGGACATCTCCATTTTCCAGCGCTTGTTTTTCAAGCTCCTCTTTGGATGCCTCAGCCGGAACCATCATTTTCGCTCTTACTTTACCCATAACCTGTACGACAATCTCCACTTCATCTTCGACGAGTTTGGATTCATCAAAAGAAGGCCACGGCTGATACGTGATGGTTTCCTCATGGCCCAGCTTCTCCCATAATTCTTCAGCAATGTGCGGGGCAACCGGGGAAAGCAGCTGGACAAAGCCTTCGGCATAGGCTTTAGGAATCGTATCTGCTTTATAGGCTTCATTAATGAAGACCATCATCTGAGAGATTCCTGTATTGAAACGCAGTTCCTCGAAGTTTTCCGTGACTTTCTTAACCGTCTCATGATAGACCTTTTCCATAGGATGACCGGATTGTTCTGGTTGAATGGAGCTTGAGAGCTCACCGTCCGGCATGAAGAGCCTCCATACACGATCAAGGAAACGACGGGCACCGTCCAGGCCGTTCGTCGACCATGCAATGGAAGCTTCCAACGGTCCCATGAACATTTCATAAAGGCGCAGAGTATCTGCTCCGTGTGAATGAACGATATCATCAGGATTCACAACGTTCCCTTTGGATTTACTCATCTTCTCATTATTCTCCCCGAGGATCATCCCCTGGTTGAACAGCTTTTGGAACGGTTCTTTTGTTGGAACGACACCTGCATCGTATAGAACCTTGTGCCAGAAGCGGGCATAAAGAAGGTGAAGGACAGCATGTTCAGCACCACCAATATACACATCCACAGGAAGCCATTTCTTCAGGGCTTCATAGTCTGCAAAGGTTTCGGAATTGGATGGATCAATATAACGAAGGTAATACCAGCAGCTTCCTGCCCATTGTGGCATGGTATTCGTTTCCCTGCGTCCCTTCATTCCTGTTTCAGGGTCCACAACATTTACCCACTCATCAATATTAGCCAATGGAGATTCTCCAGTACCAGATGGCTTGATCTCCGTTGTTTTAGGCAGTTCAATAGGAAGATCTGCTTCTTTGACCGGAGTGATCGATCCATTTTCCCAGTGAATGACAGGGATTGGCTCGCCCCAGTAACGCTGACGGCTGAACAACCAGTCCCGCAGACGGTATGTCGTCTGTTTCCGGCCCCGGCCATTATTTTCAAGCCATTCAATGGCTTTTAGAATCGCTTCGTCTTTTTGAAGGCCGTTCAGGAAGTCGGAATTGATGTGCGGTCCGTCCTCTGTATAGGCCGCTTCTTCTACATTCCCACCTTCGACTACAGGGATGATGGGCAGATCGAAAGCCTGAGCAAATTCGTAATCCCGCTCATCATGAGCAGGGACCGCCATAATCGCTCCGCTTCCATAACTCATAAGTACATAGTCAGCCACCCATACCGGAAGTTTTTCTCCGTTGATTGGATTGACTGCATAGGCTCCGGTAAATACCCCGGTTTTGTCCTTCGCCAGGTCTGTACGCTCAAGGTCGCTCTTATGTTTCGCTTTTTCAATATAAGCGGAAACCTCTTCTTTCTGTTCTTCTGTTACGATTTCATCGACTAATGGGTGCTCTGGTGCAAGGACTGCATAGGTGGCTCCGAATAAAGTATCCGGACGTGTTGTAAATACGTCAAAGGTATGGTCTGTCCCATCCAGTTCAAAAGTAACTTCGGCTCCTTCAGATTTCCCGATCCAGTTACGCTGCATATCTTTAATGCTTTCGGGCCAGTCCAGTTCCTCGAGGTCATCCAGCAGGCGGTCAGCATAAGCCGTGATTTTCAGCATCCACTGTTTCATCGGACGACGCTCAACAGGATGCCCTCCGCGCTCACTCTTTCCGTCAATGACTTCTTCATTGGCCAGCACCGTACCAAGAGCAGGGCACCAGTTCACCGCCACTTCATCAATATAGGCGAGCCCTTTCTCATAAAGCTTGAGGAAGATCCACTGCGTCCAATTATAATAATCCGGATCGGTCGTATTGACTTCACGGTCCCAGTCATAGGAAAAACCAAGTTCCTGGATTTGACGGCGGAAGTTATTAATATTCTGCTTTGTAAATTCTTCCGGGTCATTCCCTGTATCCAAGGCATACTGTTCCGCCGGAAGACCAAAGGCATCCCAGCCGATCGGATGCAGAACTTCATAACCCTGCATCCGTTTCATACGGGAAAGGATGTCTGTTGCTGTGTAACCTTCCGGGTGTCCGACGTGCAGACCTGCACCGGACGGATATGGGAACATATCCAATGCGTAAAATTTCTGTTTGTCTGAATAACTGTCTGTTTTGAACGTTTTTTCGTTCAACCAGTAATTCTGCCATTTTTTCTCTATCGTTTTATGATCAAAAGCCACTTCATTTCCTCCTTCATCTCTCTGAAAAAATATAAAAAAGCCCCTCATCCCTAATGGGACGAGAGGCTTGATTCCCGCGGTACCACCCAAATTAACACATCTCATGTGTTCAACTCGACATCTGTAACGGCGATGAAACCGGCAGAAACTACTTTACGTTCACTTCTGCGACATCCAAGGCGAGTTCAGGGCGGTCAAGGACAGCTTTCACCAGCCGCTGTCTCTCTGGTACTTAACCCGGACCTTACTACTCCTTTTCAACGTCATCATATATATCCGTATCTTAATGAAAGGATAAGCCTTTGTCAAGCGCTCCTCGGTATACCTTCTCTATTCATGCTACAATAGGATGGAAACTATTGTTTGGAGGCTCATCATGATTTTAAATAAAATACTCGACCAGGCCCACGCCCTTATGAAGAAGGCTGTTCATGAAGGCAGTGCTGTCATCGATGGAACGTGCGGCAACGGTCATGACACCCTATTCCTATCCAACCTTGTCGGAGATGACGGGCACGTTTATGCCTTTGATATCCAGGAACAGGCCGTTGAAAATACAAAGGCACGTTTAAAAGAGCACCACAGACTTGAACGGACCACGGTCATCCATGACTCCCATACCCATATTGAAGAGCACCTGCAGGAAGATCATAAGGGCATGATCCAGGCGGCTATCTATAACTTAGGATATCTGCCCGGCAGTGATAAACGTGTCATCACAAAACCCGATGACACCATTACATCCATCCAAACCGTGCTTAAGTCGCTGAAAAAGGGCGGACTCGTCGTCCTCGTCGTCTATCATGGCCATCCGGGAGGGAAAGAGGAAAAAGACGCCGTGCTCGATTATGTCTCCTCTCTGGATCATAGAGACTACGAAGTGCTCAACTACAGTTTTATCAACAAGGACCGGACCCCGCCGTTTATTATCGCCATTGAGAAAAACGTATAAAACAAGCCTGGCAGTTTTAACCTCTGCCAGGCTTTAATTTATGATACATTTTCGTATTAAAATAGAAGAACGCGGTTTTACGCCCGCTGATTTTCAGCATATCCTTCACAAAACTCCTGGCGTTCGATAACCTTCCGACTTTCCGGTCGGCCAGATACATACCGACAAGCCCTTTATGAATCATCTGATGAAACGCACGATCCGGAAGTTTCCGCACCTCTTCATCCGTTTTTCGAACGAAGTATTCAAACCTCCCTTTCATCTGCTCCTGATGATCATAATACGAACAGAAATTAAGGTCGCCTTCCCGTTCGTCTTCTTCCTGATCAATATAATAGTCGAGCAGAATGTGAAGGCCCTGCATAAACGGAAAGTAACTTTCCTCGACCATCCCGGCAAGCTCCTCGTCCATTTTGTTTCCGAGCGCATAGGAAACAAGGCAGAAGATGCCGAGAGTGGAACCGGTGCAGGCGGAAAATTCATACCACTTCAATTCGGGCCAGTCGGTCTGATGATGTTCAAACCACTGCTGAAGCCTTGGAATCCTTTCCTCTTCAATGACGTGCTTATGCACCTGCAGGTCACAATACAACCGGCCGAGACGAAGGGCTCTATTATGTACAAACCTATACCCCTCCGCCTGGCTCAGTACCTCCTGGCAGGTTTTCACAAGATCATGCAGGTACCCTCCATCATCCTTCTCATTCCTGTAATGATAATAATCCCGGCACGGATTGCCGGGGGTTAACGCATCCGCCATCGACGTGTGCAGCATCTCAAAATCATTGGGATCCATGGAAGTGCTCCGGTCACACAAGTTATCCAGATAGTCGCTGATAGTCTGGTAAGCTACAATAAAACGGACCGCCGGACCAGGGTTGTCACCGGCCAGTACGGAATAAATGGACCCGCCTTCACAATGGAAGGTCTTCTCCTGGATACTGGCTAGTGCCTGTGTTCTTAATTCCTCGTCAGGGATTCGGGCAGCGGCATCTTTCCAATAAGCTAATTCTTTATGTACACGTGGAAACACATTCCGATACACTTCATAAAGCAGATGGACAGCATTGCTTGGAACGGACTCCTTCAAGGGTGGACACTCCTAACGTTCATGTAATATGTTGATTCAGAAAAGACCGGGTATATTGGTAGACCTGGTCATTTTCAGGTTCATTGAAAATCTCATGATAAAGCCCCGGCCAGAGTTTATAACTTTTTTCACTTGTATCAACAAGGTTGAACCATTCCTTCGTGCGTCCCGGCTCTACCAACAGGTCTTCCGCTGCCTGCATAACTAAGAGAGGGACATCCGGAAAACGACCGGCCTGCTCAAACGCCCGGTTTCCCGCCTTTTGAAACTCACGATACCACCGGACAGAAACTTTATCAATGACAAGGGGATCCTGACGGAATTCTTCGACCTTTATTAGATTTCTAGTTACATTTTCGGGGTTTTGTCCTGCTTTCATACGCAGGGAAGGTGCAAAAACATTCAATAGATAAGACAAAGCCTCCAACGGACGCGCAGCTTTATTCCGGATGCTTACCGCAGGAGAGGATAACACAACGCCGGCAAGCTCCGGCTGTTTCTCCTCCATAAAACGGATCGCGGCCAGTCCTCCCATGCTGTGACCAAGGAGAAAAACCGCTTTTTCCGGATCCGCCTGCTCGTACCAGCTTTGAATGGTTTCAACATAATCACCAAAAGAACGGATATGACCTTTCTTCCCATCAGACAGCCCCTGGCCCGGGAGGTCACCATAGATTACTGAGAAACCGTCCCGCCGGAAACGTTCGACGAGTTCCTTATATCTTCCCATATGCTCAAATGCCCCGTGGACGAGAATGATCGTCGCCCGGTCACGGGCTGATTCCAGTTTTTCCACAGCCGCTCCCTCTTTTCATTTGATATACTGATGTTACTCATATTATAAGGGGGCTTCGTATGATTTGCGAATATAAAGGAAAACAACCTCACATCCATCCGACCGCTTTTACAGCAGAAGATGCCGTAATCACCGGTGATGTTGTCATAGACGAGAACGCCAGCATCTGGTTTAAGACAGTCATCCGCGGTGATGTTTCACCCGTACATATCGGTAAAAACACGAACGTCCAGGATCTGAGCATGCTGCATCAAAGTCCTGGTCAGCCGCTCATCCTGGAGGATGGCGTTACAGTCGGCCACCAGGTCACCCTCCATTCCGCACACATTAAACAAGGCGCCTTGATCGGCATGGGATCGATGATTCTTGATGGCGCTGTCATCGGAGAACGCGCCTTCATTGGAGCCGGAAGTCTCGTTCCACCCGGCAAGGAAATCCCACCGGATACTCTCGCCTTCGGCCGGCCGGCCAAGGTCGTGCGTTCCCTTACAGAAGATGACTACAAGGAGATGGACCGGATCAGAACATCTTATGTAGAAAAAGGACACTATTATAAAAGCCTGCGGGGCTGATAAACAAAAAAGCTGTTTCCCTCAAAAAAAGGGAAACAGCTTTTTATTATTGAAAACGACGGCTGAGCTCTTCAGCTTTATCTGTACGTTCCCAAGGAAACTCGATATCTGTACGGCCGAAATGACCATACGCAGACGTATCCCGATATATCGGCTTACGAAGATCCAGCATTTTAATGATTCCTGCCGGGCGGAGATCAAACAGGTCACGGACAGCGTCCACCAGCTTCTCCTCTGATACTTTACCGGATCCACTCGTATTGATGGAAATGGAAACAGGCTGAGCTACACCGATAGCATAGGCGAGCTGTACTTCCACCGTATCCGCCAAGCCTGCGGCTACGATATTTTTCGCTACATAACGGGCTGCGTACGCAGCGGAACGGTCCACTTTGGTCGCGTCCTTTCCACTGAAGGCACCACCGCCATGACGTGCATAACCACCGTACGTATCGACGATGATTTTACGACCTGTTAAGCCGGCATCCCCTTGAGGACCTCCGATCACAAAACGTCCGGTCGGATTAATGAAATATTTTGTCTCGTCATCAATATAGCCTTCCGGTACAACCGGTGCAATGACCTGCTCCTTCAAATCTTTCTGGATTTGTTCAAGAGTCACTTCCTCGGCGTGCTGTGTGGAAATAACAATCGTATCCACACGGACCGGTTTGTCATTTTCGTCATATTCGATCGTTACCTGTGTCTTCCCATCAGGACGGAGGTAATCGAGCGTCCCGTCTTTCCTTACATCAGATAGACGCTTGGAGAGTTTATGGGCAAGAGAAATAGGCAGAGGCATCAGTTCAGGCGTTTCATTGTTGGCAAACCCGAACATCAATCCCTGGTCACCAGCACCAATAGCTTCTATTTCATCATCGCTCATTTTTCCTTCGCGGGATTCAAGCGCAACATCCACCCCGCCCGCAATATCGGGAGACTGCTCGTCAATAGCCGTTAAAACGGCGCATGTATCAGCATCAAAGCCGTATTTTGCGCGTGTATATCCAATATCTTTAATCGTCTGGCGCACGATCGATGGAATATCAACATAGGTATTCGTACTAATTTCACCGGAAACCAGTACAAGTCCCGTAGTTACTGTTGTCTCACATGCCACCCTTGCATTCGGGTCGTTTTTTAAAATTTCATCTAAAATAGCATCAGAAATAGCGTCACAGATTTTGTCCGGATGACCTTCTGTCACGGATTCTGATGTGAATAACCGGCGGTTCGCTGGCATTCTAAAAACTCCTCCTTCTGTAAGTACAAAGTATTAGACGGAACTCTTTACCAGTATGTGTAGAAAAACATAAATTCGTTTCATGAGTGTCATCCTGGAGCCAAAAACGTTTTCAATCGCGTTTTCAGTCAGAAGTCGTGACAGGCTTCAAGGCCTGGTCATGGACATTTCCTTCCTATAAAAAGAAAAAAACCCTTCCTATACCGAGGAAAGGGGCTGCTTCCTTTCGCTCTTATCGTCCAAGGAGCTGACTCCTTGCTTCAGGTTAGCACCATGTCCCTGCGGACGGTTGCTGGGTTTCAAAGGGCCTGTCCCTCCACCAACTCTGGATAAGAGAGTTTCCGTTCTCAGCTATCGTATCGAAAACGGTGTATCCTGTCAATTGGATTCATCGGGTTTCCGGGCTCTGTTTCCATCCAAATTCATCCTCGATAAACGTTCTGTTCAAATCATCATAAGATAATAACAGCCATGAAATATGACGGAATTGAAAACTTTCCCACAATCCTACGAATAGTATGGACGATTGAAATAAATGTGTTATACTAATCTCACATTATTAAAATGCAAAGGCGGGACGATGCATATGAGTACCATTAACCAGCTGTCAGAACTTAATCTTCTACTCTCTCAGGACCATGTCCACCACCAATTATCTGTTCCACACTTAGTGGAGAAGATTTTATACCGCAATGAAGGTACATTAACAGAAAAAGGGGCGGTGCAGGCCACAACCGGCACTTACACGGGCCGTTCCCCCAAAGACAAATTTATTGTCCGTGATGACGTGACTGAAGATAAAGTCGAATGGGGGACCGTAAACCAGCCCATTGATGATGATACGTTTGTTAAATTATACCATAAAGTGCTCGGTTATTTGAAAGACGGCCGTGAGTTATTCGCGTTTAAAGGATTTGCCGGAGCGGATGAGCGCTACCGCCTTCCTATGCAGGTCCTTACAGAATTCGCCTGGCACAATTTATTTGCCCGCCAGATGTTCATCCGGCCGGAGGCATCCGAATTGGAAGAGCATGACACAGAATTCACCGTTATATCGGCTCCAACATTTAAAGCGGACCCTGACGTGGACGGCACGAATTCCGAAGCGTTCATCATGGTTTCCTTCAAGCACCGTATTGTCCTCATCGGAGGAACGGAATATGCGGGAGAAATTAAGAAGTCCATCTTCTCCGTCATGAATTATCTGCTTCCGGAAAGAAACGTACTGCCTATGCACTGCTCCGCCAACATCGGGAAAGAAGGCGACGTGGCTCTGTTCTTCGGCCTTTCCGGCACTGGAAAAACGACATTGTCCGCTGATCCTCAACGGCGGTTGATCGGAGACGATGAACATGCCTGGTCCCCTTACGGCGTCTTTAACATTGAAGGGGGATGCTATGCGAAATGCATCAACCTGTCGAAGGAAAAAGAACCGCAGATTTACGACGCCATCCATTTTGGTTCCGTCTTGGAAAACGTCGTTCTGCATCCGGATTCCCACGCCCCGGATTATGACGACACCAGCCTGACGGAAAACACCCGGGCGGCGTATCCGCTTGATCATATTGATAATACAGTCCAGCCGAGCATTGCCGGTCATCCGAATGCCATCATTTTCTTAACGGCCGATGCCACAGGGGTGCTCCCGCCGATCAGCCGTTTAACAAAGGAACAGGCGATGTACCATTTCCTCAGCGGCTACACGAGTAAGCTGGCCGGGACGGAAAGAGGCATCACGAAACCGGAAGCCACCTTCTCGGCCTGCTTCGGTTCCCCTTTCCTGCCACTCGCTCCATCTGCTTATGCAGAGATGCTTGGAGAGAAAATTGACCAGTTCAACACTGATGTGTTTCTTGTGAATACAGGCTGGTCCGGAGGAGCGTACGGAGAAGGAGAACGCATCAAACTGAGTTACACCCGCTCTATGATCCACGCAGCCCTGGAAGGCGAGCTGAGTTCAGCTGAAACGTACAAGGATCCAGTGTTCGGTCTTCATATCCCGACGCACTGCCCGGGAGTACCGGACGAAGTCTTATTCCCGAGAAAGACGTGGAAAAACCCCGCTGCCTATGATGAGAGTGCAAAGGAACTGGCCGATAAGTTCCATGCAAACTTCAAAAAATTCACGTACGCCAGTGAAAAAATCAAGCAGGCCGGTCCGACCCACCATACAAACTGAAGACGTAAAAACCCGACGTAACCTAACGAGACCATTGAAAAACCCCTTCCTATCAAGGGAAGTGACTGGAGATGGTTATTGATTCACACGAATCGCTTTTCGCTGGATGGCTGCCGCGGCCACGGTCTCGCCATCGAACGCTCATCGTGGAATCAACGGTGTCCCATTTAAACAAGAGTGATTTTCTTTGATTGATAAAAGAAAATCACTCTTGTTTTGTATAATGAAAAGAATACATAAAAGTGAGGGATTCCACCTTAGACCCTCAACTGTCCCCTTCAGGAAGGATGTTATTAATCTGAGCCAAAACGAAGAGTTACTCCGTCAGTCTAAAATCAGAAACACATAAAGATCAACCCGCCTTTCAAAACAGTGATCATTTCAACCAAATGGCTGAAGAACAGTATAAAATTGAAGCGAAGAATAGTGAATGAGAGCTCAAAGAAGAATATGAAGCTGCCTCAGGTCTCGAAGGCATGCGCCTTCAAGGCGCCAATACGATTTTTACAGCGAATGGGATACGAATGAAGGAATAGAAAGGGGAAGCATCATGAAAACAGAAAAAAAGCGGAGGGCATGGATAAAATATTCCATGCCCTCCGCTTTTTTGAACCTTACACTTCACAAATCCTCCGTTTTTCAGTGGCCTCGTAATGCAGCGGCGTTTGTTCTGTTCACCGGTGTTCCAGACGCTTTAAACATTCTGGAAGAACCTCATCCTTCATCATGAAGCTGAACCGGTCGTTGTTTTTCAGGTTGCCAGGCAGGTGCCGGAAAAGAACAGGGCCATGCGTTTCAAAATAATGATCCTGATCAGCAAGCTCAGATATTGAAGCAAAATAGACGTTTTTGATCACAGTTCCGCCTTTTCCATCAACATGATACTGACCGAGATAAGTCAGAGCATCAATATCCGCTCCTGTTTCTTCCTTCACTTCTCTTACTGCAGCCTGTTCCGCCGTCTCTCCTTCTTCCACTTTTCCTCCTGGAAATTCAAGCCCTCTGTCTTTGTGACGGGTTAACAACCACTGGTCGCGAAAGCGGCAGATGACCCATACATGTTTAGGCTCTTCAGAAAAAGGGTGATCCTCAAAGGATAACCGGACAGGATTGTGATAAAAATCATAAAAAGTTTTCATGTCTATTCAACTGCCTTTAATCCTTGTTATACGTTCGCTTTCCTTTTTAAATCGTACCATAAGCAGCCGTAAATACAAACCAGTCCCTCTCCACTTGAGCAATTTTCCGATCCGTTCCGACGACAAAGTTTCCGTATTATGTACGAAAGAACCGCTTCAAAACAGGAAGCGGCCTCTTTTTTTCAATTTCTTAAAACACCCATATCCTCGATATGCTTCTTCGTCATCTCATCCCCCAGCTCATAGATCCGCTGGAAAGCCTTATGCATGTCGGCATCGGTATCATCGTTATCCTGATCCTGATGGTAAGGCATGAATGGAATGTGTGCCCTGTAAAAGGACCGGACATCTGATTGAGCTATTTCATCAAACACCTCACGCAGAGCCGTCACTTCCTCAGGGGTCGCATAGATAATAAAATCATCATTGTTGGCGTCATGGTTCAAGGAAATTTCCCGCGTACCAATGTTAATGTAATATTGACTTCGTTCCATCTTCACCCTCCTTTTCCTTAGTGTGAACCACGAAGGGAAAGGTTATGAATGAATGGTTACGAAAGGGTATGGACGGAAGACTGCTGTGTCACTTCTGCAAGCTTTTCCTTATCAACGTCTATTCCGATGCCTGGATATTGAGGCACGGCTAAAGCTCCTTTCTCCACCTTTAACGGAGGCTGTACAATATCCGATTCAAAATACCGTGCCGACCCGGATAAGTCTCCAGGGATGGAGAAATTAGAGAGCGAGGCGAGCGCCAGGTTATGAGCTTTGGAAATCCCCGATTCCACCATGCCCCCGCACCACACCGGCACTCCGGAGGCGGCACAGAAATCATGGATTTTTTTAGCTGCTGTCAGCCCTCCTACCCGGCTGATCTTCACGTTGATGATCCGGCAGCTTCCGAGCTCAACCGCCTGAACGGCATCTTCAAAGGATGTGATGGACTCATCCAGACAGATCGGCGTCCGCATCCGTTTCTGCAGTTGTTGATGGAGGTGGAAATCACCCGCACGGAAGGGCTGTTCAATCATCAGCATCCCGTAACGGTCCAGCGCGGCCAGATGATCCATATCCGTTTCATCGTACTGCCCATTTCCATCGATCATAATCGGCAGGTCTGGAGAGGAGGCTCGTACTTTTTCAATCATCTCCTGCTCTTTCCCTTTAATGATTTTGAGCTTGTACCTTTCATAGCCTTCCTCCTGCAGATCGGAAATATCCTGCTCGATATGATCACTTAAACTGAGGACAGCCCCTGCCCGTACAGATTTCCGTGTCCCACCGATCAAAGAGGCGAGACTTCTGTCCTTCTGTTTCGCGTAGAGATCCCAAACAGCACCCTCCAGGCCTGCTTTCGCCATCGGATGCCCCTGAATGGAATCCAAGATTTCAGGAACCTGTTCCGGATGCGACAGCGTGTTCTCTGCGAATAAAGGAATTAGAAAATCCTCAAGCACGTGCCAAGCGGTGGATGTGGTTTCATATGTGTAGAAAGGATCCGGAAATGCTGTTACTTCTCCGTACCCGGTCAAACCTGTGTCATCGCGGGCTTCAACGATAATGAGCGGACGTGACGTTAAGCTTCCTCTTTTTGTACGGAAAGGGTTCTTCATGCTCAACTCAATTTTTTTCAGAACGATTTTTTCAATTTTCATGAATTCTCTCCCCCGGTTAAGGACAGCAGCTCCCTTCTCAACAACTTGTTGGAGGCATTGCGCGGCAGCTCACGGACCCAGTATATTGCAGCCGGACGCTTATACTTCGCCATTCTTTCCTCCACATACTGATGGACAGCCTTATCCGTCAGCGTCTGATCCTCTGCGACCAGAAAAGCTACCGGTACTTCCCCCCAGCGGTCATCCGGACGTCCTGTGACCCCCGCTTCTTTAATTCCGGGGATTTCTGAAAGCACGCTTTCTATTTCAGCAGGATACACATTTTCTCCGCCGGATATAATCATATCCTTGACCCGGTCCACGACGTATAAAAAACCGTCCGCATCCTGATACCCTAGGTCCCCGGTATGAATATAAGCTTCCTGCCGCGGCGGGCGGTTATAATACCCTTTCGAAACCATAGGTCCCTGGACAATGATCTCTCCAATTTCCCCCGGGGCAGCGCTGTCGATCCACAGATCTGCAAGGCTTAATGCCTTTCCTGCTGATCCGGCTTTATCAAAAGCAGAAGCAGGGCTTAATGTGGCAATTTGCGAGGACGTTTCCGTCATCCCATAAGTCTGGAAGACCGGGATCCCCTTTGCAGAGCAGTCTTTTAACAGTACGGCCGGAACCGGACCGCCCCCGAGCAGCATACAGCGGAACGTATCAGGATAACCAGATGACCCTGTTCGTTTCAAAAGACGCTGGAGCATGACCGTAACCACCGAGGCGTGGGTCACACGTTTATTCATTACAGCCTCATGGAACCGGTTTTCATCAAATTTATCCATAAGGTACACAGACATCCCGTAAACCATACTCTTAATCAAAACAGAAAAACCGCCGACGTGAAAAAGCGGCAGGCAGATGAGCCATTTATCATCAGGGGTCAGACCAAGGTTCAATGCGGAAGCAGCGGCGCTGTACCAATGATTCCCATACGTATGAACCACAGCCTTCGGTTTCCCGGTCGTTCCGGATGTGTACATCATGGTATAAGGTGCATCAAAATCGATCTCTTTTTTCAATGCTCCTTCCGGACTGCTTACAGGAGGAACATTCTCAAATTCAACGACTTCCACTTCCGTATTTTCCACCGCCCGTAAAGCTGTGTCCGTGAAGGAAGACTGCACGAACAAACGGGATACGTCCGCATCCTGCAGCTGATAAGATATTTCCGGCGCTTCCAGCCGTGTATTTAACAGAACGACGACAGCCCCGATATAGCTGACCGCATGGATGAACACAGGAAAATGAATATCGTTTCCTGAAAGAAAAGCAATATGGTCACCTTCCTCCACTCCCATACGGATGAGGTAATGAGCCATCTGCCTGCTTTTTTCCTGAAGCTCCATAAATGTATACGCGCTGCCTTCCGGTGTTTCCAGCGCCGTTTTTTCCGGGTTTAAAAAGGCTTGTTTATCCAGCCAGTGAGGAATCTTTTCCCCCATATGCTTCTCTCCTTTCATTCATTGGAAAAGGGGCATCCCCTTCATTGGAATGCCCCCTTTGTTTATCATGTCCAGTTATTAAGGGAAACGAGGGAACTGATCGAAATCAGGCTTTCTCTTTTCCTTAAAGGCGTCGCGGCCTTCTTTCGCTTCATCTGTTGTATAGTAAAGAAGGGTTGCGTCTCCACCCATTTGCTGCAGCCCGGCAAGGCCGTCTGTATCTGCGTTGAAGGAAGCCTTCAGGAAACGCAGGGCTGTCGGGGATTTCTCCAGCATTTCACGGCACCATTGAACCGTTTCTGCTTCGAGCTCCTCCAAAGGAACAACGGTGTTGACAAGACCCATGTCCTCCGCTTCTTTTGCACTGTATTGACGGCACAGGTACCAAATTTCACGGGCTTTCTTATGGCCGACGATACGTGCAAGCAGACCAGCGCCGTAACCGGCGTCAAAGCTGCCGACTTTCGGACCTGTCTGACCGAAGATGGCATTATCCGCTGCAATCGTCAGGTCACAGACAATATGTAGGACGTGACCTCCACCAATAGCATAACCGGAAACCATAGCTACAACCGGTTTAGGAATAACACGGATCAAACGTTGAAGATCCAGGACGTTCAAGCGTGGGATCTGGTCGTTTCCAACATAGCCACCGTGACCGCGTACTTTCTGGTCACCTCCGGCACAGAATGCATCATCACCGGCTCCGGCAAGAACAATCACACCAATTCTGGAATCGTCACGCGCATAAGCAAATGCGTCGATCAGTTCGGAAACCGTCTGTGGACGGAACGCGTTGCGGACCTCCGGACGATTTATCGTAATTTTAGCAATCCCTTCGAAACGCTCGTACATAATATCTTCGTACTCGCGGTCTTGAATCCAATCAAAAGACATTTCATTTCCTCCTTCAATATGTTTACATCTATATACCCTCATGAAAAACGCTTTCATTAACTATTTTAACATGAAGCTATCTACAATTTTAGCAAAAATTCGCGGTTTCTCAAGGTGTACGGCATGTCCGGCTCCTTCCACCTCTTCCCAGTGGACCTTCGGCAGCAGTTCAGACATCTGTTTGTTGATATTTTTGAACTTCTCATCCTCAGCCCCTGTAATAAGACAGACAGGGATGGTTAGAGTGGTTAATTGTTCCCACCAGGATGGTTGATGTCCCGTCCCCATTCCTGAAAGTGATTCCGCAAGCCCCTGTCCCTGATGGCTGAGCCGCTCCGTCCGGATCTCCTGCTTCTTCTCTTCAGGAAGACTGTCCTGCGTACGGAAGAGCGGGATCTGCTCCCAATAATCAACGAAAGCATCTAAACCGTCCCGCAGAAGCATATCAGCCAGCGCTTTATCCTTTGCCTGTCTCGCAAGCTGTTCTTCCGTCGATGCAAGACCGGGAGAAGCACTTTCCAACAGGATACTTTTCACTTTATCAGGATAAAGAACAGCAAAGGAAAGCGCAGCACGACCGCCAAGCGAATATCCAAGCAGATGAACCTGTTCAATTTCCAATCGATCCAGCAGTTCATGCAGATCCCTGCAGAAGCGCTCCATTGAAACCGCGCCAAGCGGCCCTGTGCCTCCATGACCCGGCAGGTCGACTTTAACGATATCATAAGAACCCGATAAATACGACAATGGCTCATCAAACGTACCGGACGTACCTGTAAACCCGTGGAGAAGAAGAAGGGGTTCCCCTTCGCCGGTCCGCATCACTTTATATTCACGGCCGTTAATATTACTGTCCATTGTCGTCCCTCCAGCGCACTACGGCATCATGAACGTCATTCCAGCGCGTATTGTGAAAGTCGACATGATCATCACGGCTTACCATGGCTTCAATTACCATCAGCTGCTGTGACGATGCGCTCTCAGCCAGCGCCTGTCGGTACTCCTCCCACGTCTGCACGCGCAGGTGGCGGCCTCCATACATTTCAACCGCCGGCTTCAAATCGAGTCCAAGAGGTGTCCCGAATAGTTCCTCGAAATGCTTCGGATCCCGGGACTGGGGAAGGTAAGAGAAAATGCCTCCCCCATCATTGTTAATGACAACAATAGTCAAAGGAAGCCCCTGACTTTTTGCCATCCAAAGACCGTTCATATCATGGAAGAAGGAAATATCCCCAAGGAGCAGGGTTGTTTTCCGGCCGGCTGCCGCCGTACCGAGCGCTGTACTAATAACACCGTCAATTCCATTGGCCCCCCGGTTGGCCATCATAGTTACCCGCTTCGGCGTTGACATGAAAAAGCTGTCAACATCCCGGATCGGCATACTGTTTCCAATGAAAAAGGTGGACTGATCCGGAAGAGCCTCAGCAAGATAAGCAACAGCATGGCCTTCGTTCAATGCTTCGCCCGGGTCTTTCAACATTTCGGTTTTGGCCATCGTGTTCATCTGCTGCCATTCTTCCAGCCATGTTGTCTGAACATTCCCCTCGGGCAGTTCAGCGGCCAGCTGTCGACAGAGTTCCACAGCTTCTGCCCAGATATACTGGACAGCAAGACCGGCCGGCTCCCGATATCCCGGTTCATCATCAACGACATAATGGTCTACCGTGTCCTCATGGTGCTGCACCCATTTTAAATAGGTTTTGGATACAGGCATGGCCCCAAACCGCAGAATGTAGTCCGGCTTCATGTTCTCTTTAACCCAGGATGACTTCAGCAGCGATCCGTAATTTTCAATCACATGCCGTTTATCATGATCCCCGGCCCTCAGCTGGGATAAGGGATCAGCAAAGACAGGCACACCAAGGCGGGCGGCAAACTCCGTCACGGCTTCTGCCAGTTCCTCATGAGTCTGCGGACCTACTACAATCAACCCTTTATCCGAACGCCCGAGCTGCTCCAACAAATGATGGAGAGCATGCGAATCAAGCTGTTTTTTCCCTGCAGAAGGAACCGGAACGGGAAGCGTGTCCCCGCGCCAGGCCCCCTCCAGGGAAAAGTCGGGGATGAGCGGCTCCCTGAACGGAAGATTTACATGAACCGGGCCCGGCTGTCCAGTGACGGCCTCCGCTGCGGCTCTTGCTGCCTGTCTTCGTGCATACATGAAATTATTTTCCTCAGGAAGCGCTAAATCCACATGAAACTTTGCATAATCTCCATACATCTGGAGCTGATTGACTGCCTGTGGTGCGCCGGTTTCACGGAGTTCGTGCGGCCTGTCGGCTGTGAGAACAACGAGCGGAACACGACTGTAGTACGCTTCGACAACCGCCGGATAATAGTTGGCGGCGGCTGTGCCGGACGTACAGACAAGAGCTACCGGCTCATTGGTCTGTTTGGCGATCCCTAACGCAAAAAAAGCTGCTGAGCGCTCATCAAGGTGAACCCAGTGTTTCACCTCAGAATGCTCAGCAAATGTCAGGGCCAGCGGTGTGGACCGGGACCCTGGTGAAATGACGACCTGCCTGACTCCTGAAAATGCGAGCTGGTCGACAAAATGTGTGACATACTTCGTTAAAGCTTCCACGTGTCCCATTACAAGCCTCCTAGAACTGTCAGCATTGGCTTAAGTTTAACGGCGGTTTCTTCATATTCCGCCTGTGGATCGGAATCTTCCACTACTCCACAGCCGGCAAATAAAGATGCCTGATCCTGCTGGATGAGTGCCGAACGGATCGCTACCGCAAACTCCCCGTTATTCTTCGCATCAAACCAGCCTACAGGACCGGCATACCAGCCTCTGTTCAACTGTTCATGCTTCCGGATATATGAAACGGCTTCCTGCTGTGGCATTCCACCTAAAGCAGGTGTCGGGTGAAGCTTTTCGACAACGTCCAGGAGTGTATACCCTTCATCCAGGACGGCCGTTACAGGTGTATACAAGTGCTGAAGGTTTTTCAGCGGATACAGCACAGGAACATCCGGAATGGAGACATTACTGGAGCAGGCTTCCACCGCATCTTTAATCATATCTACGACAAATTGGTGTTCCTGGCGGTTTTTCGGATCATTTAAAAGCTCAAGCCCAAGAGCCTCATCCTCTTCGGATGTCGCTCCCCTCGGGGTTGTTCCTGCCAGGCAGGTGGACACAAGCCGGCGGTTTTCGAGCTTGGCAAGCCGCTCAGGAGTAGCCCCGACAAAATAATCCCCCCGGCTTTCAAAAGCAAAGATGTAGCTGTTCGGCTGTGAATCAGCAAGCTCCTTAATCACAGAAGCGGCCTGTACAGCATCCTGGAACTTCAGACGGATTTCCCTGGCCAGTACCACCTTGCTGATTTTTCCGTTCTTAATATCTTCTGTTGCTTTTTTCACCGTTTCTTTCCATTGAGCAGGCGCTGCTTCCTCTCTCCCTGTCACTACAGGAAAAGCCGCCTCGAAACCTTCCGACTTCATCAGCGTTTCCCGCTGGTCCAGAAGCTGGTGAACAATCTGCTTTAAATGGTCTTCCGGAAAAATAAGCACATTCATCGTCAAATACGCAGCTCCGCCCACTTTCGTAAGCATAAAAGCCGGGATCGTCATCTGACTGTCAGGGAAACTTCCCCAAAGATGATCGTCTGATTCTTCCGGATCAAAGCTGAACCCTCCCAATGCGGTCAGCCCTGTCCCTTTCTTCTGATAGTCGTCATAGACAACCGCATTGTCCATAAGCTTCTGCCATAATCTCTGCACTTCCTGAAAACGATCGGTACGTTCTGCATAAAGCTGGCTGGCCCGTCCAATGCCGACCATCGTCAAGTCATTATCCGCGCTCTGCCAGAACGTCCGGTGAAGATCGACCGATCCACCGGCATGAAAAAACTGAAAAGCATCCATATCATCTATATGTTCAACGATACTTATACATTGAGGTTCCCCAAGAAGATGCGCTCTCTGAAGGGCTTCCCCTGCTGCTTCTTCTATATGAGGGGCCTTCGTATGAAGCATATTCATTCCTCCCATTCCTTAAGGGACGTTGAGTAATCCATATTTACTACACAGTTAAGCGTAACTGCATGCACCACTATCTATTTTATTCTCTTTTTTCTATTGACTCAAGAAATCTTAACTTCCGGGAACATTTTCACCGAATGATTGACACCCCGGGACTCTTTCCCTAAACTTAAATTGTTATCATAAAAATTGTAGAATGACAAGGGAGAGAACATCGATGAGTTCCATACAAAATCAAAATATAAAAGCTTCCTTGAATGAACGTGAAGGTTTTCAAGTGTGGTGGAGACTTCTTCGTCCCCATACCCTGACCGCTGCTTTTGTTCCCGTTTTTGTCGGGACGATGCTTGCAGCCATTGAACAGTCCTTTGATTTCTGGTTGTTCGCGGCCATGCTGCTGGCTTCCATTCTCATTCAAGCGGCTACGAACATGTTTAACGAATATTATGATTATGCCAGGGGGCTGGATAATGAGAACTCCGTCGGCATCGGTGGTACCATTGTGCGTGACGGCATACGTCCGCAGATGGTGCTGCTGCTCGCTCTCAGCTTCTTTGCAGCAGCCGGACTCCTCGGCGTTTATATATGCGCCTCGTCCAGCTGGTGGGTGGCTGCTGTCGGACTAGTATCCATGTTGTTTGGATACCTTTATACCGGTGGACCTTTTCCCATCGCCTACACGCCGCTCGGCGAACTGACAGCCGGATTTTTCATGGGCACGATCATCATCGCTATCAGTTACTTCATTCAAACAATGACGCTCACAGCTGACGTGCTGATCGTTTCGGTTCCGGTCGCTATTTTTGTCGGCTGCATCCTTCTGGCCAATAACATCCGCGACAGGGTGAACGACGCCGAAAACGGCAGGAAAACGTTAGCGATCCTGTTTGGACATCAAGGTTCCATCCGATTTTTGACGGCTCTTTTTGCCATCGCTTATCTTTGGACAGCCGTTCTCATGATTATCGGACTTCTGCCATGGTGGTCCCTGCTGACTTTCATTAGTGTAGGAAAAGCCAGAAAGGCCATTCAGGGATTTACAGGAAAAAAAGAGCCCCTGGAAATGATGCCGGCTATGAAAGCGACCGCGCAGACGAATACTATTTACGGATTCCTCCTTGGGTTATCGCTGCTTATACAACTGTATTTCCCTCTTTGATACAAAAGGGAAACGACAGAAACACATTACGAAAAAGTCTGAGAGAAGGATGGAGAACCATCCTTCTTTTCTATAGGTTTGACCATAAGAACAATGGGAATATTACATAAAGGATGGGATAAAGATGAATGAAATGATGATGAAGAATACGTTGATGGACGCCCTGGGGATGGAAGTGATCAAAGCAGAACCGGATTGTGTGGAAATGCGGATGCCTGTGGACGCCCGCACCCATCAGCCGATGGGATTCCTTCACGGAGGCGCGAATGTCGCCCTCGCAGAAAGCGCAGCAAGTATCGGCGGATTTTTAAATATCGATACTAACGAGCAGCAGGTGTTCGGTCTCGAAATCAACGCCAATCATATTAAAAGCGCCAGAGAAGGGTATGTAACGGCCGCAGCTGTCCCCGCCCATATCGGAAAAACAACCATGGTATGGGAAATCCGGATCGTACATGAGAACGGCACACTCCTCTGCCTTTCCAGGTGCACCCTCGGGGTTGTTCCTTTAAAAAAGTAAGCCATCCTTACAAAAAGGAAGGAGACATGAAGTATGTTATCGGATAAACAGATTCACCAATTCAAACAACAGATTATAGAAATGAAAGAAGAAGCAGAACAGGAAATGGAGAAATACAAGGAGGACGATGCGAAGGAGCTTTACCCGAATGACCGCACAGGGGAAATCTCCAGCGTCGCAGACCATCCGGGAAACCTTGGGACAGATCAGCACGAACGGGAAAAACGCCAGACCTTTTATGAACAGGCAAGAGAGAAACACATGGAGGCGGAAGATGCCCTGAAACGTATAGAGGAAGGCCGTTTCGGTGTCAGTGAGAAATCAGGGGACCCGATCCCTGTCGAGCGCCTTGAAGCTCTCCCTACCGCCCGCTATACCGTGGAAGAAGAACGGGAAATAGAAAAGGATGTCTGATAAAAAAGGATGCCGTCATCACAACGGCATCCTTTTTTAGTCAATCCATCTCCCGGCGCTGTTCGGAAGGTTCTTCATCCAGATCCGGCTCTTCTTCGTCCATATTGAACGGCGTATCCCGTTCCCCACTCCGGCGCACGTCTCTTTCATAATCCCTTCTCATTTCATCAAGGTCCTGATGCTCCCGGTTATTACGGAAACGCTGTTCTTCCGGCAGCTCATTCATATCCGTACGCTCATAACGGGCAGGTTCATAATTGATATCCTCCGGACCATCCTCATTCCCATTCATTCCACAGCCGCTTACGGTCATCATTACCAGTAAAGCAGCACCCATGATTTTTTTCATCCATAAACACCTCTTTCAAAATAGTAAGAGCATGTTTATTTTCTCCCTTTACCACCGTTTTACACATGGAAGAACGACCGTGAAGCAGGCAACGTCTTTTCCGCTTATCGATGCACCTCAGCGCTTCCAGAAGATTTTTCCGAATAAAAAAAGGCGGCGAGTCAATAACTCGCCGCCTTTTCATTTACGCCGCGGATGAGGAACGTGGACTTTTCTGTTCAATCCAAGGCTTCATCCGTACAAAGAGCAGGGTGAACAACGCACTCACAATGATACCTTTAAGGGCATTGAACGGCAGAATCCCCGCCACTATCGTTATCCATTTCACTTGTGCACTCATCGTTTCCCATCCCATAAACCAGCTGTAAGCCGGAAGAATGACAAAGTAGTTCAGTACACCCATGCCGAACGCCATAACCAGTGAACTCGTCACGAGTCCGGATACAAGAGATTTAACACTCTTAAATCTATGATAGATCATCGTAACCGGGAGGATGAACAAAATGCCTGCGGCAAAGTTTGCCACCACCCCCACCGGATCTCCAGCGCCGGTATATATAAAATAAAGACCATTTTTTAACGCTTCAACAAGTATTCCTGCAGCAGGCGTAAACATAATGCCTGCAAGTAAGGCCGGTACATCACTGAAATCCACTTTCAAATACGACGGCAGCAATGGCAGCGGAAAATTCAACAGCATCAGGACCATGGAAATCGTCCCGAATAAAGCAATGGTAATCAGTGTAAATAATTTTTTTGATGACTGAGCCGGATTACGGTTCATCATCGATCTCCCCCTTCATCTTTAAGCATTGATTCACATCCCAGATGAAGGTGAGCGGCTGCGCCTGACCAATAAAAAACCCCTGAAGCATTGGGCTTAGGGATGGTCTTGGTCCACGGCTGAATAGAGGCAGCATATTTAACATGCACTGCCTGTTCCGCTCGACATCTTCTCCCATCCAGACTGTAACTGTCGGTCCCGGACTCTCACCAGGTCAGCCATGCAGAAAATTCTGCACAGGTCACGGACTTAAAGGTCGCTGTGCCTTCTTACCGTCGGTCGGGAATTTCACCCTGCCCCGAAGATGGAATCAATATAAATTTGTACTTTTATTTTATACAAAACCTGTGCCAGGTGCAAGCAGGAAGTTCTGCCACCTGCCACCTTGACTCCGTGACATTTTTTTCGCGCAGCCTATTCCCTTTTATCTATCACATCAGCCTACACCGTCTATCTGCTCACGAATACTATACCTATGAACTACAAAATCATTTGATAAAGGTGGAAAACTTATGGCGAATTGCAGGAAAGTTTCCGTTCCGGGGAAACTGCCGATGAAGTTTCCGAAGAAGAAAGAGAAACATGAGAAAAAGCATGACTGCCCGACCGGATGTAAGTGTCATTTCAAAAAGCCCGGGCTTAAGCCAGCTAAGCTGAACAGCGACTGCTTCGTGGAAAATGCTCTCGTTGGAACCAAACAGGTCCAGAAGGTAGCTGAAGCTACTCTACCACTCACTCTATTTTCAACTCTAGGCGTCGGCAGCATTGTATCCGTAGAGGTCGTTCCTAACTTGGAAAACATCACAATGAATGCCCGCATCATCAAAAACAAAGTCGTCAATATTGGATTGATCCCAGCTACCATTACCCTTAACTTCTTAGATGTAGATGGCGGATTACAACTCGGTGTACTCAATACAACGATTCCTTTTCAAGCGCACACGGACTTTCCAGGCGCTTGTCCGGAAGATAACTTGACCGAGACACCACTGGAAGTCGAAGGAATCTTCACCCAGGAGGGTGTTCCTGTAGTCGACGTTGCAGGAATTACCTTAGTGGAAGGGATTATTGTGAAAATCATTCTTAAAACGACGATCACCGTTACACGCCCGGTCATCCGTGACGCGCATGGAAATGTGTGTGATTTGAACCCTGACCGCTGTAAACAGGATACGGATGCCCCATCCTTCACCTTCCCAGGACCGGATGACGAAGGGCTGCTATAAATGAGAAGAAAGAGCTTATCACGGATAAGCTCTCAGCTTGTAGAGAAACCCCTGTTTCTTTACAAGCTTTTTTCTTTCTTACCGCCGGGAGCAAAAGCCCCTCCTTCACCCAGCTCATTCTTACTGGTTGGAGGGCAGTCTTTTTCATATTCCGGCGGGCAGCCGTCATCAGCGCCTGTTCCTTCCCTTTTTCTTTTCCACGCAAGCGGCAACAGCGCAGCCCATGCCGTTCTTTTGAATCTGCAAAGCTACGCTCAACTTTCTCTTTTCTCATACGGTATATCCACTTTCCTTCGTTTTATCGCAGCGTAATTTTCCACAGGCACCGGCACGAAGAGCGTTCGTTGGTCACGCCTGCGGGAACAGCACGAGCCGAAGATCCACTTGGCCAAATGGTTTCTTGACCAAGTCAGCTGAGGCACGTGCCCGCGGCAGGCATGCGCCGATAAGCGGAACGTGCCCTCTCAACACAACATGCGGACAACTCTAAATGGTTAACTCAGGCTTTTTCTAGTTGATGGATTGAAATTCCTTCAAGCACTGCTCCTCTTTGTTATTCAACTATCCCAGCAATGCACAGCCACCCCTTTGTACGACCACGACCGGTGGAAGGATCCTGTATATCCTCCCTTACAAGTCGATCCTATTTCAACTACCGCAACGGCCTACACCATCTATCTGCTCAAGAATACTATACCTATGAACTACAAAAATAATTGATAAAGGTGGAAAACCTATGGCGAATTGCAGGAAAGTTTCCGTTCCGGGGAAACTGCCGATGAAGTTTCCGAAGAAAAAAGAGAAACATGAGAAAAAGCATGACTGCCTGACCGGATGTAAGTGTCATTTCAAAAAGCCCGAGTTTAAACCAGCTAAGCTGAACAGCGACTGCTTCGTGGAAAATGCTCTCGTTGGAACCAAACAGGTACAGAAAGTAGCCGAATCTACGCTGCCTCTCAGTCTATTTGCAGCTGCCGGTGTAACCATTGGCAGCCTTGTATCTGTAGAAGTCGTTCCTAACTTGGAAAATATCACAATGAACGCCCGCATCATCAAAAACAAAGTCGTTAATATTGGATTGGTCCCCGCTACCATTACAGTCAACTTCCTTGATGGGACAGGAGCACTTCAAGTCGGTCTTCTAAACACAGCGATTCCTTTTCAAGCGCACACGGATTTTCCAGGCGCCTGTCCGGAAGATAACTTGACCGAGACACCGCTGGAAGTCGAAGGAATCTTCACCCAGGAGGGTGTTCCTGTAGTCGACGTTGCAGGAATTACCCTGGTGGAAGGGATTATTGTGAAAATCATCCTTAAAACCACGATCACCGTTACACGCCCGGTCATCCGTGACGCGCATGGAAATGTGTGTGATTTAAACCCTGACCGCTGTAAACAGGATACGGACGCCCCATCCTTCACCTTCCCAGGGCCGGATAACGAAGGCATCCTATAATAAACAAAGAGCTTATCCCAGGATAAGCTCTCAGCTTGTAGAGAAATCCCTGTTTCTTTACAAGCTTTTTCTTTCTTACCGCCAGGAGCGAAAGCCCCTTCCCTTTCCGCGGACGAGCGCCCGAGCTTCCTCGCAAAACCCACACTCGGCGATCTCGGCTCACTCGTTCTTCCGCAGGAGTGGAAGGGGCACTGCTCCTTGGGGATTCTTTAAAATCAAAAAAGACTCTCCTTTACCCAGCTCGCCCTTGCTGAATGGAGGACAACCTTTTTCATATTCCGGCAGGCAGCCGTCATCAGCGCCTGTTCTTTCCCTTTTTCTTATCCGCGCAAGCGGTAACAACGCAATGCCGTTCTTTTGAATCTGCGCAGCTACGCTCGACCTTCTCTTTTCTCATACGGTATATCCACTTTCCTTCATTGGAAAGCCGGTTCAAGCGAACCTGCTCTTTGTTCATCCGGGAAATCTCTTCGGTGACCAGACCGACATTTTCCCGAACCTCACCAATGGAATGCTTCACTTTATTTGAGAGCTTCAGGACTTCTTTAGCGACGATATCAAATCCACGCCCATCCTCCCCGACCCTCTCAGCTTCAATAGCTGCATTTAACGACAGTAGATTAATCCGAGAGGCAATGTCCTTAATGGTTTTAACCACCTCTTGAATGTTCTGCGCCTGCATTTCGAGCGTTTACGTTTTCTTCATAGAAATGTCTTTAATGAGGAAAACCTGACTATTCAACGCCTTCATATCCTCCATCCCTTCCTCTGCACGGGGATTTAAGTTCAAAGATACATCCTGAAGCTCCTCCACCGTCCATGTCATTTCATTGTGTCTCGTTGTAATGTCACCAGCCACCTTCAATGTAAAAGGGCATAAAAAAATCCCGCTCTTAATGAGCAGGACCATCTACTTTATCTGTGGCGTCCAGCAGCAGTCGAAGTGTTGCTGACACGGTTGAGACGTCTACAAGTCCGTCTTCACTGTCTTTTACTTTTCCAAGCTGAAGCATAATGTAATCATCATACCCCTGCACGTGAACCTGTCCGGCATTAATTCTCCCCTTCAACATCATAATCTGCTGATGCAGCGCTTCACGATCCATGCCGATCACTCCTTAACACTATAGAAGATTATATCGGCTAGTGTGCCCAAATATGCATGAAAATAATCAAAAGAATCGTCGATAACCGATCGTAATTGGGAACACAGGATGTTTCAAAGGTATGCTGAATTTATGCCTTTGTTGGTTTCACGATCAGCGTTCGGTGTTGACGCCTGCGGGACCAGCACGAGGCGGAGATCCACTTGGTCAAGTGACCTTCTTGACCAAGTGCAGCTGAAACCGTGCCCGTGGCAGGCATCCACCGATGAGCGGTTCGTGAAATCAACCGATGCAGCATGAATAGGACTTACCCCAGGCTCTTAAGACTTTCTCTGCGTGCCTTGAATCAGGGTGAAACGTTTTCTATTTAGGTACAAAGCACAAGACGTGACTACAAACATTCTTAAACCGATCTACATGAAAAAATACCCTGCGATCAACCCAATTTAATCGTCCAGTGGATTTAAGCTTTCCTTCCCTGTCATACCTGCGATCATTTCCACAAGAAGGGTAATTTCCTCTTCTATATCCTGAATGCTCGCGGTTTCTACAGGGGAGTGCATATACCGCAGCGGCAGAGAGACAAGGCTGACCGGCACACCTTTTCCTGTCAGGCGCATCTTATCAGCATCCGTCCCTGTCATGCGTGGTGTCAATTCGTATTGAACAGCCATGTCCAGAGAGGAAGCTGTCTTTTCCAACAGTTGATTGATCTTGCGGTTGATCGGTGCCCCTTTAGCAAGGACAGGCCCTTTCTCTAGACGGACATCGCCGTGTTTCCGTTTGTCTACACCAGGATAATCGGTGGCAAACGTTACATCGCAGGCAATGGCCATTGTAGGTTCCACACCGGCTGCTGCAAAATAGGCACCACCCATATTCGTTTCTTCATTCACCGTGCTCGCTGCATACACACCGACATTCAATTTTTTCTCAGATAAGCGGCGCAGCACTTCTCCGACAACGAACTGACCAGTCCGGTTATCAAGACCACGGCCGGCTATGTAACGGTCCATCAATACTTCCGTTTCTCTTTTATATACAGCCAGATCGCCAATCTGCACGAACTTCATGACTTCTTCCTTGGACTTGGCTCCGCAGTCGATAAACAGTTCCTCAAGTCCGAAGTCTCCCTTCAATCCGCCATGATGCTGAGCATTGACTCCAATAACCCCTGTTATTGTTCCGCCATACCCTTGAATACTGACTTTCATTCCAACAGCCGCTTTAGGGTTGACGCCGCCCATCTTATCCACGTACACATAGCCGTCATCATCGATCCGATTGACGACAAGGGCAATTTCATCACAGTGACCGGCGAGCATAATTTTAAAATCAGCTTCCGGGTTGAGGACAGCAATGGCATTGCCCGCGTGGTCCGTTTGAATCTCATCCGCATAGGGACGCATTTCCTCGATCCAGCGTTTTTGGATCTCCATCTCCATACTTGACGGAGACGGTGTATTTAACAATTCCAATAAAAAGTCGAGACGTTCTTTTTCCACAGGTAAACACCCTCCTTCGTAATTATCTTATCAAAAAACCAGACGGACTTCATATCGACGCATATTTCTGTTCTTTTTAGGGAAAAGGAATAGGTAGGCATTAGAAAGGAGATTTTCGTATGGACTTGGACCAGCAGTTTCACGAAGGAATGCATCCGCAGGAATACGTCGATCAGATGCAGTCCCACCAAAATGACTTATTGTACATATATGAAAACTTCTCTACCCAGGTGGAGGATGTGCCACTGTTTGAAGAAGTACAAAACAAACAGTGGAGAGCGTTGGTACTGACCGAGGACTGGTGTGGGGATGCGATGCTGAACCTGCCTATTTTCCTCAGAATTGCAGAAGCGGCTCAAATTGATACCCGCTTTTTCCTGAGGGATGAAAACCCCGCCCTGATGGATCACTATTTAACGAATGGCACGTCCCGTTCCATTCCAAAAATCATCCTGATCGATTCAGTCGGGAATGAAGCCGCTGTCTGGGGCCCGCGGGCGCCAGAGTTGGAGCAGTTCGTTTCCGAGGCTTTAACCAGCCTTCCCGGAAAAGAGGCGCCCGATCACGAGGAAAAGCGCAGGGAGGTCCTGCTTTTTGTCACGAAAGCCTTTCGTGACAACCACGATTTCTGGCATTACGTTTATGAAGATATGAAACAGACCCTGAAATTCTGATACAGCAGAACCTGCTTCTTCCGCGAAGCAGGTTCTTTTTACGTTTGTTTTTCTTGGATACAAGCCATACTGTAGGTAAAAAAGGGGGCCGGGTTATGCAGCACCTCATCCGCCTTTACTTTCAACTGCCCTTATTTATCCGCCTTTTGAGTACTGTTTTTTTCACGATGACTTTATTCGGCATCATTATTCATATCATAGAACCGGAAAACTTCCCCACCTTTTTTGATGGACTATGGTGGGCTTTTGTTACGGGAGCGACCGTAGGGTACGGGGATTATGTGCCGTTAAGTCCTGCCGGAAAAGCCGTAGCCATCCTTTTAATCCTGTCCGGCGGCGGGCTCGTCACCTTTTACATGGCGACATTATCCGCCTCTACAGTTAAACATGAAACCAGCTTATCCGAGGGACGTGTCCCCTATAAGGGGGCAGATCACATTGTGCTGATCGGCTGGAACGAGCGGACCCGGCATTTGATTGATATGCTCCAGGATCAGAACCTTCACGAGCGGATCGTTATGATTGATCAGACGATGAATCAGTTTTACCAGCGTCTCCCGAGCGTCCACTTTATCAGCGGCAGCGCGACGAATGAAGAAACGCTGGAGCACGCCAATATTAAGGATGCACGGATGGCAATCATTACCGCGGATCCATCCATGGAGGAACAGCAGTCCGATCAGGCCGTCATTCATCAGATTGTCGCCTTGAAAGGACACCACCCGGAACTGTTCATTATTGCGGAAGTACTGACGGACCGCCAGAAAATTAACGCACAGCGCGCCGGTGCCAGCACGATCATCCGCTCCAATGACTTTATGAGCAGCCTTTTTTACCAGGAACTTTACCGGAATGATCCTGTCAAACCATTTGAGCTCCTCCTTTCCCTGTTGACTGAGCGTCAATTCCATGAAGAGACCGTTCCCGAAAAACTCACGGGCCATCCAATTTTAACGGCTTATGAATTTTTCTTAAAAAAAGGATGCCAGATTATCGGCATCCGAAAGAATGGAGAGCTGTCCTTTCATCTGGACGAAAGCATTGAATTGGAAAAGGGGGATGAACTCGTTTTATTCTCACCGCTGAGAAAGTAACGCCTCCTCTGCTGCCTGAAGAAGCTCTTGACCTGATTGAATGTGTTCTTCCGGAAAAGAGGCATCTTTATCCACGGGTTCCTGGAACTGGTCAAAAATGGCCCGGATATTCCCTTCTTTCACGTTGTCATCGAGGCCGGGATTATATTTATGGGAAAGCAGAAACGGTTCCGTCATTTCAATCATGGCATAATCCGAAGGAGCATCGAGCGATCCGGATGTTACAACAAAAGGAAGGCGGATAAATTGATAGCCGACCCGGTCGTCAATTTTATAATCAAAATAACCGTGTTCATAATCCCAGTTATCCGCTAATTTAAACCCGACCGTTTTCAAAGCTGCTTCTGCATCCTGAAAAGAAAACACCTGCCCTGTCAATGAAGAGGTTAAAGGTATCATTGTCATTCCTCCTTTAAGTCTTACTATGCCCCAATAAAAAAGCGTGCCTCATCCAAATGATGGATGAGGCACGCTTTCTAAGTTTTACAGGCGTTTTTCGAGCTTTTCTTTTTCTTCTTCAAATCCAGGCTTGCCAAGGAGGGCAAACATGTTTTTCTTATACGCTTCTACTCCAGGCTGGTCAAATGGATTGACACCAAGAAGATAACCGCTGATGGCACATGCTTTCTCGAAGAAATAAACGAGATAGCCAAACGTATAAGCGTCACGCTTCGGAAGGTGGACGATCAAGTTTGGTACGTCCCCGTCTGTATGCGCCAGCATTGTACCAAGGTACGCTTTTTCATTGACCTTGTCCACTGTGCTTCCAGCCAGATAGTTCAAACCGTCAAGATTCTGATCATCTTCTTCGATGGTGATATCAGAGCTTGGTGACTCGACGTGAAGCACCGTCTCAAACAAGTCCCTGCGTCCTTCCTGAACGTATTGGCCCAGAGAGTGAAGATCGGTAGAGAAGTTCGCAGAAGCAGGGAAAATCCCTTTCTGGTCTTTGCCTTCACTTTCACCAAACAACTGCTTCCACCACTCAGAGAAGTACTGAAGGGATGGCTCATAGTTGATCAGCATTTCAATGGTTTTCCCTTTGTTGTAAAGGACATTACGAACCGCCGCATATTGATACGCAGGGTTTTCAGAAAGTTGTTCACTGCTCAATTCCTGACGAGCCTTCTGTGCGCCTTCCATCATAGCATCGATATCAATGCCGCTTGCTGCAATCGGAAGCAGCCCGACAGCTGTAAGCACAGAGTAACGGCCGCCAACATCATCAGGTACGACAAAGGATTCGTATCCCTGTTCATCAGCAAGAGTTTTCAATGCCCCTTTATTGGCATCCGTTGTCGCATAAATACGCTTCTGGGCCTCTTCCTGACCGTATTTGTCCTCAAGGAATTTACGGAAGATACGAAAGGCGATGGCCGGCTCCGTCGTCGTTCCACTTTTAGAAATGACATTAATCGAAACGTCTTTGTCTTTAAGTACATCAAACAGCTCATTCATATACGGGGCACTGATGCTGTTTCCTACGAAGAAGACCTGCGGTGTATCACGGTCCTCTTTTGCAAGTGTATTGTAGAAGCTGTGGTTGAGCATTTCAAGAGCCGCTCGTGCCCCTAAGTAGGAACCGCCGATACCGATGACAAGAAGTACATCAGAGTCGGATTTAATCTTTTCTGCGGATTTTTTAATGCGGGCGAATTCTTCCTTGTCATAGTCCTCCGGAAGATCGACCCACCCTAGGAAGTCGTTCCCTGCTCCTGTTTTTTCATGGAGTGCCTGGTGTGCTGTCGATACAGCTCCCTGCATATATTCCAGTTCATGTTCGCCAAAGAATGGCAGCGCTTTTTCATAATCAAAACGAATATGTGTCATATGATAGCCTCCAAATCGTCATTTTTATGCCTGACCAATTTCACTTTATCGAAACCTTCAGGGCAAATCAAGCAAAGCTCCATTTGTAAACGGATACACAATGAAAATGTTTTATAAAAGAAAAAGGCACGGGTCTCCGCGCCTTCTTCTGTGATCATTATTTAGACATTTCAAGGATTTCCTGTACATCCTCCTCATGCAGCTTGTTGAAGTTTCCGAATGGTCCACGTTTCATCGCACGGTCTACGATTACATCAAATTTGTCATCACCGATGTCATAATCGGCAAGTGTTTGAGGCGCACCCAGGGACGTCCAGAATTTACGAAGCTCCTGGATACCTTCCTCAGCGACTTCGCGTTCAGATTTCCCTTCTGTTTCCACACCAAAGACTTTTTCACCCAGACGGGCAAAACGGGAAACGTTGACCTCAAGGTTATGCTTCATCCAGTTCGGGAACAGAATGGCCAGTCCTCCGGCATGCGGAATATCATAAACCGCTGAAACCGCGTGCTCAATGTTATGACTTGCCCAGTCACCGCGGTAGCCCATCTGCATCATACCGTTCAATGCAAGCGTACCTGCGTAAAGAATGGTTTCACGGTGCTCGAGAGACTCAAGATCTTGAAGCAGCTTCGGAGCTGTTTCCATAACAGAGCGGAGCACACCTTCAATCATTTCGTCCTGCACAGGAGACGGTGTCGGATTGTGGAAATACTGCTCGAACAAGTGGGTCATCATATCCACCACGCCATAAACCGTCTGGTCTTCAGGAACCGTAGCTGTATAGGCCGGGTCTAGAATAGAGAAGGCAGGGTTGGTCAGTGGTGCTGCACCCCATCCGTATTTTTCATTGGTTTCCCAGTTGGTAATAACCGCACCGGCATTCATTTCAGATCCTGTCGCCGCAAGCGTCAGTACTGTACCGAACGTGAGGGCGTCTTCAGGGGTCGCCTGACGGGTGACGAGATCCCAAGGAGCCCCATCATATTTAGCACCTGCAGCGATGGTTTTCGTAGCATCAATGACACTACCTCCACCGACAGCAAGAAGAAAGTCCACATTTTCCTGATTAGCAATGTCCACCCCTTTTTCAACGGTTGTCAATTTAGGGTTTGGTTCAATACCGGAAAGTTCAAGAACTTCAACCTCAGCTTTTTTCAGCTGGTCCATGACTTGGTCATAAACGCCGTTTTTCTTAATACTGCCTCCGCCGTAAACAACAAGAACCTTTTTCGTTCCTTCCGGCAGCTGGCTTGGCAGTTGTTCAATTTGATCTTTACCAAAGATCAGTTTCGTTGGGTTATGAAATGCAAATGTATCCATGGTTGAGAAGCTCCTTTCGTTTCTTAACGTGCTTTCCTATTATCCCCGATATTTTAAAGAATCTCAAAAGAAATGCTGTCCCGAATGAACATCGGCTTTGAGATCCATACTAGGTAGAAGTAAAAAAGGAGGTGTTGAAATGAGCTGGATACAACGAACGGCTCTCCTGCTGATTATTGTCGGCGCTGTTAACTGGGGGCTGATCGGACTGTTTCAATATGATCTTGTTGCCGGTCTGTTCGGCGGGGGGGAACAGAGTGCCGTACTCTCACGCCTCATCTATACGGCTGTAGGGATCAGCGGACTTATTGCGATTTCCCTTTATTTTATCCCTGCAGCACAAAACAGCGATGTGAAGGCGGATGCAGCCGTTGAACACGAATAAAAAAAAGAGACCAGGGCTGGCCCTGGTCTCTTCTCTATTCCTTATTTACGGAATTTTTCGCGGTCATCAGACTGTTTGATCCAGTCTTCAAGCTTGTCTTTCAGCGTGTTGAAGCCTGCAGCTTCTTCCTGCTGTTTTGGAGCCGCCTGTTTACGTGGACGACGCTCCTGTTGTTTCGGCGCTTCCTGAGTAGCGCGGATGGATAGAGAATATTTGTTGCTCTTCTCATCGATGTTCAGAATTTTAACCTGAACTTCATCGCCTTCAGAAAGATGCTCGTTAATATCTTTTACATAACCGTGAGTAACCTCGGAAATGTGTACAAGACCTTGAACCTGCTCATCCAATGCTACAAACGCGCCGTAAGGCTGAATGCCTGTGACTTTACCTTCTAATACTTGACCTTCTTGAAACTTCTCTGACATGCTATACAACTCCTGATTCATTAAATATTCGCTTCTTTTCACGCAATAAATAATTTTACCATAAGCGCGTGTAATAAGCAATATCCCATCTGTGTTCACGAATCGTTCAGACATCATCCGTTCCCAGCGTGGTATACTAGAGAAAAGAACAAAGGAGGATTCCGCATATGTCCGTAGGAAACAATATCCGAAAGTACCGGGAAATGAAGAAATTCTCAAAAGAGGAACTGGCTCTTAAAGCAAGAATGGGCGTTCATACATTGGAAAGTTATGAATCTAATGAACGTACACCAGAACTCGATACCGTCTTGAAAATCTCGACGGTTCTTGATATTCCCGCTTCCGAATTGATGGAATTCCACGATGAAGATGAATCTCCTTTTGACGAAGAACTTACACAGCTCGTTCAGGACATCGGCGTCAAAAGCTCCAAACTGATTTTAAGAAAAGCCCGTGACTTTTCAGAACAGGACGTGCTTCGAGCTATGAATCTGCTTTATGACCTGAATCAGCAGAAAAATTAAAAAAAGAGGTTTATAAACTATGAAACAGGGTTATATTAAATAACGTAAGACTTTCTCGTATTCCCCCTGTGTAAGCAGAGCGAACGTTCGCTTTGCTTTTTTTTTGGCCAAAATTCCACTTTGAAACAAGTTGGTTTCATGAAGGACACGGTTTCGGTTATGATAAGGAAAAATGGCTGATGGAGGCGAGAACTTTGGAAGAATTCCAGCAATATACCCCAAGAACCGGGACACGCTCGGTCAAATGGGACCTCATTGAAGACTTTTATCAAGATAAAGATGTCCTGCCCATGTGGGTGGCGGATATGGATTTCAAGACACCACAGGCCGTCACAGATGCACTCACATCAAGGGTCGAGCATGGCATCTTCGGATACACCATCCCCGATCAGGACGTGAAGGAATCCATTACAGCATGGCTCCGTGACCGTCACGGGTGGGAAACAGAAACCGACTGGATCACATTCAGTCCCGGTGTCATCCCCTCCCTGCACATGATCATTCAATCGTTGACAGAAATCGGGGATAACGTCCTCATCCAGACGCCGGTCTACCCTCCTTTTTACAGTGTGGTAAGAGACCACGGCAGACATATCGTCAAAAACCAGCTCCTTTATAAAGAGGACCGGTATGAAATAGACTTCGAGGATTTCGAGAACAAAATCAAGGACAACCATGTTACGATGTTTATCCTCTGCAACCCGCATAATCCTGTCGGCCGTGTCTGGACGAAGCAGGAACTGGAGGAAATGAGCCGGATCTGCAGGAAGCACGGCGTCAAAATCGCAGCAGATGAAATTCACGCAGATTTGATTCTGCCTCCGAACAAACATATACCAATGGCTTCCCTATCTGAAGAAACGAACCAGCAGACCATTACATGCCTTTCTCCTACGAAGACATTCAATCTTGCAGGGCTTCAGGCATCTTATGTGATGACAGCCAACAAGGAGTATAAGAAAAAGCTGGATAAACACTTTAAGAACCAGGGCATGATGATGCTGAACACCCTCGGGATAACAGCTATGGAAGCCGCCTACAAGCATGGATCGGAGTGGCTGGATACGCTGACAGAAGTGCTGAAAGACCACCGCGATTATGTCATCCAGCGGATGGAGAATGAAACCAAATCTGTGCGGGCGCTTCCGATTGAAGGTACGTATCTGTTGTGGATTGACTGTACCCAAATGGGGCTTTCCCAGGCGGAATTGAAATCATTCATGCAGAAAGAAGCGCGCGTCGGCTTAAACGACGGAGCGTCCTTCGGCGAAGAAGGCCGTGGATTTATGCGTCTCAATCTGGCAGCACCGATGTCTACACTGGAAGAAGGCGTCACACGTATCATCCATGCGGTGCAGGCATTCGAACAATCCTAAATAAAAAAGTCTCCTCAAGGGAGACTTTTTAGCATGTAGAGAAACCTCGTTTTTTCTACATGCTTTTTTATAACCAGAAGTTGAGGCCTGATCGAGCCTTCCGCACCACAAACCTTTGCTCCAAGATTTAAACTATGTGTAAAAAACAAAACCGTCGAACCCGCCATCCGGCTCAGGGGAGATTTTTTATTCCTGTTGTTTATCCGGTTCCGTCGGGTCACTCGTTTCATCCTTGTCTGCATCCAGCGTAATGACCCCGCAGGCGACACGTTCTCCAGCATCGCCCGCTGGCTGGGTCATCCCGTCATCCGGGCCGCTCTGGATAATTAAGGAGGTCCCTTCCTGCCTCAGGAGCGACTTCTGATTTTCTTTCAGCTTTGCCTGCGGGAGCATGACTTCCACGTCAATCATGCCGCTTGGATCAGCTTCCACATTGGGCATATCCCCTACGTGGGCACCTTTAGGATTCATAAGACCATGCTCTTTGGACGTTGGGTTGAAATGATTCCCCGCCGTCTTAAACTCAGGAGCCTCACATTTCGGGAACTCATGAACCGCAATTCCGTGCATGCCCGGTTCAAGTCCCTCTACTTTAAGCTTCACCTGAACGCCTTCAGGCTGTTCAGTCAACACGGCGGTCCCGATTTTGTCATTATCCTTGTTATACATCGACGTTTCCAGGGGGGATCTTTCTTCTCCGGAACAGGCCGTCAAAACAACAGCTACCGCACCAGCAAACATAAGGGCACGCTTCATGGGTCCAAAACCTCCATTTGATGAAATCTGCTTTTTCTAGTGTCCCCTATGCTGCTGAAAATATAAGAAAGCCACATCAGGTGGAAACCTAATGCGGCTCTTTGGATTCGTGGTTCTTCTGTTCATTTATGGAGTAGTTCTGATCAAATGTATGCTCTTCTTTTTGAGAAGCTTTAATTATCCAGATCATGGTAACCGCTGCAGCAACAATGAACAGCAGAAGCATCAGGACAGCAGGAATATATTCAGACTTATCTTCTGGAAAATACAAAAATTCCATCATGATGAATCCCACCCTTCTTACCCAAGTATATCAAACATCTGGAAATCCGCATCCGTTTTCATAAGATCTTCATAATTTTTGTTACAATGGAAAAAGAGATGAATTTAGGAGGGAATAAGATGTCTGACATTCAAATCGGCTCTATAGTGAAAGCGCATTATAAAACAGGCATATACATCGGAGAAGTGAAAGAAGACCGGGGGAAATTTTATCTGGTTCAAATGCTCGCCGTTGACAAACACCCGATGCAGGGGGATCTTCACAATCCTGGTCAGACAGAAAATGTTTTTTTCCATCAGCGGAAAGCGTTGAGTTACCTTGAAAAAGCCAACGTTCAGAAAGAAGCGGTCCACCCTTATGAAGAGACAGAAATACCGGATTATAATGATTCTCTCAAACAATCCGTTGAAAAGCTGAAACAAAAGTTAAATCGCCGGGATACCGATTTTAACAGCCATGCCGCAGATCAGCTGAGTGATCTCGAAAAACAGTATTTCGGGTAAAATCAGCCACATTTGTATTCGCTTTCGGGGTGTGGTAATTTAAAAATGTTGAAAGAAATGAAGGAGGACCCGTCCATGACAACACATATTGGAGCACAACAAGGAGATATCGCGGATAAGATTCTACTCCCAGGAGATCCACTCCGCGCCAAATACATTGCCGAAAACTTCCTGGAGGATGCCGTCTGCTATAACGAAGTACGCGGAATGTACGGATACACAGGTACATATAAAGGAGAGCGCATTTCCGTTCAAGGAACTGGAATGGGTGTACCTTCCATCTCCATTTACGTCAATGAATTGATGGAAAGCTACGGTGTTCAGAAATTGATCCGCGTCGGCTCATGCGGGGCGCTGCAAAATGACGTAAACGTACGTGACGTTATTCTTGCCTCCACATCTACGACAGATTCCCAGATGAACCGCATGGTATTCGGCGGCATTGATTATGCACCGACCGCTGATTTCAGCCTGTTGAAAAACGCGTATGATGCAGGTACAGCGAAAGGCCTCGATTTAAAAGTCGGAAACGTCTTTACAAGCGACAGCTTCTACCGTGACAATGCCATGGATCTATTCAATCTGCTTGCAGACTACAATGTGCTTGCAGTAGAAATGGAAACCACTGCCCTTTATACGCTTGCAGCAAAATACAATCGTCAGGCGCTGTCTGTTCTTACCGTAAGTGATCATATTCTTACCGGAGAAGAAACGACAGCCCAGGAACGTCAGACAACCTTTAACGAAATGATCGAAGTGGCTCTGGAAGCAGCCATTCAGGACTAAACAAAAAAGCCCATGCGCCTCAGCGAGCGCATGGGCTTTTTTATCTGCCGGTCACCTTTCGGCCATTCTTCACTTGGAACAAACGTGAACGAGTGTACGGCCATCAATCCTAAGAACTTGATCTACGGTCGTCATATAGATTTCCCGCCCCTGTATCATCTCCACTTTCCCGTAGTACACATGAGATTCTGTATAAAGGACCAGCATCGTCCCGATATGCTTATCCACTTTCGATAACAATAAGGGAGTCCGGACCATTTGTACAAAGCGCCGTGTTTTATTTCTTATGGAAACAGCAATAGAGATAGGAAGCCCTCCTAAAAAAACAGCTTCCTATACAATATCCATCCGCGTAAAATAAGTCTGGGCTAGCGTAAAGTTGTTTTCCACAGGCACCGGCACGAGGAGCGTTCGGTGGGGATGCCTGCGGGAACAGCGCGAGCCGGAGATCCCCTTGGTCAAATGGTTTTCTTGACCAAGTTAGCTGAGGCCGTGCCCGCGGCAAGCATCCGCCGATAAGCGGAACGTCCCGGTCTCGAGCTGCCAGGAAAGAGCGGCTGCCCGCATTTCGTAATTACGGTCACGTCCCGCTCATACCAGTGGACGCTGGATTCGTCCTCAGCTGGATTCTATTGATTCACATAATAAGCAAGCGTCCTTGCCATGACTCCTGTAGGGCCTTTAGGTCCTAAGGCGTGGGCGGTTTCTGCTGTAGACGTGCCGGCGATATCCAGGTGGACCCATGGCACACCTTCTGCAAATGCCCCGACAAAAGCGCCTCCCATTATGGCATGAGCTTTGCGTGTTGGAGAATTATTCAAATCAGCGATACTGCTTTTTCTTACCTGTGCTTTATAATCCTCATTATAGGGCAGCAGCCAGATCGGTTCCCCTGTCTCCCGCCCGGCGTTTTCAATTTGTTTATAAAACGATGCATCATTCGTCATGGCACCCGTCATCCAGGATCCCAGTGCCGTAACAACCCCTCCGGTAAGTGTGGCCACATCGATGACTCTGTCCGCCCCTTCTGTGCGGGCGTAAGTGACCGCATCGGCCAGTGCCAGCCGTCCTTCGGCATCGGTATTCAATACTTCGATGGTCTGTCCGCTCATGGAAGTAAGAACGTCATCCGGTTTAAACGCCCCGCCTGCTATCATATTATCCGTGGACGGAATCACAGCCAGGACATTTTTTTCGGGCTTGATGCGGCCAATGGTTTCCATAGCTCCCAGAACGGCAGCAGCGCCTCCCATATCCCCTTTCATACCCGGCATACCTGCTTTCGATTTGATTGAATAGCCCCCGGTATCGTACGTAATGCCTTTGCCTACAAGAGCGGTTACATCCCTCCACTCTTCCAGCCCTTGATACTTCAGAACAATCAGCTTTGGCGGCTCTACAGAACCCTGGTTGACAGCCAGGAGTGCGCCCATCCCCAGCTCCTCCATATCCTGTTTCTCAAGAATCCGGGCATCGAACCCAAAGCGTCCGGCCATCTTAAGGGCGTGCGCGGCGAGCTCTGATGCAGTAAGGATGTTGGCGGGGAGGTGAACAAGCTTTCTCGCTGTATTCGCTCCTTCTGCATAAGCCGTTCCTTCCGTGAATGCCTCTTCCACGGACACTGCATCAAACGAATCAGAAAACAATTGGATGCTTTTCAGTCGTTGTTCCTCTACAGGGGCGGTTTTATAATTTTCCAGCTTATAAGTGGATAAATAGATCGTTTCCCCTAACAACGTGATCCACTCTTTATATTTCTCGTCATCCGGAATGAGTGTATCCAGAAAAAGCGTACACCTTTCTATTCCTTGGGCCTGAATCTGTTGAAAAGCCTGTCCCCACACCTTTCTACTCTCTGCTCTTCCAGCCATCGACCTGGCCCCAAGACCGATACAGATGACCCGGACCATCTGATTTTCGTACGGAAGAATTAAACTTTCCACACGACCTTGAGAAAGTCGGGCAAGGCCGCCTTCCAAATACTCCGGTGTATGTAACCCTGCTGATTCTTTCAGTTGTTTGATCAGGCTGGTCTGACCCTCGTCCGTGAATACTCCTAAGACCAGAGGATCTTCGGGTTTCCATTTCTCTGTTACTGTGAACATAGCAACACCTCCATTTTCAGTATACAAGAGATACACGCGTCCTTCCTTATGAAGGGACGTTTTCTGTGGATATATGATATAATGACCTTGCTTATCAGCAACAAATGACGTACATAAAGATCAATTATTTCGATACCCTGCCGGATAAGAAAGGATGTTATCATGCTTTTAGATTTACTGCAGAATTTCCCCCTGTGGGCCTCCATCGCTGCCATTGTTTTTGCTCAGGCAGTAAAAGTCCCTATCCAATTTATTGCTTCCAGACAGTTCAATGCAAGTCTAGCCTTCAGTACAGGCGGGATGCCGAGCAGCCACTCCGCTGCTGTAACGGCTCTGGCGACGGGCGTAGGGGTTGAACAGGGCTTCGGCTCATCCATTTTCGCTGTCGCCTGTGTTTTTTCCATCATCGTCATGTTTGACAGCACAGGTGTCCGACGGCAGACAGGGGAGCAGGCCATCATGTTGAACATATTATTGAATGACTTCAACCGCTTCGTCAGTGAAGCGAAAAGCTGGCAGCAAAAAGAAGGGTATCAGAAGAAAGAGGAATTGAAAGAACTGCTCGGTCACCAGCCTATCGAAGTATTCTTCGGGGGACTGACAGGTGTTCTGCTTACGTTCCTGCTTCATTCTCTGATCTATTAAATAACAAAAAACACTTCCGCATTCAGAACGGGAGTGTTTTTTATTGTTTGATTTCAGACCGAAACACCTGCCGGGCTTCATTTTCATTCAGAGCGGCCAGCTCTCCTTCCGTCAGCTGTCCTTCTCCCTCTTTAATTACGTACACGTCCAACGTTCTTTTCCCCCATTGATCATACACATCCTCCACACTGGAAAAGTAAAGGTCAAGCTCGTCCCCCTCAATTGCACCACCGATATCAGCCACCACACCATACCCGTACCCCGGGATGAAAAGGATTGTTCCTAAAGGAAAAACACTTAGATCAGCAGCGATGGTGGAATAGAGATCCCTCGTTACGTTAACCCCTGAAAAGGTAATGCCGTAAGCCGGATGTTCCGGCGTTTTTCCTGTTGATTCATAGCCGGCTGTGTAGCCTGTAGCTGTAACTTCCCGGCTTTGATACCGGGACAAATCAATCGACTGCTCCAGCGTCTCGACAGCCTCCATGACGGCGCTTTTCACAAGGGGGGCAGGCTCTTGTTCCCTGTCCTTGTTTTTTAGTTCAGCTGTCATCCATTCTCCTAGATCAAATAGAGATAGATTGGTCACGTACGAGGCCGTACTTACTACAGCCCCTGCGAATAAAAAAGGAAGAAGCCATCTTTTCATACGTCTTGGAAACATATCATCACCTCTAGATGTAAGCATGTCCAAGAACGATTCTTTTATTCAAGTCATGGAACTAAAGAAGCGGCACCGATCGCTGGATCGATACCGCTTGTTCTCTCATTTTTTTAAAACATTTGATAACCGCTTTTCCTTAATTTCTTAATGACGATTCCAGCAGCAATGGTTCCGACAAAACCACTGGCCAGTATAACAACGTCCACGATACCGAGTCGTCCGAGCTGTTTAAACACAGCAGGAAAGGCTGTGCCCGGCTGCGAAAAATATTCCGTCCAAGGAAAGTTATCCACGATGAACAGCACAATGACAGGATAAACAATGGACATGATCCAGGAAGAGCGCAGAATCATATTTAATAGAAAGGAAATCCCGAAAAACAATACAAAAAACAAGAGAATGGATACAGCAAATTGGACAATATTCAACGTCGCTTCCCCCTACTCCCCTTATCAGGGACGTACAAATCCACTATTCATTCTAAACCGCTTCCTATGAAAGCGCAAGCATATCCGGGTCTACAAAAAACGCGAAAGCATGGACTGCTTTCGCGTTTTCTATATCATTTAGAAGTTAAAGAAGTTCAACTTCCCTTTCTTGAGAACGAGCGGAAGACCGCCTAGTTTCAGAAGGTAGCGGTTATCGATGACTTTCTTCATGGCAGTAGCTGACCAGCCGAAGAGTTTCTTATCATCAAAGACTACACCGATGGCATCGTTGTGCCCAAGGGAAGCAACTGTACCTTGAATGTTAGGCTTGAATGGCTCAAGGTGGTCTTCACCTTTTACGAGACGAGCGAGGTTTTTCGCTGTGTGCTCAGCTTCCTGAATCGCAATTTGCGCAGTCGGCGGATAAGGACGCTCTGTTTCTTCGTTCATAATAAGAGCACAGTCCCCTACGATGAATACATCATCATAGCCTTCCGGACGAAGGTCCTTGCGTACAGGGATACGTCCACGGTTCGCTTCAAAGCCTGCTTCTTCAACAAGCGAGTTCCCGCGTACACCAGCCGCCCATACGACTGTGTTTGTATCGATTTCTTCACGCTGTTCGTCTTTTTCGAAAACCAATTTGTTTTCGGTTACTTCTTTGATCATTGCGCCAATCTTAAACTCAACACCGCGCGCTTCCAAAGAATTCATCGCATATTCAACAAGTTCAGGATCGAATCCTGGAAGAGCTGTCGGTGCAGCCTCTACGTTGATAATACGTACTTTGTCACGTGGAACATCGTATTCCTTGCATAGTTCAGGGATACGGTTCGCCAGTTCACCAACAAATTCAATACCTGTAAAGCCGGCCCCGCCGACAACAATGTTCAGGCGCTTCTGTTGTTTTTCAGGCTCGTTGTTATACTTTGCGAAGTTGTATTCAATGTGCTGGCGGATCAGACGGGAACTGTTGATGCTGTTAATCGTGTAAGCATGCTCTTTAAGTCCAGGAATACCAAACGTAGCTGATTCAAATCCAAGACCAATCACAAGATAGTCATAAGCAAGCTCGCCGTCTTCCAGGATCACCTTTTTATCGGCAGCTTTAATATCTGTAACTGTATCTTGGATGAAGTTGACTTTGCTTGTGTCCACAACATCTTTGATGGCAATACGTGTGCGGTCATGGTGAAGCGTACCTGCTGCGTTTTCATGCAGCCATGTTGTTTGGTAGTGGTAGCTGTGCTTGTTCACCAGCGTTATGTTCGCATCGTTTGCCCCAAGGCTCTTCTGAAGTTTGACGGCTGTCATGATGCCCCCGTAACCGGCACCGATAATGACAATGTTCGGATTCTTCATGAATAATCACTTCCATCTCGTATTTTTTTCCATCCGTCACCTATATCATTGTGACTTGTTTCACACAAAAAAACATTAAAAAAAACCTGCTGAAATCAGGTGAAAAATGTCACAAATCATAACTATATGGTCTATCATCATCTTAGACCTTTTTCCCCTTATTTTCAACCCAAAATCAAGTTATCAAAATTATTGAACTATTAGTGCCTGTGGAAAGGTTTACATATGTTCAGTGTTCCCATTGTAAATTTTTTTATGATAGAATAAATTTTAGTGAAATTTTTTTCAGGAGGTTTATTATGAGCGATAAAATATACGATATTACAGTCATCGGCGGCGGTCCTGTCGGTCTGTTCACAGCTTTTTACGGTGGAATGCGTGAAGCGAGTGTCAAAATCATTGAAAGCCTCCCGCACCTCGGCGGACAGCTGACCGCCCTTTATCCGGAGAAATATATATTTGACGTGGCCGGTTTTCCTAAGGTCCGTGCCCAGGAACTGATTGACAACCTGGAAGAACAGGCAATGGCTTTCAATCCCACCATCGCCCTTGAGGAGGAAGTCATCCATGTGGAACGAATGGAAGATGAGTCATTAAAACTGACCACGAACAAAGACGTCCACTACACGAAAACCGTGGTTGTCACAGCCGGAAACGGAGCCTTCCAGCCCCGGAAGCTCAAAGTAGCCGACTCCGAGCGGTTTGAAGATACCAACCTGCATTATCACGTCAGCAACATGGATAATTTCCGAGATAAAAATGTGATGATTGCTGGAGGCGGAGATTCAGCGGTAGACTGGGCCCTTATGCTAGAGCCGATTGCCAAACAGGTCACCCTCGTCCACCGCAGGGATAAATTCAGAGCCCATGAACACAGCGTGTCCCAGTTGAATGAATCCAACGTCAACGTCATGACACCATTCACACCTGAGCAGTTTATCGGAGACGATCGGATTGAAAAAGTCGAGCTTCAGGAAGTCAAGGGAGACCGGACAGAGACGATTGATGTTGACGATGTCATCGTCAATTACGGGTTTATTTCCTCCCTTGGTCCGATCAAGGATTGGGAGCTTGAGATCGAAAAGAACAGCATTGTCGTTAATTCCAAAATGGAAACGAATATTAAAGGCATCTATGCGGCTGGAGATATCTGCACCTATCCAGGTAAAGTAAAACTGATTGCTTCTGGTTTTGGGGAAGGTCCTACTGCTGTTAATAACGCGAAAGCCTATATAGACCCGGGAGCACGTGTACAGCCGAAACACTCGACAAGCATGTTCTCTTAATATATATGAAACAGAAAGTCCCGGTGCTTTCTGTTCCGCTTCTAGAAAAAACCTCCGTTTTTCCAGAGACCACTGAAAGACTGAGGAATTGTGAAAGGTAAAGATCAAAAAAGCGGATGGTATGGAAGATTTGATCCATGCCATCCGCTTTTTTTCTGTTTTCATGAAGCTTCCCTTTTTATTCCTTCATTCGTTTCACATTCGCTGCAAAAATCGCAATGGCGACTTGGAGGAACACGGCTATTTCTATAAAGAAAAAACCTTCCGTAAGCCGGAAGGTTGGAATTTATCAGCAGTTCGGATCTGGTGTTCCAGCGTTTGTCGCCGTTTTAAAGGAAGACCCGCAGCCACAGGAAACGATGGCGTTCGGATTATCGATCGTGAAGCCTCCGCCCATCATATTCTGTTTGAAATCAATAGTCGTGCCTTCTACAATCGCCGCATCCTGGCGGTTGATGACAATCGGAATACCGCAGGAGTCTTCAAGAAGATCAAGTTCTTCATTGATGTCATCCTCGAAGCCCATCGCATATGACAATCCACTGCAGCCGCCGCCTTTCACACCGAAACGGAGACGGACATCTCCTTCTTCTTCCTTCATCATCTCTTTGATCTGATGACCCGCAGCTTCTGTGATGTTTAAAATCATACCCAGCCTCTCCTTTCTCTTCTTCTTTTCAGTATACTAAAACGGCCTGCTTTTTATCAAACAGCAGTACCTGACGTTAGAAGTAAAAAGACACCCTCCTCCGGGTGCCTTTGATTGTATCGAAACAGTCCTGCCTCTCCACTCGTTACAGGGTTTCATCCAAGTGTTGATAAATTTTATCGACGAGCTCTTCAGGTGAATCGGCAATGACACGTTCTCCTTCAACAAGCGCATAGTTGGTCTGTGAACAAAGACCGCAGTTTCTCAGACAGCCGTAGTCCATCACATCAAGGTCCGGATCTTTTTCCAGTTCGTCCTTCGCTTTTTGGGAACCGTCGGCTAAATTATTGATGCAGAATTCAATTAATGGATTCATCCACGTCACCTCTTTTTCGGAAGAACCCTGTGCCTTATGATTTTATCATACACCGGTGGTTCTGCGTTAGGAATTACTTACCTGTTGAAGGCCATGTTCTTCCAGGGATTTGCAAATGGCCTTCAGCCTCGGGTTCCCTTCCGCTACGATACGTTCTTCCACAAGGACAAGCGGGTAGAAAAGTTCATCATCCAGCAGCTGCTGAACAATGGCCATATCCACACCTTCCTGATTCTCCGTATGGATATCATAATAAGTAAACTGCAGGCTCTTTTCTCCGTATTTCCTTGTCAAGGCTGCTTCCAGCCACTCAAAGGTCTCTTTAGAGCCGGGGGCGTTCACACAGCTTGCACATTTCACTTCTGCCCCGTATACATAAACACGAATGACCGGTTGATTCATGAGGCCCTCTCCCCTTTTTTTATACGTACTTTCATTTTACAAAAGAAGCGGAAAAAGATAAAATGATAATAGTTCTCAATTCAAAGGAACATAAGTACAGACCATAGATTTTTTCGTCACTTCGTTTTATAATAATACTTAAGAAAGGGGAAGATTGAACATGCATGAACAGGTTCAAGAAGTACTAAACAAACTTCGCCCATTTTTACTTCGTGACGGTGGAGACGTTGAGCTGGTAGATGTAGAGGACGGTATTGTACGTCTGCGTCTTATGGGTGCCTGCGGGAACTGCCCAAGTTCAACGATCACTTTGAAAGCGGGTATTGAGCGTGCGCTTTCTCAGGAGATCCCTGGCATCTATGAAGTAGAGCAGGTTTTCTAAATCGGATAATCAGAAGCCCGTACACATCGGTGTACGGGCTTCTTTTATTGGGATACCGGACTGAGCAGCGGTTTTTCTTCAAAATAGCGGACAACATTATCCAGGCAGAGGCGCATCATCTTATAGCGGGTTTCCTTTGTCGCTGATCCTATGTGAGGAAGACAGACAACCTCCGGCATGGAAACAAGCGGGTGATCGGATCTGATCGGCTCTTGTTCGAATACATCCAGGCCCGCTCCGGCAATCTGCTGGTCCTTCAACGCTTTTTCCAGTGCCTTTTCATTCATAAGCGCTCCCCGCGATGCGTTGATAAAGATCGCCGTGTCCTTCATCTTCTGAAAAGCCTCCGCGTTAAACATGTGGTGGGTTTCATCCGTGAGCGGTGCCAGACTGACTACATAATCTGCGTTTTTCAACAACTCATCAAATGATGCATACCGGGCACCGATGTCTTGTTCCACATCCTCTTTCCTGGATCGGTTGTGGTAAAGGACATCCATTTGAAAACCTTTGGCTCTCCGGGCGACAGCTTCTCCAATCCGCCCCATACCGACGATGCCGATGGTTTTATGGTGCACATCGGTTCCGGCAAGCAGCAGGGGAGACCAGTGGTTCCAGGCGTCCTCTTTAATGTAGTTTCCTGCCTCCACAATCCGGCGCGCGGCTGCCATGAGGAGACTGAACGTCAGATCCGCCGTCGTTTCTGTCAAAACATCCGGAGTGTTTGTGATGACGGTTCCGACGCTCTCTGCGGCTTTCACATCCACATTATCATATCCAACAGCCATATTAGCTACAATTCCAAGACGACTGCCGGCATTCAGAAGTTCCTGATCCACACGATCGGTCAGCATCGTTACAAGGCCGTCCACCTTGCCCGCCTTTTCTAAAAGCGTTCCCCGGTCGACGGCTTCAGCCTCTTCCGGCCACATCTCGATATCCAACTGCTCCTGATAAGGTTCCACAACTTCCGCCGGCAGACGGCGGGTAATAAAAATTGACGGTTTCCCCATAACAGCATCTCCACTCCTTTTTCTTCCAGTGTAACACACCAGAGAAATTTCACGTTTTCTCACGAATACCCCGGACTTTTGATATAATGAACATAACACCTGTCGTTTGTGAAATAATAAATGCGGGTATAGTACATCGCGACCAAAGAGAGAGCAGGGAGGTAGTTCGCTATGGCAAATGAAAAGAAAGTATCCAGTCTTGAAAAGACAGCACGGGAATGGCTGACAGAAAGAGGAGTAACGATTGACGATATCGCCGATCTTGTCTATTATCTGCAGTCGAAATACCATGATGACTTATCGATGGATGAGTGCCGGTTCAATGTAAATAAGGTGCTCACAAAACGGGAAGTCCAGAATGCCGTCATCACAGGAATCGAGATGGACCGGCTGGCAGAAAAGAAAATGCTGACAGAGCCGCTTCAATCGACCATTGAAGTCGATGAAAGCTTGTATGGGATCGATGAAATCATTGCCTTTTCCATCGTCAATGTGTATGGCTCCATTGGTTTTACCAACTACGGTTATATTGATAAACAGAAACCTGGAATTCTCCAGAAACTGAATGATAAATCCTCCGGCGAATGCCACACATTCCTCGATGATATTGTTGGAGCCATTGCTGCGGCAGCTTCAAGCCGTCTTGCTCACAGCATTGAAGGCGACGACGAAGATGATGAATAAAATCCACCCACACCAGGCAGCCTCCTGGTGTTTTTTGTAACCTTGTGAAACTTTATTGACCTCCAAACCGTATAGGTATAAAAAGGAGGCGGATATATTGAAGACGCTACGTCCAAAACTCGTATGGATCCTCCCGCTGCTGATCATCACAGCTGGAATTCTGCTTTTATTTTATGAGAATTATCAGGAAGTAACGGAACCTGCCGATCAGGACTGGAGCAGGGATTGGGAGATCGGGGAAACAACGGCTGTTAAGCAGCCCCATATCCAGAAAACAGACGATGGCATACAAATCTCTTACCTTACGGAAAGCGGAATTACCCGGCATACATATGATAACGACTACACTGAAAAGGATGTGCAGCAGTACGCCATCCCCGTAGATACGTTTACAAGCTTTTACCTGGAAAATGACGCCCTCCTCTACTCGGATTACTACAGCTTATACCGCGGGGATACAGAGGAAAAAATCATGGACATCGATGGGTTTATTCCTATGTCTACAGCTGCACTTTACCAGAAGGGGGATACCCTTTACGCTATTGATCCTTCCAATTACGAAAGCAGTGAGCTGATGACACTGGCATCCATTGATTCCACAGTGAAAACGGCCGAGACAGAAGAAGGCGCTTACCTTATGGAGGAGTATACCGACGGGGAAGGTCGTCAGCTGCACTTCTATGAACACCTGGACGATCAGGTTAAAAAGATAGGGGAAGCCACTTTTCTGCCTTCCGGCTCTGAGAGTATCAAGGACATCCAGTTTACGATGCAGGGCAATGAAGCATCCGTCCTTATCTCGACAGTCCAGAAACAATCGGCTTCCGGGCAGATGGAAAACCATTACTATTACGGCACCACTACATTTCAAAATGCTTTAAAGACCACCAGGCTTTCGTTCACCGATCCTGTTTCTGCGCAGCCGCTTAGAGAAGTGTCCGATATGAGTCTTCACCCTCAGAAAGACGGAGCCTCCCTTCTGTTTAAAGCGGTGGGGGCCACCAATACAAGATTAGGTGAAAGCAGCCAGTTTAACATTTATAAAGCGCATCTCGGTACATCCGGCGTTGGGGAAGTCACACGGATCAGCAACACGCCGGATCTGTCCACCCACCCGGTCCAAACCAACGATGGGAGTGTAGTATGGGTTGATAAAGGCGGAGACAGCCACAAACTTCTCCTCTCTTCCCAGAACCCTGAAATCATTGAGAAGGCTGACACATGGAACACCCGTGTTCTTTTAGGGGCCCTTGGAAAGACGATGGGGATGCTTTCCTACAGCTTTTTCGGCCTGCTCATCATGACATTCTGGTACATCTGGCCTCTTTTGTTTCTTGTTATTCTTCTATTTGTGAAGAGGGATGCCCTGGACCAGGACAGAACCTGGATCCTTCTGTCCGGGATCGCCATCTATCTGGCAGCCGCCATTATCGTCCGCAGCCCTTTATTTTCCGAAAAACTGCTCGCCCGGGCTCCGGATTATTTAAGTTTTCCCGGCAGTCCCATTATCTTCATTCTAGGGTTCGCCCTGATTGCTTTTGGAATTATGAAAACCGGCGCAAAACTGAGAGATTGGTCAATCCCTATACAGATCACCTATTTCATCGGGGTGCATGTCGCATTGATCACCATCTTCTTCGGTCCTTATGTGCTGTAAAAAAATCACCACCTGTCCATTATGCAGGTGGTGATTTTTCCTCTATCGATGATACTCCGTTACCCATTCATGTAAGTTCAGCTTCTTATAGGTGGGCTGATGAGCGTGATTTTCAATTTCATGAAAAGAGCTCAGTCCGGTTTCCACCATCAAGGTGTCCACCCCTGCCTTCATCCCGGCAAGAATATCTGTGTGATAGTTGTCTCCCACCATCAATACGTCCTCTTTCCGGAGATTCAGCTCCTTGAGTGCCCTTTCCATAATGACCGGCTCCGGCTTGCCGACAAAGATCGGCTCTACACCCGTACTGACAGCGATCACACTGGTCAAAGCTCCATTTCCAGGAAGCATCCCCTTGTCCGTCGGGATGGCTGTATCACTGTTCGTACTCACAAAGCCGGCCCCTTTCCGCACTTCCAGACAGGCCTGGGCAAGCTTGGCATAGGAAATTTCCCTGTCAATGCCAATCACTACAAAGTCTGCGTCCTCCTCAACAAGTACATGCCCCCGGTCTGTTAGAGCCTTATGAAGCCCTTCCTCTCCGATGACATAGATACGTGCGTGCCGCTTCTTTTCCCTGATGAAGTCAGCTGTCGCTAAACTGCTGGTATAGACTTGATCAGAACGGGCTTTCACACCGAGGTTGTTCAATTTTGCTGCAATCTGCTCCTGCGTCCGGGAGGAGTTATTAGTCAGAAATAAAAAAGGCACCTGAAGGCCGGTGAGATGGTCGATGAAGTGAGAGGCGCCGTCAACGGCCGCTTCTCCTTTGTACATCGTCCCATCCAGATCCACCAGGTATCCCTGGTAATGTTTCATTACGCTTCCCCTTTCGTATTATCTTTTGAAAAGGCGGAAACAGGACCGAGTTCCTGGTCAAGATACGTGCGGATCCGCTCCGGGAAAGCTTCCAGGGCCTCCTGGTATGTCGTCCAGGCCTCTGCCACGGCTGTATGATCCACTTCTGTATACTCATGGACAATCATTTTCCGCAGCTGGATGAACTGTTTGAACGCTCCCTCCTCTTCAGCAGGAAGGACCTTTTCGTCCAGTAGTATATCGATCATATCATCATAACTGCCGGGATCGCGCATAATAAACCCATCAATCATCATATTGCCCACATCCAGAAAGGCCTCGACAGTGAGATGGGTCAAACGTTCCAGCACAAGTTTCTCTCTGAAAGAAGAAAATCCCTGCTTTTTCACTTCCGCTTGTATGGTTTCCATATAAGATAAAATCTTTTCGATCTTTTCCCGATCCACAAAATACATAAAAAATCCTCCTGAATGTTGAAGTCCATGCTACCGTTATCATACCACATTTATTTTCGGTCGATAAAATCGATCGTAATGGATATACTACCTGGTAACTATGCGTAAGCGCACGAAACAAAAGGAGTGTTAAGGATGTACCAACGCCCATTACTAGAAGATGTCACACAGGATACGAGCACACGATTCGTTTCGTTTACCGCAGGCAGCCATCGATTTGAGCTTGCCATTATGAAAGCCGAGTATTTCCAGAATCAATCGCTTGTCATCAACCTCCCTAAAAACAGGCAGGGGCTGCTGGATGAAGAGAATATCAACAAAGATGGGTATCTGGAGCATTTATTTCAGCTGAGTACCATGGAAGCTGAAGAGCTGAGGAACTATCTCCCGTATCTTCTATAGCATAAACCAGCTCCTGATGCTCACTCTAAACAGGAGGAGGTCAACTATGATGAGTGACAAAGAAAAGAAAAACTATTCCGACTTTGCCAACGTTGAAGCCCAGCGGAATTATCTCGTTCCGGAACAGCTTCCTGAAGGAGCCTATGGATCGCCGCGGAATAAGCACGAGCCCGTCTCCAACGAAAAAAGCTCGCCCTGGACGGATAAACAAAGATATTACAGTGCGTTCAACTATGAATACAAGTCCCTTCATGAGGATCTGCCCCGTCAGGAGGATGGAGCCCATCCCCTGCACGACGAATCGAATGCCGATATTAAACCCTCTCAGGAAGATCATTAAAAAAACCGGCGTGTGTTTTTAAAACACGCCGGTTTTACTGTCGAATTCGTTTAAGAACAAAATAAGCACAGCCAAAATTGCAGTATTCATATAAGTAATCTTCCAATGTGCTGATTTTCGTGTCGAAGGTCGCCTTGGAGTTCTGATCATCATAAAATCCCTTAAGACGGAGCTGACCGTATCCCCAGTCCCCTACGATAAAATCGTATTTATTTAGTATGTCGCTGAAGCGGCCTTCCACTTCTTCCTGTTGAAAGCCTTCCTGGTGATTCTCCAGTATATCAAACGTTTTACCTGAAATTTCAACCACATCCATCACCTCTATCTACCCATTAGTGTATCACATTTTTCCAACAGGAAGGAAACGTCCTGAAAAAAATGAACAGGTATGTTTCCGATAAAAGTGCCCACCATAAAAATACACCATCAAGCCAAGGAGGGTCTATGATGAAGATAAAACAAGCAGGCACTGCCCTTCTCCTTATCGGTCTTCTTGTCGGATGCCAGGAGACGAAGGAAGAAGAAGCGCAACAGTTAATGGACGGTGATACACTCAGTGGAAATGCCATGGATGGATATAACACAGAACCGAAAGACGGCCAGGTAGGGTATGTACGTTTTGAGAAAAGCCAGCTTGATCAGGATGAGGAAAGGAACCGCCAGATCAAAGTGAATCGAGAACAGATGGCGGATATGATTTCCCGCATGATTCTAAGGTATGATCAGTTTGATGACGTAGCTACAGCTGTCACGGACAATGAAGTGCTGGTGGCCTATAAGCGTGCGGACGACACCGACCGCGGGACAGCTGCAGACATGGTACAGAAAACCGCCTATTCTCTTGTGCCGAGTTTTTACCACGTTTATGTGTCCGATAATCCAGCTTCCTTTGGCGATGTCCAGAGCCTGAGCAACTCCACCGTTTATGATGAAGGGTACAACAGTACGATCAGCAGCATTATTAAAAAGATGAAGCAGTCCCCTCAAGGGAAAGTTGATGAAACCAATCCGAATCAGCCGAATGTGGGTCCTAATACGAATACAGAAGCTGAGACAGGGATGGAAAATTAGCACCCCCGAATTTTCCATTCATACCTTATCATCCTTTGTTCATCCTAAGAGTATCAATTTGTTGTAGGTGAGAATATGAAAGGCACAGCACTCGTAACAGGAATCTTGATTGCCGCTCTTTCTTTTTCAACTGGATCCGTACATGCACAACCAGATGAAAGGGAAAGCAATGAGCGGATGGCGCTTTACAAAAAAACCTCAGCCGTTACGGATATCCCGTGGGAATACCTGGCTGCTGTCGACCAGTATGAGCGTCAGGTGCATGACGACCCGGATGAAGGCCGGGTCACAGCTATTGAATTTGATCCGTTGTTCTGGTCCGGGTCCACGGATGCTTTTCCTCCAGCAATCTCCCCTGAAGGCTGGGGGTCAGATGGAAACGGAGATCAAAAAGCAGACATCCAAAATGATGAAGATGTATTATGGTCTCTCGGCCGCTACTTGAAATCCTTCGGAACAACAGAAGATGATATTAAAATTGCGTTATTTCAATACTATAAACGGGATTTAACCGTACAGACGATCATGCACTCCGCCGAAGTGTTCCGTAAGTTCAAAACGGTGCATTTAACGAACCGTGACTTCCCTCTTCCTAAACAGTACAACTACAGCTACCGGAGCACATGGGGAGATGCGCGGGGATTTGGAGGACGCCGAATCCATGAAGGGACCGATATCTTTGCCGGCTACGGGGTCCCTGTCAAATCCACGACGTACGGCGTCGTCGAAATGAAGGGATGGAATACGTATGGAGGCTGGCGCATCGGAATCCGTGATATCTACAACATTTATCACTATTACGCCCACCTTCAGAACTTCTCGGAAGATATCAAAGTCGGAGATGTTGTGCAGCCCGGAGATGTCATCGGCGCTGTCGGTGCATCCGGCTACGGACCACCAGGAACCTCCGGAAAATTCCCGCCGCATTTACATTACGGGATGTATCAGGATAATGGAAAGAATGAATGGTCCTTTGATCCCTATCCGTTTTTAAAAAGATGGGAACGGATGGCGGAATAGAGAGCACCACATCTGTGGATGACCATGTTCCGTTTATCAATGGATCCTTCAAGCGGCATCACCACCGAACACTCCACTTGAGGTGAACAAATGATAATATGAAAAGAAGGACGCCCTTCATTAAATGAAGGGCGTCCTTTTATTTGGCAAAAATATTTGGAGAATGACTTCAGGTTATTCAGCTGATATGAGGTCGATTTCAAAATTAATCCGGTTAAGTCAAAGAAATAACGAGTGCTGCCAAGAAAAACAAACTCAAACTAAGAGAGGCAGCAGCATCAATTTTACGGCCTTCACTTTGTCGAAAACTTGCCCTCCCCAACGTAATGACAATGAAAAAGGCAAAAAGAATTGGTGGGGACAAAACTATATCAGTGATGAATACTAAAAGTAAATAAATTAAACATAGTGTAGCAAAGCCTTTATGAATGGGCTTCATTATCCGCTCTATCTTATCCATTATGAACCCCCTGCAAAATTTATAATCCGTTGCGATATAATTTTAAAAGTAAAATCAGAAAAGTGCAAAATTCACTTCATAGGGGCCGGACACCCAAACGAGAAAAACATACGTTAAGAGTTATATTGTATTGGATTTGTGGTTTAACGATTAAGTCGTATTACGGAAGAGGTTAAAACCTATATAGAAAAGGCTTCCCCTCTTTATTTCCGTTTCAAAAATCTACAGCCTGCGAACGCGTGTAACCATGGAATTAGAACTTTCACCTGCCCGGGCAGCTACCTTCAAGAAAGGAAGGGGGAAGGCTGTTTATTATGATTTCCCCTTGGATACCTTCATCTGCAGAAAGGGAATGGGCACACAACTTGAAAGGATAAGTGAAACGCTGGAGCCGCTGATGCGGCGCCTCAGCTTGTAGAGAACCCCCTGTTTCTTTACAAGTTTTTTTCTTCTTACCGCCAGAAGCGAAAGCCCTTCCCTTTCCGCGGACGAGCGCCCGAGCTTCCTCGCAAAACCCACGCTCGGCGATCTCGGCCCACTCGTTCTTCCGCAGGAGTGGAAGGGGCACCGCTCCTTAGGGATTCTTTAAATTCGAGAAAGACTCTCCTTCACCCAGCTCACCTTTACTTGATGGAGGACAATCTTTTTCATATTCCAGAAGGCATCCGTTATCAGCGCCTGCGCTTTCCCTTTCTTTCACACGCAACCGGGAACAGCATGGGCTGAAAATCCACTTGGACAGGCGTTCTTCCTGACCCAGTCAGCGGAGGCCGTGCCCGCGGCAAGCATCCACCGATAAGCGGCACGTGGCCACCCCCACGAAACAGAAGGAGTTCTTCCTGTTTCTATTAATCAAAAAAGCGCCGCTGATGCGGCGCCTTTGGTTATTTAGCTTTTTTCACAGCATTCGTAATGCTTGCTGCCAGACCTCCCCAGATGACAACCATCCCGATGATCATGGTAATTACTGCACCTGCTGTCATGTCAGCTTACCTCCTTTTTTTCCTCTTCGAAAGCTTTGGCGTTCCAGCGTTTCAACATCATCAACATCCCAGCGATAAGGGCGAACGCTGCCACAAACCAGCCACCGAAAAGAATGAACCCATCAGCGTATCCTTCATAGTTTCCTGTATCTGTGTCGAACTCTTTCGCCAGGTTCTTTTTAAATAGGTCAAACATCATATACCCGAGAACGATGGGAGTAATAAAACCAAGAGACACTTTCCACCAGGTTCCCAGACGGATGTCGGATATTGCATTGGCGTGCGACTGAAAATCATTGAGCTTGCGAAGGAACCAGGCAATAACGACGACTTCAACAAGTCCAACAAATGCGACACCAAACTGGTTGATGAAATAGTCTGCCGCATCCAGGAAGAACAATCCGCCCTGCGTAGCAAATAACAGGGATATAACGGCTGCTGTACCGCCGCCGAAAGCGACTGCCTTCGTTCTGGAAATTCCAAATTTCTCGCTGATCCCGGCTACGTATGTCTCTGAAATGGAAATCAAGGAAGACAGCCCGGCCAGCACGAGTGAAAGGAAGAACAGGAATCCAAACAATCCATTCAATGCTGGAAATTCATTAATGATTTGAGGGAAGACCACAAAGGCTAGTCCCACTCCGCCGCTTACGACTTCGTTTACAGGTACTCCACTCTGGGAGGCCATGAAGCCAAGGGCAGCGAATACCCCGATACCTGCCAGCAATTCAAAGCCTGAGTTACTGAAACCGGCAATAAACGCATTATTTGTGATATCCGATTTTTTCGGAAGATAACTGGAATAAGTAATCATAATAGCAAAAGCAATTGAAAGACTGAAGAAGATCTGTCCATAGGCCGCCACCCATACCGAGCTGTCCATAATCGCTGAGAAGTTCGGTTCGAAGAATGCCTGCAGACCCTGTGCTGCTCCAGGCAGTGTAAGGGCACGTATAACAATGATCATGAAAAGGACGACAAGCGTAGGAATGAAGATTTTGTTCGCTGTCTCAATTCCTTTTTTAACTCCCTTGAATAGAACTCCAAGTGTAATCGCCCACACAATAAGCAGAGGAATCAATACACCGGGAACAAGGCTTCCGGTCTCGCCGGGATTGACAGATAATTGCAGGTAGTCACTGAATAAAAAGCCTTCGGTATCATCACCCCATGATAAATTGAACGAAAACACACTGTAGGATATGGCCCAGCCGATAATGACCGCGTAATAAGTGGATATTACAAATGCGACCAGTACACCCCACCAGCCGATCCACTCTGTTTTTCTGCTCATCCGGAAAAAGGATAACGGTGCAGATCCACGGTACTTATGACCGATGGTAAACTCCATGATCAATAGAGGAATACCCGCGGTTAGAAGAGCGAACAAATAAGGAATAAAAAATGCTCCGCCTCCATTTTCATAAGCAACAGCTGGAAAACGCCAAATGTTCCCCAAACCAATGGCAGAACCTACGGCTGCCAGGATAAATCCGGCACGTGTACCCCATTGTGCGCGATTTTCCATGTGAAAGACCTCCCTGAGAGGAACGGTGATAAATGTCCCTCAATTTTTATTTTTCTGATTATTCTGTTTTAAATTATAACGGCAGTGCATAGGCTTGTCAAAATAAATTTAAAATTTTCAGAAAATACCAGATCAGGAAGTCTTAGGACTTACGAATGAAAAACAGCGGGAAGTTTTTTATGCCTTCCATCTTGTAAGCCTTTGAAAAATAAAGAGGGGGGATCTTCTGTTTAATAGAAGATCCCCCCTCTTTTCATTTCATCATTTTCTCTATCCTTTTTCAGGATTCAGTTTATGAATCACCAGTGCTGTGACGAGCACAATGACAAGGGCCAGCAGCAGCGGCACCCATACCTGACCGGTCAGGCCGAGGACAACATAACCGACAGAGGCAGCCACCGCCGCAATAATGGCATATGGCAGCTGTGTCAATACGTGATCAATGTGGTTGGCTCCAGCTCCTGTGGACGAAAGGATCGTTGTATCGGAGATTGGTGAACAGTGATCCCCGAACACAGAACCTGCCAGAACGGCTGAAAGCGCCGGGAGAAGGAATGCTGGATCGGTAACAGCAGCAATTTCTCCAGCGATCGGAAGCATAATTCCGAAGGTTCCCCATGACGTTCCTGTAGACAAAGCCATAAAACCGGATAATAAGAAAATGATCAGCGGCAGGTAAGCAATGTTAATATCCGCCTGGCTGAACTGCTGAGCGAGGTATTCCCCTGTCTGCAGGCGGCTGATGATGTCGCCGATCATCCAGGCAGCAATCAGAATGTAGATCGCCGGCAGCATGGCTTTTAATCCTTGTAGAAATACGTGCATGAGCCCAGATTTCGGTGACGGCTGCCCCACATATAAAACCAGGGCCGTGACTACGGAAATGATCCCTCCGGTAAATAAGGAAATATTTACGTTCGTATTGGCGAAGATGGAAAGGATATCTGCAGTTCCTTCTGAACTTTGAATTCCTGTATAAACCATCATTCCGACTGTACCAATGATCAACGTTACAATCGGCCAGATTAAATGTGAAATCTTCCCGTTATCATGCTCTCTGAACTCATTATTCAAGTCGCCGGGCACATCCCCTTTATCCGGGTTGTGAAGTTCGCCGGTATCCTTGGCTCTGTTTTCGTGCGTTTTCATCGCACCAATATCCAGGCGCAGATAAATCGTCAAAAATACGAGAAGCAGTGCAGCAAATACATAAAAGTTTGCCGGAATCATAAGAACGAAAGCTTCAAACGCCTGATAGTCCGAAATTTCATTGGCCGCAAGAATGCTTCCAATCGTCCCGATGATATAAGCTCCCCAGCTGGAAATCGGTGATATGACCGTAATCGGTGCTGAAGTTGAATCAATGTAATAGGCCAGTTTTGCTCTGGATACTTTATAGCGGTCTGTCACAGGACGTGCAACCTGTCCGACAGCAAGTGCATTAAAGTAATCATCAATAAAAATAATGATACCTAGAATAGACGGAACGAGCTTGGCTCCTTTTCTCGTCCGGATCCTTTCAACGGCCCATTTACCGAAAGCACGGCTGCCTCCGGAGGCTGTCATAAAGGCTGTAGTGACTCCGAGTAAAAATAAGAAAGACAATAGATAAATACTGCCTGTATTTAATGCCCCTTCACTGACGAAAATACCGGCAAATATAGACCAGATCAAACTGAGACCTGCTCCAATATCCATTTGTGTGAGCATGAATGCCCCGACGATGATCCCTATGCCAAGGGATAAGATGACCCGCCTTGTCACCAGGACAAGGATGAGCATAAGTATTGCTGGAACTAAAGAAAAGATGGTTCCTTCCATGTGTTTCCCCTCCGTATATCTTGATGTTACGGGAATGGAAGGCTACTGGTGGGTATAAAATGAGGAATAAAATAAAAAAAACAATGATAGAAAATAATCCATCACTGTCTGCAGACAACTTGATTATCCTCCATTTCGATCAGTAGCGCCCCATGCACCCAAAAGCATGCATGACAGTGTATGTCTTGTTCAGGTATACACCAGCGTGTCAAAACTTGACGTGTTCAGCCACACTTCGGCAGGCTCTCCCTTTCACTAATGATCCCGGCTTGTCAAACTCCCATCAGCTACTCATGATGCCTGCGCCTCTACCTCACCGATCTGATAAGGTCACGCATATTCAGTTCTTTGGTATTGTATCAGTGACCGGCCATTATTGCAAGGGTTCCATAGGAAGGGAGAAGGAAGGATTCCCGCCATCGCCCCCGGACATGCCTCCGAAATATTCCGGCACTTCCCCGAGAATAGTTGCCTGATCAATCGGTATGTTGTTGGTAACAACGGTCGTTTCGGTGGAGAAAGGAATCACGATACGGACATTCACCTCAAAGTGGATGGTCAATTCAAATAATGCGGCATTGATGCCGTATTCCGTCATTTCTATATCTACTTCGGATTGCACATCTCCAATCACACGCAGCTGTACCGGTACTTTAGGTCCAAGGTTGGCAAGCAGGCTGTTGTTTGTTGCCATCCCAATAGGGAGTTCAATAAGTGTGGCCGGCTGTTCCCCCTGCTCTTCCGGGGTGCGGTCCGGATCAAGGTCCGGCTCCAGCGTCGTGTCCTCCATCGGTAGTTCTCCAAGTTCCATCCGCTTCAGGAAATTTTGAACTCGGATGGTGGTATCCCGGAGTGCTCTGTTTACAAGTACAGAGTTCCATCCCATATAAACGACATTTCCCTGATCATCCTTTTCCATTTTCACCAAATCATCAAACTGCAGATCCTCTGCAATCTGCTTACTTACCGCTTCGTTAATGGCATCCCTTGCCAGCTGCTGGGCTTTCGTTTCAGCAATTTCCACCAGCGCAGGAGTTACACCTCTGTTGATATACCATAGACTCAGCATAGTGAAAAGGGCAAAAAACAACAGGCTGATTACAATCCGCCTGCCGATATTAGAACGCTTAGTCACGCGGTTTTTAGGCATACAGGCACCCTCCCCCTCTATATATATGAGGAGGGGTCTTTCTCTAATCATAAAAGATAGGCGGACGCCACATAAAAAGAGCTGAAATGTTGGAGATATTTACATGAAGTGCGTTTGATTTAATGGAACAAAAGGCTGCGCTTTCAGCTGCCCCTATGAAACGAAGGAATAAAAGGATCCCCCTGTCATGAATCCAGACATGACAGGGGGACGTGATTTCCGTCTTAATTTTTTAGTTCTTTTGTCAACAGGTCCCGTAACAGCTCCGGCATAAAGTAATGCTTTGTTTCCGCATAGGCAATTTCAGGAAAGAAACGACCGAACGTAAACGTATCGGCTGTTGCAAAACTGTAGGTTTTATCGTAGTCCAGAGGTTTTCCGTTGTAGAGCACTTGAACGACACGTTCTTCTCCGTCCTCATCTTTCCTCCGTTCAATCTCAATACCGGAAAATACCATTCGACCTATGACCTCTCCCCTGAAACCGAACCCTTTCAGACGGATCTCTGTCAGTTTTCTCGTATGAGCCGCCCGAATGACTTCCAGAAGTTCATCCCCTCTTAAATGTACCTTGCAGGGATTCATCGGGTGGGGGCAGATACGATGAACGTCTTCATACGTAATATCTCCGGCCGGGAGATGGTCCAGGAGAACTCCTGCATTCAGCATAGCTATATCGGAAGAAGTCCAGCTGCGCAGCTGTTCCGTCAGCCTCGACATGAGAGGGCTGTCCTGGAACCAGGCAATATGCATCGGCTCTTCCAAATAGGCTACAGGAGTTTCCAACCGGCGGACAGCCTCCCCGCGGATCTGCCCTAAGTAATCGGTCACCTCATCATCTTTTCTCATCTGCTCTGTTGGAACGGCATAGGCTTCTTTTCTGGTGATCTCACCAGCCTCCGTGTCCCATTCTAACAGGACCTCTCCAAGGTGGGTTCCATGCTTCCCAGCCGCTGTCAGGAGAGTGCCTTCCACATACTCGCCGTTTTGAAAGAGGTGGTGGGTGTGACCCCCGATAATGAGATCAATACCATTGTATCTTCTGGCAATTTCTTCATCCTCATTTATCCCAAGGTGGGACAGTAATACAATAATATCCGCTTGTTCATCCACTTCAGGCAGCAGCTTATCTAGCCAGTCATAGGGGGAATGAACATCCCAGCCAAGTTTTTGATAAAAGGCTTGGAAAGGGGCGGTTAAACCGATGACCGCCACTCTCGTCCCCCGGCTTGAATGCAGGATGTGGTACGGTTTAAGCCATTCGGGCGCAGGGGATTCCAAGCACTCCAAGTTGGCACAGACCACTTGGAAATCCGCATCGTCATAGAGTTCATGAAGGTCCTCTTTGGCAAGCGTAATTCCTTCATTGTTTCCAAGGGTCGCGACGGAGTAACCAGCCTGATTCAAAAGGTCGACGTTTCCCTTGCCCATCAGCCCTTCTGTAATGGGATGAAACCGATCGACGTGATCGCCGTTATCCAACAGCCAGTAGTCTTCTCCTTTTTGATCATGGATTCTTTTCTTCTCCCGAAAATAGCCGACAATCTGCGGCCAGTTTTCAAAGTGACTGTGCAGATCACTCGTATAGTAAACGTGCAGTTTTTCCTTCATCATCAATCTCCTCACCCTAACCCTTGCCAGATTAAGCGTATCCCTATCATAATCAGCAGAACTCTTAAAAACCACTCCACCGCCTTCCCGTTCAGGTGACGGTTGATTTTAGCTCCTAGCATCCCGCCTGCATAAGCTCCCGGAATAAACCAGAGTGTAACCGCCCAATCCACGTGACCCATTGCAATGTGGGTGGCTGAACTCGTGATGCTTGCAAAGAAAATCATAAACATCGATGTAGCTGTCGCGATGTGTGGCGGGATATTCAGCAGTAGAATCATCGCAGGCACCATCAGCGAACCACCACCGATGCCCAGCAGACCGGAGAGCATGCCTACAGCAAACGACAGGGACAGCCCCAGCCATAGAGGCATTTGATATGTGTACGTTTGTCCATTTATCGTTCTCTCTCTTTTTATGCCACTTGAGAACAAAGGTGTGCCCGGAGGTCTTCTTGGAATAAAAAACAGCAGGGATACAAGAATCATGACAATCCCAAAGAACAGGGAAAAGCCATCTGTTTTAAAAAACTGATTCAGCCAGGAACCGAAGATGCCTCCAGGAATACTTCCATATAAAAATATAAAACCGATTTTTTTATCCACCCGGTTATGCCGGATATATGAAATCGTCGAGGACATACCGGTGAAAATCATAACGACCAGCGAAACTCCAACGATGGACTGGGGGCTCACCCAGTCGAAGGATGGAAGGTGATCGCCCAGAAAGAGGAGCACAGGCACTAAAATAACACCGCCGCCGAGGCCGGCGATGCTCCCCACTAAAGCCGTCACAACACCAATCAAGAACATTAAAAGAAACATAAGGGACCTTCCTCAACTCATTATAGATAATATTATAGTATCATGTTTTCTATTCATAAAACATCCTGCCCGCTTATGCTCATCCTTCCTATTCTCTCCACATAAAAAAACCGCACAGAACGTATCTGTGCGGTTTCTGTATTGGATTAACCGATGGAACCTTCCATTTCAAATTTAATCAGGCGGTTCATCTCAACGGCATATTCCATTGGAAGTTCTTTCGTGAATGGCTCGATGAAGCCCATTACGATCATTTCTGTCGCTTCCTCTTCAGAAATACCACGGCTCATCAAGTAGAACAACTGCTCTTCAGACACTTTGGAAACTTTTGCTTCGTGCTCAAGAGAGATGTTCTCGTTCATGATTTCGTTGTAAGGAATCGTATCTGACGTAGATTCATTATCCATGATAAGGGTGTCGCACTCTACGTTGGAACGTGCACCTTCAGCTTTACGGCCGAATTGGACGATTCCGCGGTAGGTTACTTTACCACCGTGTTTGGAAATAGACTTCGATACGATCGTAGAGGACGTGTTCGGTGCCAGGTGGTGCATTTTCGCACCGGCATCCTGGTGCTGTCCTTTACCGGCAAGAGCGATGGACAACGTCATTCCACGCGCGCCTTCCCCTTTAAGTAGGACGGCTGGATATTTCATCGTCAATTTGGAACCAAGGTTCCCGTCGACCCATTCCATCGTTGCATTGGACTCAGCTACCGCACGCTTTGTAACCAGGTTGTATACGTTGTTCGCCCAGTTCTGGATCGTTGTATAACGGCAGTACGCATTATCTTTAACGAAAATTTCAACGACCGCACTGTGCAGGGAGCTGGACGAATACGTAGGAGCTGTACAGCCTTCTACATAGTGCACGGAAGAACCTTCGTCCGCGATGATCAGCGTACGCTCAAACTGTCCCATGTTTTCTGAGTTAATACGGAAATAAGCCTGAAGCGGCGTTTCCACCTTCGTATCTTTTGGAACATAGATGAAGGAACCACCGGACCAAACCGCAGAGTTCAACGCTGCGAATTTGTTGTCAGATGGAGGTATGACTTTTCCGAAGTATTCCTTGAAAAGGTCCTCGTTTTCTTTAAGGGCTGAATCCGTATCCTTAAAGACCACACCCATGTCTTCCAGTTCTTTCTCCATGTTGTGATAAACCACTTCGGATTCATACTGGGCAGATACACCGGCAAGGTATTTCTGCTCCGCTTCCGGAATTCCAAGACGGTCGAACGTATTCTTGATTTCTTCCGGTACTTCATCCCAGGAACGTTCAGAACGCTCAGATGGTTTTACGTAATACGTAATATCATCAAAGTTCAGTTCCTGAAGGTCGCCGCCCCACTGCGGCATCGGCATTTTATAGAACTGCTCAAGAGACTTCAGACGGAAATCGAGCATCCACTTCGGCTCTTCTTTATAGTTGGAAATTTGTTCAACGACTTCCTTCGTCAAACCTTTTTGTGTACGGAAAATGGATATATCTTTTTCGTGGAAACCATATTGGTACTCTCCCACTTCTGGCGCTTTTTTGGCCATGGTACATACCTCCTTTTGGTATTGGCAAAAGCTTTAGTCCTGCTTCTCTTCTCCGACACCTTTTTCCATGGCTTTCCATGCCAGTGTCGCACATTTGATGCGTGCCGGGAACTTGGCTACACCCTGAAGGGCTTCAATGTCGCCAAGATCAAGACCGTCTTCATCAATATCTTTCCCCTGCATCAGGTCAGAAAACAGCTCGGACATTTTTAATGCTTCATCAACGGGTCTGCCTTTAATCGCCTGTGTCATCATGGATGCGGAGGAAAGGCTGATGGAACAGCCCTCTCCATCAAACTTCGCGTCCTGAACCAGTCCGTCCTCCACTTGCAGGTAAACCTGGATGCGGTCTCCACAGGTCGGGTTATTCATATCCACGATCATTGGGTCTCCTTCAATGGAACCACGGTTACGCGGGTTTTTATAGTGATCCATAATGACTTGACGATAAAGGGTATCCAGGTTATTAAAAGACATCACCAAAATACTCCTTTGTTGTTTGTAATCCAGCGACAAGTCGGTCTATATCTTCTTCTGTGTTATATAGATAGAAGCTAGCTCTGGCTGTAGCCGAAACATTCAACCAGCGCATGAGCGGCTGTGCACAGTGATGTCCTGCACGTACGGCCACTCCCTCTGCATCAAGCACGGTTGCAAGGTCGTGAGGGTGGACATCACCCAGGTTGAACGTCACAAGTCCAGCACGATGTTCAGGTCCAAAAATCTTCATGTCGTCGATTTTATTCATTTCCTGGACGGCATAGGCAGCCAGCTTCTCTTCATGTTTACGGATGTTATCAAGACCGATATCAGTTAGAAAGTCGATCGCTGCACCAAGACCGACAGCGCCTGCGATGATTGGTGTACCCCCTTCAAATTTCCACGGGAGTTCTTTCCACGTAGAATCATACAGGTTAACAAAATCGATCATCTCGCCACCGAATTCCACCGGCTCCATTTTGTTCAGCAGGGCTTTCTTTCCGTACAGCACACCGATGCCGGTCGGGCCGCACATTTTGTGACCACTAAAGGCGTAGAAATCTGCATCCAGGTCCTGGACGTCAATGCTCATATGAGGGACACTCTGAGCTCCGTCCACGAGCATAACAGCACCTTTACGGTGGGCGATTTCCGCAACTTCCTTCACCGGATTGATCGTACCGAGTACGTTGGATACATGCATCATAGCTACAATCTTGGTTTTCTCAGTAATCGTTGCTTCCGCATCCTCCAGGCGGACGGTGCCATCCGGCTGCATCGGAATATACTTCAATTCCGCCCCTGTTTCTTTCACAATCTGCTGCCATGGAATAATGTTGCTGTGGTGCTCCATCTGAGTGATGACGACTTCATCACCTTCAGAAAGGTTCGCGCGTCCGTAGCTTGCTGCTACTGTATTGATAGCTGTCGTTGTACCACGTGTGAAAATGACTTCCTGTGTACTGGAAGCATTTATGAAGCGGCGTACTTTTTCGCGGGCACCTTCATATTCATCTGTTGCTTTCGTTCCCAGTGTATGCACACCGCGGTGAACGTTGGAATTATATCCCCGGTAGTATTCATCAAGCTTCTCAATGACCTGTACAGGCTTTTGAGAAGTCGCCGACGAATCCAAGTACACGAGCGGATGCCCATTCACTTCCTGATGAAGGATCGGGAACTGTTCGCGTACAGCTTTTACATCCATTAATAGACTTTCCTTTCAATAACCTGTCTAAGCTGGCGTTTCACTGCCTCTACAGGCAGTTGGTTCACCACAGGTGCCAGGAATCCGTGAATAATCAAACGCTCCGCTTCAAAACGAGAGATTCCACGACTCATAAGATAATAAAGCTGAATTGGATCGACACGGCCGACAGAAGCAGCGTGCCCGGCTGTAACGTCATCTTCATCAATGAGAAGAATTGGGTTCGCGTCACCACGTGCATCTTTGCTGAGCATCAGTACACGGGACTCCTGCTCCGCATTGGATTTACTAGCGCCGTGTTCAATTTTGCCGATTCCGTTAAAGATCGCAGAGGCCTTATCTTTCATAACCCCGTGCTGAAGGATATATCCATCCGATCCTTTACCGAAATGGGTGATGTTCGCCGTAAAGTTCTGCTTCTGCGCCCCGCGGCCGATGGCTACAGTTTTCGCATTGGAGTGGGAGTTGTCACCGATCAGGTGGGTGATGTTTTCAGAGACCGTGTCCCCTTCATTCATCTGTCCAAGAGCCCATTCAATGACAGCATCACGGTAGGCTACGCCACGGCGGTTTGCATAAACAGTCGTTCCGGCTTCAAAGTTATCCACCGCACCGAAGGAAACCTTCGCTCCGTCTTTAGCGATGACCTCTGCCACGATGTTGGAAGAGGTTTTCTCTTCTTTATTGTGGGAAATATAGTTCTCCACATACGTGACAGAACTGTTTTCCTCTGCCACAACAAGAATGTGGTTAATCAGAGAAGCTTTAGGATCCTCCTGCCAGAAAATCGCCTGAATCGGTTCTTCGATCTGGACGTTTTTCGGGACATAAAGGAAAACTCCGCCGTTCACAAGGGCCGCATGCAGCGCTGTCAGACGGTGCTCGTCCACGTGAACCGCATCATTCATGAAATATTTCTCAACAAGATCACTGTGTTCACGAACGGCTGTCAACATGTCAGTGAAGATGACACCCTTGTCCTTCAGCTGCTGTTCAATCGCAGCATAGGCAACGGTATGGTTACGTTGAATCACAAGATTCTGCTGTTCTTTTTCCTGATCTAAAAAGTCTTTGATTTCAACTGGAAGATCATCCAGATTTTCAATCTTATCACTCGTGACATGGTGATCGAATTCTGTGAAGTTCCATTTAGAAATATTGGTTTTATCTGGTTTTGGTAGTGGAAGAGATTCTGATTTCTCCAGAGCACTTAGACGAAGATTCTTCATCCATTCAGGTTCCTGAAGACCCTGGGAAAAGTTTGTAACATACTCTTTATCGTATGGTAGTGTGACTTCTACTGTCATGATTACCCTCCTATCTTATTACGCGTTGACCGTTTCGTCTTCGATGCCAAGCTCCTGCTTGATCCAGTCGTATCCTTCTTCTTCAAGGCGCTGGGAAAGTTCCGGACCACCGGACTTCACAATACGACCCTGCATCATCACGTGTACTTTATCAGGAGTGATGTAGTTCAATAGACGCTGGTAGTGAGTAATGATCAGGCAGCCGAAGGAGTCGTTGCGCATTTCGTTGATCCCTTTGGAAACAACTTTAAGGGCATCGATATCCAGACCGGAATCAATCTCATCCAGAATGGCAATCGCCGGCTGGATCATCATCAGCTGCAGAATTTCGTTCCGTTTTTTCTCACCGCCGGAGAAACCTTCGTTCAAGTAACGCTGAGCCATGTTTTTGTCCATTTCAAGCGTATCCATCGTGTTGTCCATCTCTTTAATGAATTTCATAAGAGAGATTTCGTCACCTTCTTCACGGTGGGCGTTAATGGAAGAACGCAGGAAGTCGGAGTTGGTTACACCGCTGATTTCACTCGGGTACTGCATGGCCAGGAACAAACCGGCTTTCGCACGCTCGTCTACTTCCATCTCCAGTACGTTTTCACCATCAAGGATGATTTCACCTTTCGTTACTTCATACTTCGGATGCCCCATGATTGCAGAGGACAAAGTGGACTTACCTGTTCCGTTTGGTCCCATAACTGCGTGGAATTCACCGCCGTTGATTGTTAAGTTTACACCTTTAAGGATTTCCTGACCTTCAATCTCTACGTGAAGATCTTTAATTTCTAATGTTGATCCTGCCATAATGTATACCTCCAGTATCTATTATTATCGAATGTCCAGTCAGACTGAAAACAAACATTCATTCTCAATTTATTCTCATTATAATCTTAAATCATTTTTTATTTGTAATCAACTTTTTCCCACCGTTAAAAAGGAAGGGGAAACTGGACATTGATTCATGTACATTCTCACTTTCCTACATTAGTATAACATGAAAAAATCAGGTGACTAAAGCCACCTGATCGATTCGTTCCTAAACATTATTTATGCAATTGACGATCCACCTGGGCATGCATTTTCTGAGTCATTTCGAATTCGCGCTGACGCTTTTGTTCTACTTCCAGCCGAGTGTCCAGTCTCCGGCTGTATTCCGCATAACTCGTGTTGTGAGCCTGATGCATAGCCTTTTCCATTTCAGAGGTGTAATTCAACTGCAGATGGTCATTAATAACGAATCAACCCTTTCAGATTATTTACACAATTTAGGTTATCATAAAACTTTACCCTGTATAAAATCGGCTGAAACCGTATTTTCATTCATGTGCGGACCCGCAGGCGGATGTAAGCGTTTAATAATCGCATTTCCATTTAATACATTTGTTTTTCTTCAATTTTCTAACTATTCAATTAGTTGATGTTATTCGTTAAATCACTATAGGCGTCCTGGACAAGAGTGACCGCCTGGCTGAGAGCTGCCCCTCCTCCGAAAGCTGCCGCTACTCCGCAGGCTTCTAAAATCTCTTTTTCAGAAGCTCCTTGATCGACACAGCCTTTTGTGTGGTAGATCATACAATATTCATCCTGGGCCACGATGCTGATTCCGAGAGCCATCAGCTGCTTGTCTTTTTGTGAAAGCTCTCCGGCTTTAAAACACTCCTGGGAAAACTGACTGAATTGATGAGCGACTTCAGGCATGTGTTCCGCAAAGACACCCATTCCTTCTTTATAATCATGTAAATATGTCTGCGTCCACGTCATACTCTGATCCTGCATGTTAAAACCTCCCATAAAAAATAAGTGACTGCGGTTAGTATAAACCGCAGTCACTTATTTTATCCGTTATTCAGAATCGCCGGAGACAGGGATAACTGCTCCTTCGTATTCCTCTTCAATGAAGGTTTGAATGTCTTCAGAACGCAGGACTTCCACAAGCGTGTTCAAGGCCTCATTGTCCTCATCTTTGCTTTGAGCAGCGATGACGTTCACATAAGGGGAGTTTGTCCCTTCAAGAATGATGGCATCCTCTTTGGGCACAAGGTCAGCTTCAATCGCGTAGTTCGTGTTAATCGCTACAAGGACTTCTTCCTCTTTGTTATACACTTCAGGAAGGCCGGCTGCGTCCACGCCGGTATCAAACTGAAGGTTTTTAGGGTTCTCGACAATATCATTGACCGTGGCATCCACTTTTTCCACACTCTCGTCCAGTTTGATCAATCCTTCTTTTTCAAGAAGTGTCAATACACGGCCGTGGGTGGATACAGAACGGCTCATTACGAATTCGGTACCTTCTTCTACGTCTTCAAGGTTGTCATACTTTTGGGAGTACACACCGATGGGCTCAATGTGAATCCCGCCGAGATTGGCAAAATCATAATCTTCATTATCCTGCTCTTGAAGTTCCATATAAGGAATCGTCTGGAAATAGTTTGCATCAATACGTCCTTCGGCCAGGTCCTGGTTTGGAAGGATGTAATCCTGATACTCCTCAATATTTAACGTAATCCCTTCTTCTTCAAGAAGCGGCTTTGCTTCTTCAAGAACTTCGGCGTGAGGAACACTTGTTGCTCCTACTGTAATTTCCGTATTTCCTTCACCGCTGGAGGAATCTTCCTCAGAAGAACCGCAGGCGGCAAGAATGAGAACCAATAACAGCGCAGCCGCTGATGTCCAGATTTTTTTCATGACGAATCTCTCCCTTTTGTTTTTTATCTTTTGTCCAATTTACGGGAAGCATAATCTCCGATGAATTGGAAAATAAACACAATAATAATGATGAGCACCGTGCAAATGAAGACAACATCGAAATTACTACGCTGGAAACCGTAGAAATAAGCAAAGTCCCCAAGACCACCGGCACCAATCGCACCCGCCACGGCGGTATAACCAATCAATGCAATAGCGGTCACCGTAATTCCTGAAATAAGGGCAGGCATGGATTCAGGCAGAAGGACTTTGAAAATGATCGTTGATGATTTAGCTCCCATCGCCTTCGCTGCCTCCACGACACCTTTTTCCACTTCCTTCAATGCAATCTCCACAAGTCTCGCATAAAACGGAGCTCCTCCGATAATTAACGCCGGAAGTGCTGCGTTCGGACCGCGGATCGTTCCAATCAAGAAGTCTGTAAACGGGAACAGAAGCAGGATCAATATAATAAAAGGAATGGCACGGAAAATGTTTACGACAGAAGCTGTCACCGCATTGACCACTTTGTTCTGCCAGAGCCCTCCCGGACCAGATAAATAAAGCAGCAGGCCGAGCAGGATCCCGAGGATAAATGTGCCGGCTACGGAAATCAGAGTCATATACAACGTTTCATTTGTTGCTGTAATCATGTCCTCCATGCGTACGTTTGGCAGTAATCCATTAAGCATCCGGGTTCACCTCCACTTCCACAGAAGTCGAGCGTATATATTCGATCGCCCGGGCTGCTTCCTCATCGTCTCCAACAAACTGGACAAACATCGTTCCGTAAGCTCCTTTTTGCGTCTGCGTGATCTTCCCGTGAAGAATATTGACATCCAGGACGAATTTCCTGGAGACCTCACTGATCAGCGCCTGGTTGGTACTTTCTCCTACAAAATGCAGCCGGACTATTTTGCCGGACTGGTACTTATCTTTAATCAATTTCAGAGAATGCTCTTTTTCCTGATCGCCCATTACCTGGTCAACGAATTTCTTCGTCACTGGTTGTTCGGGGTGAAGGAATACGTCCAGCACATCGCCTTTTTCAACGATTTTCCCCTGTTCCATAACTGCCACTTGATGACAAATTTTACGGATGACGTGCATTTCGTGGGTAATCAGTACAATGGTCAGTCCGAGCTTTTCGTTGATATCAACGAGAAGATCCAATATAGAGTCCGTCGTTTCCGGGTCCAGGGCGGATGTAGCTTCGTCGCAAAGAAGGACTTTCGGATTGTTGGCAAGCGCCCTGGCAATTCCTACACGCTGTTTCTGTCCACCACTCAACTGGGATGGATAGGAGTTCCCTCTGCCGGATAAACCGACCAGGTCAATCAGTTCGTTGACTCTTCGGCTCCGCTCCTCCTTCGGTACACCGGCAATTTCCAGCGGAAAAGCGATGTTATCATAGACTGTTCTGGACCAAAGCAGATTGAAATGCTGAAAAATCATTCCGATATCCTGGCGGGCGATACGCAGTTTATTCTTACTGAGGCCCGTTAAATCCTGATCACCGACGTGGATGCTGCCTTCTGTTGGATCCTCCAAACGGTTCAACAGCCGGATAAAAGTACTTTTACCCGCTCCACTATAACCAATGACGCCGTAGATTTCCCCTTTATTTATCGTAAGGCTTAAGCCATCAACAGCTTTCACTTCCCGATCCTTCGTTTGAAAAACTTTAGAAAGATCCTTGATTGTAATCATGATGTGTTCCCTCCCATTCAAAAAACGCCATTCTGTTCGAGAACAGAATGGCGTTTCAATAACAATGTATCTTCTGTTCTCTCATCTGTCAGAGCTGTTATGCTCTGCAGGATTTGGCACCTTGACAGGTCGGTTACACCTGCTGGTTGCCGGGCATCGTAGGGCCAGTCCCTCCGCCACTCTGGATAAGAGATTTTAGCTTATTAAATTATTACTGCTTTAATTCATTTCATAACTACAAAGTGGATTTTAGCACTCTACCCTCATCGTGTCAACAGAAATGAGCCACTTTTCAGAAAAGAAGAACAGCCGGAGACACAAAAAAATCTCTTCCTTTGTATAGAAGAGACTGTACGGAATCTCATCTATCAAAGCATTACGCTCTGCAGGATTTAGCACCGTGCTTTCAAGCCGGTTGCCGGGTTTCAAAGGGCCAGTCCCTCCACCACTCTGGATAAGTTATGATGTCGCTATGAAATTATATGTTATGTTAGCATGGAGTCTGTATGAACGTCAAAGAAAACATGCACAGGTACATTTTTACAGCAAGGAGATGAAATCATGAAGGAACGCGCGCCTCTATTCGAACTGCCATATATCGATCAACCATTCACCTATCATTTGAGCGATCATTTAGGGAAAGTGATCGTCCTGACTTTCTGGGCCTCCTGGTGTCCTGACTGCGGAAGAGACCTGCCTAAAAAAGAGCAGCTTTTTGAAACAATGGATAAAGATAAAGTCGAGATGGTCACGATCAACGTCCCGGGCCGTGAACGCAGTACGGAAGCTGGAAAAGAATATGCCGAAAAGTTTTTGAAGCAGCCCACATTGCTGGATGATGGGCGGCACTTCTATGATACGTTTGCGTGCCAGGGCGTCCCTTCCACCATTATCATTGACCAGGAAGGCAGGATTCACCGAACTTTCGGGGATAAAGCTTCCTTCCTTGATATTGTTCAGTCTTTAGGTGAAATCGTTTAAAAAATCCATGGTATTGACGTAAGAAATAAGGCCAAACCCGTCCTAAGATATATAGGACGGGTTTGGCCTTGTTTTTCAACTTGTCATTTCCCGGGGAATAAAGGCGGGTTATAGATACGGAATAATCTTTTCATACATGTGTGGGACGGATTGAAAAGCATAGACCTTTTCAAGAACTTCTCCTTTATGTGTGATTAAGAGGCATGGAACACTTTCAACTCGATAATGCTCCATCAATGAAGGATGCAGAGAGGCGTTCATTTCCTTGAATAGTGGTTTTTCATACATCTCTTCCAACGTTATCAGCATTTTGCGGGCAAGGTGGCACGTCCCGCAGAAAGGGCTGTGAATAAATGTCATCGTTTTTTCATACGAGGACAGCACCCGGGCTGCCTCATTTTGTATTAAATTCTGCAAAACTTCCTCCTAAATTAAATACATCGACTTTACGCTGAAATGACGGCTTAACAGGGCACGGGCGAGTTCCGGCTCGGGAGTAGCCGCCACTTCTCTAAAGGCTTTATCAATATAAATATGCTCGGCGTGCGGCAGTTCTTCTGTCAGCATCTTCCGAAGTTTAAAGCCTGAATCATCTTCATCGACGAGGATATAGACGGTTCGTTCATCCAGGTTATGCTCGAAGATCATTTCTTCCATCCGCTCAATACCGAGCGTTCCATGCGTACAGATGATCTCAATCTTCTCATCCAGCACTTTGTTTAATTTTTTCTTATCAGTAATCCCTTCAACAATCACAATCCGTTCTCCATCCATCTTCATCACCTACTATATAGAAACAGACCATGCCCTGGGGCATGGTCTGAACATGATTAAGATCAAGCACGATCATGTCAGACAAGGAAACATCAGTCCTGCCTGTACAACGGCTTACCTGTTTTCATTAATCTTCATCAATCATCGCTTCATATTCTTCTGAGGACATAAGCTGCTCAACTTCAGAAGAGTCGCTTGGTTCAACAACAACCATCCAGGCTTTATCATAAGGGGACTCGTTCACAAATTCAGGACTGTCTTCCAGGTCTTCATTCACTTCCACCACTTTACCACTGATCGGAGCATACAATTCGGAAACCGTTTTAACAGATTCCACACTTCCGAAAGGCTCATCTGTTTTCAGTTCCTCCCCTACTTCAGGAAGCTCTACAAACACGATGTCCCCAAGTTCAGATTGAGCAAAGTCCGTGATTCCGACTCTTACTTTTTCCCCTTCTTCTTTTACCCATTCATGTTCCTGAGAATAACGCAGATCTTTTGGTAAGCTCATATTCGATTACCTCCACAGTTCTTGTTTTAGTGTAACAACAGTTATAAACATAAAAGCCTTACGCTTTTATTTCCAATGTTCTGCTCATCTGCCCCAGACGTTATCAAATTCATCAGCTTTAAAACCTACGGTTACGTTCGTTCCATCGGTCACAATCGGCCGTTTGATAAGCATACCGTCCGAAGACAGCAGCCGCAGCATCTCTTCTTCATCAGCTTCTTTCAGCTTTTCCTTCAAGTTTAATTCCCTATACTTCTTCCCACTGGTGTTGAAAAACTTCTTCAAAGGTTTTTCACTCCTGGCTGCCAGGTTTTTCAACTCCTCCTGAGAAGGGGGGTGTTCAACAATATGTACGGGCTCGTAAGCAACCCCTTCATCATCCAGCCATTTCTTCGCTTTTTTACAAGTACCACAATTGGGGTACCAGTAGAAGGTAACAGGCATATGCTCCTCCTCCTTCCAACTTGTTATGTCTTATTTTATCACAATGGAGACATTCATTTCATCGAAATTTACTTTTCCCTTCAATTCCTTTTCTCATTCTTTCCAACTGTCCTTATACTCCTTTTACAAGCCTTGCAGAAAAGCTCTCCCTAAGATAAAACGCCCGCCTTTAAGGCTGGGAAAAGCGAGGGGCCCGGTGGGCAGCCCAGGCATTTTCAACAAAACGTCCTCGGATAAACAGAGTGGACAAGCAGCGCTTCTTCTTATGAAAAAGGCTGCCGAGAACGCTCTCGACAGCCCTGTACATTATACGTAATACTTTTCTGATTCAATTAATCCCCGGGCAATTTCCCGCTTCTTCGGAATGACGTTTGTCGGCGTATGGCGTGTCAGTTTACGAAGCGCACCGAGCATCATACGAAGCGAATCCCCGGTTTCAGCTGCAATCAGCGTTTCTTTCGCGTGAGCCTCGATACGGTTGAACGCTTCCTGGACGTACACCTGGGTGTAGAGGAGCTTCTGCTTGTTCTTTTCTTCTCCTGAACGGCTGATGGCTTTCTCCGTACGGAGCAGAGCCGATTCCATATTGTAAATCTCACCGACCATGTCAGCGATGTTAACGAGGACTTCCTGTTCCTTATCCAGCTTTTCTCCATATTTCTGTGCCGCAAGGCCAGCAGCAAGAAGACCGATCTTCTTCGCATTCTTCACTAAATATTTCTCCTGCTCCAGCGGCTCGAGACCCGGCTCTTCCGGCATCATCATCATGATTTCCTCCTGTAGTGCCTGCGCTTTCTGCAGGAGAGGAAGCTCGCCTTTCATCGCTTTCTTCAGGAGCGTCCCCGGTACGATCATCCGGTTGATTTCGTTCGTCCCTTCGAAAATCCGGTTGATCCGGGAATCGCGGTACATTCTTTCTACTTCGTATTCCGCCATAAATCCATATCCCCCGTGGATCTGTACAGCTTCATCCGAAGCAAAGTCGAGCAGTTCTGTTCCGAACACTTTATTCAAGGAGCATTCAATGGCATACTCCGCAATAACCTTGGCAACAGCAGCCCCGTCTTTCAGCTCTTCATCAGAAAGCTTACCCATACTTTGTTCAAACAAGCCCACCGTACGGTAGACGGAGCTTTCATTGGCGTACGTATTCGCTGCAACCGATCCTATTTTCTCCTGAATTAATGGGAACTGAGCGATCGGGGTTTTGAACTGTTTTCTTTCTTTGGCATATTTAACAGAAAGTTCAATGGCGCGCTTCGCTCCACCCACACCGCCGATGGCCAGTTTATAACGACCGACATTCAGAATGTTGAAGGCGATGACGTGGCCTTTTCCGATGTCCCCAAGGACGTTTTCCACTGGAACCTCTGCATCTTCAAGAATGAGGGTACGGGTCGATGAGCTCTTGATCCCCATCTTTTTCTCTTCCGGACCCGTGGATACACCTGGATACTCCCTTTCTACGATAAAGGCTGTGAATTTGTCTCCATCAATCTTGGCATAAACGACAAATACATCGGCAAAAGCAGAGTTGGTGATCCATTGTTTTTCCCCGTTCAAAATGTAGTGGGTGCCGGCTTCATTAAGCTTCGCTGTCGTTTTAGCTCCGAGGGCATCAGATCCTGAGCCCGGCTCAGTCAGGGCATAAGCGGCAATCTTCTCCCCAGCAGCAAGAACAGGAAGATATTTATTTTTCTGATCATGGTTTCCGAAAAATACAATTGGAAGTGAACCAATTCCAACGTGCGCCCCATGAGTGACAGAAAAACCGCCGGCACGGGAGAACTTCTCTGTAATTAAGGATGAACTGATTTTATCAAGCTGCAGGCCGCCATACTCTTCAGGGACATCGGCGCCGAGCAGTCCCAGATCGCCCGCCTTTTTCAGAAGAGCAACAGAATGTTCAAATTCGTGGTTTTCCAGATTCTCAATCTTTGGAACAACTTCTCCAAGCACAAAATCTTCGGCTGTCTTGGCAATCATCAAGTGTTCATCTGTAAAATCCTCCGGCGTGATGACCTGGTCCGCCGTCACGTCCTCGACAATAAATCCGCCACCTTTAATCATCTCTTTTAATTCACTCATTGGTTGTGCCTCCCCATTAGATTAGTTCAAAGACTCCAGCAGCACCCATACCGCCGCCGATACACATTGTTACAACACCGAATTGTTCGTTTCTTCTTTTCATTTCATGAATAAGACTCAATGTCAGCTTCGTCCCTGTGCATCCCAGCGGATGACCAAGAGCGATGGCTCCTCCGTTCACGTTGACTTTTTCCGGATCAAGACCAAGCTCACGGATGACGCGAAGCGATTGAGAGGCGAATGCTTCATTCAGTTCAAATAAGCCAATATCCTGGGTGGACAATCCGGCCATTTTGAGTGCTTTCGGCACTGCTTCAATAGGGCCTACTCCCATAATTTCAGGTTCAACTCCAGCTACGGCAAAGGAACGGAATTTCACCAGGGGCTGCAGCCCTTCAGACTTTGCCTTGTCATGATCCATTACAAGAACAGATGCGGCGCCGTCGCTCATCTGTGAAGAGTTTCCCGCTGTTACTGAACCTCTGGCAGAAAATGCAGGCTTCAGCTTCGCCAGTATTTCCTGCCTTGTACCAGGCCGCACCCCTTCATCGACAGCGAACATCTTTTTGGATTCCTTCACTTTATGATCGGAGCCAAGATCCCGGTTTATCACTTCCACCGGGACAATTTCATCCTCGAATTTCCCTTCCTGAATCGCCCGTGCCGCACGCTCGTGACTCTGAACAGCAAAAGCATCCTGGTCCTCTCTTGAAATTCCAAAGCGGGTGGCTACCGCTTCGGCCGTATGCCCCATGGACATGTAATATTCAGGGGCCTGTTCCACCAGTTCGATATTTGGTTTTATAACGTGTCCGCCCATTGGAATCAGGCTCATCGATTCAGCCCCTCCGGCAAGAGCGGTGTCACTGTGACCAAGCATAATTTTTTCAGCTGCATAGGCGATACTCTGCAGACCGGAAGAACAGTACCGGTTAATGGTAATGGCAGGGACTTTGTGATGAAGTCCTGCCAGACCTGAAATATTGCGGGCCATGTTCATTCCCTGTTCAGCTTCCGGCATGGCACATCCGATAATGACGTCGTCAATATTCCCTTCATAACCTCCGGCTCTTATCAACGTTTCCTTTATCGTTAAAGCGGCCAGGTCATCCGGTCTCGTATGGGCGAGCGCGCCTTTCCTGGCACGGCCCACCGGTGTTCTTGCCCCCGCTACAATCACTGCTTCTTTCAATGTATGTCCCCTCCTCTATGTCCTCTCCTTTTAGTTACGGAGCGGTTTTCCTTTCATAAGCATGTGCTGCATACGCGCCTGTGACTTAGGCTCACCGATCAGGCTGAGGAATGCCTCCCTCTCCAAGTCCAGCAGGTACTGCTCATCGACGAGTGTTCCCTGCTTCAGACGTCCGCCGGCCAGTACAAAAGCCAGCTTTTCGGCAATTTTCATATCATGCTCACTTGCGTACCCGCTCAAAACAAGCGACTTGGCACCTAGGAGCATAGTGGCTAATCCCTGCTCTCCTGTGACAGGAACCTTCGTTCGTTTAGGTGCTTGATATCCCGAACCGGCCAGACCGAGGACTTTCTGTTTGGCATCATAGAGCAGATGATCGCCGTTTGTGCTTACAGCATCCTGTTGATCCAGAAAACCATTCTCCAAGGCTTCTTCACCGGATGTAGATACTTTTGCCATTGCGATCTTTTCAAACACACTGACGGCCACCTTTTGGAGGTCAACCTCTACACCTTCAGGAATATTTCTGAGGTGCTTGATGTAAAGCTCCTTGTTTCCACCACCGCCGGGGATCAGACCGACTCCGGCTTCCACAAGGCCCATGTATGTCTCTGGAGAGGCTTGAACCGCTGCAGATGGAAGGCAGACCTCTGCGCCGCCGCCCAGTGTCATTCCAAACGGAGCTGCAACGACCGGCTTATCAGAATACTTCAGTTTCATCATGCTGTCCTGGAAGTTCTTTACGACCATTTCTATTTCAAAAAAGTTGTAATCCTGCGCTTCCATCAGCATCATGCCTAGATTGGCACCCACACAGAAGTTTTTCGCCTGGTTTCCGACCACGAGGCCCTTCCAGTTGTTTTCATCAACATAATCGACAGCAAAGTTCATCATCTGGACAATATCCAGACCGATGGCATTGCTTCGGGAGTGGAATTCAAGACCAGCGACTCCATCTCCCAAATCAATAAGACTCGCACCTGCGTTTTTCTTAATCACGTCTTTTTTCTCTTTTAGACGCTTCAGGTTGATCTGTTTTTTATTAAAAGACTTTTCCGTGTACTCCCCATTGTGGTAATAGTAAACGTTTCCATTTTCTTGTTTATAAAAGGACGGGATGTCTTCCGCGACCATTTGTTCCACCCATGCGGGAATGGTTTCCCCTTCGGCTTTCATTCGTTCGACGGAAGCCGAAACCCCGACGGCGTCCCAGATTTCAAATGGACCTGCATCCCATCCGAAGCCCCATTTCATCGCATCGTCAACAGCAGAAATATCATCAGCTATTTCCCCCGCCAGCTCTCCTGAGTACAACAGCACCGGTTTAATGATGGACCAGATCAAGTCGCCGGCACGGTCACCTTCAGCATTGACGAGGGTTTTCAGCTTGCGGTGCAGCCCTTTTTCCTGTTTTGCCGCTTCTGTAGCTTTTGTTTTTAATTTTCCACGCGGTTCATAATCAAGGGTTTCCGGATTCAATTGAAGGATTTCGCTTCCTTCCGCGGTTTTATTTTTCAAGAAGAATCCCTGGCCGCTTTTGGATCCAAGCCAGCCTTTTTCAAGCATCGCTGTCATAAAGCCTGGAACTTCAAAAGCTTTCTTTTCGTCTCCTTCCACCTGTTCATAGACATTGTTGGCGACATGGATAAAGGTATCCAGGCCTACAACATCAAGCGTACGGAAGGTGGCGCTTTTCGGACGGCCGATCAAAGGGCCGGTTACAGAATCCACCTCACCGACGGAGTATCCTTTTTCAAGCATTTTCTGCACCGTGATGAGAAGTCCGTATGTGCCGATACGGTTGGCAATGAAGTTCGGTGTATCCTTGGCTTCCACGACACCTTTACCAAGGACATCCTCTCCGAATGTTTTCATAAACGAGAGTACTTCTGGATCTGTCGAAGCCGTCGGGATAACTTCCAGAAGCTTCAAGTAACGCGGCGGGTTGAAGAAATGCGTTCCAAGAAAATGCTTTTTGAAATCATCGCTGCAGTCTGCAGACATCGCTTCTATGGAAATGCCGGACGTATTGGAACTTACAATCGAACCGGGTTTACGGTATTGATCCACCTGAGCCAGCACTTTCTTTTTGATATCCAGGTTTTCAACGACGACTTCGATAATCCAGTCAATTTCTCCCAGCCGGCTCATATCATCGGTAAAGTTGCCCGTCTCGATTAAATCAAGGTTCTTTTTACTTGTCAGCGGGGACGGCTTCTGCTTTAAAAGAGCTTTTTTATTTTCAACCGCTATCCGGTTTCGTACCGCTGGATGTTCGATCGTTAACCCTTTACTTTTTTCCTGTTCGGATAATTCCCGGGGTGCAATGTCCATCATCAGTACAGGGATTCCCGTGTTGGCCAGATGGGCAGCAATGCCGGCGCCCATCACCCCTGAGCCTAAAACTGCAGCCCGTTTAATTTTTTGATTCATCATTTCTCCCCCTATCTCTTTGAATGAACACTCATTCATTTTACAGTCAAAAAAATATAGTGCTGAGCCGGTATCTACGTCTAATATAAAATATTTTCAGACATTTCGCAATCCTTTTCTCCATAAATATCGAAAAATCTTCCAGGACGTTTCTGTACATTAGTGTATGATCTTCCTCCGTGTTTTGACTTCAAAAGGAGAATCCGTGCAGAACGGACCTCCTTATCTGCCGAATACTCCTCTCAAGACAAAAGCGACGTTTGCCGGGCGTTCAGCAAGGCGGCGCATAAAATACCCGTACCAGTCATTCCCATAAGGCACATACACGCGCATTTTATATCCTTCATCCACCAGTTCCTTCTGACGTTCCACTCGAATGCCGTAAAGCATTTGAAATTCGAATTGATCCTTTGATATGCCCTCTTTCTCCACTAATTTCTTTGTATACTCAATCATTTCATCATCATGCGTAGCTACAGCTGTATAATTCCCATTCATCAAGTGGATCCGGATGATCTTCTTTAGATTGTCATCGACATCCTTTTTATCCGGAAAAGCCACTTTGGCGGATTCCTTATAAGCCCCTTTGACCAGTCTCAGGTTCGGGGAGTAATGATCCAGCTCTTCTATATCTTCGGCTGTACGATATAAATAGGATTGGAGAACAGTCCCGATATGATCATATTCCTCCTTCAACTGCTTGAAAATGTCCAGGGTCATCCCGCAGCGTTCGTAATCTTCCATATCAATGGTTACGAACACATCATTTTTTTCCGCTGCATCAAGAATCCTGCGCATGTTCTCCATCACAAGCGATTCAGAAATATCCAGGCCCATGGAAGTCAGCTTCAAGGATAATTGAGAGTCCAGATGATATTCGGCTATGGCTTCAATTGCGGCGATACATCCATCTGCTGCGTCCCTTGCTTCTGCTTCACTGTCAATGAACTCTCCAAGGTGATCAATCGTGACGGCCAGTCCCTGTTCATTCAACGTCCGGATCGTTTGGACGGCATCAGGCACAGAAACACCCGCTACAAATTTACCCGCACCAAAGCGGAGTCCATATTTTTTTGCAAGCTTGGTAAAAAAGCGGTTTTTCGATAAAAAAAGAAAGAAATTGCGCATAACCTTTTCCATCTTCAAGCCCCCTGACTGGTGGTGGTTCCAATCTTTATAATTTTCAGAAATGTAAATGTTCGTGATTCTATTTTATCATTTTTCTTAAAAAAGGGTGAATGTTTTCATCCTATATTCGACAAATAAAACCTGTCTTCCATTTATAGATCATCCTGAAACAGCCATACTAACAGGGACACGATAAAGGAGGGAATTCCATGCAGCAGAACCAGGCACCAGGGTCCATGCAGGGGGCACAGCCTATGGCTCAAGCCCCTGATATTGTGACCATTAAAGATCAATTGTACCTTGCAGATATGCTTTCCTGGAATTTGACAGCATGTAAAAAAGCTCATTTTTATGCTCAAAATTGTCAAACCCCTGAACTTCAGGCAGCACTGGACGAAGCCGGACAAATGCATCAGCGGCACTATAATAAAATTTTGGAGCATCTGAATACACAATCCAACAAACCGAATTAAGGAGGGGCGCTATGAACTCAAATCAACCGCAGAAAATCCAAAATCCTGAAACAACTGTACCTCAGACGCCGCAGATGAACGAACGGGATTTCGTAAACGATCTGCTCGCTACGGAAAAGTATATGACATCGTCGTACAGTACTGCATTGAATGAGGCGAGTAACCAGGCGATCTATCAGGATTTAGCAACCATCTTCAAAGAGACGCAGGACTGCCAGAGAAACCTTTACAACCTCATGTTCAAACATGGGTGGTATGCGCTTGAGCAGGAAGAGAACCAAAAGCTGGACCAAGCCTACCAGAAATTTTCCGGCTATCAATCCCAGCTTCCCTACACCGTACAATAAGAAAAGCCCGGGATGACCGGGCTTTTCTTATGGATGAAAAAGAATTTGTGTATAAGCGATGCTTCCTGTGTGTAGTGTGGATACAGCCTGCCGGTGAATACTTCCCGCAGACGGGCTCTCAGCTGACTTGGTCGTTTTCTATGAAGAAAAGGCCGGAAAACAGCTGCCCATCAGCAAAAAAGGCCCGGACATTCCGGGCCTTCAATGATTATCCAACTACCTCATACCCCTGGGCATGAATGGATTCTTTGATTAAGTTTTTGCCGACATAGGCTTCATCGTAGACTACATTGACTTTACCACTGTCGAGATGAACCTCTGCTCCGTGCACACCTTCAAGGTTCTCTACTGTATTTTTAACGGTTTTCTGGCAGTGCTCGCACGTCATGCCGTTCACTTCAAGTGTCATTTCCATCACAAATCATCCTTTCTATTTTCTGGGTTACTTTATCTATTCCACATTGGAAAAGGGTCATAAACCGGAAATTAACTGGATGACGGATCATAATGCAGGCAGTACCTGCTAACCGCCTGCTGAAGGGAATGCAGATACGATACGTCAACAGGAAAACGGATCTGCTGAAGTTTTGGCACCTGCTCAGGCCTTACACCTGTAATGACCACGGCGGCTCCCATATAAAATAAAGAAGCAGTCAGGCTTTTTAATGCCTGAGCCCCGTCTTTCGGAATATCTCCAACACCGGTGAAATCGAGCAGTACCCGCTCCATACCGCCTTGATTCACGCGGTGAAGAAGCGGTTCTTCGATAACATCCATCTTGTCCAGGGATAGATCACCAAACAAGGGGATCAGCGCTGTGTCCGGTGTAAGAGTGATAAAAGGAGCCGAGAGGCGGTTGTTCAGTTCAAGTGCTTCCTCCAGTTTCTCTTTCTCTTCCAAAAGTTGAAAGTTGGTATCATTAAGACGGGCGCGCAGCTGGTTCATCATTGTCGTTACGCGCTCCATCTGGTCATCCTTCAAAATAAGCAGAACTTCTGCATGCAGATCATTATTCCATTTGACGTGCAGATCACAGGTGACAGGGTTACTGGCGTTCCCGTAAGGTTTCAGCTGGACTTCCAATGTAACCTTCTTCACTTCAGGATTGATCCACTTTTTCAGCTTGGAAAGGCTGCCCTCATCAAATAGGTCCATGAAGTTCTCTGTTATGACAAAGTGGTCTTCCGCTTCTTTGGAATAAGATTGTATGATGAAATTTTTGTTGATTGTGAAGACAGGCAGAGGAAAAGAATGGTCAACTCGTTTCATTGATGGATTCTTCCCTTCCTTCTTTGAACCAATGAGTCAGATGACCGATATTTTTGATCACCATAACCTGACTGGATTCAAATTCAGACAAATCAAATTTATAGGCGAGGCGGCCGCCGATCATAATGGTTGGTTTCCATTCCAGCTGCGCAAACGCTTCAATGGATTTTTTTATAATAGGAATACGGTAGGATAAAGCTGCGGAAATCCCAATCACATCCGGCCGGAATTTTTTAATTTGTAACAGGGAGTGTTCAATTGGAAGATCCGGCCCTAAATAACGTACTCTCCATCCATGTTCTTTGAACGTATCCGCAACCATTTTCAGCCCGATATAGTGCTGCTCCTCTTCCACACCGAAAAGAAGCACTTTATAATGCTGCTTCTTCCGAGGTGTCTGATGGTCAGATTCTATTTTTGAAAGAACAAAATCACATACAGCTGTAGCCAGATGTTCATCCGCAACAGATATGGCATTATTCTCCCACAGCTTCCCCACATGGTACATGGCTGGTGTAATCACCTTTTCAAATACGTGAGCCCTCGGATAGTTCTCCAGGAGACGGTAGGTGTAATCCAGCGCTTTCTCCTCATCTCCGCTCAAAAAAACTTGAGCGAGTTGTTCATGATGCAGATCCAAAATAGTCACCTCTCGTTCAGAGTATGAAGACGGTTGAGACCCTGCTCTAAATAAATGATGAACATTCGTTTCTCGTCCTCATCGACAAGAGACTGTTCATTCAGCAGTCGGGCAAGCCGTTGAAAATTGTCGATAATCAATAAGGTCGGGACGTTTCTGGACGTCAATACATTGTTCAGCCATTCGGTATAGTCCATAAAAAAATCCACGCTTCTCATCTCATAAGCTGCGGCCAGATGGTCCAGGTGGTGATGATTATCCTCTTCTGTCCGGTCTCTTCCGTTTTGGCCGAATTTTTCCCAAAGATAGGGATAAGCTTCATAAATTTCTTCGGTTACAGCTTGTACAAGGTGGGACTGTTCGCTTTTATTCATGTCGCCACCACCTCATACTTCTTCACTTTTGGCACAATTCCCTGCAAATCTTCGTCAGGGTAATGTTTTTCAAGCTCATGAATTTTTTTAAACTGCTCACTTCGTGCCCAATTCAAATAAGCTTGTTTAGATTCCCACTCCAGGTGCACCGTCAACTCTCCTGGTTTCCGATCATTCTGGAGAAGCTGAAAAGATAAAAATCCCTCTGCTTCATCTACGAGGCGAGAGCGATTTTGATAAATTTGAATGAGATCATCAGCTTTATGCTCCGGCACCACTACGGTGGAGTCTACAACAAACATGTTCATTTCCCCAATCTCATTTATTTTCGCTGTATACTATTTTACCATAGTCCTTGAAAATCTGTATAATGGAAAGATTAAACGGGCGGGACCTGCTGGTACGGAAGCCGATCCCCATACGAAGAGTGAATAAGAAATGAGCACACACGAAAAAGCACCGGTTCACCCGGTGCTTTTATCAAATAATTATTGCACTACCTCATCCAACACATGCATTTCTTCATGGTCCAGAAGGTTTTTATTAATCATGTCGTCGGCTTCCTTGTTCATATGATCTTGAAGATCTTTCAATTCTTCTTTATCACCAACAAGATAGAAGCGCTCCCAGCCATACTGCTTAGCCGCGCGGTCAATTTTAGGAGCTACACTCTTATACCAGCGGTAGCGGTTGGCTTCAAAGCGTTCTTCAAACTGATCCTGCTTCGAATTCTTCGCTCCACCTGAACCCATAGATGGCTGGGCTCTGTGAGGCCCCTGGTGCATGCGCCAGTCTTCTGTATTCAGATCCAGTTCGAATAATTGTGTATCCTTCAATCTGCCCAGTTCTGCATCAAGCAGCTTGATCTGGTTCTTCTGAGTCAAAATGACACCGGTTTTAGGGAACTGCTGCTGCATTTCCTTCAGCTGATCCAATACCGGAGTCTCTTCCCAGTAAAATTCTGTTTTGACAGGCATCTGGAATCTTTCAGCAAACCAGACGGTTTCATCGCCTGTAGCGAACAGGACAACACTTTTAGCAAAATGCTGCTCGTTCTCTTCTATAAAGTTTTCAACTTTTTCTTTTACAGCCCAGTAGTTTCTTTTTTCGTCTGAATCCCCGTCTTCCTGCAGATAGGATTCAAAGTTGTTCAATCCGTTCTTCAAATGAATTTTCCATTCGCCGCCTTGCTGGTCCGGATCGGATGGATCTGTATTCAGGTACATTGTAAATACTTTCTGAGGCTTTTCTAAGTGAATATGTTCTAATTTCTCTAGTTCTTTGTTTAAATCCATAATTCAGCGACTCCTTTCAATAGTTCAACTTTCTATATTGTCTATGTTTCCTGAAAGGTGAGCGCTTAAACTTCTTTTCTTTCTGCAAGCTGCTTCTTCAATTCAGCGAGAGTATCTGCGCTTTTTCCCGCCAGCCATGACAGTAGTAAATAATAACTCAATCGTTTGATCATTTCCTGATATTCGGCGATCTAAAAAGGAACGGGCCTTTTGGACGGCTTCAATTTCTTTCATTACTAATCCCCCCAACCATATCTTGTCATATTACATCAGAATATATTGAATTTTTTAACAATCATTGACCCACCCTTCATACTGTGATCCTGTATATTCTTTATTTTCATGGCTCTGTTATTACTGGGTGTTGTTATTTAACATGTGAGCTCCTATCACCCCTTTCTGTCATGGGATTTGTATGAGGCGGCCTTGGGAATGACTCCCTTTCCGTGGGGTACCGTGAGCCTCCTCAGGCAGCTCCTTCCCGCGGAAAGCGGACGGTTTTCCCTGCCATCCCATGCTCTGAGTAAACAACGGACCGGCCCCTTAATTCCAGACGGAGACGATTTAGTAATCGTTTAAAATATCAACAACAGACTTTAACAGAGCCATTTTCATAACAAAAGGCTGCCGATATCACGATCGACAGCCTTTAGGGGCAGACCCTTTCTTCTATGATTCCGTTGTCCATTCATCGACCAGATCCTGGTGCTCATCCAGCCATTGACGGGCTCCTTCTTCCTCAGAATCTGCTTCATTTATGGAAGCCATCAGACTTCCAAGCTGATTGTCGTCCAGTTCAAAACTGTCCCACCACTTCACCACTTCTGGATGGTCCTCTTTAAGACCAAGTCTTGCTGCATAAGAAATGTTTTCCGAATCTCCGTAGACGTTTTTCGTGTCCTCGAGAAGCTTTACATCCATCTCAGCGAAGACCCAGTGCGGTTTCCATAATGTCACTGCAATCGGCTCTTCATCAGCGATGGCATTTTTCAATTCTGTAATCATTGTCGGTTCTCCGGAAGAAAGCAGAGAATAATCCAGGTCATATTCTCCAATGGCTTCTTCCGTCAAATTCATAATGCTTGCTCCGGCAGAAATCCCTACAATCTGGTTATCGGAAAACTGTTCAGCATCCTTCAAATCCTCTATCGTATTGATGTCTTCCATATAAGTCGGAACAGCCAGCCCAAGTTCCGTTCCTTCATACCATGTTTCCCGCCAATCGATTTCATCCTTATATTTCTCATAAAACGGCTGATCTGTATTCGGGAGCCAGATTTCGGTTCCGATATCAAGGTCACCACTGGCAAGTGCCTCATATAGAAAGCCTTTTTCAACCTGTTCCAGTTCCACTGTATACCCTTGATCCTCCAGAATGAGTTTCCACATGTTGGATACAGCCACATTCTCTGCCCAGTTATTCATCCCGATATGTATCGTATCTGATTCTTCAGCACTTTGCTGGTCTCCACTGCCTTCCTCTGAGGACTCCCCACAGGCCGTTAATATAATCAAACCGGCCATCATAAATGCAGGCAGCCATTTTTTCCACTGTCTCATACACGAACGCCTCCTCTAATACTTTCATCCGTTCTCTATAAATTTCAATCACAATTTCGAATTATACCATAAACATAATTAAGTTCAAACAATTTATTCTGTATAAAAAATATAAACAAAAAGCAGCCTTCAGGGATTCCCCCGAAGACTGCTGATTGATTACATTCGTTTGTGAGCTCTGCGATCGGCCGCTTTCGCTCGTTCTTGAGCGATCTTATCTTCTCTGTCTGCCAGTTCTTCAGAAAACTCAACATCGATGTTCGCATGTTTTTGACTTTTAGGAGTCTGTGGAAGCTTTCGTTTCTGCTTCCCTTTTCCTTTGTGATGTTCATCTCTGCCCATCTCAACCGCCTCCTCACATGTGGAACAATCTTATTATGTGCCGCTTACGGGCAGCTATACTTCAGGCATACAGCCAATTTCTTTCCCATTTTCCAGTTTGGTTTCCTCTTGATATTGACAAGGGAAGAAGGTCGTTATATAATTAATCTCGAATTCAAGATAATTAACTCTTTATTTTTTATCCTAATATCTCGAATTCGAGAATGTAGGTAAAAGTGTTTTAAAGATAAACACAGGAAGGTGAACAGGACATGGGATTTATGGAAAAGTTATTCAATAAACAACCAAAGGAGATGGAGCATATGGCTAACGTAAAAGCAGCTGTTATTTTTTATACGATGGGTGGAACAAACTATACAATGGCTCAATGGGCAGCCAAAGGAGCAGAAGAGGCGGGCGCTGAAGTAAGACTGCTGAAGGTGGATGAACTCGCTCCTCAATCCGTGATTGAAGCGAATGAAGGATGGAAAGCAACGGTGGAAAAAATCAAGGATGTACCAACTGCTTCGTCTGAGGACATTGAATGGGCGGATGCCGTCATCTTTAGTATGCCGACACGGTTCGGGAACCTTCCTTCCCAGATGAAGCAGTTCCTCGATATGCAGGGAGGCCTCTGGGCGAACGGAAAGACCATTAATAAAGTCGTCAGCGGTATGACTTCCGCCCAGAATCCTCATGGCGGCCAGGAAGCGACCCTTCTTTCCCTCTATACATCCATGATGCACTGGGGAGCAATCATCGCAGCTCCGGGATACACGGACCCTGTGATCTTCGGCGCCGGTGGAAACCCTTATGGCACAAGTGTTTCCGTCGATCAGGAAGGGAATATGGTCGAAGATGTAGAAGCTGCCGCCAAGCACCAGGCCGCCCGGACGGTTCAAATCGCTCAAACGATGAAAAAAGGACAGCAGTAAAAAGGCACGTATATAAAAACAGGACGTCTGGATTCAGACGTCCTGTTTTTATGTCAGGCTGCTTTTTCCTTCTTCTGTTCGGTTTTACGCGTAATCGAAAATGCAGCTGTTACAAGGGCGGCCAGGATAAAGAAGCCTCCGATGGTCGGGTTTAGGGAAACCGACGCCTGTTCGATCACAAATCCGCCAATCAATGATCCAAATGCGATTCCAAAATGCAGCGCGGAATTATTTAAACTCTGCTGAATGTCTGCAGACTCCGGGGCGGAGGAAATCAGATAATTCTGCTGTGCAGGAGTAACCGCCCAGCTGAGTGCACTCCACACGACGAGGACGACAAGGAATACCGGAAGTACTGACGTCGTAAAAGGGATTGTAAAAATAGCAGCTGCAAAGACAAGGATAATTCCGAGAATGCTCCTCTCTGAACCGAATTTATCAGACAGGACACCTCCAATTCCTCCACCGATGACCGCCGCCGTTCCAAATACGAAGTAAATCACACTGACCCACGTGCCGTTCATTCCCATCACCGTTTTCAAATAGGGGGTTAAATAAGCGTAAAGGGTCAAGTGACCAGTCAAAAACAGAAAAGAAGTCAGCTGGGCACTCCATATTTTTTTATTTTTCAACGTTTGAAGCTGCTTTTTCACTGATAAGACCGGCTTAGGGGCCACCCTCTCCAGTAAAAGCATGACAGCGCCCATGGATAGAAGTGTCAGGATGCTGATGAGCAGGAACGGAGCACGCCACCCAAACGCATTCCCTATCGTAAGTCCGATGGGAACACCAAGCACCAGCGAGCCCGAGACACCCATGAAAATAGTACCGATCGCTCTCCCTCTATACTCCTTTTCCACTACAGAGGAGGCCATCGTTACAGCGAGTACCACAAGCAGTGATCCTGCAGCAGCAGTCAGAACCCTCGCAGTCATGATAACAGCGTACGTAGGACTCCAGAACGCAAGCAGGTTGCCCACGAAGAAAATGACTAAAGTCGTAATCATCAATTTTTTTCGTTCCACACGTGCGGTTGCCGTCAGAAGAACGGGAGACGCTATAGCGAATACTAAGGAAAATACTGAAATAAGGAGACCCGCCCTGCCAAGGGAGACATTCAGATCTTCAGCCACCAGGTCCAGAATTCCGCCAATAATTAATTCAACCGTACCGACGACAAAAGCGACGAGCGCCAACAGGTATACTTTTTTATTCATTATACGAACCCTCTTTTCTTTTGGTTACCACCATAATGGTAACTACATAAAGAAAGAAAAACAAGAGGCAATATTTACGTGGGAAGTAAACATCGTGTATCCTGAGGACAACAAAAAGAAAAGAGGAAGCCCATGTTACAAAATTTCGGTTTTACCCAGTATGAAAGTCAAGTTTATGAAGTCATGTCCGCGAGCGATCACGCCTTGGATGCTGCTACAGTCGTTAAGTTTTCACATGTACCGAAGTCCAAGGTTTATGAAGTCCTCCAGCGTCTTGTGGAAAAAGGATTGATCTTAACGTCCTTTCATGAGAAGAAGAAGTTATATACAGCGCTTCCCATAGAAATGACGATAAAAAAGCTTACAGCTGAATTTGAAGATCATATTGAGCAGCTGCGTAACCACAAATCAGAAATTCCTGATGCCGATGAACGGGTATGGACATTGAAAAACAACCACAGCATTCACGTCCTTATGGAAAACTTGATCGAGAAGTCTGCCAGGGAGATTTTGTTGACGGGGTGGAACGATGAACTGGCCCCATTCGTGGACCTTCTTGAAAGAAAACAGGCGGAAGGCATCCATGTGGAATTGTTATCTGTCGGCAGTATTCATACCGGAGAACTGACTCCTCATATCCTTGTCCCGGACGAGAAACACGGAGGGCTGGAGCGTCATAAACTATTGATCATTGACGGAAAGGAGGTCCTGTTTGCGGGGATGGAGGCGGATCAATTCCAAGGCGTGCACACGTTTTCCAAGCCTCTCGTAAAGTTTTTCACGGAATTTTTCTATCACGATGTAGCGCTTTTGGAGATTACGAAGAAGCATCATGAAACATTACAGCAGGATGATGCTATCACCTCCATATTAATGAAACTCCGCTATTAAAAAAAGGACTGTCGGATGATCGACAGTCCTTCTGCTTATACTTTTTCTACAATGTATGTTTTTTTATTACGGAAATATTTCTCACCATCATCGGAAGAATGCTCAAAGAAACCTTCGAATGTATCCACTACCTTATATTCCCTTTCAGGTTCCGTAAAGAGCTGGGACTCGTTGTTGGATAAGACGACGACGTCCGTTGTCGAAACAAAGCTGTCCAGTTCTTTCGCTTTATAGTTTTTTCCTACTTCTACATCACTTAATCGATATTCTGCCACTTTTTATTCCACCTTTCCTGGGATTTATAGAGCGTTTCCCAGTTCATGGATAGACAAAACCCTTTCATCGGCCTAAATCGGCAGCAGCTTCCTTCGATACAGCCGGATAATGAACTCAATGAAGAAAACCGGATATTTTTTCGGCACAAATTTCCGCCGGTACAGGACGCGGTAGACCTTTTTCAAATCGTTCCACTGCGGACATTCAAAGTCCTGGGTAAACCGCACCACATCTATGACTTTGACCTGGCCATCGTGTGTCAGCATCATATTTTTCAAATGCGTATCGGAAGGGTTTAGTCCGAGATGACAGGCAAAATCCAGAGCCGCATCCACCCGCTCGATCATGTCCTCCGTTATCGGGACACCGGTCACCAGACATTCATAAAACGTTATCCCTTCCACATACTCCATAACGATGAAGTGATCCCCCTTCCCGTAAAAGGCCGGGAAGAAATCATGGTTATCCAGCTTTTCATACACTCCCGCTTCTATTTCAGCCAATTTTTCACAGCCTGGGTAAAACACCTTAACAGCAAGATCCGTTTCCCGCAGACGAAAAACAGAAGCGCTTCTCCCTTTCCCGATCAGCTCGAAGGACGAAGGGATGTGAATAATTTGTGAGTCATGGAACACAACTTCCTTCACTAGGGTTTGGACATCCATAGGAAGATTCTCCTTTGCGAAAACCTTTGTTTTTATAATTATATCAAATTTTTTAAAAATTAAAGTAAAAATAACTCTTATAATTTGACTGTGATAATCATTATCAACTATACTTGGTTTACTCATATGAAAGGAGCATGATCATGGAACAATATTTATATGTCGTAAAACCTTTTGAATATCGTACAGAAACCACTGAAGGTTCTCAAGCTGACGTAAAGACCTTAACCGAAGGCGATGTGTTACACGTGACCGGTCTTCCGCTTTATGTAGATCAGATGGGCTGGTTTGTTGAAGTGCAGATCAATGATGACGCTCCTTTTTCCATGTCCATCCCTTCTATGGATGATTGTTACGATCAAGGTCTGCTTTTCACAGAGATGGACCTGGATCTTGCCATCAATTATTATGAATTTAAAATAGATCAAAGTCTGGTCAGTAAAGACGAAGTCTCTTTCCATGAGAGCAAGCATGCTCTCGACCGATTCAAACAACTGCACCCAGAATTTATGAAAGCATAAAAAAGCTTGTTTTAACCAGTTAGCGTTCCATTTGTCTTGTATACGGTCACATTCCGCTTGTTGGTGGATGAATGCCGGAATATGAAAAAGATTGCTCTCCATCCACCAAGGGTCAGCTGGGTGAAGGGCAATCTTTTTTGATTTTAAAAAATCCCCAAGGAGCGCCGCCCCTTCCACTCCTGCGGAAGAACGAGTGGGCCGAGATCGCCGAGCGTGGGTTTTGCGAGGAAGCTCGGGCGCTCGTCCGCGGAAAGGGAAGGGGCTTACGCTCCTGGCGGAAAGAAAGAAAAAAGCTTGTAAAGAAACAGGATTTTCTCTACAAGCTGAAAAAGGAAGCGTACGAACGCTTCCTTTTTCTTTGTTCATTTCGTTACACTACCGCTGCTTTTTCCCGGGCTTTTTGATCTCAATCCCATCACTCGTGATCATCCTGCCCTCATCCTTCTGTTGATCGATCTTTGCATCATAGGTACCCTCCGTCAGGGTATCCGACACCTGCTCTCTCGTTACGGCAAGTCCATCAGCAGAAAACTCCTCCGCATAAGATGGTGCTTGTTTACGCTTCTCCTTCATTTATCATCCCTCCTTCTCTTTTAGAATGCTCGTATCCATAACGGAACATTCCATCCAGAACCTTTCAGGATGAAATCTCCCCACCTGTCACAACCTACTATAAGGAGGTGGAGGGTATGAGCAAAAAAAAAATGCATTTAAAGGAAGAGGAAAAGCCTCGGTCAATCCACAGGGATTAACCGAAGATGCGGCTGATCAGCAGCCGGATTCCCAACTCGAACAGAAAGCCAAAAAAAGCAATGCAAAACGATAAAAGCTGACTTTACTAGTCAGCTTTTTTGGCTATAGAAAAAGCCTGTGTTAATCAGTTGGAGCTGTCCATTTATCGTGTGAAAGGTCACATTCCGCTTGTTGGTGGATGAAGCCGCGGGCATCACCGCCGAACGTTCCTCGTGCCGACATTGGAATATATAGGAGAAAGCTTGTGCACTAAGCAGGTTCGCACATTCAAAAGCACAACATAGGCTGCGCTGATGACGGCTGCCTGCCGGAATATGAAAAAGACTGCCCTCCACCCAGCAAGGGTGAGCGGGATGAAGAAGAGTCTTTGTCGATTTTAAAGAACGTCCAAGGAGCGGTGCCCCTTCCACTCCTGCGGAAGAACGAGTGGGCCGGGATCGCCGAGCGTGGGTTTTGCGAGAAAGCCCGGGCGCTCGTCCGCGGAAAGGGAAGGGGCTTACGCTCCTGGTGGTAAGAAAGAAACAGGAATTTCTCTACAAGCTGAAAAGCTGACTTTACTAGTCAGCTTTTTTTATATACTGATCGATCCAGCTTACCATTTCCGTATCATCGTACAGCCGGTAAATGGTCTGGGAAAGACGGACAGGATCCCCGAAAAAGAACCGTTCATATAACGTCTGTCGAGCTCCGAAGCTGCTCATCGTCATATCCCAGGCCAGGCGGAACAATGCGACCCGCTCCTTTCCTTCTTTTTCGGCGCCCCTGAGATAATGATCCAGATCTCCGCCCCGCTCACCCTGAAAATCGGCGTCAGAAGGGATGGTCATCATCCCACTCGCACCCAGGAGCTGAATGATTTCTGTAAAGCGAGGATACAGCTCTTGAAATTGATTGACCGCTACATAAAGAGGCACTTGATTCGGAACGAACACCCCCGTTCCATCCACTTCACCTTCAAATTCAGCCTTTACCATCAGGGCCTTCATCGTCTCCAGCCCTTTCATGATTTCCACCACTTTACTCTGCACATGCTGATAATCGCTGATATTAATCATCTCTACGATGGATTGAGCAAGACCGAGAATGAACTCCGTCTTCACAATCTGCCTGGAAGCAATTTGATGAAGGGTAAAGGGAACAAACTTGCCATGGACATAAAGGTTGGTCGCAGCACGGAGGTTTTCATAAAGAAAGACACGGTCCCACGGCACGAGAACTTGATTAAATAAAACAACCGTGTCCATTTCTTCAAAGCGGGAGGAAAGGGGGTAATCGAAATGTGAGCCGCTTTTAGCGAAGGACTCCCGGCAGACAAAAGACACGCCTTGTGTATTACTTGGAATGGAAAAACCATACGCCTGTGAACTGTCCTGGGCGCCTGGCGCTGAAAAGACCAGGAGCTCATCGGTAATCCCTCCCTGTGTCGCAAGAAGCTTAGCCCCGTCAATGACGATTCCTTCCTCCGTATGATCGATTATAGCTGCATTCGTGACGTCTTTTTCCAAAAAGGCAAGACTGGAGCGGTTGGACTGGGGATTGACGAAGGTATGGGTAAAGGAAAGGTCATTCTCCCGGGCGTACTCATAAAAAGACAACAGCCGGTCCGGAAAACAGCCGGGCTCATTATCAAGCACATCTACGGATGCGGCAAAAGAAGCGAGGACGGTATTCATATAATCCGGACTCCTCCCCATCACACCTCCGGAATAACGCGCCCAATGCTGAATCATTGTTCTTCGTTTCTCCAGCTCCGCCCGTGTTTTCGGAATGAGGTAGGAAAGACCGATTTTGTTTCCCGTCGTTTCAGATTTATACACCATCTGCCCTTCCAAGGATGGAGAGTTTTGTAAATCATAAAGAGCGGCCTGACTTTTCATTACCCCTTCAAAGGCTTCATGATCCGAGATGTTTCCCTCCACCCGTTTTCCGCGCAGCCATACGTCGGACTGCCTGGCATTGATGCGTTGGATGTATTCTTTTCCAGTAATCACCGGCATGTCATCACTCCCGTTTCTTAGAGCACTGAAAAGGCTTGATAACATACCCTATTACACGAAGCGTATTTTGTACGTCGTCCCACACAAAAACCCGCCAAATAATTGGCGGGCGATTCATTAAGAATGGATGGTCCCGGAAAACTGTTCCGTCTCGGTGGACCCTTTTAACGCGGTTGTGGATGACGTGCCTCCCGTAATCACTTGAGCCACTTCATCAAAATATCCTGTCCCGACTTCCCTCTGGTGACGTGTGGCTGAGTACCCATGTGCTTCACTTGCAAACTCTGCCTGCTGTAATTGTGAATAGGCAGCCATGCCGTGGTCTTTATATTGGCGGGCCAATTCGAACATGCTGTGGTTCAAGGCATGGAATCCAGCAAGTGTGACAAACTGGAATTTGTATCCCATAACCGCCAGTTCTCTCTGGAAAGAGGCAATGGTTTCATCACTCAGCTTCTTCTTCCAGTTAAATGAAGGAGAACAATTGTAGGCCAGCCATTTCCCAGGGAATTTTTCATGAACCGCTTCAGCAAAACGGCGGGCTTCGTCCAAGTCCGGCTCAGAAGTTTCACACCATACCAGATCTGCATATGGGGCATAGGCAATCCCTCTGGCAATCGCCTGATCAATCCCAGCACTCGTTTTATAAAAGCCTTCTGCCGTCCGCTCCCCTGTTAGAAATGGAGCATCCTGATCATCAATATCACTGGTGATGAGGTCAGCAGCGTTGGCGTCCGTCCGCGCAATGATCAAGGTAGGTACCCCCATGACATCAGCGGCAAACCGGGCGGAAATCAAGTTGCGGACAGCGGTCTGCGTCGGCAGCAGCACCTTGCCTCCAAGATGCCCGCATTTTTTCTCTGAAGAGAGCTGATCCTCAAAGTGTACACCGGCAGCCCCTGCCTCGATCATTCCCTTCATTAACTCAAATACATTTAACTGTCCTCCAAAACCGGCTTCTGCGTCCGCGACAATCGGCGCAAACCAATCGATTTCCTCCCTGCCTTCCATATAATGAATCTGATCCGCTCTCTGAAGGGCCTGATTGATCCGCTTAACCACCTGGGGGACGCTGTTGGCAGGGTACAGGCTCTGATCAGGATACATCTGGCCCGAGAGGTTCGCATCGGCTGCGACCTGCCATCCACTTAAGTATATCGCCTTCAATCCGGCTTTCACCTGCTGCATCGCCTGATTGCCCGTTAAAGCTCCCAGCGCATGCACATACTCTTCCTTATGAAGAAGATTCCATAGCTTGCGGGCTCCATTCTCTGCCAGCGTATGTGTAATATCAATGGAACCTCTCAACCGAATGACTTCTTCAGGTTCATAAGGCCTTTCAATCCCTTTCCACCGCTCATCTTCTTTCCAGGTCTCCTTCAATGCTTCAACACGTTCGTTCATCTCTGCATCCCCTTTCATTGACTTTCTTTCTGTTACATAATAAATAATTTAATAATAAACTGATATATAACAGTTACGGCAGAATTATTCCTCTTTTTTAGACAGGCAGTGGTCACATTCCAACATATAGGTATAATGATGATTTTCAACCTCAGAACCACATTGCGGACACGGCATGGAAACAGCTTTCGGATAATTCATTCATTTTCCTCCTTTGTTATAACAGAAGTTATTTTGTTTATCTGTTATGGTACAGTTTACTTCGGAGAGCAGGAAATTGCAACCGTTTTTTGAAAATTTTTTATAATTGTGTATCAGCCTATGTAGATCAGCGCTGAAACACCAACATGTATCTATGAGAATACTTATACGCTTTACGTATGAGACTGCGGTCGTGCTATACTTTATTGTAAGCGGTTCATAATCTTGAATGAAAAATTTGTACGATTACAGCCCGAACAGGAACAAACGTTCTTGTTCAGCTGTACAGAAACAGCTATACTGTTCATACAACCCCAATAAAAAAGGAGTGTTCACTATGAAAGATCAGGCTGTCCCGTATTTCACTTTTAATGGTCAGGCAGAAGAAGCACTAAACTATTACAAGGAAATATTTGAAGGTGAGATTACAAACAGGCAGACGTTCGGTGAGGCAGACTTCGAAACGCCATCTGAAATGGATGACCGGCTCATGCATGCCCGGTTCAAAAAAGGCCCGCTCTTTTTCATGGTCTCTGACTCTTTCTTAGATCAGCCTGTTCAAATTGGAAGCAACATTTCCATGGCTTTGGAAATGGACAGTCCGGAAGAAATCGAAACGATTTACAAACGCCTGCAGGAAAAAGGGACGGTTATCATGGAACTGCAGGATACCTTCTGGGGAGCCACATTCGCTAAAGTGAAAGACCCCTACGGCATCACCTGGGACTTGAACTATACGAAAGAATAAACAAAAGGGACGGACGGGAAATTACCCGTCCGTCCCTTTTGGATGTTCTGGAAAAAGGATATTCTTGTTCTGAACAAAACAAATCCACTTCTCCCGTCCCCCCAGATGTTACGAATGGCGAAGAGCTTTCATGACAACTACGTCTTTTTATATATCCAGATGCCGTGTGCAGTTGAAGGGTTCACAAGACCATTCGTTATCACGGAACACGACTTCTGAAACCGATGTGTTTTTCATCGTTTCTTCCTTTACATGCGCTGAGTCCAGCATCTGGAGAATTTGACTGATGATGCCGCCGTGACTTATTACTAAAACATGCTGCCCCGGGTGTTTCTCCACCAAGTCCTCTATAAAAGATCGGCAGCGCTTGAGAACATCTTCCAGCGGCTCTCTCCCCAGGTCGAGGTCCCGCCAGTTCTCCCCCCATTTTTCAATCCGCTGCGCTTCTGTCGTTCCTTCTATTTGACCTCCCCCGACTTCCTGAAGACGGTCATCCAGTTGAATGCCTATGCTTAACTCCCTGGCAGCCACCTCTGCTGTCTGGACGGCTCTTTTTAACGGACTGCTGTACAAAGCATCCCACGATTCTTTTTTCAGCCGCGTGGAAAGTCTGACTGCCTGTTCAGTGCCTTCATCATCCAAAGGGATATCCGAGCCTCCCTGAGCCCGTTTCTCTTTATTCCATGATGTACTGCCGTGTCTTACCAATCCAATTTTCATCTTTCACTCTCCTTCCTCTCTGTATTTCGATACTTTGCTGGAAATACCTGCCCAACCTTTTCTTTGCCTGACAAGGCATAAAAGAATCCCACTCTCATCGGGAGAGTGGGACAGGACTTTCTATTCATTTAAATCGAGGTCAGTAACGGCTCCTTTGGCAGAAGAAGATACAAGACGGGCATACTTGGCCAGGACCCCTGTTTTGTGTTTCGGCTCAGGTTTTTTCCATGCCTGTCTGCGTCGTTCGTACTCTTCATCACTAACATCAAAATTGATCTGCTGCGTTTCACTGTCAATGGTAATGGTATCACCGGTTTCCAGAAGGCCGATCGGTCCGCCTACATAGGCTTCAGGGGCGACGTGACCGATGACGAATCCGTGGGATCCCCCGGAGAAACGGCCGTCGGTAATCAGAGCCACTTTCCCTCCAAGACCTTTTCCTACGATCATAGCGGTAATGGAAAGCATCTCCGGCATTCCAGGTCCGCCTTTTGGACCTACATTCCGGATGACAACGACATCGCCTTCCTGTACGTCATCACCGACAATAGCATTCGTTGCTTCTTCTTCACTGTTATACACTTTAGCAGGTCCTTCGAAGCGGCTGATTTTCTGACCGGACATTTTGGCTACAGCGCCTTCTGGTGCCAGATTCCCTTTCAGCACAACTAGAGGACCTTTCGGCTTGATCGGCTGATCAAACGGAACAATAACTTTCTGGCCGTCTTTCAACGATGGGACCTCTGCCAGATTTTCAGCGACTGTTTTTCCGGTAACCGTCAAACAGTCTCCGTGAAGCAGCCCTTCTTCCAAAAGCAGCTTCATGACCGCAGGCACGCCGCCGCTTTCATACAGGTCCTGCATCACATATTTCCCGCTCGGCTTCATGTCGGCAATGTGAGGGACTTCCTGACGGATGCGCTCAAAGTCATCCAGTTCCAGATCGACTCCTGCGGAATGAGCCATAGCCAGCAGGTGCAGAAACGCGTTGGTCGATCCGCCAAGGGCCATGACAACCGTGATGGCATTTTCGAACGCTTCTTTTGTCATGATATCCCGTGGATAGATTTCCTTTTCAAGCAGATCAACGACGAGCTCTCCAGCCTGTCGACATTCGTTTTCCTTATAGTCATTAACGGCAGGGGTAGAGGAAGACCCAGGGATACTCATTCCAAGAGCCTCTACGGCAGAAGCCATCGTGTTAGCCGTGTACATTCCTCCGCAGGCTCCGGCACCAGGACATGCATGGCATTCGACTCTGTGCAGCTGTTCTTCATCTATACTGCCTTCGTGATACTGACCAACGGCTTCGAAAGAGGAAACAATATCAATATCTTCCCCATCGAGTTTACCCGGCTGGATGGTACCTCCGTAGACATAGACCGATGGAACGTTTAAACGGCCAAGCGATATGAGACAGCCTGGAGTTGTCTTATCACAGCCTCCAATAGCTACAATCCCATCAAGACGTTCGGCATTCGTGACTGTTTCAATGGAATCCGCAATGACTTCCCGGCTGGGAAGGGAATAAAACATTCCTTCGTGGCCCATTGCAATCCCGTCGGCCACTGTAATGGTATTAAAAATCATCGGAGCCCCGCCATTATCCGATGCTCCACCTTTTGCCTGCTCAGCCAGTTTATCAATATGTACGTTACACGGGGTTACTTCACTCCACGTGCTGGCAATTCCGATCATAGGTTTTTTGAAATCTTCATCCTTAAATCCAACAGCTCTCAACATGGAACGGTTCGGGACACGGTTGACACCCTCACTGATGACTTTACTTCTGATTCTCAAATCTTTTTTAGTCTTGTCCATCCCTTACACCTCTCATTGCTTTTTATCTATTCTGTCGTTGGGAACAACTTATCATGATGATACTAACAAGAGGGGCTCTTGGCAATGACTTTTCTGAATATAATGAACCTTCCGTTTAATTTAAGCGCTTTCTTATCGGGAAAAATAAGAAAAAAAGGCCTGCAGGATCACAGGCCTGGTTCTATAGGAAGTTACACATTTGCCGGTTTAAACGTTTTACAGTCGGTTTCTTCACTGTTCGAAGCTTTTGTTCCCTTATGACTCACGACGAAAATTTCATCAGCGCCACAGGCAGAGCCATTTTTGTTGTAGACACAGTTTTTAACCTCACAACGGACATCAAGTGCCATTACCTACACCTCCTATAGACTTTAGTTTTCACAAAAGCCTGCCCTTTATCCTGTAACCATCGACTCTATGCGGAATTTCCTACTCAATGTTCCGTTGGTTTTGTGATAAAATAATAAACGTGACTGTGAAGAGTGAGAAACGCACTATACCGGTGTCCGTGTCATAAACTGTTACAAACAAGCCGGTCTAACCTACATGGAATGTACGAAACTGCTTAGAGGAAACCAAAAAATAGGACGGATGTTTATGGAAAAAAAACAAATGATTTATAATAAACTGTTGAACCTTGTCAAAGAGGAAAACGTAAAGGTGGATGAACCTTTAAAAGATCACCTTTATACAAAACTGGGCGGAAACGCGGACTTCTTTATCACGCCGACGTCTTACGAAGAAATTCAAAATGTCGTCAAGCTGTCCAATGAGGATGAAATCCCGTTTACGCTGCTGGGGAACGGCTCCAACCTCATTATTAAAGATGGCGGAATCCGTGGAATAGTCATTAATTTAAAGCATTTGAATGCTATCCATGCCGATGAAGAAATGGTGACAGCCCAAAGTGGAGCCCGAATCATTGACGCCTCCCGCTTTGCTCTTGAAAAACATTTAGCCGGTCTTGAGTTTGCCTGCGGTATTCCCGGCACCGTAGGAGGCGCATTGTACATGAATGCTGGAGCCTATGGCGGAGAAATCAAAGATGTTCTTGATCATGCGTATGTCGTCGACAAGGAAGGCAGACTCGTAAAACGCATGGCTTCCGAGCTCGACCTTGATTACCGTACCAGTAATATCCCTGATCGGGGCGACATTGTTGTGGAGGCGTGTTTCCGCCTGACCCCTGGCACCCGTGAAGAGATTAAAGAAATGATGGATGACCTGACGTTTAAAAGAGAATCCAAACAGCCGCTTGAATATCCATCCTGCGGCAGTGTATTCAAACGACCGCCTGGTTATTTCGCAGGGAAACTGATTCAAGACAGCAACCTTCAGGGAACGAACATCGGTGGAGCGGAAGTTTCCACGAAACACGCCGGATTTATCGTGAACAAGGATAATGCCTCGACTACTGACTACATCTCGCTGATCGAGCATGTGCAGAAAACTGTTAAGGAGAAGTTTGGTGTAGACCTTGAGCGTGAGGTCCGTATCATCGGTGAAGATAAAGAATAACAAAAAGGCTGCGCATTCAACGGCGCAGCCTTTTTCGTTTTTCTTTTACGGTGTTCTTCACTGGAAACTGGATTTTTTTACACGTGAAGAGGCATGGGACACCGTTGATTCCACGATGAGCGTTCGATGATGACGCCTGCGGGAAGAGCGCGAGCCGAAGATCCACTTGGTCAAATGATCTTATTGACCACGTCAGCTGAGGCCGCGCCCGCGGCAGGCATCCATCGACAAGCGAATCGGGAGAATTAAAAACCCCCTTTAGCCATTTCTCTTGATAGGAAGGCGTTTTTCGATGGCCTTCAGAACCCGTGCAGGCTTTCTGTTACTTCAATTCAGCTACAATCTTGCCTTTCACATGCCGTTCAGATAGACGAATGAGAGCATCAGGTACGTCTTTAAGCGCAATCGTTTCCTCCACAAGCGGAGAGACGTTCCCTTCCTTCACCAATTTCAGCAGATCATCTCCGATAACGGCAAGATCTTTCTGGGACTGGAAATCTGCTCTATGAGCGGCCGCCAGAGCAATTTCATGATAAGAGACGACCGTTGTGAAGGGTTGGACCTTTTTAAAATCAGGAGCTCCCGCGATGTATACCAAGTGCCCCATAAACGCGGTATAATCGAGAGAGGCGGTTGCATTTTCGCTGCTCACCGCATCGACGACAGCATCAACCCCTCGACCATCTGTAATCTCCATCACTTTTTCATACACGTCTTCATTGCGGTAATCGATCGCATAGTCCGCTCCAAGGGACAAAACATAATCGTGGTTGGAAGAAGAAGCTGTCGTTAAGACCGTTTTCCCGGCTGCTTTAGCCAGCTGGATTCCAAATCCGCCTACCCCGCCGGCACCGGCGTGAATAAGGATGGTCTGAACCTGATCCAGCGGAAGCTTACGGTGAATCGCTTGATAGGCTGTATATCCCGCCGTAGGAAGAGCCGCCGCTTCGGTAAAGCTTACTTCGTCAGGGATTTTTGATGCTGTATGAGCCGGAATGACTGCATATTCTGCAAATCCACCTTTCTTAGTTAAGTCCCCGTGGTAAACGACACGATCTCCTAACTTAAACGAAGAGACATCCGAAGCGGTTTCTGTAACAACCCCGGCTACATCAAGACCAAGGATATGAGGGTACTCCCAGCTGGGATTCCCATTACCTGCAGTTTTGTAATCCACAGGATTCAATCCTGCCGCATGGACTTCAACGACAATTTCCCCGTTTCCTGCGGTTGGTTTTTCAATCTCTTCTACCTGCATTTCCCGCCAATCACGCTTTTCATGTAAAAGCAGTGCTTTCATGATATCCTTCTCCTTTTTTATCCAAATCTTTATTGTCCATATTAATAAGAGAAAACTCCTGTGACAAGAAGGTACTTTTTAGTAACATACTTACCACTTAGTAACTATGTAAAACCGGACAACAAAAAAAGACAGTCTTATCGACTGTCTTCTGTTCAGGACATCCACTTCGGAGGTGTGTTCTTCTCCCAGTATATCTCCCCAATCTCATGGTGTTTCGCATAGGCATCTTCTTTTAAATGGTAATGGAAATTAAACCAGTACCCTTCCCCGGGACGTTTATCTCTCCGCACATGGAAGCGGGCGATTTCTTCATCGGTATGTCCATTATATAAGTTGAACATTCTCTCCCCATAGCCAGGGGCAGGATCTTCTGTGATTTTCATGTAGGGAACGTGCTCTTCATCCGTGTTGGATAAGAGATCGACCATGACTTTTTCCATTTCAGGAAAAATCACTTCCGACAACTCATCGTCCACTTTTTCCATAATTCTCGGACCCATTTTGGCTTCTGTACGGGCAAAAGCTTCCTCCGTTATGGAACGGAAGGGATCTTCATCCCTGTCTTCTGTGAGAACGTCCGGAAGCATCTGCTGGTCATCCTCCACTACTGATGGTTCATTCAGGTGGCCGGCGTCAGTGATTTCCTTCTTTTCAGCGGCTTCTGTATCAACATGGGCCGGCGGGATGTACAGACCGAGCGTTAATACAGAAATAAGTACGACAAATATCCTTCTCATGAGTGGCTTCATTCCGACGGTCTCCCTTTTTTTTATTCTTCCTTTAATTGTATCACGATTTCGTTAAGAATCCACGTCCGCCTGCCTCACGTAATAAAAAAGTAATGAGGAAAGATAGAAGCCACCCCCGTGTTTCATTCCATCTTTTGAAATACATGAGGAGGAAAGATCCGGGCATCCTTAAGGTGTAGGACGCTTAGAGGAGGAATAAGGATGAAACAGAATCAACCCATGAATCAACCACAAGGTGCACAGATGCCCCCGACTCAAATGAATCCGAATCACGGGGGGCATGAACTTTTCGATGCGCATGAGGTCATTGCAAGCCTCATCAATATGCTGGATCAGTATCAAATGTACAGTCAGCACATCCAGGATCCTGAGCTTCAATCCATTCAACAGCGCCAACACGCTTTTGTCACGCAGATGTATAATACAATTGTCCAGAGTTTCAGCAGTGGACAGGACCCTGCACAGGCGACGCAGCAGTATAAAATGCAGCAGAGCAATGAAGTCGTTTACGGTGTGAAGCCCGGACAGCCTAAAAAACCGAACCAATCCGTCAGCGAACTGGCCGACAAAGGTTTGTCTGCCTATATGCTGGGACAGACAAAGGGGCTTGCTACGCTTCTGTCGATGACCGCTCTTGAAATGACCAACCCTGTCCTGCGCCGCGTTATTGCAGACAGTGTCCCGAACTTTATTGAGATGAGCTACGAGATCTTCCTTTACCAAAATAAACACGGGTATTACCAGGTGCCTCAGCTTCAGCAGCAGGATATGAATCTGATGCTGCAAAGCTACACAACGGTACCAAATGGCAATACTCCTCATTAACAAAAAAGGGCAGGCGGCCGTTGCGGTCATCTGTCCTTTTTTTATCAATGATGAGTTTCCCTGAATCCATTAATCTGCATGCAATATCCTTCCTTATTCTTCATATTTATGTAGTATAGAGACAAGCATTACATACAAGGAGGCGCTTATGCTTTTCAGTTATATTTTACTCGGCCTGTCGTTATCCGCCCCCGTCGGTCCAATCAATGCAGCGCAGTTAGATAAAGGGATCCGCTACGGCTTCTTTCATGCCTGGCTTGTCGGGGTGGGGGCTATGGCTGCGGACGGACTGTTCATGCTGCTCATTTATTTTGGTCTGGCTGACTACATACAAATCCCGCTCATCAAAACCTTTTTATGGTCATTCGGTGCTTTCGTTCTGATATACACAGGTGTCGAAAGCATCGCCCGGGCGGGCAATGTGGAAACTCAAAGATCGGATTCTTCCAAAGGCTCCAAAGGGAAATCGTTTCGGACCGGCTTTTTTATGGCTTTATCCAATCCGCTGAATATTTTATTCTGGATCGGCATTTACGGATCCATTCTTGGAGAAATCTCTTCACAGTATGAGCAGGCCCAGCTTCTTCTTTACAGCGGGGGCATCTTTATCGGCATTATGATCTGGGACATTACAATGGCGGGCGCTGCCTCAGGAGCCAGAAAGTGGCTGACGGGACGCCTCCTCTCTTCCATTTCTATTTTGTCAGGAATCATTTTAATCGGTTTCGGTCTCTACTTCGGTGTTCAGGCGGTTCGAATGATTATGGGTTAGACAGTCACCCAACCTCCCTTCCCTCCATAGGATATGGATGTAATTACAGGAGGGAGATCTTGATGCTACACACAAAAGAAGAGATAGAAAACCCGAAGACCTCACTGGAAAAGTGGCAGGAGCTTGCCTATACAGCTTTTGGAGACATGATGACGAGCAGAGAGCATGCCTATCCCTGCGTGCCTGGTATCCAGGGGTACACGAACGGGATGCTTCGTTTCGGTTTTCTGGAAGACCCCCGGTGTTCTTCCGCTCCCAAACAGCTGGCTGCACTTTTAAAAGAGTACGGTAAAGTTTCCAGAGAAGCCGGCAGGTATACGTCACTGGTTGTTTTCTGTGACACAGCTTCATTATTGAAAGACCCGCTCACCATCAAGGACTACGAGCAGCTATTCTGGTCCCTGCTTAATCAGACCCACGCTCTGGATGAAACGGACTGGCCCGGGGATATTTCCCAGGACCCCGAAGACCCTTCCTGGGAATTCTGCTTTGATGGAGAACCTTATTTCGCCTTTTGTGCCACACCCGCTCATATAAAAAGAAACAGCCGGAGTTTTCCTTCCATGCTGCTTGCTTTTCAACCCAGGTGGGTGTTTGAAGATATCAATGATTCGACGACCTACGGACGAAGGCTCAAAAACGTCATCCGAAAACGACTCGCTGACTACGATGACCTTCCCGTCCATCCATCCTTAAAATGGTACGGCCAGCAGGATAACCATGAATGGGAACAGTATTTTCTACGTGATGATGACTCCTCTTTACCTGAATGTCCATTTCTGGCTAAATCCAGGAGTCTACGCCCCTGACCCAGGGGCTTTTTTCATTTTCACCCATGTTGCAAGAGCAATGACTACTAAAAAAGCGAGACTCACGAAAAAGCCGATCCTTGTCATCGAATCAAGAAGCGTTCCACTGATGGCAAGACCTAAAAAGAGCAGTCCAGCGGTCACTAATAATCCATCCCTGAACCCTTTCCCCATGAGTTTACGATAGGAAAGCAGGATAAACGCCCAGTTATATAAAAGCATCAACCCCGCTGCTGTCGTGACATATTCGAACAGGCGGTCCGGCAGGAGAACAGCCAGGACAATGGACAATACAACGACAAAAATCGTGAGAAGGAAAGCCGGTTTGGATACCTTTCCTTCTTCTTTCTGACTGAAGAGGCCGGGCGCGTCTCCTCCCTCACTCAACGTCATCACCATTGTTGTGACCGCGTACAGCGAAGCAGCCATCGTTGAAAAGCCGGCGATGATCAGGACAGCATTGAAGATATGCGGCACCCAGGGAAGCGGATAGTCAGTAAGCGCAGTTAAGAACGGGCTTTCGTCGGTAGTTATTTTTTCAATAGATGTCAACGAGACGACAAAATAAAAAGCAGCCATATACAACAGCGTCAATACGATAAGCATCAACGTCCCTGATTTAGGGGCATCTTTTGGATCTTTCAACTCTCCTGCCATCAATCCCATCACTTCAATCCCCCCAAAGGCGTAAAACGCATAAAGCAGCGCTACCCACAAGCCTGACCATCCATTTTCAAAGAACCCCCGGAAAATACCTGTGGGATCGGAGGAACCACTCGAGCGGTCGATCACCCCTGTCAAAGCTAAAGCTGCAATGATAACAAACATAAGAATAGCCGATATTTTGATGATACCGAATACGTTTTCCATCTGCTCTACTTTGCGGACACCAAGCCAGAGAACAAGGAGACCTAAAAGAGCGAAAATAAGAGCAAACACCCATAATGGAAGCTTCGGAAACCAGAATTGAGCAAAAATGGCCAGCGCCGTAAGCTGACTGCCCATAATTAACATTTCACACGTCCAGTACACCCACCCGTTGCTGAACCCCGCCCACGCTCCGAAAGCCTGCTTGGCATACGTACGAAATGATCCTTTTTCCGGATGTGCGGCTGTTAATGCAGCAAGGCAGCGAAAGACAATATATGTCCCTGTACCGGCGGCAAGGTAAACGAAGATAACCGCTGGTCCTGCTTTGGTAATGGCTATGCTCGATCCTAGAAAAAAGCCGGTTCCAATGATGCATCCAATTCCTATAAACGACATCTGCCACCACGTTAGTGTTCCCTGGGAATTTTCCTTTTTCACAGCCGCTTTCCCTCCTTCTTGTCTAGTTTGATGTGAAGCGGCAGTTTTATGTAAATCGTTCCTGGAATGTATTTCATCGTTTCGGAAAACGTAAAGGGGAATGAACGAGGAAGGAACGTGACTTGGATGCTTATACACCCTTATTGTTGTAATGAATATGATGAATTGAAAAAAGTGATTATGTGTTCTCCCTCCACCTCTGCAATTCCCAATCAGGCAGCTGCCGATGATGTTCAATGGGAAAAGCCTGTGAACCCTGAGAAAACAGCTGCAGCTTTTCAGGAAATGACAGATGCCATGGCTGAAGAAGGCGTAGAGGTCATTGATTATGCCAGCCACCTGCCCGATCATACCCAGTCTTTTCACTCCCGATTGATCAACCGCGTCTTCGTCCGGGACCTCGCCTGTGTTATCGGCACGCTCGTGGTTCCTGGTGAAGCCGGCATATCCATGAGAAGGCCCGAATACCTCCATGCCCACACCCTTTTTAGAGACTGGTTTCCGAAAGACCGTTTTTCCATTCAGGCCAACAACCCGGTCAATGCGCTGGAATTCGGTGATGTCCTCGTTCTCCGTAAAGATGCCGTGTTCATCAACACCGGCCTTCGAACCAGCTTTGAAAGTGTCCAGAAGCTGCTTCCACAGCTTTGGGAAGAAGGAGTTACAGAAGTCGGGGTGATCGATCTTCCCAGACGCGGGGATACGATGCACATGGATATGAACTGCAATGTGGCAGCACCTGATCTGCTTATTGCGAAAAGTTATATGAAGTATTTTCCAGTTCAAGTTTTCACAGCCAAAGAGAGCACATATATGATGATGGACGATTTCATTACCCGTCATGGATACGATATTTTCTGGACAGATGAGATCCATCACACCGTTGCCGATATTAACTTCCTGAATGTAAACCCTGAAACCCTCCTGGTGAGCACGAAAGCCCATAAAAAAGTCCTTCACCATGAGAAATTAAAGAAGAAAAACATCATCCGCGTCGATGTGGATGAGCTGGAAAATGGCGGAGGCGGCATCCGCTGCATGACCCTCCCGGTAGAACGAAGGTGACGGCTCCACCTAAAAAAAAGACTCCACGGAAACCGTGGAGTCTTACAGCTTGTAGAGAAGCCCCTGTTTCTCTACAAGCTTTTCTCTTTCTTACCACCAGGAGCGTAAGCCCCTTCCCTTTCCGCGGACGAGCGCCCGAGCTTCCTCACAAAACCCACGCTCGGCGATCTCGGCCCACTCGTTCTTCCGCAGGAGTGGGAGGGGCACCGCTCTTTGGGAATTCTTTAAAATCGAAAAAGCCCCTCCTTCACCCAGCTCACCCTTGCTAGATGGAGGGTAATCTTTTTCATATTCCCGCAGGCAGCCTTCATCAGCGCAGCCAAGGCCGTTCTTTTGAATCTGCGAACCTGACCAGGGCACACTCTCTCTTCTATATATTCCAACGTCGGCACGAGGAGCGTTTGGTGGTGATGCCTGCGGGAACAGCACGGGCCGAAGATCCACTTGGGCAGGCGGTCTTCCTGACCAAGTTAGCTGAGGGCGTGCCCGCGGCATTCATCCACCAATAAGCGGAGAGTGACCCTTCACCCGACAAATGGACAACTCTAATTGGTTATCTCAGGCTTTTTCTACAGCCCAAAAGACTCCACGGAAACCGTGGAGTCTTACTTGATTATGATGCTTTTTTCTTTTTACCAACCTTACTGAGCATTTCGTAAACCACCGGTACAATCAGCAGCGTCAGCAATGTGGAGCTTGCAAGACCGCCGATCACGGTAATTCCGAGTCCTTTACTGATGATGGATCCGCCTTCAAAGCCGAGGGCTAATGGAAGCAGTGCTCCAATTGTTGCCAGAGCTGTCATCAATATCGGACGAATACGCGTCATTCCCGCATCAAGCAGTGCTTCACGCGTAGAGAATCCTTCTTTTTCTCTTTGAATCACGCGGTCGATCAGTACAATCCCGTTCGTTACTACAATACCAATGAGCATCAAGGCTCCGATCATAGCCGAGATACTTAACGTTTCTCCGCCAATCAATAAGCCGACGACAGCACCGATAATGGTAAATGGAAGAGAGAACAGAATCGCAAATGGTGCGAGCGCACCTTCAAAGAAGATGACCAGTACCACATACACGATGGCAATAGCTGCCAGCATCGCTAATCCAAGCTGACTGAAGGATTCATTAATATCCTCGGTTACGCCACCGATGGAAAGGTCAATGGAGGCCGGATGGTCAATCTTATCCAGCTCTTCCTGAACGCTTTGTGATACAGATCCAATGTCATCTGTAGTCGTCTTGGCACTGACACTTGCATACACCTGACCGTTCCGGCGGCTGATCGTATCTTCAGTTGTACCTTCTTCGACTTCTACAACTTCACTGATCGGTACAGCTGTACCTAGTGGTGATTCAATTTCTTTACCAGTTAAATCATCAATATTGTTGTAATTATCTTTTTCGACTTCCAGGTAAACCTGAAGGTCTTCTCCATCTTCCTGGATGGTGGTGATTTCTGTCCGTTCCCCATTGGAACTGAGCTCCATCCCCAGTTGACCAGCGGTTAATCCGAGCTGGCTCATTTTTTCCTGGTCGGCCACGAGTGTGTATTCCTCATAAGACTCAGAAAGGGAGGAAGAAGCGTCCTTCAACTCATCCTCTTCTTCCAGAAGTGTCTGGACTTCTTCTACATAAGGCTTAATTTCATCGGTATTGTCACCGAATACTTGAACTTCTATTTCATTGCTTGAACCTGTAGAGGAGAAGTTCTGGCTGGCCCATTCCCCATCATCCGACATGGCTTTCAAATCTTCGAGAACCTGTTCTTTTTCTGATTCGAAGTTTTCTGTTTCGCTGTCATATTCAACGAAGAAAGCCGCCTGATTGGACGCCCCCGGATTCATCGGGTTTTCTCCACCTACAGAATATTGAATGGTCTGCACATTGTCCCGGCCGTCAAAGTATTCATAGGCTTCAGAGGCGATTTCTTCAACATCCTCAATCGTCTGGCCCGGTGCCGGACTGTATGTCGGCATGACCATCTTCTGCTCTTCTGAAGGAAGGAAACTCACCCCTACAAGAGGAACTAATGCAATACTTCCTGCAAGAACAGCTACTGCTACGATGGAAGTAATGATCTTATGGTTTAACACACTGTTTAATACAGAGCGGTACCATTTCGCAATTTTACCAGGGCCTTCCTGGTGTCCCTTTTGAGCTCTTTCCTTCGTAAGAAGGGAATGAGACATCATCGGCACAATTGTAACGGCCACGACAAGGGAAGCCAGAAGTGCAAAGACGACCGTTAGTGCGAATGGCAGGAATACCTGGCCGACGACACCTTCAACCAACCCTAATGGAAGGAAAACCGCAATAGTTACGATGGTTGAAGAAAGGATCGGCATAAACATTTCTTTGGTCGCGGCCCGGACAAGGGCTTTCCCTTCCAGTTCCTCATCTTTAAGAGCCATCCGCCTGTATATATTCTCAACGACAACGATTGAATCATCGACTACCCGTCCGATGGCTACTGTCATGGCCCCGAGGGTCATAATGTTCAAGGTAATGCCCATCTGATTCAAAATAAGGATTGCAATCAGAAGCGATAATGGTATGGAAACCACGGAAATCAATGTTGTCCTAAAGTTACGAAGGAACAACAGAATAACAAGAATCGCAAATAATCCACCGAACAACGCTTTATTCAGCATCGTACTTACAGATTCTTCGATCGGCTCTCCCTGGTCAAAGGAGTAGATGAATTCAAGACCATCTATATCACTTTCAAGATCTGAAGTTGTTTCCTTCACAAGGTTCACCACGTCCACAGTGTTGGCTTCTTGTGATTTTATAATTTGAATGGAGATGGATTCTTCTCCATTGGTTCTTGAAATCGATTCCGTCTGTCCGACAATTTCAAGATCTGCAATGTCCTGAAGCTGAACAGTTGGAATCTCCTGAGCCTGCTGTGCCTGGGCATCAGCTGCTCCCTGCTGGGCTGCCGCTGCATCGCTCTGCTGGCCTGCGCCTGGCGCCTGCTGCTGACTTTGAGCAGCGGACTGATCACCCTGCGATGGAACGGCAGGAATTTCAAGTTGTTTTAAATCTTCAAGTGAAGATACATCGCCGTCAATCATGACCGACTTCTGTGTATCGTCAAAAGTGTAAAGTCCAAGAGGGAAAGTCACATTCGACCCCTGTATGATATTCTTTACCGTTTGTTGATCCATGCCTCTTTCAGCCAGTGCTTCCTCATCAAAGGACATCTGCACTTCCTGGACCTGCTGACCGGATATCTGAACATCCGCCACACCTTCCAGACCTTCCAGCTCTGGTTTGATCGAATCTTCAACCTCAGCAGTCAGTTCTTCAAGGCCCTGTCCTTCGCTGATAACGCTCATGCTTAAGACAGGAAAAGCGTTAAAGTTGATCCGGGATACATCGGGTTCCTGAACATCATCAGGAAGTGTAACGGAATCCACCGCTTCCTGCAGTTCGTCCTCAGCTTCATCTAAATCCTTGCTGTATCCGTATTCCATCTGGATATTTGAAGCGTTCTGGAAAGAACTCGAACTTACCGTTTTTACTCCACTTAAGTTTTGAACCTGCTGTTCTATAGGTTCTGAAACTTCCCCTGCTACTTCTGCTGGAGTTGCTCCGGGGTAAACCGTTGTAACGGTTATAATCGGCGGGTCAATATCAGGAATGGTTTCCAATTTCATATTCAATCCTGAATAGAGCCCTGCTGCTGTTATAATAATAGTCATTAACCAGACAGCAAACTTGTTATTCATTGAAAAATCAATGATCTTTTTCATTCTTTATATTCTCTCCCCTCTGATTGACTAATCGGTCATCACGCTCTACAATATACATGACCGGTTAGTCACCAGTCAAGCGTTATACTAGTTGAAAGGTGTTATCTATATGGATCAGAAAAAACTCAACATTATCGAGACATCTATAAAATTATTTGCCAAAAAAGGGTTCAGCTCCACATCCGTCCAGGAAATTGCGAAAGCTGCCAATATTTCCAAAGGAGCGTTTTACCTTCATTTTGATACGAAAGACGATCTTCTTTACGAGTTGTTCGAACATTACTGGAGACGGATGCAGAAGAGAATCAATGAAGTGTCTTCCACACCGATGACGCCAAAGGAAAAATTCATCCATCAATTGAAAGTGTCCATGGAGGAAGTGGCAGACCATCGGGAATTTATCATTATGCAGATCCGGGAGCAGGTCATTCCGTTCAATGACATGATCGAAAATTTAATCAGGCGGATGCGGTATCATTCCGTCATGTTCTACCGTAATCATATCCTTGCGATATATGGATCAGAGGCGGAACCGTTCGCCTGGGAAGCGAGCCTGACCGTTCAGAGCTTGTTTAAAACCTATATAGATTTAATGATTATGGATAATATGGAATTCAGTCTGTTGAAAGTCGCCGAGTCGATCGCAAACAAAATGGATGCTGTCATGGAGGGGTATAAAAGCGGTCATGACTGCCCTGTCATTACAAACGAAGTGATCAGCCGGGTGATTCCGGAAAATTTCCAGCTGAACCAGATGAAAGACATCATGACCCAGCTTCAAGAGATCTATGACCAGGAAAATGACGTGGATTTAAAGGATACCGCCGACCTTTTACTTCAGGAATTAACATCCAAAGCTCCGAGACCAGCGGTTATTAAAGGAATGGTGTTTAACTTGGAAAGGTACGATGAGTATATTGATCTTTCCTCCCAGATCCGTGCCCATTATATGTAAAAACAAGCCGCCGGTAAAAGCGGCTTGTTTTTTTAGTGAAAGACCTTCCTCCATTTTGTGAAGTCCAGATCAAGGAATGGTTTCAGCTCTTTTTTCTTTTTTGACGTAAACTGGATATTCACCCCCTGACTTCTAAGCCGTTGGATAAATGTTTCTCGTTCTTTCCTTCCTGTGTACGCGTCCATCTTTTCACCTCACCTCATTTATTGGCTGAACGTGTCACGCTTCCAGCAGATCCACTTCTTTTTTTAATACGCCCATCTTAGCGTCAAGGGCGTGAACGGTTTCTGCTGCCTTTAACAGCTCCCCGGCCATGTGATCGGGAACCCTTTTTTCATATTTGTAGTACAACTTATGCTCGATACCTGCCCAGAAGTCCATAGCCACCGTCCGGATTTGGACCTCTACTTTGACCATCTCTGTTCGATTGGACAAAAACACAGGGATTTCAAGGATTAGATGGAGACTCTTGTAGCCATTCGGTTTCGGTTTTTTGATGTAGTCCTTCACTTCAATCACCCGGATGTCATCCTGTTGGTTAAGCATGTCATAAATTTTATAGATATCAGAAACGAAGGAGCTGATGATCCGGATCCCCGCAATATCCTGAACATATTGCCGGGCATTTTCCTTTGTAGCCGCACAGCCTTTTCTCTTTAACTTTTCTGTGATTCCTGCAGGATCTTTCACTCTCGATTTTAAATGTTCAATTGGGTTGTGGTTATACATGTATTTAAACTCTTCGTTAAGAATTTTCAGCTTCGTATTGATTTCATCCAGCCCGAATTTGTACAAAATCAAAAGATCTTTCCATTCTTCCAGTTCCAGCTTTGTCATTTCTGTAACGGCTTCTTTATTCATTCTTCTCCCCATTTCCTTTCCGCTTCCAGAAACTCTGCAAACACTTTAACGGATTGGTTCGGATTTTCTTCCAGTTCTGTTTTGAACCGGTTGAGCCGGATCGGATTCATCTCTGCCGCCTTGTCCATCCGCTCTTTCATATACGTGACCATAAGCTCCTGCACTTCTTTCAGAAGAACCTTGACTTCCTTCTGAAGGGCCAGAGCTACAGCCCCTGCGGCACTAAACAAAAGGACGGGTACCACGGGCATCGTTTCTGAAAAAAAGACAAGACTGACAATATTGAAAACAGCCATCGGCAGCATAAATAAAGATAGGAGCGAATATCTCCGCATTTTCTTCGTTTTTGGTCCTGTTATTTTTTCCATCTGCTCAAATTCCTCAGCCATATAAGACGGCATGGACACTTTCATAGTTTGCAAGTTCATAAGATCCTCTCCTTAAAGAAATAAAAAAACGACCTGTACAGGATACAGGTCGTTTAAGACAAAGGGGGACCTGTACCGTAGTGGTAAGGTCTTGCTAACAGCTTCTGCTGCCGGTAAGGCCGAGAGACAAGTCTCTGTAATGACGACAGTACCGTAAAAGCTACTCCCCTTAGAAGGACGTTATTTGATTCTGACTCTATCATACACATAAATGACCAGGTAGTCAACAGGTACATATAAAAGACCTGCTGATGCAGGTCGTGACTATTCGGTCATTCCGCTATTTATAAAGGCTGCATAATCATACAAAAACAGAGATTGCATAACAATCAAACGATCATCCTCTTACGAAATCGCTGTTTTAGGATCAGTGATCATCATTACCATTGAATGAAGCGCCCGGACCTCCCTCTTCATCCCGTAGTGGCTGCAGGAAAAGCAGGAGCTGAAACAACTGATAATTCGGCATAAAAAAACCACCAATATATGTATTGGTGGAGACGGTGGGAGTCGAACCCACGTCCGGAGATATCGGCACCCGGGCTTCTACGAGCGTAGTTGATATATTGTTATTCACTGTCTCTTCAGCCTACCAACAGGCTTCCAAGCAGCTAGCCTGTTTAGTCTCTTCGTTTTTCCTCAGGCGGTGGAAAAACGCGTAGCCCACTTCAGTTTGAGACCCTTCATCCAGCACATGGGCGATGCCGGGAAGGATCAGCTATAGACTACTTACGCAGCTACAGCTAGGTTTTCGTTAGATTCGCCAGTTATATTTAGGCAAATGACGGTTTACGAGACGTCGCTCGACTCGCGACCCGGGCTCGACCTATCCCCGTCGAATCCGTAACGTCCCCGTTAGGATTAAAGAGAACAGCCGAGCTGTCGTCTTGCTTGTCGAATTAACGACAATCATTATTATAGCATATTAAAATATTTTTTCAAGGGGTGAGCTTATTTTAAGCTTTCCTTGATCGCGCGGTCAATTTCACGCTTCTGCTGTTTCTGCTTGAGGTCTTCACGCTTATCATATTTCTTCTTCCCTTTACCAAGGCCGATTAAAACTTTAGCGACACCGTTTTTAATATAGACCTTTAAAGGTACAAGAGAATAGCCTTTCTGCTGTGTCTGACCAATCAACTGGTTGATTTCCTTGCGATGCAGCAGGAGCTTACGCGCCCGTGTAGGATCATGGTTGAAAATATTGCCCTGTTCATATGGAGAAATGTGCATGTTATGAAGATAGACTTCACCTTTATGAATACGGGCAAAGCTGTCCTTTAAGTTCAACCGACCGTTACGGATCGACTTGATTTCTGTCCCCTGCAGAACCACACCTGCTTCAAATGTTTCTTCTATCGTGTAGTCGTGGCGGGCTTTTTTATTCTGAGCCAGCGTCTTTCCATTTCCTCTAGGCATAGTGACTTCCTCCTCTATTACGTCCCTTTATTGTACCACGCAGCCTTCTCCGATTCCAACGGATAACCTATAGGTGGAAGCGGATGCCTCTCCATAGACTTCTTCATTCGAATTGTGAGAATATACAATTGGAAAAAGAAGAAGAAAGGGGCGGAATCAATGAATCAGGTGCTCCACGTCAAAACATTAACCATCGATGATTTAAGCAGCCTGGAGGCGATGGAAACAGGGATCGAGGACGATTATGTCGTCCGGATATTCAAGCGCCTTGTGACATCAAAAAGCCACCGTCTGTTCGGCTTATTTCAAGACGACCGGATGCTCTCTGTCGCCGGTTACAGTCTATTTGGAAAGAAACAGTTTGCTATGCTGGGAAGACTCCGGAGTGACCAGCGGTTCATCGGGAAAGGGCATGCCACCTACCTTCTCACCGCTGTTATAAATGATTTAAAGGCGTCCTCCCACATCCGCTGGCTGGGAGCGAATACGCACATTGGCAATCTTCCAGCAAGACGTGTCCTCGCAAAAATCGGGCTTGAACAAGGACCGGTAAGCCATTACCTCACCCTGAAAAGACCAGACTTTCTGACCGGACACACGAAAGGCCACGCGTGGACAGCAGTCAACACCCTCAGAGAGAAGAGGCACCTCCTGCAGTCACTGAAAACAAACGCGCTCGGTACCTTCCCTTATGAGTGTTATTATCCATTTCCTTATGATGACGCCTTTTTCACCAATGATTACTTGGAAGACTCCTCTTTTTATATCAGTCCCGATCATCAGCGGTTCGTCATCATTAAAAATGATACAAAAAAGCACGACTATTCTCATGTTAAGTACTTCTGGGATGACCACTATCATCAGCCTGGTTTTTTTGAAACGCTGCTCCATCACTGGGACCAAAACCCTGGAAATACAGGGTGTTGGATTGATTTTTCTCCCCGGGGCTTCAAGAACATTCCTGACCTGACCCCCTATGATGTGCAGGAGCCATGGATCCTGTATGGGCAGTGGGTAAAAACTTCAAACTAACGGTTGACAGGAAGCGTTTACAGTCTATAAAATCCATAAGGTGAAAATTTCCACGAGAAAGGACTTATTGCAATGGACTTTATGAAAGCCGCACAACTGTTAGATGAAGGTCATGCTTTGAAACGTCATTCCTGGAAGAACCCTGGATATATAACGAAGGATAAAGAAGGCGTCATCGTCTTTTTTGATCATAACGAACCATCTGTTTATCAGCTGACTGCTGAAGATGCGCTTGCCTCTGATTGGGAAGCCTCTGCGAAAGATAACTGGAAGATCGTCTCTGTCTCCCACGACCGCGAATTGATGGAAGGCAGGTTGTTCATTTCCTATCACATCCGCTCTGAAAATGAAGGACACATTTTGAACAACCATATCGTTCCGCAGGAAGAGCTTTCTCTATGGTCCACATACGTTGACCTGGACCTGGAAGAGTCTGCGCGCCACTTAAATGAACAAGATGTGGCCACCGTTCAACACACATTAAGCGCCTAAACAAAAGACCTCCAGCCGGAGGTCTTTTTTCAGCTTGTAGAGAAACCCCTGTTTCTTTACAAGCTTTTTTCTTTCTTACCGCCAGGAGCGTAAGCCCCTTCCCTTTCCGCGGACGAGCGCCCGAGCTTCCTCGCACAAACCACGCTCGGTGATCTCGGCCCACTCGTTCTTCCGCAGGAGTGGAAGGAGCACCGCTCTTTGGGCTTTCTTTAAAATCAAAAATACCCTCCTTCACCCAGCTCACCCTTGCTGGATGGAGGGCAGTCTTTTTCATATTCAGGCAGCCCTCAGTCATCAGCGCCTGTTCCTTCCTTTACTCATTTCCACACAAGCGACAATAGCTCAGCTCATCCCGTTCTTTTGAATCTGCCTTCAACATTTACTTTTGCATAGGACACGTCTCTTTCACTTTTACAAATGCCAGCGTCAGCGCGCAGAGCGTTCGGTGGTGACGCCTGCGGGATCAGCGCGGGCCGAACACCCACTTGGTCAAATGGTTTTCTTGACCAAGTCAGCTGAGGCTGTGCCCTCGTCAAGCATCCACGGCTAAACGGAACGCGCCCCCTCACCACAATATCCGGACGATTCCAACTGGATAACACGGACTTTTTTACAATCTGAAAAGACGCGCCCTCCGGCGCGTCTTTTGTTATCTATTTCTTTTTCTTACGTCCTTTTTTAGGAACGCCTTTGTTTCTATAGAAAGGTTTGTTCCCTTTCTGTTTGTTTTTCTTTTTTTCTTTCTCTTTCTTCCGGTCGGGGCCTTTGGATTCAATCTTCTTCGGACGTTCCGGACGCTTCCGCTCTTTACGCGGCTTCATCCCATCAATTTCAAAGTCGACGACTCTTTCCTCAATATTGACGTTGGTAACACGGATGGTGACTTCATCACCGATCCGGAACACATTACCAGTCCGTTCCCCGATCATCGCATACTGCTTCTCATGGAAATGGTAATAGTCATCCGTCAATGTACTGACATGGACGAGGCCTTCCACCGTGTTCGGCAGCTCGACGAACATTCCGAAGCTGGTGACAGAACTGATGACACCTTCATACTCCTCACCGACTTTATCCTGCATGTATTCGGCTTTTTTCAGGTCATCGGTTTCACGCTCGGCATCAACGGCCGCACGCTCCATTTCAGAAGAGTGGCGGGCGATTTCAGGCATCTGGTCTTTCCAATGCTTCCGCGTTTTGTAATCCACCTTTTTCTCTACCAGATACGTCCGGATTAACCGGTGAACAATCAAGTCAGGGTAACGACGGATCGGGGAAGTGAAGTGCGTATAATAATCTGTAGCAAGTCCGAAGTGCCCAAGTCCCTGCGGATCATATTTCGCCTGCTGCATGGAGCGGAGCATCAGTTTGGATATGATCATATCCTCCTGCGTCCCTTTCACTTCTTCCAGCACCTTCTGCAGCGCTTGAGGGTGGACACTGTCTGCCGTTCCTTTTACGACATAGCCCATGTTGGCAACAAAGTCGAAGAACGTCTGCAGTTTATCCTCAGCCGGCTCCTGGTGGATACGGTGGATGAATGGGACTTCCATCCAGTGGAAGTGTTCAGCCACCGTTTCGTTCGCTGCAAGCATGAATTCCTCAATGAGACGTTCTGCTACAGAACGCTCACGCAGGCGCACATCAACGGCTTTGCCTTCCTCATCTACCACGACACCCGCTTCTTTGAAGTCAAAATCAATCGCACCGCGGTCCATCCGTTTACCACGAAGAATCGAGGCAAGTTTTTCCATGTTCTGGAACATCGGAACAAGATCTTTATACTTTTCCATTAAGGCAGGATCTTCGTTGGTTAAGATTTCGTTGACATCTTTATAGGTCATACGCTCGTTTGTTTTGATCACGCTTTGAAAAATCTCGTGGGAAACCACATCTCCTTTTGGACTGATTTCCATTTCACAGGAAAGTGTAAGGCGGTCCACCTGCGGGTTCAGCGAGCAGATACCATTGGAAAGCCTGTGAGGGATCATTGGAATCACGCGGTCAACGAGGTACACACTTGTAGCACGCTGTCTGGCTTCCTGGTCGATCGGAGAGCCTTCCCCGACGTAATACGTGACATCAGCAATGTGGACGCCCAGATGATAATTGCCGTTGTCCAGCTGTTTGACTGCTACAGCATCATCAAGGTCTTTGGCGTCTGCACCATCAATCGTTACGATCGTCTCATCACGCAGATCTCTGCGGTTCTTGATTTCGTCCTCACTGATCTGATCAGGGGTTTCAGCCGCCTGTTCCAGGACCTCATTAGGAAAATCAATCTTTATCCCATGCTTATGAATGATGGAAAGGATATCGATGCCCGGGTCATTTTTGTGACCGAGGATTTCAACAATCTCTCCTTCTGCACTCATCCGATCTTCAGGGAACTTCGTAATATTCACAATGACCTTGTGCCCATCTACAGCTCCGTTGTTTTGGGATTTAGGAATGAAGATATCGTTGGGGATCCGCTTATCATCGGCAATAACAAAGCCAAAGTTACGGCTGGATTCATACGTACCTACGACTTTTGTTGTCGCTCTTTCCAATATACGGATGACAGCGCCCTCAGGACGGGAACCATCCTCCTTCCGCTTTTCAATGCGGACAAGGACTTTGTCATTGTTCATCGCTGAATGAAGGTCGGAATGATGGATATATACATCATCACTGCCTTCTTCGTCGGGAATGAGAAAAGCAAACCCTTTCGCATGCATTTGAATGCGACCGCGGATCAGGTTCATCTTTTCCGGCAGCCCGAAGCGGTTTTTCCTCGTTCGGACAAGCTCCCCTTCTTCTTCCAGCTCATTCAGGGATTTCATTAATACTTTAAATTCATCAGAACTCCCAAGTTCCATCGTGTCCTGCAGTTCCTGGACAGATAGAGGCTTCGAAGCGGTTTCTTTAAATAAGTTCAAAATCTGCTGTTTTAATTCAGTCGTCATTTGCCTTACCTCCTTTTAAGTGAAGGACCAGACGGATTACGACCAGTCAAGGGAGTTCAGGAACTGCAGAATATCTTCGTGCAGCTCTTCCTTTTCCTTGTCCATCGTAATGACATGTCCGGAATTTTCGTACCATTTGATTTGTTTATCGTCTGTTTCCACCTGCTCGTATATATAATCGGCACTGCTTGTATTAATCATATCATCCTGCGTTCCCTGTACAACGAAGGTCGGCGTATAAATTTGATCCACGTTGTCATGAACGTCGTTGATTAACCCGCCGAGTTCCGTAAACATGTCCTTCGATTCATCAAGCAGTTCCTGGATTTCCTTTTCAATCGTCTCTTCATCTTTCCCTTCCAGCTGCTTATACTGACGGGCTTTGAATTCAAATGTTTTCGTCAGCTGTTTTTCGTTATCGAAGAAAATAGGGGAACACATCGTTACCAGGCCTTTGACAGGAGTGGAATACGCCGTCTTCAATCCAAGGACACCGCCCAGGGACAATCCTGCCACGGCGATTTCTGTATGTCCCAGTTCGCGCAGGTGGTTCAACGCTTCCTGGACATCACTCCACCAGTCTTCAGGTCTTGCATCCAACAGTGCTTCAAATTCTCTGCCATGACCGGCATAAATAGGGGCGTGGGTGGTATAACCGTGCTTCTGCAAAAACCGGCCGAGCATGCGCACATCGGCAGAATGGCCGGTAAATCCATGTAATAATAATACCGCACGGTCTCCTCCCTCAAACGTAAATGGCTGAGGTTGTTTAATCTTCATGTCGATTCTCTCCTTACTTCATCTATGTCCTATATTGATAAATTTCATTCTTTTCAGCAATGTAATCTATTTTACCAAAATTACACCGCCCTGGCACATTCTGCGTATCTGCTCAAGAACAGGATGAAACTTATTTTCAACCTTCCCATCTCCTACGCATCGCAAACCCTTTGATAATAAGGAAGCGCCGCGGGGATACGGAGTAAAATGTACGCCGGCAGGAATGACTGGATCTTCAGACGTCCCGGCATTTGATCTGTCCCAAGAAAACGTCTTCGACCAAAATGGGATTTCACTTTTATGTAAAACTTCTCATAAACAAAGAAAAACCACGCATTGTATAAACGCGTGGTTTTTAACGTTCAGCTGTCATCCATTAAACGATATAGCCTGTAAGGAAAGCCAGAACGAAGAACAAGACGCCGGTCACAACCGTTGATCTATGAAGAACGGCATCAATCCCGCGCGCTTTCTGCTTTCCGAACAACTGCTCAGCTCCTCCGGATATAGCTCCGGACAAACCAGCACTCTTCCCGGATTGTAGAAGTACTAAAACGATAAGTGCGATTGTATCTATGGTCAGCAAAGTGATAACAAGTGTTTCCATGATGTTCGAACACCTCCTAAAGACGTACAAATAACTATTTTAAATGTAGCATAAATGCCGGAAGCCGGCAAGAACATCCCATTTCATTTAATGGAAGCTTCCTGACTGTAATTGATAATTATTGATTGATTTTGAAAGAAAATGCTTGTTTTTTGAAAGGGCTTTCTTTATAATAGAAGTATAAAGATCAAGGAGATGACTCCATTGCTTACACCTGAAAGACATGAGCGGATAATAGAAACAGTCAAAAACAATCAAACCGCATCAATCAAACAGCTCGTGGAAGTTACTCAGGCCTCAGAGTCTACCATCCGCCGCGACCTTGATGAGCTGGAAAAACAGGGTCACCTGCGGCGTGTCCACGGCGGAGCATCGATCAAACAGTCTGCTGCAGATGAACCGGCCATGAAGGAGAAACAGACGAAATACCAGCGTGAAAAGCGGGCCATCGCTTCCTATGCCGCGTCTTTTGTTAAAGATGGGGATTCCATATTTGTTGACGCCGGATCGACGACCTACGAAATGATTCCTTTTCTTAAACAGAAGGATATTATCGTCGTGACCAATGGGCTGGACCACCTGCTGGCTCTTACAGAACACGGCATCCGCACTTATGTCCTTGGCGGACTGGTGAAATCCCGTACAGGGGCTGTCGTAGGAGCCGGAGCTTTACAGAACCTTAAACAGTACCGCTTTGACAACTGTTTCATGGGTGTCAACGGCATTACTCTTGAAGATGGGTTTACCACCCCGGATCCAGAGGAGGCAGCGATCAAGCAGCGGACCCTGCAGATCTCACGCGAACGGTTTATATTAGCAGACCATACCAAGTTCGGCGAAACGTCGTTCATTCAATTTGCTGATATACATGAGGCGGATATTATTACAAACAATAACGGCACAACGTATAAGGACTATGCCGAAAAAACGAATATAAAGGTTGTGACAACATGATTTATACCTGCACGTTGAATCCATCCATTGACTACATCATGCATGTGGATTCATTTGAATCTGGTGGATTAAACCGGGCTGAGCAGACATTTTTCTACCCTGGAGGAAAAGGGATCAATGTATCCAGGGTCGTCGGTCGGCTCGGTGTAAAGTCCAGGGCGCTCGGATTCATCGGTGGTTTCAGTGGTGACTTCATCAATGATTTTCTTGACCAGGAAGGTGTCCAGCACGCGTTTATTAACACCGGTCAAAAAACAAGAGTCAATGTAAAGCTGAAATCTGGAGACGAAACGGAAATTAACGGCCCCGGCCCAGCATTGTCTGAAGAGATGCAGCAGTCATTACTGAATCAGATTCAAGAACTGAACAGCAATGATATCTTAGTCCTTGCAGGCAGCGTTCCCTCTTCTCTGCCAGAGGATTATTATGAACAGATCACTAATATATGCAGAAGAAATCATACAAAGGTCGTTCTTGATACATCAGGAGAAGCGCTGGAGCAGATTCTCGGACAGCCGTTGTTCCTGATGAAGCCCAATCACCACGAACTGGGAGACTTATTCAATGTAGAAATCCGTACGCCTGAGGATGCGGCATTATATGGAAAGAAACTCGTAGAACGTGGTGTCGAAAACGTCATTGTTTCCATGGGAGGCCGGGGAGCTGTCTATGTAGGCCGCGACGAACAATGGTATGCCAATGTCCCGAAAGGCACGGTCAAAAACTCGGTGGGTGCCGGGGATTCCGTCGTTGCAGGGTTCCTGGCTGCTTATACGGAAGGAAAGTCCATGACAGAAGCTTTTCGATTCGGTGTCGCATCAGGGAGCGCTACAGCGTTTCAGGATGATCTTTGTCAGCAGGAAGATGTCCTTCAGCTGCTTAAGCAAATCAACGTATCACCAATTCAATAAAGGAGTGATTCAAAATGAGAATTACAGACTTGTTAACAGAAGAGACGATTGTTCTGAACATGTCCGCTTCATCAAAGCCGGAAGCCATTGACGAACTGGTCGGCAAGCTGGATGAAGCCGGCCGTTTGAACGACCGCGACGGTTTTAAGAAAGCCATTGAAGATAGAGAAGGACAGAGCACAACAGGGATCGGAGATGGGATCGCCATCCCCCATGCGAAAACAAGTGCTGTGCAGAATCCCGCAATTGCATTCGGCCGCTCCCAGGACGGTCTTGACTATGAATCCCTGGACGGTCAGCCGACGCATTTATTCTTTATGATTGCTGCTTCCGAGGGGGCCAACAACACTCACCTGGAAACCCTGTCGCGCCTCTCCTCCTTCTTGATGGATACGAAGTTCCGCGAGCAGCTGGAAGCCGCTCAAACGAAAGAAGAGATCATTGAAGCGATCAATGCAAAGGAAGCCGAGGATGAAGAACCCGAGGAGGAAACCAGCGATCAGCCTTCAGGAAAGGTTCTCGCGGTTACCGCCTGCCCGACAGGGATTGCCCACACGTACATGGCTGCTGATAAGCTGAAAGCTACAGCGAAAGAAATGGGCGTACCGATTAAAGTACAGACGAACGGATCCAGCGGTGTGAAGAATCGTTTGACGAAAGAAGACATCGCTGATGCGGCAGCTATTATCGTAGCTGCTGATACAAAAGTGGATATGGAAGATTTCCAAGGAAAACATGTGATTGAAGTTCCTGTAGCCAAAGCGATTCACGAGCCGAAGGAATTGATCAATAAAGCCTTGAATCAGGATGCTCCTGTGTTTCAAGGAAGTGGAGGCGGCTCCAAGGAAGCTTCCAGTGAAAAAGGTCAACGGACAGGCTTTTACAAGCACTTAATGAATGGTGTATCCAACATGCTTCCATTCGTTGTCGGAGGCGGAATCCTGATTGCCATTTCCTTCTTCTGGGGAATCAACTCAGCCGATCCGAACAGTGCCGAATACAACCGTTTCGCTGAAATGCTGAGCATTATCGGCGGCGCGAATGCCTTCTTCCTGCTCGTTCCTGTACTGGCCGGCTTTATCGCTTCCAGTATTGCGGACAGACCCGGCTTTGCTCCCGGTATGGTTGGTGGTTTGATTGCCATCACACAGACGGTGGAAGGTGCAGGAAATGGTTCTGGTTTCTTAGGTGGACTTATTGCCGGTTTCCTTGCTGGTTATTTAACACTTGGCGTGAAGAAAATGCTCGAAGGTCTTCCTGCTGTTATGGATGGCTTGAAAACGGTCCTGCTGTACCCTGTGTTTGCCATCTTCGGTACAGGTATGATTATGCTCCTCATCAACCCGGCTTTAACTAGTGTCTACACATGGCTGTTTGACCTGCTTGATTCCATGAGCGGTTCCAACCTTGCTCTGCTCGGCTTGATTGTCGGCGGTATGATGGCGGTCGATATGGGTGGTCCTGTCAACAAAGCTGCCTATACATTCGGTATTGCAGCGCTTGACGCCGGTAACTATACGTTCATCGCTGCTGCCATGGCCGGCGGCATGGTTCCACCGCTTGCTATGGGACTGGCAACAACATTCTTCAAAAATAAATTCACGAAGGAAGAACGCGAAACAGGTAAAGCTGCTTACCCTCTCGGCGCATTCTTCATTACTGAAGGTGCGATTCCTTTCGCAGCCGCCGACCCTGCCCGTGTCATTCCATCCATGGTTGCCGGAAGTGCTCTCGCCGGTATGCTGACGATGTTGTTCGGTATTGGCCTGCGCGCCCCGCACGGCGGAATTATCGTAGCTCCTCTCGTCGAAGGTGGGGCTGGGCAGATCCTTCTTTACCTGCTGGCTATTATTGCCGGTTCAATTCTTTCTGCAATTGTCGTAGGATTCTTGAAAAAAGACCTCCGAAAGGCTTAAAATAAGAAAGTTAGGGTACTTCAATAACAACCAATTTTTATAAGGAGGACATCTACTATGGTAGAAAAAACTTTTACTATTACATCTGCTGATGGTGTACACGCTCGCCCTGCAACCGTTCTTGTACAGAACGCAGGAAAGTACGAGTCTGATATTAATCTTCACTACAAAGAGAAAGCCGTTAACCTCAAGTCCATCATGGGGATCATGAGCCTTGGGATTCCAGCTAATGCTGAAGTGAAAATCACAGCGGAAGGCAGTGACGAACAGGAAGCGATTGATCACTTGGAAACAACAATGAAGAATGAAAGCTTGGGGGAATAACAGCATGACACAGCTTCAAGGTATTGCAGCTTCCAGCGGTATTGCCATTGCAAAAGTATACCGTCTCGAAGCTCCGGACCTTTCTTTCGACAAAAAGAAAGTGGAAAATCCGGAACAGGAGATTTCCCGTCTTCAAGACGCACTTGAAATCTCAAAGTCAGAACTTGAAAAAATCAAGGCACATACGAAAAAATCACTCGGTGATGAGCATGCAGAAATTTTCTCTGCCCACCTTCTGGTTCTTAGTGACCCGGAATTGATCCAGCCGATTGAAGACAAAATCAAAAATGATAACGTTAACGCAGAAGCCGCTCTTTCTGAAACGGCGAATATGTTCATCGACATGTTCAAGGGCATGGATAATGAATATATGCGCGAACGTGCAGCAGACATCAATGATGTAACCAAACGCGTAATGGCTCACCTGCTTGGCGTTACGTTCCCGGATCCTGCGCTGATTAATGAGGAAGTCGTCATTGTAGCCGATGACCTTACCCCTTCTGATACGGCACAGTTGAACAAGCAGTTCGTTAAAGGATTCACGACAGATATCGGTGGACGTACATCCCACTCAGCCATTATGGCCCGTTCTCTTGAAATCCCGGCGGTCGTCGGTACCAAAGAGATCACTTCCAAAGCTGGAAAGGATATCATGATCATTGTAGACGGCATCAACGGTGACGTAATCGTCGATCCATCTGATGAGCAGATTGCCACTTACCAGCAGAAGCAGGAAGATTTCGAAAAACAGAAACAGGAATGGGCAAAGCTGAAGGACGAGCCTACCCTGACATCTGAAGGCGAGCATGTGGAGCTTGTAGCCAACATCGGTACACCGGAAGATGTAGAAGGCGTTCTTAACAATGGCGGCGAAGGTGTCGGCCTTTACCGTACAGAGTTCCTATACATGGGTAAAAGTCAGCTTCCAACAGAGGAAGAGCAATTTGAAGCGTACTCTTCCGTACTGAAACAGATGGGCGACCAACCTGTCGTTGTTCGTACGCTTGATATCGGTGGAGATAAGGAGCTTTCTTACCTTGACCTGCCTGAAGAAATGAACCCGTTCCTTGGGTACCGCGCGATCCGCCTGTGTCTCGAGCGTGATGATATCTTCCGTGTCCAGCTTCGTGCACTGCTTCGTGCAAGTGTCCACGGAAACCTGAAGATCATGTTCCCAATGATCGCCACTCTTGATGAGTTCCGTCAGGCTAAAGCGCTCCTTGAAGAAGAGCGTGCCAACCTGACAAGTGAAGGTCACGAAATTGCTGAGGGCATCGAAGTCGGTATGATGGTGGAAATTCCAGCGACAGCTGTTATTGCCCGCCAATTCGCTAAAGAAGTGGATTTCTTCAGTATCGGAACCAATGACCTGATTCAATATACAATGGCCGCTGACCGTATGAACGAACGCGTCTCCTACCTGTATCAGCCGTACAATCCGGCGATTCTGAACTTGATCAACAATGTGATTGAGGCTGCTCACGCAGAAGGCAAGTGGGCCGGCATGTGTGGAGAAATGGCCGGCGATGAGATTGCCATCCCAATCCTGCTTGGACTCGGTCTGGATGAGTTCAGCATGAGTGCCACGTCCATCCTTCCTGCCCGTACACAGATCAAGGATCTGTCCAAAAAGGAACTCGCTTCCTACAAGGACGTCATTCTTGCTATGGGTACATCTGAAGAAGTCGTTGCATTTATCAAAGAAAAAACGCAGATGAAGTAGTTTTTTCTCATGGACGAGGGAGACTAAAACCGACCTGTTATGAATAACCCCGGCCTTTACAAAAGAAGAAAGTGGTGAAGCTTTTGACTTTCACAATCATTTTGATTGTCTGTATTGGTATCGTCCTGGGCATTGCCGCATTATTCGGAATGGCTGTTCATAAAGGTTATGAATATAACCATACCGTCGACCCTCTGCCTGAGGAAGATGAGACTGCACAACCAGCCAAAAAAGCTGACACCCTCTAAGGTGTCAGCTTTCAGCTTGGAGAGAAACCCTTTTTCCAGTGACTCCAAAGGAGCGGGCATCCATACTTGGTCATGGATAGGATCCTTCCCACGCAAGCGGCAGTAACGCAGCCTGTACTGTTCTTTTGAAACAGCGGAGGATCTATGCTAACCTTTCCCTTTTATCATAGCGTAGAGTTGTTTTCCACAGGCACCGGCACGAGGAGTGTTCGGTGGTGACGCCTGCGGGAACAGCGCGAGCCGAAGATCCACTTGGTCAAATGGTTTTCTTGACCAAGTTAGCTGAGGCCGTGCCCGCGGCAAGCATCCGCCGATAAGCGGAACGTGCCCTCTCAACACGACATGCGGGCATCTCTAACTGGATAAGACGAACTTTTTCTAGAGACTAAAAGCTGACACCCTCTAAGGTGTCAGCTTTTTTTATGTTCGGATAACCTTCATCTTATCCATGATATCGGTGCGCTGTTTTGCTCGTGGGATCCGCTTTGGGTAACCCATCTGAAGGACAGAGACCAGTTTATAGACGGCCGGATCCAGTCCCACTGCTTCTGCAAACGCTGGGTCGTGAAGGTAAGGACTGGTCGTCCATAGAATGCCTACACCAGCCTCCCAGGCGAGCAGCTGTACGTTTTGGATATACGCACATACCGCTGCATAATCCTCTTCAAACTTCCGCTCATCCTCATCCCTTGGCATATATATCAGAGCATGATGCGGGATCTGGAGAAGAAAATCACCAATCCCTTTTTTTAACTGTCTGGATTTTTCTTCATCATAACCTTCAAAGAAACCCTGTCGCTCATAGCTGTCGAGCACAGCCTCCGCATAATGCTCCCTGCCATGTTCCTGATAAAGATGGATGTTCCAAGGCTCCTTCATCCGATGGGTGGGCGCCCATGCAGCTGTCAGGAAGATATTTCGTAACACCTCTTCATCCACGAGTCTTTGTTCATATTCGTGAATAGAACGGCGTTTTTCTACGGCTTCCACTAAATCCATCTTTCCTCACCTCAAACAATCAGCAGATTGGTCAGCTGGTGCCCCATCCAGAATCCCCACTCCCGCAGGAAGAAAGGAAGCTTTGTATCAAGCGACTGATACGCCGAATACTGGGTAGGTACACCTTTGGCAGACATCCCATGACTTTCCGCCATGGCGACCGCCCGTTTTAAATGAAACTGATCACTGACGATTAAAAACGTTTCTAAATTTTTTTCCTCTGTTACTTCTTTTGCGTTGATGATATTGTCTTCCGTCATCAAAGAGCTGTCCTCATACAGAATATCTTCTTCAGGAACCCCTTTTTCCAAAGCGTAATTCCGTCCTACTTCTGCTTCAGAGGAGGCGGCCTGTTCACTCTTACCACCCGTAAAGATCAAGTAGTCGACATGTCCTTCCTCATAAAGCTCAATCCCCTGTTTCAAGCGTCCCTCAAATACCGGACTCGGCTTTCCGTTCCACTGAGCGGCTCCAAGAACAATCGCAGCATCCGCCTCAGGCGGCTGGCTGCCTTCCCCAAAGGTCCATACTGAATACGCCGTGTATACGCTGTACAACAGGGTGATGACCATTCCTATTCCAATGAACTTCTTCATTCGTGATCGTTCTCCTACTCCATTAGCGTATGTACTTAGTTTATCACATAAAAAAGCCTCTCTGAATCCATCAGAGAGGCTTTTGAGCAGAATTACTTATTCAGGTTGTAGAAAGCTTTTTCGCCAGCGTAAACGGCTGTACCAAGCAGCTGATCTTCAATACGAAGAAGCTGGTTGTACTTCGCTACGCGGTCCGTACGGGACGGAGCACCTGTTTTAATTTGACCAGCGTTTGTCGCAACGGCGATATCAGCGATTGTCGCATCTTCTGTTTCACCAGAACGGTGGGAGATGACAGCTGTATAGCCGGCACGTTTCGCCATTTCGATCGCTTCGAAGGTTTCTGTAAGCGTACCGATTTGGTTCACTTTGATAAGGATGGAGTTACCTACACCCTCTTCAATGGCACGGGAAAGCTTTTCCGTGTTGGTAACGAACAAGTCGTCCCCTACAAGCTGTACGCGGTCGCCGATACGGTCTGTAAGAAGTTTTGTACCTTCCCAGTCGTTCTCGTCAAGACCATCTTCGATAGAAACGATTGGGTACTTGTTCACAAGCTCTTCGTACCAGTCCACCATTTCTTCAGAAGTACGGACAACACCTTCACCCTTCAGGTTGTACTTACCATCTTCGTAGATTTCAGAAGAGGCAACGTCCATCGCAAGCTTCACTTCAGCGTCCGGCTTGTAGCCAGCTGCTTCAATCGCTTCGATGATTGTAGAAAGAGCTTCTTCGTTGGAACCTAAGTCAGGAGCAAATCCACCTTCATCACCGACACCAGTGTTGTAGCCTTTGCTGCTTAGTACTTTCTTAAGGGAGTGGAAAATTTCCGCACCCATGCGAAGAGCTTCTTTGAATGTAGGAGCACCAACAGGCATAACCATGAATTCCTGGATATCTACGTTGTTGTCTGCGTGCTCTCCACCGTTAAGGATGTTCATCATTGGAGTTGGAAGAGTATTCGCTGTGAATCCTCCAAGGTATTTGTAAAGAGGCTGTCCAACAACTTCGGATGCTGCATGGGCAACAGCCATGGAAACACCAAGGATTGCGTTGGCACCAAGGTTTCCTTTGTTTTCTGTACCATCAAGTTCTCTCATCATCTGGTCGATGATGACCTGCTGGGTTGCATCCATACCAATAAGTTTCGGAGCAATTTTTTCGTTCACGTTATCAACGGCGTTTTGAACACCTTTTCCTAGGTAACGGTTTTTGTCACCATCACGAAGTTCTACAGCTTCATATTCACCTGTAGAGGCTCCACTTGGGACTAGAGCTGTACCGAAAGCTCCGGATTCAGTATAAACTTCAACTTCTACTGTTGGGTTACCACGAGAGTCAAGGACTTCACGTGCGTATACGTCAGTAATAAATGGCATTTCATATCTCTCCCTTATTTTTTAATTAGTGACTGTCCAGTCATTTCCTCTGGCTGTTCCACATTCAACAGCTCAAGCAGTGTCGGTGAAAGGTCACCAAGGATTCCGCCTTCGCGGAGGTCGATTCCTTCTTTAGTCACAATGACAGGAACCGGATTTGTCGTATGAGCGGTCATGGCATCTCCATCTGAAGTCGTCACTTCGTCAGAGTTTCCGTGGTCCGCTGTAATAATGGCGTGTCCGCCTTTTTCATGAATTTTATCAACGATTTTACCGAGGCATTCGTCGACAGCTTCAATCGCTTTGATCGTCGGCTCAAGCATACCTGAGTGACCGACCATATCCGGGTTGGCGAAGTTCAGAAGAATCGCGTTGTGCTTATCCGCATCAAGCTCTGCAAGCAGAGCATCCGTTACTTCATAAGCGCTCATTTCCGGTTTTAAATCGTACGTAGCCACTTTAGGTGAATCGATAAGGATGCGCTCTTCCCCATCGAATTCAGCTTCGCGGCCGCCGCTCATAAAGAAGGTTACGTGCGGATACTTTTCCGTTTCTGCGATACGAAGCTGTTTCATATCGTTATCGGCCAATACTTCCCCGATCGTGTTTTTCAGATCGTTCGGTGGGAAGGCGATCCGGCTTTTCACTTGGTCGCTGTACTGCGTCATGCTGACAAAATGAAGGTTTTTCGGGGCGTTCTCCCCGCGGTCATAGCCATCAAAATCATCGTTGGCAAATGTGCGGGACAGCTGAATGGCACGGTCAGGGCGGAAGTTGAAGAAGATGATACTGTCCTCATCCTCCACTTTCCCAATAGGCTGACCTTCATCATCCGTAAGAACGACAGGCTCTACGAATTCATCATAGACTTCCTGCTTGTAGGAATCATCAATCGCCTGAATGGGATCCTGATAAGTCGGACCTTCGCCGTAAGCGATGGCATCATAAGCCTTCTGCACGCGTTCCCAGCGATTGTCGCGGTCCATGGCGTAGTAACGGCCGGAAATCGTAGCCATTTGACCGATGCCGATTTCCTCCATAGCTTCCTGAGCCTGTTTCACATAGGTTTTGGCTGATTGCTGACCAACGTCACGCCCATCAAGGAAAGCGTGAAGGAATACTTTTTCGATTCCTTCCTGTTGTGCCAGTTTCAATGTGCCTTTCATATGCTCGATATGGCTGTGAATACCACCATCAGACAACAGGCCGAATATATGAAGGGCTTTTCCTTTTTCTTTCGCCTGCTTGACAGCTTCCTTGAGAACTTCATTGTTAAAGAAGTCCCCTTCACGGATCGCAAGATTAATACGGGTTAAGCTTTGGTAAACCACACGGCCGGCACCAATGTTCAAGTGACCTACTTCAGAGTTCCCCATCTGGCCTTCAGGAAGACCGACCGCTTCTCCACTCGCTGTGAGCTGGGAATGAGGGAACTGGTTCCAGTAACGGTCAAAGTTCGGTGTGTTGGCCTGCTTCACGGCATTTCCGAATTCTTCATCACGGATGGCATAGCCGTCAAGAATGATCAACGCAGCTAAGTTCTGATTACTCATGCTTACCTGCCTCCACAAGTTTTAGGAAGGAATCTGCTTCAAGGCTTGCGCCTCCGACAAGAGCTCCGTCAATGTCAGACTGGGAAAGCAGTTCATCCACGTTTGCAGGTTTAACGCTTCCGCCATACTGGATGCGGACAGCATCTGCAGCATCAGCATTGACGTATTCGCTGACAACTTTACGGATGTGGGTGCATACTTCATTGGCCTGCTCAGAAGTCGCTGTGCGGCCTGTACCAATCGCCCAGATCGGCTCATAGGCAATGATTGTTTCTGCACACTGCTCGTTTGTAAGTCCTTCAAGGGCTTTTTTCACTTGACCTTCCACAACATCCATTGTTTCGCTGGCTTCACGCTGTTCAAGAGATTCACCGACACAGATGATTGGAGTCAGACCGTGTTTGAAAGCGGCGTGGACTTTTTTGTTGACATCCTCGTCTGTTTCTTTGAAGATTTCACGGCGTTCAGAGTGGCCGAGAACAACGTGGGACACCCCAAGTTCTTTCAGCATGACAGGGCTGACTTCGCCTGTGAAAGCACCATTCTCTTCAAAGTGCATGTTCTGTGCACCGATTTTCAGGCTCGTTCCTTCTGTTTCCTCTACAAGCTTTTGTAGAAAAGGAAATGGAGCTACAACGATGGATTCCACCTGATCGGCAGATGGCACTTCGTTTTTAGCTGTCTGAATGAAATCTTCTGCTTCACGGTGCGTTTTGTTCATTTTCCAGTTACCTGCGATTACTTGTTTACGCATGTCTGCTTCACCTCTCCTTTTTTACTTATCGTTTAGTAGAGCAACCCCTGGAAGTTCTTTACCTTCCATAAATTCAAGGGAAGCACCGCCGCCGGTGGATACGTGGTTCATATCAGATGCATAGCCGAATTTCTCAACAGCTGCAGCTGAATCTCCGCCGCCGATGACGCTGTAGCCTTCTGTCTGGGACAGAGCTTCAGCAACGGCTTTTGTACCATTGGCAAATGATTCGATTTCAAATACGCCCATAGGACCGTTCCAGATGATCAGGTTGGATTCTTTGATGACATTGGCGTATTTCTCTCTCGTTTTCGGACCGATGTCGAGCGCTTCCCAATCGGCCGGGATGCTGTCGATCGCTACTTCTTTCTTGTTGGCGGAATCAGAGAAGTCATCAGCAACGACAACATCTTCCGGCATGTAGAAGTTCACGCCTTTTTCTTCCGCTTTCTTCATGTATTCTCTAGCAAGATCCATCTTGTCTTCTTCAAGAAGAGACTTTCCGATTTCGTGACCGAGGGCTTTTACAAAAGTATAAGCCAGACCGCCGCCGATAATCAGGTTGTCAACTTTATCAATCAGGTTATCAATGACACCGATTTTATCTTTTACTTTTGCTCCACCAACAATCGCTGTGAAAGGACGCTCAGGGTTGGAAAGAGCTTTGCCGAGTACATTGATTTCCTTTTCCATAAGGAAACCGGCTACGGCAGGGATATATTCCGCTACGCCAGCTGTGGACGCATGGGCACGGTGGGCAGCACCGAAGGCATCGTTAACGAAAAGATCAGCCATGTCAGCGAAAGCCTTCGCCAGCTCAGCATCATTCTTTTCTTCACCAGGATGGAAGCGTACGTTCTCGATAAGAAGCACATCACCACTGTTCAATTCAGAAATGGCCTGGCTGACTTCGTCTCCGTAAACTTCATCTGTTTTCGTAACCGTTTGTCCAAGAAGATCACTTAGACGATCGGCTACAGGATCAAGACGAAGCTCCTGTACCGCTTCTCCTTTAGGTCGTCCCAGGTGACTGGCAAGAATGACTTTTGCTCCGTTTCCAGTCAGGTGCTGGATGGTTGGGAGAGCCGCTTTGATTCTTGTGTCATCTGTTACCTCTCCATCGCTCATAGGCACGTTGAAGTCTACACGGCAGAAAACCGTTTTTCCGTTCACTTCAACATCGCGAATCGTTTGTTTATTCATAGAATGACAACCTCCTTGGTTTTGGTCGTTAAACATCTGCCCTTATGTACGTTTCCACACCTTGAAGGAACAGAAACGCAGACAAGCAGAAATCAGAAAAACAAGGATAAAGGAGGAGGACATGAGACCTCCTCCTTTCCTGCTTTTCCTAGTATTTTCAAAAAAGACTCAGATATTACAAGCCTTGGTTTTTAAGGTATACAGCCAAGTCTACGCAACGGTTGGAGTAACCAGTTTCGTTGTCGTACCAAGTGACAACTTTAACCATGTTGTTTTCAAGAGTTGCAGTAGAAAGACCATCAATGATGGAAGAGTTCGTGTTGCCATTGTAGTCGGAAGATACAAGTGGCTCGTCGCTGTAAGCAAGCACACCTTTAAGGTCGCCTTCAGCAGCTTCACGAAGTGCTTCGTTTACTTCTTCAGCTGTTACGTCTTTTTCAAGCTCCGCAACGAAGTCAACGATAGACACGTTCATTGTTGGTACACGCATAGCCATTCCGCTTAGTTTACCATCAAGGTGTGGAAGTACTTTTGCAACAGCTTGTGCAGCACCAGTAGTTGTTGGGATAATGTTTTGACCTGCAGCACGCGCACGACGGTAGTCTTTGTGTGGAAGGTCAAGGATTTGCTGGTCGTTAGTGTAAGAGTGGATGGTTGTCATCATACCACGCTTAAGACCGAACTTCTCATCAAGAACTTTCGCTGCTGGAGACAGGCAGTTCGTTGTGCAGGAAGCGTTGGAAATAACGTGATGGGAATCCTTATCATACTGATCTTCGTTAACACCCATAACGATTGTAAGATCTTCCTGCTTCGCTGGAGCAGAGATGATGACTTTCTTAGCACCGGCGTCGATGTGTTTCTTCGCATCTTCGCGCTGAGTGAAGCGTCCTGTAGATTCGATTACAACATCTACTCCAAGATCTCCCCAGCCAAGTTGTGCTGGATCTTTTTCAGATAGTACTTTGATTTCTTTGCCGCCAACAATCAGGTTGTCACCGTTTGTTGTTACCTTTTCAGATAGAGCACCGTGTACAGTGTCGTACTGAAGAAGGTGTGCAAGCATATTCGCATCTGTTAGATCGTTAACCGCCACTACCTCTACATCATTGTTGTCAAGTGCAGCACGGAATACGTTACGTCCGATACGTCCAAAACCATTAATACCAATTCTTACTGTCATGCAAAATTCCTCCTTGAATGATAAATATCATTTTATTTAAAGGGAAAATTCCCTTATTAACTCCTGGGCAGCCCCTTCATCTGTGATGAGGACATTACTTTGTCCGGGCTGAAAATAAGACGCGATCGCCCGGGCCTTTGAACGGCCTCCGGCAACGGCAATGACATGCCGGGATCTATTCAGATCCTCAAGCTGCAGACCTACGGTTCGAACTTTATGAACGATTTCACCCATACGGTTGAAATAATAACCAAACGCTTCACCCACAGCTTCATGCTGCTGGATCAGCTCCAGCTGCTCCGGAGACGTTTTTCTCCGTTCGGCCATGGTCATCGCATCTCCAACCCCGTGGATAACGATGTCAGCGTGACGGATAATGTCCAGAACTTCCTTGATGGAAGGCTCTTCTTTTATCGTCTTATAGGATTCCTCGCTCAGCGGATCGGGTACATATAACAAACGGTAGTCCCCTTTGGCTTTTTTAGCCATCTCCGCACATATCGTATTGGCCTGATTTTCCACTCTTTCGCCCAAACCGCCTCTGGCAGGTACATACAGGCATTGATCAGCGCCCTTGAATGAGGTCATCGTCTGGGCCACTGATGCCATCGTTGTTCCACCTGTAATGGCAATGGCTTGTTCAGGATTCATATGATCTTTCAAATACTGGACACAAGCTTTTCCCATCTCTTGTTTTACCCAATTGAGCTCATCACTATCACCAGGAACAACAACAACGTGATCCAGATTTAATTTATCCTTTAACTGTTGTTCCAAAACCTTAATGCCGGAAACTTCCTTAATAAATTCAGCCAGCTGCTCAAGGATGTTCTGCCCCTCATAGCTCAGGTGCATGCCTCTTGATGTAATCTCGACAGCTCCCTGCTGATTTAAGAAGTCCACCTCGCTGCGTACCGTCCGTTCGGCAAGATTGACGTTTTCCGCCAATGCTCTCCTTCCGACGGGCTGCATGATCTGGATGTAATGAAGCAGCTGATACCGCCTCTGAATAACGTCCAGGACATCAGGGAATAATTTTTTTTGTAGATCGATGAACGCTCTCATGGAAAAGCCCCTTCTTTGAAAACTGCTGACCGGGATGAATTACGTCCCAGGTAGTCATATTATGTCCCGCTAGGAGCAAAAAAATATCTTATTACATTTTTTATATTAACAGTGAGGGGGTACGGGTGCAAGCAGAAAACCTATGGTTTTTCATTGTAAACGCTTTTGCAGTTCAAAGTAATCAATGGACCGGTAGTCCAGTTCCTCTTCCTTGATCCTCACGACTGGTATTTCAAGAAAATACTTCTCATGAAGCTCCGGGTCTGATTCAATATCTATTTCCGTGACCTCCACGGAAAACAAATCCAATAAAGCTCTCACTTCATCACACAAGGTACATTCCTTCTTCGTATAGAGGACAATTCCCTGCACGCCATCCCCTCCTTATATATTATCCCTTTCAACAGGACTGGTTCCAATCTTACAACAAAAAAGGGACACACATTTAAGATGCGTGTCCCTTTTTATCGTAAAAGCCATTATCTATTTTGAGTTTTCTGCGATGTAGAAATTCCGCCAACCCTTCGCCTACATAGTTTTCCGGAGTTCGTTTCAGGGACTCGTAATTAAACGACAACTTCTGCTGCTTCTGCATATCAAACACGTGAATCCGCCTGTCTTCAGATACTTGTTCGGTGGACAAGATTTTGTAACGGATTAGGTTTGTCATAGATACCCCTCTTCTAAATAAAGCGAAAAGTCCTACAGTACATAAAGTAATCATATCATACGACGCTCTATTTAGAAACTACATTGAAATAACTAAACCAAATAAACGTTCGTACAGCTTTCATGAGGTTACTGTTCAATAATTGTTTAAATAACATGGATGTAACTGTATGCTTTATCCTACAACCATTATATCATAATAATATTGAAGGAATAAAAAAAGCCTTCCAAGAGGAAGACTTTTTTTAGAAAGCGCGCCTGAGAGGATTCGAACCCCCGACTGACGTAGAACCGGAATCTACCGCTCTATCCAACTGAGCTACAGGCGCAGAAGCGACATGCAAATACTATTATAATGAATGACTCCCGATTACGCAACCCGTTTTTTAAAATTTATTCCTCTATGTACAACCAACGATTTGTGATTCCCCCCGTTCTGCAGCAATCCTGCTGTTCCTATTCATTATATAGGAGGATAAAAACATGGACCATGGATTTTTATATCCTACGTTTATATCAAACAATTCAGGGTATGATGGTAGAAGGAATCCGTGTATTCCAAAGCTTTACGTAGTCGCGGATATCGTCGATTGTTTTTGTTTGACCTTTATTGACCTTAAAGGTATGATGAATGTATCTCAAAGATAATCAAGTGATGATAAGGAGGAACTTACAATGAATTTAGTCCCTACAGTTATTGAACAAACAAACCGGGGAGAGCGTGCTTATGACATTTACTCCCGCTTGCTTAAAGACCGGATCATTATGCTCGGCAGCCCGATTGATGACAACATCTCGAACTCTGTTGTAGCTCAGCTGCTATTCCTTGCAGCCGATGATCCTGAAAAAGATATTTCCCTATACATCAACTCACCGGGTGGGTCCATCACCGCAGGAATGGCGATCTACGATACCATGCAGTTCATCAAACCGAATGTATCCACCATCTGCACAGGAATGGCCGCTTCCATGGGTGCCTTCCTTCTGAACGCTGGTGAGCCTGGGAAGCGTTATGCTCTTCCAAACAGTGAAGTCATGATCCACCAGCCTCTTGGCGGTACACAAGGTCAGGCTTCTGACATTGAAATCCATGCGAAGCGTATCATTAAAATGCGCGAAAAACTGAACCAGATCCTTGCTGAGCGCACAGGTCAGCCTTATGAGGTCATTGAGCGCGATACAGACCGCGACAACTTCATGTCCGCTCACGAAGCTGTAGAATACGGCTTGATCGATAAGGTCATGGAAAAGAACGTATAATGTAACTTCTTAAAAATCCGCTGGTATCCCAGCGGATTTTTTTATGTTTAATATGAGAACGTTCTCTTATTCGACACGTTCACTGATTCACATAACAAAGCTTACGCAGGTTGTACGAAAGCCGTTAACATTTGAATCGCCTGCTCTTCGTCCGAGCCATCCGCGATGATTTTTACTTCTTCGTCTGTGCCGACCGCCAGACTCATCAATCCCATGATGCTCTTCGCGTTGACACGCTTTTCCTCTTTTTCAATAAAGATATCAGAAGAAAATTTATTGGCTTCCTGAACAAATAAGGCAGCCGGCCTTGCCTGCAGACCTGTTTCCAATTCGATTTTAATCGTTTTTTCCAACACTGGTCATTCTCCTTTCTTGTTCCCATCACCCTTTGTAAGCGTTATCAAAAGGTTGAAAAAAGAACGCTCTCCTTACGAAAGCGTTATAATTGTCTTTTATTATAGCATGAATAAATCCGAAGATGAATCAGTTTCTGGACTTTTCTGTGACTTCACCTTTTCTGACACGGTCAGCGAATTCATCGATTTTTCTCAGTCTATGGTTAATGCCGGATTTGCTGATCGTTCCACCGGAAACATATTCACCAAGTTCCTTCAATGAAACCTCCTGGTATTGCAGGCGCAGGGAGGCAATCTCCTGAAGCTTGTCTGGAAGAGCCTCAAGACCAACGGTCCGTTTAATGAATTTAATATTTTCCACCTGCCGGAAAGCCGCACCGATGGTTTTATTTAAATTCGCTGTCTCACAGTTGACCAGACGGTTTACGGAGTTTCTCATATCTCGAACGATCCGGACATCCTCAAACTTGAACAACGCCTGATGGGCTCCGATATTGCTGATCAGCTCCGTAATTTTATCCGCTTCTTTCAAATAGGTGATGTACCCCTTTTTCCTGCTTAACGTACGGGCATGCAGGTCAAAACTGTTCATCAGCTTACACAACGCTTCGTTGTGTTCCTCATCAGCTGAATAAATCTCCAGATGGTAAGACGAAGTTTCCGGATTATTGACAGAACCTCCCGCAAGAAAGGCTCCCCTCAAGTACGCCCGTTTACACCCCGTATCTTTCAAGTACTTCTCTGGAATATTCGGATTGATGGATAACGGGCCTTTTAATATCTCCAGGTCCTCCAGAACGGCATCCGCCTTTTCCGCAAGTCTTACAATATAAACATTATTCTTCTTCAACCGCATTTTCTTCCGCACAAGAAGTTCAACGGGATATGGATACAGCTTCTTAATCAGCGTATAGATCCTGCGTGCAATAGCCGCATTTTCCGTCTGCACATCCAGAATGTACTGTCGATTGGATAAAGAAAATGTTCCGTTCATCCGTACGAGCGCAGCCAGTTCTGCTTCCATAGATCCCATATCTGCTTCCACGTTCGTCAGTTCTTTTTTTATTTCAGATGCGAAGGACATTCCGATCCCCCCTTTCATAACAACAATCTCCTGCTTAGAGCATGGAATGTAAAAGACGCGCCAATTTAGCTGTATCGTGGCGCAGCATCACTTTATCATGGTCAATAATATCTTCTTCAATTACCTGGACACCCATGGACTTAATCCGGTCGATATCATACACAACCGGTTCGGCGTTTTCTTCGGCATATTTTTTCCTGACCTGCTGATCGATCGGTCTGTTATGCACAATAACTGACTGTACCACGTCCCGGCCGATATGATCAACTAACGCCTGGATATGATCGCCCGCAGAATAGCCGGACGTCTCACCTTCCTGGGTCATGACATTGCAGATATACGTCACTTTCGCTTTTGTTTCTTTGAGAGCATGGCCGATTTCAGGAATGATAATGTTCGGCAGAATGCTCGTATATAGACTGCCCGGAGCGATGACAATTAAATCAGCAGATTGTATGGCATCAACGGCTTCCGGGAGCGGCTGAACCGGTGTAGGACTGACAAACACCCGTTTGATCTTTTTCCCCTGCTTCGGTATGCTCGACTCGCCTGTTACAATCGTTCCATCTTCCATTTCAGCATGAAGATTCATGCTGTGATTGGCGATCGGATATATATTTCCGCGTACATTGAGTACCCGGGATATTTCCTTAATGCCTTTATAAAAATCCCCTGTCATGGACGCCATAGCTGCCAACAGGAGATTTCCCATGGAATGGCCGGAAAGGCCGTTCCCGTTGGAAAACCGGTGCTGAAACAGGTCGAGCAGCATAGGCTCTGCATCAGACAGAGCAGCGACGACATTGCGGATATCTCCTGGAGCAGGGATGGCCATTTCCGTCCGCAGTCTTCCAGAACTTCCCCCGTCATCAGCGACCGTTACGATCGCCGAAAGGTCAACGGGTAATTTTTTCAGTCCCCGCAGGAGGACGGGCATTCCGGTTCCGCCTCCTATGACGACGACACGCGGCTTCGTCTTTGAATCCATCTACTACAAACCCTTCCTTTTTTCGATATCCCTGTGGGTCACATGGGTCACGAAATCGCTGGAGAAATACTCGGAGAGATGTTCCGCCAAAGCTACAGAACGGTGTTGACCACCCGTACAGCCGATGGCCACAACCAGCTGACTCTTCCCTTCCCGTTTGTATTGGGGAAGCATGAACTGAAGCAGGTCCTTCAACTTTTCCAGGAATTTCTGAGTATCGCTCCACTTGAATACGTACGAGGACACCTCAGAATTCAGCCCTGTCAGCGGGCGCATCTGCTCCACGTAATGGGGGTTGGGAAGGAAACGCACGTCAAACATCAAATCCGCATCAATCGGCACCCCATATTTGAAACCGAAGGATACCATCTGAACCGAAAACACCTGCTGCTCCTGCTGACGGTAGCTTTCAATAATGCGCTCCCGCAGTTCTTTCGGCTTGAGCGAAGTGGTATCAATGATGGTCTGGGAACGGCCTCTCAGCTCATCGAGCATCTTCCGTTCTTTGCGGATCCCTTCAAGAGGAAGCCCTTCTTTGGCAAGCGGGTGGGAGCGGCGCGTTTCTTTATACCTTGAAACGAGGGATTGATCCTCCGCATCAAGAAAAAGAATATGCTCCTGCAGCCAGTTTTCCTTCCCAAGCCTGTCCAGGGAATCAAAAAGCGCATCAAAAAATTCTCTGCCTCTCAGATCCATGACAAGCGCCACATTCTGTATGTTGTTGCTGGAATCCTTCATCAATTCCAGAAATTTAGGCAGAAGGGCAGGCGGCAGGTTATCCACACAAAAAAAACCGAGATCTTCAAAGCTTTGAACAGCCACGGTTTTTCCTGCCCCCGACATTCCAGTAATAATTACCAGCTGAGTTTCGTTTGCATCTACATGCATCTCCATCGCTCCCCATTCGTCAGGTCAAGACGGATCCAGATCCTGATCAATCAATCGGAAATCCGTCGTATATACAAATGTTCCATAAAGTTGGTGATCACTGCTTAGGATATGTCTGAAGATCTCACGGTCTCCCTCAGCCATGGGCTTCTTCAGCACATCATCCACAGGTACCCATTCCAGTTCACCTTCTTCACTTTCATCAAGCAGTTCACCCGAATAACTTGTCGTATAAAAGGTGAACATCATCCATTCCTGAGCAGTCTTCTCTTCTTTCCTCATAATAAAAGTAAAAGACCCCCGCAGTTCAGGGTTTTCGATATCCAGCCCTGTTTCTTCTTTAAACTCACGCACGACCGAATCTTTAATGTTCTCTCCTGCCTCCATCTTTCCTCCAGGAGCTACATACCAGCCTCTTCGTGGTTTTTTGAGCATCAACACTTTGTCTTTTGAACGTAATACACAATTGGCTACACGCTGCATCGTTAGTACGTCACCTCAATTTCTGTCTGGAGGGCATCTCCACCCATTATACAATGAATACACACACGGCAACAATATTATGAGCTGATTTTCCCTGTCAGCATCTCTTCGAACGTAGAACACGGGTGATGCCATTTCATAAAAAAAAAGACACAGATGATAAGCACCTGTGTCTTTTAGAGATTACTCTATTAAAAGGGGGTCAATTAATGATCTTCATCGTAACAAAAGAATATTTCACGGATGTTACATCAGCGTTAAACTATTATATCCTTAATTGACGACTTTTAATTCCTCTAGAAGATTCTCAATATAGTGCTGTGCAGACTGAGCTGCAATACTGCCGTCGCCTGTTGCTGTTACAATTTGACGCAGTTCTTTTTCACGGATATCTCCAGCTGCGAAGACGCCCGGCACTTTCGTTTCCATATTTTCATCCGTTTCGATATATCCCTGTTCATTTGTAATGCCCAGGCTTGTAAACGGCTGGCTCAACGGAATCATGCCGATATAAATGAAAGCACCGTTGGTATCGAATTCATACTCTTCATCTGTCTTTCTATTGTGAAGGGTCACGCTGCCCACTTTCCCATCTTGATCATTGATGGATTTCACAACTGTATCCCAGATGAAATCGATCTTATCATTATCGAAGGCACGATCCTGAAGGATTTTCTGGGCACGAAGTTCATCACGACGGTGCACAATCGTTACCTTGCTTGCGAAACGGGTCAAGTATACGCCTTCTTCCACAGCAGAATCCCCGCCGCCGACAACGACAAGTTCTTTGTCACGGAAGAATGCTCCGTCACATACGGCACAGTAGGATACACCGCGGCCACCGAGTTCTTTTTCTCCCGGTACACCGAGTTCTTTGTACTGCGCGCCTGTCGTTACGATGACAGCACGGGCTTTGTACTCCTTGTTACCGGCTTTAACTGTTTTATATTCTTTCCCGTCAATCACTTCTTTAATATCGCCATACGCGTATTCAGCACCAAACTTTTTCGCATGGTCGAACATTTTATTGGAAAGGTCCGGTCCAAGAATACTTTCATAGCCCGGGTAGTTTTCAACATCTTCTGTATTGGCCATCTGTCCGCCCGGAATTCCACGCTCGATCATGAGCGTATCCAGGTTCGCACGAGACGTGTAAACGGCTGCTGTCATACCAGCAGGGCCGGCGCCGGCGATAATCACATCATAAATACGTTCTTCACTCATCTATATTCAACTCCTTATGATTCCAAATCACTTGTTGTTTCCTGTACATATCATAGTAAATCATACGACAACCGTCCATTAATGTGCTTGAAGGTTCTCCGAAAGCCTTGACAAGCTTCCTGAGACTCTGAAGGGGAGTGCTTGATTCCCGTCGGAGTCTTAGGACCCTAGGCAGGGAATGAAGCAGGGTCGGCCGAACATACGAAAACAGACCTTCGAAGAAAAGTTCCCCCTCTTCAGCAAAGATCTGCTTTAACGTCCAGACAGAGAGAAGGCCCCTCCGTCTCTACGTGGTTTTTTACAGCTGATTCGACCAGGGACCGCCTTCCTCAGCCAGTTTAGGGAATTGCTTGCAGCCCTTTTCCCACATTTGGAGAGCCTTCGCCGGCTGACCGGTATGGTAAAGAGCGATGCTGTACCACTTGTAGTACACCCGTCTCCGCACCACCTGCTTATCCTTCAGCGCGCGGAACCGTTCAATGGATTCCTGATAAAACCCTGCCCGTGCCAGCGTTTCTGCTACAGCCAGTTTCTGCTGTTCGTGCATGGGAAAGACATTGCGCAGCTGATGGATATGATGCATAGCTTCCTCCTGCCGCCCATTTTTCAAGTAAAAAACAGCAAGGTTCACATGACTGTGAATGTCGGATGGGTCCTCCGCCAAAATGGAACGCTCGAGGTCCACCGCTTCTTCCTGACTGCCGTTCATATATAGAGCGAAGGCATACTTATGCTGCGCCATCGTAAATTCAGGGAACATGTCCATCATTTCTTCAAGAAGCTGGAGCGCCTGGTCCCATTCTTCCTGCTCCAAATGATAAAAGGCCGTTTCCTGATAGATCAAAAGCTCATCTTCGTCTTCAAAAGCCCACTCGTCCTCATCCTCTTCTTCCTCTTCCTCCAGCGAATCCAGCATTTCCTTCAACTGCTCAGCCGCTTCCTCGAATTCCCCATCACCTGGTTGTTCAAGGTACGTATCGACATACTTTTTCGCATCACTGAGCAGCCCAAGATGAGCGTAATTGTTCGCCATCAAATAATAGCAGTCGACGTATTCTCTGCCAAAATTGGCAAGTACTTCCGTCAACACCTGGTTGGCTGCATGATAAGAGCCAACTTCCGTGTAGACCACTGAAAGCTGGCATGGATATAGAGGTTCTTCGGGAGAGGCTTCGATAGCTTTCTTCAGCCACTTGACAGCGGCATTGAAACGACGCTTCTGAAAAGCCTGAATCCCATGGGTAAAATAAAACTTACCGGATGGCAGAAATGGGATAATGTTCGTATCCTGCCGTGCCGCTGTCCCTTTTACTGATGTTGTCATGACTGTCCCCCTAATACGTATCAAATCTCACTAATTATGCAGTATAACATAAATAGGAAGATAGAAATAGGAGAAAAAGGAATCCGGCTTAGGAATGTCTTTCCTCCAGCACACGAAGAACATCATCAAACGGCACACCACGGTCTGTCAGAATCATCAGAAGGTGGAAAAGAAGATCGGCGGATTCAAGAGCCATCTCGGAAGGGTCATCATTTTTAGCGGCAATAATCACTTCCCCTGCTTCTTCACCGATTTTTTTAGCGATCCTGTCGACACCCTCCTGGAAAAGCTTGGACGTATAAGAGCCTTCCGGAAGAAGAGATTTCCTTTCCGCCAGGACCGATTGCAGTTCATCGAGAATAGCATAGCGGTTTTCCTCAGCTTCTGTGTGTTCTCCGGTCAGTGTTTTAGAAAAACAGCTGTAGCTCCCCGTGTGGCAGGCAGGACCAGCCGGGATGACCTGCAGGAGCAGAGCGTCCTGATCACAGTCATACTTGATCTGTTTCACCTTCTGAGTGTTTCCGGACGTTTCTCCTTTGTGCCACAGCTCTTCTCTTGAACGGCTGTAAAAGACGGTTTCTCCAACCTCCAGCGTTTTTTCGAGGGATTCTTTATTCATATAAGCCAGTGTCAGCACTTCTTTTGAGCGCTCATCCTGGACAATCGCCGGTACTAGGCCCTGCTCGTCAAATTTCACTTCACTGATGTTCATCGGATCGGCACCCCTTTATCTTTTAAGTAACGTTTCACGTTTCCTACAGATGTTTCTTTGTAGTGGAAAATCGAAGCAGCCAGAGCCGCGTCTGCATCCACCTTTGTAAATACATCATAAAAATGCTCACTGGAGCCGGCACCGCCTGATGCAATGACCGGAACGCTTACGACGTTTTGGACAGCTTCCAGCATCGGCAGATCAAAACCAGTCTTTTCCCCGTCCTTATTCATGGATGTCAGCAGAATTTCACCCGCTCCGCGCTTCACCGCTTCCTGAGCCCAGTCGGTCAGGAACCATTCCGTCGGCGTCCGTCCTCCATGGATGTAGACGATCCAGTTGTCGGTCTGCTCATCGTATCTGGCGTCAATGGCCGCGACGATGCACTGGCTGCCAAAATAATCCGCGCCTTCGGTAATTAACTCAGGACGCTGGACGGCGGATGAATTCAAGGATACTTTATCGGCCCCGTTTCTCAGCGCCTCCTTGATATCCTCAAGGGTCCGGATCCCCCCACCGACTGTAAAAGGAATCGCAAGCTCTGAAGCAACCGAGCGGACGACGTCAATCATCGTTTTCTTTCCTTCGTGACTGGCGGATATATCAAGGAAGACGAGTTCATCAGCTCCCTGCTCATCATAAACCTTGGCAAGTTCAACAGGATCTCCGGCATCCCTTATATCAACAAACTGGATCCCTTTGACCACCCGTCCTTCTTTCACATCAAGACATGGAATAATCCTCTTGGAAAGCATTACTCCACCTCCACAGCGAGGGCATCCTGCAGCGTGAACTGATTCGTATACAGCGCTTTTCCTACGATTGAGCCGGAAACATTCCGATCCCGGTACTGTTTTAATTCCTGAAGATCTCCAAGGTCCTTGATGCCTCCGGAGGCAATGACATCGACGCCGGCTTCTTCAGCCAGGCGCACTATTTCTTTCGTATTCGGGCCTGAGAGCATTCCATCTTTAGCAATATCCGTATAGATGAAGGTCCGGGCTCCGGCTTCCACCAGTTCCTTCGCCAGATCAACAGCTTTGATTTCAGACTGTTCCAGCCATCCGGCCGTGGACACAAACCCGTCTCTCGCATCAAGCCCGATGGCGATGCGGCTGCCGTATTTAGAAAGAAGCTCCTTGGTGGTTTCGGTATCACTCACCGCAAGGGAACCAATAATGACACGATCGACGCCTTGATCCAAGTAATACTGAACATCCGCTTCAGACCGGATACCCCCGCCGATCTGAATACGGCAATTCAACTCCTCAGCTGCCTGAAGCACAAATTCAGCATTCTGTCTGGACCCTTCTTTCGCTCCATCCAGGTCCACCATATGGATCCAGGACGCGCCGGCTTCCGCAAACTGCTTCGCAGCATCAAAAGGGTTTTCCCCATAAACGGTCTCTTTATTAAAATCTCCCTGTTCCAATCGCACGCATTTCCCGCCGCGCATGTCGATAGCAGGATAAATCGTAAAACTCATCTCGTACCCCTCCTTATTGTCTGCACATCACCCGGCAGAAATTTTCCAACAGCTGCATCCCTGCACGACCGCTTTTTTCCGGGTGGAACTGACTGGCTACCACGTGATCCCGACCCACAATGGCCGGCACGGCTCCATGATAATCTGCGGTGGCATATAATAGATCCTCATCATCGGTGACAGCGGCATAGGAGTGAACGAAATAGACGTATTCATTCTCCACGTCTGTCAGCAGTTCTTTTTCCGGACGATGGATATTCATCTGATTCCACCCCATATGCGGGACTTTGTAGGCCCGGCCGCTTTCATCCATTCCGGAAAAACGGCGGATCGTCCCGGTGAAGAGTCCAAGCCCATCCGTTTGACCACCTTCTTCACTGCCTTCAAAAAGCAGCTGCATCCCGAGGCATATGCCGTACAGCGGCACCCCTTCGTCTACTTTCTGGTGGATGAAACCGATGAACTGGTGCTCCGCTAATGCCTTCATCGCATCAGGAAAAGCTCCTACTCCAGGAAGGATATACCCATCACATCCATGAAGCTGATCAGGACGGTCCCCGATTTTGTATTCAATATTTAAACGCTCCAATGCTTTGGAAACACTGAAGAGATTGCCCATACCGTAATCGATCACACCAATCATGATTACAAACTCCCCTTCGTACTAGGCACTCCCTGTACCCGTGGATCAATCTGAGTGGCTTCATCCAGCGCGCGTGCCAAAGCCTTAAACATGGCCTCAATAATGTGGTGGGTGTTGTGCCCGTGGTGAAGGACGATATGAAGGTTCATTCTGGCTTCCACCGCCAGCTTCCAGAAGAATTCATGGACATTTTCGGTATCAAAGGTACCCACCCGGTCTTTCGGAAGTTCAGCACGCCATTCCAAATGTGGCCGGTCACTTAAATCAACGGCTACAGTTACGAGCGTTTCATCCATCGGAAGCGTCATCGATCCATACCGTTTCATTCCGAATTTATCTCCCATGGCCCGGCGCAGCGTCTGGCCGAGACAAATACCGATATCCTCGGTTAAATGGTGGTCGTCCACCTCCACATCTCCATAACCTCTGACTGTCAGGTCAAAGAGTCCGTGTTTGGCGAACAGTTCCAGCATGTGGGAAAGAAACGGAACCTGTACGTCCAGATCCGCCCTGCCTTGACCGTCAATTGTAAAGTCGAGGCTGATATCTGTTTCTCTTGTTTTTCGTTCGATGCCGGCGTTTCTTTGTTCTGTCATGTCCAGCGCTCCTTTCTGATTTCAACGGCCCGGGCGTGGCCTTCAAGGCCTTCCAGTCTGGCGAAGCGGGCAATTTTATCTGCATGCGTCTTCAACGCCTGTTCACTGTAAGAGATAATGCTTGATTTTTTCACAAAGTCATCGACATTCAACGGGCTGGAAAAACGTGCGGTCCCATTGGTCGGGAGAACATGGTTCGGTCCGGCGAAATAATCCCCCACAGGTTCACTGCTGTATGGACCGAGGAATATAGCGCCCGCATGCTTAATCTTTCCAAGATCATCAAAAGGGGCTGCAGTCATCACTTCGAGGTGTTCGGGGGCGATTTCATTAACAGCCGCCACCGCTTCTTCATGATCCCTGCACAGAACGATCATCCCATAGTCTTCCACACTTTTCCCGGCGATTTCCTTCCGAGGTAGTTTCTCTACCTGCTGGAGCACCGCTTCCTTGACATCCTCCGCAAGTTCCGGGCTCGTCGTTACAAGGACACTGGAAGAGCGGGCATCGTGTTCAGCCTGGGACAACAGATCTGCAGCGATTTCTTCTGCCTTCGCCGTTTCGTCAGCAAGGACAGCGATCTCACTCGGCCCGGCGATCATATCGATATCTACATCACCGAATACCTCACGCTTGGCAAGAGCTACAAATACGTTCCCGGGGCCTGTGATTTTATCGACAGCCGGAATCGTTTCCGTACCATAGGCAAGAGCGGCAACCGCCTGGGCTCCGCCCACTTTATAGACATGGTCCACACCAAGAATATGGGCGGCCAGCAGCACCCCGTCCGGTACTCGTCCATCTTTACCCGGAGGCGTAACCATGGCGATTTTTTCTACACCGGCTACTTGAGCAGGAATGACGTTCATAAATACGGAAGAGGGATAAGCCGCTGTTCCACCCGGTACGTAAACGCCGGCAGCCTCAATCGGCGTAATCTTCTGTCCGAGCATCGTCCCGTCGGAATTCGTATCGAACCATGAGGAAGTTTTCTGCTTCTCATGGAAGGAGCGGATGTTGGCCGCCGCTTCCTCCAGAATGCTGACAAACTCTCCATCGACGGATTGATAGGCCTGTTCAAACTCTTCTTTCGTTACTTTCATATCTTCAAGGGTGACACCGTCGAACTGTTCGGTAAAAGCTCGTACAGCTTCATCACCCTCATGTTTCACGCGGGCAATGATCGTTTGGACCGATTTCCGCTGCTCTTCTGTCCCCTGGTCAACACTGCGCTTTAATGAAGGCAGGTCCGATTTATTCATGATCCTCATGGGCGGGTCCCCTCCATCACTTCGCTTAAATTGGTGACCATCTGTTCAATCTCTGTACTCTTCAACCGGTAGCTGACAGGATTCACAATCAAGCGTGAGGTGATATCGGCAATCTTCTCATACTCGACGAGACCGTTCTCCTTCAGCGTTCGTCCGGTAGATACAATATCGACAATCCGATCGGCCAGACCAATCAGCGGAGCAAGTTCAATCGAACCATTCAGGGGGATAATTTCAATCTGTTCGCCCTGCTCCCGGAAATAATCGGAGGCGACCTTCGGATATTTCGTGGCAATTTTAGGAGCAATCCGGCTTAACGGCTGATCAGGTAGACCGGCAACCGCTACGTAGCACGGGCTGATCTTCAAATCCAGCACTTCATAGACATCCCGGTCCTGCTCCAACAGGACATCCTTTCCGGCAATGCCGATATCAGCTGCCCCGTATTCTACGTACGTGACTACATCCATCGGTTTGGCCATCATGACCCGGATATTCTGGTCAGGAAACTCGAGAATCAATTTACGGGAATCGTCCAGATCGGCTCCAAGTGAATAGCCGGCCTTTTCCATAAGGGCAGCCGCTTCTTTATAAATCCGTCCTTTCGGCATGGCAATTGTTAAAGGCTTACTCATTCTGATTCCCTCCTTTTTTCGTTAAATCGACCGTTTGGGAAAGCTCCTGCTGGAAAGCCTGAATATCAGGGATCTGATCGACGTGCTGCAGCAGAACGGCGTATCCTTCCCGGCGGTATTTTTTCGCTTCTTCAATGCCGCGGCTGTGTGTTTCATCGTCCACAATGACAGCCATGCGCTCGTCTTCATCCTCCTGGTCATTCAAGGCCTCGACCAAACGCTCCAGGTGAATGGCGAATCCTGTTGCTGATGCGTTCAACTGGAAAGAAGGCAGAAGTGTATCGTAGCGCCCTCCATTACAGAGCATCGCTCCAAGGTGAGGGGCGTATCCTTCGAACAACACCCCTGTGTAGTAATCCATATGGCTGATCAAATTCAAATCAAACTGAATGTACTGCTGTACGCCGTACTGCTCCAGAAGACGGTGCAGCTGCTTCAACTCGTTCACCGCCTGCATGCAGGACTGGTTGCGGGCAAGCGAGCGGCTGTATTCGAAGATTTCCTCTCCGCCTTTTAACGTGAGCAGCTGAAGAAGGGACTGCTTTTTATCCGCCTGGGCATCCAGGGATTTCACGGCTTCTCTATAGCCGACATAATTTTTTCGATAGAGATAGTTCAACAGCTCATCAATGGTTTCTTCATCATCGCCAAGCAGGTCGGTGAAAAAAGCTTTGACATAACCGATATGGCCGACTGTAATGACAAAGTCGTCCAGTCCCGTCTGCTTCAATGAGTCGACAAGGAGAGCGATCACTTCTGCGTCTCCATAGGACGAATGGTCACCGATGAGTTCTGTTCCCACCTGTTCAAACTGCGCGGGCTTTCCACCTTCCGCCTGCTGCGCACGGAAGACCGGGCCGTCATAAGCCAGGCGGAGAGGAAACTCGCTGTTTTTCAGCTGAGAAGCCGCAACGCGGGCGATCGGAGCCGTTAAATCCGGGCGGAGGACAAGGGTATGCCCCTGCTGGTCAAGCAGCTTGAACAGCTGCTGATCAAGCGTTGCACTCACCTGACCGACGGTATCGTGATATTCCATAATCGGCGTATCCATAAACGAATAGCCGTAGGATAAAATGGTTTCAGATAAATTTCTTCTCGCTTTTGATTTCTGTTTATAAAAAAAGGGAAGCGTGTCGCGCATTCCCAATGGTTTTTCAAACATCAGACGTTTCACCAATGGAACCCATCCTTTCGTCAAATCCTTTAGCATGCTAATATGCTAACACGATGAAGATAAAGCGTCAAACAAGAATTCCCATCTGCTTGCATTCTTTTTTATCATAACAGAATCTTTTGAAAAAAACTGGTTCAGCCTCCTCGATAAAAACTGCTCCATTCTATGAGACGTTGGTGTTTTTAGAGTCACAGGACAACGCGTTGCTTGCAGTGTTTCCTTGTGTAACAGTTCATTTTCAAATGGGAGAACGAGTGGATCTTCTAACGTTAACGTCAGCTGTGAAATTATAGAAATTAAAAACACCAGCGACGGCTGGTGTTTAATAGTTCCCGTATTGAAATAAAAAGAGAAAAGCGACAAGGGAGGAAGGAACCTGGTCCCTTACAGACCATTCTACGATAAATCCCGGCATATTCCCGAAACGGTCGGCCGCTTCGGTTGGAATAGCTCCCTGCTTAACCTCCGCCCAGACCCTGCCATTCTCATCTTTCAACTGGTATTGGCCGAGATACCGGTCGCCTTCGAGCTGCCATCGGAGCACATTCCCTTCAATAAAAGCGATGCTCCGCTTCCCACCTGCGCCTTTCCACTCTTTTGTGTAAGCCGTATATCGTCCTTCTTCATTCTGAATATAGCCCCGCCACTTGAAGCCGCCCTTTTTCTCCAGGCGGTACTGAAATGCATGATGCTCATCTTTATAAATAAAAGAACCTGATTTAACAGCCGGAAAAGAAAGCCAGCGGGAAACAACAGCTCCAGGTTTATGTTTCCAATGATGTTCTTCGTCCGCCCGGGCATATCGTTCTCCATTCATATCATAAAGACCCGCCTGATCATCTCTAAGATCCTGCTGGCCGAGATACATCCGCTTCGGGAAAAGAGGATAGGTGGTTTCAACCCCGGAGACCGCTGTCGGAATGCTTGTAAACCTGGACTTTTTGAAATCGTTCATCCCATTGACAAACAACCCCGCTCCCGTTACGAAAAACAAAGGAAAGTAGATCAGGGAAAGAATAAAGGAGGCCTCCTGGTAAAATAAAATGGAAATAAGAAAGAAAATGCCCATAAGCAGCAGTAAGCCGCCCGTTACCACTTGTCTCCTTGCATCTTTTAGCATCAACGCCCGAATATCCGTCATACACGTTCCTCCTTTCTATGTTCTACGCAGGAAAGAAGGAAAAAGTTTCAAAAAAACCGTGCCCTTTTGCCGTTTTCACTTGGTGTGGTTACGAGGAGCGTTCCCCGGCAGGAACAGCACGAGCCTAAGATCCACCAAGAAGCGGAACGTAACCGTACATGTGTCATGCTCACAGCCCAACGATTTCCCAAAGAAACTGAAAACCCGTCCTCCGGAGAGGACGGGTTTATCATTTATACATATTCAACAGGTGTGACGGCTTCTTTTAGAAGCTGATCAAGCTGCTCCGTGTATTCTTTCTTCTGCTCATCTGTATAGTTCAAGGATTCAGCCATATAGTCAATAACGCTGTCCTTATGATCGCGTACCCATTGGATATTGAAGAACAGGGCAGCCGTACGACGGATGAAGAAGTCCACCGGCTTGAAGGTCATTTCCTCTTCAAGAGCATAAGCAAGCTGAGCAAAGACGATTGGATCGATGCCTTCATTCTCCGCTTCCTGCTTACGGTTTTGGAAGTTGTTGAACACTTTATCCACGTTGGCACCGTAAAGCTGGATCAGTTTATCTGCTTCCTCTTTATCGATACCGATGGACTCAGCGATTTTCAAGCGTTCTTCCTTGAACTGCTTGAATCCTTTAGAACCGCCTACTTCTCCTCCGGAAATAGCCATGCGCTTCGTCTCGGAATCAGAATAGCGGACGCCGGTTTCTTCCATCAACTGATCGCGGACAAGATCCACGGCAGTCACAGCCATCTTACGGTAACCTGTAAGCTTACCACCAGCCATGGAAATCAGACCGGAATCAGAAACGAAAATTTCATCTTTACGGGAAATTTCAGATGGATCTTTGCCTTCCTCATGAATAAGAGGACGAAGGCCGGCCCAGCTGGATTCCACATCTTCTTTCGTTGCTTTGACGGTTGGGAACATGTAGTTCATCGCTTTGATAATATAATCGCGGTCCTCTTCCGTCATCGTCGGGTGGGAAATATCCTGATCGTACACTGTATCCGTTGTACCAATATACGTTTTACCGTTTCTAGGAATAGCGAAAATCATACGACCGTCCGGGCTGTCGAAGTAAATCGCCTGCTTCAGCGGGAATACGGACTGGTCGAATACAAGGTGAACACCTTTGGTCAGCTGCAGTGTTTTCCCTTTCTTGGAGCCATCGATTTCACGAAGCTCATCCACCCATGGACCGCCGGCATTGATGATTTTCTTCGCCTTCACGTTATACTGCTCACCTGTGATTAAATCCTCCACTACGGCTCCAACGATTTTACCTTCATCACTGTAGATAAAGTCCACAACTTTGGAGTAGTTGGAAGAGTTGGCGCCATATTCAACCGCTTTTTTCATGACTTCAAGAGTCAGGCGGGCGTCATCTGTTTTATATTCTACGTAATAACCGGCTCCTTTTAATCCATCCTGTTTGATGAGAGGTTCACGCTTAAGCGCTTCTTCTGCACTCATCATGGAGCGGCGCTCGGATTTCTTAACACCAGCCAGGTAATCATAGACGCGCAGACCGATGTTGGTAGAGAACGGGCCGAAGTTTCCACCCTGGTGGAATGGAAGCAGCATCCATTCAGGAGTCGTTACGTGCGGGCCGTTTTCATACACGATTTCCCGTTCTTTTCCGACTTCTGCCACCATCTTAACTTCAAACTGCTTCAAATAACGCAGTCCCCCGTGTACGAGTTTCGTAGAGCGGCTGGATGTTCCGGCTGCATAGTCCTGCATTTCAACAACCGCTGTTTTCATACCGCGGCTGGCAGCATCCAGAGCGATTCCTGAACCGGTAATTCCTCCACCAATAACGAGTACATCCCACTCTTCCTGAGTCAGGCGTTCAAATTGACGTTGTCTTTCCAGGCTTGAAAATGATTGCATATCGATCTCTCCTTCTTCCGTTGTCTTCATTTAATGGTCTGGTACGGGTATTCCCGAAAACGTCGAAAGTTATGTGTGGGAATGTTCTTAAGACGCTGCGGCATAAAAAAAGAGACCACGAAACTCCTTATGCAGTGCATAAAGCTTCGTGGTCTCTCCGCGTCTCCGACCGTGTCCATTAACTTGTACCTTTATTATATCAGAGAGCGGACACGTGTCAAAGATTTATTCTTCAGGCTTGAAGACCCGGGTAGCTTCCACAGCTTTCTGCCATCCTTTATATAGTGTCTGCGTTTTCTTCTCCTCCATACCCGGCTGGAATTCACGCTCCACTTTCCACTGATTTTCGATTTCCCGGCGGTCTTCCCAGAAACCAACCGCAAGACCGGCAAGATAAGCGGCCCCAAGCGCTGTCGTTTCATTGACTTCCGGACGCTCTACATTGACGTTAAGCAGGTCACTCTGGAACTGCATCAGCATGTTGTTTTTCACAGCTCCGCCGTCCACACGGAGGGTTTTCAATTCAAGACCGGAATCTTCCACCATGGCATTGACAACATCTTTTGTCTGGTATGCCAGAGAGTCGAGGGTGGCTCTTACGAAATGGGCTTTCGTCGTTCCACGAGTCAGACCGAATACAGCCCCGCGTGCTTCACTGTCCCAGTAAGGTGTTCCGAGACCGACAAAGGCCGGCACGACATAGACGCCGTCAGAAGAATTCACTTCTCCTGCGACTTCCTCGCTTTGAGGAGATGTTTCAATCATCTGCAGACCGTCACGAAGCCACTGGATCGCTGAACCGGATACGAAGATACTGCCTTCCAGGGCATATTCGACTTTGCCATCCAGCCCCCAGGCCAGGGTTGTAAGGAGACCGTGGCTGGATTTGACCGGTTCTTCTCCCGTATTCATCAACATGAAACCACCGGTACCGTAAGTATTTTTAGCCATTCCTTTTTCAAAACAGGCCTGTCCGAACAGAGCTGCGTGCTGGTCTCCGGCAATCCCTGCGATCGGTACTTCTTTTCCATAGAAATGATAATCAATGGTATGAGCATAAATATCGGAAGACTCCTTCACTTCAGGAAGCATGCTTTCAGGAACGTTCAGCAGTTCCAGGAGCTCCTTGTCCCATTCCAGATCATATATGTTGTACATTAGCGTACGGGAAGCGTTGGAATAGTCCGTAACGTGGGCTTTCTGGCCGGACAGCTTATAAACGAGCCACGTATCGATCGTTCCGAACAGCAGGTCACCGTTCTCCGCTTTTTCTCTTGCTCCATCTACATTGTCCAGGATCCATTTCACTTTCGTCCCTGCAAAATAAGGATCCAGCAATAGACCCGTTTTCTCACGGAATGTATCTTCCAGGCCCTGCTCCTTCAGTTCGTTACAGATGCCCTGGGTCTGTCTGGACTGCCAGACGACCGCTTTATAAATAGGTTTCCCTGTATGTTTATCCCAGACGACGGTGGTTTCACGCTGGTTGGTGATACCGATTCCAGCAATGTCCCCGGCGTCTACATCAGCTAGTCGGAGCACATCGGAAATACAGGCAAGCACAGATGTCCAGATTTCATTGGCATCATGCTCCACCCATCCTCTTTTTGGAAAGTACTGTTGAAATTCCTTCTGCGCCGTCTCAACAATTTCTCCATCGCGGTTGAACAGGATCGCCCGTGAACTCGTTGTACCCTGATCAATTGATAAAATATAATCTCCCATGATAAATCTCTCCCTTTATGCTTGTTTCACTTTTTTTAACTCGACGTTCATTGAGCTGAGAAGAACAGCGGCGATCACCGCAGATCCTACCCAGAACCAGACGGTAAACTGCGCCTGGAAAATGGCCTGATAAAATAATCCGCCATACATTCCACCGATAGCCGGACCGGCCACAGGAATCCAGGAATAACCCCAGTCGGATCCTCCCTTACCTGGGATAGGAAGAACAGCATGCGCCAGTCTCGGCCCCAGATCCCTGGCAGGGTTGATCGCATAGCCGGTTGTAGAACCAAGGGACATCCCGATGGCCACAATCAACAGGCCGACGATAAGTGGATTCAACCCGTCTGTAAATTCATTCGCCCCAATAAACAGCAGCCCCATCACCAGTACAAAGGTTCCGATAATTTCACTGACCAAATTGGAAATAGGACTTCGGATGGCCGGATCCGTACAGAAGATGGACTTGATAGCCAGCTGATCTTCCGTATCCTTGAAATGAGGCAGGTAATGGAAAAACACGATTGCCGCCCCGATGAAAGCCCCCATCATCTGTGCGGTGATGTACAGTGGAACTTTTGCCCACGGAAAATCTCCAACTACAGCAAACCCAAGCGTAACCGCCGGATTAATGTGAGCGCCTGTAACGCTTCCAACCGCATACACGCCCATGGCCACAGCAAGGCCCCAGGCAATTGTAATAAGCACCCAGTTCCCTTCCGCCTTCGTAGCTTTCAAGTTCGCACCGGCTATGACACCGCCTCCAAAAATGATCAAAATCATCGTTCCAATCAATTCACCCATAAATTCCGTCATGTGCCCGCTCCTTTCCGATCTTCAGCGGATACCTGCCAAAAACGCACAATAATCAGTGTTGTAGTTCACTGTGCGTTTTCGTTTTTTCACAGAAGGCGTCTGTATCGTCTATTTGGAAAACTTCCATAAGTCGGTACGAGAAGTAGAAACAGCCGAAGCCCCGGAGGCCAGTGCCTGCTCTACGTCCTCCTGCGTACGGACGAGTCCACCAGCGATGACAGGAACCCCGATCCGCTCTTTTATCTCTTTTATCATTCCCGGCACAATCCCGGGCAAAACTTCGACGTAATCAGGCTCCGTTCTCTGTATCAGCTTCACATTATGCTCAATGGCCTGGCTGTCAATCAGAAACAGGCGCTGCACAGATAAGATATTGTATTTTTTCGCCTGATGAATCACATGCCCTCTCGTGGAAATCACTCCATCCGGCTTAACTTCCTGACCAAGATATTCCATCCCGTAATCATCCGCCTTCAGGCCTTGAATCAAATCCACATGGACCAGGACTTTTTTTCCGGACTTCTGCCCGAGACGAACGAGCTTGCGAAGCAGTCCAAGCCGGCTTTCCAGTAGGATGATATACTCTGTATCCGACTCCAGCAAAGCCTCAAATTCTTTAATTCTCTTCACTGCCGGTAAAACCGTTTGTGTAAAACTCATTCTTCCGCCTCCCGCTGCGCCATCTGCTCTTTCGTATAAATGACCTTCATCGGGTTTCCCCCGACAAAGCTGCCGGGTGGAACATCTTTATTCACCAACGTGCCCGCTGATACAACGGCTCTGTCTCCAATCGTAACTCCCGGAAGAATCGTCGTATTGGCTCCGATCAGTACCTCATCTCCGATGATCACCTCTCCCAGACGGTATTCATCAATCAAATATTCATGAGCGAGGATGGTTGTATTGTACCCAATCACCGTATTATACCCGACTTTTATTTTTTCGGGAAACATAATATCGACCATGACCATTAACGCAAAGGCCGTCTGATCACCGACCTTCATGTTCAAAAACGTGCGGTACAACCAATTTTTCATTCCGAGAAATGGGGTGTAACGTGCCATCTGAATAACGATGAAATTTTTTACGACTTTCAAAAACGGCACGGTTTTATAAATATGCCATAAAGAATTCGCGCCCCTTACAGGATAGCGGTCCGTTTTTCTCATGGATTATCTCCCGGTCATCTGCAGCAGGTCGCGCATGTTGTCCAGCATATAATCCGGATGAAGATCATCCAGTACTTTTCTGCCCTTAACGGTCCACGCTACCCCCGCTGTTTTCGTACCGGCATTCTTCCCGGCTTCAATATCGTGGGTATTATCTCCAACCATGAGAGCTTCCGATGCCGGCGTATCGAGTTCCTGAAGCGCCCGCACAATCGGCTCCGGGTGCGGTTTAGCATTGGTCACGTCATCAAGAGTGACTACCGTTTCAAACAAGCCGTCCAAATTCGTGAGCTCAAGCCCCATATGCACCGTGTTTTTCATCTTTGTCGTCACAACACCAAGCCGGAAGCCCTGCTCCTTCAAGGTGTGCATCGTTTCGACAACTCCATCATAGGCGGTGACATAGCGATCATGGTTTTTGATATTATGTTCACGGTAGGTTTCCACCATTTCCTCCACCTTGTCCGGGTTGATTTTAGCCAGACTCTCTACAAGAGGAGGGCCGATAAAATCTAAAATCTCTTCACGCGTATAGTCTCTGTCCCCGTATTGCGAGATCGTATGGGTGAAGGAGGCGATAATCAGTTCATTCGTATCAATCAGTGTGCCGTCTAAATCAAAGAGAATGGTACGTATGCTCATGTGATGTATCCTTTCTATTGTGTTGTAATTTATTCCAAACAAACCCTACGGCTGCTGTTAAAAGAACAGCTGTCGTCAACCGGATGATGAGAAGCGGCCAGACAGGAATGCCGAGTGGAATGAATACGAGCGTATCTTCAACAACGGCATGACAGGCGACAAGGAAAATGACGGCCAGATACATATCCTTCTTCGATACACCATCTTCCTCCACGGCCTGGATCATTAACCCGGCGCCGTAGGCAAGACCAATGGTCAAGCCGGCGGCCAGCGTCATGGACGTATTCCGCTCCATACCTAAAAACCTGGTGCAGGGAGCGAGCCATTCCGAAAATTTGTCGAGCCATCCTTTTTCCCGCATAAACTGCATCACGACCATCAGAGGAATGACAATAAACGCAAGCTGGATAATCCCCATGCCCGCTGTCTGCACTCCCTGGATGATGATTTCCGTCCATCCTTCCGGTTCAACTGGATTGGATGGGGCCAGGCCGTACTTCGCCTGTGCCTCTCCGCCGGCCCAGAACAAATGGATGAAAAAAGCAGAAAAGAATGCAAGAGAAAGACGAACGCCAATAACAATCCACCAGCTGACGCCCACCTTTTTAGCCACCGTTGATTCAATCAACAGGTTATGGGAAAACGACAGCATGACGGCTAGAATAAACACTTCCTTTACCGTAAAGTCAAAGGAAAGAATCGCAGCGATCCCTGCATACAGATTCAGGAAATTCCCAAGAACTAAAGGAACGGCGGCCTGGCCGGAAAGGCCGAGCCACCCCATCATAGGTTCAAGCTTATCCATCACCCATGGCAGTACAGGAGTGTACTGGAGAATTGTCACAATCAGGGTTACGGGAAAAATGACTTTTCCCAGTGTCCATGTTAAATCCAGGCCCTTTTTTCCACCACGCAGCAGCGTTCCTTTCATGCTATCGGCTCCCTTATTTTACTTTCTTTCCGTTGTAATATTTATCTGCCATTCCGTTCTTTCTGCGGTAATAGATAAGAACAGCACAGGCAATGACCAGGACGATGGAGATAAATTGAGCCATGCGGATATCTGCAAACAAGTAGAGACTGTCCGTACGTAGTCCTTCTACGAAGAAACGTCCGACAGAATACCATATGACATAGCTTAAGAAAACTTCCCCACGACGCGGGTTAAAGCGGTGACGCAGAACGAGCAGAAGGGCGAAACCGATAATATTCCAGACGGATTCATAAAGGAACGTCGGATGATACACCGTTCCGTCAATACACATCTGCTGGTTAATAAATGCCGGCAGATACTGCATGAAATTTTCGTAAAAGGCCTGTGAAACAGGACCACCATGGGCTTCCTGATTCATAAAGTTCCCCCAGCGGCCGATCGCCTGCCCAAGGATAATACTCGGCGCAGCGATATCCGCCATCATCCAGAAAGAGATTCCTTTAACTTTTGTGTAAATATAAGCGGTCAGTACCGAACCGATCAACGCCCCGTGTATGGCAATTCCGCCTTCCCAGACGGCAAATACCTTCCAGAACGGACCGCCGGCATACCGCTCCCATTCAAAGATTACATAATAAAGACGGGCGCATAAAATGGCCGCGGGTATAGCGAACACAACGATGTCCACCATGTAATCCTTCTTCAATCCCAATCTTTCTGTTTCTCTTGTAGCAATCCATAATCCTAAAAAGGCGCCTGTTGCAATGATCAGGCCGTACCAGTAAATAGAGAGTGGACCCAGTTGAAGAAAGACGGGATCAAGAGGCTGTGCTTCACATGTCTGCATCTTGTCTCCTCCTTATTTTCCCGTTTGATCTTGATCGATCACTTTGGTTAAGCGTTCGGAAAACTCCTCCGCCGCATTGACGCCCATCCGCTTCAGGCGGAAGTTCATCGCTGCCACCTCAATAATGACGGCAAGGTTACGTCCCGGACGGACAGGGATCGTCGCTTTCGGCACATGAACGTCCATAATTTTCATCGTCTCTTCCTCGAGGCCTAGTCGGTCATACTGCTTGTTCTTATCCCAAATTTCCAGATTGATGACAAGGGTGATGCGTTTGAAGCTGCGGACAGCACCAGCGCCGAACAGCGTCATCACATTGATAATACCGAGGCCCCGGATTTCCAGAAGATGCTCAATCAGTGGCGGGCTGTTTCCGATCAGCGTATCGTAATCTTCCTGACGGATTTCCACGCTGTCATCCGCTACTAGACGGTGGCCGCGTTTCACAAGTTCGAGCGCTGTTTCACTTTTACCCACACCACTCTGCCCGGTGATCAACACGCCAATCCCGTAAATATCTACCAGCACCCCATGGATTGCTGTGAACGGGGCAAACTTGGACTCCAGGAAATTGGTCAGCCGGCTGATGACTCTCGTTGTTTTATAGGGCGAAATCATCAGCGGGACGCCCGCTTCCTTCGCTGCTTCAAACAGTTCTTCAGGAATATCCATCCCTCTCGTAATCACAATACCGGGGGTGACGTCCGTGCAGAGTTTTTGCGCCCGCTCCTGACGCTGTTCCTTTGTCAGTTCATTGAAATAGGACAGCTCTGTCTTTCCGAGAAGCTGTAATCTGTCTTTCGGGTAAAACTTGAAATACCCGGTCATTTCTACACCGGGGCGGGATATGTCACTCATATGTATTTCACGGTGAACTCCATCTTTTCCGGTTACTAATTCAAGCTGAAATTGTTCCAGTAAATCTTCTGTGCGGACCTTGCTCATCTTTCCAACAACCTCCATTCATCAATCACTGTCCCCTATTGTAGCATGTTTTGCTGAAATCTTGGATAGGTCTCTCCCGACCAGGGGTCCTTCTCAGTATAGACATAAAACTTGCCACGCGCATAAAAAAACCGTGCGGATTTCTCCGCACGGCTGAATCATCCGTTTTTCATATCTTTTAACAGGCTGTTTAATACCAGGTTCAAGAAAGAAATGATGACAGCGGCAAGAATCGTCATGCCGAACCCATCAATATCAAATGTACTTCCGAGGAACAAGTCAGTCAGAGCCAGTGTGATCGCATTGATCACAAACAGGAAAAGCCCCAGTGAAACAATGGTAATTGGAAGAGTCAAAATGACAAGAAACGGACGGACGACCGCATTAAGGATAGAAAGGATAAAAGCGGCCAGAAGAGCACCACCCACCCCATCAATCTGGACGCTGTCGAGCAGGGCTCCAACAGCAATAATGGCAACAGCATTGACTAAAATATGCAGGAGCCAGTTTTTCATAACACTCACCTCATTTTTTCCGCTGTGTTAAAGCTGGACAGGAGGCTGAATCTTCACTGAACCAGTCTTCGTCTCTGCTTCTATATGATAAACATCTTCAAATTGTTCATACGCTTCAAATTCCAGCGACTTATTCATTACATCTTTCTGGTCTTTCAGGATTTTATAATTATCTAGACCACATTGGAGGGAACCGAATTTCGTTTTCAAAATCCCGTCAATTTTACGTTTCACCGGAAGGGAGACTTCAATGGCCCCTGCCGTCGTTTTCAAAAAGGCGGTGTGAGCCGTACTTCCTTTATGATTGACTGAAATACCGCCGCTCACAGAAGATCCATCAACTTTTCCGAAGGTTCCTTCCAGAGTCACCGGCCCGTTGATCGTGTCTGCTTCCACCTGCTCAAACTCACCTTCTTCAAGCTTGATCGGTCCATTAGCCGTATGAATTTTGCAGCTCCCGCCTTTGAGCCGGGATCCTTTGACAGGGCCATTGGAGGTCTTCAAATGGAAATGCTGCGCTTCCAAACCTTCCGCATGGATCGAGCCGTTCTGAAGCTGGGCTTTCATAAATTCATAGAAACGTTTCGGTAAGTAAAGGTCCGTATGCATCTTGATCTTCTTGGAAGGACTGGCCAATCGAAGCAGTCCATATTTAATGTCAAACTGGACATCTCCATGAAAACGTTCCCTTGCTTCTTCTTCCGTGCCTGCCTGATATACTTTCACTCTGGAGGATGCCCTCGCCTGGTTTTCCTCCCATGTGTAAACATTCAGGGAGCCATTGGCAATCATCAAATCGACTTCCTTCAATTCTTCAGCGTCGAGAAAAGATTCCTCTTCAATCTCCACCGATTCTCCGAAAGCAAGGTCAAAGTCGGCATTTTTAATTTTATCCACTGCGTCATCGAGAAAATTCATGATGCCGTACTTTTTCTTCTCCTGCTGCTCGTCCCCTTCATGCTCCAGAGCACTCAGGAGCTTCGCGCCTTCTTCTGCATTGATTGTACCCTTTTCAATCATCTCCAATATTTTCATACGTTCTTCATTTACCGGCATAAGTTCACTCTCCTTTACCTGTCTATGTACGTTGTTCCCATAACAAAAGATTCAAAAACTAAAAAACCATGGATCGGACGTTGATGTCTGATCCATGGTTGATGTCTTAAAAGTGACAGCGGTAAAAACGTTCGGTTTTCAATCGTTCCAGCTGTTCGGCAGCCTGATCGTGATTTTCGATCAAGCTCATCATTCCGTCTGCCTGGGAAAGATGGGCCTGAATTGCCGCAAGCTTCCGTTCCCAATAAGGGCGGATGTCATATACGATGTCCGGTTCCCCTAATACATCGGCATGATTGTTGGAGATGGCATGCATCCATACATCAGGACGTGATGCTTCATCCATCGACTTCACAGCCTCAACGGCAGCGGCACCGAGGGCATCATGATCCGGGTGGACGGCATACCCTGGATAGTGCGTAATGACAACTGTTGCCTCAAGCTCCTCCAGTCTTTTCCGTAAATGAGCCGCCACCTGATCTCGGGGCTCAAATTCAAGTGTCTTATCCCTGTAACCGAGAAATTCGACGTCAATGTCGAGCTGAGCAGCAGCTTCCTTCAATTCTTCTCTGCGGAATGTGGACAATGTTTCCCTGTTGGCAAACACAGGACTTCCCATGTTCCGGCCCATTTCTCCCAGCGTGCCACACAGGTAAGTGACTGGTACGCCTTCATCCCTGAATTTAGAGATGGTGCCGGAAGCCCCGAAGGATTCGTCATCCGGATGCGGGAAAATCACGACGACATGGCCTTCACTCATCCGGATCCGCCCCATGTGAGAACGGAGTCTCGCTGATTTCCAGCGCGACCATCAAGCGGCCTTCGCGGTCATGACCGGCCATCAGCAGACGACCTTTTTCATCGATTTCATAATCACTCAGACCTTCGGCATACACCCACCCCAGATCGAGTTTAAGACCTACACGGTAGGCACCGCCTGTGCTGACGATTTTTCCGTGTTGATAAGAAACTTCTGCATTGCGGATGAAAGCCCCTACGTTATAGGCATTCTCATCAAAATGACTTGCATAGGCACCGTTGGTTGTTTCCAAGTGCACATATACCGTTTTATCAGCTAATTGGTTGATTTTATCCTGAACTTTGTTCGGTTGTATTGATTCCACTAGTATTCCTCCCGTCCAACCATTCTTGTTTAACGATACTCAATTTGGCGGCGGGCGTCAAAACATCTACTTGCCGGCCACTTGTTCACGACTGTCCATCTGTTTCTCCATCCGTTCACGGTCTCTCTCCAGGACAGGCTTCAAATAACGTCCTGTGTAGGAAATCTCCTGTTCAGCCACATGCTCCGGCGTACCACTCGCGATAATACGTCCGCCATTTTCTCCGCCTTCCGGCCCCAGATCGATAATGTGATCCGCTTCTTTGATGACATCAAGATTGTGTTCAATGACAAGAACGGAATCCCCGTTATCCACCAGACGCTGGAGAACTTTCAGCAGCCGGGAGATATCATCCACATGAAGACCAGTGGTCGGCTCATCCAGGATGTAGAAGGATTTTCCATTGGAGCGGCGGTGCAGTTCGCTCGCAAGCTTCACCCGCTGGGCTTCCCCGCCGGACAATGTCGTAGCCGGCTGCCCCAATTTAATATAATCGAGACCCACATCCGCAACCGTCTGCAGTTTGCGTTTGATTTTCGGGATGTTGGCGAAAAAGTCCAGCGCTTCTTCGATGGTCATCGCGAGAACGTCTGCGATGCTCTTGTTTTTATATTTCACTTCGAGGGTTTCCCTGTTGTACCGTTTTCCGTCACAGACTTCGCACGGAACATAAACGTCCGGGAGGAAGTGCATTTCTATTTTAATGATCCCATCCCCGCGGCAGGCTTCACAACGCCCGCCTTTAACGTTAAAGCTGAACCGCCCTTTTTTGTAACCACGGATTTTCGCCTCGTTCGTCTGGGCAAAAACATCACGGATATCGTCAAAAACACCTGTATAGGTCGCCGGGTTGGATCTTGGTGTACGTCCAATCGGAGACTGGTCGATATCAATGACTTTGTCCAGCTGGTCGATCCCTTCTACGGATTTATGCTGTCCCGGCTTCTGCTTTCCATTATGAAGCTTCATGGACAACGTTTTGTAGAGGATTTCGTTAATCAAGGTACTTTTACCAGACCCTGACACTCCCGTGACCGCTGTAAAGACACCGAGAGGTATTTCTGCATTGACTTTTTTCAGGTTGTTTTCCTCGGCTCCTGTCACCTTCAGGGAGCGTCCGTCAGATTTCCGCCGTTCAGACGGCAGCGGGATAAATTGACGACCGGATAAATATTGACCTGTCAAGGATTTGCGGTTTTTCATCACCTGCTTCGGCGTCCCTTGTGTAACGATATGGCCGCCATGAGCACCGGCTCCCGGGCCGATATCAATCAAGTAGTCCGCGGCAAGCATCGTATCTTCATCATGTTCCACGACAATCAATGTGTTGTCCAGGTCACGCATCCGCTTCAGTGTATTGATCAGGCGGTCATTATCGCGCTGGTGAAGTCCGATCGAAGGCTCATCCAACACGTATAATACACCTGTAAGCGCAGAACCGATTTGAGTCGCCAGTCTGATCCGCTGGGCTTCCCCTCCGGAAAGCGTTCCGGCAGAGCGGGAAAGGGTCAGGTAGTCAAGACCCACATTGGCAAGAAAGCTGAGGCGCTCACAGATTTCCTTCAAGATCATCCGGGCGATGGTCTCTTCCTTTTCCGTCAGTTCAACGGATTCAAAGAACTCTTTTGCTTCTGTGACAGAAAAGTCCGTCGTTGTTCCGATATGGCGGCCATTGACCAAAACGGAAAGAGCTTCTTCGTTTAAACGGTTGCCTTTACACTTTGGACAAGGCTTCTGAGCCATATATTTTTCCATTTGCTCGCGGATGTAATCAGAACTTGTTTCCCGGTAACGACGGGAAATGTTAGGAATGACCCCTTCAAAGAAAATTTCATTTTCACGAACTTTGCCGAAGTCATTTTCATAACGGAAGTAGACTTTCTCATCCCCACTTCCATAAAGAATACGCTCCTTATGCTCCTCCGGAAGCTCCCGGAACGGTTTGTCCATATCAATGCCGTAATGATCTGCGACACTTTTCAGAAGCTGCGGGTAGTACTGGGAGCTCTGCGGTTCCCATGCTGCAATCGCATGCTGGTTCAAGGAGCGTCCCCAGTCCGGAATAACGAGGTCAATATCGACTTCCAGCTGTGTTCCAAGTCCATCGCAGCGGCTGCAGGCGCCGTAGGGACTGTTAAAGGAGAACATCCGCGGCTCCAGTTCACTGACTGAGAACCCACAGATCGGACAGGCGTGGTGTTCACTGAATGTCAGTTCTTCTTCTCCAATAACATCCACGATTGTATTTCCATTCCCAAGATTCAGCGCCGTCTCCAAGGAGTCGGAAAGACGTCCTTCCACACTGTCTTTAATGACGACACGGTCGATGACGACCTCAATAGAATGCTTTTTATTTTTTTCGAGTTTTATTTCCTCGGAAATTTCGCGCATTTCCCCGTCGACACGAAGACGGATGTACCCTTCTTTTTGAAGCTGTTCAAAAACCTTAACGTGCTCACCCTTACGCCCGGAGACGACAGGGGCAAGAATCTGCATTTTCGTGCGCTCCGGATATTCCATCAGACGATCCACCATCTGCTGGACGGTCTGAGAACTGATTTCAATGCCGTGATTCGGGCAGGTCGGGCGGCCGATTCTGGCAAATAGCAAGCGGAGGTAGTCGTAAATCTCCGTCACCGTTCCGACTGTGGAACGAGGGTTGCGACTCGTCGTTTTCTGATCGATGGAAATCGCCGGGGACAGACCTTCAATGGAGTCTACATCGGGCTTGTCCATCTGTCCGAGAAACTGACGGGCATATGCGCTCAACGATTCTACATACCGCCGCTGCCCTTCTGCGTAAATCGTATCAAAGGCCAGTGACGATTTTCCGGACCCCGACAACCCGGTCATGACGACCAGTTTATTTTTCGGGATATCAATGTCTATATTTTTCAAGTTGTGGGCACGGGCTCCCCGTATACTAATATGTTTGCTCGGCATACTCCATCATCCCTCCGCTTTTAATTCCAGCAGAATGTCGCGCAGCTCAGCGGCCCGTTCAAAGTCGAGATCACGCGCAGCCTGCTTCATTTCTGTTTCCATATTGTCGATCATTTCCTGACGTTCCTTCTTCGTCATTTCTGACGGCTTCTTGCCTGTCTCATAGGTGATATCTTCCTCAGCGACGGCAGTCGCCTTAATGACATCACGGACATCTTTCTTAATGGTCTGTGGTGTAATGCCGTGCTCTTCATTGTAAGCCATCTGTTTTTCACGGCGCCGGTACGTTTCATCGATGGCATACTGCATGGATTTGGTCATCTTATCGGCGTACATGATGACTCTGCCGTTCTCATTACGCGCCGCCCGGCCGATCGTCTGAATCAGGGATCGGTCGGAGCGCAGGAAGCCTTCCTTATCCGCATCCAAAATGGTCACGAGTGATACTTCCGGTATGTCCAGTCCCTCCCGGAGCAGGTTGATTCCTACAATAACGTCATATTTACCGACCCTCAGATCGCGGATGATCTCAATCCGTTCCAATGTTTTAATCTCCGAGTGGAGATACGCTACTTTGATACCGAGGTCCTTCAAGTAAGCGGTCAGATCCTCAGACATTTTCTTCGTCAAAGTGGTGACAAGTACACGCTCGTCCTTATCTTTCCGCTTATGAATCTCCCCGACAAGATCATCAATCTGGCCGTGGATCGGGCGCACTTCAATTTCAGGATCAAGCAGCCCCGTCGGCCGGATGATCTGTTCAATCATTTCAGGGGTATGTTCAATCTCATACGGACCCGGTGTCGCCGATACATAAGCAATGCGGTTGATATGCTCCTCAAATTCAGGGAACATGAGCGGACGGTTATCAAGAGCGGATGGAAGCCGGAAGCCGTGATCGACAAGCACCTGCTTACGGGCGCGGTCCCCGTTATACATCCCTCTCACCTGGGGAAGGGTCACGTGCGATTCGTCGACCATAATTAAAAAGTCGTCGGGAAAGAAGTCAAGCAGTGTATAAGGAGTTGCCCCTTCTTCACGGAATGTCAGGTGACGGGAATAGTTCTCGATACCGGAACAGAATCCCATCTCCCTCATCATTTCAAGGTCATAGTTCGTCCGCTGCTCTAGACGCTGGGCTTCCAGCAGCTTTTCCTGGTCACGCAGTTCTTTTACCCGCGCTTCCATTTCTGCTTCGATGTTGGCAATGGCTTTTTTCAGCTTTTCTTCACGTGTGACGAAGTGGGAAGCAGGGAAGATGGCCACGTGCTCCCGTTCACCGGTCACTTCACCTGTCAGCACATCCACCTCGCGGATCCGATCGATTTCGTCTCCGAAAAACTCCACACGAATGGCATGTTCTTCTCTCGATGCAGGAATGATTTCCACTGAATCGCCGCGCACACGGAACGTACCGCGCTGAAAATCGATATCGTTACGGGCATATTGAATGTCTACAAGTTCGCGGAGAAGCTGATCCCTGTCTTTTTCCATGCCGGAACGGATGGAAAGCACCTGGCTCCGGTATTCTTCTGGAGAACCGAGGCCGTAAATACAGGAGACACTGGCAACGATAATCACATCATTCCGCTCGAACAGGGCCGAGGTCGCCGAATGTCGGAGCTTATCGATTTCATCATTGATGCTCGCGTCTTTTTCTATGAAGGTGTCGGAAGAGGGTACATATGCTTCCGGCTGATAATAATCATAATAGCTGACAAAGTACTCCACAGCGTTATTAGGAAAGAACTCCTTGAATTCGCTGTACAGCTGTCCAGCCAGTGTTTTGTTATGGGCGATAATTAAGGTCGGTTTGTTCACCTGTGCAATGACATTGGACATCGTAAACGTTTTTCCGGTACCTGTTGCGCCCAGCAGTGTCTGGTGCTTTTTCCCGCTCTGGATCCCCTCCACCATTTTCTCAATGGCTTTCGGCTGATCTCCCTGTGGGGAAAATTTCGAAACTAACTCAAACTTCTCATCCACGACGAAAACCTCCGTTCCTTACTAGTTACACTTTAGTTTACCACATCAGTTTATCATTCTAACATCTATCGAACAAACATTCGGTCCCGGATGCTCGAAAGATCTTTCTAACCATTCATTATACCCACGTTCAGCCATATAAAAAGCACTCTGCTCAACGCAGAGTGCTTTTGGATTAATTTTCGAATGTCTGGTTGTACTGGTTCACTTCAAATAGATCGGTCAGTTCGATATCCGGGTTCTTGTCCTTGAACCAGCGGAGTGAGAAGTCGTTTTTGAACAGGACAAGCGGATTGCCTTCACGGTCTTCAGCAAGCATGTTCCGTTCATCGAACAACGATTCATCCACCTGGTCTTCATTCAGCCAGCGCGGGATCCTTTCCCCGAGCTGTGTCAATTCGATATCGACATTGTACTCATTTTTCATACGGTATTCGAACACTTCATACTGAAGTTCACCGACTGCTCCAATGATGTAATCCTCAAAGCGATAGCGTTTGAACAGCTGGATCGCCCCTTCCTGCACGAGCTGTTCAAGCCCTTTGCGGAACTGCTTGGATTTCATAACGTTTTTAGCGGTCACCTTCTTAAAGATTTCCGGCGGGAACTGGGGCAGTTCATCATATTGGAACTTCGATTTCCCTGTAACGATCGTATCCCCGATCCGGTACACGTTCGGGTCATAGATGCCGATGATATCTCCGGCATAGCCTTCCTCGACGGTTCCTCTTGAAGAAGCCACAAACTGCTGGGACTGGGCGAGCTTGAAGGATTTCCCTGTCCGTGAAAGCGTCACGTTCATGCCACGCTCGAATTTACCGGAGCAGATCCTTACGAAAGCGACACGGTCCCGGTGCTGCGGGTTCATATTGGCCTGGATTTTAAAGATGAATCCAGAGAACTCTTCATGATCCGGTGAAACGACGCCTTCCGTTGACTTCCTCGGTGCCGGTTCCGGTGCCATATCAATAAAGCTGTTGAAGAACGTCTCCACGCCGAACGGAGCGAGAGCACTCCCGAAGAAGACAGGGGTCTGCTCACCGCGCAGGACTTTATCCATATCAAAATCTTCCCCCGCTTCATCGACAAGCATCATTTCTTCTTCCGCTTCCTTATACGTTGCGTTTTCGGTCAGCTCAGGGTGCTGGTCAAGATCAGCGTAAGGAATATATTCTTCTTCCTCATTCCCGGTATATTGAACGAACTGCTCGTTCTGGCGGTCAAATACACCAAGGAAACGTTTGCCCATCCCCGCCGGCCATGTCATTGGATAGGTTTCGATGTTCAGCGTCTCTTCGATCTCTTCCATCAACTCAAACGGCTCACGGCCTTCACGGTCCATTTTGTTAATGAAAGTGAAGATCGGAATTCCACGCATCTTACAAACTTTAAACAGCTTCAAGGTCTGTGCCTCGATCCCTTTTGTTCCATCGATGACCATGACCACACTGTCTACGGCCGTCAGTGTCCGGTACGTATCCTCACTAAAGTCTTCGTGACCCGGTGTATCGAGGATGTTGACCTGATAGTCTTTATAAGGGAAGTTCATCACACTGGATGTGACGGAAATTCCACGCTGTTTCTCAATTTCCATCCAGTCGGATGTAGCGAATTTTCCGGATTTTTTACCTTTTACTGTACCCGCCGAGCGGATTAAGTTACCGAGCAGGAGCATTTTCTCCGTCATCGTCGTTTTACCGGCGTCCGGGTGGGAGATAATAGCAAACGTGCGGCGTTTTTTCATTTCATTTTGTATATCATTCATCGTGATATCCTCCGTCGTATTAAAAATTTCTATATGAATGGGGTGGAAAGGATATACGTCCTACATGGTCTGATTCACTCCATAAAAAAAGCGCTCAGACTTATAAGCGCCTTCCACGTATTTTTTATATGATACATTGAAAGTTAGCATAACCAACCATTAAAATCAATCACCAGAACAGGATTCCAAAGGCCGGAGCGTTCTCCTGGACAGCCTAAACCTGTTATAATGGAACTAAAACTGAGAGTAAGGATGCCAAGTATGCAGAGCTACTTATTACAACCGAAAGATATAAAGAAAATTACCGGCGAAGCCTTCTATGCACGAGGGAAGCAGTATTATGAATCCGGCAAAGTCTACGGGCTCTCCCATAACAGTGCCATCCATTCGTGGCGCGCTGTTGTTGCGGGTACTCATGATTATGAAGTACGCGTCTTCTTTTTTGAGGATGATGATGTGGAAGCAACATGTGAATGTGCCGCCTACTCCACCTATTATACGTGTAAGCACATCGCAGCGGTACTGATTGCAATCCGCGAAAAAGCACTGGAGGAACTCGCTCCGAAACTGGCAGAAAAAGGCCGGAACCGGTCGCCCCGGACGACTAACCAGGACCGGATGTTTGCGGTCAGTTTATTCGAAGCTTTCCGTCAGCGTCAGGAAAGCCGGACGGGGATGGATCTGAAAAAACCGCTGCGCGTTCACTATTCCCTCCACATTCAATCCATTCTTGGAGCGCGGAGCCTCGGAATCGAATTAAAGCTCGGGGAGAAGTACCCCTATGTCATTAAAAATATCCGGGAGCTCCTGGAGTATATCCGAAAACAGCAGCCCTACCGCCTGACTAAGTCGTTCACATACGATCCTGCTGAACATACGTTTTCGGAGGAGGATCAGGCTGTATTCCAGCTGCTTCAAAGGGCTTATGAGCAGGAACAGTTTTTTGAACAGCAGTGGAACACCGCCGAACAGAAAATCCTGAAAATCTCCCCCGCCCTCGTCCACCAGCTCCTGCCGCTGCTGGAGAAGCAGGAGGCCGAGGTTATTGAGCGGGGAACCCAGGCCGGCCCGCTTCAATATGAAGAGTCTTTTCCTGAACTAACGTTTTATGTATCGGAAGAGCGCGGGCATTTTCACATGCATATGAATCATTTGAAGGATTATGATTACTTATCCGATTACCACCTGCTTTATAAAGAAGGAAGCTTCTATCCTGTCGCCCGTGACAAAGAGGAAGTGATCCGGACTTTGTACTCCATCCTTCCCTACAACTCCAACGGCAGCCATACGATCAGCCATAATGATATGGAAGGGATTGTCTCCTATGTCCTGCCGGAACTGGAAACGATCGCCGACGTGAACCTGGACACGTCCGCACAGAAAAAGATCAACCAGGAAGAACTAAAAGCCGAGGTGTATCTTGATTTCCAGCAGTGGACATTAACGATTGATGTGAAATTTCATTACGGGGACCTCGTGATCGACCCTTTCAATGATCAGGAACGCCCGGGTCAGACCATTGTTCAGCGCGACTTCGAAACCGAGCAGAACATTATGCAGATCATTGAATCCGCTGAATTCAAATTCGACGGGGAGATGGTTTATTTAGAGGACGAAGAAGAACTGGAAACGTTCCTTTATCAGTATCTGCCTTCGTTAAAGAAATACAGCGACGTATTCTTATCCGCGGCTGTCCGCTCGCTGTTCGACGATCAGCAGCATGAACTGCAGGCGTCTATTGACCTCGAATCGAATGGCAGCTGGCTCGATATCAGCTTTGCCATTGAAGGGATCAGTACGGATGACGTTACGGAAGCTTTAAAAGCAGTCATTGAACGGAAAAAGTATTACCGTTTATCAGATGGGGCGCTGATGTCCTTGACTTCTGATTCATTCGAGCGCTTCCAGCGACTGGTGGAGGACTTGAACTTGACCACCGGCGATGTGGAAGACAACCACTTTCAGGTTGCCGCCGCACGAAGTCTGGAGGTGGATGAAACGCTGGACACAAACCTTGCCGACCGCAGCGGCCGCTACGAAGAACTGGTTACACGGCTCCGGTCCCCTCAGTCCTTTGAGATCGATCCACCCGAGAATCTCCAGGCTGACCTTAGAACATATCAGCTGACGGGTTTCCGATGGATGAAAATGCTCAGCCATTACGGACTCGGGGGAGTACTTGCTGATGATATGGGGCTTGGAAAGACGCTTCAAACGATTTGCTACATTCTTGATGAGAAGGAGGAGGGCTCCTTAACCGCTCCAGCTGTTATCGTCGCTCCGGCCTCCCTTGTGTACAACTGGAAAAAGGAGCTTGAAAAATTCGCGCCTTCCCTGACGGTGCAGGTGATGACCGGGGATCCTTCAGAACGCCTGGATGCTTTCGAACAGGCTCAAGGAAAGGACGTCTGGATCACCTCCTATCCTCTGCTCCGGCAGGATATCGAGCATTACAAGGGGAACGACTTTCACGTCATGGTGCTTGATGAATCGCAGGCAATCAAGAACGAATCAACTAAAACAGCTTCTGCCGTCCGGTCCTTACGTGCGAGACACCGGTTTGCCCTGAGCGGTACGCCGATCGAAAACTCCCTGCAGGAACTGTGGTCACTGTTCCGCGCGATCATGCCCGGCTTCTTTACCAGCAAAAAGAAGTTCACACAGCTGAAACCGGCAAAAATCTCACAGATGACACGCCCGTTCATTCTCAGGCGGATGAAGACCGAAGTGCTGGATGAACTTCCGGACAAAATAGATTCGGTTCAATACTCCGAGCTGACCCGTGAACAAAAAGAGGTGTATCTGGCTTATTTAGAACGAATCCAAAACGATATCCAGGAAACGATCGCAACGAAAGGGATTCAGCGCGGAAAGCTGGAAATCCTTGCAGGTCTTACACGTCTCCGGCAGATCTGCTGCCACCCCGCCCTGTTCCTTGAAAACTACGAAGGACAGTCCGGAAAGCTGGAGCAGTTGAAAGAACTGGCCGAAGAAATGAAAGCCGGCGGGCACCGGATGCTGATCTTCTCCCAGTTTTCCAGCATGCTGACACTCATGCATAAAGAACTGACCGACAACGGTCTGGATGCTTTTTATTTGGATGGAAGTACAAAATCAGAAAAACGGATGGAAATGGTGGAAGCCTTCAACAACGGTGAAAAAGATGCCTTCTTTATTTCCTTGAAGGCCGGCGGTACCGGGCTCAACCTTACAGGCGCTGATACGGTCATCCTCTATGACCTGTGGTGGAACCCGGCCATTGAGGAACAGGCGGCCGGACGTGCCCACCGGATCGGTCAGGAGAAAGCCGTCCAGGTGATCCGCATGATATCTGAAGGAACGATCGAGGAGAGGATTTATCAGCTCCAACAGAAAAAACGCGATCTCGTCGACCAGATCATCCAGCCTGGAGAATCCATGCTTACATCACTGAGCGAGGAAGAGATCCAGCAGCTTTTTCAATAGATCCTCATAAAAAAGCACGAGCGGACACATCCGCTCGTGCTTTTATTCTACCGTTAAGGATTTTTTCTGTAGTTTAAACCAGTACCCGCCAAGGATACAGGCGCCAATCGTCATCGTCACGGTGGAAATGATCATGTGGATCGAAGATGCCAGCACGACATTTCCTGTTACAACAATGATAAAGCCAACCGCCGCATTCATCAGAATGGAAATCAAATACAGCCAGGACAACGAGATATGATACTTGAACCTTGAGGCGTAAATGACAAAATAAACAGCGGCTACGATAATGACGATCGTCGCCACCCAGTGAAGCGAATAGACGGCATTAGCCACCGATTCACTCGTAATCAAATACTCCACCGCCGGGATGTCCATCATCACATTACTGGCACGACTGTGCTTGAAGAAGGCGCCTAAAATCACCTGCAGCACATACAGCCCGTAACCGATCAGGAACGTCCGGTAACTCATCGCAATGGAAGACCAGCGGCTTCTGTCGAGCTCGATTTTCGTCTCATGCAGACTGTAGCTCAACAGCACCAGGACAACTAAAAGGAGTTGACTGAACGTAACATCAAAGGTCGTAAATCCAGGCGGGGTTCCAAGCAGCACATTCAATCCACCAATAATGGACTGAAGAACAAGCAGGACCAGGCTTAGAATAGCGAGAACAAGTACAGATTTATGTTTTCGGTACTTATAAATGGCTCCTATCGCATTGAGGCCCGTCAGTACAATAAGCAGCGGCACCATCAACCGGTGGGAATATTCGATAATGACGTGATAATCCGTGAAATCGGGGATAATCCGGTCATTACAAAACGGCCATGACGTTCCACAAGCATCGCCGGAATCTGTCGCAACGACGAGATTTCCGAGTATAAGGGCGAGGAACGTGACAAACGTTGTAAGAATAGAAAATTTCTTCATCGTCTTACCCTTTCTCTATTTAGATCATGACATGTAACAGAAGAATTACATGTAAATCATATCATGAAAACAGCGGATTCGATAAAGGAAAGCGCACCCAACTCTCATGAACTTTTTGTGAACGAACGTTTGTCCTTCACTTTTTTTACAAGCATATAGAGCAGTGAGAGGGCGATCAGTGTCGTATTGACAAGGGAAAAGGCGGCAGCATGATAATCATCATCCCAGTAGGAAACAGGTCCGCGGAACGTGTAGCTGCTGACTGGGTAAAACATCGGAACCGCATCCTCCACATGGGTGAGAAGGTCCAGAACGATATGTCCGAGCCAGCCGTAGGCAAGGGCCGTCCATGCATTCAATTTCCTCCCCTTCCAAACGAGCAGCACAGCAAATACCACCGCCCATACAAAAACAGAATGGCCGGCTTGGCGCAGAACGAAGACGACCGGATGTTCAAATAGATCATGGACGAGACGAAACAGCGACTGCATCGGGTTCTCATCATCCGCGACCTCCCAGGCCCTTCTGCTAACGCTCAAATATAGAAACATGACATAATAGACGATGTCTGGAAGGATGCTGCCAAACACGAACCAGCCGGTGTATTTCTTTTTCCGGGTGGCGAAAAATGTCCAGTATCCATGGTGTAACGTGTTCATGCGTTCATCTCCCTTATCTTCCCTCGAACGTTGTTTATCCTTTCAGCAGCGGGGGAAACATACAACATGGAAAGGAGTCGAAGTTATGTATAAAGCTTACGTTTTTGACGCGTACGGCACCGTCTTCGATGTGCACAGCGTCATGGAAAAAATTCATCAATTCTATCCTGAAAAAGGGGAAGCCATCAGTCAGAAATGGCGCAGTAACCAGATTCATTATTTCCTTGTCCGTCAGCTGATTCAAGATTACCGTCCTTTTACGGATATTACAAGATGGGCGCTTCTTGATGCCCTGTCCACAAGTGGTGTGGAAGTGAAAGAAGAGGTCGTGAGTGAGCTGATGGAGGAATACCAGCACCTTTCCCCTTATGAAGAAGTTGCTTCTATGAGCGAAAAGCATCCGGATAAAACGTTCACCATCTTTTCAAACGGAACGACATCCATGCTTGAACCGCTCCTTGAAAATAACCAGCTGTCCGATACTTTCCAGCTGCTGAGTGCCGATGATGTTCAGGTGTACAAACCGCATCCGGAAGCTTATGCCTATGCTCAGGAAAAGCTCGGATTGAATAAAGAAGACATTCTATTCTTCTCCAGCAATCCTTGGGACATCACTGGAGCAGCATCTTACGGATTCCATACGGCCTGGGTGAACCGCAAGGAACAAAAGTGGCCGGAACTCGGCATTGAACCCACATACATCATTGATAACCTGATAAATATTCCACAATAAAGGAGTCCACTGCGGACTCCTTTTCCTATTGGTCTTCATAGAGCAGAACCTGATTTTTCCCGTTTCTCTTCCCTTCGTATAAAGCTGTATCAGCAGCTCGGAACAAGGCGTCGTGCGTTTCCCCGTCTTCCGGGAAGCAGGCAACTCCGATGGAAAAGGACGTTCGAATCTCCACCCCTTTCACGTAGTACGGTTCACGCAGTTCTCTCAGCATTCTTGTCGAAACATCCCGGATCAAACGCCGGTCCTTCAATTCTTCAATCAGGATGGAAAATTCGTCACCGCCGATTCTTGCCACCGAATCGCCTCCACGAATACAGGAACGGAGCCGTTTTCCGACCTCTCTCAGGAATTCATCGCCCATATCGTGGCCATATTGATCGTTGATGGCTTTGAATCCGTCGCCGTCCAAATATAAAATCGCAAACGCCTGCCCTGTCCGATGCCCTTTTTCGACAGCTTTCCATACGTTTTCCTCAAATAACAGACGGTTGGGGAGGCCGGTTAAGTAATCATAGTAGGCGAACCTTTCCAGTTTCTCTTCGTAACTCTTCTGTTCAGAAATATCCCGGGCCACCATGACCATATGACTGACTGCATGATCATCATCGATCACAGGTGTGGCGCGGCATTCAAACCACACCGGCTCCCCGTTAAAGCTTGTCAGCTTGATTGTTATAGTGAAGCCTTCCCTGCTTTGATGGCTTTTCATAAATCGGTCCTGCAGTCTCCGCAGATCCACGGACTCAACTTTCTCCATCACCTTCTCCACGGACCAGTTTAATGGGTCCTCACCGAAAAATTCACGCTGGGAGGGTGAGGCATAAACCAGGTTTCCATTTGGAGTAAATACAGAAATCAGATCATTGGAGTAATTGGCAATCAAGCGGAAGCTTTCCTGACTCTGCCGCATCCCCTCATAAGCTCGTTCTTTTTCTGTAATGTCATCCAATATGGCATAGATGCCTTCTTTCCTACCCTGAATAATAATCGGCACTAATGAGACGTAGAGAATTTTCTCGTTGCCTCCGACATCCACCATTGTCCGAAACCGGCCTCCGTGGTCAAAAAAGGAGCCGGCAATCTCCTTTCGCACAGCACGTTCCTGCTCTTTGGAAACCAATTGCATGATCGACGTGTGCAGCAGTTCATTCCCTTCTTTATCAAGCATTTCCAGGCTGGCTGGATTCGCATTGGTGATGGTACCGCGGAATGTCAGTGTTAAAATGGCCTGTGGGTTGTGTTTGAACAAGGAGCGGTAGCGTGAGCGGCTGCTTTCCCGCTTCCGTTCCTCCCTCTTCTGTTCGGTCACATTCCGGATGATCGAACTGACTCCGATGGTTTCGCCTTCCTCATTCTGAATACGGGACACACTGATGGATACATCCAGGAGCTGTCCATCGCGTGACTTTCGTTTCGTTACATATCCCGAAGCTCCGGCCCCCTCCAAAGCTCGTTGAACGAGACCACGGGCTTCATCAGTGAATTCTTCGGGAACAAAAGGATACGTACATCCGGGCATATCATCCTTAGAAAAGCCGTAAAGATCCGTAAACGCCTCGTTCACATCGAACACTTTCCCGTCTGTACCCAGGATGATTACCGCATCGGTCGTATTCGCCATTAACGACTTGTACACCGCATTCATGCTCTCAAGCGCCTTTTCCTTTTCCAACATTTCCGTCAGGTTTCTCGTCACCGCCAGGATATGTGTAACACGGCCTGCTTCATCCATTGTCGGCGTCAGTACAGAATGCCCCCGATAAACCTGTCCGTTAACCATCATCTCATCTTCATACGTGACCGGCCTCTTTGTCACAACGACTTCTTCATAGGCGTCAATAAGGGAGGACGAAGCAGCGTCGTCCAGTAGATCTTCTATGTATTTCCCTTTCCAATCGGCTTCTTTGCCCAATAAATCGTTGATGGCTGACTCGTTCATGTACCTGTATGTAAACCGGCGCCGGCCGGCCACCTCCATAAAAAATATAAAATCAGAAACGCCGTTCATCAACATGGGAAGCAGATCATTTTCGGAAATATGACTGCTGATCTCCTCCACTGTATCTGTACCGTGCTTATCTTCTATCTGCTTCACCTAATTCCTCCTTGTTTCTTATGCATCCATATCCTTCATGACTCTACAAATTTCTCTCCTGCTATGTACTCTTCTAGTCCGATAGACGATTCCCCTTGTTCCTCCTCTTTTTTTCAACAAAAAAAGCAGCCGGATATTCCGGCTGCTTTGCCTTCTATACGGTTTGTTTCTGAGCATCGGCCTGGGCCTGTTTAATGAGACAGCGCCCTTTTCCATGCGGAATACACATCGGTGTGCCGAAGAGAGGATCTTCTCTTACGTCACAGACCATTTCAAACACGTGATGCATCATGTCACAGGTCACAACATCCTCCGGACGCCCCTGCGTGTACACCGTCTTATCCTTGACTGCAATAATATGGTCGGCATACCGGCACGCCAGGTTGATATCGTGCAGGACCATGACAATCGTCCGGCCATTATCCTGATTCAAATCAAAGAGAAGATCAAGGATTTCAATCTGATGGGTCATATCCAGGTAAGTGGTCGGTTCATCCAGCAGCAAAGTATCTGTATCCTGGGCAAGGGTCATGGCTATCCACGCCCGCTGCCGCTGCCCTCCGGATAAGGAATCCACTGAGCGGTCCTTCAATTCCATAAGGTTCGTGTCATTCAAGGCTCGTGTAACGGCTTCTTCATCTTCATCAGACCAGCGTTTAGCAAACCCCTGATAAGGATAACGCCCCTGCTTCACGAGCTGGTACACAGTTAATCCTTCGGGAGTCGTCGGACTCTGGGGAAGAATCGCCATTTTTTTGGCAACATCCTTGGTCCGCATTTTGGAAATATCCTTCTGATCAAGAACCACCTGACCGGACTTCGGCTTTAAAAGACGTGCCATGGAGCGGAGAAGGGTTGATTTCCCGCATCCGTTCCCGCCAATCAGGACCGTTACTTTCCCTTTCGGTATTTTCACATCAAGAGAGTCAATAATGACCGAGTCTCCATATCCAAGTGTGAGATTGTTTGCCAATAAGGTATCCATGACCTGACCTCTCCTTTTTGTTCTCACTAAATCTAGGCTGTCTACTCTATGAATGACCTTGATAAACGTCCTTCAAGGCCTCTATCTGTTTAATGTCATCTATAAAAAACGCCATTTATAAATCTATCATTTTCCTACTATCTAGTGTATGGGCTTACGCAAAGTGTGTCAATGAATTTGAGAATCATTGTCACCTGGTGTACAGGAAAGTGTATGCCTTTGGAAACCATCCAAGAACATCGGATCTGACCTGTACACAGATATCCAGCCATAAAAAAAGAGACCCTGGGTCTCTTTCAGCTGCTGAGATATTCCATTCGTATGCCTTCAATAATATCAAGAAGAACTTCAGAATCCTGATGGTTTTTCATGAGGAGGATTGCTCCCTCAATCTGTGCCACGACCATACGGGCTTTCCGTTTCGCATGCTTTTCTCCTTTCAGCCTTTCAATGACATACGTCAGCTCTTTAATCCAATCGGAGAAAATGCGGTTGATTTTCAACCGGAACTCTTCATCATGCTCACTCATTTCAAGAGCAAGATTCCCAAACGGACAGCCGTGAAGCTTGGCCGGCGTTTCATGAAACTGAACCGCCCATTGAAGCATCGCTTCCATTTTCTCTTCTGGAGACCGGCGGGACTTTAATATTCCTTCAATCAATTCGTCCTGCCACATTTGTGCATAATAATCGACAATAGAAAGACCCAGCTCCCTTTTCGAAGTAAAATAATGATAGAACTGACCTTTCCCAATATCGGCCGCTCCCATGATGTCACTAAGCTTGGTCGCTTCGTAGCCCTTCCCGTGAATCAATGCTGCGGCAGCCAGAATGATCTGCTGCTTTTTATTACTCATCTGCATCCCCTTCCTGCAGTTATACCAACCAGTTGGTTCAGTTGTATCATCATAACATGACCGCAGGAAAACAAACAAAGCTCTGCCCTTTCTGTATTGTCCCTTTTTCTCTATCCTTGCTATGATAGAGAAAGGTTTCCCGGAGAGTCCCGGGAAAGGTGAACGAGTTCAATTCCCTGTGTCCAAGGGAAGATATGAGGTGAACATGGATGGACAAGCTATCGCTGCTTTCCCAAATCAGTTTGTTTGAAGAACTGTCCCAAGATGAATTAATGAGTATTGATCAAATGAGTGAAATGAGTCCTGTCAAAAAAGGAACCGTGATTGTGTCCCCCGACACCCCCATGGATGCGCTTTTCCTGTTGAAGAAGGGGCAGGTGCGCTTATACCGCATGAATGAAGACGGCCGTCAGTTTACGGTGGATATATTAGTCGACGGCAATATTTTCGGCGAAACATCCACCATCAGCCTGACTGATGACCAGACCTATGCTGAGGCTATGACGGATACGTATATCTGCACGCTCAGCCATGAGGACTATGAAAGCTTTATGAAAGAAAATCCACACGTGGCTTTGAAATTAATTGATATCCTTTCCTCACGGCTGAAGGATTTTTACAGCCTGAGTGAAAAAATCGCCCTCAGTGATGTAAAGCAGCGTCTTTTATACCTGCTGCTTATGCTCAGTCAGAAAACCGGGCGCCGGAAGAAAAACTGGCAGACCATCGAAATGAAGCTGACCCACCAGGATCTCGCCAATATGATCGGAGCCACCAGAGAGACGACAAGTGCGATTATGAGTCAGTTAAAAAAAGACGGCTATGTAAGAAAAGTCCGCTACCTCTCGATTGATGCGGATAAAACAGAGGAGCTGCTGAATGGAAGCTCCTGAGAGGAAGGCATTTTCAAACTGTCCCGGAGAACAGATGCGGGACTCTTGACCGTATACGGATAGGCTTAAGAAGAGGACTGTCACTGTCTCTTTAACGGTCCTCTTTTTTCATATCAATGGACAAAGGCGTCTGTCCCGAATAAATATAGGTTATGGACGCGGGGCAAGCAGCATAACAGAAACCCCAATCAAGCATATACCTGCACCAAGCCAATCATATAAATCCGGCGTTTTCTTATCGATCCCCCATCCCCATAAAATAGATAGAACGATAAACACTCCACCATAGGCTGCATAAACTCTCCCGAAGGAGGGGAAGGATTGAAAGGCAGCAATCACACCATAGAGAGCTAAAGCTGCTCCTCCACCCAGGCCCCAGTACAGAGGTTTTCCCTCTCTCAGCCATAACCAAATCAAATAACCCCCGCCTATTTCGGCTATCCCGGCAAGTATAAACAGAAAAATGGCATGAATAATTGTCATCACTTCCTAAAATGTATAGAATATACGTAATTTCATCTTCACTACATTGATTATAGTCTCCCGTTCATCAAAGGGAAGCTTCCAAATCACTTTCTTTCCATCGATCATGTAAGCCCGCCAATAAGTTAGAATGATCGCTTTCGCAGCACCGAGATTGAAACAGCGAAAACTCCGACAGCTCCTGCTGCCCCGGCAGCAAACATCCATTCAAAGCCTCCTGTCGGGGAATGGAACAACAAAGGGACTGCGAGCATGAGAGCTGCGCTGCTAAAGGCCAGGCCTAAGATACACACTGCCAATAATTGTTCCATAGAAACACCCTCCAATGGTTTGATCATTGTGCTCTCTTTATTTTTCCTTGAGTATACAGTAAGTAGATCCTTTATATTTAGGACAGTGGCAAAATCACAGGCGGATGGTTACATTTATGAAGAAGCCGGAGAACCCTGCCTTTCCAAAGAAACGGCAGGGTCCGTTAAGCGATTTCAATTCAGAAAGGAAGAGTCCATGATCAAAGGGGAACATGTATATATCAGAAGTTTCAATCCTGCAGACGCTGAACAATTGACAGCATTACTAAATAAAAACCGTTCATTCCTCCAGGAAACCTCAACCGGACAATCGAATGATGAAGAGTCGATCAAAACCCAGCGTAAAGCTATTGAAAAATGGATAAAGAATATCGAATCAGATCTTGAGTATAATTTCGGCATTTTCAAAAGAAAAGGAAACGAGCTGATTGGAAAAATTGGACTCTTTCATGTTGTTCGAGGCCCTCTTCAAAAGGCAACCCTGGGATACTTTTTAGACGAGGATCATAATGGAAAAGGCTACACTACTGAAGCCGGTCAATTAATGGTTGATTACGGCTTCAAAACCCTTCATCTGCACCGCATTGAAGCCGGCGTCATGCCCGGGAATATAGGTTCATTAAGGGTTTTGGAAAAATCCGGTTTTCACAAAGAAGGAATCGCCAAAAAAAGCGTAAAAATCAATGGGCAGTGGGAAGATCATCAAATGTTGGCAGTCATTAATCCCTACGACTAAGTTCCAAAAGATGTTTTTGAAACACGAAGTTGAATCTTCATAATCAACACTCTCCACCTGGACCTATATCCCGGGTGGAACCGTGTTGTGAAGCAGATTTTATTCTCCTTGGATTTTGATAGTAAATAAAGGATCGCCCCGCCCCTTTGATCATTTGAACAACAAGTAGCAGCCCCCTAAAAAAACAATGAATAACATGCTGAGAAAAACGCTTTTTATGATCCGTCTTTCCCTGGTTTCAGGAATGAATTTCTCTTCAACGTATCTCCAAAACCCACTGATGAAAATCAGGCTCATCAATACGAGGATGCTTCCCATAGAGTCGTCTATCCAAACCATCCTAAAACCGCTGAGAACAACGAACAAAACCCCTATATACCCCATCGTTAAGGAAAAATACATTTGCTTCTTATCTTCGGACAGAATGAGCCCCCCTTTTGATTTACAGATCCACTCCGGAAACATTCATCCTTCATTTGAAACAAAAGTTCCAGCTGCAAAATCGTGAATGGCTCTTTTATCTTTGCGGAAAACAATCATAAACACACTCACCACTGTAGATAGACCAAGAGTTACATAACCGATAAGAAACTTACCGATGAACTCTCTGAAAAACATATCTGCCAGGTTTAATTCCTTACCATTCGTTTTTTTAATCCTTATGTTCACCAACCTCTTCCCTATATTGAAGCCTCCCCAGATTACTGGAAGGATGATGGAATAAAGGAGATACAAGCTGTTCCAGGTGACGCCTTGCGTCCAATTTAATGATGGTGTACCCGTATAAAGAGAAACGACAACTCCAATCGGAATCACAATAATCAACGTGTCTAATACCCCAGCAAGCAACCTCATTCCAAAACCTGCTCTATCTAAACTAAATCCCATTTCACCACTCCTTAATAAATGATTCTACCCCCAAGTGAAACATACCATATATTTACATTGTATTTACAATTTTTATAAAACCTTAACTGTTCATTAAAATCAACGAATCATGTACTTGGTATACTCACGTTGAATCAAATAAGTAAGGGGAGTATACATATGCTAAAAAAATTAGGTGTTTTTACAATGAGTGCCGGTTTAATCCTGGGCGCAGGAGCGGGATGCGTTCAGTCTGAGGCCCAGCAAGGGGATGAAAAAGGAAAGCCTGACCATGCAGGCCCTCCTCAAGAAAAAGTTGAAAACGTAATTTATATGATTCCTGACGGTTTCAATACGGATTACGCCACAAGCTATCGCTGGTATAAGGGGGAAGATGCCATTTGGGACAAACATTTAAAAGGACTGCACAAAACTTATTCTGATGACTCCAGGGTTACCGACTCCGCCGCTGCCGGAACAGCAATGGCAACGGGTGTTAAAACAAATAACGGTACGGTCGGATTAGATGACGAAGGAAATGAAGTGGAAACCATTTTAGAGGCGTCAGAAGACAAAGGAAAATCTACAGGGTTAGTTGCCACCTCTACGATTACTCATGCGACACCTGCTGCTTTTGCCTCCCATGTGGAGTCACGTGACAACCAACCTGAGATTGCCAGACATATGCTGGGTAACGACGTCGACGTAATGCTTGGTGGAGGCAGAGATTTCTTCCTCCCACAGTCTGAGGGCGGAGAGCAGCAGGAAGAGAATCTGTTAGAGCAGGCCGAGGAAGCAGGATATAAAGATGTAGAAACGCGTGATGATCTATTGGAAGCTGGAGATATTGATGTAGAAGAAGGGGAAAAGCTGCTCGGCTTATTTGCCGATGGACCATTAAACCCCGAAATGGAGCGGGAAAACACAGAACAGCCAAGTCTCTCAGAAATGACCGAACAAGCTATCAATGTTCTTGATAAGGACCAAGATGGATTCTTCCTGATGGTCGAAGGCAGTCAAATCGACTGGGCAGGCCACGATAATGATCCCACATGGGCATTCAAGGATACAGAAGCTTTTGAGGAGGCAGTGGAACAAGCCATTGCATTCGCTGAAAAAGACGGAAACACCCTTGTAGTTATAGCTGGCGACCACGAAACCGGCGGCATGACCGCTGGCTCTAATGGCGAGTATGATACCAAGCCAGAGCTTGTAAAAGATGTTACAGCAACAGGGGCCGCTATGGCTGAGGAATTAAATGAAAATCGTTCCAATGTTAAAGAAGTCGTAGAGAGTCATACACCATTTGATTTAACCGAAGAAGATGTTGAAAAAATCCAGGAATCTGAAGAACCAAAATTCGCAATCAACCAATTTGTCAGTGATAAAGCCCTTATCGGATGGACCAGTACTGGACATACAGGTGTAGACATTCCAGTTTATGCCTACGGACCTCAATCGGAGGCGTTCAGCGGCATTATTGATAACACAGATCTTCCTAAAATCATGTCAAAAGCTATGAAAATAAATTTAGAGAATAAGTAAAGAAAAAAAGTCCGTATAAAAAAACGACAGTCCCAGGAGAGGCCGCTGAATAGCTCCTTCCTATCAAGAGAAGTGATTGAAGCTCGTCGATGGATGCCTGCCGCGGGCACGGCCTCAGCTGTTCCCGCAGGCGTCACCATCTAACGTTTATCATGGCATCAACGGTGTCCCATCTAAAAAGAGTGATTTTCTTTTATATATAAAAGAAAATCACTCCTATAACAATAAAAGATCTATCTTTCATAAATAAGCCCATGGTTGAGGAAGACTCAGTTTCAAAGTGTTTTATCATCACGTCATTGCAGGTATTATTATATTTGTTTTGACACCCATATGAGCATCATTCCAAATAATATACCTGAAAAAGATCCTAATAAAAATATACCTCCAAGAAATATAGAGGGTATGAAATAGCATGCAGCCACAACTACTATGAACCAGCCTATTACGAATGAAATGCTCGAGAATAAATCAATAAAGTATTTTATAGAAGCACCCCCGTTAGCAGAAGATTTGATATCGAGATGTATGAAACCATTTTTTATTGTAGTCATATAAATGCTGCTACCACTATTCCAATTACCACCAAAGGAAGAAATACAAAGATCACTAGGAGAAGTTTAGCATTGTTTGCATCAGAAAATAAATGCTTGCGATTCAGAATCACTAGAAGTATCAAGAGAATAAGAGATATTAAACTTATTGCTAAGTACATTTAATCTACCTTTCCTGAAGTTATTAGTTATGCAATGGCTATATCCTGATTAAAGAAAAGTCCCCGTTTCCGAAAATCGCAGCTTAAAGATGAAATTATAACGAATAGAATTATACTTCCATCAGTTTTACATAGTAAAGAAGAGGTAACTATTTATGTAAAAGGAGTTACTCTTATGGAAGTATTAGCTGTCGTTTTAGTTATGATTGGGATAATAGCAGTCCGGGTGATCAGCTTTTTCTATCCAGATTGGAAAGCTTTGAGAGGTGAGTACTTGTCAGAACGTAAACACCTTGGATATAGCGCGTTAGGAATTGGCATATTACTTGTAATGTATATACTAAGTCAATTAATCCTAAGACTATAGAACAATTTCTTTCATCAAGCCATCGCACCCTGTTACAAAAGACTTGATTTTGAGATGAATTAGGATTGAATGAAAACTTAACGATTCAATATTCAAGCCAGCCCAGCCTTATTAAAAAAGTGGATCAGAGCTATCTAAAATAAGCAGCCTCCATAGTGGACCGGCTGCTCTTATTGTAAAGTTTTATTTTTTACTATTTTTTCTAATGTAACTTATATATATACTAAATAATCCACCTATTGTAAAAGCAAGTACGGTAAAAGCAGATATCTGGGTACTGGGAAGTTCTCTGTTAAAAACATTATAGAGTGATATAACCACTATCAAAAATAAGCCTATTAGACTTAGAGTTAATTTCATTTTGAAATACCTCCTGACAAGTAATCTTTTATCTCACCCTACAAGACCTCCCTAATTTGGATAGTAACATAATGTTTCATCTCAAATTCACGCCTTCATCTATCCTAATTAACATAAGAAGGAAACGATCCCCAATGTTCAAGAAACGACCCCGATAACGGAAGACTCGAATTCAAGATAACCAAAGCAAGGTGGTGGTTCCTGTGCTTCTTGTCGTAAGCGCCGGAACCATCCTTAGTTTTTATGATTCCTTATTTACCACATTAATTCTTAGTTGTATGAATCCTTCTATATGTTGATATTTTCCAAATGAGACCTTACAATTCCAAGTGTAACATTTAAGAAGCTTTCCAACGGGAGTTGTTGAAAATGAGTAAATTTCTATTTTTTCTTTTTATTTCAATTAGTTTAGTAGGGTGCTCATCAACTGATCAAGGTAAAGATGAGAAAAACAATAACAACAAGGGGGAGGAATTGAATGAAGAAATAACTATCAAAACTGGGGGTAAGAATTACGAACTTGAGCCAGTATACGCATGTAACAAAAACTGCACTTTAAAAGATGATCTTAAGATGATACATGAGAATTTTGATAGTTATGGAGTTCCTGAAATAGACACTCCGGCAAAACTAAAAATTAATCAAGCAGACATTGACGCTAATAGTTCTGGAGCTATGATCCATTATAATTCTACAACTAAACAAGTAAACTTGAGTGATGATTATTCACTACCCGTAACAGGAAATAAAGGAGAATCCTCAAAGTATATTTATTATAAACACCATAAGACTGAGGGTAAAAAAGTTCAGTATGAAATTTACGCTTTTACAGTTGTTCCTAATTAAATCGCTCTGTTAAAGTTTAGTATTAATATTACTACCAAAAAGAGATTCCAATTTCATGGAATCTCTTTTTGATATTGGGCATATTCAACTGAAGCCCCCTTCGTATTATAAGGTTAACCAGTTTATCTGGTTGACCTATTTTTTATAGGTTATTCTTTAAGTAGCCGGGTAGGACGTAAGCCCCCGTGGGACTCTGATCCCGTCCAGAATACTGTCCACCCCCTACTTGTAGAAACATGTTTGAGGCTGGTTGGGACCTGGATCCCGAATAACAAGCGAAGCTATGACACTACAAGATAGGTTAGGGGCTGCCGGCAAATCTAATAAAAGGAGATGTGATAAAACATGGATCCAGTCATTGGCCTGGATGTTGCGAAGGGAAAAAGCCAAGTACAAGCCTTTTTACAAAAGAAAGATCCTTACAAGAAGAGCTTTGTTTTCGAGCATAACGTTCTAGGGTTACATGATTTTCATCGGTTATGGTTAGAGATGGAAGAGATCACAGGGCGACCTCCGGTCGTCGTTTTTGAATCTACCGGTCATTACCATGAACCCGTTTTACAGTTCTTAGAAGAGCATCAAATCGTCTATTATTTGGTGAATCCGGTTCTATCTCATGAAGCTAAAAAAATGAGCTTAAGGAAAGTGAAGACCGACGCCATTGATGCCTTTCGTTTAGGGGAATTGTATTATCTATATGATGATCTTCAACCTTTCAAAAAAAAAGCCGTCAAAATCATGAACTTGAGGAACCTAACCCGTCAACATGACGCTCTAACAGGAACTTATGTACAGATTAAACTTCAATTCCAAACGGTATTGGATCAAGTATTTCCTGAATATAAGACGGTCTTTGGATCTCTGTATTCACCCACCTCCTTACAAACGTTACTCCATTATCAAACACCTCAAGGTGTTCGGGAGGATACGAAGGAAAAGATAGCTGAAGTCATCCTCCAACAAGGAGTTAAACGCTCTTATGGATGGGCGCTAGATAAAGCTCATCAACTCAAAGAGGCAGCAGGACGAGATCCTTTCAAGCGGAATCTATATTCGAGTCATGTGGTGAGTTTAACGATGTTTATTCAACTTCTTCTCCAATACCAAAGGCACCTATCGAAGCTACTGAAAGAGATAGATGCCCTGGCTGAAGAATTTGATGAATATAAAATTATCCGATCAATTCCCGGTATTGGTGGAAAGATTGCGGCAACAATCCTATCCGAGATTGGGGATATTGATCAGTTTAACCACCCTAAGAAGCTCGTTGCATACGCGGGGATTGACCCAAGTGTCCATGAATCAGGACAGTTTAAAGCAACCATTAACCGAATCACAAAACGCGGATCGTCTAGCCTTCGCAAAAGTCTATATAACGCAGTCCAATGCGGGATAACCAAGAATCGTAATCCAAAATTAAGAGCTTATTACGATAAGAAACGCGAAGAAGGCAAGCCCCATAAAGTGGCGATTATTGCTTGTGCAAACAAGCTCATTCATTGGATCTATGCCATCTTAAAAAGTAAAAAGGCTTTTGTGATTTAGAATCAACCAATAAAAAACTTTTATAGAAAATACTTCAAATCGTTATTATTGAAGTTTATTTAGCATGTTCAATTTTATTGTACCATGTCTGATTCATCTTTTTTACCCTTACCTGTTGACCTTCTATTAGCTGGTATTACGGAAGACTCGAATTCAAGATGAACCTCGAAATAACTTATGTAATTACATATGCATTTGATCGTTTATATATGGGCAGTTAATACTTTTATCACTGGAAAAATGAAAAAGATAGCTGCAACAATATATAAATATCCTCTTTTCTTTTGCTTAGCCATTACCTGTTCAACTCCCATTGCTAAAAAGAAGATGAACAAAAAGGGGATAAATAAAACAGATAGTATTCGAACATTACTAACAAATAGATGAGAAAACCCCAGCATCATAGCAATGATAGCTAAGATTAAATTCACTAATTTAAGTGCTTTCAATACTTACTCCCTCCTAAAGACTTCCTTCCATCATATCCTTTAGAACGAAAACGTTATGTAATAAGGTCAAGTTTCCTTTAAGCTATTGCCCCCGTTTTTATAAGACTTGAAACTGAGATAACTCCCAAATTATGTAGTATAAAATCACACCAAAAACAATATTTAATACTATAGTGTTTGTTATTGGACATTTAAATTAACGTCTTTTCTCTTCTTCACTATATTTACCGCGAATCTAATTATTAAATAAAGGATAAGTACATTTAACAGAAAAGTCGCAGGATTAATGGCCATTCCATCATTTCCGCTAAATAAGTTATCAAAAAGCCAGACACTGTAAGGTTCTTTCTGGTGTATCGTTATATACTTTAATGGAAATCCAATATTATGGTTGCCTATCCCTTCATTAGAATAATTACTAGGTATGAAATATGGTATAAAAATACATAAAAGCAAACTCCAACTCATATGTTTCCAGTTTAACTTCTGCACAAAACCCCTCCCTAATTAAACTTTGATCGCTTTTTAAATTTATAATTTATATTCATCAGAACCACTATGCAAGTGAAATTAAGGGGGAGTACTCTTTTAAGCAATCGCCCCCAATAGCGGAAGACTTGAATTCAAGTTAAATTAAGAAATATTCTGGGAAGTTCTATATGTCTCTCATATTGCTGATTGTGTCATTTTGTTCATCTAAGATTTTAATGTTTTTTAACTCCTCA
>NZ_WMEW01000006.1 GCF_009856355.1 Halobacillus litoralis | reverse complement strand
AAGGGATCCGCTCGCTTCCCGCGCTCGACTTGCATGTATTAGGCACGCCGCCAGCGTTCGTCCTGAGCCAGGATCAAACTCTCCATAAAAGTAGTTTGACTTGCTCATCTGCACACCGAATGTGCTTGTTTCAAATTCCTTCATTAAAGAAGAAATGTTTTGACGTACTGGTTGGTTCGTTCAGTTTTCAAAGATCAAATGTTGTATGCCGTTTGAAAACAGCGACTTTATCATCTTATCATGTGTTGTTTTTCGTGTCAACAACTTTTTTGATGAAGTTGAAAAGTGTTTCGCTGTCGTTTTTAGCGACATTCACTAGATTATCACGGTCAGTTGTTAATGTCAACAACTTTTTTCATGATTTGTTTTGGTGTTGTTTAACACCGCGCCGCTCTCTTAAAGCGACAAGTAATAATTTATCACGCATGGTTATTGAAGTCAATAACTTTTTTCGTGTTTTTTCACGGTGTCTTTCGCTCCGCTGAGCCGCTCTTAATGCGACGCTTTATAATATAGCACGGTCATTTATTGACGGTCAATGGTTTTTTTAAAAAAAGTCCTCTTTCTTATATAAACCAAAGAAAGAGGACGTTCTGCTATTCGTTTACCGGTTGTTCTACAGGTTTATAAGTGCGGTGGAAAATCTGCGGTCCCTTCGTTTCCTGCGGGATCACCTCTATCGCTCCATGTTCAACGAGATACTCAATCATCGAGGACAGATCCAGAATGTACTCCTGGATTTCCGGATGCACTTTCAATTCACCGAATGACCATGGCTCCTCCCTCTCGTTCATCAACTCCAGGAGATGCTGGGCGCTGGACCGGGCGCGTTTACTGATGGAATGCTCCACGGCCAGAATCATTAACTGGATCCGTTTATCCGTCGGTTCCCCACTTTCGATCAACTCCTGATAGAGTTTGTAGATTTCAGGCTCTATCCGCTTCACCTGATTCCATACTGTGACTTCCGGATGAAAACCTTTCTCTATAATGGACAACCTGGCTAAATAATGGAGCGAACTGACCATCCTGCTGTAGGAGTCCAGATATTGTTCGGAATCATAAAGATCCTTGGATTCACTGTAGCTTCGTATCAGCTTGGCAAATTCTATCGCTTTCTTCAGGTTGCGGTTCTTTTGAGGAAACTCGCGAAGATGCTCTTTCATTAATGTGACATATTCATTTCTTTCAAAAATGATGCTTCCATTGATCACCCATTCCACCGCCCGCCGGTAGGAGCTGGTATCAATCCAGTGATGGAGGAGGGTTTCATCCACAATATGCATAGCTGCTGATTTGTTCTCAAATTCATAATGCTTCACATACCACAGCTCTTCCGCATCACGGACGATAATAAAGAGGATCACATCAAAGTTATCCGTGACCGGACTGATTGGTTTGTTCTTTTCAAGGATCAGGATGCCCAGGGTACTGCTCTGGCTGGCTCTTTCCTGATATATCGGACGTAATAAATCTTCCATTGTCTTTCCCCCATATTCAATTTCCCTTTCCTGTGTTAATTCGCTATGATGCGCCGAAATCCTTTTTCCGTATTGTATTTGTTCCTAGAAAAATATGCTATACTACGGGGTAGACAGGTAAGGAGGGAGCCTTAGTGGCGTTAAAATACAGCAGTAAAATCAACAAGATCCGTTCTTTTGCTTTCTGGCTGATTTTTCTCGGTATCGGAGTCATGTACATCGGGCTGTTGTTTAAGGACATCGTCTGGCTCATGGCTACGTTCATGATTCTCGGCATGGGTTTTGTCGGATTGAGTACCGTCGTTTACTTCTGGATCGGTATGCTCTCCACCAGGACCATCCAGATCATCTGTCCTTCGTGTGAGAAACCCACCAAGATGCTTGGATGCGTCGACGCGTGCATGCACTGTGATCAGCCGCTGACGATGGACAAGTCTCTGGAAGGTAAAGACTTTGATGAAAAGTACAATAAGAAGAAATACCGCGGCGAAAAGGCTCCTACACAGTCCTGAGCCGCCCCGGCCCGTTATACAAACGGGTCTTTTTTTATGGCCATTGATAGAAAAATACATAAAAAAACTGAAAGCGCATGGCTTTCAGTTTAGTGGGCCTTTTCCGATTGACATTTGGAACACGTTCCATAGACTTCCATACGATGATGGCTTACGTCAAATCCCGTCACCTGTTCAGCTAATGATTCAACTTCGTTAAGGCTTGGATAGTGGAAATCCACGATCTTTCCGCAGTTGTTGCAGATAGCATGGTAGTGGTCACTCGTATTACAGTCGAACCGGCTGGATGAGTCTCCATACGTAAGCTCCCTCACCAGTCCGATATCCTTGAACACGCGCAGGTTGTTATAAACAGTGGCCACACTCATGTTAGGGAATTTACTTTCCAGCGCTTTGTATATTTCGTCAGCTGTTGGGTGGGTCATTGCATTAAGCAGGAATTCAAGCACCGCATGACGCTGTGGAGTGATTCGGACGCCGGATGATTTCAATGTATCTATTGCATCCTGGAGTCGATGATCAGACACGGTCATGCACCTCGCTTTCATAAAATGATTCTTGATTTATAACATTATTACATTAGAATGCTTACAATTAGTGTAACCCTTTCGTAAACGGGTTGTCAATATGGAAGACTGTATTCCGCCTGTGATTACACATCCGGATGAAGTGGCGTCTCTTTCCCACCCAGCTTCTTATTAATATACCTGGCGGCTACAAATAAGAAATCGGATAAACGGTTCAAATAGGAGACGACAAGCGGGTTATTCAGCTCCTCCTCCAGAGTGACGGCCAGTCTTTCCGCTCTCCGCACAACGGTACGTGCCAAGTGGAGGGCGGCTGAAGCTTCATGCCCTGATGGTAGTATGAAGTTCTTCAGCGGAGCAAGATCCTGATCCCACGAGTCGATCTGCTGTTCAAGGTCGTCGATATGCTCCTGCTTCAGCTTCCATGTGACATCCTTCCCCTTGGGTGTGGCAAGCTCCGCCCCTACATGGAAGAGGATCGTCTGGATTTTCTCCATCGTCTGCATGAATGCTGCCTTATCCGTCCAGTCTTCCTTCCTCAGGTGACTGAGCGCCGTTCCTATCGTCGAGTTGGCCTCATCACACGTTCCATAGGCCTCCACTCTTACATCATTCTTCGGGACACGCTGTCCATAAATCAACGATGTCTGTCCCTTATCACCGGATCTTGTATAAATACGCATCTCAATACCCCCGTTCTAAGTCAATGATATTTCTTAACTCTCCGTCTCCATTCAGGAACACGTCAAGATTTTCTTCAAAAATCTCAAAGCCCCTCGGTACATAATGAGGCGAAATGCCGGAGATGTGCGGCGTTACGGTTACGTTTTCCTCCCCCCAGAACGGATGAGCTTCCGGCAGCGGTTCCTCTTCGAATACATCCAGGACCGCATGGGCGATCTGATCGGTTGTCACAGCATCCATAATGACCTCGGCAGGAACAAGGTCCCCTCTGCCCATATTCAGAAACACCGCATGGTCAGGCATCGCGGAGAAATGGGCATGAGTCAGCATGCCTCTCGTTTCCTGGGTACTTGGAAGAACGGCCACAACAAAATCGGCTTTCGGCAGAATAAGATGGATATCAGAAATCGGATACACCTGATCAAAATGATCCTTCGGCACGCCGGACTTGGACAGACCGATCGTTGTCATTCCAAATGCTCCGGCAAGGCGGGCCGTTTCCTGGGCGATCGCTCCTGTGCCGAGCAGGACGATTGTACGTTCACTGATTTCATTCATTACGGCTCTCCGGCTCCATTCCCGCTTCTGCTCCTGTTTAATCAGCGTCTTAGCTTTCCTTGACACCTGCAGCAGCATGGATATGGCATATTCCGCCATCGGCTTGGCATGAATGCCACGGACGTTGGTCACAAGGATGCCGCGCTTTTTAATTTCGTCAAACGGCATCCGGTCCATACCGGCAGATAAAACCATGATCCATTTCAATTTCTTGGCCACCTGGATCTTTGCTTCATCCAGATCCTCCCCGTATGTAATGAATACATCCGCTTCTGCTAAATAATGCTGCGCCTCATGCATACCGTGGCAGAAAACGAAATCCACATCTTGAAAACGATGACTCAAATGAATCCGGATTGACTCTGGAACCCTCTTAATCGCTGAAACAATCTTCATTGTGTCCCCTCCATCCTCTTTTTCTTTATCTTAGCTTATAAAGAAACCATAGTCATCTATCGACTATGGTTTCAAGCGTTTCTTATTGAAGGTTTTCACGAATGTATTCAAGAGCTGCTTCCACGTGGCCGTCTACTTTCACTTTGCGGAATTCCTCTGCAAGGTTCCCCTCTTTATCAATGATGAATGTGGAGCGCTCGATGCCGTAATACTCCTTACCGAAGTTTTTCTTGAGCTTCCATACACCGAATTCCTCGGAAACCTTGTGGTCTTCATCTGCAAGGAGCATAAACGGCAGGTCATGCTTGTTAATGAACTTCTCATGAGATTCAACCGGGTCCGGGCTGACTCCGAGAATAACCGCATCCAGATCTTCGAAGCTTTCATGATGATCACGGAAGTCACAGGCTTCTGTTGTGCAGCCCGGTGTCATATCTTTCGGATAAAAGTACAGGACAACGTTTTTCCCTTTGTAATCGGACAAAGAAACGGACTCCCCGTTACTGGCCGGCAGCGTGAAATCTTCGACTTGCTTTCCTTTTTCTATAGACATATAAGCACCCTCCTTAAAGTTCTCTATCCTCTAGGGTACCTTACTCCGGAGAAAACTTCCAACCTCAATCTCTGTTTTTGTTACTCTGCCATACCTTGGCCGCAAGAGCAGCGGGCAGCGTGTAGCCGATCATGGCTTCTAAAATCGCCAGCCACTTCCCCACTCCTACAGGCAGCATGTCTCCATAGCCGACGGTAAACAACGTTACACCGCTGAAATAGATACTTCGGATGAATTCCTCCACCCATGATACTCGTCTATAGGGGATGCCTGTCCGGTATACCTCGATCCCTTCCAGAATCAGCACGGTATAGATCATGCCGAACCCGGTCATCACGATGGTGTACAGAAGCATCACAGCAATAAACAGCTGACTTGAAAAGATTTTATGCTCGACTTCCAGGGAGTGAAAAATCTGCCGGAGGCTCGCCCCCATTAGGAGAAGTAAAAGGATGCTGAGGATAATCGTAATCATAGCGGGCTCCTTCTTATCATCCAGATGGACATGGGTGACAGGCTTTACTTTTTTCTTATGCCCGGGCCGTGGTGGATATGCCCCGGCCGCCCTCAGATATTTGCTGAAAAAACGGGCGGATGCACAGCCCGTTTGTCAGGAAAGGCATAAGATACAGTAAACCATGGAAAGGGGGAATTGTAATGGGTTACGGATATGGCGGAGGCTTTGCGCTGATCGTTGTTCTTTTCATCCTTCTAATCATCGTTGGTGCAGCGTTCGTATACTAAGATGAACATCAACTGATGGGATGACCATAAACCAGTGTATATTCCTCATGGGTTCGACCGGACGGCTGCATAGGTAAGTGGATAAACGATGGAAACAGACCGCCCTGCTGATGCAGGCCGGTCTTTTACGTCTTCGATGATGGACAAACATGCTACAATAAAGAAGTGAAACAGTTGTTAGGAGGTATAGCATGAACATCAAACGTTCAGAACAATTATATAAAGAAGCTGAAGAACATATCGTCGGCGGGGTGAACTCTCCTTCACGTGCCTACAAAGGTGTCGGTGGTGGTACACCGGTTTACATGGACAGGGCTGAGGGCTCCCGTTTCTATGACGTCGACGGCAACGAATACATCGATTACCTTGGGGCTTACGGTCCAATCATCACCGGACACGCCCATCCGCATATTACAGAGGCAATTACAAAAGCCGCCCAAAACGGCGTCCTTTACGGAACACCGACGGTACTGGAAAACCGCTTCGCCAAAATGTTGAAGGAAGCGATCCCTTCCCTTGATAAAGTCCGGTTTGTAAACTCCGGAACAGAAGCGGTGATGACGACGATCCGTGTTGCCCGGGCCTATACCGGCCGGAACAAAATCATTAAATTCGCCGGCTGTTATCACGGCCACTCGGATCTTGTGCTTGTCGCCGCCGGATCCGGGCCGTCCACGCTGGGAACACCGGATTCAGCGGGAGTACCCGCGTCTATCGCCCAGGATGTCATTACGGTTCCGTTTAACGATATTGAACCGTTCAAAGAAGCTCTACGGAAATACGGAGACGAAATCGCAGGAGTGCTCGTTGAACCGATCGTGGGCAACTTCGGGATCGTTGAGCCGAAGCCAGGCTTCCTGGAAGCCGTCAATGAGCTGACCCATGAGGCAGGCGCCCTCGTCATTTATGATGAAGTCATCACAGCCTTCCGCTTTACATACGGGAGCGCGCAGCAGTTGTTGAACATCGAACCGGACATGACCGCAATGGGCAAAATTATCGGCGGCGGACTGCCGATCGGTGCCTACGGCGGACGCGCGGACATTATGGAACAGGTCGCACCGCTCGGACCGGCCTATCAGGCTGGAACGATGGCAGGCAACCCCGCTTCGATGTCCGCAGGAATCGCCTGCCTGGAAGTCCTTCAGCAGGAAGGTGTATACGATGAAATGGACCGCCTCGGCAAAAAGCTTGAAGAGGGCATTCTCAAGCACGCCGAACATACAGGTGTACCCATCCAGATCAATCGCCTGAAAGGGGCCTTAACAGTTTACTTCACCGATGAAAAAGTAGAAAACTACGAACAGGCGGAGAATACAGACGGAGAACGGTTCGCCCGCTTCTTCAAACTGATGCTAGCCGAGGGCATTAACCTTGCTCCATCTAAATATGAAGCCTGGTTCTTAACGACCGCACACACGGATGAAGATATCGACGAAACGCTCAAAGCTGTAGAGAAAATATTCACTATTATGGCTGCTGAATAAAACCAATCCCCTTCTTCTCTTATAAGAAGGGGATTTTTTATGGAAAGATAGTTGCTTAACTCCTTATTCCATGCTATTATATATTTATAATTCTGAATATTCACACGAATTATGATCTTTGTTTCATTTCTTTCCCTTTTCATAGGAACCGGCTCTTAGGACTGGTTCCCCTTGGGCTTATGCGGATTTCACGCATAAGCCTTTTTCTTTTGTTCTTCTTCCTCATAAATCATGTATAATGATGGCAGTCCTCTTTAATCGAGGAGTTTTCATGTAAAAAGGATGATGCTTGTATGAAACTGGGCGCACGGATGATGAAGACAGGTCTTGCGGTCGGCATAGCTCTCTATTTCGGCCACTTGATCGGATTCATCTCTCCCCTACTCGCTGCCATTGCTGTTGTTTTTTCCATTCAGCCTTCGATCTACCGTTCCTATCAATCGATTATCGAACAGCTGCAAGGGAACATTATCGGGGCCTTGATTGCCGTTGTTGCGGTATTCACACTTGGAAACGATCCCTTTGTCGTCGGTTTTGCCATTATTCTCGTCATCGGCGTTACTTCCACTTTAAAGATGAACGAAAATACAATTTCTCTTGCGGTCGTAGCGGTTATCGCTTTGATGGATGCCACAGACCAGACGTTCCTATACTTTGCCGGATCACGACTCTCATCCATGATTCTCGGTATTCTGGCCGCTTTCATCGTGAATCTCGTCTTCCTGCCGCCGCGGTATGAGACTCGATTATTCACGAAAATCGACAGAGCCACCAATGATATTCTGCAATGGCTCCGTGTGACAACAAGACAGCTCTCGGACGAGCCTGCCTTAAAATATGAAATCACCAGGATCCAGGATGACATGCGATGGGTGGATCACACGTACCTGTTGTATTCCGAGGAACGGACATACTTTAAGGGCACGCGTTTTTCCAAAGGCCGGAAGATGGTACTGTTCCGCCAGCTGATTACGACAACGAAAAAATCCTTCGATGTCCTGAAGGCTTTCTACAGGCTGGATCATAAGATCGAGCAGATCCCGGAGGAGTTCCAGGATGCGGTCGTCCAGGAACTGGACAAACTGATCAACGCTCACGAAAAACTTGTGCTGAGCCTGAAAGGCCGAATCAAACGGACGCACAAGCAGTCGCTGCGGAGAATTGAGGAACCGGATATCCCTTTATTGGTCGAGCGGTTGATGCATGTGTACGAAGAAACCAACAATCCAGACAAACTCGTTTTCCTTCCCCTCGCCTCTCAGCTGATGGAATACCATTATCAGCTGGAGCGGTTGAAAAAGCTGCTGAAAAGTTATCAGAACCACCATCAGGATCATTTCATCCAGACATCAGACAAATAAAGCACGCGAAGATTTTAGACGGCCGGAAAGATTTCCGGCCGTCTTTTTTTGTTGGCACTGTTATAGCTTGGTGTTGTTATTTAACATGTGAACTCCTATCACTCCTTTCTGTCATGGGATTTGTGTGAGGCGGTCTTGGGAATGACTCCCTTTCCGTGGGGTACCGTGAGCCGCGGAAAGCGGACGGTTTTCCCTGCCGTCGCATGCCCTGAGTAAACAACGGACCGGACCCCTGATTCCAGACGGAGACGATTTAATAATCGTTTAAAATATCAACAACAGAATGTAACAGAGCCTTTTCGTTAAATGCACTGAAGCGGGCATCCACCAGTCACCGGTTTCTTCAGACACAACAAAGGCGCCCGCACATGCGGACGCCTTTGTTTTACATATTCGTAAAAGTTGTCGGTTCATCCAGTTCCTGAACCTGATAAAGATCGTAATAGTGACCTTTTTTACTCATCAACTCATGGTGGGGACCGACTTCAACGATTTCCCCGTTTTCAATCAGAACGATCCGATCAGCGTGAGTAATCGTGGATAAGCGATGCGCCACGATGAAGGTCGTCCGGGATGATGCCAGACGCTCCAGCGCCCCCTGAATGAGATGCTCACTTTCCAGGTCAAGCGCACTCGTCGCTTCATCGAGCACTAACAGCGGCGGGTTTTTCAGGAAGACACGCGCAATCGCGACGCGCTGCTTCTGTCCTCCGGAAAGCTTCACTCCACGCTCACCGACAAGGGTGTCATACCCGTTGGGAAGATCCATGATGAAGTCATGAGCATTGGCTGCCTTGGCCGCTTCGAACATTTCCTCATCTGTCGCATCAGGGTTCCCCATCCGTATGTTCATCGCAATGGATTCACTGAACAAAATGTTGTCCTGGAGTACCATTCCGATTTTATCACGGAGCGAACGTGCCTGAACCTCTCGGATATCCGTGCCATCCAACAGGATTTTTCCTGCTGTCACGTCGTAAAACCTCGGGATCAAGCTGATCAGTGTAGACTTGCCGCCTCCACTCATACCGACAAAGGCGATCGTTTCTCCTTTTTGGATATGCAGATCGATGTCCTTCAGAACAAGCGGATCTTCTTCGTCATACCGGAAGGAAACTCCCTCCAGGCGCACATCGCCATCGACATGCTCCAGCTTCCTGGCTCCGGGCTCATCGACGATGTCATATTCCTCATCGACAAACTCGAAGACACGGTCCATAGAAGCGATCGACTGAGTCAGAACCGTGGCTGAGTTCACCAGTCTGCGCAGCGGATTGTACACCCGGTCCATATACCCGATAAACGCGACCATCGTACCAACGGTCAAGGAGCCGGTAATGACCTGATAACCCGCAAATGTAATGACGAGCAGTGGAGCCAGATCTGTAATCGTATTGGTGACGGTATACGTGTAGGCATTCCAATTGGTGTGGGTAATCGCCTTATCCAGGAAATTTTTGTTTTTGGTACCGAACTGGGCCTGTTCATGATCTTCCAGGGCGAAACTCCGTGTAACCGGAACCCCCTGCACCCGTTCATGCAGGTGCCCCTGTACTTCAGCAAGCGCCTGGGAACGGTCGCGCGTCAACTGGCGGAGACGGGCGTAAAAGTATTTGACCGCAAATCCGTAAAACGGGAACAAAGCAATCGCTACAAGCGTCAGCCACGGATCCATCGTCAGCATAATAATAACCGCAACAACAATGGTGATCATATCGAGCCAGATGTTCATCAAACCCGTTATGACAAACGTCTTCGTCTGTTCTACGTCGTGAATGACACGTGAAATGATCTCCCCTGTTTTGGTTTTGGAGTAAAACCGCAGGCTGAGGCGCTGGATATGATCGAACAGCTTTTCACGAATATCGTAAAGAATATGGCTCCCGATCCACTGGGCGAGATACTGGCGGATATATTCCACCGGTGGTCTCAGAATGAGGAAAACGAAGAGCGCTCCCCCCATCAGCCAGAGAAGCTGGTCCATTTTCTCCGACTGGGCCAGCTGATCCGCATTAATGATGTCATCAATCACGTATTTCGTAATCAATGGCATCAGCAGCGGAATGGAGAATTTAATGATTCCAATAAGAACAGTTAATATAATCTTTCCTTTATACGGTTTGACAAACTTCAAGTACCTCTTGATGCTGTCCAAAAAATCACCTGCTTCCTTTCACCTGAACAACAAGAGAAGCGCACTCCTTAGAAGTGCGCAACCACTCATTATCTATACGTTAAATACCGTTCATACCACTGATCAATAAATTCCGGCGAGAAAGGTCCCTTTCTCTGCCTGATCCATCTAAGTAAAATATCCACATTGTTATAAAGGATACGATCCAGAACGTGAGGATAGTTCATTCTTCTTTTATGAACTTCATACTCGTCCTCATCTAAAATTTTGTACGTCATATCCGGAAACACCTTCACATCGAGATCATAGTCGATGTACTTGATGGTTCCGTCCTCATAGATGAAGGGAGAGCTGATATTACAGTAATAGTATACGCCGTCTGTTCTGATCATCCCGATGACGTTAAACCAGTACTTGGAATGGAAATAACAGATGGCAGGCTCCCTTGTCACCCAGCGGCGGCCGTCGCTTTCTGTGACGGTCGTCCGATCGTTGGCACCAATAATGACATGCCTCGTTCCTTTTAATATCGTTGTACTTTCCCAAACACGGTGTAAATGCCCATTATGCTTATAGCTTTGAATTTCAATCCGCTTCCCTGCTTCCGGGCCGGGCATAAGATCCCCCCTTCCCTTTCTTTACCGTTTCATCTTCTGTCTATTATAACGACAAACGAAAGCGAATGAAAACAATTGCTCTGAAAAGTATGCCCGAGCCCCTTCTGATTTTCCTGAAAAAGCGGGTGGAAGCCTTGTTCTGTATTTATATAGGAAGAAAAAGAAAAAAGAGCCGCCCGTTGCCGGGACGGCTCTTTCTCATGGGAGATTGCTACAGGCTAATCAAACAGCCCGGCCAACCTGCCAAAGATTCAGGTTACTTTTTCTTCGCCTGAGATTTTTGGTTCTGCTCGATTACGTGCTGTGCATCAGTCTGCTGGGCAAACTCAGCGCCGTATTGGGATTTCCCTTGAGCAGCCTGTTGGTTTTGTTGTTTTACGTGATTAACATCCGTACCAGCTGCTGTTTTGTTTTGTTTCGGTTGCTTAGCCATGTGTATCACCTCCGCAAAAATTATTGTGTACAGGGTGGCTCTGTTTCATTCCTTCTGAGGCGAAAATTTTTCACAAAAAAAGAACGCCCCTTGATGGGACGCTCTTTCTGATGCTTTTATTAGTTGGCAAGACGCTTCGTACCGATGTAGCGGCTGCCCCAGTAGTTGCTGGAAAGGGAGCTGATTTCCACGCCGTTCGTAGAACCTGTGTGGATGAACTTGCCATTCCCAAGGTAAATCCCTGCGTGGGATGCTCCAGGCTTGTACGTTTCAAAGAAGACGATGTCTCCGACCTGACGATGGGAATCACTGACAGACTGCATGCGGCTGTCTGCATAAATGGTAGCCACTGTACGCGGGATGCTTACGCCTTCCTGAGCGAATACGTAGTTAAGGAATCCACTGCAGTCAAAACCGGATGGTGTGCTTCCTGCCCATACATATGGTGTACCGATATGTTTTTTAGCTTCTGCAACCAGGCCATCTACAAATCCAGAGTTTGAACTTGAAGAATTCGTGGTAGATGTATGACTAGAAGAGGATGAAGATGACGATGAGGATGATGTGGACGCCTCACCACTTACTTTCAACTTCTGCCCTACATAAATCGTAGTGCCGGACATGCCGTTCAGACTCTTAAGGCTGGATACGGAAGTGCCGTATTTATACGCAATGACAGATAGAGAATCGCCTCTCTTAACTGTATACGTGCTTGTTGATTCTGAAGAAGAAGAGCTTGAGCTGCTGGAAGACGTAGACTCACTGGAACTGGAAGAGCTTCCAGATAGAGAAAGCTTCTGCCCAGGGTGGATGATATCACTGGAAAGATTGTTCATGCTCTTCAACTTAGAAACGGACATGCCGTGGTTTACTGCAATCGCCCAAAGGGAATCACCACTTTTAACAGTGTAGGATCCACTTCCGGAATTGGAAGACGACGTTGATTTCTGTGAAGATGATGCATCTTTTTCAACAATCAAACTCTGACCTACATAAATCATGCTGGAATTCAGACCATTCCATGATTTGATTTCTGAAACAGATCCGTCATACTGCCTGCTCAAGTCCCAGATTGTATCCCCGGACTTAACCTTGTGTAATTCATCCGCAAAAACTGAAGTTCCCATAACAGATGCCCCAAGCAAAGCTCCACTGACCGCCGTAACCAATTTTTTCTTATTCATGTATTCTTTACTCTCCCCTATGTATGAATTGTTATAATTGTGCAATCAAATAACCTAAATCCCATTATTCATAAAAGACAATTGTTTGTAAATACTCCAAAACTTCTACAAATACCAACAAATCCATCCAAACCCTTTGATGGCAAGGTTTTCCGCACTTCGTTACATTTACTTTACAGGTTTGTTACATGTGGATTTGTCGATTTTTGTTTGTATGAGCAGGACGAATGTACATACATTAAGGAGGAAAAGGAGGCTGTGCTTTTATGTATGTCGGAAGAGATTTAGCAGGATTGACGATGGAACCGAAGCAGAAGTGGGAAGATAAAGAGCTGGGATATTTTCATACATCCCTGTCGCAGGCCGCGCCCTACCTGAATGCTGAGGGCGTCACGCTGCTCAGGGAAATCAACAAAGAAATAGAGCGCCGCGGCGGTCTGGAAGAAAAGGAAGCTTCCTGGACCAGCGGCACTCATACAGTTACGGACTAATATACGGATGGGCTTTTTGATGGGATACGGGAAATGGATAATCAAGCATGGCTTCAGGAGTGACAAACTTCGCACGCTCATGATCAAGGCTGCCGCTTTTCACAACGGCTCTGACTACATCCATTTCCCAAATCAAGTGGGAAAACACATGCCTGACATGGTCCACCTTTTCTCCAAGCTCCACCTTCAAACCATATTCCCCGTACATCCAGACCGGCACGGACTCCTCGTCCACATCTTCCAGCGGGACCATCGGATACTGCCACAGCGAAGCCAGAAGTCCTTCACCGGGACGCTGCTCGATCAATACCTCACCTTTGTCATTTTCAATCAAGAGCAGAAGGTAAGGGATCTTCTTCTGTTTTTTCTTCGATGCTTTAATCGGGAGTTCCGTTTCCGCTCCTTTTTCAAATGCACGACAGTGATCCTGCACCGGACACAGCATACAGGACGGTGTTTTCGGTGTACATATAAGGGCACCGAGCTCCATCAGCCCTTGATTGAAGGCGGATGGGTCTTCTTTGGAAATCAATTCACGGACAAGCGCTTCAAACAGTTTTCTTGTGCTCTGTTTGCTGATATCATCCTCTACATAAAGAATGCGTGAGAGCACCCGCATGACGTTGCCGTCGACAGCGGGTTCCGGCGTATCGTAAGCTATACTTAAGATCGCCCCCTTCGTATAGGGGCCGACGCCTTTTAATTTTCCAAGTTCATCAGGATCATCAGGGACTACACCCCCATAGGATTCGACAACTTCCCTGACAGCGTTTTGCAAATTTCGAGCACGGGAATAGTAACCTAGTCCTTCCCATGCTTTCAAAACCTCCTGCTCATCGGCATCTGCAAGGGCTTTGGGGTTTGGGAATCTGCTCATAAAGTGGTTAAAATAAGGAATGACTGTATCAACACGGGTCTGTTGGAGCATAATTTCTGATACCCAGACTCTGTATGGATCCTGGTTTTCACGCCAGGGCAGGACCCTCTGCTCTTTTTTAAACCAGGAAATAAGATCATCTTGGAAAGCATCAATATTCGTATGATTCAATAGGAAGGGAACTCTTTCTTTCGGTTTCACTGGAAACACCTTTCTTATTTAACATTTTCGTCATCCAAAAAGGAGGTTTGTAGGTTGGATACTGGTACTCATGTGGTGATGGGCGTGGCCCTCGGTGGAATAGCTACACTTGATCCGGCCGTCAGCTCCGATCCGGCTTTATTCAATGCCGTGTTGATCGGCACGCTGGTCGGATCACAGGCACCGGACATCGACACCGCCCTGAAACTTAAAAACAATGCCGTCTACATCCGCCATCACCGTGGAATTACTCACTCGATTCCGGCGGTCCTTTTGTGGGGAATCAGTATCCCCGGCATCATATACTTATTTAACCCGGAGGTCAACTTTCTCCATTTATGGCTTTGGAGCTTCCTGGCGGTCATCCTTCACGTATTTGTAGACATTTTCAACGCTTACGGCACCCAGGCCTATCGTCCGATTACAAAAAGGTGGGTCGCCTATGGCTTTATCAACACCTTTGATCCCTATATTTTCATTCTGCACATAGCAGGGATTGTGGCGTGGAACCTTGGAGCTTCACCCGGAATCATGTGGCTGATTATCTATGGAGTCATCGCCATTTATTATGTGAAGCGGTATTTCGATAAACGGGAGCTTGTCCGTCTGATTCATGAACATGTGGAGGGAGTCACTCAGATTGCCACCTCTCCCACCATCAAGCAGAACATATGGCGGATTGCCATCACAACGCCCGACCATTATTACGTAGGAAGAGCTGAGAACGGCCATTTAAAAATCCTGGACACATTCGTAAATAAACCGATTGATGAAGATGATCCGGTTGTCCAAAAAGCGCTGACGGATCATAACATCAAAGCTTTTCTGTCCTTTTCACCGGTGTACCGCTATGAATTGAGCTATTTTGACGAGTACACGGAAGTCCGATTCATCGATCTGCGCTACCGCTCCCGGGGACGCTATCCCTTTGTGGCTGTGGCCCAGATTGATGATGAACATGGCGACAACCTGAAAATCCTCAATTCCTATACCGGCTGGGTCTTCACAGAAGAAAAACTTCAGAATAAGCTCAGTCCGATGGAATCGAAGTCGTAATGAGAAAAGGCTGAGTTAACCTGTTAGAGTTGTCCATTTGTCGTGTGAAGGGTCACATTCCGCTTGTTGGTGGATGAATGCCGCGGGCATCACCACCGAACGCTCCTTGTGCCAACGTTAGAATATATAGGAGAGAGATTATGCACTAGGCAGGATCTCAAAAGAACGGCATGAGCTGCGCTGATGACGGCTGCCTGCCGGAATATGAAAAAGAATCCCCAAGGAGCGGTGCCCCTTCCACTCCTGCGGAAGAACGAGTGAGCCGAGATCGCCGAGCGTGGGTTTTGCGAGGAAGCTCGGGCGCTCGTCCGCGGAAAAGGAAGGGGCTTTCGCTCCTGGCGGTAAGAAAGAAAAAGCTTGTAAAGAAACAAGGGTTTCTCTACAAGCTGAAAGGAGCCTCTTTGAAGAGGCTCCTTTTTTAATGCAGATACCCTTTTTTCTCAAGCATCTTCTTGTATTTGGAATTAGTGGCTGCGAATTCATGAAGCCTTGGTCCATAATTCTGGATCCACTGCGTCACAATCTGCTCCGTCACTTTCTTCCCTTCGTATTCACGACCAGCTTTTGCCCGTGTCGTTTCGAAATCCTCCCACAAAAGCTCGACCCATGTAAGGGCCTCATCCATTGTCAGGTTTTCGTTTTTCTTATATAGAGCTTCAGCCAGACGCTGATAAATTTCATTCATGGTACCACTCCGTCTCTGCCATAGTTTACCCTTTATTATAACACATTACAGGCTGTAAGCGGGGTATACTAAGCCTGCCTCTTCCCAGAGGCATAGGAGGGTGACGAATGCGTAACAAGGCCAAAAATTTCCCAAACGTGCATATGACCCACGCACCGGATGATCAGAGTGAATACTCAAACAAACGTCCGAATGGAACGATCAACAATAAGCCGCAGGAACGCGCGGCCCGATCGAGACACCGCGATGTCAACGACACAGGGAGGAATTACCATGGGTAAGCGTAATTTCAAAGCCGCTCCGGCTTCTCATTCCCACCGAAGCTCCAAGCATATGAGCCGACGTGTCAATGGAGAGACAGAGCAGACGCAGGCGAACCAGATCACTGAAATACAGATGAGAAAAAGAAACTAAAGTACCCAGGTACCTTATGTACCCGGTTCTGGCTGTCGAGCATTTCTCGACAGCCTTTTTTTATGGATGCTGTACCGTTCCTGTGAATGCGTGGGTTCACCTGTAATAAAAAGGCGCTGATCAAGGAAAGCATCCTTCACCAGCGCCTTTTTGTGGATATGTCTTCCCCCTGTCCATGATGGCGGGAGCGTTCAGTGGGGACGTCTGCGGGAAGAGCACGAGCCGCAGATTCACTTGAACAGACGATCTTCTTGACCAAGTCAGCTGAGGTCGCGCCCACGCCAGGTATCCCCGATAAGCGGAGCGGTATACACACCCATGAAGGACAACGCCATCTGCTGGTGTGAAACCTCGATACTTTCTATTCCTGTACGTGACGGCCGAGCATGGAAATCGGCAGGGCCTCTTCTTCTGTACTCACCTTTCGGCCATTCTGCTTTCGATATCCCCAGGCAAAAATGCCGTTCATATATTCGATGAAGAAGGTATGCTCATAGTCTCCGTCCATTTCGTAGGTTTCCCCTGCTGAGAAATCGGCCGGATTCATCATATAGGCTTTAGCCATAATGATTTTCCGTTCATGGACAGCGTATTCATTGACCATGCCAAGCTGCTCCGCCTTCTGGGCTTTTTCTGTCAGCTCAGCTATTTCATCCCTTAACTCTCTCTCTGAATATTCACTGTATCTCCGTTCCATCCTTCTCCCCCTTATCTGTACTTTCTTTACATTCTAACAGGCTTTAGCGACAATGGATATATGTCAGGACAAGGAGGCTGGTTTGATTGGCAAAGATTTGGATTACAGGTGCCGGAACAGGACTCGGAAGAGCTCTCGCGCATACCTATGCCCGGAAAGGGAACGCTGTTGTATTGAGTGGCAGGAGGTATGAACCCTTAGCTGCTGTGCAGAGAGAGATTGAACAGAACGGCGGAAGTGCTGAGGTTATCGTCTGCGATATTACAACCCCTTCCTCTATTGCTTCGGCTGTAGAGAATATCGAGCATGTTGACGTATTGATCAACAATGCCGGAACAGGCATTTTCGGCGGGCTCTCCACGTACTCGGAAGACGATATAGATCAGCTGCTGGACACTAACGTCAAAGGAACAATCCTAATGACACAGGCAGTCCTTCCCCGACTGCAGCAGTCTGAGGGCCGGGTATTGAATATCATTTCCACAGCTGGTCTGCGCGGGAAAAAGAATGAAAGCATCTACTGCGCCAGTAAATTTGCTCTCAGGGGCTTCACAGAGAGTCTGCAGAAGGAATGGGAGGAGGAAAGCCTCACAGCAACCGCTGTCTATATGGGCGGGATGAATACACCATTCTGGAAAGATACCGATCACGTCAAACATCCGGAGAAGATGAAGAGTCCGGATGTCGCTGCAGAGCAGATTTATAAAGAGGATGACGGCCGCGCCGAAATATTTGTTGACCGTTAAAAAATAGGCTCTGTTATAGCTTGGTGTTGTTATTTAACATGTGAGCTCCTATCATCCCTTTCTGTCATGGGATTTGTGTGAGGCGGCCTTGGGAATGACTCCCTTTCCGTGAGGTACCTTCCTCCCACAGGAGTCCCGCCATTCCCAAGGCCGCCTCTTCAGAGAAGGGTGGTTAGAAGGGGCATAACCGAAGTCCGTTACCCTACTACGAAAGGATGGCAGGGAAAACAGGTAGACTCCTGCGGGAAAAAGGAACAAGGTGAGACCCCGGAGAACGAAGTTCGAGGAGGCTCATCGTTCCCCGCGGAAAGCGGACGGTTTTCCCTGCCATCCCATGCTCTGAATAAACAACGGACGGTACCCCTGATTCCAGACGGAGACGATTTAGTAATCGTTTAAAATATCAACAACAGACTTTAACAGAGCTAAAAAATAAAAAGACAGCCTGCCGGATCGGCAGGCTGTCTTTGTTATGAATTACTCACCAAGGTTTTCTTCTTTTGCTTTTGCAACTACAGCGTTTACTGCTTCTTCTTCATCTGCACCTTCAGCAGAGAACGTGACTTCAGCGCCGTTCGGAATTCCAAGGGACATGACGCCCATGATGGATTTCATGTTTACGGACTTGCCATTGTACTCAAGGTTTACGTCAGATTCGAATTTGCCGGCTACTTGTACAAGTGCTGTTGCTGGACGTGCGTGTACACCGTCCGCAGATGTGATTTTCATTGTTTGTTGTGCCATGATACATTCTCCTTTTTATTCAGTAATTTCTACAATATCCGGCTGGTTGTGGTTCACTTCACCAGATGCTTTCAGGCTGACACTCTGGCCTTCCTGAAGGTTTGTAAAGATAATCGGTGTCACAATAGACGGAGCGTTTTCCTTAACGAAGTCAAGATCGACTTCCATCAACGCCTGCCCCTGCTTCACTTCGTCTCCTTCAGCTATTTTAGCTGTAAATCCTTCACCTTTCAATCCCACCGTATCAATTCCGATGTGAAGCAGGATTTCCATGCCATTCTCCGCTTCCAGACCAATGGCGTGTTTGGTAGGGAATACGTTCAGCACTTTACCATTGATCGGGGATACCACTTTGCCGTCAACGGGTTCAATCGCAAAGCCGTCTCCCATCATCTTACCGGAGAAGACCTGGTCAGGAACTTCTGTAATCGGCATGATTTTTCCTTTCAGCGGGCTGACAAACGCAAGCTCGCCTTCAGCAACAGGCGCTTCTGCCTGTTTCTTTTCATTCATAATTTCAGCAACATCTTCTCTGGAACGAGGGGTTTTACCATCAATGATGTCCTGCATCTGTCCGCGAAGGGTATCAGAAACAGGTCCGAAGATGGCCTGAATGTTGTTTCCGACTTCCATAACACCGGAAGCCCCTAGTTTTTTCAGACGGTTTTTGTTGACATCATTTTTATCGTTTACAGAGACACGCAGTCTTGTGATACAAGCATCGAGGTGGTCGATGTTTTTCTGACCGCCCATCGCTTCAAGAATTTCAAATGGCAGATCGCCCACTTCTCCATCTTCTTCCTCATCTTCTGCTTCGTCTTCACGACCTGGAGTAGCCAGATTGAACTTAAGGATCGCCCAGCGGAATCCGAAGTAGTAGATCACGGAGAATACAAGTCCGACGATAATGACCCACCACCAGTCTGTACGGTTGGGAAGGACACCAAAGAGAATAAAGTCGATCAGACCACCAGAGAAGGTTTGTCCGATTTTCACACCAAGAATCTCCATGATCATGAAGGAGAATCCAGCAAATACGGCGTGGATACCGAAAAGAACCGGTGCTACGAACAGGAATGAGAATTCAATCGGTTCTGTAATCCCTGTCAGGAAAGAGGTCAGGGCTGCAGAAGCCATGATTCCTCCGACCACTTTTTTACGTTCCGGCTTCGCTGTGTGGTAGATCGCAAGCGCAGCCGCTGGAAGACCGAACATCATGAACGGGAATTTACCGACCATGAATGTACCGGCTGTAAAATCAACGCCGTCTTTCAGCTGTTCAAAGAAAATCGTCTGGTCACCACGGATAATTTCACCAGCTGCGTTGGTATAAGAACCAAACTCAAACCAGAATGGTGAATAGAAAATGTGGTGCAGACCAAATGGAATCATGGAACGCTCAATCAGGCCGAAGAAGAAAGCAGAGATGGTCTGGTTTCCTTCAAGCATCAGCTGGGAAAGAGCATTCAGACCGGCTTGTGCAAACGGCCATACCCAAAGCATAATGACACCTAGGATCAAGGACGTAAACGCCGTGATAATTGGAACGAAACGTTTACCGGCAAAGAACCCGAGGAATTGTGGTAGTTCTATATTGAAATACCTGTTGTACATTGAAGCGGCTAATATACCGACGATAATACCACCAAAGACTCCGGTCTGGAGCGTTGGTATACCGAGAACTTCCGCATAAGCGGGATCAGAGACCATGTCGGCATCGACATTCCCGAGCACGCCCATAACCACGTTCATAATTAAGTAACCGATAATCGCTGCAAGACCTGCAACACCATCGCCTTTAGCAAGTCCGATTGCTACACCAACGGCGAAAAGAAGCGGCAGGTTGGCAAAGACGATTCCACCAGCTTCAGCCATGACCTGGAGCAGTGTCTGCACCCAGCCGGTACCGAAGAATGGGACTTTGTCGACAAAACTGTCCTGTGCAAAACTCGTACCAAAAGCGAGAAGAATACCAGCTGCGGGCAGGAGTGCCACAGGGGTCATCAACGCTTTACCGACTTTTTGCAGTGTGCCGAAAGCATTCTTAAACATAAGTATTTCCTCCTTTTTAATTGTGGCAGAAATGCCGAACAATCAAACTAAAACGTTTTCATCCTTGAACAGATCATGACACCAGATAGGGATAATAACTCGAAACCGATCTGTTTTTTGGACATAAAAAAGGCATGAGCACAGTAGAAGAAAGTGGCATAAGGATAAACCTATCCCTATGATAACCACTTCCCCTGCATGTACTCATGCCTGATCGTATCAGTAACACGTACGTTTTAGGATTTATGGGTTAAACGCTGCAGATGAATGGTCAGATAAATGGCTTCTGATTCATCTACGGGTTTATTCAGCTGTTTCTGCATCACTTTAATCAACTTCCAAGCTAAATTATAGCACACCGGGTACTCCTGTTTCAACATCTCAGCGAGGCGAATTTCATCTCCTGCCGATTCCCCCTGATATACCCGGTCGATAGCTCTGTGAAGATGCTGGACAAGTCTGTGGTAATCCACACTTTTCTTGTCAATCTCTATGTCCATCGTATCCTCTACGATTCCGACAAGCCGGGTGATCAACTGGTTATGCCTGTTGATTTCCCGAAGCGTTTTGTCGGTAACCGCACTATGAATGTGCAGGGCAATAAAACCGGTTTCCCCTTCTGGAAAATGAATCCCCATCTGGTCGTAGATCATCGTCACCACTTCTGTTGCCACCTGGTATTCCTTCGGGTAAAGCGATTCGATTTCGAACAGAAAAGGATTAGTGAACTGCATTTCTTTTTTCGCCCGGTTGATGGCGAAAGCGATATGGTCGGTCAGCGCCACGTGAATATGCTGATTCAGCTCCTGCCCCATCCTTGCTTCAATATGAAGCAGAATATCATTCATGAAATCAATCAGCGCTTCATCAATGTGCGGCAGCAGATTGACATACTGCTCCTTTTCCTGTTCATTGCTCAAAAGAAAGGTTTTGTCGGCTTTATCAAAGGAGACTTCCTCCCCCTTGGACTTGTTAAAACCGATCCCCTTTCCAATCAGCACCACTTCCTCGTAGGACGGGTGGGCAGCAATGATGACGTTATTATTCAATACTTTTTTTATTTTTAACTGCTGTTCCATAACGGTCCCCCACTAGCATCACACTAAAAGCGTTTTCAGTCGTCTCATAACTTCTATCCTATAGTTGATTTGTATTTTTTACAAGTGGTTAAACTACGGGCAGGTATTCTCCTTTGTGTGTAAGCGATTACGTCGTGTACAATCATGAAGGTACTTGATAAATGCCACAGGAAGGAGCATTTCCATGATCAAATTGTTTGTTACAGACCTTGATGGCACCCTGCTTGGTCAGGACCATTATATAAAGAATGAAGATGTAGATGCCTTGAAAAAAATGATCGAACACGGAACTCCGCTCGCGGTAGCATCCGGGCGGATGGACCATGAAATCAGCGAGGTTCTGAAACGCGTCGGTGTCAACGGCCACCGTGTCAGCCAGAACGGCGCTTTCGTCTTCGACAACCAAAACAAACCGGTCCACGCCAAGACCTTCGACCCGGACCTTGCCCGTCGTATTGTCCATGAAATCGACGCTGAACCGATGGTGAAAACCGTCTCTACAGCGGATGAAACCTTTACGAAGGAGCACAGCCACTGGATCGACCTGATTTCTGAGCAGATGTTCCATGACATCATCGTTAAGCCGGAACTGAATGAAGTGATCGGTACAAAAGTGACCCCGTCCAAGATTACCCTGCACGGAGAGGAAGCCGATGTGATCAAGGCTGCCGATAAAGTCGCCCGCACATTCGGGGAAGAAATCGACAGCTTCATCTCCCACGAGACATGCGTCGATATGATGCCTAAAAACATCAATAAGCAGAGCGGACTGAAAAAACTGATCGAAGGACTCGGACTGGCGCCGGAAGAAGTCGCCTGTGTCGGGGATTCCTTTAATGATGTGAGCATGTTCGAAATGACTCCGCACAGCTACGTCATGTCCACCGCCCGTGACGAAGTGAAAGAGAAAGCCGGTACGGTTGTCGATCATGTCCACGAAGCCATCGAAGACCTCGATAAAAAAGGGCTGCTCAAAAAACAAGAACAAGTAGTTGACGTTTAAGTCATCTGCTTGTTCTTTGTTTTTTTACTCCTCGATATATTCCTCCATGAACCTGTCTATGGAGTCAAACGTAAACCCTTTCCTATAGAGCCCCGACTTCACCTTCTGCTTCAGTTCATACCCTTCCGCCTTGGATGCATATTTCCGAAGCAGCTTTTCTCCTTGATGAACGACCGCCTGCCACTCGGAATCCTCATTTTCCTCATCGGGGAGCTGTGTAAGCACCTCTTTGATGACATCTCCCGTAAAGCCTTTCTGCATCAGTGTCTGCTGCACATTCTGGATCTGCTGCTTATAGGACTTCCTGCCATCGTTCCTCATTTTCTTTTCTGCAAATTTCAAGGCTTTTTCAAACTGCTCGTCGAAAGAATAATGATGGAGCGCATCCGCTGCGATCTGATCATGGACCCCTTTTTCAATCAGCTCCTTTTTCACCATAAAGGGACCTTTACTTGATGTCGTCACCCTCGTCCGGACAAGGGAGCGGGCGAATTCCTGATCATTCAGAAGCCGCTCGTTTTTCAACCGCTGGATGATTTCATCCAATTGTTCCGGATCGGTTTCCTTCTCCGTAAGATAATCGCGGATCTCCTTTTCCGAACGCATGCGGTAGCTTAAATAATTGATGGCAAGGGTATAGGATTTATGAAGGTTATCACTCTGAATCAATGCCTGGACAGCGGCATCATCAAGCTCCATATTTTTCTGGAGTTTATGTTTGATGAGGACATCTTCATCGACACTGAACCCGTACTCTTCTCCCCGGCCTTTATCAAGGAAAATATTATACCGTGCCTTATTCTTTTTCTGCGTTGTAATTTTTGTCAGTTTAGCCATTCGCTTCACCCCACTATCTTTATTTTATCACGACTTCACTGGATACACATGGGATAGAACCGGTGGGAAGCCGATCACCACATAAAATAGAACAGGAGGAATGGAAATGAAAATTGCCGTTACGGGTGGAACAGGATTTGTAGGACAGAAACTCGTAGAATCGTTACAAGAGGAAGGTCATGAAATCTACATACTGACCCGGAGTCCCGAAAAGCATCAAAACACGGATCAAATCACTTATGTCGGATGGTTGAAGGAATCCTTCTCCCCGGAGAAAAAACTTCCCGTTCTGGACGCTGTCGTCAACCTGGCCGGTGAGTCGCTGAACAGCGGCAGATGGACGGAAGAGAAGAAACAGTCGATTCTCCAGAGCAGGATTGAAGCAACCGAGGGCGTCCTTGACTTAATCGATGCCCTTCCCGAGAAGCCGGCTGTACTCGTCAACGCCTCCGCTGTCGGCTTTTACGGACAGTCCAGAACAAAAACGTTCACGGAAGAGACGACAGAGGCTGGAAACGACTTTCTGGCCCGAGTGGTTGTCGAATGGGAGGAAAGAGCGGCTAAAGCGAAGGAAAAAGGGGTACGGACTGTTTACGTCCGCTTCGGAATCATCTTAGGTGAGGAAGGCGCCCTGCCTAAAATGGTCCTGCCTTACAAAATGATGGTCGGCGGAAACCTGGGATCCGGAGAACAGTGGATGTCCTGGGTCCACGTCCAGGACGTCGTCGGGCTCATCCAGTTCGCCCTCATCCATCCGGATCTTGAAGGGCCGTTGAACGGGACTGCGCCCAATCCGAAACGAAACAAAGATTTCGGACAGACTTTAGGGGACGTCCTCAACCGGCCGCACTGGCTCCCGGCTCCAGCATTCGCACTGAAGGCAGCCCTCGGCGAGATGAGCACCCTGCTGCTGGATGGTCAGGCTGTCCTTCCGAAAAAAGCGCTTCGCGAAGGGTACAGCTTCCAATACCCCGAACTGAAGCCGGCGCTTGCCTCCCTTTTGGAAGAATAACAAAAAAGGAACAAAGTCCCTGGCTTTGTTCCTTTTTTTAGAGCCAACAGCATAGAATAAAGTATAATAGAAGTATTACCCTTGGAAAGGCTGTATGTTTATGATGACTATCATTAAGAATGTCCATATTCACCCAATCACCTCCCCTTCTATTCCGAACGGCTCCGTCCACATTATAGACGGGAAGATTCAGGATTATGGAACAGATCTTCCTATTCCTGAACAGGCTGAATGTATCGATGGAAAAGGAATGGACTTGTACCCCGGATTTATTGATGTCCACACCCATCTCGGGCTTTATGATGAAGGGACCGGGTGGGCCGGAAGCGATGCGAACGAAACCATTGAAGCCATCACCCCCCACTTGAGAGCGATTGATGGTGCCCATCCGCTGGATCCTGCCTTTTTTAATGCGCGGAAAGCCGGTGTAACGACCGCCCATATTATGCCCGGGAGCGCCAACATGATCGGCGGGATGACCTCTGTCATCAAAACAGTGGGCCATACGATCAACCAGATGATTCTCCGTCAGACAGCCGGGCTGAAGCTGGCTCTCGGTGAAAACCCGAAGCGCATCCACTCCCAGTCCAAAAATGCGTCCATTACGCGCCTTGGAATAATGGGAACGCTGCGGGAAACCTTTTACGCAGCTATGAAGGATTCGGATCCCGGTCTCCGTGTCCAGCCGATACTCAAAGCGTTGAATAAGGAGATTCCCGTCCGGATCCACGCCCACCGAGCTGATGACATCGTCACGGCCCTCCGGTTTGCGGACGAGTTTGACCTCGACTTAAGAATTGAACACTGTACAGAGGGTCACCTGATTGCTGATGAACTGGCGGGTCGGGACCTGCAGGTGTCGGTCGGCCCGACCTTTACAAGGGCCTCCAAAATTGAGCTGCGTAATAAAACGTGGCAGACGTATAAAATCCTGCACGATTACGGCATCAAAGTATCAATTACGACCGATCACCCCTATACGCCTATCCAATACTTAAACATCTGCGCCGCCCTTGCGGCCAGAGAAGGCATGGAAATTGAAGATGCTCTGCGCGGCATTACCATTACTCCAGCCAAAAACCTTGGTGTGGATGACCGGGTCGGCTCAATCGAAAAAGGAAAGGATGCCGATCTCGTTTTATGGAGCGGCCACCCTTTCGAGTATCTCTCCAAGCCGATCTGGACGATGATTGACGGAAAAATGGTCTATTACCAAGAATAACAGGAAAAGCCTCAGCCGGTAACCGGCTGAGGCTTGTTTGTTCGATCATTCAAGATTGGCATGTCTGCCATACATCGTTTCCGAGTCCAGTCCTTTTTTCTCCATCAGGCCTAAAATCAATGCGTCATATAAAACGAGCATCGTTTGTTCAAATAAGGATCCCATCGGCTGGATCGTACCGAAATTCTCTTGGCCCCGGTCCTTCGGAGCGCCCGGCATTTGAATCGTGAGATCCGCCATTCGTCCAATAGTAGAATCCGCTTGAATCGTTACAGCGGCTGTTTTTCCACCTAAACGCCGGGCTTTCTCTGTGACAGCGGCAAGCGTGGCCGTTTCTCCTGACCCTGATCCGATAATTAAGAGGTCTCCTTCCTCCATCCCGGCCGTGACCGTTTCACCGACCGCATAGGCTTCCAACCCTATATGCATGAGACGCATGACAAAGGACTTCCCCATTAATCCGGACCGGCCGGCTCCCGCAACGAATATCCTTCTGGACTGAAGCATCTGGTTGATCAGCGCTTCCGTTTCTTCGTGAGAGATGAATGAAACACTTTCTTCAAGCTCAGCAGTGATTTTCTTCATATAAGCTTGTACATTCATAGAGCTCTTCAGCCTTGGTTGATAAGCTCTTTGATTTGCTTGGCCGCAGCTGCTTGATCATCCTGCCCGGTGATCCCACCGCCGACAATGATCAGATCAGGGTTGTGGTTGATCACTTCCGGAAGGGTTTCAAGCTTGATGCCGCCCGCAATTGCGGTTTTCGCATGTTTAACCACTTTTTTAATAGCGGCAAGGTCCTCGAAGGAATCCTTTCCAACGGCCTGGAGATCATAACCTGTGTGGACACAGATATAATCCACTCCAAGCTGATCCAATTCTCCGGCGCGGGTTTCTATATCCTGAACGGCAATCATGTCAGCAAGGATCTGTTTGCCTTGGTTCTTCGCTTCCTTAACCGCTCCTTTGATGGATTCGTCTTCAGCAGCCCCAAGGATGGTAATGATGTCTGCACCGGAAGCAGACGCCTGGCTGACTTCGTAACCCGCCGCATCCATAATTTTAAGATCGGCAAGAACGGTCATATCCGGGAAAGCTTTCTTCACTTCTTTTACAGCCTTCAAACCTTCGTTTATGACGACAGGCGTTCCGATTTCTACAACATCGACGTGGCTTTCCACTTCCTTCACCACTTCAATCGCTCCGTTGATATCTACAAGGTCTAATGCTAGTTGTAATTTCATCTATACTCGACTCCTTTTTATAAATTACGCTCAGCCTCAGGTTAAAAACTTTACGCTGTGGCACAGGGATTAGTATACTCAGCCTATTGATACAAAAAAAGTACGCATTTTTTTCTCACGTAGTGAAAAAAAGTATACTGCCCCCTCGACTTTTATATAGAAAGGAAGAGCATGATGCCGAATTTGGGAGAACGATCATTCAACTGTGAAAAAGAATTAACTTTAGCCATTATAGGTGGAAAGTGGAAAATGCTGATTCTCTGGCATTTAGGTAAGGAAGGTACGAAACGATTCGGAGAGCTTAAATCTCTTATGCCCGGGATCACCCAGCGGATGCTCGTCCATCAGCTCCGAGAACTTGAGGCCCACGAAATCATTCACAGGGAAGTGTACCCTGTCGTCCCGCCGAAAGTGGAATATTCATTGACCAGACATGGGGACAGCCTCCTTCCCATTTTAGATGCGATGTACGACTGGGGAAGGAATTATGTCGATGAGGTGCTGGACGGAAAAAATGACTTCACGATAGCAGAGGATCACAGCGGATAAAGAAAAACAGACATCCATAAGGCAATCTCAAAAAAACACCGGCTAACTTCGTGGCCACTGAAAAACTCCTTTTCCTATCAAGAGAAGTGGTTAAAGGTTGTTGTTGATTCTCACGAATCGCTTGTCGATGGATGCTTGCCGCGGGCACGGCCTCAGCTAACTTGGTCAAGAAGATCACTTGACCAAGTGGATCTTCGGCTCGCGCTGTTCCCGCAGGCGTCACCATCGAACGCTCATCGTGGAATCAACGGTGGCCTATCTAAAAATAGTGATTTTCTTTGATTTATAAAAGAAAATCACTATTTTTTCTTGTACAATGAAAAGAATACATAAAAGTGAGGGATTCCATGTTAGACCGTCAATTATCCATGAATTTAAGTCAGTACGAAGGGCTTTACGATATGGTGGTCCCTAAGGACCACCTTCTTCGGGAAATCAACGACCTTATAGACTTTTCCTTCGTTTACGACGAACTGAAGGACAAATACTGTCATGATAATGGACGGAAACGTTGTCCCCTTCAGGAAGGATGTTATAAACCTGGAGCCAAAACGAAGAGTTACTCCGTCAGTCTAAAATCAGAAACACATAAAAATCAACTCGCCTTTCAAAACAGTGAGAATTTCAAACAAAGGGCTAAAGAACGGTATAAAATTGAAGCGAAGAATAGTGAATTAAAGCATAGACACGGATATGAGGTTGCCTCATCTTCGGGTCTCGAAGGCATGCGCCTTCAAGGCGCCATGGCGATTTTCACAGCGAATGTGAAACGAATCGTGAAACTAATGAAGGAATAGAAAGGGTAAGCCTCATGAAAATAGAAGAAAAGCGGATTGCATGGACTATTTTATCCATACAATCCGCTTTTTTGAATTCTACCTTTCACAAATCCTCAGTTTTTCAGTGGCCTCGCTAACTTCCCCGGTGTTTTTTTTGCACATTCATGACAAATATAATGTTTCGAATTCAAACTTTAAGGCAATAGGTAGACTGTAACAAAACTTGTACAAAAGTTACACAAAATTGTATGAATTCGATATTTTTTGCCTTCCCGGCAATGAATATAAAAAATCAAGGGAGTGGAATGAATGAAGAAATTGTTATCAAGTCTTGCTGCTGTTGTTTTGATTTTTGGAATGTTCGCCCCGGCTGTTTTCGCAGACCATCACGAGGAAGCTATGCTCCGTGTCGTACACGCTTCACCTGATGCACCTGCGGTTGACGTATACTTAAATGATGAAGCCGCTGTAGAAGGAGCTGAGTTCAAAGCAGCTACCGATTATATGAAAGTTCCTGCTGGAGAACATACCGTTGAAATTTATGCAGCCGGTACAAAAGGTGAACAAGACCCTGTCATCTCCACAAACGTGACCGTGGAAGCAGGTAAAGCTTACACAGCAGCAGCTGTTGATAACCTTGATAACCTTCAGTTGAAAGCTTTGGAAGATTCCATGGAAGCAAGTGAAGATATGGCTGAAATCCGTGTTGGACACTTCATTCCTGAAGCACCAGCCGTTGATGTAGGCCCAATTGATGGAGACGCGGTCTTCTCTGGTGCCGAATTCCCAATGGTAACCGATTATAAGGAACTTGAAGCTGGAACGTATGACCTTGAAGTACGCACAACAGATGGGACACAGCTGATTGACCTTTCCGGAACAGCTCTGGAAGCAGGTAATGTCTATAGTGCATTTGCCGTAGGAACGGCTGATAACCCTGAAGTGATCCTTCTTCAAGATTCATCCGCCATGCCTTCTGATATGCCGGAAACTGGTTTCGGTGGAATGGATCAAACATCCAATGCCCTTCTATATGCCGGTATCCTGGGTCTGGCAGCAGCAGGTGCTGGTGTATTCCTGACACGCAGAAAATCTGAAGCATAAACCAAACATGAAACGAGTCTTAACCCCTGTCATCCTCGGTCTTTTCGTTTTCTTCGCAAGCTATTTCCTGCTTAGCGAAGAACCCTTGAAAGAGGCCGGGGTTCTTTCTACCTCCAGCCAGGATGAGTTCATGAAAGAAACAAAGGCAGGAGAAAAAGAAGCTCGGGACGCTCTTGAAAACGAGCCGATTCAGCAGAATTACACCCCCGCAGCCACCGTATCTCCGGATAAGCAGCAGGGCATCGAGCCGAAGCGGATTGAAATTCCGGCCATTGAAGTCAATGCCCCCATCCAGGCACTGGGGTATACCGATGAAGGTGGAATGGCGGTTCCTGCTAATTTGACGGACACAGGCTGGTTTGAACCCGGGACAAAACCAGGGAACCAGGGGAATTCCGTTATTGCCGGGCACGTAGATGGGAGAAGCGGCCCCGCGGTATTTTTTGATTTAAAAGAACTGTCACAGGGCGATGAGATTTACCTTTACGATGATGAAGGAACCCGCCTGACGTTCACAGTGGAAAAGACAGCGTCCTATCCTTTTCAAGATTCCCCGATCCGCGAACTTTTCGGTCCTTCCAGTGACCAGAGATTAAACTTAATTACCTGTACAGGATCGTATAACCAGGAAGCCTCCACTTACTCGGAGCGGCTGGTAGTCTTTACAGTTCTCACCGAAATAGAAGACGTTTAGGAAGCATCCTTTCCTGAATAGGAGGGTGCTTTTTTATGTTTTTTCTGCGCAGGACAACCAGAAGATCCTTATGTCCGTTTATGAAGAAACAAGGAAAAAATTTCATTGCAACTTTACAATTATTTTATTCACTTTTTTACGGTTTTGGATTATTATAAGTTTAGATGATTCTTTATAAGTTTCTGTTTTAGGGAAGGCAAATGGTGCGCCACCAGTAGCTTTACTGGTTCTAGTGGGTTCGATTCCCACCCCGGATTTTTGTGAGCAATTGATAAAAATTCGAGGGGGGGTTCGAACCAGCCAGGAATGGTTCTTTCCTATGCACACGAACCCCCCTCCTCATCCAAGGAGGGATTTTTTATGCTGAAAAAGCGTGAGCTGCATGATGCCCCGGTTTTGTTCGATTTGATGAGTCACCCTGAAGTTTTTCCATATGTCCGCCATAAAGCTTCATCAAGTGATGAGTTTTACTTTCTAACAAAGCAGACCATAGAAGCAGAGGATCGGGGTGAAATGGTTTCACGTACGATCCTGGATGAGTGGGCCCAGCCAATTGGAACAATCAATCTGTTTGATATACAAGAAGGTAGAGGATTCTTAGCCACTTGGATCGGCCGGCCGTATTTCGGTATGGGATACAACAAGCCTGCCAAGGAAGCCTTCTTTGAAGAGTTGTTCTTCCAGCTCGATATTCAGGCGGTCTTTATGAAAATCCGCCGTACAAATATCCGTTCCATGAAAGCCGCACTCAAAATTCCGTATGTATCCTGTGCCAATGAAGATTATCCGGATGTTTATGAATGGATCAACCACAGCGATGATGTTTATGACCTATATGTCATCACAAAAGAGCAGTACTTGTTCCATTATTATGGAGAGCAGAATAGTGAGGAAATGATGGAAGCATAAGCAGAGCGCTTATGCTTCTTTTTTGTGGAGAATGTTATCCACAATGTTGTGCACAATGTGAATAACATTCTGAATAATCCCTAAATAAACAACATTCCCATCATTCCATATGTGTACAAAAACAATACCACGGCTGTGGATGGTGTGCATAAACTCATGTGACAGATGGAATGGGAACCTGCGGGGCGTTGATTTCTGTTTTCAAAAGGCCTTTTATAGGAACAGGAACTTCTGGTGTTCCGTGGACACCTGCAGCCACCTCGAACTTATTGAAGATAAGCACAAGATGCTCATCTTTAATGTAAAAAGCCGTATTCTCCCGGACCCCTGCGAATGGCTGTTCAGCACGAAGATCCGGATCAGCATCCAATACTTTTTTCACTTCCTTATTCAGTTTCCCCATATCAAACAGATCCTGCAGCTTTTTCACTTCACCGCCTGTCCTGTCTTCAAAGTTAACCGAAGTCACCGTTGAATTGTATCGGTTCCCACGGGAAATGTGGGAAGTCATAATGACGGAATAGAAGTTTTTTTCCTGATAAACGGCGGACTCTTCGTAATACAAATAGGGAACTCCTGTAAAGTCAGCCGCTCCCTTCTGTACCCGGCCTGCGGTATGCTCGAGCTTTTGGATGATCCTGTGGTTGACGATGTTCTGCAGCTCTTCGTTCTCAAGGTTTGTAAACAAAGGATAGTCCGCGTGAACCTCCCAATCCTCCGCCACTTTATCTTTGTGCATGATCTTATATAAACTTTCCGCTGAAACAGCTTCTGATGTGATCAGGATCAACATCAGAGCCATTACCCATAATCGCTTCACTGTCCATCCCTCCTGTACCATTAGTTTGACCTAAATAGGTGAAACTAATGGACGGGAAAGAAATTTTTATCCGCCGGTCTTTATCCAAATCCTTTTTGGATCATCCGGGTGCTGTGATACGATACAAGAAGAAAGGTGGGGAAATGTAATGGATCAACTAATGTTTATACAAACCGGCATGGGAACGGATGTGCACGGACAGAACGTGACAAAGGCAGCGGTCAGAGCGGTCAAAAATGCTATTCACACCAATTCAATGCCCGGCATCCGGACCGTCCTGCCTGAACAATCGCTGGACAACATGAAAATCAATGTCAAACTGGCTGTCCCCCGCGATTTCGATCAGCTGGACCATGAGGAAGTGAAAAAAGCCATTCCATTCGGCGAAGTGAATATCACCGTCATGGAAGGCGGCATGGTTACAAGCAGCGGCATCTTTCTTGAAGAAAAAGAAGACAAAAATGATTTGATGTACATCGTAAACGCTGCCGTTGAAGTCGGTTATTAATCAAAAGAAGGCCCGGGAGTTTACCCGGGCCTCAAGCTTGAAGAGGAACCTTATTTCCAGTGAAAAAAGTGGTCATCAATACTTGGCCACAGATAGAGTTTTTCACGTGAGCAGCAGTAACGCATCCTGTACTGTTCTTTTGAAAAGGCGGAAGGTCTTTTTCATCATAGAGTAAAGCTGTTTCCCACAAGTATCAGCAAGAGGAGCGTTCGGTGGTGACGCCTGCGGGAACAGCGCGGACCGAAGATCCACTTGGTCCAATGGTTTTCTGGAGCAAGTCAGCTGAGGCCGTGCCCGCGGCAAGCATCCGCCGATAAGCGAAACGCCCCCTCAACACCACACACGGCCAATTCTAACTGGATAACACAGATTTTTCTACAGACTGAGGCCCGGGAGCTTTCCCGGGCCTGTCTCCTTTAATGCTCCTCTTCTCTCTCATCCATATCATCCATGTATTTATCGTAATGCTCATTTCTTTGAAAAGAGACATCTTCCGCCCCTGTATACCCGTTCATATCCGTCGACACGAACGACTCAAATTCTTCTGCATAGCCGACGCCGTCCTGATTATCGATAAGGGACGAATCATCATAGGTCATGCTGCTTTGGTTAAAGGAAGCCACCTGTTCATAGGCATTTTGTTCATTATATTCCGGATCATCCGTGTCTCTTCCATAGGCATTCTCCAGATGAGTCAAAACGTCCTGTTCGACCGGAGGATCCGAGGGAACCTCCTCATTCGGTGATGCTTCAGCAGTGGTTCGTGCCGTCGGGAGTGCTTCCAGACGCTCTGCAGGAATCTGTTTCCCTGTTACTTCACAAATGCCGTACGTACCGTCATTCATCTGCTGCAATGAATACTCAATGTCCTGTAGTTCTTCTTTATAGTGGGCAAGCAGAGCCATATCCTTCTCCCTTTCATACAGCTCTGTCCCAGAATCAGCAGGATGATTGTCGTACTGCGACAATTCCCCTGAGGCCATATCACTTGCAAATCCCCGTTTAAGGCCATACTGATCCTCATCCATCATCCGCTGTTCCAATTCCTTTTTCCGGTCTTCCAACTGCTTTTTATATTGGGTATAATCCATGTCATTCCACTCCTGATTGGTAGTCCCTGTTAGTTTGACACTCCCTTCTTTTCCTATACAAAAAGAGAGTGCTCTAATAAGAGCACTCCGTCAGCTTGGAGCGAAGCCCCACGCAAGCCGCAGTAACCTAGCCTGTACTGTTTTTTGAAACGGCGAAGGAGCTATGCTTACCTTTCCCTATTATCATAGCGTAAAGTTGTTTTCCACAGGCACCGGGACGAGGAGCGTTCGGTGGTGACGCCTGCGGGAACAGCGCGGACCGAAGATCCACTTGGTCAAAGGGTTTATTGACCAAGTTAGCTGAGGCCGTGCCCGCGGCAAGCATCCACCGATAAGCGTAACGTGCCCTCTCAACACGCCATTCGGACCATTCACGAATTTTTTCTACAGACTGAGGGAGTGCTCTAATAAGAGCACTCCCTCTTTTTTGGTTATTTTCTTAAGGCTTGGAGGAAATCTTCCTTCAAATCTTCAATATCTTCCAACCCGATGGACACACGGACAAGACCAGCAGTAATACCAAGCTCATCCCGGCGGTCTTCAGGGATGGACGCGTGCGTCATTTGGGCAGGGACAGAAATCAGACTTTCCACGGCTCCAAGACTCTCTGCCAATGTAAAGTAGTTCACATGGCGGAGCACCTGGTCCGCTTTTTCAGCACTGCCGACGTCGAAGCTGATCATGCCGCCGTTTCCACGCGCCTGGCCGCTGTGAACGTCATGACCTTTATGCGAAGAAAGACCCGGGTAGTAAATGTCGGTCACTTCCGGGAGTTCCTGCAGAAACTCGACGAACTGGCGGGTATTTTCTTCAATTTCCTCCATACGGATGCCGAGCGTTTTTATTCCTCGCATTAACAGCCAGGAATCCTGAGGACCGAGGATACCACCGGATGAATTCAACACAAAGTGAACGTCTTCGGCGAGTTCTTCAGAATTCACGACGACAAGCCCTGCGACAACATCACTATGTCCGCCCAGATATTTCGTCGCACTATGAAGAACGATGTCCGCACCGTGCTCCAAAGGGTTCTGCCAGTATGGCGTACTGAACGTATTATCCACGATGAACGTTAAGTCATGCGTTTTCGCTAACTCGGCTGTTCGATCAAGATCCGTAATTTTCAAAAGCGGATTCGTCGGAGTTTCGACGTATACGGCTTTTGTACGATCCGTGATCGCGGCTTCAATATTCGCTGTATCACTCGTGTCCACGAAGCTTGCTTCCAGGCCGAAGCGGTTGATCACTTGGGAGACGAGGCGGTACGTACCGCCGTACACATCGTCTGTGAAAATAATATGATCTCCGTGATTGAACGTCATCAGCACCGCCGTAATGGCTGCCATCCCTGATCCGAACGCAAATCCGCGGTGCCCGCCTTCCAGATCCTTAATGAGTTCTTCCAAGGCAAAACGGGTCGGGTTGCCTGTTCGCGAATATTCATACCCGCGGTGCTGTCCCACACCATCCTGAGCATAGGTGCTGACCTGATAGATCGGCACACTGACCGCTCCTGTTTTTTCATCGCCTGTTATTCCACCGTGAATCAACTGCGTTTTTTTCCTCATGCTATCACTCCTCGTATATTCCTTGGCTTAAATACCGTTCACTGCTGTCTGGAAAAATGGTGACAATCCGGGCACCTGGCTCCGCCTGTTCCGCTTCCCTGAGCGCTGCCTCAAATACAGCCCCGGAAGAACTCGCCACAAACAGCCCCTCGTTGAGAGCCAGCTCTTTCACACGGGCAAAGGCATCCTCATCCGAAATCGTGTGAATGGCATCAAAGTAATCGGTATCCATATAAAAGGGTAGAAACTCCATACCGATGCCTTCGGTACGGTGTGATCCGGCTTCTCCGCCATTCAAAATGGACCCCTCCGGTTCAACGATGACCGTTTTAATCGAAGGGTCCTGCTCTTTCAAGTAACGTGATGTCCCCATAAAGGTGCCTCCTGTTCCGGCCCCTGCTATGAAGACATCGACGTCCCCATCAAGGTCTGAATAAATTTCCGGCCCAATGGATTCGTAATAAGCGTCCGGGTTGGCCTGGTTGTTGAACTGCTGCGGACTGAATGCATCCGGAATCTGCTCACACAGCTCCGCTGCTTTATCAATCGCGCCTCTCATGCCCTCAGCTGTCGGCGTATTGACCACTTCTGCTCCAAGAGCCCTCATCAGCGTCTGCTTTTCTACACTGAACTTCTCCGGTGTGACAAAAATCACCCGGAAGCCTTTTCCTATGGCAGCAAGAGCGACGCCGATCCCTGTATTGCCTGCGGTCGGTTCCACAATGGTCCCGCCGGGCTTCAGCAGATCACGTGCTACAGCATCCTCAATCAGTTTTAAACCCAGGCGGTCTTTGATACTACCGCCTGGGTTCATGAATTCAAGCTTGGCAAATATACGGGCTTGATTCGGGATGGCTGAATGAGTGAGTTCAATCATAGGTGTCTGCCCAATCAAAGATTGGATATTCTTCACGTAGCCCATCGCATTCTCATCTCCCGTTTTTTAAAAAACTTCCGTCCATTCGTCTCGCTTGTTCAGAAGCTCGCGGGCAAGCTCCTGTGCCCCTTCCAGGCTGTGGCTGGCCGCAAAACCGCACTGAACTTCGTTGCAGGCCGGTACTTCTTCTGCTTCCAATACATCCTGAAGCGTCTTTTCAATGACATTCAGGATATTGTCATAGCTGTCATCATTCAATACCGCAATATAAAAACCGGTCTGGCATCCCATCGGTCCGATATCAACGATACGATCATGATGGTTCCGGCTGTTTTCTGCCATCAGATGTTCAAGAGAATGAAGGGCCGGCATGTTCATGTGTTCCTGGTTCGGCTGCTTGATACGCAGGTCATATTTGTAGATCTTATCTCCCTTTTCTCCTTCGGTCACACCAACAAGGCGTACATAAGGCGCTTTGACTTTCGTATGATCAAGGTTGAAGCTTTCTACGTTCATAGGCATAAGATCATTCTCCTTTTTCCGCCTGGATAAGCCAGGCATATTTGTTAATTTGTTCAAACGATACCTCAAATCCTGCTTCCACAAACATCTCTCTTATCTCTTCTAGATAAGGGTAGTACTCTTCCTGCAAATCCTGCGCTAAATTCAAGAATCCTGCCTGTTCTGCTTCCTTAATCAAAGCGTGCTTATGGGCTTCATCCTTGAAGAGTGTATCGATAAAAATCACCTGGCCGTCTTCTTCGAGACGCTGATGAAAGTCGACAATAGCCGCTTTCTTCTCTGAAGAAGTCAAGTGATGAAAAGCAAACGAGCTGACAATGGAACGTATTGGCGATTGAAGCATAGGGTATTCCAGGAAATTCCCTTCGTAAATCGCTGCTTCGGGACATTTCACTTTGGCAATTCTCCGCATTTCCGAAGAAGGCTCCACGCCCAGTACCACTTTGTTCTGGTCGACCATTTTTCTTGTCAGGTTGGCCGTTCCTACTCCGAATTCCAATACGGGAGATAAAGAGAGCTTGGCTAAACGCTCCAGCATTTCCTCGTAACCATCGAAGACTTCTCTATATTCTGGATCTTTTCCTGCTACTGTATCATCATATGAACTCGCCCATTGATTAAATAGGTCGACGAATTCCATTCCCATTGCTTCATCTCTCCCTATAATTTATAATCCCAATGCGTTTACTCGGAATTACATTAATAATGTATCATATTTCTGAGGATTCTACAACGGTATAGGTCTATGACCCATTTTTCTGCTGCTGATTATCCTTCCTCAGCCGGCGACTGGCTGTATGATATTCCAATAAGTCAGAGGAATATCGGTAAAGCATTGATATTCCAGGGCTTTATCAGTTGTAACCGTTCGAACGGCCTCCTAATCATCCAGCTGGTCTCGTGCCGAATCCGGATGGATGCTGAGATGGTAATCGGCATAACGAATATTATTTTTCACCTATTAAATTTTTCAAGACAAACGAAAGCGGAGGCTGCCCTGGGGCATCCTCCGCTTCTGGTCACTCTTTCTCCCTCTTCCCCGGGGAAAGGCTGTCTAGCGATCTGCGTTCGAGTTTCTGCTTCGTTTGTTTTTCAATTATGTTCAGCATCTGCTTATCCTTGGGAGCCGCGAAGGTGATGGCGAGGCCTTTTCCTCCTGCTCTTCCTGTACGCCCGATGCGGTGGATATAGCTGTCAGCATCCTGGGGAATGTCGTAGTTAAAGACATGGGTGACTCCTTCTACATCGAGACCCCTCGCGGCTACATCAGTGGCCACCAAATACTGGATGTCCGCTTCCCGGAACCGTTTCATCACTTTCTGCCGCTTCGCCTGAGTGAGATCTCCGTGCAGTTCATCACTGAGGAAGCCTTCAGCGAGCAGCGCGTCGTTTAATTTCTTCGCCCGGCGTTTCGTCCGGCAGAAGATGACAGCAAGGAATGGGCGGTGTTCCTGCATGATCGTAATCAAAGCATCCTGTTTGGCTCTGTCTGTTGTTTGATACAGCAGCTGCTTAATATGCCCGATGGTCTCTTTTTCCGGCTTGACGTGAATCGTTTTCGGTTCACGGAGCATTTCACGACCGAGTTTTTTCACAGTAGACGGCAGCGTTGCCGAAAACAGCATCGATTGTCTGTCTGGATTCGTTTGATCCAGTATGTCCATAACATCTGGATAGAAGCCGGCTTCCAGCATTTGATCCGCTTCATCGATGACAAGATAATCAACTTGGTTGAGGTCGACCGTTTCCCGACGCAGATGATCCAGCAGCCGGCCTGGTGTCGCTACAATGATATGAACCGTTCCTTCAAGCTTATGCAGCTGTTTGATCGTATCCTGTCCCCCATAAACCGGAAGCACATGAACCCCTTCCGGAGCGAGGCGCTTCGTCTCCTCTGTAATCTGCAGCGCCAGTTCCCTTGTCGGTGATATAATCAACGCCTGCACGTGAGGCTTGGATGGATCCATTTTCTCTAAGATTGGCACGACAAAGGCAAACGTCTTTCCCGTTCCTGTCTGTGCCTGTCCCATAACATCCTGTCCGTCCATAATAACCGGGACCGCCTGTTCCTGGATGGGGGTGGGCACGGCAATGCCCTGTTTCTTCAAACGATCAATCATTTCCCGGGACATACCCAGTTGTTCAAAAGTTTTTTTCACTACTTATCCTTCTTCCTTCAATAAAATCTTCCTGCATGAACACCTTCCCGCAGTATACCTGAAAAAACACCTTTCCACCTCCTTCTTTAAGAAAATCCATAAAAATTCCGGTTCTTCTTATAGGGGCAGACTTTTGGTTCATTCTCCCTCAAATAAGATTAAGCGCTGTCATATGTGGTATGAGACATACAGAAATACATTCATATCAAGGAGGAAAAATGATGGCTCAGTTTAATACAGAAGTTTCCCAGGTCACGATGCCCAGAATCGGGGACCGTGCCCCTTATTTTGAGGCGCCCACCAACCATGGAAATATCAGTTTGAATGATTACAAAGGAAAATGGCTCGTGCTGTTTTCCCACCCTTCCGATTTCACACCCGTCTGTACTACGGAATTTGTCGGCTTTCAGGAAATTTATCCGGACCTGCATCAGCTGAACACCGAACTGCTTGGATTAAGTGTGGATTCCGTCAACTCCCATATCGCCTGGATCCGCAGCATTGAAGAAAATTTCAACACGTCCATTGAATTCCCGGTCATTGCCGATCTGGATAAGGAAGTGTCCATGAAGTACGGCATGATTATGCCGGGAGAAAGCCAGGTGGAGACGAGTCGTGCTGTCTTCGTTATTGATGACCAGCAGAAGATTCGTTCCATCATCTATTACCCTCTTACGACAGGCCGGAATATGCAGGAAATTCTGCGTCTCGTCAAAGCTCTGCAGACGACGGATGAGCATGGTGTTTCCACACCCGCGAACTGGCAGGAAGGGGACAAGGCTGTTGTATCTCCGCCTAAATCCCAGGAGGAAGCTGCCAAGCGCTCCGAACAGGAGGATATTGACTATATCGATTGGTATATTTCCAAAAAAGACATTAAATGATGGAACAGCTGCCCACGATGGGCAGTTCAGCTTGTAGAGAAACCCTTGTTTCTTTACAAGCTTTTTTCTTTCTTACCGCCAGGAGCGAAAGCCCCTTCCCTTTCCGCGGACGAGCGTCCGAGCTTCCTCGCAAACCCCACGCTCGGCGATCCCGGCCCACTCGTTCTTCCGCAGGAGTGGAAGGGGCACCGCTCCTTGGGAATGCTTTTTCATATTCCGGGAGTCAGCCGTCATCAGCGCCTGTGCTCTCCCTTTTTCTTTTCCACGCAGGCGGTAACAGCGCAGCCCATGCTGTTCTTTTGAACATGCGAATCTGCTTAGTGCACAATCTCTCTCTTATATATGCTAACGTTGGCACGAGGAGCGTTCGGTGGTGACGCCTGCGGGAACAGGAAGAGCCGAAGATCCACTTGGGCAGGTGGGTTTCTTGACCAAGTAAGCGGAAGCCGTGCCCAAGGCAGGCATCCGCCGATAAGTGGAACGTGCCCTCTCAACACGACATGCGGACAACTCTAACTGGTTAACTCAGGCTTTTCTACAGTCAAAGCTGCCCCCGATGGGCAGCTGTTTTTTCTTTGGTGGAGGCTTCCCTTTTCATGCCGGACGAGGACAATCCATATACATAGAATAAAGCATTTCTGCTAAGGGGGAATTATGTTGGACGTACAGGTAAGAAAAGGAGATACACTCTGGTATTACGCCGGGCTTTTCAATGTTCCTCTCCCACTGCTCTTGGATTCCAATCCCGGCCTCTCTCCTGAGACCCTTCAGATCGGAAGTCCCATTCAGATTCCCGGCTGGCGCACCTCTACACACATCATCGAACAAGGCGACACCTTATGGAAGCTGGCCGGCGAGACCCGCCTCTCCCTGGATGCACTGTTTCTGTTAAATCCGAATGAAGATCCAGGGCGTCTTCAAGTGGGAGACCCTCTTCTTATTCCGGAGCGTGTAACAAACCGGGTGGTCAACGGGAACCGCCCCTATACGTATACAGCTTTGACAGGAGATCTCCAGGCGCTGTTTAAGCTTTATCCATTTATACGAACGTCCGTCATCGGTCAGTCGGTCATGGGAAAAGAACTTCAGGAACTGCGCATCGGACGAGGAAATGAGAGCGTTCACTGGAACGGATCCTTTCATGCCAACGAATGGATTACAACCGGAGTGATCATGCAGTTTTTAAATGATTATTTACTTGCCCTGACCAACAAAGAGCCGATTCGCGGAATGGATGTCCAGCCGTTCTATAATCGAATCCGCCTGTCTATCGTACCCATGGTCGATCCGGATGGTGTCGATCTCGTCCTGAACGGGCCGCCGGAAGGAGCATTCGGCGAAACTGCGCTCTCTATAAATGAGGGAAGCCGGGACTTTTCCGGTTGGAAAGCGAATATCCGCGGCGTGGATCTCAATAACCAGTTCCCGGCTAAATGGGAAGTCGAAGCAGAGCGTAAGCCGAAAGCCCCTGCTTTCCGGGATTTTCCCGGCTATGAACCTTTAAGTGAACCGGAAGCCGTGGCGATGGCCGGGCTTGCCCGCCAGAGAAACTTTTCAAAAATGCTCGCTTTTCATACGCAGGGAGAAGTCATTTACTGGGGCTATGAGGGGCTTGAGCCTCCCCGGTCGATGACGATCGTGAAAGAGTTCAACCGGGTGAGCGGCTATGAGCCGATTCGTTTCGTAGACAGCTATGCCGGATACAAGGACTGGTTCATTCAGGATTTCCGCCAGCCGGGGTTTACTGTGGAACTCGGACAGGGAGTCAACCCGCTTCCACTTGAACAGTTTGATGAAATCTACCAGGAATCCATCGGCATTTTCCTGGCCAGCCTCTACATGTAAAAAAACCCCGTGCGGGAAGAGCCCCCGCACGGGATTTATTCATCATCAAGGTCATTTCGGTTCATATGCCCGTTGTGATCTTTAATGACCCCAACGGCTCGTTCATACTCTTCCTCCTTCACGGAAAAATGGAGTACATGGGTCAAATGCCTTTTATCGGATAGGGCTTCCTCACGGTCGTGCTTTGGAGTGATGACCTCTGTAAAATTGAATGTCCCGCCGCCTGTATTGGCAGAGCCTGCTACAGGGACAACCGGGGTCAGGTCCACATCCCCCGGAATGGCCTCCACCATTTCCCGCTGGACGGATAACGACTGCAGATCGGCTTTGGCGCTTTCGGCATCATTTTCTGTCTGGAAATAAGCTTGAACGGTTTTAGACATCGTTTTCTTCCTCTCTAAATATAGTTGATATGGATATAGTATCCTTAAGGAAACCCTTTCAAACCTCCATACAAAAAGAGCACCTATCATCTCGACAAGCGGCCCTATGTCGTTGTGAATGGTCACGAGCCGTTTATCGGTGGATGCTTGCCGCGGGCACGGCTTCAGCTAACTTGGTCAAAAAGATCACTTGACCAAGTGGATCTTCAGCCCGTGCTGTTCCCGCAGGCGTCACCACCGAACACTCTTCGTAACCTGATCGAATGATGAACAGAAAACCCTCTATACATCATGCAACATCACAGGAGAAAAAAACTGGAGCCCTGAAGTCCATCAAAAAAGGCTGCCGAAAAAGTCTTCGACAGCTTTTTTCAATAGGATTCAAAAATGTGCACAAGTACAACACTTTGAAAACAAAAATGTTCTCTACAGGCTGAGCACCTCTTACTCGTAGAGGTGCTCTTTTGCTGTTTTAATCTGAACATGAACCTGTTCGAAGCCGGTGCCGCCTTCACTGTTCCTTGCAGCGACCACGTGTTCCGGAGCGAGCTTGTCATATATATCGTCTTCAAACAACTCAGAAAACTGCTGGTACTCCTCTATGGAGAGATCCAGAAGATAGCGTCCTTCCTGAATGGCGTACAACACAATCTTTCCGATCACTTCATGAGCCTGACGGAATGGCATGCCTTTGACAGCCAGATAATCGGCAATGTCAGTGGCATTGGAGTAATCCTCTTTCACTGCTTTTTTCATTTCCCCTGCCTTCACTTCCATTGAATCCAGCATAGGAGCAAGCAGCGCCAGTGCCCCCTCCAAAGTGTCGACCGTGTCGAACATGCCTTCCTTATCTTCCTGCATATCCTTATTGTAGGCGAGCGGCAGGCCTTTCAGGAGGGTCAGCAGCCCCATCAGGTTCCCATATATACGTCCCGTTTTTCCGCGCAGCAGCTCTGGAACGTCCGGATTTTTCTTCTGAGGCATGATGCTTGATCCTGTACAGAATTCATCATCAAGCTCAACAAAGTTGAATTCTTCACTGCTCCATAAAATCAATTCCTCAGAAAGACGGGAAATATGAGTAATCATAATCGATGAAATCGACAGAAACTCTAGAATAAAGTCCCGATCGCTCACTGCATCGAGGGAGTTTGGGTATACTTTTTCAAAGCCTAGAAGATCCGCGCTCATCTGCCTGTCAATCGGATACGGTGTCCCGGCAAGCGCTGCAGCTCCAAGGGGAGACCAGTTGATCCGCTTCAAGCTGTCCTGCAGACGGTCTTTGTCACGTTCAAACATCCAGAAGTAGGCGAGCACATGGTGGGCGAAGGAAATCGGCTGGGCCCGCTGCAGATGGGTATAGCCCGGCAGGATCGTTTCTACATTCGATTCCGCCTGCCCCAGCAGAGCCGTCTGGACTTTTTCCACAAGCTCAATGATGGCCTCCGTTTTTTCACGGAGGTAAAGATGCATATCGGTGGCGACCTGGTCATTCCGGCTTCTTCCGGTGTGGAGCTTCCCTCCGACAGGACCGATTTCTTCTATTAAAAGCTTTTCGATATTCATATGAATGTCTTCATCCGCTACGGAATATTCCACATCATCGTTTTCGATTTTCCCTTGGATGGTGTGGAGCCCGCGGATAATCTGGTTTTTCTCTTCATTGGAAATAATGTCACAGTGAGCGAGCATCTCCACGTGAGCGAGACTTCCTTTGATATCCTGGAGGGCCAGCTTTTGATCAAAGCCGATCGAAGAGGTATACTCTTCGACCAGCTGATTGGTTGGTTTCGTAAAGCGTCCGCCCCACAGCTTACTCATTGACCTTCACCGCTGCCTGATCGATCAACTTCTTTTTATGCACATCAGCGTGGACTTTTGTCGGCAGTCCCCACAGCTTGATGAAACCGACCGCTGCGTTGTGATCAAAAGCATCTTCCTTGGAATACGTGGACAACTCTTCATTGTAAAGACTAACCGGTGACTTCTTCCCGATGACGATGGCATGGCCTTTAAATAATTTCACTTTCACTGTTCCAGTGACCACCTGCTGGGTCGTTTCCACGAAGGCGGACAGTGCCGGCTGAAGCGGAGAATACCAAAGACCGTCATAAATCATCTTGGACAACTGCTGATCCACGTTCGTTTTGTACTGGGATACTTCACGGGTCAGTGTAAGGAATTCCAGTTCTTTATGGGCGTTGATCAAAATCATCGCTGCCGGATTTTCGTACACTTCTCTTGATTTGATTCCGACTAAACGGTTTTCGGTATGGTCGATTCTTCCGACACCATGCAGACCACCGAGTTCATTCAGCTTTTCAATCAATGGCACAATGTCCATTTCTTCCCCGTTCAGGGCAACCGGCTTCCCTTCCTTGAAATCGATATCAAGGATTTCAGGTGTATCCGGTGTTTTCTCCAGCGGGTTGGTCCAGGCGTAAGCTGCTTCCGGTGCTTCCTCCCATGGATCCTCCAGGACACCGGCTTCGCATGCGCGTCCCCAGATATTGGCATCTATGGAAAACGGATTTTCCAGATTCACCGGAATAGGAATTCCTTTTTCTTCGGCATACACGATCTGTTCATCACGGGTCATGCCCCACTCTCTGACAGGAGCAATGACTTCAAGCTCCGGATTCAGCGCCTGAATGGAAACTTCGAAACGAACCTGGTCGTTCCCTTTTCCTGTACAGCCGTGGGCGACTGCCACCGCACCCTCCTGTTCTGCAACTTCTACAAGAAGCTTGGAAATGAGCGGACGGGACAAGGCAGAAGATAATGGATACTTGCCTTCATACAAGGCATTGGCTTTCAAAGCAGGCATCAAATACTCCTCGGCAAGAATTTCTTTGGCATTGACCATAATCGCTTTGATTGCTCCGACATCCAGCGCCTTCTGGCGGATGGCCTCAAGGTCCTTCCCTTCTCCAACATCAAGCCCGAGTGCAATGACATCATATCCGTATTTCTCCTGAATCCACTTTACAGAAATTGAAGTATCCAATCCACCAGAATATGCTAATACTACCTTTGGTTTTGTCATTTTAACGTCCTCCTCCATATTTTTGTCCATTAAAAAACCCGTCTCCTACTACTCGTAAGAGACGGATTTTATCATTAACATCCGCGGTGCCACTCTCATTGTCTATGAAACATAGACCAACTCAATACTGATAACGGGGGATCCCGGTTCCGGCTACTCGCGTTCACCAAACTTCTCGGAAGTGCGTTTCCCTATGAATGGTCATCAGGCTTCCACCAACCCCGACTCGCTGTAAGACCGGCATTCATACGTACTTTCTTCGTCTTCGAATGTATTTTTATTATTTATTGTTTATAATTATACAAAATATACAGAGGAAGTCAACAAGCAAATCTAAAAAACTTTACTTTTATTCTGCGAAAACGGCCCGCTGTCTGGTGGACCGTTTTCACGTCTGTGCCTGAATTAAAAGAGATAGACGGCTGCCATCCCGAGCATCCCTGCCATCAATACATACAGGAGCATAGGAATCATTGTCAGGCGGATGATTGTTCCTTCCTCACCGACGAGGTTTACGACAGAAGCAGCGGCTACAACATTGAGGATGCACACCATGTTCCCCGCATTGGAACCGAGCACTTGAAGGGCTGTCACCTGCTGCTGGGCCACCTGGATTTGATCCGCTACACTGAACTGGAATAAAGAAAACATCATGTTGCTGAACGTCGCACTTCCGGATATGAAGGAACCAAGCGCACCAATCACAGGGGCGGCCAGCGGCCACGCTTCTCCGACAGAAGCAGAAACGACCTCGGCAAGCTCCATCGGCATGCTGGCAAGGCCGGCATCATTGACGCCGGAGTTAATGAAGATCCGAACCATTGGAACAGCTGTGCCCAGGGCTATGGCACTCCCCACCATGGTATGCGTGGACGTTTTCAATGTTGCCAGCACTTCTTTCTTTCTCATCCTGTGATAAAAAATGGTGAACAGGACAGCTGCGGCGAAGATCGTCCCAGGCAGATAGAACGGCTGAAAAGAAGTTGTGATGCCTGTTCCTAAAATATCGTCCCATGTCACAGAGACAGAGGTCAGCCAGCTTTTCAGAGGAAGAACATTCACACGGGTCAGAACGAGCAGGACAGCGACAACGATGTAAGGCGCCCAGGCTTTGTATAAAGGCATGGTGACAGCGTTGGCGCTGATTTCCTCCATCGCTTCCCCTTCCTCCCTTTTTCCAAAGTCCCAGGGTTCATCCGGAAGAAGAAATCCTTTTTTAGCCGCCGGAACGACGACCGCCAAGCCGACAAGACCCCCGATGATAGACGGAAATTCCGGTCCAAGGAGATGAACGACAAGTAAAGCTGGAATCGTAAAGCTCACACCTGCAAAAAGGGCAAACTTCCAAATCTCAAGACCTTCTTTAAACGAGCGATTCTCACCGAAGAGCTTTGTCAGAATCAGGACGAGAACGAGAGGAATAAAACTGCCGATAAACAAGTCCATCAGAACAGCCGATTGAGCCACCTCATAAACAAACTGCGTTAACGTCTGATTTCCAAGGGCCTGCTGCACCGGTTCGGCTACAGCCGCCCCCTGCCTCAACCCTTGATCCACGCCGACAATTAAAGGTGTACCGACGGCACCAAAAGACACAGCACTGCTGTCCGCGATCAAAGCAAGAGAGACTGCGGCGAGCGCTGGAAAACCGAGGGTCAGAAGCAAAGGCGCAGCAATCGCAGCAGGCGTTCCAAATCCGGCTGCCCCTTCAATAAAGGAACCGAACAGCCAGGCGATGATAATCAGCTGGACCCTGCGGTCACTCGTAATACCGGAGAAACCTGTCCGAATCACCCCGAGTGCGCCGCTGTTTTTCAACGTGTTCAATAGAAGCACCGCCCCGAATACAATCCACAAAATAGACAGGGCGATCATGGTCCCCTCAAGGGAAGCCGCCGCAGCCCTGACTAAAGGAACCTTCCAAATGAAGACGGCGGTTACAGCAACGATAAGAAGACTGACCGGCATGGCCCGGACGGCCGGAAAGCGGAATAAAACGAGTAGAATAAAGACAGCAGCAACCGGCATCAGTGCCGTGATTAGTTGAAGAAATGTCATCATACCCACACCTTTACCTCTTGATACCTTAATTATATCGGAAAAGGATGGAAAAGAGAGTGACTACTTTGTGAAACATTTCACAATATACTTATTAGGAATCTTAGAAATTTCTGTTTCCCTCTGCAGAGATGTGATACAATGGCAGATAGTTTCATAAAATCTGCTGAATAAGCAGGAGAGGTTCTAGCGACACCCTCTATAAAAAACTAAGGATGGAACTGTACCTTGCCTTAGGTGCGGTTTTTTTATGGTTTTGGGTGTGTAGAATTCTCTTTTTCATGATTGAAAGGAGAATTTTTTTATGGAAAAAAATAAGAAAGCCGTCGTCGTGTTCAGCGGCGGGCAAGACAGCACGACCTGCCTTTTCTGGGCTTTAGAACAGTTTGATCACGTGGAAGTGGTCACTTTTGACTATAATCAGCGTCATAAACAGGAAATCGAAGTGGCAGAGGAGATCGCCGGAGACCTGGGTGTCCGACAGCATGTGCTCGACATGTCTCTGTTAAATCAGCTTGCACCAAACGCTCTGACCCGGGACGATATCGAAGTGAAGGACGGAGAAGACGGAGAACTTCCTTCCACGTTCGTACCAGGAAGAAATCTTCTTTTCCTATCTTTCGCTACCATTCTCGCACGTCAGATTGGTGCCAAGCACATTATTACTGGTGTATGTGAAACGGACTTCAGCGGGTATCCCGACTGCCGCGATGTGTTTGTTAAATCGTTGAACGTTTCCCTTAACCTGTCGATGGACGATGAATTCGTCATCCATACCCCGCTCATGTGGCTGGATAAAGCGCAGACGTGGAAAATGGCCGATGACCTGGACGCCTTTTCCTACGTACGCGAAAAAACACTCACCTGCTATAACGGTGTCCGTGGTGACGGATGCGGAGAGTGCCCGGCCTGCCAGCTGCGCAGACAGGGACTTGAAAATTACCTCACTAAGCGGAAGGAGGCGTGACGATGTACGGATTTACAATTGTGGAAAACCTGCAGAAAATCGATGAAGATATTAAGCGCCATGAGTTGAAATACCACCAGAAGCGGGTGATGGTCAGCAAGGAGTTCACGTTCGACGCTGCCCACCACCTGCACTGTTATGAAGGGAAATGTAAAAACCTTCACGGCCACACGTACAAAGTCATCTTCGGTATCAGCGGCTATACGGATGAGATCGGCCTTGTGATTGACTTCGGAGATATCAAGAAAATCTGGAAGGATGAAATTGAAATCCACCTCGATCACAGATACTTGAACGATACCCTTCCGCAGATGAATACAACGGCGGAGAACATGGTCGTCTGGATTTATGAAAAAATGCAGGAGTCGCTTCGTTCCTACCCGAATGATTACCGCGTTGAATTTGTAAAGCTGTATGAAACGCCGACAAGTTATGCGGAAGCACGAGGGGAGTGGATGAATGATGCATAAGTTCCCTGTGCTCGAAATTTTCGGACCGACCATCCAGGGCGAAGGGATGGTCGTCGGCCGGAAAACAATGTTCGTCCGGACAGCCGGCTGTGATTACAGCTGCGCCTGGTGCGACTCCGCCTTCACGTGGGACGGCAGTGCCAAAGAGGATATCGAACGCCTGACAGCCGATGACATCATCGACAGACTGATAGAAGAAGGCGGCGACCGATTTGATCACGTCACCATCTCCGGTGGAAACCCCGCCCTTTTGAAAAGTCTGCATGAGCTTATTCAGCCGCTGCACGAACGCGGCATTGAAGTGGCCCTTGAAACGCAGGGAAGCCGGTGGCAGGACTGGTTTGTTGATATCGATGATTTAACGATTTCACCAAAACCGCCGAGCTCGCTGATGACGACAAACTGGGACGTGCTCGATGACATCATCCAGAGGCTTCAGGAGCAGGGGCGCTCCTCGCATGTCAGTCTGAAGGTCGTTATTTTCAACGATGAGGATCTGACGTATGCGGAAACCGTGCATCAGCGGTACCCGGACGTCCCCTTCTTTTTACAGGTCGGCAATGATGACCTTGTTGAAGAAAAGCCGGGCAGCCTGGCTTCCCACCTGCTTGATCAGTATGAATGGCTGATCGACAAGGTAACGGCCTCTAAAAACCTGAATCATGTACGTGTGCTGCCTCAGGTGCACGCCCTCGTCTGGGGAAACAAACGAGGCGTATAAAACAAGCGTCCGCTAACGAAGAAGGCTACTGAAAAACTGAGAATTTGTGAAAGGTATGGATGATTGACGATCTAACATGGAATCCCTAACTTTTATGTATTCTTTTCATCGTATAATAAAAAAGAGTGATTTTCTTTGATTTATAAATTAAAGAAAATCACTCTTTTTAGATGGGACACCGTTGATTCCACGATGAGCGTTCGATGGTGACACCTGCGGGAACAGCGCGAGCCGAAGATCCACTTGGTCAAATGATCTTCTTGACCAAGTCAGCTGATGCCGTGCCCGCGGCAGGCATCCATCGACAAGCGATTCGTGAGAAGCAACAACCACCTTTAACCCCTTCTCTTGATAGGAAGGAGTTTCTCAGTAGTCTCCTGACGAAGCGGACGCTTTTTTCGTGTTCCTAGCACCGGATATCGGTCAATCCGATAGATATATCGGTCTTTTCTTGAATATAACGATCCATATTAGTGAGATATCAACTTTTTTCCGAATATACCAGCCGAATCTGCATGATATCGATTAACCGGCCTCTTTCACCCGTACCGTCCGCTTTTCGAAAAACTTACCGGCAAAGGAAGCAAGCACCTGCTGAAACAGCATCCCGACGATGACCGGCACAGCGGCCGCCGCTGGAAAATAGGTGATCGCAATCACGGCTCCTCCACTTATGTTGCGCATACCGCTGTTGAACGTGAGCGATAGGACACTTTCGTTTTCCAGCTTCGCAAGCTTTGCCGACCAGAAGCCGAGCGTGTAGGCCAGGACAGCCAGAAGGAACACCGTCAGCGCTGTCGCTGCCAGCTTTCCGTTCATTTCCTTCAAGTAAGGAGCGACCGCTGAACTGTTGATCATCACGACAGAAGCAATGCCAAGTTTGGTTGTCGGAGCCAGGCTCCTCTCCAAACGCTCCGTCCACTCCCTTTTTCCCCACTGATTCACACACATCCCGGCTATGGACGGGATCACAATCATCCAGAGCAGCCCCATCATAATCGCCAGCGCATCCATTTCCACCGCATTCCCGACAAGCAGTTTCATGACGATCGGAACGATAAATGGAGCAAGCATCGTGTCGACCAGAATAATCGACAGCGTAAGCACGACATTTCCTTTATAGATCGATACCCAGATCAGCGACGTAATCCCGGTTGGAATGACAAAGGATAAAACAAGCCCGATGGTTGTGTTCACATCCCCGCTGAAAAATAACGTTCCTGTTCCAAGGGCTATGACAGGCATGAGAATATGTAAAACGAGGAGACAGATAATTAACCCTAAAGGGTGACGCAGCACCTTTCTCAAATCTGTAAAATTGGAACCAAGACTGCCGGCAAAGGTCATGACAGCAAAGATCCATGGTACAAGAAAAACAAGCGGTTCAAGCCACCTGGCGAAAATCACACCGAAAACGACAGCTCCAGGTGTGATGCAGGGCATCAGCTTCTGCAGCAGCCGGTTCAACCTCTGAATCATCCTGCTCTCCTCCCCTTACCTATCTATATATGAATCCCATTCTACGCCTCCCACTAAAAAAAGGAAACCCGGAGAATGAGTCTCCAGGTTTCCTCTCTATTACGCTGTACGTGATTCTGCCTTCAGCGCTTGGCGTTTCTGTTTTTCGTCACGCTTCGTTAAGATTGAAACGACGAGGGCGATCACAAACAACCCGGCAAAGTAGATCAAGCTGTTCTCATAACTGCCTGTCGTATCCTTCATCCATGCTGCAAACACAGGTCCGGCAAGTCCCGCAGCTGCCCACGCGGTCAAAATGTACCCGTGAATGGCACCAAGCTCCTTCGTTCCGAACAAGTCGCCGATAAAGGCCGGCATTGCTGCGAATCCTCCACCGTAGCAAGTGTAAATGATGGAAAACGCCACGACGAACACCCATGTAATGGATGTATAAGGCACAATCAGGAAAAGACCAATCTGCAGAACGAAAAATGCTAGATACGTATTTCCGCGCCCGATATAGTCCGACGCACTCGCCCAGCCGATCCGGCCGAGACCGTTAAAGATCCCCATCACACCCACAAGGGTTGCTGCTGTCCCAGCTGCTACACCGACACTTTCCTCAAGCAGCGGCTTGGCGGCGGAGATGACGGCGATCCCGCACGTCACATTGATGAAGAGCATCACCCATAAGTAATAAAAACGCTTCGTCTTGACCGCTTCCTTCGCCCGCATATTGGCAAGATCCTGTTTATCCGAAGATTCCTGTTCCTCCGGATCGTAGCCTTCCGGAACCCAGTCCTCCGGCGGACGGGACAGATAAAGGGAAGAACCAATCATAACGACAAAATAGGAGACTCCGAGAATGTAGAAGGTTGCGGCAATGCCTGTCTGATTGATAAAAAAGTTCATCAGCGGACTGGCAATCGCAGCGGCGAAGCCAAAGCCCATAATCGCCATACCGGTCGCCAGTCCACGACGGTCCGGGAACCATTTCACAAGGGTGGATACCGGTGCGATATAGCCCACTCCAAGACCGATCCCACCAAGAACCCCATAAAAAAAGTACAGCAGCCAGAGCGATCCGGCCTGTACCGCAATCCCTGATCCCGCGACTCCGATGCCGAAGAATACAGCCGCTGTTATCCCCGCCACCCGCGGACCGTATTTTTCTACAAACCAGCCAAGAAAAGCAGCAGATAAACCTAGAAATAAGATAGCGACACTAAACGTAAACTGCACCTGGCTGGCCGACCAGCCAAACTCTTCACTCAACGGTCCTGTGAAATTACTCCACGCATAGACCGAACCGATAGAAATATGAATGCCGACGGCACATAAGGCAATGAGCCATCTGTTTTTCACTTTCCTTTTTCCCATGCTGTCACCCCAATTTGTTAGATTAAAGTTCTTTTTCCTAAATTCTACATTTTCAAACAAAAAACCCTTCTTACTACTGTAAGAAGGGTTTTAATCATACCTTATAAGTGGAGCATAGCGGGCTCGAACCGCTGACCTCTACACTGCCAGTGTAGCGCTCTCCCAGCTGAGCTAATGCCCCGTATTTATTGAAGACAAGTATGATAATAGCATGTCCGTATTTCTTTATCAATACTTTTTGACAAAAAAATTCAAAAAAGACCTTCTGATTAAGATCAGAAGGTCTTTCCGTTCGCATATGGCCTATAGTTGGTACGAGGAGCGTTCGGTGGTGAGGCCTGTGGGAACAGCGCGAGTCGAAGATCTACTGGGGCCGTGCCCGCGGCAGACATCCACGATAAGCGGAACGTGACCACGTGACATACGAAAAGCTGTATTTTTTTCTACAGCATGAAGACCTTCTGATTACAATCAGAAGGTCTTCTTGAATTAGGATGCACGCACGTCTGCGGCAGCCTCTCCTTTATTAGACGTTACAAGGGTAACGATAATGAGGACGAGAACGGCTACAGGGACCGCAATCACGACACTGTTGACGTCAAACGGCTTCTGCAGGACGATCTCCCATACAAGTGTTGTGACAACACCAGCAACCATGGAAGATACGCCGCCTGCTGCGTTTACGCGTTTCCAGAAGAAAACGGCGAGGACAGCCGGCGTCAATCCGGCACCGTACACGGTATAAGCGTACATCTGTACACTCAGCACGGTTGGGAAATAACTGATGATAATATAAGCAAACAATCCAAGGGCTGCGATAAAGATCCGCGTCATCGTGAGCAGCTTCTTATCGGAGGCGTCTTTATTCACATACTTGCCGTACAAGTCGTACGTTAAGTTGGTCGCTGCCGACAGAAGATACGAGTTTCCGGTCGTAATGATAAAGGACGCTGCAGCTGCCAGAAGAACGCCGCCGATGGCCATAGGCATAGCTACGGTCGTAGCCATAAGGGCCATTCCGGGATCAATGTCCGGGAATAAGGAACGGGAGGCAAAGGCGATGATGGAAATGGACGGCGAAATGATCAGCATCGCGATCAACCAGCCTATTTGAGCCCGTTTGGCTGACTTGTCCCCTTTGGATGAGGCGAGTCGCTGGTACATGTTCTGGTCACCAAGCAGAAGGAATAACGAAGGCAGCAGATAACCGATCATCTGCACGGTCGTCAATCCGCCCGTTGATGTCATGTGGCTTTCCGGAACATTGGCGACGATTTCACTCCACCCGCCGGCAACCATGATGATCGTAGGAACGGTCACAATCAGACCACCCACCATCAAGAAACCACTGATGGCATCTGTTTGGGAAACGGAACGCAGTCCGCCAATCATGGCAAGGAAAATAATCATTCCTGCACCGATGATTGTTCCTGCCTGGACGGTCATTCCCGTCGTCAAGTTCAAGATAAAGCCGAAGCCTTTCATCTGATAGGATACGATCCCGACATAAGCCAGGATGATAATGACACTCGCAAGGTTTCGGGACGTTCGTCCGTATTTCGCTTCCAAAATTCCTGAGACGGTAAATTTCCCGTAGGCACGGATTTTAGGAGCTACGACATAAAGAATAATAATTCCGACCAACGTTGGGAGCATCATCATCAAGGAAGGCAGAATACCGTAAGAAAACGCCATGGACGTCTCTCCACCGGATATACTTCCACTTCCTGTCCACGTAGCGAGAAGGGTACCCATAAGGACAAAAGGTCCCAGACTTTTACCGGCAAGGACGAAGTCCTCACTTCCAGATACTTTCTTCGACATGAATACACCGATGCCGATCATTACAATCCCGTATATAGCAATAAACCATAGTAAAGTTGGATCTTGTTGCAATTCCATACTGACTGAATCATCTCCTGATGTTTTTTACTGCTGGATTTCTTAGAGCATATGAAGATTTATCCACCGGCCGGTGACTGCCCGTCTAACACAACACTATATAACCTAACATAGTTTCATCGTTTGTGAAAACGCATTATACCCCGTGAAAAAACCGTTGTTTTCAGGGGTTCGGCCTCTTGTTTCATATTTCACAATCTTTGATGAGCCGGTTAAGGACACCTTCTCTAAAAGTTGTCTTTTTGTTATGAAATTTCAGTTAAAAAAGGAAAACAGCGACAGAATTTTGTAGTAAAATTAGTTCTATAGTCCCAAATAAAAAGCCGGTATGAATGGGCATACCGGCTTTCCTCTTTATTATAATAAAGCTTTCATCCGCTGTTCGATGACATTTTTAAGAAGCTGCATGCCATCATTCGTACCGATGGATTCGGGATGGAACTGCACACCTTCCACGGGATATTCCAGATGGCGGATGCCCATGATTTCACCTTCCACAGTGGTGGAGCTGATTTCGAAACAATCAGGAAGGGAATCCAGTTCGACAATCAGGGAGTGATAACGCATCGCTTCCATTGGATTATTCAATCCCTCATAAATGCCCCGCCCGTCGTGAAAGACGCGGGAGGACTTGCCGTGCATCAAGCGTTCCGCCCGGATGACATTTCCACCGAATACCTGGGCGATCGACTGATGACCGAGGCAGACTCCGAAAATCGGTGTCTTCGTTTTAAAATGATCGATGACTTCAAGGGTTACCCCCGTCTCATCCGGAGAGCACGGTCCGGGTGACAGGAATATCAGCTCCGGATCCAGCTGTTCAATTTCTTCAATCGATGCTTCGTCGTTTCTGCGGACAACGACCTCTTTACCGAGCTCGCCCAGGTACTGGACGAGGTTGTACGTGAATGAATCATAGTGGTCGATCATATAAATCACTCTGCTCATCTCCTCTCTGCTCGATCTATCTCAATCTCTGACGAGTTCCTGAATGCCTTTCGTAAAGCTTTCCAGTGCCTCTTCCTTCTGACCCTTTTCAATAACCTCAAGCTCATCTTCGATAAGCCGGATGATCTTACTTCCGATAATGACACCATCGGCATGTTCACGAACAAGCTTGACGTCTTCATTGGTAGAAATTCCAAAGCCGACGGCCACAGGAACCTGGCTGTGCTCCTTCACTTTTTTAATGAAGGATAAAGCTTCTGCGGACATCCCGCTGCTTCCCCCCGTAACCCCCAGGGAGGAGACGCAGTAGAGGAAACCGCGGGCGTGCTCTGCAATCTGCTGTATCCGTGTGTCCGAATTCGGTGCCACGAGAGAAATGAATTCCACGTCTTTTTCAAGGGCCATGCTGCGTATTTCTTCACTTTCCTCAAATGGAAGGTCTGGAATCAGCACGCCCTCCGCCCCGTTTTCTTCAAGCAGGTTGAAGAAGTCCTGGTGGCCGATCTGCAGGACAGGGTTGTAGTACGTGAAGATCACAACGGGAATCTCCACTCCGTGCCTGCGGAGTTCCGGGACAAGCTGAATCGCTTTTCTCAGCGACATCCCTGCGTTCAGCGCACGTTTGGCTGCCCGCTGAATGGTCGGGCCGTCCGCAAGCGGGTCGGAATAAGGAACGCCGAGTTCAAGAACGTCGGCGCCCTGCTCCTGCAGCCTCAGCGCAAATTCAATCGTATATTCCGGAGAAGGATCTCCCGCTACGACGAACGGGATGAACAGATTTTCTGTTTTGCTAAGCTTTCCTTGAAACGATGTTTTCGTCAGCATGTTTAAACCTCCTCCTGGAAATGTTCCATTAATGTTGCCATATCCTTATCCCCGCGTCCGGACAGGTTGATAAGAATGGTCTGATCCGCTTCCATGCTTCCGGCTTCCTTGAAAGCCTGAGCAAGAGCATGGGCACTTTCAATCGCAGGAATAATTCCCTCTGTCTGCGTAAGAAGCTTGAGAGCATCGAGGGCCTCCTGATCCGTCACAGCTTCATAGCGGACCTGCTTCGTTTGGAAGAGATGGGCATGCTCAGGGCCGATGCCTGGATAGTCAAGGCCTGCAGAGATGGAATAAGGTTCTGTGATTTGTCCGTTATCATCCTGCATCAAGTATGTCAGCGATCCGTGAATGACACCTGGTGTCCCTTTGGAAAGGGTAGCCGCATGCTCTGGTGTGTCAATTCCTTTCCCGGCTGCTTCGACACCAACGAGGGCGCTTTCGTCCTGAAGAAACGGGTAGAACATTCCCATTGCATTACTGCCGCCGCCGACACAGGCGTAAATACGGTCCGGAAGAGTTTCTTCAACCTCAAGGAACTGACGTCTTGATTCGTCTCCGATGATGCGCTGGAAATCACGGACCATTCGTGGATACGGATGTGGACCGACAACCGAACCGATCAGGTAGAAGTGGTCTTCACAATTCGCGACCCAGTAGCGGATCGCTTCGTTCGTTGCATCCTTCAATGTGCCGTTCCCGCTGGAAACAGAAACGACTTCAGCACCGAGAAGCTTCATACGGAACACGTTCAATTCCTGCCTGCGGATATCTTCTTCTCCCATAAATACGATGCATTCCAGGCCGAACTTGGCTGCGACAGTGGCAGAAGCGACACCATGCTGACCGGCTCCGGTTTCAGCAATGATTTTCTCTTTCCCCATCCGCTTAGCGAGAAGAGCCTGTCCAATGGCATTATTCAGTTTGTGAGCGCCGGTATGATTTAAATCCTCACGCTTCAAGTAGATTTTCGCCCCGCCGAGATGATCGGAAATTTTATCGGCATACGTCAAAGAAGTCGGGCGCCCCGCGTATTCTTTGAGCACATGATGGTATTCATTTTGGAATTCGGGGTCCGCCATAGCTTCATCCAGAGCTTCTTCAAGCTCCTGGAGCGGGCCCATCAACGTTTCCGGCACGTATTTGCCTCCGAAGTCACCGAACCGGCCTTTGATATCAGGAAATGCTTGCAACATTTGCTTCCACCTCTTTCATAATCGCTTGTATTTTACCAATGTCTTTTTTATTTTCTCGTTCAATTCCGCTTGAAATATCGATGCCCTCCGGCTGGTAACTCAACAGTTCCCCGGCGTTTTCAGGCTTGATGCCTCCAGCGATCAGGCAGGGCACTCCCTGGTCAAACGCGGCATCCCTGTAGGCAGGGACCGCTTCCCAGTCAAACCGGACGCCCGTGCCTCCGGATGCTCCCCCAACTTTGCTGTCAACGATGAAGCCGTCAGCTACGCCTTTGAAAATGTCCATCTGATCAAGACCTCCATCCTGATGATGAACCACCTTCCAGACAGGAAGACCGAACGCCTCTTTAATCTGAAGAAGCTGGGAAACCGTTTCGTTCCCGTGCAGCTGAATGACGTCAAGAGGAACGAAATGGAGGATTTCCTCGAGCTCCTCAACGGTTGGATCAATGAACACACCGACAAGCTTCTGACGCGGACGGACCTTCCGTATCCACCGGCCGACACGTTCAGGTCGGACGTAACGCTTCGTACGCTTCACAAAAATGAAGCCGAGATGAGAGGCTTTGGAGGAAGCCGTTTTCGCTGTATCAGAAAGCGATTGGTTGCCGCACAATTTCACAATAGGTTCCCTCACCGGACCTCCACTCCCTCAAGCAGTGTACGTACTGCTTTTTTGATGTCATCCTGCCTCATCAGAGATTCTCCTACAAGAACGCCTTTCGCTCCAAATCCGGCGGCTTGTTGAACATCTTCATTTGTGAAGATGCCGCTTTCCGAAACGAGCAGCGATTCCTCAGGCGCCAGAGCCGCCATCCGTTGGGTCTGCTTCAAGGAGGTTTCAAACGTATGAAGATTGCGGTTGTTGATACCGAGGATTTTCGGCGTGAACTGGTTCAGCACTTTTTCAAGGGTATCTTCGCTGTGGACTTCCACCAGCACTTCCATTCCCAGCTCATAGGCCTGGTTATACAGCTCGTGAAGCTTCTCCGCTTCGAGAGCCTCGCCGATCAAAAGAATCGCATCGGCTCCGATATACGCACTTTCTACGACCTGGGCGGAATCGATGATGAAGTCCTTCCTCATAACAGGAATATCCACGACCTGCTTGATCTGTGTTAAATAATCGCGATGCCCCTGGAAAAAGTGCTGATCAGTCAAAACAGATATGGCATGGGCGCCGGACTGGGCGTACTCATGCGCAATGCGGACGGGATTGAAGTCTTCCCGGATGATTCCTTTGGAAGGGGAAGCTTTCTTCACTTCAGCAATCAATCCCGACGGATCCGCCTTATTCAATGCTTCATATAAAGAATGCCTTGGAAACGATTGCTCCTCAGGCAGGTACATTTTTTCAATTTCCTGATGCTTCACAGCTAAGATGGTTTCAAGCATACTGGCGATTCTCCCTTTCTGATGCAATAGATTCATAGTATTCCCTGGTCCTGCCGGATTGAATGGCCTGCTGGACCTGTTCGACGCCGTCTTCCAACGTATCCGCCTTCCCAGCTACATAAAGCCCCGCTGCTGCGTTCAACGTTACAATGGATGCGGCTGTCTCTCCTGCCCGGTTATACAGGACGTCTTTAATGATCGCGGCACTTTCCTCGGTTTCTGTAATTTGGATGTCTTCAATATTTCCTCTGTTCATCCCGAAGTCTTCCGGCTTAATGGTAAAGCGGCGGATATTCCCGTCTTTCATTTCCACAAGGTCGGTTTCCCCGGTAATTGTAATTTCGTCCAGACCGTCCCGGCCGGTGGCAAGAAGGACGTGCTCAGAACCAAGCTTATACAGGGTTTCAGCCATTTTCTCGGCATACGCTGTGTCATAAATCCCAATCAACTGCCGTCTGGCGTTGGCCGGGTTGGACATCGGTCCCAGCAGATTGAAAACTGTGCGGAATCCAAGCTCCTGACGGGCAGGACCCGCGTGCTTCATCGCCTGATGGTAGAGGGGAGCGAACATGAAGGTCATCCCCTTTTCCTGGAGGGCTTTGGCTCCCTGCTCCGGTGTCGTATCAATCGGAACACCGAGAGATTCCAGAACATCGGCACTTCCACTTTTGGAGGAAACTTTCCGGTTGCCGTGCTTGGCGACCTTCACCCCCATACTGGCAAGAACGAGTGATACCGCCGTCGAAATGTTGAAGGTGGACGCACCATCGCCCCCGGTCCCGCATGTGTCTACGATTGAAGCATCGTCCACATCCATTTTCGTCATGTTCTCACGCATGGCCCGGACGAAACCGGTCATCTCCTCGACGGTTTCTCCCCGGTAGCTCATGACGCTCAGCATACTCATCAACTGACCGGTGGTGGCTCCTCCATTCATGATCGTGTTCATCGTTTCAAAGGCTTCCTGCTCGTTCATGGACTCTCCGGCTACAACCCTGCTCAACGTTTGTTTCATCTCGTCTCCACTCCTTCTCGGCTCGAAAATACCTGCTCGGCTAACTCGATCGTTCTCTTCAATGCGCTTGCTTTGTTCAATGTTTCCTGATATTCAGCTTCAGGATCGGAATCAGCCACGACACCGGCTCCTGCCTGAATGTATAAATGCTTATCCGCTAAAGTCATCGTACGGATGGTAATACAGGAATCGATATTCCCGTCAAAACCGAGGTAAAGGATGCCGCCGCCATAAAGATTCCGGGGCGTCGGCTCCAGCTCACGAAGAATCTGCATGGCCCTGACCTTCGGGGCACCGGATAACGTTCCGGCCGGGAAGGATGAAATAAGGGCATCGATTGGTGAAACCCCGTCCTTCAGCTGCCCGGTCACTTTACTGATGATGTGCATGACCTTGGAGAAGCGTCCGATCGTCATATACTCCCGGACATCCACACTTCCGAATTCAGCAACACGGCCGATATCGTTCCTGGCAAGATCGACAAGCATCCGGTGCTCAGCCAGTTCTTTTTCATCTGCAAGCAGTTCTTCAGCCAGCTGGTCGTCTTCCTCCTGAGTACCTCCGCGCTTCCGTGTTCCGGCGATGGGATGGATTTCAAGCTGACCGTTCTGCACTTCCAGCAGCCGCTCTGGTGAACTGCCGATCACTTCAACATCCTCCATATTCAGGTAGAACATATAAGGGGAAGGGTTCACTTTCCGCAGCACCCGGTAAAGCTCGAAGCCTGTACGGTCTGTGATGGTGTGGAAGCGCTGGGATAATACAGCCTGAAAAACATCGCCCGCCCGGATGTACTCTTTGATCGTTTCCACATCCTGCTTGAATTTTTCCGGCTTATAGTTGCTGGAAAGAACCAGTTCCTGTTCCTGCCCTGCCTCTTCACCAAGCATCAGATCCTCTAGATCGCTGCCTTTTCTTAAACGGCTCGTAATCTCCTTGATTCGTTCCTTCGTCGAATCATAAACCTCTTTTGAGGCGGCTTGATCATCCACCCTTCCAAAGGAAAGAATGGTCGTTTCTTTTGTTTTATGATGGTAGGCGATCAGGGTCTGGCAGAACAGCAGATGGTAACGGGCAAGATTGAGATCATCCTGTTCCGCCGGTTCCACCGGTTCGAAATCTGAGATGGCATCATAGCTGATGTAACCGACACCGCCCCCTTTAAATGGAAGGTCGATTTCCGGCTGCTTTACCTCCAGGTCACGGACCACTCTTTCATAAGCGGCCTTAAAACTTTCCTCGTATTCTTTTGTCTGCCTACGGTAGTCTTCAATTAGAAACCGTCCGCCTTTTTCTTTCACCTGAACCATCGGATCGAGTCCAATGAAGGAAAAGTTCGACCACGGGGATTCCGGGTCCTGGCTTTCAAGCATAAAGACAGCTTCATCTTTCAATGCATGAAACATATGAATGGGTGTAATCGTATCTGTAAAAAAGGATTGACTGATGGGAATGGTGCGGTACACTTCCGCATCGGTTTGAAATGTTTCGTAAGTGGTCATTCGCTCACCTCTCCATAATAGGTTTATGGAGAACGAGACGTTGAGGAATGATAAATGAGTGGATGAAATAAAGGGGTTCGGCCAGGCAACCTACCAGCTCCGTACGTCCGGCGGTTCCTCGCTCTTACTCGGCTCTGCTCTGCTCATCCTATTCCTCAACTCAACTCATTCTCTTCTCAACTAACTTTGTATTCATTTATAAAATACTTTCTCACAGTCTATAAAATTCAGATAATAAAGTCAACAGGAGAATTTCCAGCTGCTCTATTCCCACCATAACAAACCGCTGCGGTTCTTCAAAGCTATCTGTTTATAATAAAAGAAACGCTGAACGGCTCCGGGATACCCCCTTTCCATTCAGGAGAAGCACTTTTAAAAAATGACAGGATTTCTTTTGAACGCCTCTGCATTCAGAGACGTCTTATATACAGGCGGGAAGAGAGGAATGATTATGGAAGCCAACGATATGACACGGGCCAGGAATGGAGATGAAGAAAGTCTTGCCCGGCTTTTGAAAGACAACTACGCCTTCGTGATGAAATATGTGTGGAAAATGTGCGGCGATGAACAGCTGGCCTATGACGTCACCCAGGACACGTTCATAAAAGCTGTCCAGAAGATTGACCAGTACCGGGGGACGTCCAAATTCTCCACCTGGCTGATCCAGATTGCCACCCACACCTATATCGATGCACGAAGAAAACAGCAGAGAAATGAAAAACTGGAGCAGCAGGAAAAGGAACGAATCCAGCTGCAGACCACCAAGCAGCTCCCGGAGGAATGGTATGACGTTCAGGAGGCTCTCTGGAACCTTGAGGAAAAATACCGGATCCCTGTGCTGCTCAAGCACTACTACGGCTTTGAATACAAAGAAATTGCTAAAATGACGAAGTCCAGGACCGGCACGGTAAAATCACGGGTGCACTACGGCATGGAAAAGCTGCGGAAGGAGTTGAATGAACATGGATAACAGGAACACCCCGCCGCTGGAGGAAAAGCTGCAGAAGGCATCAGAGCAGATTGACCAGCACCTGGACGTGGAAGAACCACCGCTCCTGTATTTTGAAACGCTTGTAAGAGAAGAACAGCAGGCATGGCACCAAAGGCTGTGGAAGGAATTGATGCTGCTATGGGCCGCTGCCCTTTTGATGATTACCGGGCTTGCCCTCAGCTTTTATTTTATCCCCGCCTTGTTCATCATCGTTCAAGGAGCAGCCGCTGTCGTGCTGCTCGGGTATGTGTGGAAGGAGAAAAGAGAAATGGTGATGGTAGATAAATGAAGCATTACGGACCTGAAGAAATTCCTGTATGGGGGTGGGGGATCATTGCCGCCATTCTGATCACCCAGAGCACCCTTTTGTTTATCCAGGCTAAAAAGCGCGGCCGGGCGCCCTGGCTGTGGGGCCTCGTCGGCCTTATTCAATTCCCAGTGCCAACCATCGTGTTCATCATCCTGTGTCACACGATCTGGAAGGATCGATCAGCATGAAGATCTTCCTCATCTCGGTTTGTACAGCCGCACAACTGACTGCCTACGGGCTCATCATTTTTGTATCCGTGCAGGCAGGTATCACTGCCCTGCTCATCTCTTACGCCGCCCTCGCCCTTGTGATCGCAAGGCTGTGGAAGGAAGCAAAGAAAGAAAAAAAGGAGGAACCATGGAATGATTATCGTAACTACTGATTTTGTACCTGGTTATGACGTTCAGGAAGTAAAAGGATTCGTGCGTGGCAGCACGGTCCAGTCGAAAAATGTAGGAAGAGATATTCTGGCGGGGCTGAAAAACCTTGTCGGAGGAGAAATTAAAGATTATACAAGCATGATGGACAGCGCCCGTCAGCAGGCGATTGGACGACTGGTTCAACATGCAGAGGAAAAAGGAGCGGATGCTGTCATTGCCGTCCGTCTGGAAACGTCCTCCATCACCAATGCCGCTTCGGAAATTATGGCCTATGGAACAGCCGTCACTCTTTCCAAAAGGAGTTCGGGATGATGACAGGGGTTGTGCAGATGCTCACTGAAAACCTTCCTGTCCTTCTGCCGCTGATGGTCATTCAGATCATTTTGATGGCGACAGCGCTCATCAGCCTGGCAAGGACGAAACAAACCCGCGGGCCGAAGTGGATGTGGGTGCTGCTGATCATCTTCGTCAACACGCTCGGGCCTGTCGCCTACTTTATTTTCGGAAGGAGTGAAGAAGGATGATGAAGGTGAACAAACTTACGAAATCATTCGGCAGGCATCATGTCGTTGACCGTTTATCCTTTCAGTTGGAGGCGGGCAGATGCATGGCGCTTCTCGGTCCGAACGGCGCAGGCAAGACGACAACCCTGCGTCTGATGTCCGGGCTGCTTCAGCCCGATTCCGGAACCGTCCACCTGGAGGAATCCTCCGGGGATATCCGCGCTCATATCGGCTATCTCCCCCAGCACCCCCAATTTCACGGCTGGATGACAGGCAGGGAATTCCTCCTTTATGCCGCAGGACTATCCGGTCTATCCAAACAGAAGGCCGGACGTCAGGCAGACTGGACGTTGGACCGTGTCGGTCTGAAGGAGTTCCGGAATAAAAGGATCAGCCGATACTCCGGCGGGATGAAGCAGCGCCTCGGCATCGCCCAGGCGATCATCCACCAGCCAAAGGTGCTGCTGCTGGATGAACCGGTGTCTGCCCTGGATCCGATCGGCCGCCGGGAAGTCCTTGATTTAATGGAAGAGCTGAAAAAGGAAACCATCCTCCTCTATTCCACCCATATCCTGAATGATGCCGAAGAAGTGAGTGACGAAATCCTGCTCATGCATGAAGGGAAAGTCATTGAGTCAGGAACCATTGAGGAGGTGAAGTCCCGTCACCAGATGGAGAAACTTACGCTGAAATTTTCGATGGACAGTGAAAGTTGGAGGGACTATGTGAGCACTTGGCCGGCGGTTGAACGTGTAGAGATACACAAACAAACCCTCCACGTGTATGTCACCGACAGCGGGGCGGTCAGAAAGAAAGTACTCGATGAAGCTTCCCGGGATGATTGGCCGCTCGTCCATTTTGAAGTCGGCCGGCCGACGTTGGAAGATTTGTTTATAAAGGCGGTGAAGAATCATGCAGTGGATCACCATTTATAAGAAGGAATGGCTTGAAATCCTCAGGAATTACAAATGGATATGGGTGCCTCTTGTCTTTATTCTCTTCTGTATCATTGACCCCCTGTCCACCTACTACCTTCCGGTGATTATTGAAGCCACCGGCGGTCTTCCCGAAGGGGCCGTGTTCGACCTGCCGACCCCGCCGCCTTCAGAAGCGTTCATGATGAGCATTTCCCAACTGAACACGCTGGGGGTTCTCGTCCTTGCACTCATCACGATGGGCAGCATCTCCGGAGAGAAAAAATCAGGCGTGGCGGAATTGGTCCTCGTAAAGCCGGTCTCTCACTTATCCTATTTGACGGCAAAGTGGGCAGCCGCGTCCACACTGTTGATCCTCTCGGCTGCCATTGGACTGATCGCGAGCTGGTATTACGTCCAGCTCCTTTTTGGAGACCTGCCCTTTACGGCTGTGGCTGCAGCCATTTTTTTCTACAGTTTGTGGATTTTATTTCTTACGAGCATCAGTCTTTTTATGAATGCCTGGTCACGTATCCCCGGCCTCGTCTTGTTTTTCACACTGGCAGCTCTCATGATCATGAGCCTGGTCACCAGTGTGTTTTCCAAGTACCTCGCCTGGAGTCCCGCACGGCTGTCCTCGTATCTCCGGTCCCTCCTCATTACAGGAGACGTGCCTGCGGATTTATGGTACACCAGTCTCGTCACAGCCGCGATGACCCTTCTGCTGCTTTATGCAGGAACGAAACGTTTGAAAAAAAGCTCCATGCTCTCCTGAAAGTCAAAAATGGACGGATCAAAAGGAAGAAGAGTTGTACTCCCACCCAATAGGGTATAGACTATTGTCAATAAAACTATTGGATTGTCTAAAGGAGAGATTTGCATGAAGCCGACTGCACTGATTACCGGAGCCTCCGGCGGAATCGGGTATGAGCTTTCCCTGCTTTTCGCGAAGGCTGGTTATAACTTGATTGTTGTAGCAAGATCCCAGGATAAACTGGAGGAATTGCGGCATGAACTGGACGGTCATCCTGTCACCATTCTCCCGCAGGATCTGTCAGAGCCCGGGGCCGCCCAGATTGTTTACGACAAAGTCAAAGAACTGGGCTTGAACGTCACCGTACTCGTCAACAATGCCGGGTTCGGTCTGAACGGCCTGTTTGAAGATCTGCCGCTGTTAGATCAGCAGAAAATGCTCCAAGTCAACGTCAACGCACTCACAGAGCTCACCCATCTGTTTCTCCCGGAAATCAAAGCCGCACGCTTCCGTTCGATTCCGAAGGGTGTCCTGAATATCGCCAGCACCGCTGCCTTCCAGCCGGGACCGAAAATGGCCGTTTACTATGCGTCCAAAGCCTACGTCCTGTCCTTTTCGGAAGCCCTTGTGGAAGAACTGAAGGACACCCATGTCACCGTTTCGACGCTCTGCCCTGGCGCTACAGAAACCAACTTCTTCAAAACGGCGCAGGCGGAGCATACGAAGCTGGTCAAACAGACGATGACACCGGAAGCGGTAGCCAAATCCGGATTTGTCGGCTTTGTCAAAGGCCGCCGTGTCATCATTCCGGGACCGGCCAACCAGACGATGGCTTATGCTTCAAAACTGCTTCCCCGCTCATGGGCTGCCAAAGCCGCTCATTACATGGATCAATAATTCTTATGTCCCGGACCTTTCTTCCTGAAACCAACTGCTTTATACTTGGTCTATTGGAAGAAAATTCTTAAACAGGGGGCAGAGGTATGAAGAAATGGGTATTATCCACCACCGTCCTTCTGCTCGCAGCTGCCGGCATCGGCTGGTATTTGATGAGCACACAGGCGGAAGCTATGACCGAACAAGAAGTCAAAGAAGCCATGACAGAGTCGGCTGAAAAAGCAGATGAAAAGCTCCAAACCTATGAGGAAGAAGGGAAAAACCCGTTTGGCAGCGAACAAAGCCAAAGCGAACTGACAGATTCCGATTATCAAAGCTACATCCACTCCATGTCCCACCAGAAAGTAAAAGCCAATAAAAAATGGGGATTCACCGAAATTCATCCGGACCGGATTGACTGGCTCCTGACTGGACTCGATCAGACCACGCTCACTCATAAGCAGGTGTATAAAGAGATTCTGACGAAATGGCAGGCGGGGGATTTCTCCACCGCCGATGAGGACCATAACCGGATCTGGACACTCCAGAACGGGAATGTCGGCAAAGCTACAGGCGTGCTGACCCCTCAGGAAGAAGCTCAATTACTGAAGACACGAAAAAACTGACCCCGAACCGGGGCCAGTTTTTTTTACATTTCTTCTGCTGCTTTACGAAAACCATAGAACGAACGGTAGCCTGTGTGAGAATAGTAGCCTTCCGAGCTTTCTGTAGCCAGCATGTCCACGCGGGCGTTCGGATAACATTCATGGGCTGTTCTTACAAGCTGTTCGGCAATTCCCTGCTTGCGGCAGGATTCCTTAACGAGGAGTTCACAGATGTACAAGGTGGTCGTTCCGTCAGTCAATCCTCTCAAATAACCGACGAGTTCTCCGGAATCATCCACGGCCACGAGGGCAGGTTCCGAATTGATCCAGGCGCACAGCGTTTCTTCATTATGCTGCACAAGCCCCTCCCATCCTTCTTGTTGATTCAACTGATGAACATGATCAAAATCTTGTTCGCGAAACGAGCGGATTTGAATGGATTCCATCGTTTCCTCCCTTTCTTTTCCAAGTTTTCTCCTGTTAAGTTTCCCAGTCTGTCTATGATGAAGCCTGATCTCTCTATTTCTATTATACGATACAATTCCCTATACGTTTCATTCTATATCCTATTTTTTCGTCAAAGCTGAGAGAAAAGTATGATAAAATAGGGTCGATTGTTTCTTATCGACACAAGGAGTGGAAGGATCATGAAACGACTGTTTATGCTGACAGCATTTTTATTTCTAGCTGCCTGTTCCTCACAAAACCTATCGTATGAGGATTTGAAGGCCGCATATCCTGATACCTTTGCAGAACCTGTTCAGGAACTGTCTGAGGAGCAGCTGGGAAACCTCGGCCTGCCTTCTGATATGCCATTTGAAGTGACCCAGGTATCCTCCTCTACCGGAGAAAGCGAAGCAGAGGTCACCTATACATCTGATTCCGGACATAAAGCCATCGTTACGACCTTATACAGCCCTGGAAATATCCTGCAGGATTCCGAACTTCAGGTACCTCTGGATTCCGGAGCGCTCGCAGGCGTTCAGGAAAAGGACACGCATGTGTTTGTGGAATGGTATGAAGGAGAAGAAGATATCATCTACCAGGTTGAATATTACGGACCAGATGAAGAACGCGCGGAAAAAGCTGTAGAAATTGCCAATCAACTATAAAAGCTGCCGGGGACCCCTCCCGGCAGCTTTTTTTATAGGTAACAGGCTTTCGTATTCACTAAGCTTTCTCCAGCTTTTTAAACAGCCGGCTGATCGGACGAGGGGCCTTCAGGTTATCAAAGAAAATGAGATAGTTGTTTTTCTTTTCATCAATGGACTGGATGGTTCCAATTCCGAACACCGGATGATGGACGCGGGCGCCTTTTTCAAATCCTTGTGGAGGAGCATCGTCTCGCAAGCGGTGAGAGGCCCGGATATATTCCTTCGCTTCCTCCACAAGGGACGGGTCCAGATCCCCGGCACGCTCATATAAATCTTCGTCCACCTCAAAGATAAAGCGGGACGGATATTTCTTCTGCCCGCCATTTTGAAACCCCTCTGATTCTGTCATAAACAATGCCTTTTCGGCACGGGTGACGGCGACATAGGCAAGTCTCCGCTCTTCTTCAAGTCCGCGCTCCTTCCGCTGTCGGATTGTACGGACACTCGGCATGACTCCTTCCGTCATGCCGATGACAAAAACGTACGGGAATTCCAGACCTTTGGCCGTGTGAATCGTCATCAGTTTAATCGTATCCGCCCGTTCTTCCCTGTCATGATCGGTATACAAGGAAACCATCTGCAGATACTCATCCAGATCGACATCTTCCCCGAGCGTCTGCTCGTACTGGACAATAGAGTGAAGCAGTTCGGCCAGATTATCCAGACGTTCCTGATCGCCGTCTTCACGACGATAGGCCTCGTAGCCTGTCCGCTGCATGGCTTCCTGCAGCAGTTCCGACACGTTCAATGTTTTCTTCCTCTCCTTGAGTTCTTCCATAGCAGAAATGAAAGCTTGCGCCCCTGTCCGCTGAAGCTGCTCATGGTCCACATATTTTTTCAGGGTTTCATAATAAGAAAGCCCCTCAGCTTCTGCTTTCTGCCGGATAAAGGCCATCCGCTTTCTACCGATCTGCCTTTTCGGTACATTGATAATTCTTGAAAACGATAAGTCATCTCCTGTGGCAATCATTTTTAAATGAGCCAGAGCATCCTTGATCTCCATCCGGTCGAAGAATTTAAAGCCGCCGAAAATGGTATATTCCAGATTTTCAGCCATAAGTTCCTGCTCTACATAACGGGATAAATAACCGGCCCTGTACAGAACAGCTACATCGCTGAGACGTGCCTTCTCTTCCTCTACAAGACTTTGAATCTGCTGAACAATCCACTTCGCTTCCTGTATGTCATTTTTTCCGTGGTAATGGACCGCCTTAATCCCGGGCGGGTGAACAGGAAGCATATCCTTATCAACCCGGAAGTAGTTATTTTTAATCAACGCATTGCCGAAGGAGAGGATTTCAGGGGTGGAACGGTAATTTTCCTTCAGAAAAACCGTCTGCGCCCCCGGGAAAAACTCTTCAAAATCGACCATATACTTCGGATCTGCCCCACGCCATTCATAGATCGTCTGATCGGGATCCCCGACAACGAAAAGATTCTCATGCTCCTGTGCCAGCATCCGGACAAGTTCGAACTGCTTCAGGCTGCTGTCCTGAAATTCATCGACCTGGATGTAATACAGACGGTCCTGCCATTTGGCCAGTACGTCCGGATATTGATCAAAAAGGACAAAGACGAAATTCAGCAGGTCATCGAAATCCAGACCGTACACCCGCTTTTGTTTCTTCAAATACTGTTGGATGATCTGTCCGTCCAGATCGCCGGATTCACCGGCCTCCGGCATTCCGCCACGTAAAATCATCTGCTGGACATAATGGGTATTCCCCTTCAATATTCCGATCTTGTCGAGAAGGCGCTTGAATGTTTTCTCGTTCATTTTCAGCCCCATATCTTCAAATATCTCCCGCAGCAGGGTTTTCTGGTCCTCTACGTCTAAGATGGAAAAGTTTTTCGGATAAAACAGCCGGTGGATATCTTCCCGGAGCACCCGGACACAGAAGCCGTGATAGGTCGTGATGAACCCTGTATCCTGTTCGCCGCCGATCAACCGCTTCACCCTTCTCCTCATTTCATGAGCCGCTTTATTCGTAAAGGTCACAGATAACACATGAGCCGGGTCCACCCCCAGTTCATTCACGATAAACGCATAACGATGAGTCAACGCTCTCGTTTTACCCGAACCTGCACCAGCCACGACGCGGATGTATCCTTCCGTAGAAACGACAGCCTCCTGCTGAGCTTCGTTCAATCCTTCCATCAGTTTTTCCATAGTGATTCACCTTCCAAGAACATTTGTTTGTATTATAGCACACTGCATCGGTTTGAAGCCTCAGTGGAACGGATATGGACCTGTGGAAGGAGAGGAAATTATGACCAGCGATATCACCCCTTTATTTGAAGAAAAGATCGTTCAGGACAACCGCTTTAAAAACCGATACATCGTCGCCCCCATGACACGGGTCAGCGCGGCCAATAACGGGACAGCCAACGAGCGGATGAAACAGTATTATGAGCGTTATGCAAAAGGTGGATTCGGAGCAGTCATCAGCGAAGGAATCTATCCTGACCGTTCCTATTCTCAGGGATATTGGAATCAGCCGGGACTTGCCGATGAACAGCACCGGGACGCCTGGAAGCCGATCGTCAGAGGTGTTCACCACCACGGAGCTCTGTTCATTGCCCAGATCATGCATGCGGGCGCCCAGTCACAAGGGAACGCCTACGCCAACGCTGAAACCATCGCACCATCGGCTGTTGCGCCTAAAAACGACCAGCTGCCTTTTTACGGTGGAAAGGGACCTTTCCCTACGCCGAAAGCAGCCTCGCATGAGGAACTGGAGGAAATCAAACAGTCTTTCGCACAGTCTGCACGTCTGGCTAAGGAAGCAGGCTTCGACGGTGTAGAGCTGCACGGAGCGAATGGCTACCTGCTGGATCAGTTCATCACCGACTATTTTAACCAGCGGGACGATCAATACGGAGGAACGACAACCAACCGGATGCGGTATATCCTTGAAGTTATTAAGGAAGTACGGAAGGAAGTCGGCCACGATTACCTTCTCGGCATTCGGATTTCCCAAGGGAAAGCCTCTGATGGCGAACACCGCTGGGCTCTTGGTGAAACAGATGCCAAAACCATCTTCGGTGAGCTTGGGGAATCCCCGCTTGATTTCATCCATGTGATCGATAAAGATGGGACGGCCTCAAGCTTCGGAGAAGGGTCCCTTTCCATGGCTGCCGCTGCGAAATTGTTCAGCGGGCTGCCTGTCATTGCCAACGGCGGCCTTCATGAGACATCCAAAGCCCTGCAGTTATTAAACAGCGAAGAAGCGGATTTTGTCAGTCTCGGTACAGGAGCGCTCCAAAATCCGGACGCTCCGAACCGCATACGCCAGGGGCAAAGCCTCGAGCCCTTCGATTTTTCATCCATCATGCTGCCACAGGCGGAAATTAAAGATCACGAATTGAAAAAAGAAGTACGGAGATGAATAAGAGGCGCCTGACACAGGCGCCTCCTTTTCATTTCCGCTTTTTCAAAAAGTAGTCGGCGGCTTGGGGAAGATTCCTGAATGTACGCACCCCTGCCAGGCTGATCCTGTTCTGAGTGAACTGCATCACCACCTGTGGACGCATACCGGCAAGGACGACTTCAATGCCAAGAAGCTGAAGGCTGACAACTAAATCCCTCAACAGATGCACCCATTCATCCTCCACCGATACAATGCCCGAAAACTCTACCGCCAGACGGTCAATCCGCTGGTTTTGGCAGAGCTCCGGAACACGGGTCAGCAGAACCTCCTTCTGTTCATCTCTTAAGATCGGCTGCAGTGGAAGCAGTGCAAAACCATCAGCCACTTTTACGACGTTCGCCGTCATTTCCTCAATCATGTGAATCAGCTGCTTTTCTCTGTTGTACGATTCCGTTTTGTCAAAAACACGGGTCAGGTTGTAGGTTCTCCCTTCGTATGTAAAAGGTTTCGTATGAATTTTGAATACATACGCCTTCCCCTTCCAGCGCATCGGATAATGGTCGATCACCACCGGCTGCTGGTTCTTCGTTGAATTGGTAACGACTCTCTTTTCCTGATCAATGTCAGGGAAGAGATGATGAAGGGATTCTCCTGTTACTGCACCCCCCTGAAGCTGAAACAACTCCATAAATGCCGGATTCGTATAAGTAATGATGAACTGATCGTCTGAAATCAATACCCCTTCATCCAGAAGATCCATGGCTTTTTGAACAATCATACCTTAGCCTCCTTAAAAGCTGCGGCCGGGATGGACGGTTGAAAATAAAAAGAGTGCGTCATCAGGTTCTGTTTTGAACAATGATGACGCACTCTTTTTATGCTTTTTCCATTTTGTCAGGTGTAGATATAATAGCAACGTGCTTTAAGTTTCCTATCGTATCAAATTCAATTTCCAGGCAGTCTCCCGGCTTAACAAAACCGATCAGTCGTTCTTTCAACACGTACAATTCATTCTGAAACTCTGAATCCTCGACAAGGATTGCGTATGAACCTTCGTATCGATCGAGTCTGTACTGATTCACCCACTCAAACCCCTTCTACTTGGAATTCTCTATAGAGACATTCTCTTCTGTCTGCTGCCCCTTTTGAGTTATTGTTCCCTTTACACCTCTTGACTAAACATGTCGAAACAGCGGTGAACTGGACTCAAAAATTAAAGCGTGCTACAATAAAGACTAACGACCGTTAGTTTGTATACAGAAGGATGATCCTATGACCAAAGATAAAGTAAGACAGGAAAGTTTACGGCTTTTTGCCAGGCTCGGCTACGAAAATACATCATTGACCATGATCGCCGATGCTGTAGGCATCAAGAAACCATCTCTTTATAATCACTTTGACAATAAAGATGCCATCTTTCTCGATGTTCTTCATTACGTCGGAGACATGGAAAGGAAACGCATCCTTGAGCAGGCCCCTGAACTGGAAGGAATGCCTGTGAAGAAACAGCTCCATCAATTCTATCGGTTTTATTTAGAGCGCATGGCCCATTCCACAGAAGGGCTTTTTTTTAAGCGTGTCACCTTCTTCCCACCTGAAAAGTTTACAGCTGAAATCAAAGAGGTATTCCTTATGGTGGAAGATCAAATGACCACTGTCATTGAACCGATCATGGAAAAAGGAATAGCGGAAAAGAAAATCCGTCCTCTTTCTACAGATACGCTTACTTCCGCTTTTTATACGTTAATTGACGGTCTGTTCTTAGAAGAAAACTACTATGATCAGGATGTATTCGAGCAACGCCAGCACAGCAGCTGGGAAATCTTCTGGCTCGGCATCCAGACACATCATCAGGAGGGATCGTAATATGCCATGGATCTATTTGTTTGTCGGTGCTCTGTTTGAAATCGCCTGGGCGGTCGGGTTGAAGCTGTCCGAAGGCTTCACCGTCCCCCTTTACTCCACGATCACCGTCATCTGCATCGTGATCAGCTTTGCTCTGTTCACGATAGCCTTAAAAAGCCTGGACGTAGGCACAAGCTACGCCATCTTCACCGGGGTGGGGGCTGTTGGAACAGCACTGATCGGCATGCTTTTCCTCGGTGACTCCGGGGGTATAGGGAAAATATTCTTTATTGTGCTGCTGATTACAGGCATTATCGGATTGAAAATGACAGATTCAGCTTCATCAAGTCAGGCGCAGGAGGGATAACATGGCTTGGATTTTCTTAGTACTCGCAGGAACTGGAGAAATGACTTCCATGTTCTTTTTAAAGTTATCCGAAGGGTTTAAAAAGAAGCTGCCGACGATCGGTGCCGCCATTGCGATGAGCGGGAGTCTCTATTTCCTCTCTTTGTCATTGAATCACCTGCCAATCGGAACAGCTTATGCGATCTGGACGGGGATCGGGTCGGCAGGAACCGTCCTGCTCGGCATCCTCTTTTTTAATGAGAAAGCGACACCGAAACGGATGCTGTTTATCGCCTGTATCCTTACCGGAATCATCGGATTGAAATTGGTTTCATAATATCCATCAGGACCTTGTGTTCTTTTCAAGGAATGCTTACAATAAAAGAAGCAGGAGGCTGCAGAACGCCGACAAGGCTGCAGTGATGGAGGAATAGAAAGATGCGTAGATTTTTAATGGCGGTATTAGTAATCATTGTGCTTGGTTTCAGTTATGTAGGATACACCAATATAGATCCTGAAGTAGATGCTAATCGTGAGATGCCTCAGGAAACGAAGCAGTATTAAAAAGCCTTTCCGCTTCAAAGCGGAAAGGCTTTTTTTCTGCCGTTATTTTTTTGGAAGATCGATCTTCAGATCTTCCCCCCACGTATCTTCAAGGTACTGGTCACGCCCGGAATTTCCGCGGTAGTAGTCGTAACGGAGTTTATTCTTCTTATAATAATCCTGATGGTATTCTTCCGCCCGGTAAAACGTCTCTGCTTCAACGACCGGTGTGACGATGTCCTGATCGAAGCGGCCGGACTGCCCCAGCTCTCTACGGGACTGTTCAGCTGTCTGTTTCTGTTGTTCATTATGATAAAATACCGCCGTTGTATATTGATAACCACGGTCTACAAACTGTCCTTCATCATCGGTCGGATTGATCTGCTTCCAGAAAACATCAAGAATCTGATCATAGGATATAACTTCAGGGTCAAAGTAGACCTGCACCGATTCGATGTGGCCGGTGCCGCCGGAAGACACTTCTTCGTAGGTCGGATTTTCCACATCTCCGCCGGTGTAGCCGGAGACGACGCTGTGGACACCCTTCAGTTTTTCAAACGGGGGCTCCATACACCAGAAACACCCGCCGGCCAGCGTAGCTGTTTCATACCCTTCCGGAACTTCTGAAGCAGCCACTTCCTCACTCTCATAATTCCGCTCTGTTACATAGGAGTAGATCTCAGGTACAGCGAACATTACCGCTAAAAGCAGAACAATGATGCCGGCAGTCCATATCCTCTTTCTCTTCATACAGAGACCTCCCTTATCATCTTAAGTTCCTTTAAGCATACCACGGAATAAAGATTCCAGACAGAATTCCGCCGGCTCTACTCTTCCTCATCCAGGGTGAGCCCTTCCACATATTTGCGGTTCATCATCCGGTCGATTTTCCTGTACTCCTTCGATTTGAAGATGATATCAAAATCATAACCTTCCGGATAAAGCTCTTCAGCCGGGATGTGCAGTTTCAACCGTTTATGGTTGTACGTCTGTTTTTCCCCTTTCACCTGGACAACGTAATTGCCCCTGGCATCTGGTCCTTTATAGACGATACCGGCAGCTTCCGAATCAGGGACATGCACATTATCGCCCATTTTGAAAGAAGGCTGCTGTCTGCCGTCGTTCCGTTTCCGGTTCTTCTTATAGCGGTTGACAGCCACCTGATCAGCATAAGAAGAATGTTTCCGTTGATCATCCCCAAGCTTATAAGAAGACTCTTCATTATAGGTGATCCTGTGAGCGTGGTTCAGAATATCCGGATGCAGCCCAAGTTTATAAGCGATATCAAACGCCTGGCTCTCCCCAGCTGTACCCGTCTGAAGCTGATAGGTAGGCTTCAAGGTTTCCAGATCAAAAGCCATCGCCCCGTTGATGAATCCTTCCTTCTCCTTCGCATAAGCTTTCATTTCACTATAATGAGTCGTAGCCAGAATATCCGATCCTTTGGAAGCCAGCTGATCAAGGATGGCTGTTGCGAGCCCCATTCCCTCACCCGGCTCTGTCCCGGATCCGATTTCATCTAATAACAACAGCGAATGATCGTTCGCTTTCTGTAAAATATCAATCAAGTTCGTCAATCGCGAACTGAACGTGCTCAAGTTCTCTTCAATGCTCTGTCCGTCTCCGATATCTACATAAATCGACTGATATAATGGAAGAACACTGCCCGCTTCTGCAGGAATGTGAAGCCCTGACTGGGCCATCAGACAGAACAGGCCGACCGTCTTCAAGGTAACGGTTTTCCCACCGGTATTCGGACCCGTAATAAGAAGCGCCTGCTCCCCATCCTCCATATGAAGGGTCAGCGGAACAGCCTTCTCCCCGAGCATCGGGTGTCTGCCCTTATTGATTTTCAACACATGATCAGAAAAGATGGGGGTATGGGCTGCTGTCCATCGGCTGTATTTAGCTTTAGCAAATAAAACATCATACTGATGCATGGTCTCGACAGCGATAGAGAGGTCCTGCTCGTGCTCCAGCACCTCTCCTGTCAACGTATATAAGATCTGCTCGACTTCCTGCTCCTCACTGAAAATCAATAGCTGGAGATCTTCCTGAAGACGGGTCACTTCTTCCGGTTCGACAAAAAGAGTGGCTCCGGACGCAGACTGGTCCAGCACGGTCCCTTTCATTTTTGTGCGCTGCTCCCGCTTGATCGGCAGCGTCCACCGGCCGCCCTTATCCATGGGACGCGGCTCCTGCATGATGGTCGCATATTTTTTAGCCAGACTGCTCATCCGGTCCTTGATTTCTTCCGCTTTTTTCTCTTTTTTCCTCCTGATTTTCGCAAGCTCCTTCGAAGCATGGTCGTCCACCCTTCCATGCCGGACCGATGAGGCGATATCTTCTTCTAATCCAGTCAGTTCGGCCATCGACTCAGCATAAAGAGCAATCCTTGGAGCAATCATCTGCTGCCCCTTCATAAACCGTTTCATTTTCGTCATATGATCCAGGAAGGAAAGAAGGATCATCAGCTGCCTCGGCTGAAGATACAAGCCTTTTTTCCCCTGCTCAAGCATTCCTTGAATGTCACCGAGAGTATGAAGCGGGACACGGCTCTGGGTGGCGAGAATGGCCTTGGCCTCCTCTACCTCCTTATGCATGACTTCAAGTCTCCTTTGATCATAAATCGGTCTCAACTCAAGGATCGTCTTCTTCCCCGACTCTGTATGGGCGTGCTCAGCTACCCTTTGTAAAATCGCGTCATATTCCAACACTTGAAATGTTTGTTCGTTCAATGGGAACGCCTCCTGTTGTTATCCATATAAAAAAGCCCGCGGCAAGCTGAAATAAGCTCATCGCGGACTTTGTGTGAACGTCGTCTGTTCCACGGGATACGAAAAGAAGCCGGGGCTGAAAAAGCAGCCACAGCTTCAAAGACGCATCTGTCCAGGCTATGCTTATGCTTGTTCTTAACTGTTCCTAAAAAGGCGTCACTTAAATAAGCATGCATCCGGGCACACTTTTTACACCAGTTTAGAAACGTATCCAGTTCATGGATTAGTTAAGAACAACCACACTCATACATCATTCTCCTCTATATTAAGGATCGTTCTGCGTGGAACAGACGATTCATCCTTTTCAATATATGAAATTCATGTCTGTTTGTCAACGGAAAAAACATCCTCCAGGTTCTTTTCGGAGGTTGGAGCGGTTTCTGCTCCAAGAGATCTCCGGATGATTTTCATCGCATTGTCGTTATCCCCACGTGATTCCGAGGCTGAAAGATTGGAGGGCACCCACAGCTCATACTCCCTCATATACGCATCGTTTGCTGTAAACAGCACACAGATATCACCAGCGACCCCTGATAGAATCAGTCTGCTGACACCAAGCTGATTCAACAGGATTTCCAACTGGGTTCCGAAGAATCCGGAATGCTTCGGCTTAATAATGAAAAAATCATCCTCATCCGGTTCTGTCAGCTCCACAAGCGGCTCACCCGGTGACTTCCGGCATACATCAATGATGTCGGAGGTGTTGTCCTGCCACAGTCCGAAGTTATCATTCACGTAGATGACAGGCATTCCCTGCTCTTTTATTTCCTGTTTAAAGCTCTGCAGATCCTCGGCCGCAGGAAGAGCATTCTCCAACAAGTCCTCTCCCCCGTCAAAGTCCAATGTATTCATCATATCGATGATAAGAAGGGCGGTTGATGCTTCCATGATTAATTTCCCCGGTATTTTTCCGGCCCTGCAGGAATCTGCCGCTTATGAGCCGTTTTTTCATGTGTGTCTTTCAATACTTTCTCATCTTCAGGATCAATCTTCTCCCCGCGCAGGTATGCGTCAATGGTATCATAAGACATGCCGAGCTCATCCTCATCGGTCTGGCCTTCCCACAGTTCGGCACTCGGTTTTTTCTCAATAACGGAGGAAGGAACATCCAGAGCTGCCGCCATTTCCCGGACTTCTTCTTTCCGCAGATTGATTAACGGAACGAGATCGACGCCGCCATCCCCGTATTTTGTGAAGTAGCCTGTATAATCCTCAGCGGCATTATCTGTTCCGACAACAAGATAATTGTAGTTATTACCAACCGCATACAGGGTACTCATCCTGAGGCGTGCTTTCAGATTCGCTCCACCGAGCTGGGATTTATCATCATTCCAGTCCCCTTTTTCTTCAATCTGCCCCTTCACTGCCTGATAGGCTGCTTCATAGGTGTCCGTCAAATTGATCCCGATATAGTCAAGATCCGCTCCTTCTACCACAGCAAGTGCATCGGTCTGTTCTTCCATCTTTTTATGGATCGGCAGCAGGACACCAAGCGACTGATCAGGAAAAGCCTTTTTGACAAGGTAGGAGACGACAGCTGAATCGATTCCGCCGCTGACTCCGACAAGCGCTCCGTCAGCTCCAGCCTCCTCTACTTTATCCTGCAGCCAACGGACCAAATATTGAATACGTTCTTCCATTATAAAAACTCCCTTCCAAATTTCGTCTAATCCTCTTTTTCCTTTTCCTGCCTTTTATAAACCCCGCCTATAAACAAATGACTTTTCATTTTAAAAAAAGTAGGCAATAATGGAGATTAGTGATCCTCTTCAAGGAGTGAAAGAAATGATACAAAATGAACAACACGTACTTGTGATCTTCCCCCACCCGGACGATGAAGCGTTTGGTGTGTCTGGAACGATCTCCACTTATATAAATCAGGGCACCCCATTAACCTATGCCTGCCTGACGCTCGGGGAAATGGGAAGAAACCTCGGCCGCCCCACGTTCGCCACAAGGGAATCGCTCCCTGACATCCGGCGCAGAGAACTTGTTAAAGCCGCAGAAGCTATGGGGATTGATGATCTCCGGATGATGGGTCTCCGTGATAAAACGTTGGAATTTGAAGACGATACAGAAATGAAACACATGGTCAGCCAGCTTATCGACGAGTTGAACCCCTCTCTTGTCATCAGCTTTTATCCAGGCTACGCTGTCCACCCGGACCATGAGGCGACAGCGCGTGCCGTTGTCCGTGCTCTGCGTGACATCGATGAGGATAAGCGTCCGAAGTTCCACGCCGTTGCGTTTGCCAATGACACCGAGGAAAACCTGGGGAAACCAGACGTCGTTCACGACATCCGGGGTGTTCAGGAACAGAAGATGAACGCGATGCGGGCCCACATTTCCCAGACCGCCGCTATGCTGGAGATGCTCGAAGAGGGCATCAAAGTGAACGATCCGGAAGCGCTCAAGTGGGTGACCGAAGAAAAATTCTATACGTATGACTGGTCCAAGGACCAGGTCACGTAAGAAAGAAGAGTTCTGCTCCATGGAGCAGAACTTTTTTTGCAGTCCGCAAAATCCAAAACATTCTTTCACTGGCAATTTTTCACCGGACTGACTAAATTCAGGTCTCCATGACCATGATGGAAATGATATTCTATAACAAGGGTCAACATAAAGGAGATGATTTTTTGAAGAAAGCCGCCATTTTAATGACTGCCCTTATTCTTACGATTTTTTTAACGGCCTGTGCTGATTCTGAGAACAGCGGAAGCGAAGACCAGGCTGCTCCCATACCTGAAGTTGAAGTGCTGCTTGATCAGCAGCCTTATCCCATCAATGAACCCGTAGACATCCGTGCAGAAGTGACACAGAATGATGAGCCTGTTCCCGATGCCTCCTATGTTAAATTTGAGATCTGGAACACAGAAGAAGGTCAGGACACTTCAGAAACCAAAGAAGCTGAACATACAGAAGCCGGCATCTATGAGCTGTCCTATACATTTGAGCAGGAAGGTTCCTATCAGGTAATTGCTCATACGCAGGTCGGCGATCTGCATACAATGCCGCAGAAAGAAGTAAAGGTCGGCACAGGACATGGAGGACATTCGATGGAGATGGAATCAAGCAAGTTTATGGTCCATTTGATGACAGAGGAAACTTTCTCTGCAGGTAGTGAATCCATGCTTACCGCCCATATCAACCATATGGAGGAGCCGTTCACTGGAGGTCAGGTCACCTACATCATCACACCTGAAGCAGGCGGTGAATCATCCGAAGTCACGGCTGAGGAAAAACAACCAGGTGAATATCAGGGATCTTATACGTTCGAAGAAGCAGGAAACTATACGGTTACCGTCGTTTATGAACAGGAAGAAAAAGAGCTCGAAGGCAGAAAAGAACAAACCATAGAAGTAACCGAATAAAAAAGGACCACCGGAAATGCCCGGTGGTCCTTTCGTTTTATACATCTGTATTTTGCAGTTTTTTCTTCTTCGCCATTTTTTCGCGCTCGTTTTTGTTCAAGTATTTCTTACGAAGACGAACGTTCTCTGGAGTAACCTCACAGTATTCGTCATCATCAAGATACTCAATCGCTTCTTCAAGCGTCATTTGACGGGTCTTCTTGATGGTGTTCGTTGTGTCTTTGTTAGCGGAACGAATGTTGGTCAAGTGTTTTTCTTTTGTGATGTTGACCGTCAAATCATTCTCACGGTTGTGCTCTCCGACTATCATACCTTCATACACTTCTGTACCTGGTTCTACGAAGATGGTACCACGGTCTTCAAGGTTCATGATGCCGTACGTGGATGCTTTACCTTTATCCAGAGACACAAGTACACCTTCCCGACGTCCGCCGACTTGTCCTTTTACAAGTGGGGCATACCCATCAAAGGTATGGTTCAGAATTCCATATCCGCGGGTCTGCGTCATGAACTCTGTCGCATAGCCGATAAGACCACGGGATGGTACGAGGAACTCTAGACGTACTTGACCATTACCATCGTTGACCATATCCTGCATTTCACCTTTGCGGTATCCAATGGATTCCATAACGGCACCCTGATACTCTTCCGGTGTATCGATCTGCACGCGCTCGACAGGCTCACAAGTCTCCCCGTCGATTTCCTTGAGGATAACCTGCGGTTTGGAAAGCTGCAGTTCATAGCCTTCACGACGCATATTTTCCACCAGAATGGAAAGGTGAAGTTCACCACGTCCGGAAACAGTGAAAGCATCCGGTGAGTCTGTAGGATCGACACGAAGACTGACATCTGTCTCAAGCTGTGTAAGCAGACGCTCTTCAATTTGACGAGCGGTCACGTATTTACCTTCGCGGCCGGCAAATGGACTGTTGTTCACCAGGAATGTCATCTGCAGGGTAGGCTCGTCAATACGCGGGATTTCCATGGCTTCCTGATGTTCAGGAAGACAGACCGTTTCCCCAACGTTGATGTCTTCGAGACCGGACAGGGCAATGATGTCCCCTGCCTTGGCTTCTTGAATTTCCACACGCTTCAAGCCTATGAAACCGAACAGCTTGGATATACGGAAGTTCTTCACTGAACCGTCCTTCTTCATCAAGGAAACCTGCTGACCGACTTTGATCTGACCACTGAAGACACGACCAATACCGATACGGCCCAGATAATCATTATAGTCAAGCAGTGTCACCTGGAATTGAAGCGGATCTTCTTTCGTATCCTGCGGAGCAGGAATGTTGTTCATGATCAGCTTAAAGATTGGATCCATCGTTTCCTGCTGGTCTTCAGGCTCATCGCCGGACGTCCCGTTTAGAGCAGACGCATAGACAACTGGGAATTCAAGCTGCTCATCATCCGCACCAAGCTCGATGAACAGATCCAGCACTTCATCGACCACTTCGTCAGGGCGGGCATTCGGACGGTCGATTTTGTTAAGCACAACCACTGGTGTCAATTTCTGTTCCAGTGCTTTTTTCAAAACGAAGCGGGTTTGAGGCATACAGCCTTCATACGCATCAACGACAAGAAGAACGCCGTCCACCATCTTAAGGATACGTTCCACTTCCCCACCAAAGTCGGCGTGACCTGGTGTATCTAAAATATTTATACGGGCATCGTTATAATTGATCGCGGTGTTTTTAGCAAGAATCGTAATGCCGCGTTCTTTTTCCAAATCATTAGAGTCCATAGCGCGATCATCGACATGCTCGTTATCACGGAAAGTTCCGGAATAGTGAAGCATTTGGTCAACCAGCGTTGTTTTACCGTGGTCAACGTGTGCGATGATGGCTATATTACGAATATCATCTCTGTGTTGCATGAAGCACACACCTCTTTCGTATCGCAAATATTATTCAACCGTTCTATTATAACACAACTGATTTAGGATCGATACCAGATTTACTTAGACTTAACGATAGACAGCTGCCGGGCTTTACGCCCCTCCGGAAGAATCACTTCTATTTCCCATTGCACCACAGATGTGGAAACAAGTAAAATAAAATCAATTGGTCCAGCTCCCCGTCTGCGGCGGAGCGGATACACAACAGCCAGAAATTAGGTGTCCATCATGAAAACGACCCGGGACGGAGAATGGCTCAACGTCATCATTCCCCATAAGTGGGACGGCTTAACCATTGAAAAGATCCTGACAAGGGAGTGGCATGTGCCTAGGAAATTGATGCATCGTTTCCGCTCAAACAATGAGGTGATGTTGAACGGCGCCTTTCCCCATTATAAAACGACGAGCGTTCATACAGGAGACCACCTCCTCCTCCGGCTTTTTGGACCGGAGCCTTTAGAGGTCACTCCGGCTTCCATGCCTATCGATCCTGTTTATGAAGATGACCATCTCCTTGTTATCAATAAGCCGGCCGGTGTGTTTACACACCCGAACCGGCCGGATGAACACGATACCCTTGTGAACGGAGCGGCCGGGTATTTCCAGAGACGTGGCATCCCCTCTACTCCGAAGTATGTCCACCGGCTCGACCGGGATACATCAGGAGCCATATTATTTGCCAAGCATCCACTCGCCACAGCGATGCTCGGCAGGGAAATTAAGGAAAGAAAAATCAAACGCACTTATCTGGCATGGGTCCACGGCCGGCTTCTCCCGGAACAGGGGAAGATCATTAAACCGATCGCCAAAGATCCGGATCATACCGTTAAACGAATGGTACGCGAGGACGGCCGGTATGCAGAGACGCATTATACGGTGTTAAGTTATGATGCCCTCCAGGACTGTTCCCTCGTTATGCTCCAGTTGGAGACAGGAAGGACCCATCAAATCCGTGTGCACTTGAGTGCTGTGGGATACCCATTGATCGGAGATACGCTGTACGGTGGAAAAGGAAACAACCATTATAAACAGGCTCTTCATGCAGCCAGGCTGACGTTCGTTCATCCTTTTACTGAAGAAACGATTCATTGTTATGCACCGCCCGCACCATCGTCCGCATTATTTACGGATACCCATATCGATATACTGAAACAGACAAAAAACGGCTCCTGATTCCAGGAGCCGTTCAGCTTGTAGAGAAACCCCTGTTTCTTAAAGCTTTTTTCTTTCTTACCGCCAGGAGCTCAAGCCCCTTCCCTTTCCGCGGACGAGCGTCCGAGCTTCCTCGCAAAACCCACGCTCGGCGATCTCGGGCCACTCGTTCTTCCGCAGGAGTGGAAGGGGCACCGCTCCTTGGGGATTCTTTAAAATCGAAAAAGACCCTCCTTCACGCCGCTCACCCTTGCTGGATGGAGGACAATCTTTTCCGTATTCCGGCAGGCAGCCGTCATCAGCGCCTTTTCCTTCCCTTTTTATTTTCCACGCAGGCGGCAATAGCGCAGCCCGTGCCGTTCTTTTGAATCGGCGAACCTGCGCAGGGCAGGGCACTATCTCTCTTCTATATAATCTAACGTCGGCACGAGGAGCGTTCGGTGGTGATGCCTGCGGGAACAGCAAGGGCGAAGATCCACTTGGGCAGGCATCCGCCGATAAGCGGAACGTGCCCTCTCAACACGACATGCGGACAACTCTAACTGGTTAACTCAGGCTTTTTGTACAGCCAAACGGCTCCTGATTCCAGGAGCCGTTTTTGTTCTGCATTAAGATGCGTTCAACATCCTTTATTTCTGTTCAATAGACCGATAAATGCTGTCGTACTTCCGGGCACACTCCAGGTCCAGTTCTGTCAGCCCCCCGGCATTCCAGGAGGTAAGTTTTAACGTCACCATTTTGTAATCAATGCTGATAAACGGATGGTGCTGGATTTCCTCTGCATACTCTGCTATCAAATTAACAAAGCGGACGCCTGTTAAAAAATCCTGAAAGCGGTAGCGTTTGGTAATAAATTTCTCATCTGTCAGCTTCCATCCATCCAGCTCAGCCACCCTGTCCAGCTTGGCTTCTTCCGGAATACGCGTTTCATCCATCATTATCCCTCCTTTGATGCTTCACTGTATTTCATAAATGCACTCAAATCGGCTGTGCAGAGTTCCACCGCATGCTCCCAGAACTCTCTTTCCTCGAGATTGACACCGAGGTGCTTCCAGGCCAGTTCCTCCACGGTCATTTTCCCTGTATCCCTCAGCAGTGCTGTGTAACGCTCTTCAAATTCAGGACCGGCCTCCAGTGCCTTCGCATAGATGCCAGCACTGAACAGGTAACCGAAGGTGTAGGGGAAGTTATAAAACGGAACATCCGTAATATGGAAATGGAGCTTGGATGCCCAAAAAGTCGGGTCATACTCTTCCAACGTCTCCATATAGGCTTCCTTCTGCGCTTCCACCATCAGTTCATTAAGACGCTCTTGAGATACTGTTCCCTTTCGTCGTTCTTCGTAAAACCGTGTTTCAAACAGGAAACGGGCATGGATATTCATAAAGAAAGCCACACTGCTCTGGACCTTCTCCTCAAGAAGCGTCATCTTTTCCTCTCCCGCTTCCGCTTCTTTTACTGCTGCATCTGCGACAATCATTTCGGCAAATGTAGAAGCTGTTTCAGCCACGTTCATCGCATAGCCCTGATTCAATACAGGCAGATCATTCATGACATGCTGATGATACGCATGACCAAGTTCATGAGCGAGCGTTGCGACACTAGAAGGGCTGCCGGAGTATGTCATGAAAATCCGTGTTTCTCCACTATCCGGAAAGCTCGTGCAGAATCCTCCCGGCTGCTTGCCCGGGCGGTCCTCGGCCTCAATCCACCCTTTCTCAAAGGCCATCTCAGCAAAATCGGCCATTTCAGGGCTGAACTTCCTGAACTGTTCGATAATGAAGGCCGCCCCTTCCTGAAAGCTCTTTGTGCTGTCCGTTTTTCCAACAGGAGCTTCCACATCATAAAATCGAAGGCCCTCCACGCCAAGAAGTTCTGCTTTTCTTTTCATATAAGGGATATACGCATGCTTATAATCGGCAATTACTTCCCACATCGTCTCCAGCGTGTCAGCACGCATCCGGTTATAATCGAGCGGCTCCTTAAGGACACTCCCCCATCCTCTATGCTTATAAGTCTGCAGACGGAATCCTGACAGATGATTCAATGTTTCACTGAATACGCCCACTTCGTTCTGCCATGCCTTCTGCAATTGATCAAAAGCTTCCTTCCGCACAGAACGATCCGGGGAGTCCAATTTGTTGGAGGCCTGCCCCACCGATAGGGACCTGCCTTCCACTTCGACAGCCAATTTACCAACCAGCCGGTCATACATGAGTTCCCACGCCTCATAGCCGTCCACACTCAGGTCATTGATCAACGATTCCCGTGCAGCATCCAGCTTATCTTTGGCCTTCCGCCTCCGCTCGTCCAGCACGAAAGACAGTTCCTTTAGTGATGGCTGCTGCAGGAGCGAAGTCCAAACATCATCATCCATATTCACAAATGTCTCATCCAGCTGGATCAGCGCGTTGTTCAGCCGCGCCCCCAGTTCACTTCTTTTCGCCAGCCATTGACCAGCCCCTGCATCATTGACATTCTGGGCCTGAAGGCAGCTTGTAAAGGCACTGAATTCTTCAAGCTCCTTCACGGCCACCTGAAGAGCGTGCGTGATTTGCTGTAAAGCTTCCGTATCATCAGGACCGGCCGGAGAAACGAAAGACGAAATAAGTGATTCAAGCGCATCCAGGTGACCCTCCAGCTGCTGGACATAATTCTTTAATTCACTGGAATGGCTGCCGCCTTGAAACAGACTGTCCAGATCCCAGGTCATTGTATATGTAGACATAAGTGTTACCTCTCCCATCTATTCTTATTTTCTTCCACTATTATATCAGAGGTGAAAACTCCCTTTTGCACCCGCTCCGAAAATTTACGACATAAAAAAGTTACATTTTTGTAATATAAATGAAACCTTTCTGACTATTCATTCGTCATATAGAGTAGAACAAAAAATACATAGCAATCTTATATTTTTATCTTTAAGGAGCGATGACATTGAAAAAACGTGTAGATTACGACCGAACAGAAATCGCAAGTGTAGCCGGGGGTTCCGCTTTTCTCACTCTTATCCTTTATCTCGCCATCTATATCCTCTAAATGTTACGGGCGCCTCTCCCCCGCTGGGAGAAGGTGCTTTTTTAGTTCCTTTGATTAGAAGTCCAGCCTCCACCTCATTATAATGATAACGAGAAAGAAACACGGAGGAGGAAGCATTTTGTTTGAAAACCACCGCGGATGGCAGAACATGCTCCAAAAAGATCACATCTCTTTTGGGCTGACGATACCGATTGAAAATTACGAGAAAGAAACACCACGCATGGATGATCAAGTACAAAAAGCACAGATGGCGGAAAAACTCGGCTTTCACTGCCTATGGCTTCAGGACGTCCTTCTTGAAGATCCAACATTTGAGGATCCGGCAACCGGACAGATCTTCGACAGCCTGATCTACTTAACTTATCTGGCTTCGCAGACACAGTCCATCAATCTCGGCACAGCAGCATTGGTTATGCCGCTCCGTCACCCTTTACGCACAGCGAAAGAGCTGGCAAGCATTGAACGCTTATTTCCCGGACGTTTGATGGCCGGTATTTCCTCAGGAGACCGGCGGAAGGATTTTGAAGGATTGAACATCCCCATCATGGAACGTGGAGAATGGTTCAGAGAAGCTTTTGATTTTTTTACGAAGGCCTTATATGAAGAATACCCTGAAGCCGTCTCCTCCTTCGGTAAGCTCGACAAATCCAATCTCGTCCCTAAACCGCCCAACAGGATTCCTGTTTTTATGACGGGCTACTGTCAGCAGACGATCGACTGGATTGCTGAGCATGGAGACGGATGGATGTTTTATCCTCAGCGTCCGGAACAGCAGAGGGAGACGATCAACATGTACAGGGAAAAAGTGAAACAGATCCATGGGGATGTTTTCCGTCCCTTCTTCATGCCGCTTCCTGTTGTTCTTTCCGAGGACCCGGAGGCCCCCATCGAAAAAATCCCTGCCGGTTATCAAACCGGGCGGGAAGGCTTAAAGAATATTATCGAAGAGTATCGTTCCGCTGGTGTGAACCATATGATGTTCGGCCTTTCAAAAAACAAACGGCCGACAGCTGAGGTGATGCAGGAAATCGGCGAAGATATCCTGCCGTATTTTAAATGACACGGAAAGGAATGATGAAATGAAACCCGAAATTATGCTTCTCGGCACTTTTCATATGGCTGTGGAGCCGGAAATGATTCACAAACATAGTGATGAACTGTCTTCCATAACCGCTTCACTGCAGGAATGGAACCCGACAAAAATCGGTGTGGAAAAATCGTTTTTTCTGGAAGAAGAAATCAATAAGAGACTGAAGCAGTTCCTGCAGGGAGAGCAGGCCCCTGCCTACGATGAAGTGGAACAGATCGCTTTTCCACTGGCTGAAGCCCTTCAACAGGACCGTCTATATCCTGTTGATGAAATGGTGGATATGTCCACCCCATCCCTTGACCAAGTATTCTCCTGGGCAGAAGAGCATCAGCCCGAGCTGCTCAAGGAAATCCTCACCATCCAGCAGAGCGTGAAGCAGATGGAGGATAAACAGACATTAGCCGGTTATTTCCGTTACATTAATGACGAAGATTACAAGAAACAGTTGAAACGTGTCTATATGAAATTGACTCGAGTCGGTGACCGCCAGCATCAAATTGGTGTCCACTGGCTGAAACAGTGGCATCACCGCGATTTAGCCATGGCGGCGAATATCCTGCGGACCGCAGCCCCCGGAGACCGCATTCTTGTTCTCGTCGGCGCCGATCACCTGCATCTGGTGGAACGGTTTCTAAAGGAAAGCGGAGATGTGACTATTCAAGACGTCACGCCTTACCTGCCGGAAAAAAAGAATGTTTGATTCCCTTTCTTCTGCGGGAAAGAAAAAACCCTGAACTCCATTGGAGTTCAGGGTTTTCTTATCTTCCATCCGTATCTTTATCTTCAAGGGCCTCAAGGGCGGAACGCTTTTTCTTTTTCCTGCGGTTTTTCCATCGCTTAATGTGAATCGTGGACGGCTCATAGTCATCAGACTCGCGAATATCGGTATTGGACGCTTTCATAAACGACCAGGCGAGCAGGAACATGATGATAATGAGCGGGAAACCACCGACAATACTTGCTGTCTGCAGGGTATCCAGTCCACCGAGGAACATCAGAGCAAGCGGCATGATACATAACGCGAATGCCCAGAATAGACGGTTCCAACGGAGCGGTTCACCCTCCACATTCCTTTGTGTCACAGACGCAAGAATGTAGGAGGAAGAGTCAAAGGTCGTGGCAAGGAAAATGATAGCCAGGACCGTAAAGATCAAGACGATGAAATCAGCCAGCGGCAGCTGGTTCATAATTTCAATAATGGTTGCCGGTGCCCCGTTATCATTCATGAAGGCAATGGCATCAAATTCACCTGAAATCTGCAGGTAAAGACCGAAGTTACCCATAATTCCGAAGAAAAGGACACATCCAATCGTACCATACACCATCGTACCGAGGATCATTTGACGAATGGTACGTCCTCTGGAAATCCTGGCAACAAACAAACCGACAAACGGCGCGTAAACGAGCCACCATGCCCAGTAGAACACGGTCCAGTATTCAGGGAAGCTCGTCTTCTCAAACTGGCCGAGGTTCCCGAACGGCTCCATCCATGTCGCCATGCGGAAGAAGTTATCGGCAAGAAGTCCGAGAGATGTGAACGTCGTTTCACTCATAAAACGGGTCGGACCGAAAATGAAAATAAACGCAAGCAGGAAGATAGACAGCCATAAGTTCACATCACTAAGGATTTTAATTCCACGTTTCAGGCCTGAATAGGCACTGATCGCGAATATCAACGTACAGAGCAGCATAATCCCGCTTTTCAGACCGAGAGTTACGGGAATGCCTGTTAAATCATTGACACCCTGTGCAATCATCGGTGTTCCGAGCGCAAGCGTCGTCCCTGCACCGCCCAGAAGTCCGAACATAAACAAAACATCAATAATTGTACCAACCGGGCCGTCCACCGTATCACCAAGGACCGGACGTACAGCTTCTGATACTTTCAACACCGGCTTTTTCCGTACATAGTAGAAATAGGCAATCGGCAGCGCCGGCAGCGTATAGATCGCCCAGGCGATCGGTCCCCAGTGGAACATGCCGTAAGTAGAAGCCCATTTGATTGCTTCCTTGGATTCCGGTTCTACACCGAATGGAGGCCCCTGATAATAATACGCCCATTCAATGACCGCCCAGTACAGAATACTGGAACCGATCCCGGCAGCGAAAAGCATCGCGGCCCAGGAGAATGTACTGAATTCAGGCTTTTCTCCTTCATCTCCAAGTTTGATGGCACCATTTTTACTGAAGGCTACATAGATTAAAAAAGCAAAAATGACAAATCCAAGAACCATATAAAGAACGCCGAAATTCTCTGTCATAAATGTATTGGCTTGAGACACTACTTCCTTCCCTGCCTCAGGGAACATAATCAATGGCAGGGTTACTCCAAGCAGTAAAATCAGGGCCCCTATAAACGTGGGCCAGTCAATAAGCTTTGTTTTCAAGTGACATACATCCTTTCTTATACCTTCGTTAAGTAGTTTGGACTGCAAGGGTTAAAACATGCAATGCGGGGGATAAATCAGGGGATTAAGTAAATCGTACAGAATAAATTGTACCAATTGTATAGACATAAGGCAAATTTCGATGTAAATCTAATACCCCATCCAGGGTAAAATATTCCTATTTCACAGGTTTTTCGAGGGGTTTTGACAGAAATGAACATTTGTTTATGGAAAGGAGGAGAAAGGGTGGAAAAAGCGTTCTCCCTAATATTTTCACTCCTGTGGACAGCCGTTCCGATTTGAATTTGACTGTTTGGCTGCTTAAAAAAAACCCCCGAAAACGGGGGTTGAAGTGACGGTGGTAATGATGGGAATTCTCTTCCTGGTTTTCGGCTTTCTTTACCTGTTGGCGGCCGTCTTCTGTGCCGCAGCCAGGCTTTACCGCCGGCTTTTTTTAAAATCATATAAAAAACAGCCACGGGAGAATCATCGGGATCATAATGATGATGGTTACAATCAACCATGCACTAGGGTTATCGCTCGTTACCTGCTTCCGGTAGGACATCGCCCATGCAGTAATGAGCAGGACAGTCATGATCATACTCCGCAGATGAAGATCACCGTCTTTATTATTCATAAATATGTACACGCCGCCTTCGACAACGATCAATATTCCGACTAAGATGTTAAAAATATGGGTGAACCCGCTATTCATCCTTCTGACTCCTTCCACTTATGGTTGCCTGTATCCTTTCCAAGTATAGTACAACCTTATGCTTTTAGGAAGAATGTCCCTTCCAAAGGAGCTGTTCATGCAATTCTGACCTGTCCCTTAAGGTATAGGAGAAACCGCGCGCTTTTCTTTATAATTGGTTGATCAGCCCCTCCAGTTTCGGTGTGATTTCAAGCCGCTCATGATCTTTCTGCAGGACATGCCAGAAGTCATTGTAAAAATAGGCTTCCAGTACAATGTCCCGTGCACTGGATATACGCAGGGCCCCCAGGACCTGTTCACCTTCATTCCCCTCTGCACTTGAAGGACACTGCTTCATAGCCTTGAAGAAGGAGCGTATCTCTTCATCCTCTTCAATTTGGTAGGATGTCCGCCCTCCATCCAAGTCATAATAAGTAAGCGTCATCGGACGTTGGTAATCGGTCCATGATTGATAAGTGATGTCGTCCTGTTCAAAAGATAAAGGGCTGAAAAAAAACGTGTGATGGATGTACCAGACCGACAACACAAAAAAGGTAATCAGAACTGCTGACGTCATTAATTTTTTCTTCACGCATGCCATCCTTCCTGATTCATTCTTTGTATAGACAGGACCTGTTATTTTTCCGCCAGGATTTCTCTTTGTACCTGCCTATACGACTATAAAGGGAAAAACGTTTCATAAATATCAACCTTTCTGTCCATCGTTTTGTATGCGTCCATTTGTCGAATGGTGAAAGTGTAGAGTGAATTTTGCAAAAACATTGTTTGCTTCGGGATTTTTTTCCTCTACAATATAAAGAAACAGAGAAAGGGGAATAGACATGACGTCTGCCAACCAGCACATCCAGCAACATACGGAAAAAAACAAAAACAAAGCGCGGCTTCTTATCAGTTGTACGGACCAACCGGGAATCGTGGCTGCCATCTCCACGTTTCTTCATCAACATGGAGCCAATATTGTAGAGTCCAACCAATATACCACCCATCCTGACGAGGGGACATTCTTCATCCGCATTGAATTTGCCGCTTCCGATATGGAAGAAAAGGAAGAAGCGTTTCAGGAGGGCTTCAAGGAAATTGCTGCCGCATTCCATATGAAATGGCGCCTGACATTTTTATATAAGTTGAAGAAAATGGCCATCTTCGTTTCCAAGGAACTTCACTGCCTTCGAGAGCTCTTATACGAATGGGAAAGCGGCGGCCTTATGGCAGACATTCCTCTCGTCATCAGTAACCATAAAGAAGGAAAAGAGCTTGTCGAATCCTTCGGCATTCCGTTTTATCACATCCCAGCAAATAAAGAAATCCGGCATGAAGTGGAGGAGGAACAGTTGAAGCTTCTCAAGGAGCATGACATTGATGTCATTGTACTCGCACGGTATATGCAGATTCTTACCCCGCATTTCGTGTCGACTCATCCATCAAAAATCATCAATATTCATCATTCGTTCCTGCCGGCCTTTATCGGCGCTAACCCACATAAACGGGCACACAAAAGGGGCGTTAAGCTTATAGGAGCCACGTGCCATTACGTGACGGATGATCTTGACGAAGGACCGATCATCGAGCAGGATGTGATTCGTGTCGATCACCGCAACCATATCGAAGATTTGAAAAAGAAAGGCCGGTTGATCGAGCGCACCGTTTTAAACCGGGGAGTCAAATGGGATTTAGAGGACCGTGTCATCGTTCATGAAAACAAAACCATCGTATTATAACCATTCTAAAAAACCAGACCAGCGGCATACAGCTGGTCTGGTTTATTTTCCAGGGCATGGGTGCATACACTGAAGTATTACACCTGGGGAGATGATGGAATGCTCCATACGGTAAAGCCTGGAGAAACCCTCTATCAAATAGCACGGGATTACCGGATGCCGCTCACAGCCATTTTGGCCGTCAATACGATACCCAATCCGGATTTGATTATGGTCGGGCAGCGGCTTACAATTCCGGGATACCCCCCTGTGGAAACACAGCCGTATCAGCTCGATGTTTCCATTAATGAACGCCTTCTCCGTGTCTATAAAAACGGGAAATATTTAAAAGAATACCCGGTAGCTGTAGGACGGATGCTTTATGAGACACCTATAGGGGATTTTATTATCCTGAATAAGGCTCCGGACCCCGGAGGACCCTTTGGTACGATGTGGATGAGTTTATCAAAAGAACACTACGGTATCCACGGCACGAATGACCCGTCATCCATTGGAAAAGCCGTGTCACGCGGATGTATACGGATGTTCAATAAAGACGTGGAAGAGCTGGCGCTCACCATTCCGAACGGAACCCCCGTCACCATCCATTTGTAACCTATCCTTTCACTTCGGAGGTGCTTTCCACTTCCGTTCCCTGTAGAGCCTGAGTGGCAAGACGGTCACATTCACGGTTGTCTTTTCTTGATATCAAGTGGTAAGACGGTTCAACAGCCATGGCAGCAAGCTTCTCGTCAATCCGGTCCGCCCATTCATGAAGGGAATGTTCCATAGTCGGCCATTCTTCTTTCATTTGATTGATGACGACCTGGGAATCACCGATAAAATGAACAGGGATATGCCCGACGCCCATAGCCTCCAGTTCCTGAACAGCAAAATAAAGGGCGGCGTACTCTGCTTCATTATTCGTATCCAGCTCTTCAACCGCCGCATTTTTCCTTAAACGCATAAACCGTCCATCCTGTTCGTAATAAACCGCACAGCCCAGACCTGCCTTCCTGTCGTTCCTGTCGTATCCTCCGTCAAAGTATACCCGGATGTTATGTGGCTCGGCGTCCACTTTTTCCATATACTTCTTCAAGTCCTTCAGCTTCCATGAAGTATCGTAATCATCGATAAAAGCGATCTCCTTCAAACGCCCTGTTTTTTCAAGGTCTTCCGCAATAAGAAGTGCTTCCCCCGGAGAAACCGGTTCAGATTTGAAAAAGGCCTCCGTTTTGTTTCTGGCACGGTAAGTCATTTCCATATATATGTTCATCCAATCCCACCTTCCCATTTTGATCTTGGTTCCTGTTCTTTTAATCTGTCTGATTCCCATCTATCTTATCACTTCAAACAGACGATCCTGAATAAAAAAAAAGACCGGAGTCTGAACGTCTCCGGTCTTTCCAGCTTAATTTTGGCAGGATTTTTCCTTTTCACGCAGCTCGACTCTTCGTATTTTACCTGACGTTGTTTTCGGCAGTTCGTCAATAAACTCGATTTTCCTTGGGTATTTATAAGGGGCCGTAAGCTCCTTCACGTGCGTCTGCAGTGCCTGAACGATGGAATGGTCTTTTTCATACCCGGGCCGCAGGACAACGAATGCTTTTACAATGCTGCCCCTGACTTCATCCGGACTTGCCACCACGGCACATTCCTGGACAGCCGGATGTTTCACAAGCGCATCCTCTACTTCAAAGGGGCCGATGGTATAGCCTGAGCTGATAATGATGTCATCACTGCGCCCTTCAAACCAGAAGTAACCTTCGTCATCTTTCCTGGCTTGGTCTCCGGTAATGTAATAATTGCCTCTTCGCGACATTTTCGTCCGCTCCGGGTCTTTATAATATTCTTTGAACAGCGCTGGAGTATCCAGGTGTACAGCAATATCCCCAACTTCATCTGTTCCGACAGGCACTCCCATTTCATCTACGATATCGACCTGATTACCGGGAGTCGGACGTCCCATTGAGCCGGGACGTACTTCCATATCCTTCATAATTCCCACGAGAAGCGTATTTTCCGTCTGACCGTACCCGTCTCTCACGGTCACTTGAAAATGCCGCTCGAAGGTGTCGATCACCTCTCTGTTTAAAGGTTCGCCAGCTGACACAGCACTGTGGAGGTTTTTCAGGCTGTACCTGCTTAAGTCATCCACTTTGGCCATAAGACGGTATTCCGTTGGCGTACAGCAGAGCACATTGACATCATGTTTGTCCATCAAATCCAAATAGACATTCGGATCGAATTTCCCATGATATACGAGCCCCTGTGCCCCTGTCCCCAGCACAGATAAAAATGGACTCCAAATCCATTTCTGCCACCCAGGACCGGCAGTAGCCCAGACCGTATCTCCGTCTTCAATGGCCAGCCATTGATAAGCCGCTGTTTTCAGATGAGCATATCCCCATCCATGGGTGTGAACGACTCCTTTCGGATTTCCTGTCGTTCCCGATGTATAAGAAAGAAAAGCCATGTCATCCCGACTTGTGTCAGCAGCTGGCATCGTCCTGCTGTAATCTTCCATCAAACGGTCCAGGTCATACCACCCTTCTTTCCGCTCTCCGACAGAAAATTTCACAAGTTGATCGTATTCACGGATCCCTTGAAACTGATCGGTATAAGGAGCATAACTGACAACGGCACGGACCTCTCCATGACTAACACGGTATTGGAGATCTTTTGTCCGGAGCATTTCGGAACTTGGAATAACGACGAGACCGGCCTTTAATGCCGCTGTATAGACTTGGTAGGCTTCTATCAGCCGTGGGATCATCACGAGGATTTTATCTCCCTGTTTCAACCCGCAGTCAAGGAAAGCGTTTCCAATTTTGTTCGCACGATTCATCAGGTTTTGATATGTAACTTCCTTGGTTTCGCCTTGATCGTTCAACCATAAAAGGGCTTTCCGCTCAGAATCGCCTGTATACTTTTCCATTTCTGATACGACGTTGTATCGTTCCGGGGCAATCAATTCTTCTCGATTCATCTGCCATCCTCCTCCATAATAGCGTGCTGCATTTTCAACACCCCCATTATACCAATTTATCTAAATCTTTCAAATATTTGTTCGTTTGCGCGGAACAATTGACAGATAATTAAAATTTTTCATATACTGTTACTAACTGTAGAGAGGAGTGCGGCAGATGGAGTTTCGCCCGGTAAAGAAACAGCGAGTCATTTCAAATTTCCCTCTCCTGTTTATTTCAGGAGTCATTTTAGCCTTATTTCTGTCCCTCTCCGTCGTGACAAAAAATTATAATTATACCACTGCATCCGTTCTGAGCATCATCATCATGAACGTTTCGCTCATTTCTCATTCCGTCCGGAAAAGCAGAAAAAAGAGCCTCCGGTAAACCGTTCCGGAGACTCTTTTTCCATTTGATCTATATTTCCGTATCTCTTTATTTTTCATCCAAGGGTTAACCTAAGCAGCTCGTTCTATCACACTGGAACGCTTCCTCTCCTGCTCATCTTTGGTAGTGGAAGTGATGAGCAGCGGCTGTCGTTTTTCAGGGAAACTACGCCAGTCTTTTGAAATTCTCTCCAAGGATTTCATTCATGGAGTGAACGGTGATAAATGCCTGCTCATCCACTGCCGTCATATATTTCTTCAGACGGGTATAATCTCTCCGGCTGAGAATGGTGGTTATGACTTCCTTCTGTTCCTGGTTAAACGCACCCTTCGCTTCGTGAATGGTAGCGCCGCGTCCAAGCTTATTGATGATGAAGTGGCGGACAAGCTCACTCTCACGGCTGATAATAACAATCTCTTTGTTATCCTCAAACTGCTGGAGCATATAATCGATCACCAGACCATTCAGAATGACACCGAAGAACGCATACATACCGACCGTCGGGCCGAATAGGAAGATGGAAGATGTGGCAATGGCGATATCGGAGAAAAGCACACCTTTTCCAACTTCAATGGAAAAGAATTTATTTAAGATCATGGCCAGGATATCGGTTCCGCCTGTGGAAGCTCCCTGATGGAAAACGAGGGCCATTCCTGAAGCCGCAATGATCTGCCCGATAATCAGCTGAATCAACAGATCATCACTCAGAGCTTCCTGCATAGGGAAAAAGGCTTCAAGTCCCCAGACCATAAACGAAAGCGCAAAACTGGCATAGATGGTTTTCACACCAAACTGGAATCCTAGGAAAATAAAACCGACAATAAACAAGACAATATTCAAAAGAATCATAATCATTCCCAGGGACAAATCAGGGAAAACCTTATTCAATACGATGGATAGACCACTCACTCCTCCTGTTGCCAGATCGTTCGGGGATAGGAAGAAATGCACGTTGGTTGCTACAGCAAGCGCACCGAGATTCATCAATAGAAATGACCACACTTTTTTCAACATCTGAGAGCCTCCTTTGTTGTAATAATTCATGGGATTTTGTCGAACGAAATTTGCAATACAATCGGGATTATAGAGACCTTTCCGTCTTTTGTAAACAGCTGATGATGTAAAAAAACGATTTATTTTAAGTAAGCGGTTTAAGCAGGAATTTTCAGCAAATTGAAATGGTTTTCCCTGATAAGGAAATATAAAAAAACGCCACTTCTTAAGTAGCGTCAGTCTGTAGAAAAAGTTCGTCCTATCCAGTTAGAGCTGCCTGCATGTCGTGTTGAGAGGGCACGTTCCGCTTATCGGCGGATGCTTGCCGCGGGCACGGCCTCAGCTGACTTGGTCAAGAAACCATTTGACCAAGTGGATCTTCGGCCCGTGCTGTTCCCGCAGGCGTCACCACCGAACGCTCTTCGTGCCGGTCCCTGTGGAAAACAACTTTACGCGACGATAAAATGAAGAAAAATGGATATACCGTATGAGAAAAGAGAAAGTCGAGCGTAGCTTTGCAGATTCAAAAGAACGGCAGGGGCTGCGCTGTTTCCGCGTGCGCGGAAAAGGGAAAGCACAGGCGCTGATGACGGATGCCTGCCGGAATATGAAAGATTGTCCTTCATCCATCAAGTTTGAGCTGTCTTTTTCAATTTTAAAGAACCCCCAAGGAGCGGTGCCCTTTCCACCCCTGCCGAGCGTAGGTTTTACGAGGAAGCTCGGGCGCTCGTCCGCGAAAAAGGGAAGGGGCTTTGGCTCCTGGCGGTAAGAAAGAAAAAAGCTTGTAAAGAAACAAGGGCTTCTCTACAAGCTGAAACGCCACTTTTCATGTGACGTTTTTCGCTCAGGCACGAGGCAGTTTGACAACAACCGTCGTTCCTTTTCCTTTTTCGCTTTCATAGTTGATCGTGCCGTTTAGATCAGAAACAATCTTCTTCGTCACCATCACACCGAGCCCGGTACCTTTTTCCTTGGTGGTAAAGAACGGCTCGCCGATTTTCGCCAATTCCTGGGTACTTAAACCCGGCCCATTATCTCTAACGTAAAGCGTTAGATGAGAGCTCGACATTTGGATTTCGATCCGTACCTCGCCCCCAAGATCCACCGCATCCACCGCATTCTTAACCAGGTTGATTAAAATCTGGTTCATCCGTTTCGGTTCCGTCTTGAACGTCTCCTGTACCGGATCACAGTCAAACAGCAGGAGAATCTGCTTTTCATTGGCTTCCGGCTCAAGAAGGCGAAGCACATAGGAAACCAGCTGTTCCGGATCCACTTCCTCAAGCTGGATGGAAGACTTCGGCTTCGACAACATCATGAAATCCTGGACAATCGCCTCAATCCGATTGACTTCATCTAAAATAATTTCCTGGTAGTTATCCCTGAGTTCGGGATTCGCCGCTCCGATTTGAAGAAATCCTTTAATGGCGGTTAATGGATTCTTAATTTCATGAGCAATACCGGCAGACATCTGGGTAATAGTTGAAAGCTGCTGGGACTTTTCCTTCAGCTCAATCATTCCTTTGTATTCGGTTACATCTTGATGTATACCTAAGATGAGAGGCTTGCCGTTATAATCGACCGGAAAACCTTTCGTGCGGATCCATTTTTCTTCTTTTCCCCCGACAATCACGCGGTAGTCAACAACGTGCTCTTCTTCCTTCATCTTGGAAAGCCCTTCTACGAAATGGGCACGGTCTGCTTCATGAACGTGCTGAAGCAGCGACTTCGGATCTGTAAACGCCTTGCGCCTTGGGATGTCAAATAAACTTTGAAAAGCAGGGCTGATGTAGTGGACCTCATCAAAGTCCGGTTCACTGATCCAGAACACATCCGTAATGTTGTCGGCCAGAAGAGCAAACCGCTCCTCAGAAGCTTTAAGCGCCTGCAAGTGCTTATTGTACTGGGTGATATCCTGCAGGAACACCGTCAGTCCCAGCTCAGTTGGATGAACGGTTACTTTCACATCAAGCTGGGTGTCCTCAAGAAAACCTTCAAATTCCATCGTTTCATGCGTTTCCATAGAGCGTAGAAAATGCTGAAAAAACGGATAATGCTCATCAATGGAAAATATGTCCCACAGCCGTTTATAGTAATTTTTAAAAAAAGGACGTTTAGTCAGCTCTTCCATTTTGGGATTAGCATAAACGACTTCCCAATTATGGTTGATAACAGCCAGCCCATGTGGAAATTTATCGACAATGTGTGTCATGCGATGCTTGATTTGAGAAGAGGAAAAGCTTGAAAGCGGAAAGCCTTCGTAGTTCGTGATGGATAAGGACGGTTTATCATTCCTGGACGGCATATCCGTGTCAGCCGGCCCTGGAGCATAAAAATGCTGCTCTTCTTCCATCTTAGCAAGAGTAAATGTAATCTGGCCGTTGGTCAGATGTACCATACGGCAGTGAAACCTCCGGTCAAAATTCTTGTCCGTCAGCTGGACAGAGGACTCCCGCAGTCCCTCAGTCAGAAGCTGGTGCAGAGATTGTTGAAGACGGTGCTGGCCTGTATGGCGGAAACACCGGATCCATTGAGAGAAAGACAGGTCTGTTTCCTTCAAATGCAGCATATGAATCATTTCCTGATTCAAAGTAACGGCTTGAAGACGCAGATCGAGTAGACACGCGGGTGTTCCATTTATACTGAGAACATCCAAAATCTCACCGCTATGAACTTGGTCTGAATACCTCTCTCTTATAACCAATAGTAAGACCTCTTTCCTTTTGCCGCTCGTTTATTTCCAATACGGTTTTCATTATAACGCAAGATTAACAAATTTTGAATATTTTCTAACGATTTAGCTTTTATTTTTGCTTTTTAAACATTGTACGTCTAAAAGAACAACGATATGACAGCAGAATCACCCTTCGATACTGCGCCATAATGTTAACGAGGCGTAGCTCAAATAGGGCGACCACGGCTTACTCCATGCTCCCATCTCGTCCTTCGTAGGTTTACGGTCCATATGATAATAATGCTTCAAGGCGTTTTGAATCCCTATGTCGGCCTTCGGAAATAAATTTTCCCTTCCCAGACCGAACATCATCCAGTTTTCTGCTGTCCACGGGCCGATTCCTCTGACTTTGGTCAGATGTTTCATAATATCATCGTTCTCCATAACATCCAGTGCCGGCAGGTCCAGCTCCCTTTCTGCTATCTGCTTCGATGTATCAATGACATATTCAGCTTTCCTCTGGCTGAACTGCAATTCTCTCAGAGTCTCATACGGCGTCCGGGCCACCGTTTCCGAGTCAGGATAAAACCATACGCCGTCCTTCTGTGTGCCCAGCGTCTCGACAAATCTGGTACTCAGCGTATATGCAAACTTCATATTCAGCTGTTGATGAATGATGACCTTCATTAAGCAGTCATAAAGATGAAAATCCTTCACTATCGGTGTTCCAGGGTGATTTCTGAACAACTGTTCCAAGTCGGTGTCCAGGAAATGCTCGTGTACATTCTCTAAATCGACATCCCATTGAAAAAGGTGCTTGATGTAGTTCAGCAGCTCTGACTTGGCTTCATGGCTGTCACTCTGCACAGAAAAGACGGGATCAAGGGTCGTGCCGAGAGCCTGCACCCTGACAATGTGATGATCTTCGTTCAGCTTTACAGGGATATCCACCCAGCGTTCCTCTCTGTCCAGACGAATGACAGGATCCAGCTGCCATCGAAGTAACGTGTAATCAAAATCATAAAAGTTAACTGCCTTTAATTTTTCTTTCCACATGGGAGTTTTTCCTCCTTCATTATCTTAGATTTTTCTATTTTGTAAAGAATAGGAAATAAGACCTGACGCTCATCCGACTAATTCTTCCTTTATCATAGAAGCTTTGATGATACTTAGCAAAACATTACACTGCCAGACACTTTCCCCTTCCCGCTGAAAGTGAAAAGCCGCTGTACGGCATGTACGGCGGCATCCTTTTGTTATAAATTCCAGACTGGAGCGGGAATAAGCTGTTTCATTAAAATTTCGTTCAGGTTCCCGAAGCGGTAGCCTCTTTTCCTGAGTTCATCGATCATTTGAGAGAGGGCTTCTGCGTTATCACTCGAAACGGTATGCAGGAGGATGACAGCTCCCGGATGAATTTGATCCATAACGCTCCGGTAGGCATACTCCCAGCCTTTCTGTCTGTCAGTATGCCAGTCAACAAAAGCGATGGACCAGAACGCATGGGTGTAGCCGAATTCCTCCGCCCATTTCAACGTCTGCGCATTGAATGTGCCTCTGGGCGGACGGAGAAAGGTCATAATGTCCTGATCTGTCTTTTCCTTCACGGCTTTTTCCACACGCGCCAGTTCTTTCTCCATTTCTGATTTGGAACTCTGCGTGAAATCCGGATGGCTCCAGGAATGGTTTCCAATGATATGTCCTTCATCAGCCATTCTCTTCAAAAGGTCCGGCGCACTCTCTATATAATGGCCGGTCACGAAAAAGGCAGCCGGGACGTCTTTTTCCTTCAGGACATCCAGGACTTGACCGGTGTATCCTTGTTCATACCCATTATCAAACGTTAAATAAACCACACGTTCTTCAGAAGGATCCATAAAAAAACCATGATGCTGTTCAATCATCGGCCCATACCTGCCTGGGTCCGGTGCCATCCCATTTTTGCTTTTATTATATCCCCAGCCTTCTGCATCGGTGGTTATAGGAAAAAGACAGACCATAAGGACGGCCGCAATCCACTTCACTATCCTGCTCATGTGTATCCCTCACTTTTTTGTTTAGTATGTGTGAAGGAAAAAGGAATATAAAAAAAGACAGGTGGGAAAATTCCCCACGCTGCCTTTTCACAGGAACAATGATGCGGCCCATCCGAAGATGAACAATGGAATATTGTAGTGCAGAAATGTCGGTACACAAGTGTCCCAGATGTGGTTGTGACGGCCGTCTGCATTCAGCCCGGATGTCGGACCGAGTGTACTGTCAGAAGCCGGAGAACCAGCATCCCCAAGAGCCCCCGCTGTACCAATCAATGCAGCCGTAGCCATGGGTGAAAAACCGGCAGCGACACAGATGGGTACAAATAGAGCCGCCAAAATCGGAATCGTTGCAAAGGAAGAACCGATTCCCATCGTGACAACCAGTCCGACCAAGAGCAGGATGAAGGCGATGAAAGCCTGGTTATCTCCCAGATAGTCGGAGCTGAGCTCTACAAGCGCCGATACGGATTCTGTCGCCGTCAGGACGTTGGCATACCCTGATGAGACAAGCATTACGAAAGCGATAAAGCCCATCATTGCGATGCCTTCGTTGATGACCTTGTCTCCTTTGCTGAAGGGAACGACCCGGAAAATGAACATCAGGATGATGCCGGCCAGAGCAGCCAGAATCAAATTGGACCAGACGGCCTGAATGACAAGCGTTACAAGCATGGCAGCACTTGTCAGAAGGTGTTTCATTTGGAAACGTGTATCCAGAACAACTTCCTGATCCGGTGTTTCTTTATCCTCTGGAACAACAGAAGGGTCTCTCGGCTTCCGGTAAGTAATGAATATGGCGATAAACAGCCCGACAATCATTCCTGAACCGGGAATAAGCAGAGATGAAGCGATGCTTCCGATTCCAAGATCAATGCCGTTCGTTTCCATAGACATTTTAATTGTATCGTGGAAAATGTAGCCGAATCCAACCGGAATCATGACGTAAGGCGCCTTCAAACCAAAGGTTAAAGCGGCAGCTACAGCCCTGCGGTCCAGCTTCATTTCATCAAATAATTTCAAAAGCGGTGGAATAAGAATCGGTATAAAAGCGATGTGTACAGGAATGACGTTTTGCGAAAGACTGGCTACGAACGCAATGACAAAAACAATCATCGTCCGTTTATCCTTCAAAACACGCAGTAAAAATCCGACGAGTATTGATGTGATGCCTGAGTAGCTGATTGCAACTGCAAAAGCTCCCAGTAATATATAACTTAATGCCACATTTGCCTGTTCCCCCATCCCGTCAACGAGAAGGGTCAACGCATCCGTCAAGCTCTCCCCGTTCATCAGGCCTGCGGTCAAACCCGCGGCGATAATGGCAACGATGACATTCACGCGTAATAAACTTAACACGGTCATCACCAGGACAGATACGACAACTGCCCATGCCATAAGACATTCTCCTCTCCAGTAGTTTCATACATTAGCGATTTATCATGATAAAGGATGGTGGTGAAAAAATCAACCCTCAGGAAAAAAGAGAGTCAATTCTGAAAGCTGCTTATTCGTCCATGCTGCGCTCAAGGGATTCGAGCATTGAAATCAGACGATCAATGTCTTCCACTGACGTCTGCTCTGGGTCGAGATTATCTACACGTCCCATAAACTCTTCCAGGCGCTGCTTTAAGTTGGAAATTTTCTCCTGCTGCGTCATGTAACGATTCAGCTCCTTTATCTGTTCTGCGTCCAGTCCATCATAGTACAAGTCGCTTTTCCTGTCCAGAACGGCTTTCATTTAACTAAAAAAACGCACCGGATATAGGAAAACAACCTTGTTGTTCTTCTACATCCGGCGCACCCTCTTATTTCAATTCAAAAGAAAAGCTGACGTGATCCTGAATTGGAATCCAGGCTCCAATCCCCTGCCGGGTCACGTTTTTTATGGAAAGTGTCTTTTTCGATCCCTTGAGCTGGATGTATACATCACCAAAAGCCACTTCACCTTTTTCATTCACAGCCGGCGCGTAGGCGTGGAGCACCCCTACTTTGTTTGTTGGAATGCCGTACGTATTATTCTGTTTCGTTCCTTTTCCAATGACGGTATTAAAGGATAATGGAAGTTTGGTGTTTTTCTGAGCTTCCAGAAGAATCAGCTTCATCATCTGGTCGCTGTGGCTGATCCGTGATGTCAGACCGCCCTTGACCGCTTTTTCCTCTTTTTGAAGATAACTCAGCTTCTCCTGCTTTTCTCCACCGTGGTTGTTCAATTCGTTTGTATTAATCTCCTGATACTCCCAATTGATGTTGGTTTCTTTTGAGTGATAGGAAAGCGGCCATCTTCCAAGGAAAATGTCTCCTCGATATCCAATCGCCAGCGGGGAAGGTTTTAAGGAAGTTTCATTCAGCATTTCAATCAGCTGTGGATTGGTAATACGCACATCGGTGTTCTCCATCAGCTCTTTCGTAATTTCCTCCGCTTCCAGCAATTCCTGATCATCTGTGGAATTCGGATACGTGTTATCCTTGGATATATTTAAGACGTGACTCGGAATGGAGCCTTCTTCTTTCTCATTTTTCTTAGGTTCAGCCGAAGCAGAACCGGCAGCAAACCATGTAAGAATACAAATAAACAGCAGTAGTCCCAGCCATTTTCTATTCACATCAAGGGCCACCTTTCACTTTTTTTATAGCTTGTGAAAGATGGCCCGGAGTATACATTATTCTGCTGCAATAAGCTTATTCATCATATAGTTCGCTTTGCTGTCGAAAAACTGGATGCATGGTCCGATCCCGAGAAGGATCACAATGGTACCGATACCAATAGGACCACCAAGCACTAGCGCAAGCACGAGTGCAAAGGACTCGGTTAACGTTTTAGCTTTCGTAATGCTGAAGCCGAAACGCTTCTGCAGCGCCACCATAAAGCCATCGACCGGATTCAACGAAAACTTCGGTTGAAGGTATAAAGATACGCCGATGGCGATAATAACAATGCCGAGAATTAAAGTCATCAATTTCATAAAGAAGGCTTGAAACACCAAGTGATCAAACACCTGCAGCATCCAGAAATCAATGAATTTTCCAAGTACTAATATCGTAATCACCGCAGGCAGGTCCGGTTTTTCCTTTGCAATCCATGCATTGGTTACAATCAGAAATCCACCAATCACCATGACCCACGTTCCAATGGTTAGTCCGATCTGCTCTGTCAGTCCGACATTTACGGCATCCCACGCTCCAGCTCCCAGATTCGATTTAATCGTAAGCGTGACGCCCATCGCAATGACAATCAACCCTGCAAGATAAAAGAATCCTTTAATGACTAATGTTCTCATGGTCTCCCTCATTTCTTTATTTCAAAGTAGCTTTGAACCGAAAACCTGTACATAAGACACAAAAAAAGAGCGCGAATCCGGCTGTCGGACTCATGCTCTTTTTATTTTACTAGCTTAACTGGATACACTCAAGCGTTTCTTCCACATTTATACTATTTTCTACTGATTGTACCATCGAACAGTTGCTGCGGGAGATTTCCAGGTTTTTCAGCAGCTTGTCCTGATTCAGGTGATAGCCTTTTACAACGAAATGCAGATGGATCTTCTCAATACGGTTCGCCTCATCCGGGTTTCTCGTTACTTCTGCAGATACCTGGATATCTTCATAATTCATCCGCTGCTTATCGAGGATTTTCCTGAACACCCCAAGACTGCATCCTGCAATAGAGGAGACCATCAATTGAAACGGACGGAAACCATTGGCTTCATCGCCGGAAATGTCCAGCTGCCCGTATTCGAAGGACGTACGGATCCCATTCTCTCTTAAATGAAATTCCATCAGTTCATTCACTCCTTTACCTTAACGGCTTTGCGTTCATTATATAATAGATCCTAATGCAAAAGAAACCGCACGGCCCTGGACGCCTGCACCTTGCCTGCTTTACGTCTTTTCCGATACGATAGTCGTGTAGAACAGGAGGAAGACTATGGTTTCTAAACGCACAAGATTTTGGATTTTAATCGGCCTTGTTACAATATCAGGATTTTCCCAGGGCATGCTGCTCCCTCTCATCGCAGTCATCCTTGAGCAGAATGGTATTTCTTCATCAGTCAACGGCATCCATGCGACGGGACTTTACATAGGTATTTTATTATCATCCCCGTTTATGGAAAAACCACTTCGGCGGTTCGGGTACAAAGCCATCATTCTGTTTGGAGGAGCGCTCGTATTCATTTCGCTTGCGCTCTTCCCTTTCTGGCAGGCGCTCTGGTTCTGGTTTATGCTCCGGGTGGCTGTGGGAACCGGCGATCAGATTCTTCACTTCGGCACCCAGACATGGATCACCGCATCCGCAGATCAGCAGAACCAAGGACGCAGCATCGCCTATTACGGCTTATTCTTCAGTGTCGGGTTCACACTTGGTCCATTAATGACCAACCTTTTGGAATTCGGGATGTTCGTTCCGTTTCTCTTGTCTTCCTTTTTAAGCTTCACTGTATGGCTGCTCCTTCTCCGGGTGCGGAACGAAAAGCCGGATACGGACCAGGCCACTGCCTATGGAACAAGCTCTGTGAGACGGTTCGGACGGAGTCTGCGCCTGGCCTGGGCCGCCTTTTTACCACCCCTTGCTTATGGGTTTCTGGAAGCCACCCTGCACGGAATCTTTCCGGTGTATGGAATGCGGATCGGCCACGATGTGAACATATTATCGTTCATCATCCCCTCCTTTGCCGCCGCCAGTTTATTTTCACAGATTCCTTTGGGCATATTAAGTGACCACATCGGAAGAAAAAAAGTGATCCTGACAGTCGTTACCGGCGGAATCGGCTCCTTTATGCTTGCCGCTGTTTTTGAGAATTCGATTCCGTGGCTGTTTGCCTCTTTTGCCTTGGGGGGACTTTTTGTCGGTTCTCTGTTTTCCTTGGGAATTTCTTATATGACAGACCTGCTCCCAAAAGAGCTGCTGCCGGCCGGCAACATTCTCTGCGGGATGTCGTTTAGTATTGGAAGTATTCTGGGACCCTTCTTGTCGGGATTCGCGCTCGACCTGTGGCCGGGCCTTTCCTTCTTTTATGTGATCGTATCCCTGTTAGTAGTCGTTCTCGCAGCAATAGCTTTCAATTCTCCCGTTTCATTAGAAAAAAATCGGGCTGCCCCATCTTAAAGGGCTGCCCGATTTTTTTATTCTGCCAGAGCTTTGTAAAGCACTTCCAGGTTTTGTTCCATTAAAGAGAAGTAATCTTCTCCTTCTTCTACATCTTCTTCTGTCAAGACAGCAAGGTTATGGAACTGCAGCGGCTCTGCACCGATTTCATCCTGAATGACTTTGGATACTTTAGGTGTAATATTCTGCTCAAAGATTACATACTTGAGATCTTCTTCCTCCGCCACATGGATAATTTCCTCTAAATCTTTCTGGGAAGGTTCATTCGTCGGGCTCAGTCCGGAAACGGCAATCTGCTCGATCCCGTAGGCTTCCTCCCAGTACCCATAGGCCGCATGAGAAACGATAATCTTGTCTTTCGGCTGCGCATTCACTTGTTTATGGAACTGCTCGTCCAACGCCGTAAGTTTCCCTTTCAGCGCCTCGAAGTTTTCCACATAAAGGTCTTCCTTTTCGGGATTCAGCTCGATCAGCTGCTCTTTAATGCCTTCAGCCAGCTCAATGGAGCGAACCGGGTCGAGCCAGACGTGTGGATCATTCTCACCATGGTCATGTCCTTCGTGGCTGTCTTCATGCTCGGCGTGCTCTTCTTCTGTCTCACCCTCATGGCTGTCTTCATGCTCAGCGTGTTCTTCTTCTGTCTCACCCTCGTGGCTGTCTTCATGCTCAGCATGTTCGTCCGCTGTCTCAGCTTCATGGCTGTCTTCCGCTCCGTGGTCATGGACATGTGCATTCAAGTCCATATCGCCGGCTGCTTCCAGCACGGTAGTCCCCTCAGGTTTCAAAGCTTCCGAGATTTTCTCCGCATATCCTTCAAGACCCGCCCCGTTGTAAACGAACAAGTCGGCCCCGGCCATATCCACCATTTCTTTTGTCGTAGGTTCGTACGTATGGGCATCCGCTCCCGGTGGAAGAATGGACTCCACCTCGACCGTGTCTCCACCGATTTCACTTGTGAAAAACTGCAGCGGATACACCGTCGTATAGATTTTCAGCTTATCTTTCTTTTCTTCTTCGTCATTTCCGTCCCCTGAGGTTTCTTCACTACCGCAGGCACTAAGAAGAATAATTACAGATATTAATAAAAAGGATAATAGACCTGATTTCTTCATTGAACTTCGTCCTCTCCGTATGATCTGTTTAAATCTTATCGTAATGATTACTACTTGTAAACAGTAACCATTACTTCTTAAACAATAAAGGAAAGGATGCCTCGGGAGACATCCTTTCCCATCTGTTCAATGACACTGGGGACATTTGCCATAGATCTCAAACTTATGGTTTTCAATATCATAGCCTTTCAGATTCTCATTCACCTTTTCCATCGGGCAGAAGGCGATCGATTTCGTTTTTCCACAGTCTGTGCAGATAAAATGGTGGTGGTGTCCGTCTGTATCACAGCTGAGGCGGAAATGCTTTTCGCCCCCCAGCTCGGTCGACTCCAGAATATCAACCTCCGTCAGCATATAAAGGTTCCTGTAGACCGTATCAAAACTGACACTGGGGAAGTACTCCTGAAACTCCTTGAGAATATCCTTGGCGGCAATGTACTGATCCTGACCGGAAAAGATCTTCAGCATACGTTCCCGCTGCTTCGTTCGTTTATATCCTTTTTCCTTCAGTCTCTGTAGAGCTGTTTCCACGTTCATGAAGCCTCACCCTTTATCCATTGCTGGTTTCTAACATTTTTATAAATAATAGACATTACCAGAATCAAAATAGCCATAACGACAATCGTTCCACCCGGCGGTACGCTCAGATGGTAGGAAGAAAACAAGCCCACCATAACAGATACTTCCCCGAATGCGATGGAAAGGCCGATCGTCTGCTTAAAGCTGGTGGCTATCCTGAGTGCAGAAGCCACAGGCAGCGTCATCAGTGCTGATACGAGCAGAATACCGACCACCTGCATGGCAGAAGCAATTACCAGCGCAACCATCACGATAAATAATAAATGAATCCAGCGTCCGTTCACTCCGGATACCGACGCATGTTCCTCATCAAAGGATAGAACGAATAGTTCCTTATAAAAGAAAATGACAATCAGAATAACAATCACCGTTACAAACAATACCGTCCACATACTATCGCGGCTTACCGCTGTAACACTACCGAACAGGTAGCTGAACAAGTCCGTATTAAATCCGTCAGCCAGGGATATCAATATTACACCAAGTCCGATCCCTCCGGATAAGATAATCGGAATAGCCAGTTCCTCGTAGTGTTTATATACTTTTCTAAGCCGTTCAATTAAAACAGCACCCGCTACAGAAAACGCCATGCCCATATAAACCGGGTTCCAGTCGTTAATGGCCGTCACTCTTTTTTCCAAGAGCAGACTTGCCGCAATCCCTGTCAATGTAATATGGGATAAGGCATCAGCGATCAATGATAACCGTCGCACAACAATAAACACTCCAAGCAGAGGAGCAACAATGCCGATCAACAGTCCTGTTATCGCCGCGTTCTGTAAAAATTCAAATTGCATAAAACTTTCCAGCACGCTCTCTTTCCCTCCTTAGTGACTGTGATTATGAGTCAGCTGCTGAACGGCGTATCCGTAAAGCTGATTCAAATCCTCTTCACTGAATTCCTTGTATTCCTCCGACTGTCCATGGAAATGGACCGTCTTGTTCATGCAGACCACATGGGTGGCGTGATCCGTAATCGTCCCAATATCGTGGGTAACCATAAGCAGCGTAATGCCCCGCTCCTTGTTCAATTTACCGAGCAGATCATAAAATTCAGTGACATGCTTGGCATCGACCCCGACGGTCGGCTCGTCCAGAATCATCAGTGACGGATCACTGACCAGAGCCCTGGCTATGAACACCCGCTGCTGCTGGCCGCCGGAAAGGTCACCGATACCGGTATGGGCATATTCTTCCATTTCCACTGTCCGCAGGGCGTCCATCGCTTTCTCTTTATGTCTCTTATTAAAAAATTTAAATGTCCCTATTCTTGATACGAGCCCGGTTTTCACAACCTCCAGAACCGTCGCCGGAAATCCGGAGTTGAAACTGTTCGCCTTCTGGGAGACAAAACCGATTTCCTGCCAGTCCTTATACTGTTTCAACGGCCTGCCGAACAGCTGAATCCTTCCCTTATCCGGCTTTTCAAGGCCGAGCATCAGCTTGATGAGTGTCGACTTCCCGGATCCGTTAGGGCCGACAAGGCCAAGGAACTGACCTGACTTAATTTCAAGGTCAACATCCTGAACGACGATTTCTCTTTCGTATTTAAAGGAAACATTGTCGAATTTTACAATGGTTTGTTCACTCATGGTCCATCCCTTTCGAAAAAATAATAATCATTACGATTTAAATTCTTTTCCTATCATATAAGAGGTTGCCCAAGGAATCAAGGGAGAAGTTTACTTAGCCCCGCCATCCAAAAAACAAAAGACCAGGGCAGGGAACCCTGCTCTGGTCTTCGAATATTATAAATACCGGTTGTTTCTTCTCTCCAGATAATCCTGAAGCGCTGAGAAAATCATCGTCAGCGGCCAGTAGATCAATGCCGCAGTAATATACATCGTCATCGAATCCACCGTCCGGCCTGCTGCGATCTGCGCTTTGTTCAAAATTTCAGGTACAGAAATCATGGCAGCCAGAGAGGTTGCCTTTAACAGATCAAGAAACACGTTTCCTAATGGCGGAATAGCGATTCTCGTCGCCTGCGGCATAATAATCCTCCGAATCGTCTGCCAGTACGTAAATCCTAAAGCACGCGCAGATTCCCACTGTCCATTGGAAACACTGTTCAAGGAGGCTCGGTTGATTTCAGCAATATAGGCAGCGCTGTTCGTTCCAAAACCGATGATCGCTGCCGTCGTGGCCGGCAGTTTCAACCCTACGACAGGAAGCCCGAAGTAGAGAACAAACAAATAAACAAGAATCGGCGTTCCTCTCATGAAGGAAATGTAAAACCTCGCCGGCCACCGGAGCCAGATATGGCTGGACCCACGAGCCAGAGCCAGGAAAAAACCAAGAATGAGACCGATGGCCATCCCAATGACTGCTACAAATAAAGTAAGAGGCACACCTTCCAGAATAAAAGGAAGGTTGGCCCAGGCCCGCTCTGCATTAAAGAGCTTCTCGACTTGTATTTCGTTTATTTCAATGCCAAACATTTCATAACCCTTATAAATCCAGGCCTTCGATTTCGCGGATGTCCTCTTCCGGTTCCTTCGAAGCATCCTGGCCGCCGAAGAATTCTTCGGACAGTTTCGTTAATGTTCCATCTTCCTTCATTTCAGCCAGTACGGCATCAATTTCCTCTTTCATTGTTTCTGCTTCTTTCGGCATAACAATGGCTGAGTTGGTTGGATGGAATTTCAAATCGGGATGAAGCTGAACTTCAATATCTGTTAAAGCCTGCAGGGCCAGGGACTGTAGATAGTAGTCATTGATAATGAAGTCTGTGTTTCCATTCTCCACATCACGAAGGTAGACATCGTTGGTGACATTTCCGTATGTTTTCGTATCCGCACCGAAATGTTCCGCAATTTGGGAGAATACCGTTGTCGCTCCACCACCATGGGTCTTGCCTTCAAGGTCCTCCAGTTTCTCAATGCCGGACAAATCAGATTCCCGCACAATCATCGTGGAATAGGAGTATTTATAAGGTTCACTGAACGCAAATTGTTTTTGGCGCTCCTTCGTGACTTCCATATCATTAATAACCGCATCGATCCGGCCACTGTTAATCGCAGACAGCAGACCGTCCACACCATACTCCTCGAATTTCAGTTCAAGGCCGAGACGGTCGGCGACTTCCCGCATGATTTCCACATCATACCCGGTCATTTCATCGGAGCCTTCCGGGTAGTAGGAAGCCGGGAAAAGTGTACCGGATGTCCCAACGACAATTTCTCCTTCTTCCTGTATTTCATTCCACTTGCTGTCAGAAGCTTCTTCGCTTTCATTATTTGAACCACTGTCTCCTGTGTCTTCACTTGATCCACAAGCAGCCACAAAAACAGCCAGCAGTAACAGGCTTATAAGTATAAAAGCTTTGCGCATCGTTCTTTCCACCCTCCATGTTTATTCGTATCACTTGTTTAATATAGCAACTTGACACCTGTCAAATCAACTGTACCGCAATTTTTTATGGACGGGAATTTTTTTGTAGACTTTTCCTTCCGATATGCTATGATAGTAACAAGCAACAGATTATAATAATTATAAAGTAATAAGATTTATAAATAGTTGTGAATGAATTTCATTTTCAATAATAAAAAGGAGCTGAACATATCGTGAATGAAACCCGTTCCTATCCATATTCTAAATCCTGGAATAAGCCCGAATTTCTTACTTATATGAAAGAACACGGAGAATTGATCGCTGCCCTTTTCAGTGGTGTCCTTCTCCTCTTTGCCTGGATAGGGGAAAACTACTGGTCCCCTCCCGTTTATATCACCCTTTACCTTTCTGCTTTTATCATCGGTGGATTTGCCAAAGCGAAGGAAGGGTTGGAAGAAACCTTAGAGGACCGCTCATTGAATGTTGAACTGCTGATGATCCTTGCTGCCATCGGATCGGCTGCCATCGGCTACTGGACAGAAGGAGCCATCCTGATTTTCATCTTTTCCTTAAGTGGTGCTATGGAAACTTATACCATGAACAAAAGCCACAAGGAGATCTCCTCCCTTATGAACCTGCAGCCTGAGCAGGCCCTGCTCGTAACAGGCAGCCATCAGCAGTGGGTGTCCGTAGAAAGATTAAAGGTCGGCGATTTCATTCGCGTGAAGCCTGGTGAACGCGTACCTGCGGACGGAGTGATCACAGAAGGCGCATCAAGTTTGGATGAAAGTACGATTACAGGAGAATCCATGCCGGCTGCCAAAGGGCTGGAGAACGAGGTCTTTGCGGGAACCATGAATATCGATGGCAGTCTGCTTGTAGAAGTGACAAAAGAATCGAAAGAAACATTGTTTCAAAAAATCATCACCATGGTCCAGAACGCCCAAAGCGAAAAATCGCCCTCCCAGCTGTTTATCGAACGTTTTGAAAGTACGTATGTTAAAGCGGTGCTGGGTGCGGTAGCTGTCATGATGTTTCTCCCACACTTCGTACTGGGATGGACCTGGATGGAAACCTTATACAGAGCGATGATTCTGCTCGTTGTAGCCTCTCCGTGTGCCCTTGTCGCTTCCATTATGCCGGCCACCCTTTCAGCCATTACCAACGGGGCGCGCCAGGGCATTTTGTTTAAAGGCGGGGTACATCTTGAACATTTGTCTTCCATCAAGGCCTTCGCTTTTGATAAAACCGGAACACTCACAAAAGGACAGCCGGTAGTGACGGATTTCATTGCCTCTGACAAAGGATCAGCCGATGATATCTTATCAGCCGCCGCATCCATTGAACAGCAGTCCAACCACCCTCTCGCAGAAGCAGTTGTGAAGTATGCGGAGGGAAAGAACATGTCTTTTGTAAACGTTGAGGAAGTAAAAAACCACAGTGGAAACGGGGTAAGCGGCTGGTATAAGGGCGAAGAATGGATGATTGGAAAAGCTGACTTCATCGGCCGTGACCAATGCTCCCATTTCGAGGACGGGGTGTTTTCCACACTGGCTTCCGAAGGAAAGACTGTCATTTTTGTAAAAAGAAACGGCGTCGTCACTGCACTCCTTGCCCTGAAAGATACAGTGAGAGAGGATACGAAGCGGGCTGTACAGACCCTGAAAAATCAAGGAATTTATACGATTATGCTGACTGGGGATAATGATGCCACCGCTGAGGCCATTGCTCGTGAAGCTGATCTTGACCAATACATTTCCGAGTGTCTCCCCGATCAGAAGCAGGAGGAAATCAAGCAGTTGAAGGAGCATTTCCCACACGTCGCCATGGTCGGAGACGGAATCAATGATGCACCTGCTCTCGCGGAAGCTGATGTCGGAGTCGCTATGGGAGAAGGAACCGACGTTGCTCTTGAAACGGCCGATGTCGTCCTTATGAAAAATGATCTTCCGAAAATCGCCCATGCCATGGAGCTTTCAAAACGCATGAACCGGATCATCAAACAGAATGTGATCTTTTCAATCACAGTCATTATGCTTTTGATCATGAGTAACTTTCTTCAGGTGCTGGACCTGCCGCTTGGGGTCATCGGACATGAAGGGAGTACGATTCTCGTCATCCTGAACGGACTGCGTTTATTGAAAAACTAAAAAAGTGTGCACCTCAGGCATTGGTTCTAACGTTCTACTCATCCGCGCCTGCTGAGGCCCCCTCTTGGACACTTTCCGTGCTATCCATCATTGACCTGATCTTGAAGCGAAACGATCACGAACAATATATACCTACTGAAAAAAGCTGCCGGGCTTATGCCCGGCAGCTTTTTTCATCCCCACGTATCCTCGGTCCTGCGGTGGTAGGCCATGGCATTGATCTCACCGCCGAGAATGATCACAATTCCCGAAAGATAAAGCCAGATCATCAGGACAATCACCCCGCCAAGGCTGCCATACATCGCAGAGAAATTCCCCAGATTGCTCACATAAAAGGAAAACAGCAGAGAAACAAGCTGCCAGCTGATCGTAGCAAAAACAGCCCCTCCTACCGTATCCCTGTATTTCAACCGCTTATTCGGGGCCGTTACATAAAGGAAAGAAAGGACGACATAAAAAATGATCGAGGAAATGACCCAGCGCAGTCCATTCCATAACCCGATAAAGCTTTCGGATAAGCCGAAATAAGAAAACAAATAAACACCGATCGCCTGACCCGCCACCGGCAGAAGAAAAGCAATGGCAATGACGATCACCATAGCGATGGTTAAAACGATAGCCAGCATCCTTGAAACGATAAAGGAACGACTTTCCTTCACGCTGTGAGCTCTGTTAAAGGCACGCATAATGGCATTGACCCCATTCGAGGCTGCCCACAGCGTACCTGCAAGTCCAATGGACAAGAGGCTTCCATTTTCATCTGAGAAAAGCGAGGTCACATTTTCTGTGATCATATCAAACGTATCTGCCGGAGCATATGCACTCACGAAAGTAAGGATACGCTCTTCATCAATATGTAGATACCCTAAAAGCGTGAGCAGGAATATCATAAACGGAAATAATGATAACAAAAAGAAGTAGGCCAGCTGGGCAGCCATCCCGCCTACATCATCCTCCCCAAACCGGGTGAAGAGCTCCCGGAAGAAATTCTTGATGACTTTCATGATATTCCATCACTCCTGGCATCAGGAAGCGTTGTCGGAATTATCCGCAGCTCTTAACTGGTCTTTGACCTCCTGATTGATTTCTCCTACTTTGTTTAGCATACTCTCCGCCTTGTCTAATAATTCAAGAAGATCTTCGACTCCTTTATTCAGCTGTTTGGAAAACGACTCGTAGCTCAGGCGCAGAGAATGAACAGCTTCTGACGGACTCGCAGCAATCTCACGGCATTTGGAACCAGCCGCTTTCGATTTCTGCCCCACCATTGTGCGTGTATCTTTATCAATCAGGGCTGCTGCAGCACCTGCAGCAGCGCCGATCAGAATACCCTTCCATAATGTCTGTCCCATGTTTCTTCCTCCTCAAAGTTTATATTCTTTTTTTATCGAGGCCAGCAGTTCGGCACATCCCTGCTGGACAAGGTCATAAACGTAATCAAAATTCCCTGTGTAGTACGGGTCGGGCACTTCATCCACATCCAACTGCGGTAAATAGTCCATCAGCTTGGTCACAGTGACTCCATCTTTCTGCCGGATGCTGTGAAGATCCTGAAGATTTTTCTGGTCCATGGCAACAAGGTAGTCGAACTCATCCCAGTCCGTCTCCCTGACCTGACGCGCGGTCATGCCTTCATAGGTCACATCGTTCTTATCTAAAATCTCCCGTGTTCCTTCATGAGGCTGGGAACCTGTATGCCAGTGACCGGTCCCTGCGGAATCTACAGATATCCGACCACTGAGGTTTTCTTTTTCCACCAGATTCCTGAAGACAGCTTCAGCCATCGGCGACCGGCAGATGTTGCCGAGACAAACAAATAAAACTCGTATCATGTTGGTTCCTCCATCATAGTATTTCTAACTGTACTAATTCTATAAGGTGACACATAATCCTGCCTGGTGCAAATATTCTCCCATTACATTCCCTTTTTGTCATCTATCGAACCGCTTTTCGACACCATTTTATAAAAAGAGGTTGACAGACGCTCTGAATTTTCGGAATATTTTATACATGGAATGTTTTTATCTTTTTTATCTTTAAGGGGGATGACAATGGGAGAACAGAGTGCACTTCATAGTTTTTTAAGTGAACTGAGTGGTCTGGTCTGGGGCCCCGTCCTGCTGGTTCTGCTGGTAGGGACAGGGGTTTACTTGACTTTACGCCTCGGTTTTCTCCAGTTTAAAACACTGCCTTATGCACTGAGGCTCGCTTTTAAACCGGACAAAAAGAAAAAGCCGGGTGAAAAAGGGGATATTTCCCACTATCAGGCTTTGACGACCGCGCTTGCGGCAACGATCGGTACCGGGAACATTGCCGGGGTGGCGACAGCAGTCGTGCTTGGCGGACCGGGAGCCGTTTTCTGGATGTGGATTACAGCGGTCTTCGGAATGGCGACGAAATATGCAGAAGCCGTTCTTGCCGTCAAATATCGAATTGAAGGAAAAGACGGACAGATGTCCGGCGGACCCATGTACTATCTGTCCCGCGGCTTAAAAACCAAATGGCTCGGAAAACCGCTCGGCATTTTATTTGCCCTCTTCGGGGCCGTCGCTGCATTTGGAATCGGAAATATGGTGCAGTCCAACTCCGTTTCAGACGTTGTTGAGGGGACCTTCAACATCTCTCCATGGGTGACGGGAATTGTACTGACGCTTCTCGCGGGACTGGTTCTCCTCGGGGGAATCAAGAGTATTGGGCGTGTCACAGCCTTGTTCGTTCCAGTTATGGCCGTTTTTTATGTAATAGGGGCCTTAATTATTCTTGTGCTTAATGCCGATTTGATCCTGCCGGCCTTTGGGACCATCTTCTCGGATGCCTTCACAGCTAATGCCGTAGGCGGCGGTATTCTCGGAAGCGTGATTCGTTACGGGGTTGCCCGGGGCGTATTCTCCAACGAAGCCGGACTTGGATCTGCACCCATTGCAGCTGCTGCAGCAAGAACCGACTATGCCGGACGTCAGGCTCTTGTATCCATGACACAGGTCTTTATCGACACGATTATCGTTTGTACATTGACTGGGTTAACCATAGTCATGGCCGGACAGTACCAGGGTGGACTTGACGGAGCAGACCTGACCTCTGCCTCCTTTGAGCTGTTTTTAGGTGAATTCGGCTCCTACATCGTCACCATCGGCTTGATTTTCTTCGCTTTCTCCACCATTGTAGGCTGGTCCTATTATGGCGAGAAGTGTTTCGGTTATTTAACAAACCAACGCTTTATCGGCTTATATAAAATCGTCTTTGTAGCCTTTGTCCTTGTCGGGGCTGTTTCACAGCTGAGCACAGTCTGGGTGTTCGCTGATGTGATGAACGGGTTAATGGCCTTCCCGAACTTGATCGGCCTGCTCCTGTTATCCGGAGTCGTAGCGGCCGAAACAAACAAGTTCCTGAAAGTAGCCAAGCAGGAAAAACAACAGGAAAAAGAACAGCGGCAGGTTGGATAATCGATCCGGGGCTGAATGATCAGCCTTTCCCGTGACGCATGTCTTTCACCAAAGATCTCAGACACGTCATACGATCAGCGATACTTTCTCAACAACTTGAAACCCGGAGCAGATGCTGCTCCGGGTTTCAGTTTGTAGAAAAACTCATGCTTCCCGGAACTCCAGAACCGAAAAGCCCCTCTTTCCTTCTCTCATCGGGGACCGGGGCCAAGCTCAATGCTTCCCGCCTTCGTAAGCAGACACCGCCGGTACGTCTACATTTTTATCCGTTGTCATGAGCCATGCAGCTTGTTTCATACCACTTATGACTTCTTTCCAATTATCAGTTGATAAGATCACAAGGAGCATCGGTGATGACGCCTGCGGGAACAACACAACGCGATCGTAACCACCTTCCCCCCCAGGATGATCCATTCTTCTACAGCCTGTAATCTGAAACAGATACAATTTCGTTTTTATGCCAGCGGCCGGATGCACGCTTCATCTTCATTTTTGGCTGAATTCACATGTGTACTGACTTCATACATCGTAAGTTCATCCATCGTCAGCTCGTCCAGGTAATCCTTGGCCTGCCGGGCTTCCCACTGTACGGGTGTGATCCAGTCATCCTGACGATCCCGAGGAAGGATGACGGGCATACGATCATGAACAGGAGCCACATCCTCATTGGCTTCCCTTGTAAGTATCGTACACGTATACAATGGAGCATCGTCCCCCTTCCACTGGTCCCATAAGCCGGCAAAAGCAAACAAAGGTCGGTTCTCCGTTTGGATCCGCAGCGGCTGCTTCCCACTTTCTGTTTGTTTCCATTCATAAAAACTATCCGCGGCAATCAGGCAGCGCTTTCTGCTCATCAGTTTTCTATAACTTGGTTTCTCATGAGCGGTTTCACTTCTGGCGTTAATCATCTTATAGCCGATTTTAGGATCTTTCGCCCAGGAGGGAACGAGCCCCCATTTCATATAACCGGCCCGTTTTTCTTTCCCATCATGAATCACAGCCAGCACCTGCTGCCCGGGGGCAATGTTATATCTCGGCTCGTACCCGTCAATGGACTGGGAAATCCCAAACTCTTTCAGAATCTCCGCTTCTTCAGCTAACAGCGTGTACCTTCCACACATCGGCTGCACCCTCCTTTATTTTCCAGTATAAAGGTTTCCCTGATCTCGTGAAAACACACCCCGGTTCACTTTATTTTTCTGCGAGACCGTACATGATGAAAGCGACTGTTTCTTCAATCTCCCGCTCGTCATCCCAATCCAGATCAGGAGAAAGGATGAACCGCGTAATGAGAAACCCCATAACAGCAGACATGATCATCCGTATGATGGTACTGTTCGGTTTGTCCACCACCTGCCCGCCCTGCTTCAAACGATCAAGCGCAGCTTCAAATTTCGGGTATACGTCTTTGATAAAAACATCCTGAAATCTCTGCTGCAGTTCTGGGTGAAAAGCCATTTCCTGAAGCACAATCCTCAAAAGAGGTGCATTTTCTGCGGCGAATGCAAACCTGTCCTTCAAAATGGTACTCAGCAGACTTCTGAACTCCTCCGGCGGTTCATCAAAAACCCTCCTGGTAAATCGGGCGGCAAAAAAAGGAACCATGAACTTCGCCATGAAGGGCGTTACAATCGAAATCAGCAGGTCTTTCTTGGTTTTATAGTGTCTGAAGATCGTGCCCTCGGCTACATTGGCCCTTGCCGCAATTTCGCTCGTCGATGAAGAAGCATACCCTTTTTCGGCAAAAATCTCGACAGCGGCCTTGAGAATCTGCGCTTGTTTAGGGGTCAGATTTTTTTCCTCTCCATCCTCCTGCTCCAAGGCTCTCATCATATCTTTCAAATCATTCATCTTCTTCCTCCTACGTTTTATTTCACCGCGCTACAGCGGCCGGTGTTTTTTAAGAGCAGCTATATTCAATACCGTAAAGAGAGTGGTAAATCCAAGCAGGATATAAACCTCCACCTGAAAGGATTCAAAGGAGGATCCTCTTAACATAATATCCCTCAACGCTTCTGCACCATAAGTCAGCGGCATCAGATTCCCGACAACCTGAACCCACTCTGCCAGCCCCTCGGTCGGAAACAAACCGGAGAAAAAGACCTGCGGAACAATAACCAGCGGGATAAACTGAATCATTTGAAACTCATTCCCGGCAAACGTCGATACGAGGGTGCCCAGACTCAAAGCGGTCAACGCCATCAGGATCGTAACGAGTAGAACATATAAAAAGTTCCCTGCCATAAATACATCCAGAACATAAATGGAATAAGCAGCAATAATGATGGACTGGACAACGGTAAACAAACCAAACCCTCCTAAATATCCGAAGACAATCTCACTTCGACGGACCGGCGATGCCAATAGACGCTCCAACGTCCCCTGCGTCCGTTCACGGAGAAAGGAAACCCCGCCGACGATAAAAACAAAGAAGAAAACAAAAAAACCAATCAGTGCGGGTCCAACATAATCAAACAGGCCTAATTCAGAGGAACCGTTCCAGTATTCCCATTCCATTGAGGCGTTCTGCTCCGATAACTGCTTCTGAAGCGTGCTTCTAATGGTCCCGGAGGTGTTGGGGTCACTGCCTTCAAGTATTACAAAAGGTGCCCCGTCCTCCCATTGAAGCACCCCCCCGATCTCAGCCTCGTTCAGTTTCTCTTCAGCCTCCGCTTCATCCATAACTGTAACTGTTATTCCCTCTGTTTCTATGGACTCCACCACCTGGGCAGGCACGTCGACAGCGGCAAGCTTTACCGCTGAGGTCTCTGTGTCAAGGACCAGCCACATAAGAGTCAGCACCAGCAATGGTGCAGCAACCATTAAAGCTACACTCCTTTTATCACGGTGGAACTGCTTGAGGATCCGTTTTACAACAGCTGCTGTGTTCATGCCCGGGCCCCTCCCCCGTAATGCAGAAAGACCTCTTCAATAGAAGAGACTCCCAGCTTTGATTTTAACTGGGACGGGATGTCTTCAGCCATCATTCTACCGTCACGCAGCAGGGCCAGGTGTCCGCATTTTTCTGCTTCATCCATGACGTGCGTCGTAACAATAATCGTCACACCATGGTTTCTTAATCTATTCAACTCGCTCCAAATGGACTGTCTGAGGACGGGGTCGATCCCAACCGTCGGTTCATCCAGAATAATCAGTTCAGGCTCGTGGATGAGGGACGCCGCCAGAGACAGCCGCCTTTTCATACCGCCGGAGTAGGTGTTTACAGGTCGGGAGGCGTAAGCCGTTAAATCCACCATATCCAGGACATGATTCATCCGTAAGTGCCGATCCTTTCGGCTCATCCCATACAGGGAGGCGAAAAAATCCAGGTTCTCCCTCCCTGTTAATTCCGAATAAAGGGCATCCGATTGGGCCATAAAACCAAACTGCCTCAACTGTTTCAAAGACGGCATTTTTTCTCCGTTCAACTGGACTACGCCTTTGGAAGGACGAAGAAGTCCGGTCATCATTTTAACCAACGTCGTTTTTCCTGATCCGGAAGGTCCCAGCAAACCAAAAATCTCTCCTTTTTCAACGCTCAGATCTACATCGTGGATGACCTGCACTTTTCCAAACCAATGGGAAATACCTTTCATTTCCACGGCAGCTTCCATTTGATTCACGCTCCTTCTTCATAAAAGTGAGTGATTACTCACTTTTATTATACATAATCCAAAGGAGGAATGGGTAGACGAAAAAATGAAAAAAGCAGCCTTCAATAAAAGGCTGCCTGATCAAAACCCAAGTTTGTTGTCGATTTTTCGCTGATACTGTTGAAAAGCGGGCGATCCGCTCCCCTTTCGTTTTTCCATAAGGATATCGAAACGCAGTTGTTTTTCCGTGATCCTCTTTTTATAATGCGCCGATAACTGTGGGTCTTTGACTTCAGCGAGGATATCCTCAAGCTCACTGATTTCCTTTTTCAACACCATTTCCTCCGGGAGCATGTTGGCATTCTTTAAGATCCGGTAGCTGTTCCTTACTTCCTCCGGCAAATGAGCGAATTCATCCTTGTGGAGAGGTTTACCGCGGCCGGGCAGGTGGTCAAAATCCCCATCTTTCAAAGCCTGCTTGATTTTTTCTTCAACGAGATGTGCATAGTCCATCGTTAACGCTCCCGTTCTGCTGATTTTTCTGCATAAAGAAGCATCGCATTATAGCTTTCATTCTCTACCGGCTCGTATTCATAGGTGATTCTCCGCGATTCCTTCGGCCGGGCAATCTGGTCATAGACCTCACCGGAAAGACGAAGCCCCGCCTCTGCCGCTTCCTCCACAGACTGAGAATAAACGACGGTCTGAATGCCGGAGAAATAAATGGCAGTCAGACACATGGAGCAGGGTTCACCACTGGCATAAAGGACACAGTCACTTAAATCGACTGCTCCTCTCTTCTGCTGGGCCCGTCTGATCGCAAGCATTTCAGCATGACCACTCACATCGGGATGTTTGTGCAGTTCATTTACGCCTTCGGCGATGACGTCTCCAGCTGAGACAAGGACAGCTCCAAAGGGATGCCCGCCTTCCTCTACATTTTCACAGGCAAGTTCCAGGGCACGTTTGGAAAACGAATTCATAAAAGCCCTCCTAAAGACGTTTTTTCAAGGTCTCTTTCAACCCTTCTGCCAGAGGCTCCAGACGCAGGACTTTCTCAAGAAGCTCCTTATTATCCTTATCGTGGTAGCGGAGCTGATTCACTTCATCCACCGTCACTCCGGCAGGATGAGATTCAACCAGGCTGAAGTAATCTCCGGCCTGGACCCTCCCTTCTTTCAAAACCCTCAGATAAAAGCCGGTAAACCCTTTTTTCATGACCTGAGCGGGGAAATCATTAATCCCATGGGTCCGGGCAATGATGTAACAAGGCTTTCGGGGCTCAGAAATTTGCAGCAAAGCTTCTCCAAGCTGGAAAATATCCCCGATATGAACGTCTTTCTCTGAGACGCCTTCGACCGTTATATTTTCTCCAAAGGATGGAAACGCAAATGACTGACCGTAGTGCTCTTCCCAATGCCGGTAATGCTGGGCAGGATAAAGGCAGACGGCTTTATCTCTGCCTCCATGATTCTTCTTATCAGCCTGCTCGTCTCCCTCAACATTCAAATACGATAAAAAAGCAGGAGTAGACACCGGTTTCTTTCGGTACGCGCTCTTCAACTCACCCTTTTCGGTCTCATACGTTTCCGGCTGTCCGACATTCAACGACAACAGCTTATATTTCATAAAACTCCCCTTCCCTGTATTTTTGGATCCATGCGGGCAGGTAATCATACTGCCAGGCATCCATAGGGTAGTCTACAAATACATCTTCCCCGTTCTCATAAAGCGCCTGAATGAGCTCATTGATACTGCTGAAATAAAAAGAATATAAAAATTCATAACTGAATGGTTCTTTTGGCATGTCATGATCCGCACACACCTGAGGGTCGCTGTAATTCAAGTACGTACGGCAGGGAATCGGACGTACTTCATAAGCCATGCAGAGCTGTGTTTCCGGATCAAGCATCGGGCAGGGAAGATTCAAACGCTTATAGGCCAGCTTCGTATCCGGGTCCTCATAATCCATAGAAAGAGCCTCCTGAAGTTTTTTCTCCTGTGCAGGAAAATACGTATCCCAGTGTTTAAAGATTTTCTCCCTGCGTTCTTCGGAAAACTGCTCAATCGATTTGAAAAGCAGTTTCGCCTCTAATTTTGTAATGACAATTGGAAAATAACAGCAGAATGCACACCCCATAAAACAATTCGGTTTCATGGCAGCGAAATCCTCCATGCGTTCAATTTCTTGATCCACTTCCGACAAAAGCCGCTCAAAGCCTTCCAGAATTACAGATTCTGTCTCTTTTCCACTATCAAGCAGGTCATCGACAATCTGGTCAAAAAATCCCGGGTCCACCTCATACGATTGATTGATACGCTCGGACTTTTTAATAATTTCTTCATGCTTCAAAAATCTCATAATTAAACTCCTCTATCTATCCATAGTCTTATTATACATGTCACAGAGACTTTCCTACTATAAGGAGAGCCACGAATTTCCTGTTGTTTAACCCCCATAAAACTCCTATGATATGAGAAGACATATAAGAGAATCTGTCATCTTTGGAGGTACGTCTAAATGTTATCAAACGCTGAAATCGGTATCGACCTCGGTACTGCAAACATACTTATCTATTCCAAGTCTAAAGGAATTCTGCTGAACGAGCCATCTGTTGTTGCTTACAACACCGAAACCAAAAACGTCGTTGCTGTCGGAAAAGAAGCTAAAGAAATGGTAGGAAAGACCCCTCGGAACATCATCCCCGTCCGTCCGCTCCGCGATGGTGTTATTGCCGACTATGACATGACAGCACAAATGTTGAAAGAGCTGTTGAAAAAAGTTTCCAAAAAATCCGGGCTGTCCATGCGTAAACCAACCGTTGTGATCTGTACGCCATCCGGATCCACGTCTGTTGAACGCCGCGCTATTCACAACGCTGTTAAAAGCTACGGCGCAAAGCACGTGCACTTGATCGAAGAGCCTATCGCTGCTGCGATCGGAGCTGACCTTCCTGTGGATGAGCCGATTGCAAACGTTGTCGTGGATATCGGCGGTGGAACAAGTGAAGTCGCGATAATCTCCTTCGGCGGCGTCGTTTCCTGCAAATCCATCCGGACAGGTGGAGATGTTATGGATGAGGAAATCATCCAATACGTACGCAAAGCCTACAATGTACTTATTGGCGAACGGACCGCAGAGCAAATCAAAATGGAAATCGGGTATGCTTTGATCGACCACCCGGAAGAAACGATGGAAGTCCGCGGCCGCGACATGGTCACAGGGCTGCCAAAAACCATCGAACTAAAATCCACCGAAATCCAGCAGGCCCTGAAGGAATCACTCGATCAGCTTCTGGAAACCATCCGTGCGACACTGGAAGAGTGCCCGCCGGAATTGAGCGGAGACATTGTGGACCATGGTGTCATCCTTACAGGAGGCGGCTCTCTCCTCAACGGCATGCAGGAATGGCTGTCCGACGAAATTTCCGTTCCGGTCCACATGGCTCCGAGCCCACTCGAATCCGTAGCCATCGGAACCGGCCGCTCCCTCAAAATGATCCAGAAACTACAAAAAGCCAGTAAGTAAAACAGAAATGCGGAAGTGCCCCGACAGGCCCGACAAGCATAAGTCAAGCAGCGCAGTGGAGTGACCTTCCTCCACGGAGATGATTGACTTATGACCTCGAGGGCCCGGGCACTGCAGCTGGACAACTGAAATGCGGAGCCACCCTGATAGACTCGACATGCATAAGACAACCCCTGCAGTGAAGTGGTCTTTCTTCACGTAAGGGATTGACTTATGTCACGAGAGTCTGGGTGGCAGAGCTGGACATCACTGAAATGCGGAAGTGCCCCGACAGGCCCGACAAGCATAAGACAAGCAGCGCAGTGGAGTGACCTTCCTCCACGGAGGTGATTGACTTATGACCTCGAGGGCCTGGGCACTGCAGCTGGACAACTGAAATGCGGAGCCACCCTGATAGACTCGACATGCATAAGACAACCCCTGCAGTGAAGTGGTCTTTCTTCACGTAAGGGATTGACTTATGTCACGAGAGTCTGGGTGGCAGAGCTGGACAACTGAAATGCGGAAATGCATAGATTCCAAAATCCACACAAGCCTCCCGGATCACCTCCGGGAGGCTTGGTTTTTATCCATGTAAATAAAGGACTTCCCCCTGCTCTTGTCGAAATAAGGCAGTAAGGAATAAAGAGTTTCTTTTCACTTTCCATGAATTGAAAGGTTTTAAATTTTCCTATAAGGTAAAAAAAGTGGATAGACCATGTGAAAAGGAGACTGCTAAAATGAAACTATCAACACTATTCAAATGGGTGACCGGAGGATGTGAAGCACTGCTTGCCATTCCCTTCATCGGAGGGTTATTTGTCGTGGGAAGCGGATGGAATGCCCTTCTCTTTATGTTTGTAGCCCACTTGATCACCCTGATATTTGCCGTACGAGATAAACGGACCTATGCGGGCAGTGTGCTCGGCTTGATCACAAGTGCTCTCGGGTGGATTCCGGTTCTCGGCTGGATTCTCCATTCTGTTACGGCCATTTTCCTTTTGATTGATGCCGGTCGTTCGACAGCATTGGATAAAAAAGCATAAAGAGGAGGAACCACATGTTTACAGTGATTTGTTTTTTCAGAGTTGAACAACCCAATATTGAAAAGTTTTTGAAGATCACTAAAAAGTCCGGAGATATCCTTGTGAATCACGGAACACTGGAGCACCACATTTACTTCGCACGTGAATTAACAGGTAGACAGGGGTCCATGGGGCTTTTGAACCTTGTTGAAATGGAAGAGAATGAAGAACTGCTTCTCGGTCAGTCCGTATTTGAAAGCGAGGAGCACTATCACAGCGTCATGAAAGATGTCGGCTTTGATGATATGATCCATTATCTGGATGACAATATTAAAGATATCGTAGAAATGAACCGCGTCGTTACATCCAGTTTTACAACAGAACGCGTAGCTGAAACAAATTAGTAACGGAGGTGCATGTCGATGAAAATCGTTGTATTAGGTGCGGGTGCGCTCGGCGCCTATTTCGGGGCGCGCTGGCAGGAAACCGGCCATGATGTGATTAACCTTGTACGGGAAGGCCGTGCCGAACAGCTGGAGAAGCATGGTTTACAATTACATAGTGAAATGGGGGACTTCAAAGCCGACGCTCCAGTCATCGCCAGAAGTCCAGAGGAAATCCATGAGCCGGATTTAGTTTTTCTTGCAGTTAAAGGCTATCACCTGCACGGAACGCTGGACTGGCTGAAAGCCCTTGTTCAAAAAGGAGCCAAAGTATTTCCTGTCCTCAATGGTATGGAGCATATCAGTATTCTCCAGAAAGAGCTCGGGGAGGAAGCTGTTCTCGGAGGACTTTCCTACATTATAGCCACCCTGGACGATGCAGGACATGTCATTCAAACGAGTGAATTTCATGATTTAGTATTCGGTCCTCTCCACCCATCCCAGCAGGCGGTCTGTGAAGAACTGGCTCTCGCCTGCAATCAGGCAAACATGACAGGAACATTAAGTCCGAATATCCTTGAAGATATGTGGAAAAAGTACATGTTCATTACATCGTTCTCTGGAATTACAACAGCCGTCAATCAACCGATCGGTGTCGTCCGCAGCTTTCCGCAGACGCTCCGCATTGCCGAACGGATGCTTTCAGAAATGAAAGAACTGGCCGGTGCCCATCAAATAAACCTGACGGATGAACACGTACAGAACGGCTTCGAGAAGCTACGAAGCCTCGGGGAAGAAATGACGTCTTCCATGCACCAGGACCGCAGAAAAGGCCTGCCTCTTGAAGTGGAGCATCTGCACGGCGGAGCCCTTCGTCTAGGCAGCGAGGTCGGCTTATCCCTTCCGTACATCGAAACGGTTTATGGCATGATCAAACCCTATGAAACGTTCCAGCAGTAACAAAGACCGCAGTGAAGACATAACATTATGTCTGCTGCGGTCTTTTATTTGGCATAGTCCTCGACTTCCGGACGCTTTCCGTATTGAAGTTCCCGTATCGTCAATCCAAAGTCCATCTGAAGATGAGGATAATCCTTGAAGTTTTTCCAGTCCCCTCCCCATGTAAATCCGAGATCTTCAGCCACTTCCACAACTTCCATCCAATCCGATGTTCCATTGTTATTTCCATCATAATTCATATCCCAGACGACACGACCGTCTTTGGTTTCAATCGCAAAATCGATAGCAAGACCATAATTATGATAGGACTCCCCGCCTTCCGCATAGGTCACGATACTTCCCTCCTCGGATCTTCCCTGCTCATAAAGCATATCCTGCTCACTTACAGAACGGTGCCCATCTGTAATGACGACGGCAATCCCCTTCTCCGCGGCACGGTCGACGAGTTCCACTTTATTTTCCTGAACGACAGGGTGAAGCGCTTCAGGCATAGGCACATCCTCTTTCTGCAAAAAGGAAGGTCCTGCTTCATTTTCTATATATGGAATCACATAAAAGAACAAAAGACCGATTCCGATTATTCCCACAGAGAACTTCAGAAAGTTTACTAGAATCCGCACACACGTCTCTCCTCTTTGTCTTTAATTTGAGAATACCATAAACCTAACTGCACGAAAACGAATCACGCTCTGCCAATGTTTTGCATATAAAACAGACAAAAACTCTGTTCGAATCCATGAGTACCAATGATATAATAGTAGAATATTCGACACAGGCTGGAAGAAGGGTGCATATGAAACGACTAGTAAGAAAACCGAAGCGTACCATATATGAATTGCTGATGGTGGGTCTTGCTGCGGCTTCGATTGCCACCATCTGGCAGCAGACCGGATACAACAGCGTCATTGTCTGGTCTACCTGGTCGATTTTTTTCCTCGATTTCCTCTATCGTCTTATAACCAGTAAAAATAAATGGGAGTTTATCAAGAAAAACCCTTTTATCGTCATTGCCGCCATCCCTCTTGATGCCGTCTTCCAAGTGGCACGCGTGGCACGGATCCTTCACCTGCTCCGTCTTAAATCCATGACGAAATACTACACCATGCCCTTTATCCGCTTCCTTAAGCGTCAGCACCTTTCAGGAGTACTTGGAATTACCTTCCTTCTTATCTTCCTGCTGATTATCCCTCTAAACCTGTACGAACAGGAACTGGAAACCTACGGTGAGGCTATGCAGAGCGCCCTTCTCTCGCTGACTTTTTTTGGGCGGTCAGGGTTTGAACCAGAGACAGCAGCCGGTCATACCATCATCGTGATCTTCACCGTCCTCGGTGTCATCATTCACGGCTTAGTTATCAGCACGGCTGTGGATTACATCATGCAGATCCCATTCATCCAAAACATGAAACAAAAATTCACCAGCAAATAAAAACGAGCGGACCCCCGCTCGTTTTTTTAGATTTCACTCCATATAGACGGGCATCAATCTGAAAATCACAAGCCCTCTCCGAGATAAGCCGGCTGGTTAGCTCACCCTCCGATGCAAGTATGCTGATCGTGTTTAACGAATGGCAGAAAAAGGAACATGAAAAGCAGAACAAAATCATCAATGGAGGTGGACAGCCGAATGTCTGAAAAGAATCATAAAAAGAACAACCGTCTGGCCGAAGACGATCAAAGCTTCAAGGAAAAGCTGGAGAAAGAACAACTGATGGATAACGTTCCCGACGAAGAAATGCGTCAAAAACTTGCTCACGACGAAAAGAAACACAGGAAATCTAAGAACGATTCGCTTACAGAGGAAGAGTTTGATGAGGACATGAAGCCCGAGCAGAACGATTAGGTTTATCTTTTGATAAACCGGGGAATCCTTATTTATGTACCGACGCCGCCGTTCAAATCGTAAATCAATAAACATCATGGTAGACGATATTCAAAACGATATTTGACATACATCAACTTCTAATCTATACTAGGTATTGGTGCTCGTTAAAAGAGCAATTCGGAAAAAGAAAGAGTGATTTGTATGAGACTGGCATTCTGCTACGTTTTGATACGACTTAATCACACTGGATCAGCTTCGGAGCTGTAAGGATGCAATAGAGGTAGGGATTGCGTCGTTTAAGTTGCTTAAAAACTACCATGTAGAATTAAACAACCGCGGCAATACCGTGGATGAACGTATCCACGAAGACTTGTTTATCTAACACAAGGTGAAAAACTTCAGATATTTTCCGAAAGTATAGAAGCGCACTGGAATTCTCCAGTGCGCTTTTTCCATAGGAGGGACGTTTAACCTTTTTCTCTCATGGTAATATAGCCATAGAGGGAAGGAGTTATGACGATGACCGATTATTTAAGCCGCTTAGAACCTGAAGAAGTACGTTTCTTCATAGATGTATCAGAATTTAAATCGATCGTTCTGGAGATGCTTGGTGAAGCACAGGACGTGGTGCAGGTGGATGTGGGTTATGAGACCGTGGAAAACCCCGGCTCTTCTCCTTTGATTCGTCCGATGGTCCAGCTTACGGAAATCAGCCGCTTTACAGAAGAAGACCGTCACAAGGTGCTCCAGTCCGGCTTCTCCATTGATCGCGTGCCTTTTGACAACGGAGACTATGCGATGGAACAGATTTTTGGAACAGAATATATGATTACTCATGCGGAAGAGGATGATGACGGGGCTTTTTTCACCATTGAAATGCCCTATCGTTATTATCACGCATTGACGAATCCATAAAAAAGGTGCCGCTTATAAACGGCACCTTCAGCTTGTAAAGAAACCCCTGTTTCTTTACAAGCTTTTTTCTTTTTTTACCGCCAGGAGCGTAAGCCCCTTCCCTTTCCGCGGACGAGCGCCCGAGCTTCCTCGCAAAACCCACGCTCGGCGATCTCGGACCACTCGTTCTTCCGCAGGAGTGGAAGGGGCGCCGCTCCTTAGGAGTTCTTTAAAATCGAAAAAGACGCGTCACCCAGCACAGCTGGATGGAGGACAGTATTTTTCATATTCCGGCAGACAGTCGTCATCAGCGTCTGTGCTTTCCCTTTTTCTTTTCCACGCAGGTGGCAACAGCGCCGCCCATCATGCCATTCTTTTGAGTCTGCGAACCTGCTTAGTGCACAAGCTCTCTCCTCTATATTCTAACGTCGGCACGAGGAGCGTTCGGTGGTGATGCCTGCGGAAACAGCACGGGCCGAAGATCCACTTGGGCAGGCGGTCTTCCTGACCAAGTCAGCGGAGGGTGTGCCCGCGGCATTCAACCACCGATAAGCGGAAAGTAGCCCTTCACACGACAAGTGGACAACTCGAACTGGTTATCTCAGGCTTTTTCTACAGCCAAAAGGTGCCGTTTATAAACGGCACCTTTCCTACTTAACAGAATATACAATCATAAGCTTTTATTACTTGAGAATATGTTTGACTCTTCCTACCTGTCCATCCTGCAGACGTACTTTAATGCCGTGCGGATGAGAAGGGGATTTAGTCAGGATATCTTTCACTCTTCCTCTTGTCAGCTTTCCTGTGCGTTGATCCTGTTTTAAAACGATATCCACTTCTGCACCAGTCTGGATATCGCTGCGTTTTTGTCCATTCATCGGAATCCTTCCTTCCATCTGACCATTATCATTCATCTTACCACAGGCTCGGAAAAGAAAACATAGAAAAAGCACCCGGATCCGGGTGCTTTTCGCTGGTCAGCTGGAATAATTGTATTGATTCTGGATGGTTCCTTTTTCAGTATGGATGATTGCCGACGTCCCTTTGTTCTGGGCAATCTCCTTCGCACGATCGATAGCATCCTGCTTATTCTCATAGATCTTCGTCGGTTGTTCTGCTCCTTCTGCTTTAACAGCCCAGCCGTCCTCGTGAGGAACAACGTGTTCTGCTTGATTGTTGGATTCAGCCACTATGAATTCCTCCTTTATTTATTGTATAGGGACAATATCCTATTTCCATCCATTTTAAACATAAAATTCCATTCTAAATCGAATATTTATCTTGGATACTTCCGTCTTTCTTATGAATAATGACCTGGGTTTCTTTATTTTCAGCAATTTCTTCTGCACGATGGACGGCTTCTTGTTTACGCTCAAATACATTGGAAGGTTTTTCTGCATCCTCTGCTTTGACAGCCCAGCCATTTTCATGAGGCAGGACATGCTCGCCTTTTTCCATTAATTCCGGACGTGCGTCTCGGTCATCCTGATCAGCATCCCTGCTTTTCAGTGCCTGATCACTCATCTCCTTTACCTCTCTCAGTTCCTTCTCCCCTGCATTGTTACGCCATTCCTTCGCCTGTTCTATGGCGATCGGAATCGCTCGTCCCTCCTCATATCCTTCATCCAGCATAGCATTAGCTATGTCTATGGCCTTCTTACGAACAACTTCATCCAGATTTTTCAGTGAGCTTGGATAATCTTCGGTATCCCATGGCATCCTGAATCCCTCCATTTTACTGTTTTTTTCTTTATTCCCTTTCCGACGGATCCTTTAACCCTCTGCTGTAATGGATTCTTAAATTGAAAGCCTTCTTGAAATAGGCTACGATAAGAGATAAGGATTTTTCAGCCTTATGACTCAAACTCGATGAATAAAGGAGGTTTTTGTATGGATTGGACCCTGCATCCCTTAGGTGATCAGGCTGTATTAATTGAATTCGGAAACGAAATCAGTGAAGAGATCAATCATACCGTGCAGACTGCAGCCAGCAGCCTCGATGATTGGCAGCCGGAGTGGATGGTGGAGTACATCCCCGCTTTTACGACAGTGACGCTTTTTTATGATCCTCTCTACATAGCAAATCATAAAACCTCACAGAACCAGCTCCCCTATGATTGGGTTCACCAACAGGTGTCTGAATTTTTGTCCACTTTAACAATTAAGGAAACCGGTCCCGCGCGGACGGTAGAAATCCCTGTCTGTTACGGAGGTGACCTCGGTCCTGACCTGTCTTATGTGGCCGAGAAAAATGGATTAACAGAAGAAGAAGTCATTGAAAGACATATGAACGGAAACTATTTGGTGTACATGATTGGTTTCGCCCCCGGTTTCCCCTATATCGGCGGTATGGACCCTGCGATTGCAGCACCCAGAAGAAAAGATCCACGACTGAAAATCCCAGCGGGCACAGTTGGAATTGCCGGCGCCCAGACAGGGGTCTACCCTCTGGAAACGCCTGGAGGCTGGCAGCTGATCGGCCGGACACCGTCTAAAATGTTTGATCCATCAAACGAAGAAGCTCCCACACTCCTGCAGGCTGGAGACCGTATCCAGTTCCGTAGAATTACTGAAGAAGAATATGAAAACCTGAAGGAGGGTGGAGCATGATTCATGTATTGAAACCCGGCCTTCTTACGACCATTCAGGACTTTGGAAGGTACGGACACCAAAAACACGGAGTCATTGCCAGTGGAGTGATGGATCAGGAAGCGTACCGGATTGCCAACCTTCTTGTTGGTAATGGACAGCATGCACCTGTTCTTGAAATTACGCTGATGGGTCCTGTACTGGAGTTCCAGCAGGATGCCTGCATTTCCATCTGCGGTGGTGATTTAACACCAATGATCAACGGAGAACGTGTAGGGACTTGGAAACCTCTTTACATAAAACAAGGAAGTGAACTTCGTTTTGGAAAACCGAAAACCGGCTTCCGTGCCTATTTGGCAGTGGCAGGCGGCTTTAATATCCCTCTTACGATGAACAGCGCTTCTACTTATATCCGTGCGGGCATCGGCGGATACCATGGGCGGCCGGTCGAAAAGGGGGATGTACTTGAACCTTCCGAACTTTCTCCCTTATCAAACCGCGTGATGGAACAATGGAAAGCAGACGCAGGCGATGCCGGTTTCCACGAGGCCTCGTGGTATGTCGGACATGCCTTCAATCACAATGGATACACAAAAGAGCCGATCCGTATTATGCCGGGGAGAGAATATGATTGGTTTGACAAAGAAAGTCAAAACCGATTAACAAGTGAGACATTCAAGATCGATTCCAAATCTGACCGAATGGGCTACCGGTTGACCGGCTGTCAATTATCAGCCGTCGAAGAACGGGACCTTCTCTCAGAAGCTGTTGCCTTTGGTACCATTCAGGTTCCTGCAGAAGGCAACCCGATTATTCTCCTTGCCGACCGACAAACGACGGGAGGCTATCCGAAAATCGCTCAAGTGGCTTCTGTCGACCTGCCCAGGCTTGCCCAGATGCGGCCGGGGGAATCTTTTTCGTTTACAATGATTACCCACGAGGAAGCCCAGCGCTTGTATCTGCAGCAGGAGAAGGATATTAACCTGTTGGCCCGCGGCATTGAAATGAAATTAACTTAAGGAGGAATACGCATGTACGTTGTTGATTTAAACTGCGATATGGGAGAAAGCTTTGGATCTTATACGATTGGCCGGGATGAGGAAATGATGAATTATGTAACTTCAGTGAATATTGCCTGCGGCTATCACGCCGGAGATCCAGCCAACATGAAAAAAACCGTCCGCATGGCCGTACAGTATGGAGTGGGCATTGGCGCCCACCCCGGCCTCCCTGATTTACCCGGATTCGGCCGTCGTCCAATGGAGATTTCACCAGAAGAAGCGTATGACATGGTCATCTACCAGGTTGGTGCACTTCAAGGGTTTGTCCAAGCCGAAGGCGGTCAGCTCCAGCATGTGAAACCGCACGGTGCCCTTTTCAACATGGCGGCTAAAAACCGTCCGCTGGCCGACGCTGTTGCCAAAGCCGTTCATGACGTGGACTCCTCTCTCATCCTGTTCGGACTGGCCGGCAGTGAATTGATTCACGCTGGAAAAGCCATAGGATTGAAGACAGCCAGTGAAGTCTTTTCCGACCGTACCTATCAGGAAGACGGCTCGTTAACTTCACGCCGGGAACCGAACGCGCTGATTACCGATCATGAAGAAGCCGTCAATCAGGTCATCCGTATGGTCAAGGAGAAAAAAGTGACGACGCTTCAGGATGTTGATATCGACATCGAAGCAGAAACGATCTGTATCCATGGGGACGGTGCGAGCGCTGTGGACTTCGCGAAATACATACGGGAGGCTTTCCAGAAATCGGACATCCAGCTTGAAGCCATCGGCTCTGTCTTATCACGGTAAGTAGAAAGGAGAACAACATGAAACAACAATCGACCAGAAGTCTCCTCTTAGGGGCCGCTTTTCTTATGGCGACCTCCGCCATCGGCCCGGGATTTCTAACACAAACCACACACTTTACCGAGCAGCTTGCAGCCAGCTTCGGTTTTGTCATTCTTATTTCCATCATTATTGATATAGGTGCGCAGCTGAACATCTGGCGGATCATTGCCGTTTCAGAAAAACCGGCGCAGGATATTGCGAACAGTCTTCTGCCCGGCCTTGGCGTTTTCTTATCCATATTAATCGTTGCCGGTGGTCTCGCCTTTAATATCGGGAACATTGCCGGCGCCGGCCTTGGGACCAATGTCCTCTTCGGTATCTCCCCGGAAATGGGAGCCCTGTTCAGTGGTATTGTAGCCGTTGCTGTCTTCCTTGTACGGGAAGCTGGGAAAGTGATGGACCGGTTCGCTCAAATTGCCGGTTTTATCATGATCGCTCTTACCATTTTCGTCATGTTTTCAGCCAACCCGCCCATTGGTGAGGCGGCCGCTAAAACATTCGCTCCGGATACGATTGACTTTCTAGCCATTATCACACTTGTAGGAGGAACCGTCGGTGGTTATATTACCTTCGCAGGCGGACACCGTCTTCTGGATGCTGGTGTGAAGGGGCAGGAATCTCTCGGTCAGGTAACGAAAAGCTCGGTATCAGCTATCGGGATTGCCTCCATTATGAGGATTTTCCTTTTCCTTGCCTCCCTTGGTGTAGTTGCTTCGGGTGTTACTCTCGACCCTTCCAATCCGCCGGCTTCTGTGTTCCAGGCAGCGGCAGGGAATGTCGGATATAAGATCTTCGGAATCATCATGTGGGCAGCCGCCGTTACATCCGTCGTCGGTGCCGCTTATACGTCTGTATCCTTCATCCGTACATTCAGCAAAACCATTGAACGCTATCATAAATGGTTTATCGTAGGGTTTATTGTCATCTCCACCACGGTCTTTGTATCTGTCGGAAAGCCGGTCAAGGTTCTGATTCTTGTTGGATCGTTGAACGGCCTGATCCTTCCGATTGCTCTCGGCGTCATGCTTGTGGCCGCCTATAAAACAAAAATCGTCGGTGATTACAAACACCCGCTCTGGCTCACCATCTTTGGAGCCATCATCGTCATAGCGATGGCGTATATGGGCGGTATGTCCTTGATTCAAGGGATTCCACAGCTTTTTGAATAAAACGAAAAACGGGCGGTCCCCAGGATTCCGCCCGTTCTTTCTATCACTGTTCATTCCATCCGCTGCAGGTTGCACGACTTTTGAATAAGGCTCTGTTATAGCTTGGTGTTGTTATTTAACATGTGAGCTCCTATCATCCCTTTCTGTCATGGGATTTGTATGAGGCGGCCTTGGGAATGACTCCCTTTCCGTGGGGTACCGTTCCCCGCGGAAAGCGGACGGTTTTCCCTGCCATCCCATGCTCTGAGTAAACAACGGACCGGCCCCCTGATTCCAGATGGAGACGATTTTGTAATCGTTTAAAATATCAACAACAGATTTTAACAGAGCTTTGAATAAAGAAAAGGAGAGGATTTCATGAGCGAACGTGAAACATGGGAAAAGGTTGACGAATACGTGATTGATCGTCTGGTTACGGAAGACGGGGACATGGCTTCCATTAATGCTTTGAATGAAAGCGAAGGCCTGCCCTCCATCGGTGTTTCATCTACGCAGGGGAAAATGCTCTATCTATATGTGAAAATGAAGGCAGCCCGCAGAGTTTTGGAAATCGGTACGCTCGGCGGATACAGCTCCATCTGGATGGCTAAAGCCCTCCCGGAAAATGGCACACTCACCACCCTTGAATTCAGCCCAAAACATGCAGAAACTGCTGCTGTCAACATGGAAAACGCAGGTGTAAAGGATAAAATTTCCATCCATGTCGGTCCTGCTCTTGAGACGCTGCCTGCGCTCCAGAACGAAGAGCCTTTCGATTTTGTTTTCATCGATGCGGATAAGGAAAACAATCCTCACTACATTGAACATGTCTTGAGGCTGTCCAAACCAGGAACCACCATCTTGGTGGATAACGTAATCAGGAACGGGGAAATATTGGAGGAAGACAGTAAATCCAGCAGTATTCAGGGAATCCGGCGGATGTTCGATCTGCTTCACCATCATCCACGTCTGGAGAGTACAGCTTTCCAAACGGTCGGAAACAAAGGTTATGACGGTTTTCTGCTTGCTGTCGTCCAATAGACAGCAGTAAAAGCTGTACGATGATCAAGAGGGTATGATCATCGTACAGCTTTTCATTTTTTCGATTTGGCAGCAGATTCTTCTTCCGCGGACTCTTTCATTATGTAAAACGCAGATGAACGACTGTCCGGTCATCAATCGGATGGCGGTGATTTTCTAAATAGGCAGTAAGGTCATTGATGTAGGAGCGTATCCCTTGCTGCTTCATTTTCCTGCATGTCTCTTCCAGGGAAAGTCCGGGATGGAATAAACCGTCACTTACAAGCCAGATATCCTCCAGGTCTTTCATCGGATAGGAACCTGTATCCAGGTGTGTCATGACCTCCGGCATCCCGTTCGCGACTGTATATCCACCATGCACATTAGCCAGCTCCCTGTTGTACTGAAGTTTATGAAGGAGCACATCATAATACGACTCTTCCCGAACCGCCCGGCCTTCTTCCCGATCCTCTGCTCTTTTCTTTTTTGCTCTGTCACTTATTCCGGCTACCGTATCTGTCGTAAGGACATGGACAGCCCCCATTTTATCACCGGCGATAACCATCGAATCTCCCAGATGAGCATAATGGAAGTGCGTGCTTCCCAGTTTAACTGCAGCCACACACGTCGACCATCGTTCCTCTCCTTTCGAGGGATCCACCCCGTATGCCACCATGTTCTCGTACAAACGGGTATTGGCTGACTCGACCGTTTGAATCAGGGTATCGTTCGCATCCATGCCCTGCAGCTGTTCTCTGAAATGGTGGGCGGCAAGATAGGCCCCGTTATGTCCGTCCTCATCTTCAAATGAGACCAGAGGGGTCGCCCCATCAAATACTCCGAAAACACCGGCCTCTTCGTGAAGGACATATGCATCCTCGCTTTCCTTTTTGGACGGACTTTTCAACTGGACAGCCTCTACCTTGTACCTCATACGTCCAGCGGTTCCTTGACCCAGTCTTTTTTCAGCATCCCGTACACGACATGATCCGTGTATTCATCATAAAGCAGGGCTGCGCTGCGGATGAGCCCCTCCTGCACAAAGCCGAGACGCTCCGGGACGGCCCTGCTTTTTACATTCTGCTCTGCCGCCCGGATTTCAATCCGGTTCATCCCAAGCGTATGGAAAGCATAGTCGAATAGTTCGCGGCACGCACGGGTCAACAGACCTCTGCCCTTAAATTCCTCTCCCATCCAGTAACCAATGCTTGTCCTTTTGTTATTGTAATCCAGTTCGTGGAAATCAACGATCCCAGCTATCCGACCTTCCCAAAGGATACAGACCGTCCATCCATTATTTTCAGCATATCTCTTTAGACTGCTTTTAATAAACCCCTGTGTGTCCTCCACCGTCTTTGTGAAATCAATCCATGGAAGCCACGTTCGAAGGTGGTCTCTGGATTGGTCGGATAATTGAAAGAGTTCTTCTGCGTCTTCGTGTCCAATTAATTTTAATGACAACTGGTCATCCACTGTGTAAATAAACAAAATAAAAGCCTCCTTTATTTCTGCGTGTCCTGTGTATTCGACAATTTCCCGGTGGATTCCTCCCTGCGGGACCAGCCTCAAAGTCCATTAAACTAAAGGCTCTGTTATAGCGTGGTGTTGTTATTTAACATGTGAGCGCCTATTACCCCTTTCTGTCATGGGATTTGTATGAGGCGGCCTTGGGAATGACTCCCTTTCCGTGGGGTACCGTGAGCCTCCTCAGGCTGCGTCTTCCGGGGTCTCACGATGTATCTACACCCCACAGGAGTCCCGCCATTCCCAAGGCCGCCTCTTCAAAAACGGATAGTTAAAAAGGACATAACCGAAGTCCATTACATCACTACGAAAGGGATGGCAGGGAAAACAGGTAGACTCCTGCGGGAAAAAGGAACAAGGTGAGACCGGAGGACGAAGTTCGAGGAGGCTCATCGTTCCCCGAGGAAAGCGGACGGTTTTCCCTGCCGTACCATGCCTTGAGTAAATAACGGACCGGCCCCGGCCGGACGGAGACGATTTAGTAATCGTTTAAAATATCAACAACAGACTTGAACAGAGCTAAACTAAAAAGGCTGTCGAGAGGATTCTCCCAACAGCCTTCCACCGGTATTATGGCTTAAGCACCAGTTTTCCTTTCGTCTTTCTCCCCTGCATCAATTCATGAACTTCAGCCGCTTCCTCCAACGAATAAACGCCCCCTACCGTCAAATTCAAATCGCCGGTATTCACCAGTTCCAACAAGTGATGGAGGCTTCGTTTAAACAACTCGGGCTTCTTCATAATCTGCGGGAGGAAGAAACCGATCACTGATAAATTCCGGTTCATCAACCCGGATGGATACATTTTCGGCGGGTCCCCGCTGGCCACCCCATACACAACGACACGCCCGAAGGACCGCATACATTTCACTGTTTCATGAAACACATCTCCTCCAGCCATCTCAAGGGCAACATCAACACCACGGCCCCCCGTCATTCCAAGAACATCATCCCGCCAGTTTTCCTTCGTGTAGTCCACCGCTTCATCCGCTCCAAGTTCAAGGGCCAGCTGCCGCTTCTCTTCCGTACTTGCTGTTGCGATCACTTTTCCTGCACCAAATTGTTTGGCCAGCTGGACAGCAAGTGAACCTACCCCTCCAGCTGCTGCATGGACAAGCACCGTTTCTCCGTGCTCCATCCGGCCCATTGTCGTTAGAATATGATAGGCGGTCAGCCCTTGGAGAGGAATCGCAACGGCCGTTTCATCGTCCACACCATCAGGTATAGGAATGAGAGAGACAGCCTTCGCTTTTGCGAACTCAGCATAACCGCCGGATTCAATCAGCGTGACCACCCGGTCTCCTTCGTTCACATTTTGAACTCCAGAGCCGACGCTCTCCACAACACCGGCCACTTCAGCACCCGGAATAAACGGCAGCGGCGTTGGAACAACGTAGGCCCCTTCCCTGCGGGCCGTATCGGCATAATTGACCCCGACGGCCGACACGTTGATCAACACTTCATCCTTATCCAGAGACGGCTTTTCCACATCCACTTTCTCAAGCACCGATGGACTTCCATATTCTTTGAATTGAATAGCTTTCATTACCTATCCCTCACTTTCCTGTGAAATGCGGCTTACGCTTTTCCTTAAATGCGGCAACACCTTCTTTATGATCCGATGTTTCAGCCATCATGGTTTGTGAAATCCGCTCCTGTTCTAAAATGGCAGCAAGGTCGGATTTATCAGATTGGTCTACGATTTTCTTCATCATACCGATAGCTCGTCCAGGCCCTTTAGCCAGACGAAGCGCATAATTCATAGCTTCCTCTTCCAGTTCCCCTATCGGAATCACCCTGTTGATCAGCCCCCACTCGGCCGCTGTCTCAACAGGAATCGGCTCGGCGGTAAACAGCAGCTCTTTTGTCCGGTAAGGTCCGATAAGACGGGAAAGGAAATAATGGCCTCCGCCATCGGAAATCAAGCCCACCTGGGCAAAGCTCAGAACAAATTGACTCTCTTCGGCTGCAAGAATCTGATCACAGGCAAGAGCGAGGTTGAAACCGGCCCCGGCCGCATAACCATGCACCACAGCTACAACCGGCTTCGGTACATCTTTAATCTTCAAGATCAGCTTATTCAGCTCTCCCACATGGTCATACAGATGCTGGGCTGAGGCCTCCCCCATACTTTTGACATCCCCGCCTGCTGAGAACGACCGCCCCGCTCCGGACAGTACAATCACTTTCACATCCTCATTTCCGGACGCCTCTTCCAAAGCCTCCATCAAACCGCCGATCATTTGGTCGGAAAAAGCGTTCAGACTGTCTGGACGATTCAATACACAAGACATCACAGGTCCATTAATATCGACAGCTACATGATCATTCCCTAATTTCATCCATCATCTCTCCTTTTAAACTCTATAGTGACCGGCTTCCACCATTTGTTCAGCAAGGCGGCGGTTCCGATCCAGGCTTCCTTCAAATGAATACACACTTAACAGGGCAGCAGCACTCCTCAGTGCCTTCGTCCGTTCCTCTCCTTTAAGAAGAGAACCAAACAATCGGCTGACTGACTGCCGGACGGTTTCCACAGACCGCTCCACGGCCGTCTCGGCCAGATGCAGATGAAGACCCTTTTCCCCTCCGGCTTTTTTGGCTCGCAGCACAGACGATTCGGAACGATAAATTTCAATAGCAATATCCGCCAGTTCCATCAGTGTTTCCTGTTCTTCTTTGATACCTGCACCATAGATGCTGTAGGCAGCACCGGCGGTTACAAGATATAAATCTTTGAACAAAGCGACGGCTTCCTCCAGCTTCGCCGTTGTCCCACCTTCCCGCTTATATCCACCTGTTTTCAAAGAATCATCGGCCTGTTTCACTAAAGCATCGGCATCAAATTCTCCTTTCCCGGCTTTTTGGAAAAAGGCTCCCGGGATAAGCAGACGATTAATTTCGTTGGTACCTTCGAAAATACGGTTGATGCGGGCATCACGATACGCCTGTTCGATTGGATATTCCTTGATGTACCCGGCTCCTCCGTGAAGCTGAACAGCTTCATCCACGACTCTATCCAAGGTTTCTGAACCGACAATCTTGCAGATAGCCGCTTCCATACGATGTTCGTTCATCGCCTTGGCTGCAGCGCGTTTGTCTTTGGTTTCATAATGACCGGCAAGCGCTGATTCTATGTGACCGCCTGTCCGGTACATGATTGATTCAGCGGCATACAAATCCGCGGCCATCCAGGCTAATTTCTGTTTACTCGCCCGGAAATCCGAGATCGTCTTACCAAACTGGCGGCGTTCAGATGCATGGGAAAGAGCAAGCTGGAAACTGTATTTAGCCGCACCAAGCGTTGCAAACCCTAAGTTAAACCGGCCGAGGTTCAATACGTTCAAAGCAATCAAATGGCCGTGGCCGACGTCTCCCAGCAGATTTTCCACCGGTACGTGACAATCTTCCATAATCACCGAGCAGGTGGATGATCCCTTGATCCCCATCTTGTCTTCTTCCGGCCCGATGGACAGACCCGGGAAATCCTTTTCAACAATGAAGGCTGTAAAATGTTCTCCATCTACTTTGGCGTAAACGATGAACGTATCAGAAAAAGCTGCATTTGTGATATAAATCTTCGTTCCATTAAGCACATAATGGGAGCCTTCTTCATTCAATACGGCTGTAGTTTTTGCGGATAAGGCGTCCGAGCCGGCGTCCGGTTCTGTCAGACAGTAGGCGCCGATAAATGCTCCGGAAGCAAGGTTCGGCAGATACTTCCGCTTCTGCTCCTCCGATCCGAAGTAGGTAATGGGAAGAGTCGCGATGCACGTGTGATTGGAATGCGCTACACTGTAGCCGCCGGCGCTTCCCAGTGCCTCCCCTACAATGCCTTTGCTGATTTTATCAAGTCCAAGACCACCGTATGTTTCTGGAATGCTGTGAGCCAGGAGTCCCAGTTCCCCTGCTATTTTCATCTGCTCTGCAACAAAGTCATAATCTCCCTTTTCAATCCGTTCCCTGTGCGGACGGATCTCGCCCTCTATAAACCGGCGGGCTGTCTGTCCGATCATCCGGTGCTCTTCTGTCTGATCTTCCGGAGTGAATACCGTTTCCGGATCCACACTGGAAGTCAGGAACTGACCACCTTTCCATTCATGTTCAACTGGATGCATAATGCCCCTCCTTGACTTGACCTGTGTTTCTGTCGTAAGCAAGAACCGTTTCATAAATCCCTTCCTGTGCAGCAAAGTCAATTTCAGCAGGGTCCAGGCCATACTTCATTAACCAGCCGCCAATCCGGCAGGAACGAAGCACCGTCCGCGCACTGCCACTTCCCTTATAAAAGTGGAGCGAAGTCAACGCCCCGTCGGAGAGCTCCCAGTTTCCATTCTGCTGCATGTAGTGCACGAGGCTTCCTGCGCCATAAAAATCCTCCATTGTATACAGCCCGCTCGACCCGGAGCAGATGATCACAATCGTTTCCCCGCTGTGTGATTCACTCAGATGCCTGGCTGTTGCCGGGTTGTTGAGCAGTGAAGAAGCGTAAAGATGAGCAGCTTGCTGAGCCTTATGAAGAGCGACTGTACCATTGGTTGTAGTCAAAATCAGATGCTTCCCAGCCACAAGTTCTTTCAGCTGATTTCGAAGAGGCGGGTGAAACCCATCAATCGTCCGCCCTTGGTCCTCACCGGCAAGAAGGAACGGCTCATCAAAGGCTTCCGCTGTTTTCACGGCTTCTTCCGGACTGTAGACAGGAAGCACAGAAAGCGCACCATCAGCAATCGCGGACGTCATTGTGGAGGTTGCAAACAGAACGTCAAAGACCACAGCTGTTTTCCCTGCCAGTTTTTCGGGATGAATGTCCTCTTTTTTAAATATGACTTCGATTTTCCCCATAGTTACAGCCCTGCCGTTTCTTCGGCATGCTGAATCAAGTTATTGACGAAATGGTTCATATGAGCAAACCTTGGGTCTTCGGTCTGCCCCTTTTTATAGCGGAAGTAAATCTGCTGGATGATTCCAGCCAGCTTAAAATAGGCAAACGTCAAATACACATGGACGTCGTCAACATTCCGCCCGCTCTTCAATGAGTAAGCGTTTACAAATTCGTCCCTTGTAAAAAAACCTTCCTCTACGGTAACCGGGGGACGTCCAAGTCCTTCCTGCAGCATCGGAGGATCATCAGATTGAATCCAGTAACTGAGTGCTGCTCCAAGGTCCGCAAGAGGGTCTCCCACTGTTGTCATTTCCCAATCAAACAGGCCGACCATTTCCGCATGATCGTCCCGGCTGAACATGGCATTGTTCAACTTATAATCATAATGAATGACAGAGGCAGCTTCAGAAGAAGGAACATGATCCACCAGCCACTTCTTCAGCCGCTCCCCCGACACAACATCATCCGTACGGGAGCGGTCGTACCGTTTGATCCATCCGTGCACCTGACGCTCCATAAACCCTTCAGGCTTTACCATATGGACGAGTTCCGTTTTTGTGTAATCCACATCATGAAGTGCGGCAAGCTTGTCCACCATCGTCTCTGAAATGCGACGGCCAAGCTCCGCACTTCCTTCCACTCCCTCGGGAAACTGTTTATCATAGACGATCCCCTCTCTACGTTCCATAATGAAAAAAGGGGCTCCGATAAGGTCTCCGGATTCATAAAGAAAAGGCCTGGGAGCCAGCGGATAGACAGGATGCAGCGCCTGCAGCACATTGAACTCCCGCTCCATATCATGGGCCTTGGGGGCGACAAGGCCGAGCGGCGGACGTCTCAGCACAACCTTCCAGTCGTCCCCGGCCGAAAGCTCATATGTTAAATTGGAATGTCCGGCGCCAAACTGCCTGATCGAAAGCTCCTGGTCCGGCATATTCAATCGTTCTTTTAAAAAAGGAACCAATGTTTCATAATCCAGCTCTTCACCTTTACGTACCGCCTGCGTATCTTTCGTATCGGCCATCCGACCCCTCCTATTTCGCAACGGGCATATGTTCTTCCAGACGTTGTCTCATCTCGACTGTAAATGGCAGACTCTTCTGCTTTTCAAAATCAAACTGCACAATTACCGAGCTTCCCTCGGCCACGACCACCCCGGAATCTTTCTCCACCATTTCCTGTGTCAGATGAAAACTGGACTTCCCGATTTTTGCGACACTGCTCTTGATGATCAGCGTCTGATTGAAATACACCTGCTTGAGGAAATCACACTTGGCAGAGGCCAGAATAAAGTTCCAGTCATCACCGACCAAATTCACCTCGTTGAAAAACCGAATCCGTGAATCCTCCATATAGACAAAGAAATTGCTGTTGTTCACATGACCGAGCATATCTGTTTCACAAAATCTTACGGTGACCTCCATTTCATGCATGACCCATTCCTCCTACTGATTCACCTTCGTTTCATACGTATAAAAGCCCTTACCTGTCTTCCTTCCCAGCTCACCGGCTTCGACCTTTTCCTTCATCGTCCTGGATGGCAGATGAGCAGGATCGCCCGTTTCATTATACTGCTGCTGCATGACGTAATATCCGACATCAATGCCTGATAAATCCATCAGTTCAAACGGGCCGATCGGATGGCTCAACGCTTTGCGGGTAATTTTATCGATATCCTTGAAGTCCGCATATCCACCTTCATACAAGCTCATCGCCTCTTTCTGAATCGCAAAAAGAATCCGGTTGGCGATAAATCCTGATATTTCTTTCTGCAGCAAAACGGCTGTACGGTTCATCGCCCGGCAGACATCCATAGCTGTCCGGGCTGTCTCCTCTGATGTATGATCCCCTTTGACGACTTCTACACAGTCCATGACAAGGGGAGGATAGAAGAAATGCATATTGCAGACCTGATCCGGACGTGAAACCGTATCGGCGATCAAAGAACTGACAATGGTGGAAGAGTTTGTGGCCAGCACTGTATGGGAAGGGACGATTTCATCAAGCTGCGCAAACACTTCCCTCTTCACATCCAGCTTTTCGACGACGGCTTCAATGACAAGATCCGCCTCTCCGGCCGCTTCTCGTAAGTCTGTCGTAAAGGAAAGTCGTTCAAAGGCTTCGGTTTTCTCCTGCTCCGAGATTTTCTCTTTTTTCACCCATTTCGCCATGATCTGTCTCAGCTTCTCCTCGGCTTCCCTTAAAGCATCCGGACGGACATCCTGTACATACGTATGAAAACCTGCAAGTGCCGACAACATGCCGATCTGATGCCCCATACTTCCCGCACCAACGACAGCGATCTGATTCACCTTCATATGATTCCTCCTCTGAAACTTGGAAAATCCTCATAAGGATACCTGGGATCTGAAAAAGGGAGATGTTTGATAGAAACGCATAACCCGGTCTGCTTCATTCCCCCCCCTTGCTCAAACCTCTTTCTTATCAGCATGACGCATGCATGCCGCCATCGACGACGAGCACGTCTCCTGTGACATAATCCGATGCCCGGGAAGCTAGAAAAAGAGCGGCTCCCTTCAAATCCTCCTCTGAACCGAAGCGGTTGAGAGGGGTACGGTCCAGAATGAACTCTCCCCCCTGTTCCAATAGTCCTTTCGACATTTTCGTCGGAAAGAACCCGGGAGCAAGGGCGTTGACTTGAATATTATGAGCTCCCCACTTCACGGCCAGATCCTTCGTGAAAGTGATCACCGCTCCTTTACTCGCGTTATATCCAATCGTATCCATGAACCTTGGATCCGCTCCGCCCAGACCCGCTACAGAGGCAATGTTAATGATTTTCCCTGATTTTTGGTTTACCATGACTTCTCCGACCTTCTGGGACATTAAAAACGTCCCGGTCACGTTGACGTTCATCACTTTTTGGAAAGCTTCCAACGGCATTTCCAATGTCGGTGCCCCCCAGCTCGCTCCGCTGTTATTGACGAGAATGTCGATGGTGCCGAACTCTTCCAACGTCTTTTGGACCACGTGTTCAATATCTTCTATCTTTGTGACATCACACCCATAGGCGGAAACCTTGACTCCATGTTCTCTTTCCAGCTGCCGGGCGGTTTCCTCGCACGCCTCCTGTTTTCTTGAACAAAGGACGAGATCCGCCCCTGCCTCTGCAAATCCTTCGGCCATCTGTTTCCCAAGCCCTCGTCCCCCACCGGTTACGAGTGCCGTCTTCCCCGTTAGATCAAACAAGTCCTTCACATGCATCGGCTCACTCCTTAGGAAAATCGGTTATGTAACATACCAAACGGTTAGTATGTATTCATTCTACCTTCATTATTCTGAAAATTCAACCAGAAAATGAATGAACATTCACTTTAATCCATCTATAAAAATGAGGAGATTTCTACTCATATGGAAGTAAAAACGACAAAAAGAATGCCAGTGTACGCTGGCATTCTCGAAACGGAAGGTGTTTCCTTGTATATGCAGTCTCTAGCTGCCGATCTTCCTTCCGCTGTCTTATACCTTATGCATCGACCCTTTCTTATGGATTGGCCTTTGTCCTATATCAGGGTGGAACAGGACAGAAGCACAGCCCTTTCTCCCTGCACGGAATAGAATAGAAGAAACGAATAGAAAGGAGGATTCTGCCTTTGAAACCCTTGTCTTCCTGCCGCTGCTCGGTTACTAGGACTGTGACGGCCATCATCAAAGCACAGAATATGGTGTCCCGACGTCATTCTGAAATCAGCTGCCGTACATCTATCGCGGCTCTTCGCGGCGATCATCAGCACTTACGAGGAGATACGACCATTCCGTTTATGCTGTACTGTAAAGATGGACAACGCTTCTGCGCGCATGGCATCAAGGAAAAGGATGGTGTTTATGTATGCGTCAAATCTTCTATATTCAGAGCTGTTAAACGTTCTCCCGACCACTCTTCCTGTGCCGTTCTGGAGCTTTTGATTATCCATGAAAATCACCCCTCTCACTATACGGCTACGGGAACGTTTATTAAAGTCGACCTTTCATGCTTCTGTTCCATCCGATGTTTAGGTACCACTACTCCGAGGAAAACATGGTAGACATCGATGATTCTGATCACCTGTATGCTGCAGGTTGTTTTATTTTGTTTCCAGCCTCGTAAAGATGGAAAATACAGAGATGACCTTATATAATAGAATTAACTATGAAGCTCTCCGGATCTTTTATGAGAGGCTCAAGTAGAGAGAGGAGCTTCCCCTTTGAAAGCCAATCTAGCATTTCGCGAATTTCTGTTGAAAAAAGCTTGGAATTTAACGGAAGAATGGTACAATTCACTCGATCAAAGTTCGGTTTCCGGTGTTTACGCCTCCCGTGACCAAGCAACGATTGAAAACTTAAAATCCCAAAACTATGCGTTTCATAAACACCTGGCCGAGATTTTCACACTGGATAAAGAGGATTTCCTCGAACATATGAACGACTGGATCGTTGAAATTGGACGGGATCCCCACCATCTTGAGACACCCACCCACGAGATTATGCGGGAGTTCATGCGCGTCCGTATCCAGTACCTTGATTTCCTTAAAGAATTCATGGAAACCCAGAATGTCAGCGTAGACAGGGAAAGAGAAACACAATGGACCCGCCTACTGGTGGATGCCTTCGATCAGATCATGTATAAAGTCGTCGAGGAGAAATCCAATTACCTGAACCGTACGATTGAAAAACAGCAGTCGACGATCAATGAATTAAGCTCTCCATTGATTCAACTTTCCAATGATCAGGCTCTCCTTCCTCTTGTCGGAAACATTGATACGGACAGAGCCGCTGCCATTTTGGAAAATATTTTAAGGAAGTGCACGGAACAGGATGTAGACTTGCTGTACATAGACTTGTCTGGAGTCTATCTCGTAGACACGATGGTTGCCCAGCAGATTTTCCAGCTGATCGACAGTCTCCGCCTTATCGGAGTCTCCTCAACCGTCGTAGGCATACGTCCTGAAATTGCCCAGACCGCTGTTTCCCTCGGCCTGGATTTCAGCCATGTTACGACGACGGCAACGTTATCGCAGGCGATGGCAGGTCAAACCTTTTAAAAACAAGCATCCTGTCTGGGACAGGATGCTTGTTTCAGCTTGTAAAGAAACAGGGGTTTCTCTACAAGCTTTTTTCTTTCTTACCGACAGGAGCGAACCCCTTCCCTTTCCGCGGACGAGCGTCCGAGCTTCCTCACAAAACCCACGCTCGGTGATCTCGGCACACTCGAGTGAAGGGGCACCGCTCCTTGGGCGTTCTTTAAAATCGAAAAAGACCCTCCTTCACCCAGCTCACCCTTGCTGGATGAAGGCCAATCTTTTTCATATTCCGGCAGACAGCCGTCATCAGCGCCTGTTCCTTCCCTTTTTCTTTTCCACACAGGCGGCAGCAGCGCAGCCTGCCGTTCTTTTGAATCGGCAAACCTGCTTAATGCAGAATCTCTCCTATATATACTAACGTCGGCACGAGGAGCGTTCGGTAGTGATGCCTGCGGGAACAGCACGGGCCGAAGATCCACTTGGGCAGGCGGTTTTCCTGACCAAGTCAGCTGAGGGCGTGCCCGCGGCATTCATCCACCGATAAGCGGAAAGTGACCCTTCACACGACAAATGGATAACTCTTACTGGTTAACACAGGTTTTTTCTACAGCCAAAAACAAACATCCTGTCTGGGACGGAGCCTTTACCCGCGGCGCTCATACGTGAATATACACTTGGAATAAGAGCAGCTCCACGAGAAAACTCTATCTCTTTAATTCGCTGATCATGCGTTCCAAAAACGGAAGAATGTCTTCTTTACCCTTCCACACTTCATAGAGCCACGTCATCTCCCCTTCAATTAAATGGATGAGGAGATGCACAGCTTTTGGATGATCCTTCAGGGAGAGGTGTTGATAAACGTGCTGCAGTTTTTCTTTCGGCTCTGCAGGAAGGGATTTTTCCGCTGTTTTCAACCCCAGCTGTGCACGATCGGGAACATAATGCTGAAGAAGAATTTCTGCTGTCTTTACAGCCAGATCATTCATGACCTTACAAGCCCACATATCATTTCCTCTATCGGATGTTTTTTTATACTGCAGCAAAAAGAATGTGACATCATCCACAGCATCCTGAAAGTCCTGCTCATCCAGATACAGATGCTGCTCCTGTTGATGCTTTTCCATCCGCCTTTCAGGGTCATAAAGCACTCGGAAATAATCCTTATGTATAAGCGTTTGTTCTGTAACCGTAAATAGATCCACGTGGAGGAGATTATCATAAACCGCAATGACCTGCGGAGCAATAATGAAGATTTCGTCATAAAACAGGAGAGGTCGGTAGCGTAATAGATGCTTTTTTCTTTCCTTTAAAAACGCATCCTGTTCTTCTTCATCTACAAGAACGTAAAGGTCGACATCCGAATGGTCATCTTCCTCCCCTCTTCCCATCGATCCTTTTAAAAAGACAGCTTTCACGAGCGGATCCGCTTTCAAACTTTTCAACAGTGCGTCTACAGCCTCTTCCTGTCTCATCTCCATCCCTCCTGAAAACATATCGATTACACCATCATACAGCGGCTGGAATATAAAGTAAACCTCCATACAGCGGGAGAGGATTCGATAAGGATAAGGCACATCCTTTCCGGCTGTCGCCGCCAGTGGGGAGTGAACAAACCACTGATCTAAAATGCGCTCTACTCCCTGTACCCGCATATAACAAAGAAGGCTGTCGAGAACATTCTCGACAGCCTTCGGCATCTTTATCATGCTTTATCGGATTTGACCGTTCCCTTTCATAAGGAACTTGATCGTTGTCAGTGCCGGCAGTCCCATTGGTCCACGGGCATGAAGTTTCTGGGTGGAAATTCCGATTTCCGCCCCGAATCCAAGGGCCCCTCCATCTGTAAAGCGCGTGGACGCATTGTGGTATAAAGCTGCTGCGTCAACAAGGGCCAGGAAGTGGTCGGCAGCTTTTTGATCTTCTGTAACAATCGCTTCAGAGTGCTTCGTTCCATACGTTTCAATATGAGCGACTGCATCTGTCAGACTATCTACAGCTTTCACCGCAAGATCCGTGCTCAAGTATTCATTGGCCCAGTCTTCTTCTCCGGCGGGAACAGCACCTGGAATTGTATCAACGATGTGCTCATCCCCATGAACCGCAATGTTGTGCTCTTTTAATGCTGCGATGAGCGCATCTTTGTTCTCTTTCAACCAGTTTTTGTGAACGATCAGTGTTTCTGCTGCATTACAAACAGCCGGACGATCGGTTTTAGCATTGATCAAAATGTTCAACGCTTTTTCTGCATCCGCCTGCTCATCGATATAAATGTGGCAGTTTCCGACCCCTGTTTCAAGAACAGGAACCGTGGCGTTTTCCACAACAGCCTGAATCAAGCGGCCGCCTCCACGTGGGATCAATACGTCGATATGCTCTTTCATTGTGAACAGTTCGTTCGTTGCAGCACGATCTGTGGAAGCAATGAACTGGACAGCTTCCTTAGGCATTTTCGTTTCCTCAAGACCTTTGTGAATCACTTCTACAATCGCTTCGTTCGAATGAATGGCAGAAGATCCACCTTTCAGGACAATAGCATTGCCTGATTTCAAAGCAAGCCCGGTTGCATCAACAGTGACGTTCGGACGTGCTTCATAGATCATCCCGATGACACCGAGCGGGACAGTAACTTTCTCTACCTGTAGTCCATTTTCCAGTGTCCAGTCGGTCAGAACCTGCCCTGTCGGATCTTCCAGTTCAGCAACATCCCGAAGTCCCTGGGCAAAATCCTCCACGCGTTCCTTAGACAAGGAAAGACGGTCCATAAACGCATCGGTAAATCCTTGTTCGCGTCCATTGGCCAGATCTTTTTCGTTGGCCTGGAGAATGCTTTCATATTCACGTTCCAGAACATCAGCCAGATGCAGCAGGGCTTCGTTCTTTTCTTCTTTTGAAAGGATCATGAGCTGTTTGGATGCTTTCTTCGCTTCAATCGCCTGGGCTTCCACATTTACTTTTGTAGTTACAGTCATCAAAGACCTCCTTGAGTATTTTAAACGCCTACGGGCATGGATACTTCTAAGTGGCAGACAAAATCTTTTTGTTCAACGGCGGCTTTATCGTAAGACTCGAGTTCAGGTTCTGTCAGATTGATCATATTTTTCATTTGTTCAGAAGAATAGTTGACTACGCCTAAGCCGATTTCTTCACCATCCAGGTCCTGAATTCTTACGACGGCACCTTTTTCAAAGCGGCCTGTGACGTGATGAACATTCCCCGGCATTAAACTCTGCTTCATGTCGACAACCGTTTCTTTCGCACGGTGGTCAATGATCACTTTCCCTTCCGGTCCGGAATTAAAGGCGATCCACTGTTTCTTCTGATCCAGATTTTCAGAGTCAGTCGTGATTTCAAAGTACGTTCCTACAGCATCTCCATAGACCGCATCATATACGATATTCGGGGTATTGGCCTTCCCTAGGAAGGACGCGATACCGGAAGCCATGGAAATTTTAAAGGCGTCAATTTTAGATTTCATGCCGCCTGTTCCAACTGCACTACCAGGGTCACCGGCAGCAGCTTCAATTTCAGGGGTAATCTCGTGGACTTTATCAAGCAGTTTTGCATCGGAGTTCTTTCTAGGATCAGCATCATAAAGTCCATCGATATCTGAAAGGATAATCAACTGGTCTGCGTCGACAAGGCCGGCGACCTTTGCTGACAACGTGTCGTTATCTCCGAACTTAAGTCTGTCGATCGTAATGGTGTCATTTTCGTTTACAATAGGGATTATTCCGCGTTCTAGTAGGACATTGATGGTGTTACGTGCGTTGTTGTAGCGGTTTTCATCAGAAAAATCACTGCGTGTGATGAGGATTTGAGAACCCATATACCCATGGGATAGGAATAGGTCGGAATAAGATTCCATTAACAGTCCCTGGCCGATGGATGCGGCTGCCTGTTTTTCCGGAAGGGTGCTTGGACGCTCGAGGCATCCCAGTTTCCGGTAACCTGCGGCTACAGCTCCTGAGGAAACAAGGAGAACTTCATGGCCGTCGTCCTTCAGGCGGACAACTTCATCGACAAGTTTTTCAAGCTTACGACGGCTGATTTCACCGTGGGCACTTGTAAGTGAACTGCTTCCAATTTTAATAACGATTCGTTTCTTATTTTGACTCAACTTATCACTCCTGTTTAACGATTTTGCGTCTGATTGCTGTATTTATCTACTGCCTACGAGTAGTCCTTCAAGTTCTGCACTTAGTTCTTTGGATCGGGATGCTGCACCACGCACGGCTTCTGAAATAGCCTGACCTCCGCCGCTGGCTGCAAGCGCATCGAGTCCTGCTGCTGTTGTACCATTTGGAGAAGTTACGTTTTCCCGCAGTTCTGCCGGAGATTCGTCGCGCTCCAACATCATTTTAGCGGCACCAAGAAGCGTCTGTGCTCCGATTTCCCGAAGCGTTTCTGAGTCCATTCCTTCTGCACGACCTGTTTCTTCGATATGCTCCATCAAATAGTAGAAATAAGCAGGTCCGCTTCCAGCGATTCCAGTGAAAACATCCATCTTCTCTTCTTCAATGACGAAAACTTCACCGATTGAACGAAGCAGGGCTTTCGTAACCTCGACGTTCTCCATGTCTGCGAATTGACCAGGGCACACGGCCGTGGCTGATTCACGCAGCATGCTGGAAGTGTTAGGCATCACACGCACCACCTGCTGATGGTCGTTCAGACGATCTTCCATATAAGAAGTAGAAATACCGGCAAGAACCGAAACCAGTACTTGATCCGGGTTCAATTTATTTTTCAAGTCTTCCAAAACAGCGTCAATATCTTTCGGCTTCATGGCCAGAATGAACTGATCCACTTCAGCGAAATTCAATTCATCTTTTAAAACTGTACGGACGCCGTATTTATATTGAATGTGGTTTAAACGTTCCTGATTACTTCGGTTGGTTACAATGATCTGTTCAGCTGGAATATTTTCCGATTCCACCATTCCTGAAATCATCGCCTCTGCCATAGATCCTGCACCTAGAAAAGCAATCGTTTGTTTAATCATTTGGGTTAATCTCTCCCGTTCGCATTTTTGTTCGCTTTTTCTCTAAGACGTTTTTCATCATAACACTGGCAAATACATATTCAAGGGCTTTGATACAAGTCGGGTCTATATTCGTCAATTAGTCCGTGTAAACGGTTTCATGAAGAGATATTTCGCATTCATCGCTTCTCATCGGAAATAATCTCGTCTTATGGAAGTATTTGCGCCTTGAATTTTTAAGAAATGCTCGACAAAACCGAATTGTTAGAATGATCAGTTATTGGTTCTTCTGCTTCGCCTACTCTTCAAGAAAATCTTCTTATGCCTTCTTTTCTGCATATAAAAAGCCCGCTGCTGGTCAAAAAGACCAGCAGCAGGCGTTTAGCTTTCGTTTATAAAATGATTTAATTTAGCAAGCTGCTGATTGAGTTCACCAATCGGCACGAAACGGGCTTTCCGGAAGAGTTCCTTCCCTTCCGAATAGACAAGAACGGCCGGAACGGTCATAACAGAATAATGACCGGCTACCTGGGGTACCTCATCTGCATTCACATGTCGGGCTTTGATCTTGGGGTAATCAGCCAGCAGATCCTCCACTTGAGGCAGAAGACCATGACAAACGGAGCAGCCCGGTCTGGATACATAAACAATCGAGAGCATTTCCTCATTCACAAAAGCATCTAAATCTTCAATGGAGTGTATATAATCCATTTGTCTCACCTCGAGTTCATTATATCAGCTTCCGATCCAAAATTCCTTTCAAATGCCTTCCCTTACTGAAGACGTTTACTGAAGACGTTTCGGAAAGGGCTGTTCATGGTGTTTGTTTTCGACTTCCTTAAACAGGTCCTCGCCTGACGGGCTTTCGGATGAAGCCTGAACTGCTTGATCAGGATACAGCTTGGAAGCCAGCAGATGCAGCTGCTGCTTTATATCCTCCATGTCCTGTTTAGTGGCTGGTTTCTTATGTTCCTTCAACTCAAAGCCAAGCTGGCCGTTCGGCTCCAGTGTGGCGGATTTCAAATCCTGGATACAGGAAACATTCGACTGACGGAGCTTCATTTCCAGTTGGTCCACGGTGAAACGCAGCTTCTTCAAGTTTTTTTCATTCAGCTGGCCATTCTCAATAATGGAGACAGACCTCCCCGTTAAAAACCGTTCCATAAAATCAAATTTCACCTGTGAATATTCCATCGCCATCAAGGTTAAGACAAGCACACCACCAACACCAAACGTCACCCAGATGTTTTTTCCTGCTACCGGCTGAATAAGCAGGGACCCAATGGCAATCATGATAACTGTCTGGGACAAGGTCATTTGTGAGATTGACTTCCGGCCGGCGATACGCAGGATAATCGTACCCGCAATGATGATTAGTACAGCTTTCCATATCCAATCCATGATTTCACCTCTTCCAACTAGGTTCACCAAAGACCACCACCCTATTCTTAAATGAAACATTGCATCTCTTCTGGAATTCCGATATAATCTTTTCAAATATTCAAAATCAACGACAAAGAGAGTAGCCGGCAGGAAGGCCACAGCGAACTGGGGGATGGTGGAAGCCCGGGAGTCTTTCTGTCGGTGAACCGGACTTTGGAGATGTTCTTCTGAAACTGGAGTAGGAAGAGCCGGGGATTCCCCGTTACCAAATACAAGCGGCTGAATGATGTTCAGCTTTAAGAGTGGCACCGCGAGCCCAGGCCTCGTCTCTTTTATTAGAGACGGGGCCTTTTTTATGGAGAAGGAGGAATTTTTAATGGAAAAACAAATCACAGCCCTGCAGATTTCCCACATTCTTGGAGAGGACTACCCCCGCGGGTGGGTGGAGTCTTTGATTGAAATACCGAAAAAAGAAAAGTTCGGCGATGCAGCCTTCCCCTGTTTTGCTTTAGCCAAGTCGATGCGGAAGAGCCCGGCAGTCATCGCCGGGGAGATTGCCGCACGGCTGAAGCACCCTGTTTTTGACAGCGTAGAGGTCCAGAGCGGGTACATCAACATCTTTTTTGATCGAGCCTTTATTACAGAACATACCTTAAACCAGGTGCTCGAGGACCCGGGAGCTTATGGGAGCCATACTTTCGGTGAGGGAAAAAACGCTGTTTTTGATATGTCCTCCCCGAATATTGCCAAGCCTTTTTCCATGGGCCACCTCCGCTCCACCGTCATCGGAAACGCCCTGGCCAACCTTGTGGAAAAGTGCGGCTACCAAGCTGTGAAAGTGAACTATATCGGTGATTATGGAACCCAGTTTGGCAAGCTGCTGGCTGCCTATACACGATGGGGAGATCCAAAAGTCGTCGAAGAAGACCCTATTAAGGAACTGACCAAGTTATATGTGACTTTCCACGAAGAGGCGGAAGAGGAACCTGCTCTGATTGAAGAAGGAAGAGAATGGTTTAAAAAACTGGAAGCTCAGGACCCTGAAGCGCTCCTTCTCTGGAACTGGTTCCGAGAGGCCTCCCTTCAGGAGTTTGATACATTATATGAAATGCTTGGCGTGGATTTTGATTTAACACGGGGAGAGGCTTATTACACGGACAAAATGGAACCGGTCATCCAGCAGCTGGAGGACAAGGGATTGCTGGAGAAATCCGAGGGAGCTGATGTTGTTCAGCTGGACGAGTCCATGCCCCCGTGCCTCATCCGGAAGAGCAACGGAACGACGACGTATGCTACACGCGATCTCGCTGCCGCCATCGACCGTTACCAGTCCTACCCCTTTGAAAAAAGTTTATATGTCGTTGGAAATGAGCAGACCCTCCACTTCAACCAGATCAAACAGGTTTTGAAAAAGGCCGGGTTTGAATGGGCAGACCGGATGGAGCACGTCTCGTTCGGAATGATCCTCCAGGATGGACAAAAGATGTCTACGAGAAAAGGAAAAACCGTCTTGTTGGAAGAAGTTCTGGAGGAAGCCGTAGATCAGGCACTCATGAATATCAAAGAGAAAAACCCGGACCTCATGAATCCTGAAGAAACCGCGCGCCAGGTCGGGGTTGGAGCTGTCATCTTTCACGATTTAAAACAGGACCGCCGCCATGACATTGAATTTTCTCTCGAGGACATGCTCACCTTTGAAGGAAATACCGGTCCTTATCTCCAGTACACCCATGCACGTGCCTGCTCGCTGTTACGTAAAGGCGGGTTTTCACCGGAAGACTCAAAAACGGCAGGTGGAGACCCAGAATCCTGGTCCTTAGTAAAGATGATGCGTGCGTTTCCTGAAGTGACAGCGAGCGCCTGCAGTACCAATGACCCGTCCAAAGCGGCGCGTTACCTGCTGGATCTTGGAAGATCTTTCAACCAATATTATGCCAAGTCAAAAATCATCGGTTCTCCCACCCAGCAGGAAAATCTCACGCTCGTTTATGCCTTTACTGTTGTGATGAAGGAAGGGCTGCGTCTGCTTGGAATGGCCGCACCGGAACATATGTAAAACAGGATCATTTCCAACATCCGTCCAGTTCATATTATAATGAAGCTAAGTCTTTAATCAGGGAGCGGATGTTCCATGTATCCTTTATACTATGCTATCATCATTGTTTTGTCTGTCATCGCTTTGATCAGCACGATTGTCATCGCCAAAAACATGGACAAGTCAGAAAACCAGCTGTCTCCGGAAGAGGACCTGCAGCACCTGAAATCCGATAAGAATGATCAAGGAAGTATCCCGCTGCTTTCCGCCATTTATGCTGTTACCTTCGTGATCACCGTTATTCTTGTCTGGATTTTTATCTTTTAGGGCCTGTTCAAGCAACCGGCCCCCCCCTCTCCGGTGTCACTGTTTTTTAATCATCTATTTCTGCCCAACACCGTAGACATCCTCTTCGCTTATTCGTTTTGATGACAAGCCCATTGGCCTCTCTCCGACTGTTCCATGGCTGACAACTCCTTTTGTGCCCCCTGGCCCGCTTAATCGGTCCATCCCTGCCGCCAACCTTATTTGCTGGTGAAAATGTACCTGTTTACTCAGTGATACCAATGTTCCCCCTCCATCATTTACTATTTTTTACATAAACGGCCTGACTTGCACACATACTCTATTTAAAAACATGTTATCTTTCAAGCAGGTCTATGAATATCCTAATAACAGAATGGTCACAGCTGCTTGGATGGACAACTGTTTCACGGCAGGAAAGTTTTGGATTATCGTGGTCGGAAAAGGGGAATATTGTTATCCCCTCCCACAATCCACTGCCCAGAAATAAAAAAGGAGATGGCAAATGTGCACCAGCCCGATTTGTTTCAAAACCTCACTCACAAGAAAATGGGATTTTCAGAAGTGTTCTCACATATTTTAACGTTTATGAAACGGGAGCCTGTCGGTAATTACCGGCTGATGGTAGGAACGGATTCACAAGTTCATCCTTCCCGGACGTTATTTATTACCGGTGTCGTCATTCAACGCGTTGGAAAGGGCGCCTGGGCCTGTTATCGAAAGGAAGTCATCCCCAGAGAAATGACCACCCTCCATGAACGGATTTCCTATGAAACGTCTTTAACCGAACGGGTGGCCTCCCTCTTTACAGAAGAACGGAAAAATGAACTGATCGATATCGTGCTTCCCCACATTTACAAAGGGGCGACCTTTACAATGGAAGGGCACATTGATATTGGGTCCGGTGACCGGAACCGGACAAGGGTCTATGTGAACGAAATGGTGGCCAGGATCGAATCCCTGGGGATGGAACCGAAAATCAAACCCGATTCGATCGCTGCCAGCAGTTATGCGAACCGATATACCAAATAGCACCACAAAAGTTTTTTAAGAGAGGAGCGTTCCATGTATCAAAAAGCTGTATCCGCCCTCGTATTGGGCATAATGTCTATCTTCCTCCCTCTTGCCGGACTGATTACAGGCATCATCGGCATCGTGATGGCCAATGCCTTTCTCAGCAGCGAAGAGGATGAAAAAGAAAACGGCCGGCATTTTGCCATAGCAGGCAAGATCTGCTCGATTATAGGCATCTGTATTCAAGTCAGTGTGCTGCTCATGCTGGCGGCCGCCTTCTACCTTTTCGGTTTTTTCCAATCATAAAACAGTGCTTGTCCTCGTGTGAAACCAAGGCGGCTGGCTGAGCATATAAAAGGAAGACCATCTGGTGAACAGAGGATCTCCCTTAGACCGTCCTATGGTGAGGACGCGGTGAGCTTACGGTGGTGATCATCACAGAAAGCACGCATGATAAGCGGATCGTGACCGTATCCCCACCTTAAACCCGATCTTATTCCAGCATCCGTACGTTTTCTACAAACAAAAGGCGTCCCCCTGTTGGAGGACGCCTTTTGTTAGACTTATGCGGTTACTTTTTTCAGTTCCTGTAGAACTTCTGAAGGTTCCGCACGGTCTTTATAATCGGATTTTGTATATTCATATACGATCGTACCATCTGTATCAATGATGTACGTTGCGGAAATTGGAAGAGTCCAGGATTCGTCTCCGTTGTGCTTGTCCACGTTCAACCCTTTGTCCTTATACACGTCGACAAGATAGTCCGGAAGCTCATAAACGAGGTTGAACTGCTGGGCCGTTTTGTTTCCTACATCACTCAGTACATGGTACTGCAGGTCATTTTTCTCCTGAGTTGTCATAGACTGATCCGGTGTCTGCGGGCTGATGGCAATCAACTGAGCCCCTTCATTGTGGATGTCTTCCATGATTTCCTGATACGCGCGAAGCTCCATATTGCAGTAAGGGCACCATCCGCCACGGTAGAAGGTCACGATGGCTGGACCCTGCTTCAACTGCTCCGAAAGTTGAACCTGACCGCCCTTTGCATCTGGAAGGGTGAAGTCGGGTGCTTTTTCTCCTTTGGAAAGGCCGTTCCCTTGGTCAGAGGCTTCCAATTCATCAATCGCCTGACTCATTTTGTCCTGAACGTCCTGAGAAGCATTCTGCTTGAATTTCTCAATGTATTGGTCAAACTGTCTGCGCATATCTGTCGTCATTCAAAAAACTCCTTTATCATTTATTTCAACCTTTATTATACGTAGAATCTGTTTCATCATAAAATGAAACGTCTTGCTTTGTTAGAATCAGGGCTAAACTCACAGCAAGAATGCCTGCACTTAATTTACCCACAATTACCGGAAGGATCATCTCCGGCTGGACGCCCGCCACAAAAGCGAAGTGACTTCCGAATACAAAAGCACCGCTGACGGCAAAAGCCGCATTGACTGTCTTTCCTCTGTCATCCATATCCTTCATAACCGCCAGCATTGGTAAGTGATGAGCAAGCGATGCAATAAACCCTGTCATTGAGACCGCATTCATCCCGAACCGGTTCCCCGCCCGGGTAAGCAGTTTTTCTCCGCGCCTGCTGATAAAGGCCACCAGCGGATAGGCCCCCGCGAGGGTAACCGTTATCTTACCGACAATGAGGACTCCTTCCGATAACGGAGCCATACCGGGAAGAACGGTGATACCTGTCAACGTTTCAATAATGATAAGGGCAAGCCCTGATATGATGATGATTTCGACTGCTTTGCCAAAATAGGCAAACAGACGGATCGTCACAGCTGTGAAGAGCCAGAGACCTGCGGCGATAACAAGAGATAGAACGATCGCGGGAAGCAGATTTTGAAACATCCAGCCCAGTTCATACCCGGCCGTCCATCCTCCAATGAAACAGCCGATGGGAATCGTCACCAGTCCTGCAAGAATCCCTTTCGCAAAAAATGGCTGATCTTTTCCTGCTACAACAGTCAAGGCCACCGGAATCGTAAAGACAAGCGTAGGACCCATCATCGTACCGAGCAGAGCCCATGAAAAAACAGCCGCTTCTTTGTCTGCAGCCAGCGATTCAGCCAGCGGATAAGCCCCCATGTCGATCGCGAGGAGCATCGAAGCAAACATAGCCGGGTCTGCCCCAAGGATCTCGAACAGGGGGGAGACCACAGGCGTCAGCCACCTGGAAAGCACCGGCGCAAGGGAAATGATCCCGACCATCGACAGCGCCAGCGGCCCCATCATCATAAACGCTTCATAAAACCGCCAGCCTAAGGCAAGACGGTGATTCAATATGTAGTAATCGAGAGCCCCAAGAACCATAAAAGCACACAGGACGACCAGAATAATATCATTCAATGCACGCTCCCCCTCCCTTTATCCTCCTTCATTCTAGTGAACTTTTCTCCATAAAAAAAGCCCCTCGATGAGGAGCTTTTTTTCAGCCGATGGAGCAGGCGGCCGACCCATGCTTTTGAATGTATTTCTGGTGATGCTCTTCCGCTTCGAAGAAGGATGTCGCCTCTTCCACCTGCGTAGCGATCGAACGCTTGAAGATGCCTTTGGCACTCCATTCTTTGATTTTCTCTTCTGCAATGTACTTCTGGCTGGCATCTGTATAGAAGATCACTGAACGGTATTGATGTCCTACATCAATACCCTGCCGGTTTACCTGTGTCGGGTCGTGAGCTTCAAAAAAGATATTGACCAGTTTGGCATACGTAATGACAGCAGGATTGTATTCGATGCGGACGGCTTCCGCATGACCGGTATTTCCCTGTTTCACTTCTTCATAGGAAGGATTTTCGAGATGTCCTCCGATGTAACCGACGGTTGTTGCCGTTACCCCTTCGAATTTCTCAAAAAATGCTTCTACTCCCCAAAAACATCCTGCGCCGAAAATTGCTGTTGCCATATCTACATCTTCCCTTTCCTTTAACGCAACTTCTATCGAGAGCCTTAACGGGGTTGCTGATATGCAAAGAACCCCTTTTCTTATCCACATAAGAAAAGGGGTTCGTATCAATCCGTACGATCCTCTCATCTTTTAGGATGGTGTCCATCCTACAGGAATTGGCACCGTTCTCGTCAATCCTTGGATTGATTCGATGGTTGCCGGGCATCAAAGGGCCAGTCCCTCCGCCTCTCTGGATAAGAAGTTTCCGTTATTTATTTAATGTTGGTTATCATCTTACTACGTTTCAGTAACGAAGTAAAGGATTAATAATGATCTTTTTTTGTATCATTATTGTATTCACACTGTAGCATGACTATGTCTGTCCACGCAAAAGAAATGACTTACTGACTGCCGGTTGTATAAATCTCCTCATACGGCTGGACGATGACAAATCCATCTCCTTCGAACTGCATCTGTATGGATTCCCCGCTGCCTCGACCAATAAACGTCTTGAAGCTGACATCCGTCTTAAAATTCGGCTCTAAGTGCCCGGACCAGGCAACCGTTGCATGCGGATCTGTAATGACCGGTTCCCCTGGACGGACGAGCAGGGTGAGCGGTTCATAGTGGGAGGTGATGGCGACACGGCCGCTGCCGTTCAAGGTTACATTAAACAGACCTCCGGAAACCATGCCGGCGACTTTTTTCATCAGCTTGATATCCCAGTCGATGCTCGGTTCAAAAGCCAGAAGGTCGTTGCCGTTTACTGTTATCGTTTCATTATCCAAGTCGAAAATCGTAATTTTTTTCCCTTGATCCGCGAGATACAGACGGCCGCGCCCGGTCGCCTTCATCAGTGAACTGCCTTCTCCGGTCAACGCTTTCTTGAACATTTTCCCAACGCCGTGCTCCAGAATTCCTTCTCTCTCAAACTTGATGTTCCCGTTATAGGAAATCATGGCTCCCGATTTTGCCCATACCTGATCAAGCAGGTTCACCTCCAGAATACGCTGGGTTTCAAGCTCAAAGTAATCATTCTCTGAATCATCCTGTTTCGTCTGCCTGATAAATTCTTCAATGGAATAGTCCGCCATATAACCTTCCTCCTCTTATGTAAGATATAATTCTATACCACACCTTGGAATGAATTAGACCATTTATGAAACCTTTGTCTATCATTTTACGTTTACGAAGGGAGAAAGGTTTCATCATCTCCCCCCGCGGGAATGAAAATTCTATTTGATATGTTTAAATAACCTGATGACGAGGAGGACCTATTCATGTATGGTCTTGATGAAAAAAGAAAGCAGCTGCTGGAATACGCCCGGGAGATCTCTGATGAACAGGCATCGTTAAAGCCTGCGGAAGGAAAATGGTCGGTTCTTGAAATTCTGGAGCATCTGTATTTAATGGAACAGCTTGTCGTCTACCAGATCAAGCAGGCGATTAAACGGGGAGATACACAGCAGACTTCGGAAAAACCGATCCACCGGACAACAGAGAGAGACTACAAGGTGGAAGCCCCTGAGTCCGTTCGTCCCAAAGGAGCCTTTCAAACCATCGCTGAAGCAGAAGATGGTTTAGAAAAGACCCGGGAAGCCACGTTGTTCCTGATTCATAACAAAGATGAAGAAACATTGAAAAACCGTGTCTTTCCACACCCGGCATTCGGTGACATGGACTTGATCCAGTGGATAGAGTTTATCGGATGGCATGAGCTTCGCCACCTTGATCAAATGAAAGAAACTGTAGAAGCTTTATAAGCACGAAAAAAAGGCGCAGAGGTAAATCTCTGCGCCTTTCAGCTTGGAGAGAAACCCCTGTTTCTTTACAAGCTTTTTTCATTCTTACCCTCAGAAGCGAAAGCCCCTTCCCTTTCCGCGGACGAGCGCCCGAGCTTCCTCGCAAAACCCACGCTCGGTGATCCCGGCCCACTCGTTCTTCCGCAGGAGTGGAAGGGGCGGCCGCTCCTTGGGGATTCTTTAAAATCGAAAAAGACTGCCGTCATCAGCGCCTGTACTTTCCCTTTTTCTTTTCCACGCAGGCGGCACCAGCGGCGCCCATGCCGTTCTTTAAAATCTGCGAACCTGCTTCGTGCACAGTCTCTCCTATATACTCTAACGTCGGCACGAGGAGCGTTCGGTGGTGATGCCTGCGGGAACAGCACGGGCCGAAGATCGACTTGGGCAGGCGGTCTCCCTGGCCAAGTCAGCGGAGGGCGTGCCCGCGGCATTCATCCACCCACAAGCGGAATGTGACTCTTTACACGACAAATGGACAACTCTAACTGGTTAACACAGGCTTTTTCTACAGCCGAAAAGGCGCAGTGGTAAATCTCTGCGCCTTTTTTAATCTGTGGGAATAACACTTGGTCCTTTCCCATGTTTACGATCCCAGGATTTATTTTTCAGGCTTCAATTCTTCCCCATTTTTCCCGGTGTAACGGAGGCCCCAGCCTGTCCATGCAGCAATCAGCATAACAAGAAGCAGAAGCCAGCCCTGAAAGACAAACGGGAAAACCTCTCCAGGCGAAACAACAGGCAGGAAGTCATACTTATCCGCCGCTCCCTGAACCGTTGCCCAGGCGAGCAGAACACCACCGCTCCAAGGGAAAATATATCCCAGAGAGGAAGTCACTGTATCCAGGAAGTTCGCACGACGGTAGGGGTGAATATTCAATTCCCCGCCGATTTTTCTTACAAAGGGAGCCGCTGCAATTTCGGCCGCTGTGTTAATCGTGATGAAAACATTTAAAAAGGCTACAATACCAAAGACAGCCAGTTCTGCTCTGCGGACGACGCCATTAATGATCCGGAGAAAGAAGTTTTTGATCACTTCCATCGTTCCACCTACTTCAAGCATGTATGCCGCCGCAAGAATGAATAAAATTAATACAGCCATATTGAAGTACCCGCTGATCCCATCGATAAGGGCCCCTTCAATGACAGGATCACCTGCTTCATTAAAATGAATGTACAGAACTTCTTTAAGAGAAATTCCACTCAAATAGATGAAAACAACAGAAGCGAGAATTCCCCATGATAAGGACGTCAGAAGATGCTGGCCTGTCAGCGCCAATACAAGGACTAGTACAAAGGGCACCAGCATCAACAGCCCGCCAGGAGACACTTGACTCTGCAGATCATTGATCACCTGCTGACTTCCCTGTTCGCCGCCTCCTCCGAAGACGATGAACAAAATCAGCGCCGGAACAGCCGCCGCCATCGAGTATTTAAAACGGGAACGAACAACCCCCGGCACATCCGCTTCCTGTGTCGTAGCAGAAACGATTGTTGTATCAGAAACAGGGGCAAGGTTGTCCCCGAAGACCGCTCCACTTAAAATTGCTGCTACGAGCAGAACAGGATCTGCACCTAAAATCACACCGGCCGGATACATAAGTACGCCGAACGTCGCTACAGTCCCGTAGCCGGTACCGACAGCCGTCGAAAATAAACCGGCAAGCAAAAACGTAATGCCGACAAAGGCTCCGCCTTCCAGGCCGGTTTGGAATCCAAACCAGATCAGGCCATCCACCAGCCCTCCAGCTGACAGCATATTCGCAAACATACCAGCCCAGAACCAGGCGATGATCGATACGATGCCTACAGGCTGAGCCATTCCGGTAATCAGGCTCTGCGCATAATCCGACCACTTGGATTTTGTTAAAAACAGCCCGAGTCCGATGCCGATCACAATCCCTAAAACAAGACCCTGCTCTGTTACGAGCCCTGCCACACTTAGGACAACCGCCCATACGATAAAGAACACCAATGGCACCGTTGCAGTAAATACACCGCCATGGAACTCCAGTCGCTGGATTTCTTTTTCCCCTAAGGCTTCATCGATGACTTCTTCGTTGTTCCCTTCTTGATCTGCCATCTGATTCCCTCCTCAACAATGACTTAGCCGTATATAGTTTACCACCTGCTGTTCTGTAATATAAATAAACGATCGGTTACCACTTTAAAGCAGATCAGTCATTCTAATGGAAAACGTCTGAATCCTTGCTCCATGATTCAACCAGTGATAGCTTCTGAATATAAAGGAGGTTTTCTTGTGAAGGTAAGGTGGGCGCGATTGGATGATTTTGATGCAGTGAACCAATGGATCGGATCAAAGGAGGAATTGAAACAGTGGAGCGGATCCGGGTTTAAGTACCCTCTCAGCATAAAACAGTGGGAGGATTACTTGAATGAGAAAGACCGTCATTCGTTCACAGCCGTATGGGAGGACAGTCCTGCCGGTCATATTTCCATCGGTCGGATCGAACGTTGTACAACAGGAAGAATCGGCCGGGTGATCACCTCCCCCGAGCACCGCGGAAAAAAGATAGCCGGGCAGATGCTCCGTGAAACCATCACGTACGCCTTTGATGAACTTGATCTGAAGACGGTTACTTTAGGTGTCTTCCCTTTCAACACCCCGGCGATCCGGTTATATGAAAAAACAGGATTTTCATTAAAAGAACCGGGTCGAACGAAGGAAATTACAGGCGGAGATCGATGGAATACTTTGGAGATGATTCTCCATAAAAGCGAATGGAAAAATTGATAGGTGTTACCATATCATTCCTACCTTTGTTTTCTGTTGAGAAAAAATTTAAAATAAATATGGGTGGGCTTCATCTCCTCTGAACGTGAGCGCTTACATAACTGTTTCAAGCACACTTTGTAAACCACCACCACGTTTTGGCTGTACCTTTTTTAAAGCCCTGATCAATGCTGAACATTTGACTATACAAATAATTCTGATAATATTATGAAGCACAATACTATCCATTTTACAGATCTGACAGGAAGGTGAAATTGTGACAACGCTTAACACTACAAACGACCATACGACTCCCCTCAGGAGAGATATCCGTTCCCTTGGACAGATGCTTGGAAACATTCTCGTCCATCACGGCGGTGAGGAGTTATTGAATAAAGTAGAAACCATCCGCCAATTAACAAAGGATTTACGACAAACACCGGATCAGCAGACTTATAAACAGCTGAAGCAGGAAATCCAGAGTCTCGAGCCGCCGATGCGCTCCCAAGTCATCCGCGCCTTTTCTATCTATTTCCACCTCGTAAATATCGCAGAGCAGAACCACAGAATCCGCAGAAGACGAGAATATCAGCTCCGCGAAGACCACGGTGCCCAGCCTTTTTCATTAGAAAGTGCCGTCGTCAATTTGAAAAATAATAACTTTTCCAAGGAATTGATCCAGGATGTGCTTCATGATCTTTCTCTGGAATTAATCATTACCGCACACCCGACGGAAGCGACGAAGCGGACCGTCCTTGAAATCCAGAAACGAATCGCAGCTATTCTTCAAAAGCTTGATCATCCACAGCTGACTAAAGGGGAACGTGAAAGCCTGCAGGACAGCCTGCAGAACGAAGTGACGGTCCTATGGCAGACCGATGAACTGCGTGAACGCAAGCCGACCGTTATGGACGAAGTGCGTAATGGATTATACTACTTCGACCAGACGTTATTTGATGTGCTTCCAGATATCCACCAGGAGCTTGAAAACCGCCTGGAGGATCATTTCCCTGGTGAAGACTGGGACGTGCCGAATTTCCTTAAATTCGGATCCTGGATCGGTGGAGACCGTGACGGAAACCCGAACGTAACTCCTGAAATCACTTGGGAAACGCTCGAAAAACAGCGCCAGCTGGCCCTGAAAAAATATGACCAGGTCCTTGTTGAGCTGATGAAACGTTTCAGCCACTCCTCTACTCAAGTGACTGTTACAGATGAACTGAAGCAGTCCATTGATGAGCAGGAGCCTCTTCTGTCTGAAGAAAAAAGATGGCGGGATGACCGCGAGATCTACCGCCGGAAATTTGCTATTATCCTGGAACGTCTGCGTCAGGTAGGAAAGTCAGACATCGGATATAAAGACGCCGATGAGCTTCTGGAAGACCTTCACCTTATAAGGGACAGCGCTCAGACCCACCAGCCGAACCGCGGGGAACTGAAAAAATTGAGAAAGCTGATCCGTCAGGTTGAAATGTTCGGCTTCCACCTCGCTACCCTCGACATCCGTAACCACAGCGGGGAACATGAAGCTGCCGTCACCGAACTGCTTCGTAAAGTCGGAATTGAAGAAGACTATTCCGCCCTGCCTGAAGAGAAGAAGCTCACTGTCCTTCAGGATGTATTGAAAGATCCACGTCCGATTTCCCTGCTGAATGAGGATTATTCGGAATCCACCCAGCAGATGCTGACCGTTTTCCAAATGATCCGCAATGCTCACCTGGAGTTCGGAAAGCGCTCCATTGAAGTCTACTTGATCAGTCATACAGAGGCAGCCAGTGACCTTCTTGAAGTCCTTGTGCTTGCTAAAGAGGCTGGAATCTACAGGCTTCACGCCGACGGTACTGTGGAAAGCAACATCAACGTTGCCCCGCTGTTGGAAACCGTCGATGATCTGGTCGCAGGACCTGAGATATTAAAAACAGTATTTGATATGGATATCTACAGCCGTCATTTAGAAATGCGCGGCAGCTCCCAGGAAATTATGCTCGGATATTCCGACGGCAGTAAAGATGGAGGAACACTTACGGCCAACTGGCGCTTATACAAAGCACAGCAGGAAATCCGTGAAATGGCTGAGGATTATGGTATCGGTCTCAAGTTCTTCCACGGGCGCGGCGGCTCTCTCGGACGCGGGGGCGGACCATTGAACCGCAGTCTGTTGTCTCAACCAGCCGAAACCCTTGGTGAAGGCGTAAAAATCACTGAACAGGGCGAAGTGCTGTCTTCCCGCTACCTTCTGCGTGATATTGCTTATCGGAGCCTGGAGCAGGCAGCCTCCACTCTTGTAGAAGGAGCTGCGAATGTTTCGAAGGAATCCGAGCAGGGGCATCACCGTGAAGACACATGGGAACAGGCGATTGAAGAGATTTCCGAAGTGTCTCTGAAGAAATACCAGGATCTTGTCTTTGGCGATCCTGAATTTCTAACATACTTCAATGAAGCCACTCCGCTTCAGGAAATCAGCGGCCTGAATATCGGTTCCCGACCAATGAAGCGTAAGGACAGCTCCAAGTTTGAGAACCTCCGTGCCATTCCGTGGGTCTTTGCCTGGACACAGAACCGTCAGCTTCTTCCTGCTTGGTATGCTGCAGGAAGCGGTCTTGCTCATTATGCCGATCAAGGCAGCCAACAGCTGGAGCAGCTGCAGCAGATGTACGAAAACTGGCCGTTTTTCCGTTCAACCATCAATAACCTGCAAATGGCCTTGACGAAAGCGGATATTCAAACCGCTCGTGAATATACGCAGCTCGTTCAGGACGAAAAACTGGGCACGCGTATCTTCAATGAAGTGGTTGAAGAATATGAACGTACGAAAAACATCCTCCTTAGAATCACCGGGGACGATGAACTGTTGAATCACCAGCCGACGATCAAGGAATCCGTACGCCTGCGGAACCCATACGTCGATCCGTTGAACTTCCTGCAGGTGGAGTTAATTAAAGAACTCCGCAAGGAAGAAGATCCAAACGATGAAATTCTAACAGAAGTACTGTTGACCATCAGCGGGATTGCTGCCGGTCTTCGAAATACAGGTTGATCAAAAGAACTGCCGGCCAAGGGCCGGCAGTTTTTGGTTGGTAGAGAAACCCTCCCATTTTTAAATGATCAACTCCTTTTGAACGCTTATTTTTTCATTGGTTTCTGATATCACGAGGAGCATTGGGGGATGAAGCCTGCGGGAACAGCACGAGTCGAAGATCCACTTGGGCAGGCGTGCTTTCTTTCAAAGTCAGCTGAGGCCGTGCCTGCGGAAAGCATCCACCGATATGCGGAACGTGATAACCCCTATGAGCTATAGGCGAATCAACTAAATGACAAGTACTTTCTACAACTTAACGGCCGGACAAGTACCGGCCGTTTTTTATGTGGCTCATCAAATCCGCTGAATTGGACATAGTAAAACAGACATCAACCACATAAAGTGAGGGAATCATCATGATTAGTATCCTTTTAGGACTTGGTTTACTCATGCTGCTCGCCTACCTGGGCTGGTCCATCATCTGGATTGCCCCGCTTGTATCAGGTGCCGTAGCTGTTCTCAGCGGAATGGACATCCTCCCTGCCTACACCGACACGTACATGCAGGGATTCGTCGACTTTGCCAAAGATTATTTTCCTATTTTCCTGTTCGGTGCGATTTTCGGAAAGCTGATGGAAGATACAGGAGCTGCCCAGTCGGTGGCGCACAAAATATCCAGTGTCATCGGGAAGAAACGTGCGATTCTCGGAATGCTGTTATCGGCTGCTATTCTAACCTATGGCGGTGTCAGTCTTTTCGTTGTCGTTTTTGCCGTTTATCCGCTTGCCGTAGCGATGTTCAGGGAGGCCGATGTTTCGAGAAAACTGATCCCTTCCACGTTCGTTCTCGGAGCTTTCACTTTTACAATGACCGCCCTTCCAGGAACACCACAGATTCAGAACATTATTCCAATCAACACATTTGAAACCGATACAATGGCAGCCCCGATTCTCGGGATTGTCGCTGCGTTAATCATGGCCGTCGGCGGATACTTTTATTTGAAATTCCGTGAGGGACGACTGACTAAAAACGATGAGAAGTTTACAGAGCCTGAAGGAGATAACCAAGTAAAAAGTGTGAACGAGGAGGAACTCCCAAACTGGATCTTATCGACCATTCCTCTGATTGCTGTCGTTGCCACTCTTAACCTTTTTGATTTGAATATCTTAACAGCCCTTCTCATCGGGATTCTGTTGATCATGATTTTCAACTGGAAAGATTACAAAGACTTTATTAAAGCCATCAACGGCGGCGCATCCGGATCGGTTATGGCGACGATCAATACGAGCGCCGCCGTCGGGTTCGGAACGGTCGTCACCGCCTCCCCCGGCTTTGACACAGTGAAAGAACTGATTTTCAGCATTCCGCTCAGCCCGTACTTTTCCGAAGCTTTCGCTGTTCAGCTGTTAGCTATGATTACGGGCTCTGCTTCCGGAGGTATGGGGATCGCTTTAGAAGCCCTTGGTCAGGAGTATTATGATATTGCTGTGAATCAGGGGCTTAGTCTGGAAGCCTTCCACAGGATTACCTCTGTGGCTTCAGGCGCTTCCATTCTTCCTCATAACGGGGCACTGCTTACCTTGTTCACGGTCACAGGCCTTACACATAAGGATTCCTACAAGGACGTGTTTGTTGTAGGTCTGATTATCCCAATGATTGCAACCATAGCCATTATTCTTCTGTCTATGATGGGTATCAACTAAAGACATAAAAAAACGAAGCTGACTCTCAGCTTCGTTTTTTTATGGATATTACTGCACCGTATAACCACCGTCAATGACTGCCGCCTGACCTGTAATACTTTTCGCTTTATCACTGACTAGAAAAATTGCGTAATCCGCAACCTCCTGTACCTGCAGCAATCGTTTTTGAGGAACGAGCGGATAGATGACTTCCTCCAATGCTTTTTCTTTCTCGATGTTGCGTGTGTTGGCCAAGTCTTCCAGCTGATTCTGTACAAGTGGTGTATCGACATAGCCGGGACAGATGGCGTTGACAGTAATGCCGTCATCCGCTCCTTCAAGAGCCGTCACTTTTGTAAGACCAATAACGCCGTGCTTGGCACTGTTGTAGCCTGCTTTTCCGGCGAATCCGATCAAACCATTGATGGAGGCCATATTCAGGACACGACCATATCCCTGCTTTTTCATGTGCGGGAAGGCGTGTTTGATTCCGAAAAATGGTCCCTTGAGCATAATATCAAGAATCAGTTCAAACTTCTCAGATGGGAACTCTTCCACTGGAGCCACGTGCTGAATCCCGGCATTATTGACGAGGATATCAATGCTGCCAAATTTACTGACGGTCTCTTCAATGGCATTTTTCACATCTTCCTCTTTCGCCACGTTGGCGACAACCCCTTCAACGGTAAAGCCCTGGGAACGCAGCTCTTCCACCGATTTGTCCAAGGTGTCCTGATTGATATCGTTTAACATAACTTTGGCACCGGCTTTTGCAAATTCCGTAGCGATTTCCAAACCGATACCCTGTCCTGATCCAGTAATTAAGGCAGATTTTCCTTCTAACACGATTATTCCTCCTTCTAGATTCATCACTCCTTAACTTTCCCACTTCTCCGGAAAAATGCACAAAAAAACTCAGCCTTTTTCAGGCTGAGTCTTGCCGTCAGTAAAGTCTTCCCTGACGGTACATGATATTGGACAATTTCATAACGGAATGGATGTAGCAGTTCTGACGCAGCGGAAATGGATCTCCGAAAAACTGAGGAAGAATTGTATCCATCGTATGCTTCATTTTTTCAAAGAGGCGTTCAAACACTTCATCTTCATTCATGAAGCGGGCTTCTCTGCCCTGCACCCACTCATAGAAGGAAACGATCACACCGCCGGCATTAGCGAGGATATCTGGAATAATCAATACCCCCTGATCCGCCAGATGCTTATCCGCCTCTTCTGTAATTGGACCGTTGGCCCCTTCGACAATGATTTCCGCCTGGATATCCTTCATATTTCCTTCGTGGATCTGGTCTTCCAGAGCGGCAAGGAACAGCACGTCCACATCCATGGTGAGCAGTTCATCCCGATCTCTGATTTCAGCGTGGATTTCATGCTCCTCCAGCTGCTGCTCTTCCGCAGGCAGGTCGCCGTCGTTTTGTTGAGTGAATTCTACAAGTGCTTCAATATCCAGACCTTCCCGGTTATAAAGCATGACGTTCGCATCACTTACGGCGACGACTTTGTTATTTAAGTAATCACATTTCCCGGATTCAAGCGCAGCGACAGAACCGAGGTTACCGAAGCCCTGCACAGCCATTTTCAATTCTTTGTCAGCATGTTTCAAAGCGGTCTTGGCAAACACGTTCTCCGTCCCCTCGAGCCAGTCACGATTATTGTTCAAAAAGTCGTGCATCATATAACGGAACGTAAAGTAGACACCCTTACCTGTGGCTTCCCGGCGTCCCAGCGATCCTCCGTTCACAATGCTTTTTCCAGTAAAGCTGTTCCGGTAAGGTTCTCCCGGATGGAGGGCCTTGAACTCACCCATCATCCAGTCCATTTCCCTTTCTCCTGTTCCTACGTCAGGAGCTGGAATATCCTTATCAGGCCCAAGGATATCATTAAAATACTGGACGTATTTTTTACAGATCAGGTTCAGTTCCTTCACGCTGTAATCTTTCGGGTTAATACTGACGCCGCCCTTTCCTCCGCCGAACGGAAGCTCATGAAGGGCATTTTTCAAGGTCATCAGTTTTGCAAGATTGGCTACCTCGTCTTCGTGAACCGATTCGTGGAAGCGGACCCCGCCTTTATATGGGCCGACTGTATCACTGTGCTGGATGCGGAAAGCAGGAATACGGACGATCTGTCCATCCTCCATAGGGACTCTTAAGTATGATTTGTGAACATGATTGGGTGTGGACAGCAGGGCCACCAGTGATTTATACGCCTGCTCCCTGGACTGGTACTTCAAATCCGGAAGAAAATCTTCATTTTCCATAACTGCTTTCAGTGACTCTTCGATGATTGATTGTTGTCTCTGCATACGTAAAGCCTCCGATCTAATGATAAGGTCCTAAGCTGATTTTCACTCACTAAATTACCCATACCCTAATTTTTCCACGTGAAACGTTTCCTAATCATACAAAAAAGGCTCCCTGAATAAGAGAGCTCAACTCGCAGTGGGAACCTGTGTTTCTTTGTATGTCTTTTATGCTTTCAGGAGATCAGACCATTCTTTTCCTCGGACGGACGCCCCCATCTCCTCCGGAGGACTCTCTTTCCATCATTCGTCCGAACCAGATCATATTCTTCCCCTTGTGATGTTGAAGGATAAAAAGGGAAGCTTTTCGGTTTAACCGAAAAGCTTCCCTTTTTCAAATGATCATGTAGTGAGGTCACGAGGAGCGTTCGGTGGTGACGCCTGTGGTACAGCACGAGCCGATGAGCAATACGTGACCGTGAAAACTTTTCATCCTAGAATATTGTACCCGGAATCTACATAGACGATTTCACCAGTTACCCCGCGGGAAAGGTGACTCATCATCGCAAGCGTCATATCGCCGACTTCTTCCTGGGTCACATTTTTTCTCAGCGGAGAAGTTTCTTCAATCTTATTGAGAATCTCATTGAAGCTTGGCACACCCTTGGCGGCAAGCGTACGGACAGCTCCGGCAGAAATGGCATTTACACGCACTTGATGCTGCCCCATATCTTCAGCGAGGTAACGGACAGCGGCTTCAAGCGAAGCTTTCGCCACACCCATGACGTTGTACCCTTTCACCACACGTTCTGCACCAAGGTAGCTCATTGCGATCATGGAACCGCCTTCTGTCATATACGGCCGGCTCGCTTTGGCTACTGCTACTAGAGAATACGCGCTCGTATCCTGAGCGAAAGCGAAGCCGTCGCGGGACGTTTCAATAAAGTCACCCTTTAAATCTTCGGCATGAGCGAAAGCAATCGAATGGCAGACACCATGAATGACCCCTGTCTGCTCGCCGATTTTCGCAAAGGCCTCCTGGATGCTTTCATCATTGTTCACATCACACTGGACAACAGCTTCCGCCTGCATCCCCTCTTCCTCAAGAAGCTTCTGAAGCTTCGTATAGCTGCGTTCTTTTCTATATGTAAAAATGATGTTCGCCCCTGCCTTGTAGAGGGACCTTGCCACACCCCAGGCCAGGCTTCGTTTATTTGCCACACCCATAACGACAATGTTCTTATCTTTCATCTGTAAAATATCTTCCATAGTTACCTCCAGTGAGTCTTTTCTCGACTATTAATCTTACCACAATTACTCGTGGGACTCCTCCAATTCTACATGAGCAAACCTTCCATCAAAAGAGGTAAAACGGCTCCCTGCTTTGACAGGAAGCGCGTGAATGAAACAGGGACCATCATAGACGAAGGTATGAAATTCACCATTCTCCCCGCACGCATCCACGCCCTGGGGAAGATCTTTCAGAAAATCCATATTGAACGCCCGCCCGGCATATTCCTCTGGCAGAACGCCGGTGTCCACCGTTGTTACGATACTTTTAAAGCCCAGCTGAATAAATGTCTCGGCTGTCTCTTGCGTCGGCTGGTTCCATAAAGGGAAAAGGCCTTTCATTCCTATTCTATCCATGAGCTGAAGGCGGTAATCTTTAATATCCTGTAGAAAAAGATCGGCGTATACCATCACAGAAATGTCTGCATCCCTCAGCTTCTCTGCCTGCTTCCGAAGGACCTGTTCATACTGCATGTTCGAGGCTTGATCCGGGAGATCCACCTCATATAAGTGCATCCGGAGCGCTTGTGCCTGTCTTCTCATCCATTCCGTTCTCACCTCATGGACCGGAAGTCTCCTGCTTGCAGCAGATACTGTGGAAAGCAGCCCTTTCACACTGACGTCGGGGTTATGCAGCATTTGATACAGGGCGAGAGCAGAATCCTTCCCACCGCTCCATGATACTACGACACGCTCTGTCATCATGGACCTCCTATCTCCGTTTTCTTCCATTCCAATAAGCACCATCTTCCATGTGTACAAAAGGCAGTTCCGTATCCACTTTTCCGTATATCATTGTCCGGGGATCATCGATACCGGAAAGCCATTGGTGAAAATCCAATTCCACCGGCTCCTGATCACCTCCCAAGGCAAACCATGCTTTCCCTTCCTTTGGCAGGTAGCCGGCTGTATGTATCGTCCCAGCCCATTGGTCGTAAAGATCCGAAAACACACCCCCATCTGTATCATTCATCAGTCGGAAAGCGTCATAGGCATGGGAGAGCTGTTCCCGTCCTGTCTGGATGGCCTCCATACGCCGCTTGGAATCAACCAGATGATTCCGGTTTTCCTCTACCATGACTTCAAAATGATTGGTACAGACGTCAGCTTCTCTGACGGCTGTTCCACGTGGAGAAGCTTCCACAATATAGGTCCTTCCACTTGGATCAAATACCGTATAACTGAACGAATGACGATGCGGAATTTCTTTCAACACAGCCACCGCTTCTTCTACATCCGCACAGGTTTCCAGGATGATCCGTCCAATCATACAGCAGATGAACCCATCTCCCGGCCGCTTCCTGTGCATAAAGTTATAGCCGAGGACAAGTCCCTTCTCATTCATGCCGTCCATCCTGCCGGTGATTCTCTGTGTGGGTCCGATTGTGCTGTAGCCGTGGTCTTCCGGCTGAAATAAGGCGTAGCGTCCTTCATAGGTTTTCGGCATGTAATCATAATTGCGGATGAAATAACCATCCCCGGTCATGATCGAGCAGCCGCTCCTTTTATAATCCACACGATAGCCCCCGAACTCCATCATGACCCTTTCCATCGGCCATTCCAGGGCATCCCTCAGCCCAAGGAGTTCATCCCAGATGCCGGGGGCAAAACGTGTGATGGCTTCTTTCACTTCAGATTCTTCCACTGTAAAGCGGGGAACCCTTACTTTCCACTGTTTTTCCCGATTTTTGATGGTCATGGAATTCCTCAGCTGTTCCCCCTGGAAATATCCATAATCATAGTGCGAGCCTCGAAATTGTATCATCCTGCTGTATACCTGTTTCATCATCTGACCCTCTCTTGTTTGAATTAGCTTCATTTTACTATGTCTCTGCCCGTCAGAAAAGTCATCCATATCTTTCCACACCCAGGAATAAATGCGCTGTTCATATAGTTTTCCGACGTTTTTTTTGATACGCTTAAGATTGTAACAAATCATAGAAAACGTTTACGAAAAGGGAACGCAGGGGACTTGAAATTGTGAAGGTGGTGGAACAAAGATGAAAAGAGTTGTCATTTTAGGTGGGGGATACGGCGGCATGAATGCTCTTCACGGGCTGCTTGACGGCGTCAGGGATGATGTACATATCACTGTCATCGACCGAAATCCCTACCACTCATTAAAGACGGAGTTTTATACGATTGCTGCAGGTACGGAATCCGATCGTCATGCCCGGGTGGATTTTCCAGAGCATGAACAGGTCGATTACGTTTTTGATGAAATTGAAAACATTGATGTGGAAGCCGAGCATGTCCGGGTGAAAGGTGGTCTGGAGCCTGTTCCATACGACTATCTTCTGATCGGACTGGGATGCGAGGATAATTATCACGGGATTGAAGGGGCACAGACATTTACTGAAAGTGTCCAAACGTTCTCCAAAGCGCGGAGTGCCGGTTATGCCATTAATAATCTCGGGGCTTATGGAAAGATTACCGTCGTAGGGGCTGGACTGAGCGGAATCGAGGTCGCTTCTGAGGTGCGCGAAAGCCGTCCGGATTTGAACATCCGTCTGCTTGACCGGGGCTCGTCTGTGTTGAAAGCCTTCGATTCAAAGATTCAGGAATACGTGGAGAAATGGTTTAACGACAATGATGTCGAGGTCATTCACCATGCCAATGTAGAGTACGTCGAAAAAGACGGCGTCTGCAACAACGGCCTTTGTTATATCAACGATGTGACTGTATGGACCGCCGGTGTGCGTCCGAATTTCCTCGTACGTGAGCTTCCATTTGAAAAGGATGATCAGGAAAAAGTGATCATCAACGATTTCTACCAGGTACCAACCCATCAAAACGTCTACGTTGTCGGAGACTGTGCGTCCTCCGAGTACTCTCCAAGTGCGCAGCTGGCCGGCCAGCAGGGCGAAAAGGTTGCGGAAGTACTCCGTGCTGTCCTCCAGGAACGCGTGCCGGAACGCCCGGGTGACGTTAAACTGAAAGGCTCCCTGGGCTCCCTGGGGAAAAACGACGGGTTCGGCAATATGCTTCAAAAGCCGATGACCGGTGTCCTTCCACGCCTTGCCAAGTCAGGAGTCTTATGGCTGAGCAAGCGGCATTAAAAAAAGATCGATCACAGGATGTGATCGATCTTTTTTTATACATAGGATTTCTGTAGCAGGCCGCCAAGGTAACGGGCCAGTTCCAACATGCCGTACGTGCCGGCAGCAGCCTCAGCGTCAGAATTATAATTGGTGTTTGTATTGACATCATACGTGTAGAGGTTTCCCTCTGAATCCTGAATCGCTTCGATGCCGGCGACTTGAACGTTATTCTCTTTCAAAAACGACTCGTATTGATCAACAATGGCCGGACGATAATCCTCCAGAATCTCAAATTTCGCTTTCGGCGCTTCCTCTTTTTGATCTGTCGGGCAGTAAAGATCTTCAATCGTACAGGCATCTGCCGGACATAACTCAAACCCTTCGGATGTATCGACTTTCACACCGTAGACAAACTTCCCGCCGACAAATTCATGACGGACAATGTAAGGTTCAGGAGCTTCGATATACTGTTGAATCAACGTTATGCCATCCACCGGTTCCTCAAAGGATGGGCCATCAATATACTCCCTCAATGCTTCCGTCGAATGAAACAATTGAACGCCCTGCCCCTTGCCGGCACGGTTGTGTTTCGTGATGAAAGAAGATTGATCAAGCTGGCGGGCTGCTTCCAGAATGTTGTACCTGCCCACAGCCGTTATGGTTTCAGGCGTTTGAATGCCTGCCTGATTCAAGGCCATGTACTGATTTACTTTACTCACTTCCAGACGAAGCGCCCGGCTCCCGTTGACCACTGTACGTCCGTGGCGTTCCAGCCAGGCCAGGACAGCCTCTGTATATTCCGGTGCAAAACGGTGGTTTCTTGTATGAGAAGATGCGCTGATCCTGTTATAAAAAATGCCTTCCGGCGGCTCACTGGTTAAATCAAGCGTCCCTTGATCCAAATGCCACAACTCATAAGGAAGGTTCAATTCCTCCAATCGTTTCGTCAAGTGGCCGGTCCATTCATCGTTTTCGTGAAGGACGTATATTTTACTCATGCTGCAACCCCTCTCTTATCCATGTTTTCTTTATTTTATCATAAAATCCCGATAAAGTTACTAGGATATGACTCATTCAATGCCCTTTTTATGTCCAATCCGAAGCACACCTGTTCCCAGACAATAAAACACCCTCCGAAACGGAGGGTGTTGGAATCAGCTTGCTTTCGTTGTAACGACGTGCTGCTGTTTGTGCATTTTATGTTTGATGACCTGCCACACGAACCATGTGAAGACGACCGTCCAGATGACAGCACCTAACAACATGGATGTGGAATAAGACAGACCGAACCCTTCCGGTGCATAGAAGATATAGGTACTGACCACAGCTGTCATAAACAGCGCCGGTACACTGCAGATCCAGTGGAATTTTGCCTGCTTCATCAAATACATCGCTCCCGTCCAAAGCATGACGGTGGCCACGACCTGGTTTGACCAGCCTACATAACGCCACAGGAAGCTGTAGTCCATCTGTGTAAGCATGAAGGTCGGTACAGCAACAGGTACAGCCAGAAGGATCGTCGCCCATTTCCCGTTCCATTCCTTTTTGGTAAATCCTTTAAGCAGATCCACAAGCATCATCCGGGAGGACCTCAGCGCTGTATCCCCTGTAGTAATCGGAAGGATAATGACACCTAGTACAGCAAGAATGCCGCCCAGTGTTCCAAGAGTGGAAGTACTGATTTCGTTGACCACGCCGGCCGGGCCACCTGCGTCAAGGGCCATTTGAAGCTCCCCTGTACCGCCGAAAAAGGCCATTCCTGCCGCCGCCCAGATCAAGGCGATAATCCCTTCGGCAATCATTGCTCCGTAAAACACTTTCCTGCCTTCGCTTTCTTTTTTCAACGTTCGCGCAAGAATCGGGCTCTGCGTACTATGAAATCCTGAAATCGCTCCACAGGAAACCGTAACCATTAACAGCGGCCAGATTGGAAGTTCCTGAGGGTGAAGGTTCGCAACGGTCAGATTCGGAACGGGATTATCAAAGAAGAACAATCCGATCCCGATACTGACGGCCATAAAAATGAGCACCGCCCCGAAAATCGGATACACCTTTCCGATAATTTTGTTAATCGGAAGAACGGTAGCTACCAGAAAGTAAGCAAAAATCAGAAGGATACATGTAAAGAATCCAAGTGGTGTCACTTCCGCCATCAGCTGGGCAGGTCCGGCAGTGAAAGCTGCTGCGACCAGCACCATCAATCCGATGGATAGAACGTTAATGATCACCCGTGCAGGGTTTCCAAGGTATTTCCCTACCAGACCGGGGAACTGCTCGCCTTTATGCCGCAGAGACATCATACCGGAGAAGTAATCATGAACCGCTCCCCCGAAAATTGATCCAATGACAATCCATATAAATGCAACGGGCCCGTAAAGAGCGCCCATAACGGCTCCGAAAATCGGTCCAAGCCCAGCGATATTGAGCAGCTGGATCAAGCTCGCTTTCCACCAGCTCATCGGCATGTAGTCAAATCCGTCATTCTGCTCATAGGCCGGTGTCGTCTTTTTGTCATTGATGACAAAAATGCGTTCGACCACCTTTCCATAAACAAAATAACCGAGTATAAGTAAAGCAATAGATGCGATAAATGTGACCATCGCTGAGCCTCCTTCCAAATAAGAATATAAAAAGTATTCTAGCCGCTTCTTTGTCGAATAACAACCCATTTTCTGAATATTTATTTTTTATTCTTTTTTTTCTTGAAGTGAAGCGTTTGCAGGTAAAAACGCATCAAAAAAAGCCTTCTGCCGCATGCAGAAGGCCTAGTTATATGTATAGAAACCTGCCACCCTGTAGGAATGGTTAAGTTTCCCGCAGTCGTAATGATCGCAGGGCGGCATTACCAATAATCTACCACATCCAGCCGGAGGCATCAAATTAAACCGTTTTTCATACAGGAGATCCTACTGATTGGAACATTGATAACTGTCTTCGTTTCCAAACCGGTTCAATAAATCATCCAGGTCTTGAGAAATACGAAGCAGTTCCGGGTCCTCGGGGTTTTTGTTATATATGTCGTACATGTGTTTTCTTAATTCTTCAATCTGCTTTTCAAGTCTTTCTTTATAAGGCATGATCTCAACTCCTTCTTCATTCATTTTCCCCGTTTCCCAAAGGCTAAACCGCAAAAAACAGCGGGCTGTCCCTATTAAGGAACGGGGCAGTCCCAATCATAAAGACGGCCGATAACGCTATGTCCATAGATAAAAACGTGGTAAACTTTAGCCAAATACATAAAGGAGGCACAACCATGTTCCAAACCATTTCTACCACACAGGCTCCTGATGCCATCGGACCCTACTCCCAGGCTGTGGATCTTGGGAATCTCGTTTTTCTATCCGGACAGATTCCTCTCCTTCCAGAAACAATGGAATTTGTATCTGATGACGTAACTGAGCAGACCCATCAGGTGATGAAAAACTTGAAAGCTGTCCTGAACGAAGCCGGTCTCGATTTCTCCAATGTGGCTAAAATGAATATCTATCTCGCTTCCATGGATGATTTCGCTGCCGTGAATGACGCCTATGCCGGCTATTTGAGCGAACCTTACCCCGCACGGGCAGCCGTGGAAGTCAGCCGTCTCCCTAAGGGCGCGAAAGTGGAAATTGAAGCTGTAGCCGCCCGGAAATAGATGAAAACAGAGCCTGATTTACGGCTCTGTTTTTTTAATCTTCATCTTTAACATCCGGATCTTCCGGAATCGGTTCGTTCAAATACGCCTGGATCAATTCCCTGTAATTTTCCATCTGCTCCAGATGTGTAGAAAATTGGTGCTTATTGATGAGCAGCTGCTCACCATCATGAACGGTTTTGATTTTATTATGATGAACGAGATACTCTATATAATCCTCAGGAAGTTCCAGGTACCCAGCGGTTTCCTTGATTGTCAGATACATGGTCCGCCCCCTTTCTTCTTCATCTATTTTAACACGACTTCTTTCTGTACCCGGTTTCTTTTTTCAGCACAACGGGAAATAGTTTCTTAAGCAACCAACAGTTTAAGAAGGAGTGAACACAGGAACATGGCTTCTACATTTACATCTTCAAGCAATTCAGATGCCCAACAGACGAAAGAGGAAATAAAACCCTGGATCCGTCGCCTGGCCCGATTCGGTTTTATGGCAAAGGGAACGGTATATATGCTGATCGGTCTTCTGACTTTCATGGCGGTCATTGGTGTCGGAGGTGGGAAGACGACCGGAACATCAGGCATGTTCCGTGCGGTGGCTCAGGTAGCGTTTGGTGAAATCCTGCTGTGGGCCGTAGCTGTCGGCCTGTTCGCCTACATCATCTGGCGCCTGATCGAAGCTGTTCTTGATCCGGGAAATAAAGGCAGTGATGCCAAAGGAATCATCACCCGGATCGCTTACGTCGTAGCAGCGGCTATTTATGGCGGTATTGCTTATAACGCGGTTAAAATCGCCATGAATGCAGGATCAAGCGGTGGAAGCACAGAGAAAACCATGTCAGCGAAATTGTTATCCCAGCCTTTCGGCCAGTGGCTCGTCGGAATCGTCGGCCTTATTATCATCGGTTATGCAGCCTACGAGTTCTATAAAGGAGCTTCTGGAGGGTTTATGAAATCCTTCAATATTGGAGATATGGACGAACACCGGCTTAAAGTAGCTAAAACGAGCGGCCGTTTCGGTTTATCCGCCCGTGGGATCGTTCTCGGCTTAATCGGATTTTTCTTTATCAGGACGGCCATGACATCCAACCCGGATGAGGCCAAAGGAATGGACGGAGCTCTTTCTGAGATATCCCAGCAGCCATTCGGACAGATCCTGCTTGGTACCGCAGGATTGGGACTGATTTTGTACGGCATTTATCAAATCGTCCGCGGCCGTTATATCCGTATGAATTTCGGCGCGAAATGATTGTCCACTCTTGATGTATGACTTCCACGGTTATGCTATACTAAGCCTACGAATGACATCAGGAGGACGTTATGCTCACATTTGAAGAAAAAGTTGCAGTTATTGAAGAGTTTACAGAATTAGACCGAAAGGATATTTCACTTGGACGGGTGAACTTCCATTACGAAGACAGCCTCTACGACAAAAAGATTGTCGTTTACCGTCTTCATCCAAACGGCAACGGCTTTGTTTATGCCGGTGAAATGGAAGAGGCGGATACAGATGAGCGCGGTATGATCAATATTAAAGATTACAGTGCGGATGCTTTAAGAGATCTGATCCGGGAAGCCATCAACTCCCTCTCCCTATCCCCGGCTGAAAAAGATCCGGTTATGGAAGAATGGCTGAACGACCGTGATCAGGCATTGATTTTATTAAGAGAAGAAGACGGCTATAACGTCTATGCCGATGATACCTTGGAAGGAGCATTCAACTCCTACCAGGAAGCTGCCTCTTTCCTGGAACAGGAAGGATTCAGCCGTCTCTAAAAAAGAGCCCTCCGGGCTCTTTTCAGCTTGTAGAGAAACCCCGGTTTCTTTACAAGCTTTTTTCTTTCTTACCGCCAGGAGTGGAAGGGGCTCCGCTCCTTGGGAATTCTTTTTCATATTCCGGCAGGCAGCCGTCATCAGCGCCCGTTCTTTTCCGTTTTCTTTTTCACGCAATCGGGAACAGCGCAACTCCCGCCGTTTTTTGAATCTGCGAACCTGCTTAGTACACAATCTCTTTCTTATATATTCTAACGTCGGGACGAAGAGCATTCGGTGGTGATGCCTGAAGTATTCATCCACCGATAAGCGGAATGTGACCCTTTATACGACAAATGGACAACTCTAACTGGGTAACTCAGGCTTTTTCTACAGCCAAAAAAAGACCCCTCCGGGCTCTTTTTTTGATTCTCCCTGCTCAGCCGGCATAAGCTGTTAAAAAGGAGGTACGCGTCATGCATCCATACTTCAGACAGCCTTCCGAAACGGCGGTCATCACCGCTTTTGCTCAAGGGGACGTCAACGGGGATTCCATTATGGACTACGTGTATTTATCTGGTTATCAGTCACCGGACAGCCCATACGTCACCGGCATCACACTCATTATTCAGGACGGCCGCACCCAGCAGTTTTACAGCATCCCCCTCCCGACAAACACAGGTTATCAGCCGAGGCTCTTCCTGGGTGATTTTACCGGGAATGGCATAGACGATATTTTAGTCAGCATGGATTCAGGTGGAAGCGGCGGATTTGGTTACTACTATGTATACAGCTTCTTCAATAACCAGCCTTCTCTACTTTTTAATTATGAAAGCTTCGATTCTTCATTCAAGTATACCGTCACCTATCAAAATGACTATAAAGTAAAAGTGGTGAGTGAAACGCCTGCCCTGTCTTTTCTTATTGATCTGAGTAACCGGAGTAAAGCATACCTTTCTGAGATTTATACAGATGATGGAACATTGTTAACTCCCCTGCAGGGATCCGTATCCGGACTCAATCAACTATATCCCGTCGATTTCAATGGCGATGGGGTGTATGAGTTGTTCGCATTCCAACGGGTCACCGGCCGGTATAATGCAGATGGGCTGGGTCTCATGCAAACCCCTCTTTCCTGGAATGGACAGCAGTTCACCCCTTTTTCAAATCAGCAGTATCTTGCCGTCTACGGCCAGCCGGTGACATAAATATATGTATTGAATCAATTCCTCTAACTGGGAAAATGTAAGTTATACAGCAGTAAAAAAAGGGTATAGGTACAATACTGCTTATTGGAAGGAGACCAACCATGGACAGTTTAAACCAGCGACTTGCGCAATATTTTGAAGATAATCAGACAAAACTCGTCAGTGAACTGCTTCCCGCAACATTGGATCAATTAGAAATCGACTATACCGATCAGGAATTGAATTATCACTTCGATATGCTGTCCCTGCTTCTTGACCGTGTGGCGAGAAGTCTTCTGCAGCACCCTGAGGAAACCAATGCCGCTGAAATCGGTTATGATACGAATAATTTCCTCTACTCCCAGGGCGTCCTTCTCAAACAGACGGTGGATGTCCTCTGCGTATTCCGTCTCTCTTTAATGAAGCATATGAGAAGATCGGACATGATTAAAGAAGCAAAGGTCGAGGAAGGCTTTCTTGTCACAGAAGAAGTTGTAACCGCCTTTGATGCGGCGATAAGGGCAACTACGGATAACTATAATAAACTGAAAGAGCAGGAGCATGAGAAAATCGAGAAAGATTTGAATGAAGTATCCACACCCGTGGTGCTGATTGATGAATTCCAGGCCGTGCTGCCTCTTGTCGGCGAATTCTCACCGGACCGTTTTGAAATCGTTAAAGACCATACTCTTCATAAGGTCAAAGAACACAGCCTGCGTTTATTGTTTATTGACTTCTCCGGTATTGCCACGTTTGATGAGGTATTTATTCATGACCTGTTCAATTTAACGAAAACCATCAAACTCCTCGGCACACGGACCGTTATGACCGGTATCCGGACGGAAATGGCTATGGCTGCCATTGATTCGGAGATCAGCTTTAAGGAGCTTGAAACATACAATGACTTAAAACAGGCGTTGTTGTCCGTCAATCAGAACGGATGACGAACCCCATTTCTATAGGAGAAGGCATGGACCCATTCCCGGTTTTCTACACAACCAATGGTCAATGCCCATTAAGAGAAGCCCTTTTTTCAATGTTAGAAAAAGGGCTTCTCTTTCGTAGAGCCGTCCCTTTTATGTGAATGTTACATTAACAGGGAGCAAACAGCGTGGGACTCCATTAAAAAAGCTGCCGGGAAACTCCAGACAAACTAAAAAGCATCAAGCCGGGGCTTGATGCTTTTTCAAGTGCTTTACTTCTGATTTGCATGAGAGCGTGGGAATCGGAACAGAATGGCCAGGATGCCTGATAACGCCAGCAGAATAGGATAAAAGGCAAACGGGACAATACTGACAGGTGAAATACTCGCTACACTGGCGGCGGATAAAACCTGAGCCCCATAAGGAATCAGCCCCTGCACAGAGCTCGAGAAGATATCAAGGACACTGGCTGACCGCTTCGCATCAATACCGAATCTTGATGATATCTGTTTAGCAAGCGGACCTGCTGTAATAATGGAAATCGTATTATTCGCTGTCGACACGTTCACAGCGGCAACAAGACCAGCAATACTGAATTCACCGCCGCGGCTGGAGCGGGCACGACTGCTGATTTTCTCCAACAGGAAATCGATCCCACCATTTCTGCGGATCAGCTCAACCAGACCACCGAGAAGGATAACAAGCAGAGAAAGCTCCTGCATGCCGGCAAATCCGTCCCCAAGGAGAGTAATAAGTTCCATTCCTGAGAAATCTCCCATAAGAAGGCCGATCAGCCCGGCGGAAATAATGCCTCCCATTAAAACAAAGATGACATTGATCCCCATTACAGCAAATACAAGCACCCCGAGATATGGAAGAACTTTTATGATCTCAAAGCTTTGTTCTCCCTGCGCACTCCCGGAAGCACCGGCTGTCAACACACCATAAATGACTGCTGTGAGAATGGCTGCTGGAAGTACGATAAGGAAGTTGGCCCGGAACTTATCCTTCATTTTTGTTCCCTGCGTACGGACAGCGGCAATGGTGGTATCCGAGATAATAGATAAGTTATCGCCGAACATCGCCCCACTGACAAGCGCTCCCAGCGTTAACGGCAGAGCCGCTCCTGTCTGATCAGCAATGCCGACACCGATCGGCGCCAGCGCAACAATCGTTCCGACAGACGTCCCCATGGAAATGGAGATAAAACAGGCAATAAGGAACAGACCTACAATAAGCAGCTGGCCCGGTAGAACGGCCAACCCGAGGTTAACCGTCGAATCCACAGCTCCCATTCCTTCGGCGACGGTGGAGAAAGCACCGGCGAGCAGAAAGATGACGACCATCAGAATGATGTTGGAATGTCCGCCTCCTTCTGTAAACTGCTGCAGCTTGGTCTGGAAATCCGTTTTTCTATTCATCAACAGCGCCGTTAAAATCGCTGCGAAAATGGCGACAAGCACCGGCATTTGGTAGAAGTCCCCGGTCCATACCCCAGACCCGATAAAAAGGACGATAAAGACGAGAAAAGGAATTAAGGCTAAGCCATTTCCCTTGATTTTACTTTCTTTTTCCATACATGCTCCTTCTTTCTTCAAGATTAGAATCCTTTCATACTCTACCCTAACATCGCCGTAGATATCAAGCGTCAGAAACATTCGACCGGCCGGTAGAAGATCTTTTTTTATAACGTTGACGGAGGAACGCTTTAAAGGCCCCCATAAAATGAACACGCAGGGCGAAACCTATGAATGTAATGACCTCCCCTATTGAAAATAAACGTGAAGGCGCCGCTGATGATCAGCGGCGCCTTTTTTTATGAGTAACGGTATTAAAAGAAGAAAAGATGAGCCATCAAGGCTGCAACAGGCAGTGTAATGAGTGTCCGCTGCAGGAAGATAATGAACAATTCAACAAAGTTGATTGGAATTTTCGATTTGATCAGGAGGATTCCGATCTCAGACATATAGATCAATTGAGTAAGAGACATGACCCCGATAATGAAACGGGTCAGTTCAGATTCAATGCCGCTGCCCACAACAGCGGGAAGGAACATATCGGCAAAGCCGACAATCATCGCCGGCGCAGCGGCTGATGCTTCAGGAATCTGGAGCAGGTGAAGCAGCGGCAGGAATGGATAGGATAAATACGTAAAGATGGGTGTGAATTCGGCAGCTATAAGTGCAACAGTACCAAGAGCCATGACCAGAGGAATCAATCCAAGCCAGATATCCAGTACATTATAGATGCCCTTTTTTACAACCGTTCCTGGACTCTTCACCTGATCGGCTTTTTCCACGGCCTTTTCCAACCCCCATTTAAATGAGGAAACTCCTTCCGGTACCACTTCATCAATCTGCTTCCCGGCTGGTCCGTAGTACGTTTCCTTTTTTCTGGACAATGGAGGGATACGTGGACAAATAACTGCGGCTATTACTCCACAGACGACGACTGTAAAATAGAACGCAACGAAGCGATGATCGATAGCCAGAAACTTGGCAATCACTAAACTGAAAGCAATGGAGGCGATCGAGAAGTTCGTAGCCACCACAGACGCTTCACGTTTGGAATAATATCCGCCCTCATACTGCTGAGTCGTCAGCAGAACACCAACAGTCCCGCTCCCCATCCAGGAAGCCATGGCATCTACCGAAGAACGGCCGGGAAGCTTAAACAACGGATGCATCACCTTCCGCACCACCGTACCGATAAAGTCCATCAACCCAAACTCCAAAAGAAGCGGCATAAATAGACTGGCGAACAAAAACCAGACCATCAATACAGGGATCAAATCATTTAATACGACGCCTCCTGTCAAATCCGACTGAATCACAGCAGGACCTGTCTGTGTGAGCGTCAAAACAGCAAAGACCGATCCCAGAACTCGGAAGGCCATCCACAACGGCCCGACATCAAATAATTGAAACAGGAACTTTTCCGGTTTTCTCTTTTCAGCCGGTACAGCTTTTACAATGAATGTCCCTAGTGTAGAGAGGACAATAACCCCCGTCATAAAGTCCGGGATGTATGCAGCAACAGCCCCTTGAAGTCCGTCAGCGAGAATACCGAGGCCGATTGTTACCTTTCCATTTACGGAAATGGGGACGAGAAATAATAGAATACCAATGATAGAAGGAAGGATGAATTTCATCCACTGCTTTGTTGTATAAGCAGATGCTCCTGTTGTCTTTCTTGTTTCCGCCTGTTGTAGTTCCATTATTCTTCCTCCTTCGACATTTTTATAAATATGATTGCATAAATAAACATTTCTGATATTAAGTAACTATACAATCTATCGAATAAAAATTCAATAGGCTGTTTCTGTTATCTCTGAAACTCCCCTCTTCTTTTATCTTTTGTATAAACCACATAAAAAAGGCCCGGAAGCGATCCTTCCAGGCCTTTCTCTTATTTCGAATAATACAATTGATACGTTTGATAGCTGTGTTTCAAAATGACTTTAATCACTGTATAAGTGGGAACAGCTATAATCATGCCCACCACTCCGTATAAAGGCGCAGCAACGACAAGCAGCAGAATGACGGTGAGCGGATGAATATTCAATTTCTCACCAAAAACATAAGGCGCTACAAGATTCCCCTCCAGCTGCTGCACGACAACGAATATAATGACGACATAAAATGCCATGGAAGGCTCCTGCATCAGAGCTACACCGATGGCCGGCACAGCCCCGATGACAGGACCGACAAACGGGACGATGCAGGCAAACGCTGTAAAGAGCCCGAGGATAAGAGCAAAATCAAGACCGATGATCACGTACCCGATATAAGTGAGCACCCCATCGATTGCCGCCACCGTTACCTGTCCGACAATATAGGAAGAAACAGTTTTATCTACATCTTTCAACAGCTTTTCTCCCCGGGGCTTCAGCTTCTCAGGGAGTCCTTTCTTCAAAAATGGCAGCAGGCGGTTTCCGTCCTTCAATAGAAAGAATAAGACGAAAGGGACAATTACCAGCACGGAAGCGGCCCCTGCAATGGTGGAGAAGATCTCGGACATATGACTGCCGATCTGCTGGGTAAGCCCGCCGAAATACTCCGTCACCCTTTGTTGAATACTCGCTCCGGAAACCATGCCCATATCATTCTTTTCCAAGGTATCGGAGGCTTCCTCGGCTGTCTTTTTCACCTTGTCAGGCAGCTGGGATATGTTATTGATCTGTTTTTGAATGGTTTCATACAAAGCCCGGCCGGCCGCATATAACGCCCCACCAATGACTGCAAAGACAAGAAGAATCGCCGCCGGTTTAGGAAGATAACGCATCCTGCTTAAAACCTCTACAACAGGCCGGAGTATGTAAAAAAGAAAGCCGGCAATTAAAATCGGATAAAAGAGTGTACCGAAAATGGTCTTTACCGGATAGAGAAAATCCAGCTTCTCAAGAAAATAAACGAGAATTAGAAAAAGCACAGCCCCTGTCACATATTTAAAATATGGATGTTTGATCCACATGAGTATCACGTTCCTTTTTTCTTTTCCTATTCACCTTTTCTTTCTTTGGTAAACAGGGGTTACTATATTCTTATAGAAAGGCTCTGTTATAGTTTGGTGTTGTTATTTAACATGTGAACTCCTATCACCCCTTTCTGTCATGGGATTTGTATGAGGCGGTCTTGGGAATGACTCCCTTTCCGTGGGGTACCGTGAGCCTCCTCAGGCTGCGCCTTCCGGGGTCTCACGATGTACCTTCACTCCACAGGAGTCCCGCCATTCCCAAGGCCGCCTCTTCAAAGAAGGGTAGTCAGAAAGAAGTCCGTTAAACTACTACGAAAGGGATGGCAGGGAAAACAGGTAGACTCCTGCGGGAAAAAGGAACAAGGTGAGACCCCGGAGAACGAAGTTCGAGGAGGCTCATCGTTCCCCGCGGAAAGCGGACGGTTTTCCCTGCCGTCCCATGCCCTGAGTAAACAACAGACCGGCCCCCTGATTCCAGACGGAGACGATTTAGTAATCGTTTAAAAGATCAACAACAGAATTTAACAGAGCCTATAGAAAAAGGCAGACGTAACAGGTAGAGAAAGTAGTCATGGATCCAGTACGGAGACCAGCAACACCATTACGACGTTTTCCTCCACCGGCTCCCCCTCATCTTAATGATAGGTTTCAGCTCGAAAACCTTGGATATAAGGGGATTAACGGAACATCTTCTCACATCTGTAAAATTCATGTTAGATTTTCTAACATATAGAGTGACAAGCTGAACGATTCCTATTAGACTGAATATAACTCAAAAAAAAAATGGATTCCGAACGGGAGTGATGTAACATGTCCTACCACTTGCGAGCGGCCGTTGACCAAATGAAAGAGTACTATATTCAAAAGTTGATTGAAGCTGGAATTTATCAGGCGGCTGATGAAATACTCTATACCCTCACCTTGACTGAACTGGAAACCCTTGTAGCACGATTGAACCGTCCTTAGCCGCCAAGGAGGAGAATACATGTCGTATAAACATAAGAAGGTTATTTCCATTGGAACGGTCAATGAGTTGACCGGCCTATCCTTGAGACAGATCCGCTATTATGAAGAAAGAGGACTTATTTATCCGGAGCGTACAAAACGCGGGACGCGTAAGTATTCATTTTCCGATGTAGAAACTCTTCTACAAATTGCAGATAAACGCGAGGAAGGTGTGCAGACCTATGAAATCAGGAAGGATCTGCAGAAAACGAAAAAAGGCAAGGTTATGGAACGAATGCTGCGTGGTCAGTTAAATGCGCACTTCAAAATGAACAAATGATGCTGCAGGCAGTCCCGGTCCCCCCCTAGGTTCCGGGGCTTTTTTTACTGCACAAAAAAGCCGCCCTACTTTTCCGGGCGGCTTTCCATGTCAAAATATAATGGATAATGAAGGCTGCACCGTTCATTAAACCTATGGCGGCAGGACGGACAATTGGATGTATTCATATACTCATGAATGGACATCTCATGTCTGCAGTTTCCGCAGAGGACCGCCTTCTGATCCCATTGATCCCCAGGCCAGCGCGAGGGCCGGTGGCCGGCCTGCTCTTCATGGCAGGACCAGCAGGCGTAGTACGTCCTGCAGCAGTGAAACTTAATGGCAATGATATCAATATCGCTGTGGTAGTGCGCACAGCGTGTCTGAGCGTCAACTGTAGTTCCTTGAACATGATGCATATGATCCTCTCCCTTTCCCTATCTTATCACGTGAAGAACGCGCAGATGAAACTCTACCTATCAGGCATCTTTGTAAAAGGGATAAAGCACATACAGAAACACTAGAAGAAAGACAACGCTCAGCACTCCGTACCATTGGAATTCCTCCCACAACCTTCCCACGGCTGTACTTCCTATAGCGACTCCGAGATAATAGCTAATCAAATAAAACCCCGACGCCCCGCTTCGGTGGTGGGTGGCTGTTTTACTGACAAGGGCAGAAGCCATCGAATGAGCCACAAAAAACCCCATGCATAAGAGTGACAGCCCAATCATGATGCTCCAGCCTTCCCGTACAGCCGTTAAAGCTGTCCCTGTAAGGAAAATCGTCACACCAGTGAACATCATCTTCTTCAAGCCGATCTGATCCGAAATCCTGCCTGCCACAGGAGGGGCGACCACACCGAACAGGTAGGCAAAATAGGTGAAGGCAATCCATTTCAAAGGCCAGTCGAACGGATCTCCCTCCAGATAGAAGGGCAGGTACGTCCATACCGCTGTAAAAACCGTCTGCATCAAAATACCAAGGAGGAACAGCACGAGCAGCGGAACACTCTTCAAATGGATCAGCATACCTTTTAAATCGACGATAAGATTTTGTTCTGTCTTTTCAAAGAAACGCTCTTGCGGGAACAGCCGGAGAAATAAAACCGCAGCCACCACTCCAAAGACCGAAAACGCCCAGAGTGTCACCTGCCAGTCAAACACATCCGTTAAGTAACCTCCGAGCACACGCCCTCCCATCCCTCCAAGAGCGTTACTGGAAATGTACAGCGTCATCGCAAGGCCGATATGCCTGAACGACACTTCCTCGCCCAGATACCCCATGGCAGCTGCTGGTATACCAGCTAAAAAGAATCCTTGTATAAAACGGAGGACGACCATCCATTCAAAATCCGGCGTCATAGGAATAAGGATTAAACTAAGAGCTGTCCCAACGAGTGACCCGCGCATCACAAGTGCCCGCCCGTACCGATCCGCAGCGAAGCCAAGAATAAATAAACCGAGGACCATAGCCGTGACACAGGCCGACATCAATAAACTGGATTGGGTGGCTGTAATATTCAGCTCGGTTGTAAAAACAGGCAGCAGCGGCTGAAAGACATAGAGCGTTGAAAAAATAGACAGAGAAGCAAGCATCAAGGCAATGGTCACTCGCCAGAAACCCGCTTCCGATGGTGTATAAGGTTGATGGTGTTCAGCAGTCCCTTCCAAAGTATCCACTACTTTCATTTAATTGAATCGTTCCGGAATAGAGGTCAAATCTAAATCCCATACCAGCGGCAGATAGAAATAGATCGCCAGAGTGATGAGGACCACGGCGGCGATATTCAATAGAAAACCGGCTTTCGCCATGTCAGGAATGCGCAGATACCCCGAACCAAAGACAACAGCGTTGGGCGGTGTAGCCACAGGCAGCATAAACGCACAGCTGGCAGCCATCCCTGCCGCAATCATTAAACTGTACGGATGGACAGAAATCGCCCCGGCCAAGGAAGCCATGATCGGAAACATCATCGTTGCTGTCGCTGTATTGGAAGTAATCTCTGTCAGGAAGATGACCATAGCTGTGACAATCACAATAATCACCAATAGGTTGACTCCGTCAAGCACGGTCAATTGGGTCCCGATCCACTCGGCCAGACCGGTTTCCTGAAATCCGGAAGCAATGGCAAGCCCGGCCCCGAACAAAAGGAGAATTCCCCAAGGAAGCCCTTTCGCCGTATCCCAGTCGAGCAGATAATCGCCTTTCCGATTCGATGAAGGAATGAGGAACAGCAGTACAGCAGCTGTCATAGCAATCATCGTATCATTAATGTTTTCATTCATTTGAGCAAGAAAAAAGGAACGCGAAATCCATGCAGCCGCTGTCAGCGTAAAGATTGTCATCACGACTTTTTCCTCTGATGACATGGCCCCCAGCTCTTCCCTTTCCTTGTTGATCACTTTACGACCGCCCGGCAGTTCCTTGATTTTCATCGGATACGCAATCTTCACTAAATAAAACCACGTCAGAGCGATAAAAATAATGGAAATCGGGGCGCCAAAGGCCATCCAGCCGGCAAAACTTATTTCAATATTGTAAGTCTGTTCCACAATCCCTTTGAAAATCGTATTCGGGGGTGTACCGATCAGTGTCGCCAATCCACCGATGGAAGCACTATAGGCGACACCGAGCATAACGGCTTTGCCGAAGTTAAAATTGCTGTGATCCACGCTTTCCCCCTGTTCCTTCAGTTGTTCAGAAGCCTGATAGATAACAGCCATGCCAATCGGCACCATCATCATCGCTGTCGCCGTGTTTGAAATCCAGGCGGACAACAATCCGGTCGCGACCATAAATCCAAGAACAATTTGCTCTGTACTCGTCCCGACGGCATTAATGATGAACAGGGCAATCCGTTTATGCAGGTTCCATTTCTGCATCGATAAAGCAATGAGGAAGCCGCCCATAAATAGGAAGATCGTATTATCTCCATAGGATGAAGCCGTCGTCCCTCCATCAAGGCCGCCCGTGATTGGAAAAAGAACGAGTGGAAGCAGCGATGTCGCTGGAATCGGAACAGCCTCGGTAATCCACCACGTCGCAATCCAAAGGGTGCTGGCCAGCACAGCAACCGCACTGGATGACAAACCGTCCGCCTCAAGAAATAACAGCGTGAGTACAAATAAAAGCGGCCCCAGAATAAGTCCGGCTTTCTGTCTCGTATCAAAAGCCGGCCCAGGATCTTCCCCACTGGAGGCCGTAGAGGCATCCGTCCTTTCCGGAGAGCCCGATCCTCCCGAGGCAAATGTCAGCAGATTCTTGGCTTCGTGATGAAGCTCCCACATCCGATGCCAAAAATTTTTAAGTAAAGCGGATTGACTCATTACCTTCCCCTCTTTCATGTACAGTTTTTGTCAAATATGTATGAATATTTACAAATTTTATCACATCTGATCAATTCATGTAAAAATAACGCTTACACCAAAAAACCCCCTGCCTGGACTTTTCACCTCCAAGCAGGGGCAGAACACTATTTATAAAGGAGATAGTCCTCTCTCACATCCTTGAAATCTTCCAGATCAGCTTCCGATTGTTCCAGAATATCTTCCACTGATCTGCCGTTCTCAATCGCCTCGCGCACCCATCCATTCCCGATCAGGTAATCGAAAAAGGAAATGCCGGCACTGTTCTCTGCACGAAAAGCAAAATCGTCCGGATATAAATCATGAATGGTCTTCACAAGTGTCAGACCTGTTTCCACAGCCTTATATTCATCCCTGTCCGTCACATGGATCTGCACCCCATGCGACAGTTCCCCCGCATGTTTAGAAAAAGAAGGTGTAAAGGAAGCCGCTCTAAACTGTACACCAGGCAGATGAGCGTCATTTAAGGACGATGCCAATTCCGTACTGTTTATAAAAGGCGCGCCAATCAGTTCGAATGGACGGGTCGTTCCGCGGCCCTCTGATACGTTGGTCCCTTCAATTAAAGCTGCACCCGGGTAGACATAGGCGGTATCCACAGTCGGCATGTTCGGAGATGGAGCAACAAAGGAAAGACCTGTATCGTCATAGTCCATCGTGCGCTTCCACCCTTTCATTTCGACCACTTCCAAGTCGGCACCGATGTCATAGGCTTCATTGAAAAGCTTGGCCAGTTCACCGACCGTCATGCCGTGACGGAGAGGAATTGGATAATTCCCCACAAACGATTGGTAGTCCATATCCAGCACCGGACCTTCGACTTTATCCCCGCTGATCGGGTTGGGGCGATCCAGGACAATAAATGGGATGTCATTTTCCTGAGCCGCTTCCATCGCATAGGCCATCGTGTAAATGTACGTATAGAAACGTGTGCCGACATCCTGAATATCAAACATCAGCACATCAATACCTTCAAGCATTTCAGGTGTCGGCTTTCGCGTCTCTCCATATAAGCTGTACACTGGAAGGCCGGTTTGTTCATCGGTGTAAAATTCAACATATTCCCCGGCCTGAGCACTCCCCCTGACTCCATGCTCCGGTCCATAGAGAGCGGTCAAATCTACATCCTCATCATTATGGAGAAGATCGACAATACTGTTCAAATCCTTATCCACACCAGTAGGGTTCGTAATCAATCCAACCTTTTTCCCTTCAATCAGATCTTTTTTGTCATCAAGAAGGACTTGCACACCAAGCTTAAAGGCTTTTCCATTTTTATAATGCCCTTTATGCTTTCCATTGCTTCCATTGTGATCAGCCATTACAACCGAGAACGTCGTCCATGTCATGATTAACACAAGTGCCGCAGCCAGCCATTTTTTCAAATGAATCGCTCCCTTTATAAAAGATTCAGTAACTCAAACCCGTTCCATACTCATATAACACACCGTTTTCCCCCGGTATGGTCACCGGCAGTTTTCCAGAGGGCTGATTCTGTCCAAAAATGGTGGACGCAGCTGCTGTGAAGCTCGCCTTTCTGAATCCATATTGAGCGATATAAGCATCCACTTCGGGATAAGCCATCACATCGTATGGGTTTCTGATCCCCACACCGATAACCTTCCCTTCTGCCATTTCCAGAATTTCCTTCATGCGCTTCATTTGAGGATGGTCCGGTGATCTTGTCCAGACATTGTACGTATATGTCCCTGCAATGATATAATCCGCTTCCTGCAGAGCCGTCTGCTGTTCGCTCGTAAATGCCTGGGAGTTGTGATCAATCAATGTGGTCTGTTCATGGAGGTCCTTCACAGCTTCCGCCAAAGAAGAGCTGAATGAATCACCGACAACCACAATTTGATCATCTTGTTCCGGCTGGATGGGCAGGATCTGATCGTTTTTCACCAGAGTAATGGATTTCTCGGCCGCTTCTTTTTCCACTTGTTTATGCTCTTCTGAACCGACGACCTCTTTGGCATTCGCCACTTGATCTTCAAGGGAAGGCGGCTGTTCAGATTTGATGATTCCCCGCCTGATTTTCATTGTCAAAATCCGCTCTACAGAGTCCTCGATGGTTTTCATTTCGATTTCTCCTGTGCCCACGGCTTCATAAATTCCGCCCGCCACTTCCTCCAGTCCTACCGGCATAAGTACAATATCTGTTCCAGCGTTAATGGCACGGATGACGGCATCCACAGATCCAAAATGCTCCTGAATCGCGTTCATATTCAAAGCATCCGTAATGACAAGGCCTTCATAGCCCATCTCCTCACGCATCAGACCCGTCAGCACCTTTTTTGACAAAGTGGCCGGCAGAGCGATTTCTTCACCGTCCTTTTTGGAAATGACTTTGGTATCATCAATCTCCGGGAACGTTACATGAGCCGTCATGACAGCATCGATTCCGGCATCCATTGCCTGTTGGAATGGGTATAATTCCACTTCCTTCAAACGTTCTTTGTCATGCGGAACTTCCGGGAGGCCGATGTGGGAATCGACAGCTGTATCCCCGTGCCCCGGAAAATGCTTTGCTGTTGCTGCTACACCTGTTTCCTGAAGCCCCGCCATATACGCCTGTCCCATGTCTGCCACAAGCTCCGGGTTCTCCCCGAAGGACCTGACCCCGATGACTGGATTATCCGGATTATTGTTCACATCCATATCGGGAGCAAGGTTCATATTGATACCAAGCGCAGACAGCTCTTCTCCGATTGCCCGACCGACATCCCGGCTTAACTCTTCCGAACGAGTGGCCCCTAAGGCCATATTCCCCGGGAAATCCGTCCCGGACTGCAGCCTTGTCACAATGCCGCCTTCCTGATCAATCGTCACAAGCAGTCCATATTTCTCAGCTGCGTTCTGATAGTCAGCCACAAGCTCTGTCGTCTGTTCTGTTGTTACCACATTCTCCCGGAATAAAATCACTCCGCCCAGGTGATACTCCTTCACGAGATCTTCAATTTCAGGAAGCATTTTTGTAACATTTCTGCCATCCCAATTCCGGAAATCCGGCATCAGCATCTGACCGACTTTTTCTTCCATCGACATCTCGTCCATCGCATGCTGAATAAGGTCATACTTTTCCCCTCTATTCTTCTGAATGTGGATATCCGCCTGTTTCTTCCCGCCTTTGACATAGACGAAGATCCAATCTTTATCCCGGCCGTTTGAAACAGCCACCCACGATCTTCCCGGTTTTCCTGTGAAGGTCAGCTGCCCCTCCTCGTTTACTTTGACCACTTTCTTATTCGATGCTGCCCACGACAGCCCCTCTTCCACCTTTTTGAACGATCCATCACCGTATACATGCAGAGCCGTCAAATCAAACGTTCCATCCTTTACGCTCACATCCGCTTCGGGAACATTTTCAAGAAGCATAAGGTCCGGTCTTTCCGAATCCTCTTCAGCCTGTACAGCCCCTTGTCCCGGGGGGAGTACAAGGCCGAGCACCAGAACGACCATGACACTCCATTGTCCGACTTTCTTCATCTGCCATTCCTCCTTATCTTTATTTATTTGTAAAAGGGCCCCGGGTATCCGGAGCCGCTTCTGCAAAACCAATCGATCGGAAAAAGACAAGTTATGTATATATTTATTGAAAGCGTTTGCAAGTTGTAATAAAAGCGTAACGGATTATGATATAGTCGTCTATACCACTTTAGACCTGACCGCCTTTAAAACCCTTAATTTCCCATACATTCCTCATGCGTCCAATGAATCAATTTAAAATAATATATCGGAAAATAACCGATGTCTATGTAAATAAAGTACAACATGGACACATCATGGTCAGGGAACGGTCTTCGGGTAACATTTTCCTTTTTATTGTTTATGGTCTGATGAGAGTATGCGGAGAACTCGACGATGACGCCGACGGGATCAGCGCAAGCCCAGGTCAGCTGAGGCTGCGCACGCCGGCAGGCATCCATCGATAAGCAGAACGCAAACAGAAACACGAGTTACGAACCACTCCACTGCCTGCTGAGAGTCCCACCTGCGTCAGGAACTCCTCTTCAATCAGCGGGTATACGGACCAATTTCCTCCAATGCCCGGTCGGTCAATGTCGTATCAACAGCTCTATTAAAATCAACATCCCCACGGACAGCCCCGTTTGATTTGTACATTTCGAACTGCTTATGGATATCTTCGACAAACATCTGTCCATTGGGATCAAGACCAGTGACCCCTACCTCCCTCCATATGGCAGGGTCTTTAAGGGCGGTATGCTTCGTCATAATATCAATGACCTCATTCAGGCCTTCCCCATACAGAAAGGCGTCGTTGTAATCACGGATCCCTTTTAAATAGGCGGCCATAAACCGGACAGATACCTCTTCCTCTCTATCAACGAAATCTGGTGATCCGAGCACCATGGCAATCTGCGCATCGGGAGCATAATCCGTGGCATCTTTGAAACGGACGTGAAGACCCTGCGCCTCCCCCTGGGTAATCAGCGGTTCGATCTGCAGCGCGGCGTCAATGGACTTGCTGCCCATAGCTGCAAGCATATTCCCAAAGTCAGACATCAGGACAAACTCTACGTCTTCTTCTGTCAGACCGGCGTGCTCAAGCATTCTTTGAAAAATGTAATCATCAACGGCATTTCTCGAGGATACCGCAATCCGCTTTCCTTTCAAGTCGGCATAATCCTGGATGTCTTCCTGCAGGTCTTCGCGGATAACGAAGCTGAAATAGGAATTCCCTTCAAAATAATGCCCTTTGTCGGCGATGATTTTCACATCAATGCCCTGGGCGATGGCATTGAAGAAGGAAGCTGTTGATACACCACCGGCGATATCCACTTCTCCCGCAGCGAGAGCCGGGAGCATATCATCACTATTGGCAAAGCTGGTGAATCGGATATCGATATTGTAGTCATCGAAGTACCCCTTTTCCTTGGCAATGTAAAAGCCGGCTCCGGAGGCAGCGCCATCCTCAGCGATAACGACTGTCGTTTTCTTTTCAAGCGGCTCCATATCCCCCGATGGAGGGTTCCCTTCTGTCGGTTTCTCTTCCTGAACAGCCCCACAGCCGAACAGGAGAAAAATGAATAATAAAAACGAAAGCAGATGACAGACTTTTTTCACCATCATGCTCCGACCCCTTTCAATTATGTGAACGCGACTGCTGCACCTCATTCTGCAGATGATTCCAGACGCTGACAAAATGAGCGGCCATTTCCGGATCAGAGCGGATCTGCTCCATCGTCCGGGGTCTTGGGGACTGGATGTGGATTTCCTTCACAATCCTTCCCGGCTGAGCACTCATTAGCAGGATCCGATCGCTGAGAAGGAGGGCTTCGTCAATGCTGTGGGTAATAAATAAGACCGTCTTTTTGGTTTCAGCCCAGATGGTCAGCAGTTCTTCCTGCAGGATGAATTTGTTCTGCTCATCCAAGGCAGCGAATGGTTCATCCATCAGAAGGATTTCCGGATCGTTGGCGAACGCCCGTGCGATACTGACGCGCTGTTTCATCCCTCCTGACAGTTCACGGGGATACAAGCCTGCGAACTTTTCCAAGCCCGTCTTTTTGAGGTAATACGCTGTCCGCTCCTTCGTTACTGCTTCAGGCGTACGCCTCATTTTCAGTCCGAAGCTCACATTCCCTTCCACAGTCAGCCATGGAATCACCCCACGCTCCTGAAAAACCATGGACTGAAGCGGGCGTCCGGCTTTTTCCCTCATAATAGCAAAGGACCCCGCACTCGGTTTCTCCAGCTCCGCTACTATTCGGAGCAGTGTCGTTTTTCCACACCCGCTGGGACCAAGGAGGCAGACGAACTCCCCATCCTCGATCGTCATCGAGATATTTTCCAGTGCTGTGACCTTCGCTTCTTTTTTGTAGAACACTTTTGTTAAATCCTTCATGAGAATCTTTGTACTCATTTCATCACCTCCAAGGCAGAAGTTTCACCTGCAGCCCACGCAGCAGAACCGAGAATAGATAACCGAAGAACGAGATAACGATCAGTCCGACATACATTTCCTTGAGCAGGAACGCTTTATAGGAAGTCCAGATCAGGTAACCGATTCCTGAATTTGCCCCCATCATTTCAGCGGCGACAATCGTCAACAGGGCAATCGCCTGCCCCATCTGGATGCCTTCGAGCATAACAGGCAGAGAGCCCGGCAGTGCGATTTTAAAGAAAAACTGCTTCGACCCCGCTCCGTAATTTTTCGCAACGTCCAAATAAATGCGGTCAATATTCGTTACTCCAGCGACGGTATTGATGACGACTGGAAAGAACACACTGCCGGCAATCGTTACGATTTTCGAAACTTCCCCGACACCGAACAAAATAATGATAATCGGCAGCAGCGCCAGGGTGGGAATCGGCATAACCGCCATAATCAACGGAGACAGGACATGACGTGCCGGTGAATACAACCCCATAAATAACCCGACAGCCACAGCTGGGATGACTCCCATTAAGAATCCTGCACCAATGCGGAACAGCGAAATCCCAATATGATGAAACAGCTCACCGCTTTTTCCAAGCTCCCAAAACGTGTAGAGAATAGCACTGGGAGGTGGAAAGAAGCGGGCATCCATCCACCCCATCCGCGAAAAGCATTCCCAGAGTAGAAGCAGGAAGACCGGCGATGACACCGTTAATAGCTGCTTTAAGCGCTGCCGGCGCCTTCTATCCTTCCACTCCTGCCGTTCCATTTGAACCGGATCATCGCGGATCTCCTTAGCGCGATGTATCATCTTACACCACCTCAATGGATACTTTATGTGCAAATGCCCAGATGTGTGAGTATCCACTTACACCCTTGTTAAACGATGGACCTCGTTATACAATGGTTTTAGAATAATTTGGAAAAGGTGTGAATCTATGGATCGGGAAATTATGAAAGGCAGTATCGACATCCTTATGCTGAACTTAGTCAACCACCGAGATATGTACGGCTATGAGATTGTGAAACATCTGAAAGAGCAGAGTGATCAGCTGTACAGCATGAGCGAAGGCACGCTCTATCCCGCATTGAAGCGGCTGGAGCGTAAGCAGTGGCTGACGTCTTATTGGTCCGAAACGACAGGCGGACGCAGAAAATACTACCGCATCACCGACGAAGGGCGGACGATTCTGCAGCAGAAGCTCCAAGAATGGAAAAGCGTCAGCGACCTGATCTCCAAGACGTCGGAGGACCTGGCATGAAGAAAATTGATAAACATGTCACCAGCATATTGAAGGAAATGCAGAGCACGGAGGAAGAACGGGAGGAAATCCGGGAAGAATTGACCACCCACCTTACGAGTGCCAAACAAGAGTATCTCAATGAGGGAGTCAATGAGAAAAAAGCGGAAAAACTGGCCATCAGGGATTTCGGCGATGCCGGCATGATCGGCGGCGGTATACAGGAAAGTCTGTATCCCTTTCAACGTGGACTGCTTTACATCATAGGCGCCGGGACCATCCTGCTCGGTATCTTCATTCACCTCACAGCGGCTTTCTCATTCGGCGACCCTTGGCCGGAGTGGCTCGCCATTCAAATGTCGCTGGGGACGCTCATCGTTTTGACAGCCATTAATATATCCTGGACAGGACGGCACTACTGGTCTGTCAATGTCCTCGTATTCCTGACAATTTTGTGGAATGCGTTCAACTATATGGTCGTGCCCCGGTTTTATCAACTTCAGGTCATTTTAATGAGCCTTTTCATAACCATCCTGATCCTCCTTTGCCTTGTTTTTATCGTACGGAATTCGTATTACGCCACTACGCATCCTTCTGCTGATAGAAGAGGGCGGGTAGTGACGAAAATCAGCCACATCGTCAACATTATTTATGGATTGATGATTTCCGGGGCCGGTCTGTTCTTCACATGGGGAGCGTTGATTTTCGGCGGTATGAATGCCAGGGTCTTCCTCCCTTTAACGGCCGTAGCGGCCTGGCTGGCTTTCTACAAATACCAAATGAGGCTGATTGGAAAAAAACCCGTCACAGCCATTTTCACCGGGCTGTTGTTTTCAGGCCTCATCGTGACCGTGCCTGTTACGATTTTGAAATGGATATAAAGGAGGGGTTTTATGATTGATCTACTTATCACACTGGCCTGGCCCGTTTTCTTCATGTTTCTTATCATCGCAGGATCATTGGTATGGCTGAAAAAAAGAAAGGCCCTGCTTCTCACTACTCAAGCATTGACCGGATACGGAGCTGTCGTCCTTTTGATCGGTCTACTCTTTCATTTAATCATAGGCATCTACGGAGCGATTTTCCTTCTTTCCGGAGCCGTTTCCCATGTTCTGTCCAAAGATTATGCGAAAGGAAGTTAAAACAATGTCTTTACTAAAGAAGAACATCCTGTTCATTTCCAGTATGGCCATCCTGTTCGGCTTATTGTACTGGACGGGTACATTGGCTGATTCTCCCGGCGGTCCAACCGGACTTGGGCATACCCCCGACCTTTCTGATGATGATGAATCCATTGTTTTCACCCACTATCAGGACGGACAGGGAAGTTTATATACCGTTTCTTCAGAGGGTGGCGAAGCGGAGCGGTTGACGGAACCGGTAAACGAAAAAAACGATACGCGCCCGGTTTATTCCTCAGATGGTAAAATCGCCTTCCTCCGTGAATGGAAAGGTGAAGTCCATCAACATCAACAGCTGATGTTATGGGAGGACGGAAAGACCACCCCGCTGCTTGATGAGGAAGAATACATTTCCGATATGGATTTTTCTCCGGACGGTACCCAGTTATACCTGTTGAAAAATGAGGAATATAAGGACATTTATGATGATGGACGCACCCAGCCGTCGGAGTTTGATGTATACAAGCTGACCATCGAATCCGGAGAAATAGAAGAGGTCACGAACTTGAATTCGGTCTCCATCAATTCCCTCCAGGTCATCAGTGAAGAGGAACTGCTTTATAAACTGGATTATGAAAAACATGCGATTGAGCGTCTTCACTTAACAACCGGAGAAACAACGACGATATGGCCGGAATCCCCGTCCTATTCAAAAGCTCAGGATCCGGTTGTGGGCGCCCCGCGCTTATCTCCGGATGGAAACACCGTCGCCTTTTCCGATGTCGCCTCCACCAATGACAGCGGGACATATGAATATGAAATCTTTACCATGGATCCAGAGGGAGGCCATATCAAGCAGGTGACCAAAAGCTCTGTCCAGGCAGGTCATCCCCTGTTTTTCCGTTCTTCTGATCAGATTATGTACACGATCGATCGGAATTTCGCAGGACGCGAGCCCCAACGGGAATACTGGACAGTCGATACAGATGGGACAGACCGAAGACAGCTGAACATAACCATCCCATCCTCCGAGCAGTAAAAAAAGCCCTGGAATCCGGACGGCATCCAAAAGACCCTGGCATCCAGGGGCATACCAAGGTTTCTCGTGGACGGCCACGTTCCACTTATAGGTGGATGCCTGCCGCGGGCACGGCCTCAGCTGTTCACGCTGGCGTCACTACCGACTCCTCCTCGTGACATCGCTGAAAAACGGGACCAAAAAAAGTCCAGCCTTCTCTTTTACAGAACGCCGGACTTTTTTATGGTTGAGGACGTTATTTATCTTTCTGCTGCTCGCTGGCCTCGATTTCTGAAGTAAGCTCTTCAATTTTCGTTTCCAGCACTTTCATAAATGCACTTTTATTCCCCGCCATATGTTTAGGCCGGATGGCTTCCCCGAAAAAGGAAGCCATCTGATCTTCCATTTGGTGAAGAAGTTTCTCCTCTTCCTTCTTCCTTTGATCGGCAGCTGTCTGCCATTTCTGGAGTTCACCTTTTAACTGCCGGACCTGCTCCTGTTCATTCTTGAACTGCTTTTGAACCTCTTCCAGCTCTGATTTCCGTTTGGATGCTTCCTGTTCAAAAGCTGCGTTCTTCTGCCTTTCTTTTTGAAGCAGGCGCTGGGCGTCCAAGTAACTATTCATTAAAAAGGCGTGGTCCTGCAGCATCCGCCGGGTCCTTTCCCCCTCCTCCATGAACAGCTTTTCTATGTCATCTGCTCTCTTCTGCAGCTCCCGTTGTTTATCCTGCTCTCTCTGGATCTCTACTTTCAGCTCCGCATAACTTTTCTGAAGCATGGACGTATCCCGCTGAGCTTGAAAAAAGCGCTGCTGGTATTCCCCAAGCTCTGCCTCCACCTGCTTCCGCTCAGCTTTCTCCTGCTTCTCCGCTTCTCTCAGGTCAACCACCTGGGTCTGCCACTTTTTGATTTCTGCTTTATACTGCTCTTCCTGCGTCTGTGCTTTTTCCAGCTGGAGCTGGTATGTCTGGTTTCTTTTGGCCAGTTCCCCTTTCAAAACCGCTTCTTCCTCCGACCATCGCCCGCTTTCCTGTTTCAACTTTTCATTTTCATTTTTTAAACTCTCCAGCATGGAGTAGTGATAGTTTTCCTGATAATCCTGTACTTTTTTCTTATATTTATCCAGCTCTGAGCGGTAATAAATCAATTTCTGCTGCAGCTGTACAGCGTCTTTTTTCATTTCTTCCGCCTCCTCCATCCATACGTTTCGTGCACAGGTAAAAGTTGTCCATCTATCCTTTTTTCTATCCTATGAACCTTCCCGTCTGAATATCACTCCTACGCACGAATGAGATCTTCCCTGTTTGGGCCAAAGCGCCGTTTCGCTTTCCACACATGTGCTTATGATAGTAAAGAAGGGAGGGGAAAGGATGAGTCACAACGATCAACCTAAGAAAACGGACGCTGCGCCTTTACAGAGACCTCCACGCCGAAAGCCGCGTAAAGGTGGCTGCTGCGGGAAACGCCGCTGAATAAAAAAACGTCTAGGAGTCTGACACCTAGACGTTTTGTATGTTCTTTATGAAGCCGGATCAATAAGGTGGTAATTCCCATTTTCTCCGTTAATCTCCGTGCCTGCAGGAACCTGAATATAGACAGCCGAGACAGCCTCCTCGCCCCAATCGATATGAGTTCCTCTGCCCCGGTCCCCGCGTTTCCCGGAAAACTGGGTAAAAGGAAATTCAGACGTGAACATTTGATAGTCGACATTCACCGGGTTTTGTACACGCACCGTCAATGTATCCTGATTCATGTTCAATGTCGGTTTAAATTCTTCCTGTACTTTTAAACCGTCTACGTAAATCGGCGAGCGGTAATAAGAGGCATGAATCTTCCCTTTCACCTGAGGTGTTTTTTCTATGAAAATATCGGGACCCGTTCCAATTTCCATAGAGGATTCGAGCCTCAATTCATGATCCGGGAGTTCAAAAGACCACTCTTTAACCAGATGATTTCCATTTACTTCATCCACCTCCCCCTCTGCAATCAGCATTGGGATGGATGCTTCCGATGGTTGTTTTGAATTTGTTCTTTCCTCATCCATGGAAGCTGTGGTTTCAGAAGGAAGGAAAACAGAGACCATCATCGATACCCCCAGTAGAATGAGATACCCTTTAAGCATCCATAATCCTGTTTTCCCCTGCCCCAGGCGCATCTTCATTGTTCCTACTGAAGCAGACGCTGTGACGGCGACGACAAAAGCAAGGACAAGTATTGGGAGAAGGACCATCATTGTTTCACTTCCAATCGGTTTGAAATGAGAAAGGCACTGAGATACGCAGCCGCACTGACCGCAGTGCTCTTGATGAGAAACAGCCAGAAGCTCTGTTCAGAAAAGAGGAATTGGAAAAAGAATTGATCCAGCGAATAGCCTGCCTTTTCCAGTGAAAACAAGAGGCCAATTACCAGGACGGGAAGCAGAATGACGAACATCTTATTCCACTGGACAATCATACCAACCGCATAACCAAAGCCTGCGAACATGAAAATAGTCAGAATGAGCGATACAAGGCCCATGAGGTAGACCCCTGCGCCTCCTGCCCCGGTGCTGTTCAGGATCTCCTGCGAGGTGAACAGGAAGACCACCACTTTCAAGAGGTATCCAGAGAGTGAAGCCGTGAACCCCGCAATCGAAGAGATGATCCATAAATACAGAATCGTGGACAGTGTACCGCTCATACGGTTCGTAACAAAGGCAAAGTCATCTTCTCTGTACGCTTTTGTCGTCAGAAGCAAGGCGGTTATAAATCCCCAGAAAATCGTGAATATCATAATGATATCTGCATTGTAATATTCCACCTGAATGTTGTAGCTCCTTCCTCCTGAGCTGCTCATCCCCGTTCCATTCAGGGAGAATAGGACACCCAGAAGCTGAATGACCACTAACGAAGTAAACACACTGATATAGGCACGCCATTTATAGCTGATTTGTTTTTTAATCACTCCCGCTGTCGATACGTCCGCTGAATACATCATCCACGCCCCCTTTCCCATTTGCTTCTCCTGTCATATAAACGAAGGCATCGCTCGCTGAAACGGGTGAAAGCTGGACGCCCTTCCGCTTCAATTCTTCTTTTTCTTCTGAAGTAAAGTTATTCTGAAGAATCACCGTTTGCTCGTACGGACCTGATTCCTCCTTGTATAGAAGATGTTTATCCTCCATCCACTCCGGCATCCATTCTTTCCGTCCAGACACCGCGACCGCATAGGATTTCATATCTTCCATTGAGGTATGCATCAGAAGATTTCCTTTATCCATAAGGAGGATATCCTCCAGAATATCCTCCACCTCCTCGAGATGATGAGTGGATAGTAAAATCGTCCGCGGATAGGCCAGGTAATCTTTCAATAAAGCTCTGTAGAAATCCTTCCGCACGGCAGCATCCATCCCTGTAGTGGGTTCATCAAAAATTGTCAGTGCCGAACGGGATGCCAGACCGATGATCATATTGAAGGTGCTTTCTTTCCCTTTTGACAGCTCGTTGTGACGACCTTTTGGGTGAAAACCGAAATAATCAAATAAGTTCATCGCAAGCGTATGATCCCAATTATGATAAAAGCGGCGTCCCTCCTCTAAAATTTCCTTCAACGTTAAGGACGTTGGAAAATTCATCTGATCATCGATGTAGATGCTGTTGGCTGATACCTGCAGATTGTTGAACGGACGGTTCCCATAGACTTCAACTTTCCCGTCACTTTCTTTCAAGAGGCCTGTGAGAATCTTTAACAGGGTCGTTTTCCCCGCCCCGTTCCGTCCGGCAAGACCTGTAATGGTATTCTCCTCAATGGAGAAGGAAACCCCGTTAAGGGCTGTTCTCCGGCCATATTTTTTAATTAATTCTTTAGTTTGAACAGCTTTCATTCTGCTCTCCCCTTCCAGGAATTCCGGATCAGTTCAATAACCTCATCTTCTGACAGTTGGAGATAGCCGGCTTCTGTCACGACATCGTCAATCAATTGCTTTAACGTCTGATTTTTCCGTTTCTCGATAATCATCTGTTTCGCCCCTTCGGCAACAAATTTACCGATTCCACGCTTATCATAAAGAATCCCTTCCTCTGCCAATTTTGTAAGACCCTTTGCTGCTGTAGCGGGATTAATGTTGTACATTTCAGCCAGCTTATACTGGGAATAAACCTTCTCATCCACGTTCAATCCGCCATTCATGATTTCACTTTCCATCCATTCCGCGATTTGTATATAGATCGGTTTCATGCCGTTTGTATCCAGGATCACCTTGATCACCTTCTCTCCGAATGGGTGCATTAGTGTTGTAATGTAGTATATTACATCACACTCAGTTTGACAATAATATCCACAAAAAAAGCTGACCTCAAGAAGGATCAGCTTTTTCGTGCCTGGTTTGAAGGTCAGTTCCGTTTTTGAAGGTCAACACAGAGTTTCTGGTACGCTTTAGACTCTTCCATCATCTGTTTATCCTGATACACCCTGGCCAGCCATTGAAGCGGTTCCGGACGGTCGGGCTGGAGTTCCATCTCCATTTGGAAGCATTCCAGAGCCTGATCCAGCTGATGGAAGTGGTAGTATCCCTCCCCAAGCTCGAGAAGATGATCGAGATCTCCCGAAATTTCTTTCATCCGGACGATTTTCTTAAAGGATGGGGACTTTTCGGATAAAGGCCGGATTCTTTCGATCAACTCCGCCACTTCCATCTCCGAAAATAAAGCTTCAATATATTTTTCAACGAGGTGTCCCGTCGATTCCGGAAGAACGGGGAGAATTTTTTCCAAAAGGATGTGGGCCGCATCAAGAGATTGACGCATGTCTATTTCATCAAGTACAGCGGCTGCTGCTGCCATCTGGTCGGATTGTGGAAGGACGTTAAAACGTTGAACGATTCCCGCGGACGGTTCAACACAGCGGTGTTCAAGATAGAGATTAAGCAGAAAATCCGTAAGTTGATCATAGGAAGGGCGGCTGGATATCAGGGGTTCCAGAAGGTACATTTGGTCTACAGGATGAAATGTGTCCTTAACGGTATGAAGGAACGTTTCTGCTTCTTCAGCAGACAAGGTTGGAGGGAGAGCGCCGATCCTATGCGCGAGGTGCTCCATTTTCCTGTTTTCGTTAAGCAGGTGTCGTGACTTCTCTTCCACGGAAGCATGATCTTCCGCGTATAAACGATCGCGTGTATATAAGGAGGCCTCCCGTTTGTGATACGCCTCTGAGAATGAAGCAAAAGCAAGATCGTGGCTGATTTCCTTAACGAACCGGCTTTCCGGTGCCAGGCGCTCCATTTCCCTTACAATGGTGTACGATTCAAACATTTTACCTTCCCGTCTACACGTATAAAAAATCGCTTTTATATCAGCAAGCAGTTGTTTTTTAGGAATAAAAGATTCGAAAAGAGTGAGGATCCGGCTTTGCTCCTGTCTTGTGAAATGCCGGGCAGCTTTCTTCTTCAACTGGGGATAGTTGATTTTGTTCAGAGGTTTTTCCGCGTCGATCAAACCGGTCAGGAAAGGATGAGGGTGTTCATAAACCAGGCCTTCTTTCCATACACGGGAAGCGTAGGAGGTCCGCTTCATCTTTTTCGTCTTCACAGCAGTAAGGAAGGTTTGTTTGAAAAAGAACAGCAGCCAGCAGTTTTCATCATCATATCCTTCAATCAGCTGCGTCTGCTCAAAAAAAGCCGCCCGTTCCGCTTTTATCCGTAAAGGCTGTTTCTGTTTCGGAATCGACAGGTGTATCATCGTCATACAATCAACCTCCTTTAATTCTATCCCCACTATACCATAACTTTTTCCAATCCCACCAACCAAAAAATCCATAAAGGGCTTTCCGATCACCCGCCTGCGGTCATTGCGCTTTCTTACCTTGCCGGAGAGGACTATGGAAGGTTTACCTTGTAACACCTGTGTTACATATGTAACAAATCCCCAGCGATTTCAAGGGTGTCAAGACTCTCTTTCATGAAATTTATAATCCTTTTGGATAACTCTTCCTCCCCTTCCACTTCTACTCTCATGAATTATGAGATTATTCTGTCCACGCCACTGTTGGGTTTGTTCGGTTTCCTCAAGAGATTTCTTCTTTTTCTATCACTCTACGAACAGCATTTTCCAGATCCAACCTCCTATATTACAAGATCTTGATGGTACGATAGAGTTGTTCCAAACAACACAACTCATCAAGGAGGAAGTTAAGATTATGAAGAAGCCACTTATTCTGACAGGCGCACTGGCGCTGTCTCTACTAGCATCACCAGCCACATCCCTTGCATCTACCGGTGAGGTCCAGAAAGATTACCAGGTTCAAACGAAAACCATTCAAATAGATTCCAGCCAGGTAAATGACTGGATTAAACAAAATGAAGAGGCACTGAAAAATGGTCAGTATGATCAAATGGATGTACAGTCTCTGCTTGAACAATTCAATTGGAACGCCCAATCCTCTGAACAAGCCTCAGTAGAAGAGCAGCCGGTTCAGGAACAAGAACCTGCACAGGAGGAGCCAGCCGAAGAAGCTGCACCACAGCCGGAAGCTGAAGAAACAACAACATCCGAAGAACAAGCACAGCAGCAGGAATCCACCCAGGAAGAGAACACCTCTTCTGACGTATCCGCTTTTGAAAAAGAAGTGGTAGAACTAACGAACCAGGAACGTGAAAAACAGGGGCTTGAACCACTGAAGCTGGATACAGAGCTCAGTGGAGCAGCCAAGGACAAGTCTCTTGATATGCAGAATAATGACTATTTCTCTCACAACAGCCCGACGTACGGATCTCCATTTGATATGATGGATCAATATGGCATTGACTACCGTACAGCCGGTGAAAACATTGCTATGGGGCAGACATCTCCTGAGCAGGTTGTTGAAGGATGGATGAACAGTCAGGGACACCGTGAAAACATTATGAATCCTGACTTCACACACATCGGTGTAGGTCACGCAGAAGAAGGAAACTACTGGACACAAATGTTCATCGGTAAATAACAGACGATAGAAAAGCCATCGGATTTCCGGTGGCTTTTTCTATTCTATTGGTTAGGTCTTTCGTCTAAAATGACTTTTTTTCTTTTTTATGGGAAGAAAAAGTATTGCCTTTTGTCAGAATATTTCATAAAATCAATCATACTTTAACTATATCAAATACGAAGGAAGTGGTCGGTTTGAATAAACATACGGTGAGTCACCTCTATCATGTCTGCCCCTTATGTCAAGGAACAGGAGCCTATAAGGAATATGATGACAGCAAGGCCAATATGATTATGGATCATTACAGCCGCGTCAATCATGCCAGCGAGAAAACAGCCTGGAAGCTTGCGGTCGAGGAAACCAGTTATGAAACCAAATGCAGCCGCTGTCACGGAAGCGGCCACGTATTAAATGATGAAGGAGAAGAAGTGTACAAGGCACTGAAACAGTTTGCCTGATGCTCCCCACTAAAAGACGGACGCTATGCCCGTCTTTTTTTATGTTTTGCTCCCCTTTCCTTGTCCGTTCTGTCAGCATGAGGAAGGCTTAAGACACCAAGGCTGATTTCTTATCACCTTTGAAAAAACCTCCCTCTCCACTATCGGAACATGAAGTTCCTCCTTCCTTATGAAAAATAGAAGCAGGGGTATGCTAACTTACAGCAGTGTAAGCATTTGTTTTGAATTTGAGACAAAAAGAACGTACCCTGAAAGTGCTGAAAAGAAGGAAAGGTGGCAGAAGATATGCTTTTTAATACATTCCATTTAGACAGTAGAACACTCAAGAACCGGTATGTGGTGGCACCGATGACCCGCATTAGTGCCGAAGCAGACGGCCGTGCCAATGATACGATGAAGAAATATTACCGCCGCTTCGCTAAAGGCGGGTTTGCAGCCATTATCAGTGAAGGCATATATACAGATCAGAGCTTCAGCCAGGGCTATAACAATCAACCCGGCCTTGCTACAGACATTCAGGCAGATGCCTGGAAACCTGTTGTAGAGGCAGTTCATGAGGAAGGATCCATCATGATTGCTCAACTGATGCACGCAGGCGGGCAAAGTCAGGGGAATGCGTATACAGATGAGACCATCGCGCCCTCTGCCATCGCCCCTAAAGGCGAGCAGCTCGGCTTTTACGGAGGATCAGGTCCTTTCCAAACGCCTAGAGCGATGGAGGAACCGGACCTGACTGAGACGAAAATGAGCTTTGTCGACAGTGCCAGACGCGCGAAAGCTGCTGGATTTGACGGTGTGGAAATCCACGGCGCGAATGGCTATTTACTGGATCAATTCTTAACCGATTACTTAAACCACCGCGAAGATGCCTATGGTGGTTCTGTAGAAAACCGACTTCGTTATGTCCTTGAAGTGGTGGATGAAGTTCTTGCAGCCGTGGGAGAAGATTTTATCGTTGGGATTCGGATTTCCCAAGGGAAAGTAGCCGATCAAGCCCATAAATGGGCCGGTGGCGAAAAAGAAGCGGAGGAAATCTTCGGAGCTCTCGGTAAAACCGGTCTCGATTATATCCATGTTACTGACGGCGATGCTTCTGCTTCGTCCTTCGGGGAGGGAACGAAAACACTTGCGGAAGCAGCTAAAGAGTTCAGCGGAATTACAGTGGTGGCTAATGGTCAGCTGCAGGACCCTGAGAAAGCTGAAACCATCCTTTCCTCTGATCAGGCCCACCTCGTTTCCATTGGAACAGGAGCGCTTGCGAATCCGGATCTCCCGAACAAAGTGAAGGACGGCAGAGAATTGGACGCCTTCGATTTCGAAAAAATCCTCCTGCCTCAGGCAGAAGTGAAAGAAGAAGAATTGAAAGACGAGGTATATACGAAAGAATAAACAGAAAGGCAGCGGAGTCTCCGCTGCTTTTTTATTTCCCCGTATTCAACTGCTCATAAAGGCCTGCAATCTCTTCTCTTCTTTCCCGACTTAACCAAAGGTCCTCCTCCCCTTTCTGAACATAAAGAAACGGCCCTTCGTTTTGGTCATGGATGAAAAGACGTGCAGGTCCATATGGTTTCTCCAGTCGGAACCGCCCCTTCAATTGTCCTGCTGCCGCAAAGCCGTTGGATTTTAAGATGACTTCCGGAAGTTCTTCTTCAACCGTAACCTGATCAATATCCCCAAGCTTCCACTCCAACCCGTACATCCCTGAAATCTCCAAGTGTGTTTCTGTCACCGTGACCTCGTTTTCCATCATACTGAAATATGTTAAAACACCCAGGCCTGTTATGACCAGGAGGCCGAGGATCGATGTAAGCCAAAGATTTCTTTTCCTCTTCCCGGGCACTTCATACATCTGCACACGGACCGCGCCTCCCAGCACAACGAGGAGGAAGACAGCCAGGCTGATCTCCAATCCGTATGGAACCGGAAGCAATCCCATTATAAAGACACCTGCAAACAGAAGGAAAATAAGGAATAACAGCCGCTCGACCGCTTTCACATACCCATTTTCCATCAAAATACGCTTTTCTTCCTCTGGACGACTGGAAAAACCAGAAATAAGACCATACTCTTTCCGCTTTACTACAAGGAAAGTCAGTCCTCCCGTAATGACGAGAGCAAATCCCATGACTAAAATGAAAGCGATTGTACCTGTATCCATTGGAATGCCTCCTTCTTATGTCTTCTCTTTTATCATTTATCGGCAGAAGACTCCTTCTTTAAGACCTGCGGTAAGGGGGGCTGGTGTCGGAGG
>NZ_WMEW01000005.1 GCF_009856355.1 Halobacillus litoralis | reverse complement strand
AATGAAGGAATAGAAAGGGTAAGCCTCATGAAAATAGAAGAAAAGCGGATTGCATGGACTATTTTATCCATACAATCCGCTTTTTTGAATTCTACCTTTCACAAATCCTCAGTTTTTCAGTGGCCTCGGAGATCCCCGCCGTTTTTTTATATTAATTAACTGTACGATATAAGCCGACAACTCGACCGAGAATGGACACGTCATTCAAAATGATCGGCTCCATGGTAGCATTCTCAGGCTGCAGGCGGATGTGGTTCTTTTCCTTGAAGAATCGTTTTACTGTAGCTTCTTCCTCTTCCGTCATGGCCACGACAATATCGCCGTTCTGAGCTGTCTGCTGCTGTCTGACGATGACCATATCCCCGTCCAGGATCCCTGCCTCAATCATACTTTCCCCTTGAACAATTAGTACGAACGTATTTTCTTCCGACCCGGCAAGCGTATCCGGAAGGGGGACGTACTCTTCGATATTCTCCACCGCTGTAATGGGGGAACCGGCCGTAACTTTACCAATGACAGGTGCGTACGTGGCTTCCCCGCGCGGAATACTGTGGTCTTCCTCAAGTTCAATCACTTCAATGGCCCGGGGTTTTGTCGGATCTCTGCGGATATATCCTTTCTTCTCGAGCCGGGATAAGTGTCCGTGGACAGTGGAACTGGATGCCAGTCCGACAGACTGGCCGATTTCCCTTACAGAAGGGGGATACCCTTTAAGCAGAACCTGTTCTTTTATGAAATCTAGTATTTCCTGCTGCCGCTTTGAAAGTTTACTCATAGATTAGCACCTCGTACATAGGATTATAGTAACCACATTGTACCATGCCATCCTCAAAAATACAAACAAGCGTTCGAAAAAAGTCGTTGACAAGAACATACATTCGTCTATAATAAGAATTAGAAAACGCGAACAGAGGTTCTTAGGAACGTTCGTTCTTAAATGGAGGGTCAATTATGTTTAATAAACTATCAAAATTGGACTACACCTATATCGTTTTGTTTATTGTTAGTTTTGCTATTCTCTATTATTCTATGGTTACAAGTGGATAAAACCTTGGAAAACCAGTAGAAGCGAGGACACACATCATGAGAGTAATCCTATATTGTCGCGTAAGCACGGAGAAGGAAGCACAGGTCAGTTCCTTGAAAAGGCAGAAAGCGGAGCTGTATGCCATGGCCGAACACCATGGAATGGAAGTGGCCTCCTGTATCGAGGAGCAGGCCAGCGGTTATGAGATTGAACGGGAAGGTGTCTTCCAGATGCTTGATGCCTTTTCCAATCAGGAAGCGGAGGCGCTCCTCGTCCAGGATGAGACGAGGCTGGGAAGAGGAAATACGAAAATCGCCCTTTTCCATCAATTGAACCGGTTAAATGTTAAAGTTTATTCTTTATCCCATAATGGTGAACTTCATTTATCCGAGTCGGATTCCATGGTGCTTCAGATTGTAGGGATCGTGGAGGAATACCAGAGAAAGATTCATAATATGAAGATCAGACGGGGAATGCAGAAAGCGGTGGCCGGGGGGTATGACCCATCCTCGAACCTGTCCAATCAGCATCTGGCAGCAGGAAGGGAAAGGAAGGAATTCCCGATCGAAGAGGTTGTCAGACTCAGAGCCAGTGACTTAACGTTCAAGGACATCGCCGCAACATTGAGAGGGCTGGGCTACGATGTATCGAAGGCAACGGTTCACCGGCGTTATAAAGAGTACATATCACTTGAAAAAGAAGAATAGGCAGGTTACTATAGGAACATAAGTGAGACAAGAGTCTTAGGGCTGCTTGTCTTTTTCATGTTTCAAAGCTGATCCAGACTATAAAAAAAGGAGAAGGATCTATGTTATCTCAAGAAAAATTAGACCGTATAAACGAATTAGCCAATAAATCAAAGCAGCAGGATTTAACGAAGGAAGAAAAAAATGAACAAAAAAACCTGCGTCAGGAATATTTGCAGAGTGCACGCAAATCATTCAAAAACCAATTGAAAGGCGTCACAGTCATTGATCCGGCCGGGAATGATGTAACCCCTGCCAAACTAAGACAAATGCAGGAAAACGAAAAGAAAAACTAAACAGGTTTACGGATCCGCACCTTCATACGTAAGGTGCGGATTTTTCGTTTAAATCATCAGAAACAGGGGGAAATTAAGGAAGGGCGGAGGACAAAAGTTTGCACAACGCCTTGTTTCATTATAGGATAATACATGGTACATATACCTGTACAGAAAGGGGAATATTGGAAATGGCAAAAAGCCTTGAACAAACTTCAATTAATACAATTCGAACACTTACGATTGATGCAGTAGAAAAAGCAAGTTCCGGACACCCGGGTATGCCTATGGGAGCGGCTCCTATGGCGTATAAACTCTGGACGGAATTCATGGATCACAACCCTAAAAACTCAAACTGGTTTGACCGCGACCGTTTCGTCCTCTCAGCAGGCCACGGTTCCATGCTTCTATACAGCCTCCTGCACCTATCCGGATACAATGTTACGATGGATGATCTGAAATCGTTCCGTCAGTGGGGTTCTAAAACTCCCGGACACCCGGAATATGGTCATACAGACGGCGTCGAAGCAACTACCGGTCCGCTTGGCCAAGGGCTCTCTATGGCTACGGGTATGGCAATGGCAGAAGCGCATCTGGCCGCTAAATACAACCGTGAAGGCTATAACGTTGTAGACCATTATACATTCGCCATCTGTGGAGACGGTGACCTGATGGAAGGGGTATCCCAGGAATCAGCTTCACTTGCCGGCCATCTTGGTCTTGGAAAGCTGGTTGTCCTTTATGACTCCAACGACATTTCCCTTGACGGTGACCTTGACCGTTCCTTCAGTGAAAGCGTTGAAAAACGTTATGAAGCGTATGGATGGGAAGTCATCCGCGTTGAGGACGGTACGGATGTGGAAACGATTGGACAAGCGATCCAACAGGCGAAATCCAATACGTCCCAGCCGACAATGATCGAAGTCAAGACTGTCATCGGATACGGTTCTCCAAACAAATCCGGTAAATCGGATTCCCACGGTGCTCCACTTGGGGAAGAAGAAGGAACAGCTGCCAAGCAGTTCTACGGATGGGAACATGAACCTTTCCATGTCCCTGATGAAGTTTACCAGGACTTCCAGGACAAAGTTCAAAAGAACGGTGAAGATAAAGAGCAGTCCTGGAACGAGTTGATGGCTTCCTATAAAGAAGCGTATCCAGAGCTTGCTGAAGAACTGGAAGCCGCTATCCGCGGCGAGCTGCCTGAAGGATGGGATAAGGAGCTTCCAACTTATAAAGTAGGCGAAGACAGCCCGGCTACCCGTGCAGCGTCTGGTGATGCCATCAATGCATTGTCCAAAACGGTTCCATATTTCTTCGGTGGAAGTGCAGACCTTGCCGGATCCAACAAAACAGCAGTAAAAGGAGAAGAGGACTTCTCCCGCGAAAATTATGCCGGCCGTAACATCTGGTTTGGTGTACGTGAATTCGCTATGGCTGCCGCACTGAACGGTATGGGGCTTCACGGCGGATTGAAAGTTTATGCGGGTACATTCTTTGTATTCAGTGACTACCTTCGTCCAGCAGTCCGACTTTCCGCTCTTATGAATCTACCGGTTAATTATGTGTTCACACACGATTCTGTTGCTGTAGGTGAAGACGGACCGACACACGAACCTGTAGAGCAGCTCGCGTCTCTAAGAGCTATGCCGAATCTTTCCGTGCTTCGTCCGGCGGATGGGAACGAAACCAACGCGGCATGGAGACTGGCTCTTGAGTCAGAAGATAAGCCGTCTGCACTTGTTTTAACGCGTCAGGGACTTCCTACACTGGAAGGAACAGAAGAGCATGCTTATGAAGGCATGAAGCGCGGCGCTTACGTCCTGAGCGATTCGGATAAGGAAGAGCCGGATGCGATTCTTCTGGCTTCTGGTTCAGAGGTGCAGTTGATTGTTCAAGCTCAGGAAGAGCTTAAGACGAAAGGCTATGATGTGCGCGTCGTCAGTGTACCTTCCTTTGACCGCTTCAACGAGCAGTCAGCTGAATATAAAGAGAAAGTTCTTCCAAACAGCGTGCGCAAGCGTCTGGCTGTTGAAATGGGAGCTTCCTTCGGCTGGGAGCGCTATGTAGGCCTTGACGGATCTGTCATTGGTATCGATACATTCGGTGCTTCAGCTCCAGGAAATACAGTCATTGAGAACTACGGCTTTACGGTTGAAAATGTTGTCAAACATGCTGAAAACCTTATGAAGTAAGTGGAGAGGGCTGTTCCTTTTGGGGACAGCCTTCCCTATACATATGTAAATCTGATGGAATGATCATCCGGCAGCAGTTTTACAAGGAACAAGCCTGGGATCTTTTCGAAAAAGGCTTGACCTGTGGTATAATAAAAAGTAAGAATGATCGTTGCTTCTTCCATATGGCGGAAACAGGTTTTCTTACGTATGTAGGGATGATCAGCCGCTGGTAAAGATAGTTTGGGGCTCGGATAGAAGGCCGGGTTGGAAACGGCTATTGTATTCTGATAATCGTTTTACTATACTGTTATGGGAGACAACACGAAGGAGGAAGACGAAGACATGACATTGGGGATCGTTTGGGTTATCATCATTGCTTTATTGACTCTTGTCGGTGGTGTTGCACTAGGCTTCTTCATCGCCAGAAGATATATGATGAACTATTTGAAAAAGAACCCGCCAATCAATGAGCAGATGTTACGTACACTGATGATGCAGATGGGGCAGAAGCCTTCGCAGAAGAAGATCAATCAGATGATGCGTTCCATGAACAACCAAATGAAATAATCAAACAAGCCTTCTTTCCCGGGAAAGAAGGCTTTCTCTATGAAGGCGTTCAACAGATGTTCACATCACCCGGACCTTTCAGGGGTTTCATCTGCTAAAATAGACAGCGGATCCTACTACGAAAAAGAAAGGGGAGGTCAAATTATGGATGTTAATCTATTCCTTGCCTTTGGAGCAGGCTTTTTGTCGTTTATTTCTCCATGTGTCTTTCCTTTATATCCAGCCTTTCTTTCGTACATAACAGGTATGAGTGTGCAGGAGTTAAAAGAGGACAATGGTATGCTGAAGCGGACCAGTTTTATACATACGCTGCTTTTTTTGCTGGGCTTCACAACAATCTTCCTAATCTTAGGGTTTTCCGGCTCATTCTTTTCCCAGTTTCTTATCCAGAATGAAACGATTATCCGAAGACTGGGAGCCATTCTCATTATTTTCTTCGGGTTTGTCATTATTGGTGTGTTCAACTTCGACTTCTTAATGAAAGATCGGAAAATCACTTTTAAAAACAGGCCTTCCGGGTATTTGGGAACGTTTCTGATCGGTCTGACATTCTCCCTGGGGTGGACTCCCTGCACTGGACCGATCCTTGCCGCTGTCCTTTCCCTTGCAGCCGATTCGCCTGATCTGTTCCTCGTCATGATGATTGCCTATTCCCTGGGCTTTTCGATCCCTTTTTTTGCGCTTTCCTTTTTTATCGGACGTTTGGGATGGATCAGACGCCACAGTGCGGGGATCGTAAAGGCAGGCGGGTTTATTATGATTGCTGTTGGAATCGCCCTGTATTTCAACTGGATGTACATGCTGACGTCCTATTTAGCCGGCTTGTTCGATTTTCAAGGGTTTTAATGCGTGGATTTTACCCGTTTTTTGTATTATCATGAAAGTAGAAAAACATATCACTAAAGGAGAAATCGTATGACCCGGACCAATGACATCATTTTACGAACCACTACAACATTGATTGCCTTTATCCTGCTTGGATTTTCGGCCTACTTGTTTTTTGCCGGCCACAATGCGCCGGGAGGAGGATTTATTGGAGGACTTATGACATCAGCGGCTATCGTGCTTATGTACATGGCCTACGGAATCAAATCCATGGAGAAGATTCTTCCTATCAATTTCAGGCATGTGATTCCGGTTGGACTGCTGATAGCTGCTTTAACGGGTGTGGGGGGTCTTTTATTTGACCAGCCGTTTTTAACCCAGACGTTTGCCTATTTCCAGCTTCCGATCCTTGGAAAAACCGAACTTGCTACAGCGCTGCTGTTTGATCTTGGGGTTTATCTGGCTGTTGTAGGTGTTACGATGACCATTATTCTCACCATTGCAAATGACCGGGGGGAAGAGGAAGGCGTGTAAGAAACTGCCGAACCTCCGGAACTTCCGCTTTAGGCGAAGTTATCCTGATGATCATCAATCCTTGATCCGGACCGGATGGAACAGAAAGAGTGGATTTTTATGTTTTGGTTGATTGCAAGTACAGTGGCCGCGGCTTTCATGGCCACAGCGATGATCTTTGTGCGTCTGAGGGCCGCCAGAAAGCCGGCCAGTGTGAAGAAAATTATTCTTCCGCCATTCTTTATGAGTACCGGCGCATTCATGTTTGTTTTTCCGATTTTCCGTGTCGAGTGGACCCAGGTTCTTGAAGCTGTATCCATCGGAGCTCTTTTTTCAATCTTTCTTATCCGTACTTCGAAATTTGAAGTGCGGGATGGCGATATTTACTTAAAACCTTCAAAGTCATTCATTATGATTTTGTTCGGCCTGCTTGCTGTAAGGATCATTTTCAAATTGATCGTCGGCCAGCATGTGTCCCTGGGAGAAACAAGCGGCATGTTCTTCCTGCTCGCCTTTGGTATGATCATTACGTGGCGTCTGGCTATGCTGAAACAGTACTTAAACCTGGAAAAAAAGATGCATACAGGAAAGGACCCCGCCTGAACAGCGGGGTCCTTTTTTTAATTTTCCAGAAGTGTCTGGTAAGGGGTCATATCGATTTCTTTCTCGTTCAGCTTCTTGACCAGAAACTTATGGTCCCGTTTAGGGGTGGCGAGGATATACCCTTCGATGAGAATGTCCTGCGTAATTCTTTTCTTTCGGCTGCTCAGAGCCAGTTCGCCAATACGTCCGGCAATCTTCTGGCGGGCCACATCCCTGAAAAGCTCAGGAACAGGAGAAATCAGTTCCTCCAGCAGCTCCTTCTGATCCTTCGACCACATATGCCGGGTCTGGTCCACATAGTATTCTTCCCAGTCTATGGTCGATTTTCCATCCTCTTTTGGAATCCGTTTAAGAAATTTCCGAAACATAAAAAAACCGCCGATGGCCATCAGGCTGACCATGATGATAATCCAGCCGACAATAAAGAGTGCAAAACCACCTGACATACGATCACCCGTTTCATATTCAAATCTTTGTTAATTTTATTATAATTCGAAGTGTATACAAACTCAAGTAGTGATGAGAATGTTGTTTTTTGTTTAAAATACTCCCAATTCAGAAAAATTTGTTGTCATTCATTTTACTTATAAATCGTTTTCATTTACAATAAATAGTGCGGATTTGATACCTTGAAAATACATAAGGGTTCAAATGTACAAATTTGGGGAACGATGACGCCTGTAAAAAGGCCATTGTTTGAATATTTATGAGGGGGTAAAAGGAAAATGGCTAGCAATGCTTTTCATGCTCGCAAACAATTTGACCTAAACGGCCAAACCTATAACTATTACGACCTGAAAGCCTTAGAAGATGCGGGACACGGCAAGATCTCCCGTCTGCCTTTCTCCATCCGTATCCTACTGGAGTCTCTGCTTCGTCAGCACGACGGACGTGTCATTAAAGATGAACACGTGGAGAGTCTAGCAAACTGGGGAACTGAAAAATCAAAAGGGGAGGACGTTCCATTTAAACCTTCCCGCGTTATTCTGCAGGACTTCACCGGCGTACCGGCGGTTGTTGATCTTGCGTCCTTAAGAAAAGCCATGGTCGATATGGGCGGCAGTCCAGACAAAATCAACCCGGAAGTACCGGTTGACCTTGTTATCGATCACTCGGTACAGGTGGATAAATACGGAACACCTGATGCATTGAATGTGAACATGGAACTTGAATTTGAACGAAATAAAGAGCGTTATGAATTCCTTCACTGGGCTCAAAAAGCGTTTGACAACTACCGTGCTGTACCACCGGCAACAGGTATTGTCCACCAGGTAAACCTTGAGTATATCGCAAATGTCGTTCACTCGCTGGAAGCGGAAGACGGGACGTATGATGCCTATCCGGATACACTCGTAGGTACAGACTCCCATACGACGATGATCAATGGTCTTGGTGTTCTCGGCTGGGGTGTTGGTGGTATTGAAGCTGAAGCGGGTATGCTCGGCCAGCCATCCTATTTCCCTGCTCCGGAAGTCATCGGTGTGAAACTGAATGGCAGCTTCCCGCAGGGTACAACAGCGACAGACCTTGCGTTAAAAGTCACGCAGAAGCTTCGTGAGCAGAATGTTGTCGGAAAATTTGTCGAGTTCTTTGGACCCGGCCTTCAGGAGATGCCGCTGGCTGATCGTGCCACGATTTCCAACATGGCGCCCGAATATGGAGCTACATGCGGATTCTTCCCGGTTGATGGAGAATCACTGGAATATCTCCGTCTGACAGGAAGAACGGAAGATCAGATCAAGCTTGTAGAAGAATACTCCAAGCGGAACAACCTCTGGTATGATCCATCATTCGAAGATCCTGAATTTACGTCACTGGTTGAAATCGATCTCGGGGAGCTTGAGCCGAACTTGTCCGGTCCTAAGCGTCCGCAGGATTTGATTCCATTGTCCCAGATGAAGGATTCCTTTGAAAAAGCGATCACCGGTCCTGCCGGCAACCACGGTTTCGGACTTGATAAGTCTGAATTTGATAAAGAGGCGGAAGTTCAGTTTGAAAACGGCGACAAATCCGTCATGAAAACAGGTGCCCTTGCTATCGCAGCGATTACGTCGTGTACAAACACGTCCAACCCGCATGTTATGCTCGGAGCCGGACTGGTGGCGAAAAAAGCTGTGGAAGCTGGACTGCAGGTTCCTGATTATGTGAAGACTTCCCTTGCACCGGGGTCCAAGGTTGTAACCCGTTACCTTGAAGATTCAGGATTAATGGATTACTTGAACCAGCTCGGCTTTAATCTTGTCGGTTACGGCTGTACGACATGTATTGGTAACTCCGGGCCGCTTTTACCTGAAATAGAAAAAGCGATTGCTGACAGTGATCTTACTGTGTCTTCTGTCCTTTCCGGTAACCGTAACTTTGAAGGGCGTATCCACCCGCTGGTAAAAGCCAATTATCTGGCCTCTCCACCACTTGTGGTTGCTTATGCCCTGGCCGGTACGGTTGATATCGACCTGAAAAATGAGCCGATTGGAAAAACAGCGGATGGAAAAGATGTCTACTTCAATGATGTCTGGCCTTCCCAGGAAGAAATTAAAGCGGAAATCGCACGTGTGGTCACACCTGAGATTTTCCGTAAAGAATATGAAAGTGTCTTCAATTCCAATGAAAAATGGAATGAGATCGAGACGACGGATGAACCATTGTATGATTGGAACGATGATTCCACATATATCCAAAACCCGCCGTTCTTTGAAGGGCTTTCCAAGGACCCTGAAACGGTTAAACCGATTCATGGCATGCGCGTTGTTGGTAAGTTTGGGGATTCCGTAACAACGGACCACATTTCACCGGCAGGGGCGATTCCTAAGGATATGCCGGCAGGAGAGTACCTGCAGGACAAAGGCGTAAGCCCGCGTCACTTTAACTCCTATGGTTCCCGCCGTGGTAATCATGAAGTGATGATGCGTGGTACGTTCGCCAATATCCGGATCCGCAACGAACTTGCACCTGGTACAGAAGGTGGATTTACGACATACTGGCCGACTGAAGAAGTCATGCCGATTTATACAGCGGCTATGAAGTATCAGGAAGATCAAACGCCGTTGATGGTCATTGCCGGTAACGATTACGGTATGGGAAGCTCCCGTGACTGGGCGGCCAAAGGTACCGATCTCCTTGGTATTAAGACGGTCATCGCTGAGAGCTTTGAGCGTATCCACCGTTCCAACCTTGTTATGATGGGTGTTCTTCCACTGCAGTTTAAGCCGGAAGATTCCATTGAATCCCTTGGTCTGACAGGCAGGGAAACGTTCGACGTTGAAGTCGGTGAAGACGTGAAGCCGCGTGACCTTGTGAAGGTAACCGCTGTGGATGAGGAAGGCAGCAAGAAAGAATTTGATGTCATTGCCCGTTTTGACAGTGAAGTGGAAGTGGATTACTACCGTCATGGTGGAATCCTGCAGATGGTACTGCGTAATAAGCTTCAATAAATCGGAGGAGAAGACCGCTCTTAGGGAGCGGTCTTTTTTCTTTGCGTACACCTTTACGGACATAATCTTTTTATATATTGTTATATATAGAATAAGGACAGCCAAAAGCGGGGGAAATGTATGCAGAAATGGCTAGCAGGCCTTTTTTTAGCCGGACTTCTCATATTCGGTATTTTTTCTGTCATGAAGGAAACAGACGGTGAACAGCATGAGGCCATAGAGACGCCGGAAAGCAGCGGAAGTCAGGATGGAGCAGGAATGACCGCTCCCAATGCTCCCGAAGGGCTTCAGCAGGGGGATGCCGCCCCTGATTTTACGTTGGAAACCCTGGACGGGGAAACGGTCAGCCTCTCTGACTTTAAAGGGAAAAAGGTGTTTTTGAACTACTGGGCCACGTGGTGCCCGCCATGCAGAGAGGAAATGCCTGAGATGCAGCGTTTTCAGGAAGCACATGGGGATGAAGTCGTGATTCTTGCAGTTAATGGAACGGGTTCGGAAAAAAGTGTGGAAAAGGTGGAGGATTTCGTACAGGACGGCGGCTATACATTTCCTGTTCTCCTGGATCAGGAATTATCCCTGAATCAGAATTATCAGATCATCTCCATTCCGACCACCTATTTCATCGGTACAGATGGGATTATCCAGGAGCCCCGGATCGTAGGCCCGATGACATATGAGGATATGGAAAAAATGAAAAATGCGTTAAAATAGGAATATTTTCTGTCAAAAGTGGAAATCATACCTGTAAAGGAGAGATTTCCATGAGAAAACATAAACCAGTTTCTTTTGAAGAGCGTGTAAAAGAAAACATAAGGACGATTGAATCTGATCAACAGTTGATGGATCAGATTGATGATCGTATAGAAAAAAGACATAAGGATCGTTTAAAGCAGATTCCGTCATAAATTGCGGAATCTGCTTTTCTTTTTTTCCATGGTCATATTTCAGTCCTTTATGGGAAAAGTAAAGGATGACTCCATGAGGATGGGGCGATTGAACGACAGGAGGGTTCCGTATGTCTCATAAACAACAACATATGGCTAATCAAAAACCAAACCCGGATAACCGGGCTGATAATGTAGACCGGCTGCAGGAGAAAGTGCAGAACACAATCGAGAACATTGAAGTTTCTCATGACGCTCTTGCGTATGCTACCGAAGAGGAACAGCGTAACATTGAAGACAAAAACAAACGGAGAAACGAGTCTCTCCGTGCCATGAGGCAGGAAATTAAAGAAGAGTCCGCCCATTCCAGGCATCAACAATACTAAAGAGCCGACCGCTTCTCCAAAAGGAGAAGCGGTTTTTCATATCGTATGCATCTTCATCTACATGTTCCGGTGACTATGATAAAATGTAAACCGGTGATAGAAAAGGAAGTGATGTAGATGCTGAATACGTTGAGACAATGGAAAAGTATAGATCAGGCTCCTCCCATTACAGAGGTGGAGGCGCTCCGATATGTGAATGAAGGGACAGAGGACAAGGAGTTGAAAGCTGTCCTTTATACAGCCCTCGCTTATCACAGGATGAAAAGACACCCAGGGGAGGACCCGCTGGCCGATCAATTCATTGATGAAGCCCGAAGGCTCGAGGGTTCCCATTCACTGGTTACAGACCTGTATGAATCAAAGCAGCTGATGAAAGCCTACGCCATACTAAAAGAAACCCCTTTGGAACAGTGGATCCTTCATGAGACGGATCATGATTCGGCAAAAGCTAAAAAAGTGAAATCGATATATGAGGATGTCCAGGAAGTCATCAGTCAGTGGAACCACGAGCTGGCAGAGAAGACCCTTCTTGATGTTTCCAGCCGCCTGAAGATCTACCAGGATATTTACAATGAGCTGGAAGAGCTGAAGGAAATGCTTGAAGAAGCCATCCACTCGATTGAAAACCGGAGAATCCGTGTGCCGGTGAAGGAAGTGAACGAGCGGACGAGACAGTTGTCTGATAAACAGGATGACATTCACCGGCGGCTGCCGGAGTTTCTTACGGAAACAGCCACCCGGAATCCGTTGGAAGCCCTGGACCAGATGGTCGGTCTTCAGGATGTGAAAGATTACATCCGCCGCTATTACCGCTTTCTTCAATATCAACAGGAACGGAAGAACTTTGGCTTTACGATGGTGGATGAGCCGGGGTTACATATGATCATTACAGGTAACCCTGGGACAGGGAAAACAACGATGGCCCGTCTGCTTGCTAATATATACCACGAACTCGGCATTCTCGATACGAAGGAAGTGGTGGAAGTCAACCGCTCCCATTTAGTTGGTTCCTATGTCGGCCAGAGTGAAGAAAATACGATGAATTACGTGAAACAGGCGATTGGAGGCGTACTTTTCATTGACGAGGCCTACAGCCTGCGCAGAGAAGGACAGACAGGCAATGATTATGGACAAGCGGTCATTGATACGCTTGTTTCGGCGATGACAAGCAAGGAATACGGAGGAAAGTTTGCCGTAATTATGGCTGGTTATCCAGAAGAAATGCGCCAGTTCTTATGGTCCAATCCGGGGCTTAGAAGTCGTTTCCCTGAACAAAATCATATTGAACTTCCCGATTATCAAATGGATGAGCTCATGAATATAGCGGAACAGACAGCCCTGGAAAATGATTTCTTTTTTACAGAACAGGCCAGAAAACAGTTCGATTCCCTGATTGATAAAGAACGGGTCGACGATTCGTTCGGTAATGCCAGAACGGTAAAGAACCTTGTATTAAAGACTGTTTTTCATAAGGGAGCACAGGAGGCGGAGCGTGATAAGCAGCACTGGCTCGACCATATGCGGATCACGATAGAAGACTTGTCGTGGGATGATGATGATAAGCTGGAGGAGCGCACGCCTATGCAGCGGCTTGATGAATTGATCGGTCTTACGAGTGTGAAAACCGAAGTCCGAAAGCTGTCGTCATTCGTGCAGGCTCAGCAGAAACGTAAGGAAAAAGGACACCCGGTCGTGCCCATCCAACTTCATTCGGTCTTCTCAGGAAATCCGGGAACAGGAAAAACAACCGTGGCTGCCATCTATGCTGACGTCTTAAAAGAGTGCGGCCTTCTTAAACGGGGCCATATGGTTGTCGCATCCCGTTCGGATCTTGTCGCCGGCTATGTCGGTCAGACCGCCATCAAAACAAAACGTAAAATCAGGGAAGCCCTTGGCGGCGTTCTTTTCATTGATGAAGCCTATGCCCTCTATAACGGCGGGCGTGATGATTTTGGCAAAGAGGCGATTGAAACCCTTGTCGATGAAATGACGAAGCACAATGAGAACCTTGTTGTTATTTTAGCGGGGTATAAGCAGGAGATGGAGCAGCTGGTCGAGAGTAATCCCGGGCTTTCCTCCCGTTTTAAGAAATACTTCCAGTTCCCGGATTATACCGAGCAGGAGCTGTTGGAAATGACCCATTATCACGCGCGGAACTACGGATACTTTTTCAATGAATGGGCCGAGTCCTATCTGCTTGAGAAATATTCCGACCACCATATTCGCGGGAATGGGCGTTTCGTAAATAATCTTGTCAATGAAGCTGTTCAATATCAGGCGATACGGATGATGGAAGGCGAGCTTGAAGATATGAATGAGCTTGAACTGCCAGACTTGGAAAAAGCCTGGAGCGCAGTGAGAAGGGAGTCTTAGTCATGAAAATTGTTGAAACACCCATCCAGGTCAGGTATCAGGAAACCGATATGATGGGGGTCGTCTATCATGCCAATTATCTGATTTGGTTCGAAATCGGACGGACCGCCTTCATTGAGGGACTCGGATTCAGTTATGCGGAAATTGAAAAACAAGGCGTCGTTTCCCCGGTGATTGATGCTCAGGTGAGTTTTAAAAAGCCGGTACGGTACGGGGATGATGTCCAAGTCCGTACATGGGTGGAATCCTATGATGGCCTTCGCGTATCCTACGGTTATGAAGTCGTCCATCATGACGGTTCCATCGCTGTTACAGGTGTAACGAAGCATGTGGTGGTTAAAAGCGGCAGCTTCCGTCCGGTCTCTATACGGAAAAGCTTTCCCGAATGGCATGAAGCTTACTTGTCAGCCTTGGAGACGACAAGCTGATGGCCTTTGGTGTGAAAAGGGAAGAGCTGGAGACATGGAAACGGCGGATTCAACAGGGGGAAGTCGCGCTTCTTACTCATTTCTGGCTGGATGAGAGATTTCCAGGCTGTGACACAGTTACGAAAGCCGGATGCAGTGATCTGGCCGTGTTAAAGAAATGGGGCCGGCGTTACGGCCTTCATCCAGGGTGGATCCACCTTGACCCTTATCCTCATTTCGACTTGTTCGGCGATAAGCAGTATGAAATATTAAAGCAGGAAGGGTACTGGGAGCATATCGAGCGATTCTCGCTGGGTAAGAAGGAGACGTAACCTGAAAAAATCAAGCAGTGTCCCAGAGGGAGGGATGTGGCTGTCGGGGGAAATTCCCCGGCAGCCTTTTTGCATCCATCTGAATCCGTATAAGCAGAGACATAATGCATCGGGGAAATTTTGTTTTAAGAAGTCCAAGGTGGAATGGCAAAGGCTGGAGCAGATTTTGAGAATACAAAAAAGCTTGTAGGAAAACTTTCATTTCCCTACAAGCCTGTCGTTTTACTTTTTATATTCGAATGAAGGTTCTTCCCATTTAGTATCATACTGAACTTCAAGGGAGTGGTCATCAAAATACCAGGCATCATCCGATTCTATGAAGAAATGGATGCGTCCGGTCTTGGTTTCGGCGACCGGCTCAGAAGGTTCTTCCAATTTGATAGCCAGGGAAAAACCGGGCTGCAGACCGCCTGTTCCTCCATATCTTACGTAAAAACGGAGATGGGCCTGTTCATCTATATCCAGTTCATTTTCATACCATTCGGCAGCTTCTTCGGTTACGGTTAAATTCATATCGCAGCTCAACTCCTGTCATTAAAATCGTCTATATCCTGCTATATCCGCAAAGCGGATGGGATAAACGTTTCCCATCCGCTTTACTTATCTGCGTGTTCTTTCTTCATCGGTACAGGGTCAAACCCACCGGGGTGGAAAGGGTGGCATTTCATAATCCGTCGGACCGTCAGCCACGTCCCTTTAAAAAAACCAAAGCGCTTATAAGCTTCAATCCCGTAAGACGAGCAGGTGGGCTGAAAGCGGCAGCTCGGTGGAAAAAAGGGGCTGATCCCTTTTTGATAGAATCGGATGATGCCGATCATCAGTTGTTTCATCGTTCTTCCTGTATACGCTCCTGCTTCTTGTCATAACTAAGGGAAGCTACGGCATCGTGCAGGTGAATCGATTCCTCATTCCGGCACTGAACTTCAAAGGATTCCACAAAGGTGTATTCATACAGGTCCGCAGCCACAAGTCGGACGATATCCTCGACAAACCGCGGGTTTTCATAAGCCTGTTCTGTGACCATCTTCTCATCCGGACGCTTGAGGACAGGGTGAATTCTGGCACTTGCATTGCTTTCAGCCGCTTCAAGAAGAGCAGCTTTCCAATCAACTTCCTGTTCATTAAAGTCATCCGTCAGTTTAACTGACATCGTGACATTCCCACGCTGGTTATGTGCACTGTACTCACTGATTTCCTTGGAACATGGGCACAGCGTGGTAATCTTTCCAGTCAGGGTAACGGTCACATCGTGTCCTGTCTCCTGATCATATTCCACGCGGATGGTTGCATCGGCATGGTTCATTCCGGTCAAGTCGGAATAAGGGCCTTTTCTTTCAAAGAACCACGGGAAGGTGACTTCAACCTCTGCGTCCGTCTGTTTCAGGCGTCCGGCCAGTTCCTCGGTGAACTGTTTCAAGGTTTCGATATCAATAGCAAAGCCTTCATTGTGGTATTTATCGAGCTGTTCAGTGAACCGGCTCATATTCGTACCTTTACTGCCTTTGGCAATCGAGGAACCAAAGGAAAAGGTGCCGATGGTTGTTTGAATCTGGGGGGTCATACTGCTCGGGATACGAATTGGGTGTTTGACGTTTGAAATACCCACCATATCAATATCGAACAGAAAATCTTTTCTTGAATTCTGCAGATCCGCCATCTGGTCTTTTTCGACGGGTTTGGTGCGTGGACCTGGATCGACAGACCCGAATAATTTATGTCTTTCTTCTTTAGTAGGCAGCTGTTTCGTTTGATTTAGTTCAGTTTTATTCATAGCAAGGACTCCTTTCAGGCCTTCTTTCTATGTCAAAGTATACCTTATGTATTTCTTTAATGACAATGGAATGCTTATGGAAATGTGCCGTCTCCCTAGGATGCTTCAATAAAAGAAAGCCTATCCTTTAAGGACAGGCTTTCGTGTTACATCCACGTGATCTTAGGTTCTGTCTTATTGATGATTCTCTTAATATTCGAACGATGGCGGTAAATAACAAAGATCGTAAAAATGGAAATAACGATCGTCAATCCATACTCCTCTAGAAGGATGGAAGCACCTATTCCGACGAGCCCGCACACCATCGAGGAGAGGGACACGTACTTGGAAATGTATAACAAAATGAAAAACGATAAGATAAGAACGAGAAATACAAGAGGGTTCACCCCGAGGATGACGCCTCCGGATGTAGCGACTGCTTTGCCTCCCTTAAAACCTGCAAATACCGGATACATATGACCGATGACGGCAAAAATACCTATAATCAGCGGGATGACTTCTGCTCCGAGAAAGAAGGGCAGGGCGGCAGCTGTGGTCCCTTTTAAAATATCGGCTGTCGTAACGATTAAGCCGGCCTTTACTCCGAGAACGCGGAATGTATTCGTCCCGCCGAGATTTCCGCTCCCATGTTCTCTTATATCTGTACCATAACCCACTTTTCCAACAATCAGTCCTGATGGAATGGAGCCGAGGAGATAGGCGGCAAGGGAATAAAGTAGATATTCCAATAAGTTCAACTCCTTCATTACTTTCTTCTATTTTATCATGCAGGCGCCGGGGAAAGAACGGAAAATTCTATCAGCTTCTCTTCCTTCTATGGACCCCGTATGTATAGGACGAGCGAGCTGTAAATTCAACGCCGCAACATCTTATTATACCAATCAGGAAAGCTGTGACAAGGTTTTTCCGGTCCTTTTGCAAGGGAAGAGTGGATGGTTGCAATAGGTTTCAACCTGTGTGAAAGTGGGTAAATAGTACGGTCTTTAGTATATGAAGGAGGAAACGCATGATTACTTTTACAAATGTGTCCAAAACGTACCCGGACGGGACGACGGCATTAAAAAATATAAATCTCGAGGTGGAAGAAGGGGAGCTTCTCACTCTGATTGGTCCGAGTGGGTGCGGGAAGACAACGACGATGAAAATGATCAACCGCCTTATACATCCTACTGATGGAACCATTACGATACATAATAAGGACATCAAGGATTACAACATTCATGAACTGCGTTGGAATATCGGCTATGTCCTTCAGGAAATCGCCCTCTTTCCACATATGACAATTGAAGAGAACATTGCGATTGTACCGGAAATGAAAAAATGGAAGAAAAAAGATGTATCCGGACGGATCGACGAACTGATGCAGATGGTCGGACTCGATCCTGAGAAACACCGTAAGCGGAAACCGAGTGAGCTTTCCGGTGGACAGCAGCAGCGTGTAGGGGTAATCAGAGCGTTGGCGGCCGACCCCGATATCATTCTGATGGATGAGCCGTTCAGTGCGCTTGATCCCATCAGCCGCGAGCAGCTTCAAAAGGATATCCGGAACCTGCAGCAGGAAATTAAAAAGACCATTGTGTTTGTTACGCACGATATGGATGAAGCTCTTGCTCTGGGCGACCGGGTCTGCCTTATGAAAGAAGGCGGGATTGTTCAGGTGGATACCCCACAGAATTTCATTCTCCATCCAGCCGATGATTTCGTCCGTGATTTTATCGGAGGACGGAAATCCCCCTGGCTGACAGCCGTCGATGTGATCATGGATCAGTCCGGAAGCAGGATTTTCCCTTATCAGGATTATAAAGAAGGCTCGATACCGGACCACGGTGCATATGTACTGACCTCTGAAAAAGGGATTTACCAGACAGGTGTCGTTGACGGGAGGGAAGTTATGCTTCCGATACTGACAAACGGAACCGTCCTCCGGGAAGCTGTCTCAGAATTTGAAAAAAATTCGCATCGGATTCTCCCGGTCGTAAAAGGAGATCAGCTTGTTGGCACGCTTTCCTATAAAGATATCGTTCATTATTTAAAAGAGAAGTCTGATCAGGAACAGGGGGCTGTTCAGCTGTGAATGGATTTATTCAGGTTTTTGCAGAAAGACAGGATGTCCTGTGGGAGAAAGTGTGGGAACACCTGCAGATATCCATTATCGCCCTTGTAATTGCAACATTGATTTCTGTTCCTCTCGGTCTCTTGTTAACGAGAAAATTGAAAGTAGCTGAACCGGTCATTGGAGTGACCGCTGTTCTTCAGACCATTCCAAGTCTCGCTGTCCTGGCCTTTTTGATTCCATTTTTCGGAATCGGGGAAACGCCGGCCATCATTGCCCTTGCGGCTTACGGCCTTCTCCCTATTCTGAGAAATACGTATACAGGAATAAAGGAAGTAGATCCTGCCCTGAAAGAAGCGGCTACAGGGATGGGGATGAGTTCGTTCCGCCGGTTATCGCGTGTAGAACTACCGTTGGCGATGCCGGTCATTATGGCAGGTATCCGGACATCGATGGTGCTGATTGTCGGTACTACGACCATCGCTGCTCTGATTGGGGCTGGAGGTCTTGGTGATTTGATCCTTCTCGGCCTCGACCGTGGCGGCGACGCCAATTTAATTCTGCTGGGAGCCATTCCAGCTGCCCTTCTTGCGATCGTGCTGGATTTAATTCTGCGTTTATTTGAACGGACTTCTGCAAAGTCAGGATTCCGTTCCCTCGTCAGTCTGCTGGTAATTGCAGCTCTTATCGCCGTTGGACCGCTGCTGTTCAGCAGCAAATCCCAGAATGATCTTGTACTGGGGGCCAAACTCGGATCCGAGCCTGCCATTTTAATCAACATGTACAAGCTTCTTATTGAAGAAGAAACCGATCTTCAGGTTGGCTTAAAACCGAACCTTGGGAAAACAGACCTTGTTTTCAGCGCCCTGGAGGAAGGAAGTATTGATATCTACCCTGAATTTACAGGAACAGCCATTGTATCCCTGATGGGAGAACAGGCTCAGAGTAACAAGGAACAGGAAGTGTATCAACAGGCGGCGCAGGGGATGAGTGAACAGTATGATATGGCTTACCTTGAGCCGATGCAGTTCAACAATACGTACGCCGTCGCGACCACGCAGGAACTGGCTGACCAATACGGGCTGGAAAGCATCGGTGACTTAAAACAGGTGGAAGACCAGTTGACCGCCGGTTTCACTCTTGAATTCAATGATCGTCAGGACGGATATCAAGGAATGAAAGAAGTGTATAACCTTGATCTCGGCGAAGTGAGAACGATGGATCCAGGCCTACGCCAGGGAGCGATTTCCAATGGTGAAGTGGACATCATTGACGCCTATGCTACAGCAGGTTATATGGTGGATTTGAATCTGAAAGTGCTGGAGGACCCGGAAAATCTGTTCCCTCCTTACCAGGGCGCCCCGCTGATGAGGCAGGAAACGCTTGATCAGTACCCTGAAATCGAAGATGCTCTGAATCAACTGGGTGGAAAGATTACCGGAGATGAAATGCGGGAAATGAATTATGAAGTGGATTTTGAGGACCGTTCACCAGAAATGGTGGCCCGCGAATACCTTGTTGAAGAAGGTCTTATTGAAGAATAGGAGGAATGGACATGCCATTTGAAAATCCGTCTCCAGAGGAGATTAAGAACGTCTTAAAAGAATCCAAGACGATTGCCGTTGTCGGACTATCGGATAAACCACACCGGACTTCGTACCAGATCAGTGAAGCTATGCAGGCGGCAGGATACAGAATTATTCCTGTTAACCCGATGGTTACGGAAGTTCTCGGAGAGCCGGCTGCCGCCTCTCTCCGGGAAATCCAGGAGCCGGTGGATATTGTTAACGTATTCCGCCGCTCTGAATATCTTCCGGGGGTGGCTGAAGAAGCAGAAGCGCTCCAGCCTAAAGCTTTCTGGGCCCAGCAGGGGGTTTATCATGAAGAAGCATGGGAACAGTTGAAAGATACGTCCACAAAGGTCATGATGGACCTCTGTATTAAGGTTGCCCATAGTCTGTACAAGTGATATAAAGAAGTTGAATTTGAAAAAATCCCTGTCCTTTCAGGGATTTTTTCACGTTATCTGGAAGAATTATGTTTGCGAAACGATGTAAAATCGCTACAATATAACAAGCAGTGTTTTTTTGAGAGCGGTTGTATAAACAGCATCCATTTCACGAAACGATAAAAACATGCATAAGGCAGGCAGTAGAATAGAACGATAAAAACCCTCTGCTCCGCTGCGTGTCTTATACTGAATCTGCACGTGTAAAGAGGAAAAGTCATTTACACAATCGAACGTTTGTTCTATTATGGTAATTAGTTGCTGTGAAAGAGAAAGGAGCCGATTGGAAATTGTCGAGTCAAAATCATACGTATTCAGATGATTCTATACAAGTATTGGAGGGGCTGGAGGCTGTCCGGAAGCGACCGGGGATGTACATTGGATCCACGGACCACCGCGGTCTTCATCACCTCGTCCACGAAATCGTGGATAACGCCATCGATGAAGCTTTATCTGGATTCGGACAAAAGATGACGGTTACCCTTCATAAAGATGGAAGCGTTTCTGTACAGGACGAAGCTCGTGGTATGCCTGTAGGAATGCATAAAACAGGAAAGCCCACACCGGAAGTAATTTTAACTGTTTTACACGCCGGAGGTAAATTCGGACAGGGCGGCTATAAATCTTCCGGAGGTCTCCACGGGGTCGGGGCCTCTGTTGTCAATGCCTTATCTGAATGGCTGGAAGTTCACATCTGCCGGGATGGGGAGAAATACTACCAGCGTTTCGAAAAAGGAGGCGTGCCTGTTACATCCCTGGAAAAAAAGGGAGCTGCACGCAAATCCGGTACAACCATCCGGTTTAAGCCGGACCCCGACATTTTTTCTGTGACGAAGTTTAATTTTGAAACCCTTTCGGAAAGACTGAGAGAAGCAGCATTTCTTCTTAAAGGCTTCCGTATCGTTCTGGTGGATGAGCGGAAGGATGGAGAAAAAGAAGAATATCAGTATGATGATGGACTGGTTTCATTCGTTAAGTATTTAAATGAAGAAAAAGATACCCTGCATCAAGTTGTATCTTTTGAGGGCGTACAGTCAGGGATTGAAGTGGACTTTGCGTTTCAGTTTAATGATGGATTCGCAGAAAACATCCTATCCTTTGTAAACAATGTGCGCACAAAAGATGGAGGAACGCATGAATCAGGAGCTAAAACAGCTGTTACGCGGGTGTTCAATGATTATGCGCGCAGAACACAGCTGTTGAAGGAAAAAGATAAGAATCTTGAAGGAAACGATATCAGGGAAGGCTTCACAGCGATCATTTCAGCAAGAATTCCCGAGGAGCTGCTCCAGTTTGAAGGACAGACGAAAAGTAAGCTGGGAACATCTGAAGCCCGCTCGGCTGTCGACAGTGTTGTAGCAGAGAAGCTCATCTATTTCCTTGAGGAAAATCCAGATGCAGCCTCGATGCTGATTAAGAAAGCGATCCGGGCGAAAGAGGCCAGGGAAGCAGCGAGAAAAGCCAGAGAAGATGCGCGTTCCGGCAAGAAGAAGAAGCGTAAGGATACGCTCTTGAGCGGAAAGCTGACTCCGGCACAGTCAAAGAATGCAGAGAAAAACGAACTGTATCTCGTTGAGGGTGATTCTGCGGGCGGATCGGCCAAGCAGGGACGGGACCGTAAGTTTCAAGCCGTTCTACCCCTCCGCGGTAAAGTAATTAATACAGAGAAAGCAAAGATTGCGGATATCTTTAAAAATGAGGAGATTTCCACGATCATTCATACGATCGGCGCGGGCGTAGGCGGGGATTTCACTCTGGAAGACTGCAATTACGATAAGATCGTTATCATGACCGATGCAGACACAGACGGAGCACACATTCAGGTGCTGCTGCTCACCTTCTTTTACCGATACATGCGGCCGTTGGTAGAAACCGGGAAGGTGTTCATCGCTCTTCCACCCCTTTATAAAGTGTCCAAAGGCAAAGGAAAAAAAGAGAAAACCGAATATGCCTGGGATGAGGAAGGTATGCAGAAAATCCTGAAGGAATTTAAAAATGGCTATACGATCCAGCGCTACAAGGGTCTCGGTGAAATGAACGCCGACCAGTTGTGGGAAACAACGATGAATCCAGAATCACGAACGCTGATCCGGGTCACAATTGATGATATTGCCCGTGTGGAACGAAGAGTTACAACATTGATGGGAGACAAAGTAGAACCTCGCCGTAAATGGATTGAATCCCACGTTGCCTTTGGTCTCGAAGACGAAGCAAACATTCTGGAAAACGATAAAATCCAATCATAAAAGGGGGACGTTCTGATGGCTGAGGCAGAGAAGTTTTTAGATTTACCTTTAGAGGAAGTTCTCGGAGACCGCTTCGGGAGATACAGTAAATATATTATTCAGGAAAGGGCCCTCCCTGATGCCAGGGACGGGCTTAAGCCTGTTCAGCGGAGAATTCTGTATGCGATGCATCAGGAAAGAAATACGCACGATAAAGCCTATCGGAAATCCGCTAAAACGGTGGGTACCGTTATCGGTAATTACCACCCTCACGGGGATACGTCCGTGTACGACGCCATGGTACGGCTGAGTCAGACATGGAAAGTACGCAAACCGCTTGTGGAAATGCATGGAAACAACGGAAGTGTAGATGGTGATCCTCCCGCAGCGATGCGTTATACAGAAGCAAGGCTTTCAGCCATATCATCTGAACTGCTGAGGGATATAGAAAAGCAGACCGTTGAATTTATCCCGAACTTTGATGACACCATAGAAGAGCCGACCGTGCTGCCGGCGAAGTTTCCAAACCTGCTGGTTAACGGCTCCACAGGAATTTCAGCCGGGTATGCCACTGAAATTCCCTCCCATAATCTTGGAGAGGTGATCGATGCCGTCATTATGAAGATTGATAAGCCTCATGCAGATGTACCGGAGCTGATGACCAAATTAAAAGGACCGGACTTTTCTACTGGAGGAATCATTCAAGGGATTGACGGAATCCGAAAAGCGTATGAAACAGGAAAAGGGAAGGTCATAGTCCGTGGACGTGCGGAAATTCAGGAGCAGCGCGGTGGACGTGAGCAGATTGTCATCGACGAAATCCCATTTGAAGTCAATAAGGCCAGCATGGTGAAACGGATGGATGAACTCCGTATTGATAAAAAAGTGGAAGGGATCGCAGAGGTGCGTGATGAAACAGATCGGACAGGTCTGCGGGTTGTCGTCGAATTGAAAAAAGATGCCAACAGTGAAGGCGTCCTGAATTATTTATATAAGCATACCGATCTGCAGATTTCCTATAACTTCAACATGGTCGCGATCCACGACCGGACACCGAAGCTTCTGAATCTGCCGATGATGCTGGATGCTTATATCGAGCACCAGAGAGAAGTGGTAACAAGGCAGTCCATTTATGATTTGAATAAAGCCAAGCGCCGCGCCCATATTGTGGAAGGGTTGATTAAGGCGATTTCCATCCTGGATGAAGTGATCGCGACGATACGGGCGTCCAGGGATAAAGCGGACGCCAAGGAACAGCTGATTCAGCAGTATGCCTTCACAGAAGAACAGGCAGAAGCGATTGTAACCTTGCAGCTGTACCGCTTGACGAATACCGACATTACCGCCCTTCAGGCAGAAGCGGAAGAGTTAAGAAAGCAGATTGAGGAACTTGAAAAGCTTCTGTCCAGTGAACGTGAAATGATGAAGGTAATCAAGTCGGACCTGCGTGCAATGAAGAAAAAATACAAAGACGAACGCTTAACGAAAATCGAAGACAAAGTTCAGGAACTGAAGGTCGACTTAGATGTCATGGTCGCGAGCGAAGATGTGCTTGTTTCCATTACTAAAGACGGCTATATCAAGCGGACGAGTTTACGTTCCTATGCGGCCTCAAACGGCGAGGATTTTGCGCTGAAGGATGGCGACCACCTGCTGCGTCTGGTTGAAATGAATACCACGGATACCATTCTTCTGTTTACGAACTTAGGTAAATATCTGTTCCTTCCTGTCCATAAACTCCCCGATATACGCTGGAAAGATCTTGGTCAGTTTATATCCAACATTGTTCAAGTGGAAAAAGATGAATACCTTGTTGAAGCCATCCCGGTCCGGGAATTCAACGAAGAGGATTTCCTGATGTTCTTTACGAAAAACGGGATGGTTAAAAAGAGTGAGCTCAGTCTCTATCAGGCTCAGCGGCATTCCAAAGCCCTGGTCGCCATCAATCTCAAAGGTGGTGATGAAGTCGTGGATGTCCATGTAACCAATGGTACAGGAGAGATCTTCCTGGCCTCCAATAAAGGGTACGGCTTGTGGTATAAGGAAGATGAAGTGAACACTGTAGGACAGAGGGCATCCGGCGTCAAAGCCATGACGCTGAAAGAAGGCGAATGGGTGGTGTCCGGCCAGATTTTTAAGGCTGAAGAGGATCCTTCCGTATTGATGACCACTCACCGGGGGGCTGCCAAGCGGATGAGACTGAAGGAATTCGACCGTACATCAAGAGCCAAACGTGGAGTGATCATGCTGCGGGAGCTGAAGAAAAACCCGCATCAAATCGTGGACGTTCATCTTGTCCAAAGAGAAGATGAGGTTGTACTCATGACGGAAAAACAAGAAACGACAACGGTTAAACCAATGGACTTAAAAGCCAATGACCGTTACAGCAACGGTTCCTACGTTCTGGACGTCGACCAAAAAGGAAAAGTTGTCGAATCCTGGCTGAAGCCAGGGTATGAAGTCCCGTTCAAACAGGAAGATGAAAATAACCAATAAAAAATTGACGACGCGAACGGTTCAAACAAAAAGAACCGTTCGCGTTCTTTATTCAAACTTAGTAGCAACTCCGAAATATAAAAGAAAAAACCATCAATAAGATAAAACCGTAAAGTAGAACCGCATAAAAAGGAGAGGGGGAGAATCCCTTTTAGCTGCGGAAGTAAACTGGATATGATTGTATTTTCAAAATACTATGATAAAATGAAGATATATTCAGTTGAAGGGAGATGATGTATGAGCCGCTTACGAAGCACCATCCTTGAAACTTCTCTGCAGTTATTTGATCAACATGGTTTTCACGGTGTGACCGTGAATCAGATTGTTGCAGCCTCCGGCACATCTAAAGGCGGTTTTTACCACCACTTTCAATCCAAGGATGAACTTCTATTTGTGATTCACGACACCTTTATTACATACGTTTTGAAAGAGGCTGGAGCAGCCAACGTGATTCACACCTCACCAACAGCAAAAATTCAGGCTGTCATTCATTCTTTTGTGAAAGTCTTTGATTTATACAAACCTCATATATCGGTTTTTTATCAGGAAAGTAATTACTTGAAGCCTGAATACGAGGAAAGAATCAAACGGAAACGGGATGAATTTAAGGACGTCATTTTCGGGATCATTCATGAAGGTCAGAAAAGCGGTGATTTTCGTAAAGAGCTTCCGCTTGAAGTAACCGCTATGGCTGTTTTAGGCATGGTCAATTGGATTTACAAATGGTATCAGCAGGATGGCCGGTATTCGATCGATGAAATCGCAGAAGTTTACATTGATTTGATTCTTCATTTTTTACTGCCCGGCAGCAGTGATCACCTGATTCGTCATATGAGTAAAGTCCCTTTTTTTTACGACATAAAGTAAACGCTTTCATTCTTTTGTTATGTGTCATACAGACCAACCAGTCGGTCTATAATCATGGGTAAGGGGGATTATCATGAACTTTGAACTTACGAAAGAACAGGAAATGACAAGAAAAATGGTCCGGGATTTTGCCAATAATGTCATTGCGCCGAGAGCGGTGGATATTGATCGACATGCAGAATTTCCAAAAGACATTTTTGATGAGATGGGCAGACTCGGGCTTCTTGGCATTCCATTTCCTGAGGAGTATGGTGGCTCTGGCGGGGACACCGTTACCTACGCGCTGGCCGTTGAGGAAATTGGGCGTGTTTGCGGATCCACGGGATTGAGTTATGCAGCTGCGGTTTCCCTTGGGGCAAGTCCAATCTACTATTTTGGTACCGAGGAGCAGAAACAGGAATACCTTATTCCGCTTACGAAAGGGGAAGGTCTTGCTTCCTTCGGTTTAACAGAACCAAATGCAGGATCCGATGCAGGCGGTACGAAGACACGGGCGGAATTAACAGGGGATCACTATGTAATTAATGGGGAGAAATGCTGGATTACCAACGCAGAGTATGCAAGGTCCATTACTGTGACAGCTGTCTCAGGAAAGCGGGAGGACGGAAAGAACATTATTTCGGCGTTTATCATTCCTAAAGATACCGAAGGCATGAAAATCACGAGTCCTTACGAAAAAATGGGCGTCCGCGGATCGAATACTTCTGAAATCATATTGGAAGATGTGAAAGTACCTAAGGAAAACATCCTCGGTGATCCTTCCAAAGGATTTCATCAGTTTTTATATACACTGGATGGCGGCCGCATATCCATAGCCGCTCTTGCTGTCGGTATTGCCCAGGCGTCCCTGGATAAAGCGCTTGCCTACGCGAAGGAGCGGAAGCAGTTTGGGCAGTCCATTTCAAAATTTCAAGCCATCCAATTCAAGCTTGCTGATATGGCCATGGAAGTGGAGCTTGCGAGAAATATGGTGTTAAAAGCTGCCTGGTTGAAGGATCAGAAGAAGGATTTCACGAAAGAATCCGCTTATGCCAAGCTTTTCGCCTCTGAAACAGCCTTCCGCTCATCGAATCAGGCTATTCAGATCCACGGCGGGTACGGATACATGAGGGAATACGAAGTCGAGCGATTCTTAAGAGACGCCAAGCTTCTCGAAATTGGCGAAGGGACTTCTGAAATTCAGCGTATGGTCATCGCACGCCAGCTTGGATGCTAAGAAAAGGAGGATGAGAAAATGACACTACTTGAACAGACAGTCGGGGAGCTGTTGGAAGAAAAAGCTTCGCTGTATCCTGATCAGGAAGCTTATGTATATCCGGAAAATGGGATCCGGAAAACGTATGCGGAATTTAACGAGGAAGCCGATGCAGCTGCGAAAGGACTGATGGCTCTCGGAATTAAAAAGGGCGGCCACGTGGCCATCTGGTCTGACAACAAGCCGGAATGGCTGATTACCCAGTTCGCATCGGGGAAAATGGGCGGTGTGCTTGTTACTGTGAATACCAACTACCGTGCCCAGGAACTTGAATATTTATTGAAGCAGTCGGATGCCTCTACACTTATTCTTGCTGAGGATTTCCGAGGCGCTTCCTACATGAATATCCTTAAGGAAATCTGTCCGGAACTGGAACATTCGGAAAAAGGGAATCTGCAGAGCGAACGTCTTCCTTTTTTAAAAAATATCGTCGTTCTCAGCGATACTCCGCACAAAGGGTGCTATTCCTGGCAGGACGTCATTGATATGGGGATGACAATTCAGGAGGAGGAACTGGAAGCAAGAAAACAAATGCTGACCTCTACAGACGTCATCAACATGCAGTATACATCAGGAACAACCGGTTTTCCCAAAGGGGTTATGCTTTCCCACTACAACATCGTAAATAACGGAAACCAGGTGGCGGACAGCATGAACCTGACTCATAAGGATCGTTTATGTATTCCTGTACCGTTTTTCCACTGTTTCGGATGTGTGCTCGGTACACTTGCGGCTGTATCTAAAGGAGCAGCAATGGTCATTTTGGAACAATTCGAACCGAAAAAAGTGCTGGAGGCGGTGAAAAATGAGGAATGCACCGCGCTGCACGGGGTTCCAACGATGTTTATCGCAGAACTCAATCATCCTGAATTTGAAGCTTTAAAACCGACGACGCTGCGGACCGGTATTATGGCTGGATCGACGTGTCCGATGGAAGTCATGAAGAACGTCATTCATCAAATGGGGGTGGAGGAAATTACGATTGCCTACGGACAGACAGAGTCCTCTCCGGTCATCACCCAGACGAATGTTCATGACCCTGTCCACCTCCGGGTAAGCAGTGTCGGGCGTCCTCACCCTAATGTAGAAGTGAAAATTATTGAACCGGCAACGGGGGAAGAAGTGGAACCGGGGATTCCAGGGGAGCTTTGTACCCGGGGGTATCTTGTTATGAAGGGCTATTACAAAAACGAGGAAGCGACAAGTGCAGCAATAGATCCGGATGGCTGGCTTCATACAGGTGATCTCGCTGTGATGGACAGCGAAGGCTATATTGAAATAACCGGACGGATGAAAGACATGATTATCCGCGGAGGAGAAAACGTATACCCGCGGGAAATCGAAGAATTTTTATATCAGCACCCTGATGTACTGGATGTTCAGGTTGTCGGCGTCCCGGATGAGACGTACGGGGAGGAGATCATGGCATGGATCATTCCCAAGGAAAATACAGACACAAATGTAAGCGATATCAAAGAGTTTTGTGAAGGACGGATTTCCCGGCATAAAATCCCCCGGTATATATCCTTTACGAAGGAATATCCGATGACTGCGAGCGGGAAGATCCAGAAATTCAGGTTAAGGGAAAGTGCGCTCGACTTACTGCAGACCGGAAAATGAGGGAGGGATTGTATGTTTACTAAAGTATTAATAGCCAATCGTGGAGAAATTGCAGCCAGAATCATCCGTACGTGCCGGCAGCTGAACATTCAGACCGTTGCGGTGTACTCTGAAGCCGACCAGCATGCTCCTTTTGTGAAAATGGCTGACGAGAGTTATTTGATCGGAAAACCGAGAGTCAATGAATCTTACTTGAATATCGATAAAATTTTAGAGGCAGCAGCAGATTCCGGTGCTGAAGCCATTCATCCGGGGTACGGATTGTTAAGTGAAAATGCCGCCTTTGCAGAGAGAGTCGAACAGGCCGGTCTGACATTTATTGGTCCGGATGCGGGTGTAATCGCAAAAATGGGCGATAAAATCGCTGCACGGGCTGAAATGAAGGAGGCAGGCGTCCCTGTCGTTCCAGGTACAGAAGAAGCGGTTGGGTCAGTAGAGACAGCTAAAGCTGCGGCCCAAACCTTCGGGTATCCCGTCATGCTGAAGGCAGCCGCCGGCGGAGGCGGCATCGGCATGCAGGCGGTTCATTCCGATGAGGAACTGGAAAAAGCCTTCGAAGGAAATTCCAAACGCGCCAAAGCCTTTTTCGGAGACGGTAAAATGTTTATCGAAAAATTAATTGAAGAACCACGGCACATCGAAATTCAAGTGCTTGCGGATCACCACGGGCATGCCGTCCATTTGTTTGAACGGGAATGTTCGATTCAAAGAAGGCACCAGAAAGTGGTCGAGGAAGCTCCGTCTCCTTTTCTATCTGAAAAAACGCGCCAGGAAATGGGAGAGAGTGCATTGAAGGCCGTAGAAAGCCTGAACTATACCAATGCCGGAACGATTGAATTTCTCGTTGACCGGAATGAAAACTATTATTTCCTCGAAATGAACACACGTCTGCAGGTGGAGCACCCTGTAACTGAAGAAATTTCCGGTGTGGATATCGTACACCAGCAGTTGAAAATAGCCGCTGGTGAGAAACTGAACATTCACCAGGAAGATTTACACATCAATGGACACGCCATAGAAGTTCGGGTTTATGCCGAGGATCCAAACACGTTTTATCCATCTCCCGGCACGCTTTCAAACATGGTGCTGCCGGAAGGGCCGGGGATCAGGCATGAGCTGGCTGTGGAAAGCGGATCCGACGTCACACCTTTCTATGATCCGATGATTGCTAAATTAGTCGTCCACGGAAACGACCGTCATCAAGCTGTCGAACGGCTGACAAAAGCTCTTCATACGTATGAAATCGAGGGCATCAAATGTAACCTGACGATGTTGAAGCGGATCATTACTCATGAGAAGTTCCATGCAGGTGAAACGACAACCAGCTTTATTCAAAACTATTATCTACCTACTCTAACCAACCACTAAAAGGAGGACTACACATGATTGAAGTAAAAGCATCAATGGCAGGAAGTGTATGGAAAGTTACAGCAGCGGAAGGAACACAGATCAATGACGGGGACGATGTTGTGATTCTGGAGTCGATGAAAATGGAAATCCCCATCCCCGCCGAAGCGTCCGGGACGATTAAAGAATTGAAAGTCGGAGAGGGAGATTTTGTCAACGAAGGCGACGTTATTGCCATTATTGAATCATAGGAGCGGATCGTATGCTGAACCTGCCTGATCATGTAACGATAAAGGAAGTCGGACCGAGGGACGGTCTTCAGAATGAACCTAAGGAAATAGCTGCAGAAGATAAAGTGGCTTGGATCAATCAATTATCGGATACCGGGCTGTCATCCATAGAAATCAGCTCCTTCGTGCATCCGAAATGGATCCCGCAGCTGAAGGATGCAGCTCAGGTAGCCGCATCCATAAAACGGAAACCAGGCATCACGTATGCTGCCTTAGTCCCGAATCAAAAAGGACTGGAGGCTGCTTTAACAGCAGATGTTGATGAAGTGGCTGTGTTTATGTCAGCAAGCGAAACACACAATCGAAAAAATATTAATAAAACGATTGATGAAACGTTCCCCGTGCTGGAGGATGTTATCCAAACAGCTAAACGTGAAGGGAAACAGGTGCGCGGCTATGTGTCTACGGTCTTTGAGTGTCCTTATGATGGAAAAACATCAAAAGACCAGGTTCTCCGGGTAAGTGACCGCTTATTGCGTATGGGCATCGATGAACTGTCCATGGGAGATACGATTGGAACAGCCGACCCGAAGCAGGTGGATGAGGCTTTATCCTATTGGAAGAAACATCTTCCGCTTGAGAACCTGGCGATGCATTTTCACAATACGAGAGGCATGGCGCTGGCGAACGTCATTGTATCTCTTCAGCATGGCATCACGACTTTTGATGCATCCCTCGGTGGTCTTGGGGGCTGTCCTTATGCGGACGGGGCTTCAGGAAACCTTGCGACAGATGACCTCGTTCATATGCTTCATCGGATGGGAATCCACACGGGAATAGATGAAAAAGCGCTTCAAAAAGCAGCCGGTTACATGCAGCGCGTTCTTGGAAAGACGCTTCCAAGCCACGGCATGCAGATCTTGAATAAGGAAAGGGTGTAAGCCATGAATGAACTCGTTCGTATGGAAGAGCCACTGCCTTATGTCTGTCAGCTCACATTGAATCGACCGGAAGCGGCGAATGCTCTCTCCCATGCGCTTTTAGATGAACTATCTGAAAAAATCGACCGCATCCAGTCCCGTTCTGATATCCGGGTCGTCTTACTTACAGGAGAAGGCAGCAAAGCGTTCTGTGCAGGAGCGGATTTAAAGGAAAGATCAGACATGACCGAAGATGAAGTGGTACAAACCGTACGGAAGATCGGGGACACCCTCCGTCAATTGGAAAAAATAGAGGTCCCGACGATTGCGCTTATGAATGGGGCAGCCTTCGGCGGCGGTCTTGAGCTTGCTTTAGCCTGTGATTTACGCATGATGAGCTCTTCTGCAAAAGCAGGATTGACCGAAACATCCCTCGCAATTATCCCCGGGGCAGGCGGTACCCAGAGACTATCCCGACTCATAGGCCCGGGGCGCGCCAAGTCTATGATTTATACAGCGAAACCAGTGGAAGCCTCTAAAGCGTTCCAAATGGGGCTTGTTGAATATATGTATGAACCACAAATGCTAATGGAAGAAGCCCACGACCTGGCTGCCTGTATAGCAAGAAACGGACCGTTAGCTGTCAAGGCAGCGAAACATGCAATAAATCTGGGCTGTGAAAAACCGCTGGATGAAAGCCTTGAAATCGAACACGCTGCCTATAAGACAACGATCCCGACAGCCGATCGTATGGAAGGTTTACATGCTTTTAAGGAAAAACGCAGACCGGAATATAAAGGAGAGTGAGCACGTGGAGAAAACGATGACGGACCAGCAGACGTTTGAAGAACGAGTGAAGAACATTGCCGGAGGCGGCGCAGAAAAGTACCATGAAAAGAACGCAGAAAAAGGGAAAATGTTCGTGCGTGACCGTCTTCAATTGTTGTTTGATGAAGATCTGGATATCGAAGATGCTTTTTTTGCGAACTGTCAGTCAGAAGGACTGCCTGCGGACGGGGTTGTGACAGGTATTGGGAGGATCAACGGGGAAACGGTATGTGTGATGGCCAATGATTCGACTGTAAAAGCAGGATCCTGGGGTGCAAGAACCGTTGAGAAAATCATCCGTATCCAGGAAACCGCTTTGAAAATCAATGCGCCTATGTTGTACCTCGTAGATTCGGCAGGAGCAAGAATTACTGATCAGGTAGATATGTTCCCGAACAGGCGCGGAGCGGGACGTATTTTCCACAATCAGATTAAGTTATCCGGACGTGTGCCGCAGGTCTGCCTGTTATTTGGTCCATCCGCTGCAGGGGGCGCTTATATTCCAGCCTTCTGTGATATCGTCATCATGGTTGATGGCAATGCTTCCATGTATCTGGGCTCTCCAAGAATGGCAGAAAAGGTCATTGGCGAAAAGGTATCGCTTGAGGAGATGGGTGGTGCTTCCATGCACTGCTCTGTATCGGGATGCGGGGATGTGCTGGTATCTGATGAGAAGGAAGCTTTATTGTTTGCCAGAAGCTATTTGAGCTATTTCCCCAGTTCCTATCAGGAGCGTCCGAAAACGAGGGAAGCCAGAGAGCCGGAAGCCTTTGATAAAACGATCGAAGAACTGATACCCCGAAACCAAAATGCTCCGTTTGATATGTATCAGCTCATTAACCGCCTTATTGATGAGGATTCCTTTTGTGAAATCAAGAGAAAGTTTGCTCCTGAATTAATTACAGGCCTTTCAAGGATCAACGGAAAGTCCGTCGGCATCATTGCCAACCAGCCGAGGGCCAAAGGGGGCGTATTGTTTCCGGATTCTGCAGATAAAGCAGCGAAGTTCATACAGCTGTGTGATGCTTTCAATATTCCTCTCTTGTTCCTTGCTGATATCCCCGGCTTTATGATTGGAACGAAGGTGGAAAGAGCGGGAATTATCCGACACGGGGCGAAAATGCTCGCAGCTATGAGCGAAGCCACTGTTCCTAAAATTTCAGTGATCGTCAGGAAAGCGTACGGAGCAGGCTTGTATGCGATGGCAGGACCGGCTTTTGAACCGGATGCCTGTCTGGCTCTTCCTACGGCTCAAATCGCCGTGATGGGTCCTGAAGCGGCTGTGAATGCTGTCTATGCCAATAAGATTGCTGCACTTCCTGAAGAAGACCGTCCTGCTTTCATTAAAGAAAAGCAGGAGGAATACAAGGAAAACATCGATATTTACCGCCTGGCTTCTGAAATGGTCATTGATGATGTGGTGAAACCCGACCGCCTCCGTCATGAACTGAGCACTCGATATGAAGCGTATGCGCGCAAAAACGTCCAGTTTACGGATAGAAAACATGGCGTTTATCCGGTATAAATAAGAAAAGCCTGGATCTTTTAATAAGACCCAGGCTTTTCTTATGATTGTGCACCCGTTGTTTTTCCGAGGGCGGAAATTTCCTGAACACTTTCAGGATTCTCAAGGGCACTTAAATCTCCTGTAGACCGGTTTAGATAGGCGGCCTTGACTGCACGGCGCATCACTTTGGCATTCCTCGTTTTAGGAAGGTCGGATACGAGGTGAATGCTGCCCGGGGACAAAGCTTTTCCAAGCTTATGGTGCAGATACTTTTTTAAATCCTCTATCAGGGACGCCTGTTCCACGACCTGGTTGTTTGTGACAACAAATGCTACAGGTTCTTCTCCTTTAGTTTCATGAGGAATGCCGATAACACCAGCTTCCAAAACGAGAGGATGGTCCACGAGAACAGTTTCCACCTCGGCAGGTCCCAGTCGTTTCCCAGCTACATTCAACACATCATCGGAGCGTCCGGTGATCGTGAAGTAGCCTTTATCATCCTCGATCACCCAGTCGCCGTGCACCCATGTATCCGGGAAGCGGCTCCAGTACGATTCCTCGTAGCGTTGATCGTCTTCAAAAAAGCTGTTTGTCATGCCTACCCATGGGTTACGAATCGCCAGTTCGCCGACTTCATTGGTGATACGTTCCCCATTCTCATTTAACACCACCGCATCCATTCCCGGCAGCGCTGCATTAAAAGTAACCGGCTGGATCGGCTTGATCAGGATATTTCCTAAAATCCCGCCGGATATTTCTGTGCCGCCCGAGTAATTGAAAATCGGCACCCGTTTCTTTCCGGCATGTTCAAACAGCCAGTTCCATGGTTCCTCATTCCAAGGCTCGCCTGTCGATGCAATCAGTTTTAAGGAGTCAAGAGAATGCCGGTGCAGCCATTTGGCTCCATGCTTCATGGACGTTCGGACGAGTGTTGGGGAAAGGCCGAGGTGCGTCACCTTATAGGTGTCGACCATCTGCCATAAGCGGTCAGGCTCAGGATAATCGGGTGTGCCTTCAAACATGACGATGGATGCGCCATTTACAAGTCCTCCATATACGAGGAAGGGCCCCATCATCCATCCCATATCGGTGTACCAGAATAATGTATCTTCCTGATCGACGTCCATACAGATCCCGGCATCAAAAGCAGCTTTAATGGGGAAACCGGCATGGGTGTGAACCGCTCCTTTCGGTTTACCTGTCGTCCCTGATGTATAAATCAGCATGAAGGGATCGTCGGATTTAGTAGCGGCTGATGGAAAAGGACCTGCTTTTTTCTGCAGAGATGACCAGGGAATGTCCCGTTGTTCATGCCAGGGGACGTCGATACCGGATCGTTCTATAACAAACACATGCTCAAGAGAAGGACACTGCTCTGCCGCCTTATCCGCCTGTTCCTTCATCTTCATGGTTTTCCCACGCCTGTAGAAGCCATCAACGGTAATCAGTGCTTTTGCTCTGGAAGCCTGGATCCTGGCAGCTACAGCATCTGCTTTATATCCGGAGAAAGCAGGGGAGAAAACAGCGCCGATTTTGGAAAGGGCCAGCATACTGATAAGCGTTTCCGGCACCATCGGCATATAAAGCGTCACGATATCCCCTTTTGTGATGCCGTAACGCTTGAATCCATGAGCGGTCTGATCGACAGCTTCCTGAAGTTCTTTAAAGGAGTAGGCTGTGGAATCCCCGTTGTCGCCTTCCCAGAATACAGCTGTTTTGTCTTGATGGTTCGGTTTTTCCGCCCATTTATCGAGAGCGTTATGGGTGGCATTGATTTCACCTCCGACAAACCATTGAGGATAGGGAAGGCCGCGGGATAAATCCAGGGTTTTCTGATAAGGTACAGACCATTCAATTCCCAGTTCTCTACAGGCGTCCTCCCACATCCATTCCAAACGGGTTGTTGTTGCCTGATGAAAGGAATCATAATCCGTAAAGCCTGATTTTTTCATCCACTGATACAAACGGGTTGATTCGATCTGCTCCTGTTCCGGTTTCCATACATTTGGATATGTACGCATAAGAACTTCCTCCTCCATCAGTAATAACTTATACCCATTATATAATAAAGCGTTTTCATAAACTATAAATGTACAGATTTCACATACTTTATAAAAAAATCCAGAATTTCTGAAACTTAGAGAGGGGGGATTTCGATATGCTAGACAGCCCTTCTTTTTGAAAGGGACTAATTGAAGGAGTGGATGATATGTTCGAAGGAGCCTTAGTGGTTATTATTTTAGGAGTGCTTGGCGGCGCTTTAATCATCGGCGGGATTGTTACATTCATTATCTTCCGTCTGCGTTATAAAACGGCCAGTTCAAATGAAGCCTTAATTGTAACGGGTCCTAAACTTGGTGATCCGGAACAGGAAAAGAACGTATTTGAGGATGATAACGGAAGGTCTGTTAAAATCATCAGAGGTGGAGGATATCGTCTCCGTATGTTCCAGACGGCGACACCGATTGACTTGACATCTTTCCAGCTGCAGGTCAATTCAGAAAAAGCCTACACGAAGGAAGGCATACCGGTTCGTGTAGCCAGTACAGCGGTTATCAGTATCGGCAGTGAACTTGAGATTATGGCGAACTTTGCTGAGAAGTTTCTCGGTAAAAAGCAGAAGGAGCGGGAATCAGAGCTTAAGGATGTCTTAAATGGACACCTTCGTTCCATCATTGCCTCCCTGCCTATCGAGAAGATTTATAATGATTTCAAAGAAGTCAATACGCAGGTGAAGCGGATTGCAGAAGCGGATTTGAAAGGCATGGGTTTTGAAATTACGTCCTTTGCTTTAAATGATGTAGAAGATGTGGACGTGGAGAACGGGTACATAGATGCGCTTGGACGTCCTCATATTGCAGAGGTACAGAAAAAAGCGAATATGGCGGAATCTGATGCGACGAAGGAAACCCGTATTTATCAAGCCAAAAACGATCAGGAAGCGCAGGACGAGGAAAACCGCCGCCTGACAGCTGTTGCGTCTTCCACAAAAGAAAAAGATATAAAAGAAGCGGAATTCCAGACAGAAACGAACCGTGCCAAAGCGAATGCCGATCAGGCCGGGGAACTGGAAAGGCAGAAGCTTGCCCAGCAGATCAAAGAAGAAGAATTAAAAGTTCAGTATATCGAAAAGCAGCGCGCTGTAGAGCTTGAAGAAGAGGAAAATAAGCGTAGGCGTTCAATTGCTGATGCAGAAGCTTATGAAGTAACGAAACGCGCGCAGGCAGAAGCGGATAACGAGCGGATCAAAGGGGAGTCTGATGCAGAAGTTATCCGTCAGCGCGGTATTGCAGAAGCGGAATCGAAAGAACGTATGGCAAAAGCGATGGAGCATTACGGTGAAGCAGCGATTATGGAAATGCTGATTAAAGTTCTTCCTGAATATGCAGAGAAAGTGTCGGCGCCAATCAGTCAGATTAAGGATATGAAAGTGATTGATATGGGCGGCACGGATTCCAAGGGAGGCTCATCGAAAGTTGCAGGAAATGTAACGTCTACAATGCTTGGGATTCAGGAGTCCTTGAAGGAAACGACAGGGATGGATTTGAAAGCGATGCTTGAAAGCTACGTTTCCAGAGGAACCGTTAACAGTTTTTCTTCAGAAGAGAAAAAGGGAGCGGAAGAAGCGGCAGCAGCTTCTGAATCCAACGATCAGAAGGAAGAGGCCCTAGAAAAAGAATCAGAAGAAAAGAAAGAAAAAGAAGAGTAATGGAACAGCGGGGAGCGGATGATGCTTCCCGCTTTTTTAGAATTTCAGGTTTAAACAGAAGGCATGGTGGGTAAAATCTCATTTAGGTCTCAAAGTACGACATATTTCGTTTTCTTCTGAGGGTTTATGGAGTTTACAAAGAATTAATTGTTTCAAAATTGAATTAATGGTAAAGTCAAAAACGTAGAGACCATGACTGAAAAGGGAAGGTATGCCGGAATGGCGGAATCTTTCCAGTTTTCGAACATTAGTCAAAAGTGTTACTCTATAAAAGGGAATACGAGTATGCAAGATGTAACTAGGAGGTAGATTATGAGAATTATTGTAGCAGGGGGAGATGGTTTCTGTGGCTGGCCGACTGCATTATACTTATCGAAGCAGGGTCATGATGTAACCATCGTAGATAACTTAGTACGCAGAAAGTATGATGATGAGCTCCGCTCCAATTCAGTAACACCGATCGCCACACTGGAAGAACGGGTGGCCAAATGGAAGGAAGTATCAGGGAAAGAGATCAAAACCTTTATCGGGGATCTCAACCATTATGATTTCCTAAGGGAAGTATTCCGTCAGACTGAGCCGGAGGCGTTCGTTCACTTTGCCGAGCAGCGTTCCGCACCATATTCCATGATTGACCGTGAGCATGCGGTTTATACTCAGACAAACAACGTTGTGGGTAACCTGAATGTCCTTTACGCCATTAAGGAATTCGCACCGGAATGTCACTTGATCAAACTGGGCACGATGGGTGAATACGGCACACCTAACATTGATATTGAAGAAGGATATATTGAAATTGAACATAAAGGAAGAAAAGATACGCTTCCGTACCCGAAGCAGCCAGGCTCTTTCTATCACTTGTCCAAAGTGCATGACAGCCATAACATCACGTTTGCCTGCAAAATCTGGGGTATCCGTGCAACAGATTTAAACCAAGGTATCGTGTATGGTTTACATACGGAAGAAACACGCATGGATCCTGTCCTTGTAAACCGTGTGGATTATGACGGGGTGTTCGGGACAGCTCTGAACCGCTTCATCAATCAGGCTGCAATCGGGCATGATATTACTGTTTACGGTTCAGGCGGACAGACGCGCGCGTTCCTGAACATCGAAGATACCGTGCGCTGCGTTGAAATTGCTGCTGAAAACCCGGCGGATAAAGGTGAATTCCGGGTGTTCAACCAGTTTACAGAGTGGTTCTCTGTTCAGGAGCTCGCTGAACGCGTGCATAAGATCGCTCAGGAAGAGGGGCTTCAAACAGAAGTTAAAAAGATTGAAAACCCTCGTATTGAGAACGAAGACCATTACTACAATGCCGTCAATACGAAACTCCGCGATCTAGGTCTGGAACCTCATCTTCTCACAGACGATGTGATCCGGGATATCCTCCGCACGGCTGTTGAAAACAAAGATCGTATTATCCAGGAGAATGTTCTGCCATCAATTACCTGGAAGTAAGGAGTTTTCCGCTTTGAAAATCGCCATCATTACAGAAACTTTCCTGCCATCTACAGATGGCGTAGTTACAAGACTGAAGGAAGCCATTACGTATCTCCTGGACCAAGAGCACGAAGTCGTCGTCATTGCTCCGGATCTTGGTGTAAAGGAATACAAAGGAGCGATTGTCGAAGGGGTAAAGACAGCAAAACTGCCTTTTTACAGATCAAAGGAATTCAGCCTTCCACAAAAACGGGTGAAGGATCTGCTCCAAAAGCACGATCCTGACCTCGTTCACGTGGTCAACCCAGCCCTTGTCGGAGTCTCTGGTGTGTACTATGCAGACAAGCTGAATTACCCATTGATTGCTTCATACCACACACATGTACCGAAGTATCTGGACTATTACAGGCTGTATCCATTTAAGCCGCTGGTGTGGTGGTACTTCAGAAAGCTTCATAACTACGCCCATGTCAACTTGTGTACATCACAGGCGATTAAAACGGAGCTGGATGATAAGAACTTCCATAACGTCAGCGTATGGGACAGAGGTGTAGCTGTGGATCATTATCATCCCGGACACCGGACCGAGACGATGCGCAGCCGTTTATCCAACGGAAAACCTGAAAATAAGCTGCTCGTGTTCGTCGGAAGACTGGCACCTGAGAAGGAAATCCATAAAATCAGGCCGCTGCTGGACGAACGGGAAGACATATCTCTTGCGATTGTGGGGGACGGCCCGGTCAAGGGAGAACTCGAAGAGGCCTTTCAAGGGACGAATACAGTGTTTACAGGGCTTCTCCATGGAGATGAACTGGCTGAGGCATTCTCTTCTTCAGACGCGCTTATTTTCCCATCTGTAACGGAAACGCTCGGTCTTGTTATATTAGAGGCCATGGCATCAGGTCTACCTGTCATAGCAGCTAAGAGTGGCCCGACAATGGAGCAGGTGGAAGATGGCCGCACAGGGCTTTTATTTGAAAATGAAAACACAGAAAGCATGATTGAGGCGATCAGCCGTTTGGAAGATCCATCTCTCTATGCCGACCTTTGTAAAAACGCCAGGAAGGAAGCTGAAAAGCACAGCTGGCAGAAACCTTCTGAACAGATCTTGGATTATTACTATACAACCCTTCGCGTATATGAGGAAAGTACAGCACAACAACCGAAAAAATCGAAGGTAAAGGTCACAGAGTAATAACTCTGTGGCTTTTTTTATGAGGTTAAAACATAAAAATGCTCCAAGAACCACAAGAGAACATATGTTCTGACCCCGTATTTCAGGCACTTTTTACACTTTTTCGTAATATTCTTACTTATTACTTAGTAGCAACTCCGATTAAGTAATAAAAAAACTACAATAAATAACCCGGCAAAGGAAAGCCAAACTAGAACAAAACGGAAAAAAAGGAGGGAATCCTTATGTGCCGGCAGGAAAACATGGTGACAGGGGTATATATAAAAGGAACCAATCCGTTTGACGTGCAGCAGATCAAGCATTTTCAGACAAAATCATTGCTGAGCCTGGAGCAGCTGACTCATCTGCATAAATATCTGGAAAAACATAATGATGATACAGGTCATATATTAACGATCAAGGATCAAATACTGGTGCCGTTAAGCCGGATGGATGTGCAAATGATTCTTGAAGATTTTAAAGCCATACATAAATTTTATCAAGCCGATGATTAACAGCATTGAAACGAAACGTCTGGAATGCTGAAAACTCAATGTAATGTTTTGTTTGAAACTTTGCAGCACATAAAATCAAAAACAAAATACTGAGATGTGTTTCATTTTATTTTGTCTCACTAACATGAGTATACTTTACATATGAGACAGAATTTTGTTTTTATCGATAACTTAGTATAATATATATTATGTCTACTAGAAATAAATTAAAAAAAGAGAGGTACCTAAGTACTTCCCTTTGCTGTTCAATTCTTAAGTAAACAAATTTAAAAACGTTTTGTACTTTCTTTCCATGTAAAGTTCTTTATCTTCATAAATCCAACGGAAAAAATTTTGAACGTCTTTGGGGCCACTAATATAAAGTCTAAAATAATTGTTAAAGACCTTTATTTGATTTTTAATGGTTTGTTCATCCAACACTTCACTTAATGAATGAACGAAATCTTTCGATCCACACACAATATTGATAAACAGCTTGTCTTTATATACACATCCATCTCCATCGAAATAACCTCTGATAAAGTGTGATTTGTACCTTCCCGGGATGTCAGGCATTTGTACACTCATACTTTTTCTCGGTGTAAAACCATGAATATGCATAAGGTCTTCTTTTAGGACCCTGCTGTTTAAATTGAGGATATAGACATTTGTCGTTTCGTTTAAAATAATTGGATGGTTGGAGTCTAATTCCTGCTTAATGAGGTTAAGGATAGACATATCCTTCTGAGCAAAGCTGATTTGCTGACCTTTAGAAGGAATCATGCCATCTGCAGCAAAAAATCCGAGGATATAAGCCATATTGTTCGACCATGTCTTGAAATAATGCTCATTGACGTGATATTTACGTTTCCAGCTGCCACGAGGGCGCAGAGTTACGTTCATTTTTTTCAATACGAGGCGGACAGCATCCGGAGTTATGCCCGCTTCCCCTGCAATAACTGTCGTGCTTTCCCCTTTTTTGTAACGTTCTGCAATCTCTTTATCAGAAAGCCGGCGCTTTTTGGATCCGGATCTTTTCGATATAATGATCAACCTCCTTTAGCAAGTTAAAATTATTATACCGAACATACGTTCCCAGGTCCATTTTTTCGCACTTTTATAAGCTGCCTGTTCTTTTTCAACCCCTTAAGTAAGCGTATACAACACTGATGTCAAAGGGATTTTCAACAATACTCATGGATGATTCCTTCTTCAGAGCTTCAAATAATTGAGCCATTGTAAGAAGAGCATCCCAATGGTCAGAATAAACACTCCCCGTATAGGTTGCTTAATACCATTGCCACAAATCTTCAGGAAGACAGCGCTAAAAAATATCTGTCGGAACGGCCGAAGGATAAAGAAAAAGCGTTCCCGCCCCCGATATACCTGGTCATCATTTGATGCAGCTCTTTCGAAACGGGCCTTACAACATCGTTTTAGCATACGCCGGCTGCTTCCGCTCCAAACCTTTTGCCACATACAAACTTATCCACCAGAATTCACTGCTGCATCGATAGACATAGCCTGCATCAGGTTTCTCTACGAGGTGATCGCGGTTGCTTGGAAGTGGGGTTTCCGGAAGACACCCATCCTTATCCCGCGGAACCGTCGTTAAACTTTCGAAGGTTTAAGTAAGCTCATGGATGCAGGTGGTAAATCAATCCTTGTTCCATCTGTAAACTGCATGAAATTAGCAGAACGGCCCCTTCGTCCGTTCCCATAATAAAAAGGATACTGATCAGATATCTGGATGATCAGCCGCTCCCCGAACACATCCACCCAGGCAGAATTTCTATAAAAGAGGTGAAATCATCTGCAATATACGGAATGTCATAATTCTGATCGGCCCTTGGTCTATTTAAAAGTACTGCCCGAATCCACTCATCGTTCAGAACTGTACGTAAAATCAATTCATACATCTTCTGTTCTGTACGCTTATCAGTCCCCTCTCAAAAAGTTGTGATATGCTCGTCTGTTGTTTACGATTAGAGTGAGGTGTTGTTTATGAAAAAAGTATCCGCCCTGATTGTGACCATCCTTATTTTTGTTATGTACCGCCCTAGAATTGTTCATGCTTTCACATTTGAGCCTTCAGATGTTTTACCAGGCGATGTATTATTTTCTCCGGTTGGGAAACGAGAGTCCAAATATGTAGGTCACATAGGGATTGTAACCACGGATAAAAAGGTGCTGCATTCCATTCCTGCCGGCTTGATGAAGGATGAACCAGACGCTTATAAAAGAAAATTCCGCAAGGTTGCTCATTACCGCCCGTATGAGGAAGGCACAGGGATCCGCTCTGCTGCATTTGCAGAAGATTTGTACCACAGACACCCGGAAGCTTTATACCGCATTCACGCGCCTTTAAACGGCCCCTGTGATATTCAATACTGCACAAAAATCGTCTGGCAGTCCTATTACGCCGCCGGCATTAATTTAGGAGCACTATCAGAAAAAGCCAGGGCCGTTCATCCTTTACGGCTGTTGGACGACACATCGTTATATCCATTAAAAAGGCGTTCAAACAGATGAACGCCTTACATAGTTTAGAAAATCCGCTTCTGACAAAATCTCGATGGATGCTCCCTGACTCAAAAGAGTCTCGGTTCTTTCCAGTTTGGAAGTTTTCTCCCCTGACGTGTATCGCTCATACGTTTTGTTTCCGACCACCACATAGTTGGTAGACGCCTGGATATCATAATGAAACACACCACCCCGCTGAACCACCTCCTGGATGGCCTCCTCCCTCTTCATATGAGAAAGTCTGCCGGTGAAGGCAACAGAGGCTTTGTACAAAGGATGAGAAGGATCCATTTCCACCGACGCTGCCGAGAAAGAAGAAGCCGATGGTTTTTGTGCCCTCCGCTTTTTATTCAACCGCGCCGGTTCATAACCCCCTTCATACATCATTCCATTGGTTGTGCCTGATTTATCAACTAAATCCCTGCTGTCTGAGGCTTGAAGTTTTTCTTTAGCTTTCAAAAATATATGAGCCGCTGCTTTAGCATCCTCCAAAGCATGGTGGTGGGAAAAAGAAAAACCAAGATGATCCGCTACACGATTTAAGTTGTATTTAGGAAGCTGCCACGTCTTCCTTGAGATGTTCAATGTGCAGTTATAAGCAAGCATCGGATAAGGGAGGTTGTACTCATCCAGGACGGCTCTTAAAACCCCCATGTCAAACTGTGCATTATGGGCAATCAAAAGCTTTCCTTCCACCATGGGCTTTATTTCCTTCTCCCACAACGTATGAAATTCCTCGGCATCTTTGACATCTTCCTTGGTAATTCCATGCACACGTACATTTATAGGAGCAAAGTAATTCTTCTTTGGTTTTACAAGGCGGTAATATTCCCTCACCAGCTCCCCGTTTTCATACTCTACAAGCCCGATGGAACAAACCGACCCTTTAGAAGCGTTGGCTGTTTCAAAATCAAGTGCTGTAAAATTCATAACAGTCTCCTTTCCCGTTCCTTTCTTTATAATAAAACGCGCCTGCCGATTCGTCTAATATAATCCATTTGAACGGTATAGAAAAAGGGCCCTCCGCTTATGATAGGAATGCAATGAAAGGAGTGGTATCGATGACTTTTGATTTTGCCCATCTTCCTTCCGATCAGCTTCAGCAGATCAAACAACTGGAGGAAGCATACAACATTGTATTGATTGCTTATGATGACAAATATAGAACATAAAAAAGGTGGCTCAATGAAGAGGCACCTTTCGTTTGTCCATCTGTATAGATTTATGAATTCTATAAAAACTAATGGGGACAAAGGAGGGATGATGATGAAACAGAAATGGAAGCGGAAGTCTTATAAAGGAGCAGTCTTTCTTATGGCTCTTTTATTTCTTTCTGTATCCTTCAACCATGTGTTTGCCCAGCCTGATTATGCCAAATGGGGAAAAATCGCGGTTGAGGAAACCGATAAAAACTATCCTGATTTCGACCTGGTGAATTATGAATATCAGGGAAAAGTAGCCATAGCGGATAACCGGGAGCAGTACACTTTCCTTTTTACCATGGATCAGGATGGCACGAAAAAGAAAGTACGTGCTTATGTTCTGATAAATCCTGCAGAGGATCAATTAATTGAAGTCCAGTTTGAGGACATGGCATCCTCTTCCCCGTAAAAAAGCACACCTCCAGAGGGGTGTGCTGCGTTTATGGCGTATAGAGCGTAAATTTATCGTCGATGGATGTTCGTTGTTTAGGCTTTGGTTTTTCTTCAAAGTACCCCATATGTATAAAGCCGACAATCTTTTCCTCAGGCTGAATCCCCAGCAGTTCATGTACTTTTGGCTCATATATATGCGGATTGGTCTTCCAAACCACTCCAAGGTCCCTTTCCCAGGCCAAAAGCTGAAAGTTTTGAAGCAGACAACTGACGGCTCCGAAATTTTCCTCCCACACCTTCTGTCTTGGGTCTTCATCCATTACAACAATTAAAAAGGATGATGGCTTGCTGAAGTAATCTCTGCGGTCTTCCCTCCGCTCTTCCGGAAACGTCTCAACAAGGGAAGTGACAAAGTCCTCTTTATTTTCTGAAGGAACGTAGATGAACCGCCACGGCTCACGCATCCCGTGTGTAGGAGCCCATACAGCATCCTCCAGAATTTCCTTTACAAGCTCAGTCGGAACCGGTTCATCCAAATAGCCGGTTTTAATCGACCTTCTTTCTCGAATGACCTCTGCTATCGTTGACTTGGTTTGATTCATGCCTCTCACCCTCATGTTTATAATTGGTTATGGTAATGATAATCGTTCTCAATGATATTGTCAATGATATTGTCAAGGTCACTCCCTTTATACCACAAAAAAGACAGGGAAAATCCCTGCCTTACTCTTGATCAAACGCCTTTACATACTCTCCGTAGCCTCTTTCTTCCATTTCATCCAAAGGAATGAACTCGAGTGCGGCACTGTTCATACAGTAGCGGAGCCCCGTCGGTTCAGGCCCGTCATTAAAGACATGGCCAAGGTGACTGTCTCCCGCTTCACTTCGTACTTCTGTCCGCATGCCGAAAATACCCGGATCGTCTTTGGTCACGATATTTTCTTCAACCAGCGGTTTTGTGAAACTCGGCCACCCGGTTCCTGACTTATATTTATCCTGGGAGCTGAACAACGGCTCTTTTGAGACGATATCCACGTAGATTCCCGCTTCTTTGTTATCCCAGTACGCATTCTCAAACGCTTTTTCCGTTCCGTCCTGCTGGGTAACCTTATATTGAATATCACTAAGCTGTTCTTTTAGTTCCGCTTTCGTCCATTCGACAGTGTCTCCGTTATACATTTCAATCGTCTTTGTGTCTTCTGCGGCCTTAGCTGGAGCATCTGAGGAAGCACCTGTATTTTTACTCCATGTAAAAAGGCCGATGCCTGCAACGACGATAATTAAAGAAAGCCAGAGCGATAGACTTTTCATATTCATCCTCCTTTGACCTGACTACTTTTATTTTAACATGCAGGAAGGATGATCGATAAAATTAATGCCTGCTGCATCGGTTATAAACATAAGAGAACTCGGCAATCCTGTGTAGTAAACGGAGGTGCTTTACGATGAAGAAATGGAACGTATGCGTTGTATCTGTTTTATTCCTGTTTACAGCCTGTGGAGAACCGACAGGAGAAAAGGAAGAAGTGAAGAACGATCTCAATGCCGTAGACAACATTTCCTATGACTTAGCGGATAAAACGACAGATGCTTTTTCATTTACTGCTTTCAATCTCGATGTTCACTACCCAGAGGGTGTCACCTACCGGGTTTACTACTCCGCTTATGAAAATACAGCTCAAGCGGTTGTTTATGAGATGGGCAAAGAAAGAATTTCAGGAACCCAAGCGATGAATCAGCTGACTCCATTGTTCCGGGAAATGAGTTTTGATCAAGACTCCTCTGATTCCCTTGTCATTCAGGACGTCCTCCACGTTTTCGGCCTGAGTGAAGGATATAAACACTTTTCCCTTCGCGTGGTGTATCCAGGTGAATCGGAGCGGCATTATGAAAACAGTAAAAAACAGCCCTTGTCAAACGGATGACATAGAGGCTGTTTTGTTTTTTATTTTAAGTTTGGAGTTACTACGAAGTTTGAAGTGGAACAGTTATCCATGCTTGATGACTGTTTGTCCGTCTTTCTGCTCAATCTTTTCCTGTTTCATCAGCTGACCGAGCGCCCGCTTGAAAGCAGCCTTGCTGATTTGGAACGTTTCCCGGATTTCATCCGGTGAGCTTTTATCGTGAAGCGGCATAACCCCATCGTTTTCCTCGAGGTATTGGAAGATCATTTCAGCATCTTCCGACATACTTTCCTGTTTTAAAGGTCGTAAGGAAAGGTTGATCGTCCCATCTTCCTTCACGTCAATGACGCGCGCCTGAATCGTCTGCCCAAGACGCGGCTCTTCTTTCCGTTCATGAGGATGGATGAAGCCGCGGTAGCCTTCTCCGGTCAATACGGCTGTTCCGGCTTTAATGGCACGATAGACTCTTGCCGTGACTTCTTCCTTCAGCAGTTCGGCAGGCGCCGGTTCAAGATCATCCATTACTTCCTGCTCACTGATGGGCTCACCAATCAGCCGTCCTTTTTTATCCATCTCCAGACTCAGGAATAAATGATCGCCTATCGCCGGCCAGACCGATTTCCAGAGCGGCAGGTGGTCCGAGGATACGAGAATATCCTTGTCGGGAAGTCCGATGTCGACAAATACGCCTGTGCCCGGATAAATATCAACGACTTCCGCCCATCCGTAGGAATCACGTGTAATTTCAGGAAGTTCAAGAACCGCTGCAGGCTCTCCTTTTTTATTCATATATAAAAAGCATGTCAGTTCATCACCAAGTTCAACAGACTCGTCCACTTCTTCATCAGGAAGAAAATATTCCTCATTTCCTGCTGTCACCTTGAATCCATGGGTCACTTTTTTTGTTAAAACAGCTTTTCTGACTGTTCCTAGATATTGTTGTTTGCTCACTTTATTCACCCTTTTTGACAAGTCATGTCGTCCATTATATCCTAGTTCGTCTCATTTTAAAATATCACCTTGGCCGGAAGCATGAAAAAAAGCGCGGGAAATCCCGCGCTCCTGCTTTTTAATACCACCAGGAAGCTCCGACGATAATAAGGAGAATGAACAATACAACGATCAGCGCAAATCCTCCACCATATCCTTTACTCATATTTATTCCCCCTTTCCCTTTTTATATATGAGAAAAAGGAGGAATTGGTATGGGTGAATGACTCATTTTATTCATTTCGGAGACATTAGGAATGGAATTGTTCAGCGATCAGACGATAGGATTCTTTCTTATCCTCCCAATTGTAAATATTCGTTATGATCAAAAACTCCTCGGTCTGATACAGCTCTGCCAGTTCAAGCAGACGCTCTTTCACCTGCCGGGGTGTGCCGATAACCGCACGCCGGCGGTTTTGCTGGATTTTCTCCTTTTCCCTCTCAGAAAAATCGCAGCTTTCAACTTCCTCGATTGAAGGAACACGTGTCTCCAGTCCTTTTTCAACCTGCAGGAGCCAGAGGTCCTGACTAAGTGCCAGTCTTTCTGCTTTTTCCTCTGTTTCTGCACAGACCACAAAAATACAGACATTAACGTAAGGCTCATCAAGCGCCGGAGAAGGTTTGAATCTTTCCCGGTAAGTATTCAGTGCAGCTGTACCGTTGTCAGGACTGATGAAGTGTCCGAGTGTAAACCCTGTTCCGTTTACGGCTGCATGACGGGCGCCGCGTTCGGACAAACCGAGAATCCACGTTTCCGGCTGCCTTTGTGTTGCCGGCCTTGCCGTCACCCCGTAATAATCGCTTCCTTTAGGCACTATGCCGTGCAGGAACTGCTGCAGTTCTTTAACCTGACGGGAAAAAGAGCTGAGCGGCTTTTCCAAACCGTCCGTCAAAGCCAGTCTTGTTTTACGACCGCCTCCAGGTGAGCGTCCAAGCCCGAGATCGATTCTGCCCGGGTAAAAGGCCTCCAATACCCTGAAATTTTCAGCTACTTTCAACGGGCTGTATTGAGGAAGGAGCACTCCTCCTGAACCGACACGGATGCTGTTTGTAGCCGCTGCGATTTGACCGATTAATATCTCGGGAGAAGAACCCGCCAGTCCATTCGTGCTGTGGTGTTCAGCCACCCAGTACCGGTAATAACCCAGCTTCTCTGTCCACCGGGCCAGCTCAATGGTGTTATGCAGCGCTTGTTCGGCAGTTTCCCCCTTGGATATAGGGCTTTGATCAAGTACACTCAGTCTCACATGTTGTCATCCTTTCCTGCTACCGATACACATCTTTCATAATCTGATTTAAAATCTGTATCTGCTCTTCAAACAAAAGCTTATACCGCTTTTTTAATACATCGAATTCTTCTTTCCCTTGATCGGTCAGGTAATACCAGTATACTTTCTGGCGTTTCCGATCATGAGATTTGTAATCTTCCTTCCGATAGAGTAACCCCTGTTCCGTCATTTCATGTAATGTATCCAGAAGTGTCGAAGGTGCCGGGATCCAGTTTTTCGTCAGCTGCTTAAATTCCGTCTTGAAATGTTCACTGATCATCGGCTGGCGGATTTGAAGTAAGTGCATGATATAAAATTTAGTAAACTGCGCTGCACTCATATTTAATGCAAAACGCTTCGGGTTGTTTTTATGTGACACGGCGATCCTCCCCTTCCTTGTTGAATACTTTCATTTTACAATAAACGATGGTATATTTGTCCAATCATAAGCACATTTGTTCGCTTAGGGATTGTTTTTTCTATTGCCCTTCGGAGTTGCTACTAAGTAAAAAGTGGGGATTTTATGACATTTGAAAACCAATTTTTCCGAAATTTTTCGTATCACGGATGTATTCGAAAGCCTCCGCCGCCTGATCGATCGAGAACATCCTGTCGACTTCAGGATGGATGTTGTGACGTTCGATGAAAGCAAGCATCGCTCTCAGCTCTTCCGCACTTCCCATCGTCGACCCGAGCAGATTATACTGTCCGTAAAAGAATTCTCGAAGGTTCAAGCTTACCTCATCCTCCGTGCTCGATCCGAAAGTGACAATCGTCCCTCCTTTGCGGACGGTACGAAGCGATTGATGGAACGTAGCTGCTCCAATGCTTTCAATCAATAAATCAATCCGCTCATCGGCCAGCTCCTCACTCCAGTCTGAATCTGTGAGAATGGCTTTATCCGCTCCCGCATCAAGGGCCTGCTTCAGCTTCTCACTGGAACGTGATGTAACGATAACCCTGGCCCCTTCGGCCTTGGCGAATTTGAGCGCATACGTCAAAACGCCCCCGCCGATTCCCGGAAGCATCACTGTATCTCCTTCCTTTGCTCTTCCTCTAGTAAACAAAGCTCTGTAGGCCGTCAATGCTGCCAGTGCCAGAACCCCCGCTTCCTCCATGGATAAGTGCTTCGGTTTCATCTCCAGATGGTCTTCTGTACTTATGTAAGTTTCAGCAAATGTCCCATGACCAGGAAAACCGACAATCTCAAAACCTTCCGGTGGAACATCACTATTTTCCTTCCATCCGAGCCCTGGATTGATAATCACTTCGTCCCCTTTCTTAAAACGGGTCACCTCTGATCCTGTTTCCTCTACGACTCCGGCAGCATCTGAACCCAAAATAACAGCTGGATCTTCCGCCTTATGCCTTTTTGAAGCGACAGCCAGATCTCTCCGGTTCATTCCTGCTGTATGTATCCGGACTTTGACTTCAAAGCCTGCGGGCTCTTTTTCCTCCATAGGCTTCACCTTCAGACCTGCAAGACCCTCTTTCCCTTCATGTACAATCGCTTTCATGATAACTCTCCTTTCTAAATGTAAGATGTTTTAAGTCTATCAATAAGCCTTCATACATAAAAGAAAAAAGACCTTTTCAGCTGAACTGAAAAGGTCTTTCTCCAATAACTCTATGATTAGTCCGCAAGTACCTGTACTTTGACCGTCTGACGTCCAAAGTCAAGCGCATCTCCACGGTCCTGCATATAAAGGTCGACGCGGTTTCCGTTGATGGCGCCGCCGGTATCACCAGCGATAGCTGTTCCATAGCCTTCTACATATACTTTGGAACCAAGTGGAATTACGTTCGGGTCTACGGCAATGACTTTTTGGTTTGGATTCGCATTCAGATCAATACCTGTTGCTGTCACACCACTGCAGCCTGTGCAGTTTGCCGTGTAAGCTGTTGCTTCTGCTGTAATTTCTTTGACAACATCATTGCTTGTTCCTTTATTTGTGTTTGCCTGCACAGCTTCTGTGGACTCAGCAGATGTTTCTTTAGCAGAGGCATTGCTGGAGCTGCTTGATTTCTGACTGCTTTCACTGGACTTGGCTGTGCTTTCTTCAGCAGGAGCTGTAGATGTCTCTGCTGCTTTTTGTCCGTCCACCTTGAATTGTTCCCCTGGGTAGATGAGAGTGGAAGATAAGTTGTTCCAAGCCATCAGCTGATCGACGGAAATATTGAATTTTTGGCTGATCGCGAACAACGTATCTCCGGATTTAACCGTGTACGTGGATGCGTTCGAAGATTTAGTAGTAGAAGTAGATGCTTGATTGCTGTGTGCGTTAGATACGGCAAGTGTTTGACTTGGATAAATAAGATTGGAATTTAGATCGTTCCATGATTTCAAGTTATTGACGGATACATTATATTTTTGAGAGATGCTCCAAAGAGTATCCCCTTTGTTGACGGAATATTGTTCAGATTCGTGAGCACTTACAGATGTGGCAAATGCTCCAGTCAAGGCTACGGTCGCTGCAACAGAAAATACAGTTTTTTTCATAGGATAGTGCCTCCCCTTGTTTGTTCGATCACTTTGTATTTTTTGATGTGATCAATTCACAATTACTAGATTACCAGATTTTTCGTAGAAATTAAGAACAAACAAGCAACAGTTTCATTGCAAACGTAACATCTATATTTCACTGTCATTACAACGTTCAGGAAAACTGCGTCTTTCCGATGAAAAATGGGGGTTATAGACAAAATTCGCCACACATATGCAGGTAATCAAGGGGTTTTAGGTCATAGTGGAGGTCGAAAGGATAGAAGATCAAGGCAGAAAAAGCAGAAAAAAAGCCTGTCTTTTGACAGGCTTTCAAGTGTTTATGCGTATTGAGCAGCGACTTGTTTTTGAATTTCAGGATCATTCAAATACTCATCGTACGTCATTTCCTTATCGACAAGGCCGCTCGGAGTCAATTCGATAATCCGATTGGCGATGGTCTGGATAAATTCATGGTCGTGAGAGGCAAAAATGACAGAGCCTTTGAAATTGATCAATCCTTTGTTCAACGCTGTAATGGACTCAAGATCCAGGTGGTTCGTTGGTTCATCCAACAGAAGAACATTAGCCCCTGACAGCATCATCTTAGAAAGCATGCAGCGGACTTTTTCTCCACCGGACAAGACGTTTGCTTTCTTCAATGCTTCTTCGCCTGAGAACAGCATACGGCCAAGGAAGCCGCGCAGGAACGTTTCCGTTTCATCTTCTGGAGAATACTGGCGAAGCCACTCCACCAGACTGAGTTCGGAGTCGAAAAACTCGGAGTTGTCTTTAGGGAAATAGCTCTGGGATGTCGTTACTCCCCACTTATAGCTGCCTTCATCCGGTTCGATTTCACCCATCAGAATTTGGAACAACGTGGACTTAGCTACTTCGTTGGCCCCAACAAGAGCGACTTTATCATCTTTGTTCAATGTGAAGCTGATGTTATCCAGCACTTTCACACCATCAATGGTTTTTGACAGGTTTTTCACCGTCAGCAGGTCATTTCCGATTTCCCTGTCTGCCTGGAAGGCAATATAAGGATACTTACGGGAGGAAGGCTGGATATCGTCCAGGGTGATCTTATCCAATAGTTTTTTCCTGGACGTCGCCTGCTTCGACTTGGAAGCGTTGGCGCTGAACCGGGCAACGAACTCTTTGAGATCCTTGATCTTTTCTTCCTTCTTCTTATTCTGCTCCTGTGCCATCTTCATGGCGAGCTGGCTGGACTCGTACCAGAAGTCATAGTTTCCGACATAAACCTGGATCTTACCGAAGTCAAGGTCAGCGATGTGTGTACATACGTTGTTCAGGAAGTGACGGTCATGGGAAACGACGATGACAGTGTTTTCAAAGTCGATCAGGAAATCCTCAAGCCACTGGATTGCTTTAATGTCCAGGTGGTTGGTAGGCTCATCGAGAAGAAGAACATCAGGATTGCCGAACAAGGCCTGGGCCAGAAGGACTTTAACTTTTTCCGAACCGGCAAGCTCACTCATCTGTTTCGTTTGAAGATCTTCGCCGATTCCAAGTCCTTTAAGAAGGCGGGCCGCATCGGAATCCGCTTCCCAGCCGTTCATTTCTGCGAATTCACCTTCCAGCTCAGCCGCACGCATGCCGTCCTCCTCAGAGAAATCGCCCTTCATATAGATGGCGTCTTTCTCTTTCATCACTTCATACAGACGTGTGTGGCCCATAATGACCGTTTCAAGCACCTGGTATTCATCGTATTCGAAGTGGTTCTGTTTCAGGACAGCCAAACGCTGATCTTTTTTCAGACTGACATCTCCGATTTGTGGTTCAATTTCTCCGCTCAAGATTTTCAGGAATGTGGATTTACCTGCTCCGTTAGCCCCGATTAACCCGTAGCAGTTACCAGGGGTGAATTTTATATTGACGTCTTCGAACAGCTTCTGGTCACCGAATCGAAGCCCTACGTTATTTACTGTTAACATGTCTGAATCCTCCATTGCTTTCGTTTGTAGAACAAGAAAAGTATATCATTCATCCGCTTCATAGAACAGTCATCATGGAGATTTCACGTAGTCATTTTCTCTCGACCATTCCAGAAACAGCTGATAATCCCTGCTGACTCTTTCCTTGTAATGCCTGGACCAGAGGATGAGTTCCGTGCGGAAATCATCCTTATTTCCTTTGATGACTTCCATAATCGCATCTTCGCTGTGATAGGGAAGAATGCCTTCATTAATATCTGCGTCAGCGCGCGCGTGAATCTTGGCGCTGATTTGTGCCATCGTTTTCAACGTTTTCTTCAGCCGCTTCTCTTCCAGGAGGTGTTTCGGCTTTAAATCTTTGGAATAAGGAGAACGTTCACGCACATAATAATCGCGGTTATTCATCGTAAAGTAACCGAGATAGGGATCGGACAAATGGTGCATGGCCTGCTGAGTGTGAATGACACGCCTTCCCTGCTGACGGTGCTCTGTCCAGAACTGCTCATCATATGGGAAGAAATACGCAGGAATCGGTGTCCGGGCTTCTTTGGCTTCCAGGATGATGTCATCCTCATGGCTGTCCCCCGAGTCCCCTTCAATCAGAATGTAGTAGCGGTTCAGCCCGGTCGAGCCGATCCCTGACCCCTGTTTCTTTACGATGTCCTTGATCCGGTAAAATTCGCGGGGACGTCGCAGTTTTTGGTCAAGAGACTGGTAATAGTTGTCCCACGCTTTAACCAGCTGCTCATACTCCTGCTTCGGAACGGAGGATAACTTTTCCCTGCCGATATCGAAGGAGCGGATGGAGTCCTGCTGCACGATGGTCTGCTTTTCCAATTCATGCGACGCGCGGCGCTCCTCTACTTTACGGATCGCTTTTTTAACGGCTCCCCTGCTTTCCTCTTTGGTAAAGTACATCGTCTGCGGATCCTGCTCTCTATGGTGGAAGGCCTCCATCTGCTTCACGTAATGCTTGAGGTAATGATCAACCATCGCATCATGACTGTCTTCAGGATAACCCAGTTCATCCATCGTTAAACGGATGCTGACCACCATCCGCATGATGTCATATAAGTAAGACCCGAGGTAGCCCTCATCGAAATCATCGACATCAAAGACGATGTCCTTTTTTTCATTTTGAAACACACTGTAGTTATCAAAGTGAAGATCTCCCATAATCCATGTAGGTTTTTCTTCAGGAGTGTGAAACCTGAATGGCAGCTCTGTGACGTCATGAAAGAATAAGTAGGCGCTCCCCCGGAAGAAGCTGTAGGGGTTTTCCATCATTTTTTTGTACTTCTGCCTGCGCTGCTTCTTTGATAATTTCATCAGATCCCCGTCAAAGCGGTCCAAAATCGTTCCAAGCGTATTTTTTCTGATGGCTTGTTTCGTTTCCAGCATCTGCTTTACTTTGTTGTCCATCTCCGGTTTCTCCTCCTCTCACGGAAAAAAGCGACCGCCCGTGAGCAATCGCTTTTTTCACCATATCATGACTGAGATTTATAATACAGGCTGTTGTTTTCCACCACTTGAAGGACCTTGTTCTCTTCCTTCATCTCACTGCCGCACATCGGACATTTCTTCTCGTCGTTCGTACGGAAATTATCCCTCTGCCAGCAGTTGCAGTCATCGGATGAACAAACCCAGATCTTTGTGTCTTCCTCTTTCACTTCAGCTTGATTTTTCTTTCCGAATGCCATTAAAGCAGCCCCCTTTAACTCAATTATGATAGAAAAAAGACTGACTTACTAAAGCCAGTCTTTTTATGATTTTATAATTTCGTTACGTTTGCAGCTTGTGGTCCGCGATTTCCTTCAGTTACTTCAAACTCTACAGCTTGACCTTCTTCAAGAGATTTGAAGCCTTCTTCGTTGATTGCGCTGAAGTGTACGAATACATCGTCTTCGCCTTCAACCTCGATAAAACCAAAACCTTTTTCCGCGTTAAACCACTTCACTGTACCTGTTTTCATGGAATGGATCCTCCAATATTTCTAAATTAATATGCGTTTTGCGTTAATGAAAAAATCACATATTATAAAAAGTACCAATACAATTGATCACTCTTTATAATAGGTGATTGGGAAGAATGAACTTCTTAATATTGGTAATTCAATCTTTATATTTACTATACTACGCCTGGGGAGTGAAGTCAAGTACAGTCCCTTCATATCGCTCTACTTCCAGTATATCCGTAAAGGAGGAGCATTATTCCTCCTGATGATGATTTATCCTGACTGAATGACGGCACAGGCGATTCTTTTCCCGGATCTGCCGGTGGGCTGGGACTTATAATCATCCGGCCCTTGATGTATGATCACACTTCTTCCGATGATATCGTCCACTTTAAAACGATCAGTGAAGAAGATCATCCGTGCTCTTCCTTGATTGGAAAAGAGTACAGGAAAATCCCCCGCATGATTGCCGTGCGGTTGTTGATCCGGATTCCAATGGCCTCCAGCTGTCGCAAACGGATCTTTTCCATCACCAATTTCACACAGACCCTTTTCATGGATATGAAACCCGTGCGGCCCTGTCTGGACCCCATTCTTTTCCTTCTTAAAGGGAGGCAGACCCTCTACATAAACAAAAACCTCAACTCCGTAGGGCATCTGGTAAAACTGGACATTTCCCTTCAGTCCTGGTGCCGCAGGGCTGGATGAAAATTCAGCAGCAGCTGTCCGGGATGCAAACGGCTGTCTGTATATTCCTGGATTCGGATGATAATACGACATCTGTTCTTCCCCCTCTCCTGTACACTCTATGCTTCTTTCCTGGTGGTCATGATAAAAAGAAATTCCCCGGCCTGGGAGGAGGAAGAGAACCCGGGCCGGGGAATATCGTCATATTTTATTGTATGTGGATCTGCTCCCATTTAGACCTTTGAAAGTTGATGGGATGCTTTTTCCACCTGCTTCCGGTCCACAGGAACACTGTAATGATTAATCAGCTGTTCAAACTGGTTCGCTGTTTCTTCTTCCCAGGACCTGCGGGCCGCCTGATACATGTCTCTCCACTGTTTTTGGTAGTATGGGGTTACGTCCTCTGAAATTCTCCCTAACTGCTGATGAAGAGCATCAGAGGCGGATGGAGCGGCCGCTTCCTTCATTTTTTCTTTTTCATTCTTTTCAAAGAAAGATTTTGTCCCCCTGAACATTTTCCTTATCCGATCCTGTTCAGCCGCTGTCAGATCGACCCGCCCTTCAATAGCCGGAACAGAAATATCCGGCAGCTCCGGTGTTTCCAAATCAACGGACGGTTCGATATGGTGGATGTTCTTCTCAATCTTGACTTTCGTTTCTTCCAGATGGCGTGCGATAAACTGCTCAATACGAACACACACAGCTTTGACCTCTTCCCTCATGTCGAATGTCATATCTTCAAACAACTGCTGCTGAGCCTTTTTCACTTGTTCTTTCACATCCTGCTGGAGTCCATTAATCACCGCCGGATTAAAATGCCGCTTGAACAAGTCGTTGAACTGGAGCATCATCCGCTCATGGACGTAATGAAGCTGTTTATCCAACTTGTTCTGGACGGCTTTCTCAGCCCCGCCGTCATATTCTTTTTGGAAAAGCTCCATCGCCTGCTGCCGCCGTTCTTCCAGTTGTTGTTTTTTCCTTTTTCTTTCACCTTCATCCATATGGCTGCTTTCCACCATGGAGTGGACATAGCTCTTCACACGCTCCAAATCACTTTCAATCGAAGCTGTCATCACCTGGGACAGTTCCTCTTCCAGAAAAGCAGAAAATCCAGCTTCAAACTCAGCCATGCCGGAGTTCACATCTTTCTGCTGCTTCTTCTCCTCAAGTCCCTGAAGGCTGGAGACAGGATATAACCTCGGGCGGCGGATGCCGAATTCATTCAGCTGCGATTCCACATAATCCAGAACCTGCTGCAGTTCCTCGTTGGACTCGGCAAGATCCTTCGCATTAATGAGGAAAAACATTTTATCCATGGCAAAACTGTCCTTGACCCTGCCCAGCTGCTTCAGAAATGTCTCATCCGCTCTTGAGAACGGGTGATTGTAATAGGTGACAAATAAAACCGCATCCGCATCTTTAATATACTGAAAGCTGACATTCGTATGACGCGCATTGACCGAATCTGCCCCAGGCGTATCGACAAGCGTCACACCTGCCCGTGTCCATGCACAGTCGTAATACACATCCATCGACTCGATGAAGCAGGATTTCTCTTCTTCCGATACAAAGGCGGACAATTGTTCCCATGGCACAGAAATCTGCAGCCCGAGATTGGCTTTCATTTGTTGATAGCCATCATAAAAAGCTTTTAAAAATGACCGCTCCTTCTGCTCCCATGATCTCCACATCTCTTCATCCGCTTCATCCAGCCTCTGCCACACTGTTTCCAAGGAGGAAAAAGAATGATAGACAGCTGCGATATCTTCAAGCATCTGCGCTTCTGTTTTCACGACAGCTTCTACAGACTGATGCGGGTGATCCGGAGATACAGGAGATATCCGGTTGATGGCCGCGGTTGTCGGGTTTGGCGACACTGGCAGAACATGATCACCGAGAAGAGCATTTCCAAACGAGGATTTACCTGCGCTAAAGGCGCCGAACAAGGCCGTTGTGAAGGTCCGGTTGTCAAGGCGGTCCGTTTTATTTCTGAGCTGCTCTGAAATATCTTCCATACTGTCTAAATGTTGTATGATCTCCAAGGTTTTCTCTGTCCTGTTTTTCACCTGATCCACCGTCGACGAAGAGTCAAAAGCGGCACGGGCGCCAGACAGTGATTCGTTCTTTGCAGGACCCTTCTCAGATGAAACCTCTACAGGGCCGTCCGGAGCAGCAGAAACCCTCTCATACAGCTGCTTTTCATCTTCTTCTGCAAGCTCCCTGTTTTCCATGGAAATCTCATCAGAGAAACTTTCCTTAAGGCGGGCGGAGAAGTGCCGGACGTTTTCGTTGATGGTTTCCAATTCCTCGTCGATGTTACGAATCTCTTCATAATTAGAAAACGCTTGTTCATGCTGAGCCAGTACATCCTGTTTTTTTGATGCGACTTCTTCAAGAAAGGCTTTCTTCCAATCTCTCAGAAAAGCTTTTGCTTCACGTTGTATATCCGCAGCAACTTCATCGGTATAACGCAGGACATAGGCACCTGTAACCGATGCCCCCGACTGGATCAGCGTTTCCAATCGTTCCCTCGGATAATGGAAATCCATCTCCTGAACAGTGTGAAGCAGCTCTGTCGAATGAATGGCATAGGCATCCAAAAGCTTCATCATCCGGTCTCTCACGGGCCACTTCAGCTGTTCTTCCATCGTTTCCTTTAAGGCGTTGTAAAACGCGTCTTCCCTTGCCTGCTTTTCTTCTTCCGTTTTCTTTTTTGCAAACAGAATTCCGACTTTAAATTCCGGCTGCCGGGATTCCAAGTAAGCTTCTGCCTTCTCACGGAGGGCGCTCGGCATCAGGTAGGCATTGGAGAGAAACTGATAAACGCGCTTTTCAAAGGCATCAGCCGCTGCCTTTTCCAAATCGTTATACTCACTCAGTTTTTCCAGATCCATCGGACTTTCGTCGAGTACCGCCTGCAAGTTCTCCCTGTCGTTCAAAAGTTCTTCCCGCTTTTCTTCAAAGTTCTCCTCATACGCTCTCGAGGTTTCTTCCATAAGGGCAGCAGCAATGGCATCCCCCTGTTGTTCGATGATAGAAAAATCCCTGGAAAACAACTGTTGGAAGTGTTCTTTCATGCGATTGTACTCATTTTCTTTGATCGTAAAGTCTCTCATGGACGTATAGTAGACCTCTTCTGGTTGAATTCCCCATTGTTGAAAAGCCGATTCGACACTATTTTGGTAATCTTCAAAGCGAAGCTGACCCTCCACATGCTTATCCACCTGGTTAATGACGACGGAGAAAGGTGTTTGCCTCCGCTGCATTTCCAGTAAGAAAAGAAGATTCACTTCCGACTGGACATGATTGTAGTCCATGACATAATACATATAATCCATCACGTGCAGGGAAGATTCTGTAATCAGCCTGTCCGCATCATTCGTAGAATCCACCCCGGGCGTATCAAGAACAGACACGTGCGAAGGGAGCAGGCTGTCCGGACGGCTGATTTCAAGACCGGTAACGCTTTCACCGTCCCGGCACCATGCTTGTATTCTTTCCGGTTCCACCATCCCCTCATATTTAACTGGCGGATCATACATGTAATAAGCCTTCGTGTAGGCCGGACCTGTCCTCAGCCGTACAATATTGGCGCTGGTTGGAATCGGACTGGAGGGCAGCAGCCGGCTTTCCAGCAGTGTGTTGATCAACGTAGACTTGCCGGCAGAAAAATGACCGGCAAATCCGATGACCATTTCCTCCTGCTTCATTTTTTTAATCAGGTCCATGACCTTATCTTTCTGTTTGTCCATGCCTTCCTGCTTTAAAAAGGCATAAAGGTTTTGAAGTTTCGTTGAATTTATACGCGTCGTCGTCTGCATCAAAGATCTCCTTTACGGTTTACATCTATCCTTATTGTACGCCGCCGTCCCCTTCTTCTCAATATGGATTTCAGGATAAACCGTCGATATATGGGATATCCATTTCCGTATCAATCCAGCCAAACATCTTTTTCACCGGGGAGCGCTCCCCATTCATCCAGCTTTTCAAATGAAATGAAACCGTCTGGGCGTCCCCTCCAAGGCCGAAGCGGAGAGAGAGGGTCCGGGGAGAATAACCAGCTGTATGAATCGTTCCTGAGGACCGTTGATACTGATCGGAAAAAATCGGGCCCGAACGCTTGTTTAAGTAAGAAAAGGCGCTTTGTTCGTCCATCTTTTCCTGCTGCCTGTCCACCATCCGTGAAAGCCGTTCTTCTGAATCGGACAAATGTCTGCGGTTTTCTGATGGCATATGGGAAAAATGGTTGGTACACGCAAGTCCTTCTTTTTTGACCACGCCTCTTGGAGATCCCTCGAGAATAGAAGAATTTCCAGCCTTATCAAAAAGGACGTAATTGAATGAATGGCGGTGAGGGAGTTCTTTTAACAGCTTCTCTGCTTCTTCTGTATCCCGGCAGCTTTCCAAAAGAATCCTCGTTAACGTACAGCAGATAAAACCATCCTCCGGATGAAGGCGGTTGACAAAATTATAGCCTGCACACAAGCCATGCTCGTTCATTCCGTCTGTGCGCCCGATGATCCGCTGCCCGGGCCCGATTGAAGCCGTCCCGCGCTCCGGCTGGTAGAGCAGGAACCGCCCTTCATATGTCCGTGGATGGTAGTCATAATTACGGATCATATAATCGTCTCCAAGCAGGATGGAGCACCCCGATCGATCCCATTCCTGCTGCCAGCCGCTGTACTCATGCACCGTTTCATCAAGCGGCCATTCCAGACCTTCGGAAAGCCCCCTCAGTTCTTCCCATAAGAGAGGTGCCCAGTTCAAAAACATGGCTTTGACGTGCTCCGTGTCCGTTTGATAATGCCGGATGGACCTCGGTCTGCGCTGCCGGTGACTTTCATACAGCGGAGTTTGTTTCAATCTTTTCCCCTGCTCATACCCAAAATCATCAGCGCGCCCCTGGAACTGGATCACTTCACTGAATAGTTTTTTCATTGGCCGGCTTGTCCATTTCATCTATGATTTCGTGAAAAGCGGGATCATAAAGAATATCGTTATGATCCGCCCCTTTAATAATATCCACAGGGCGCCCCCATGTGTCACGGCACCAATTCTTTAAATCCTGGGGTTCAATGACTTCGTCCCGGTCACCGACAGCAATGGTTACCGGTGCCTGAACATCCTTAAGCAGAGCGGCTGTTACTTTTTCTGGAAAACGGGAAATCAATAACCGGAAGGAAAGATGAAGCCGTCCCGAACTGTCGAATTCATCAGGAATTTCAGCGGCTGCCGCCTTCTCGAAGCGGTGGATGTTCATCTTGTACAACGTCATCAATATCATGACCTTCTTGGTATAGACCGTATATTCCACATCATTTCCGCCGCCGGATGGATCGGACGCCTCGTTCTTATAAACAGGCAGGGCCGGGTGAAAAAAGGGAGCGGTAAAAACGTAGGCATCACCAATATCCGGGTTTTGTTTGATGAGACGGAGAAGGTTGGCACACCCCATGGAATGGCCCATCAATGTAATCCGCTGATATCCCTGTTTTTTTATATAATGGATGAAATCAAACAAATCGTGATCATATTGTCCTACGTAATCCACATCGCCGCGGCTGTTCATCTGGTCGTAGCCGCGCAGAACCGGGAGAAATACATTCGCAGGCCGCCGGCAGACGGATGCGAATTTTTTCTGCTCCGACAATTCTGCTGTAATGCCGTGAATGATAATCACAGCTTCATCGTACTGGTCTGAACGCTGACAGGCCATGTAGGACAGTGTAGAAAAATTACGCGTCGTATAGGTTTTCCATACTGGTTCAGTCATAAGGACGGCTCCTTTTCTCAATAAATTCCTGGAAGTGCTGTACCTTTAAGTCATGGAGAAACCGCTGTTTCAACGCGTCGATATACTCCGGTGATAAATACCGCTCCCCTCCGCGGTACAGCTCCTCTGCATAATGAAAGGGAGGGGGGGCATCTTCTTTTTTGGAAAGGACGGTAAAGGTGACAGCCTGATGGACCGCTCCATCATCCGTTTCTACAGGTACGATCGCAGGTCTGTAGGCGGCCGCCTCTACTCCCTCCCGTAAAAAAAGATAATGAAGGGCCTCTTTATTGATGTTGTACAGCACGCCTTCCACTTTATCATTTTCTGATTCTTGAATATCCGCTCTGGAACCATCCTCCAAATGGTAGGAAAAGGCGAGCCGGAAGCCGTGAAGACTCCCTTTTCCTTTTACATCTTCAAAAAGGTGGTGAACTTGCTGGGAAATAAACCGGGCATCATCCATACAGGATCCATACGCAAAGTAAAGATAGGAATCCTGCTGAAGGTACTGATGCACCTTCCAGTCATTATGAGGAATAGACTTCCCCGTTTCTGAACCATTCCAATAGCAGGCTTCCGCCTTGACGGACCCTTTATCTGTAAAGACCTCTGCTTCTTTTCTATAAAATCCCCCGCCTCCGTGATCCGGAAGGACATCTTCAAAATCACCCGGAACAGGGAGAAATTCAGGGTCGATGCTGTATAGTTCACCATATGTCCATGCATGCTCGTCCTCCCGCAGAAGCGGGTCATACGAGGAACCGGCATAAAGTGCCCCTTTAATAAACGCCTGTCTCGACACGAGATCAGCTTTGTCCATAAGGGAATGGTTCTGCTGGCCTGAACATAATGAGCCATAAACAAATACGTACACGGTTGTCATCCTTTCATGTGAAAATCTTTTGCTGATGGATATTCTTTTGTGGACTCACTGGCGAGGACGGCATGGAGCACCGCTTTTTCAACGCACAAGGCAGCGGCGGCAGCCAAAGCGTTTGTATCACACGGGATTTGGTTATCCGACATACAGAAAATGGTGTCCCCGTCCACGAATGTATGAGAGGGCCGGATGGTCCTGGCAAGGCCGTCATGGGCAGCGTCTGCAATTTTATTAGCCTCCGCCTTCGTCACCGCTGCATTTGTAATGACGGTGCCAATCGTTGTATTCCCCTGGAAACGATTCGTATCCGCAGCCTCCATTTGATTGAACAGCTGTTTTTCTGTATGTAGAAACTCATCACCCTCATAAAGCCCCGCAACTACCTGACCTGTCGCCGGGTCAATGACGTCGCCAAAACTGTTGACGGCTATCACAGCTCCTATTTCAATTTCTCCTATGCGGCAGGCCCAGCTGCCTATTCCGCCTTTCATGCTGTGGGCTTTCCCAAGCGCTTTACCTACGGAAGCCCCGGCACCAGCTCCGTAATTCCCCGTGCGAAAAGCCGGTTTCCCATAAGCAGAACGGGCAGCCTCATAGCCAAGAGCAGCATCAGGACGCCCGACAGCCGGGTCTTCACTCAAATCGAACAGAATCGCTCCGGGAACGATAGGTACTCTGGCGACCTGGGCATCAAAGCCGATACCATTTTCCTCGAGAAATTTCATAACGCCGGATCCGACATCAAGGCCGAAAGCACTGCCTCCGGACAGGAAAACACCGTGAATGTGATGGACAAGGTTCTCCGGCTTCAGAAGGTCCGTCTCCCTCGTCCCTGGTGCTCCGCCCCTGACACTCACTCCTCCAACAGCACCTTCTTCATGCAGGAGAACGGTACAGCCGGTGCGGCCGGAACCATCTTCTTTTTGTCCGATTTTAAACGGGCGTATATCAGTGATCTTTATTTCTTTCATCCTTCTTCCTCCTCGTTGAGGTTTGTTCTTCCTCCTCGTTGAGGTTTGCCTGCAGGGGGGTGCAGGGAATTGTTTAGAGAGGAACTGGAGGTGCTTACCCAATGGAAAATAACAGACTACTTGTACATGGCCGCGTTCAGGGCGTGGGCTTCCGCGCTGCTGCGAAGCAGATGGCTGAACAAATCGGCGTGACCGGCTGGGTCAAGAATCAGCCGGATGGAACCGTCCTGATCGAAGCGGAAGCTGATACGACCCAGTTAAAACAATTTATTGAACAGATCAATCAAGGTCCTACACCTTTCAGCCATGTTGAAGCCCTGGATGTAACGACGAATGACGAAATCCAGGGGTACAGTAAATTTAAAGTTGTCCATTAAAAGATGACCGCCTAGAGCGGTCATCTTTTTTTTTATGCCTGATGCAGCGGTCGGACAATAATCTCATTCACGTTCACGGTTTTCGGCTGCGTCACTGCGTAGGAAACAGCATTTGCAATATCCGCCGCTTCAAGGGGCTGCATACTGCGGTCTTTGAACATATCAAGGACCTCTCCGTCAGTGATGTGATCGGTCAGCTCTGTTTCAACGGCTCCCGGAGAAATGTTGGTCACACGTACACCGGTCTTCGCCAGTTCTTTTTCCATTCCCATGGACAATGCTTTTACGGCATATTTCGTCGCACTATACACGGTGCTTGATGGAAACACTTCATGACCAGCTACGGAAGACACATTGATGATATGACCGGAATCCTGTTCCAGCATTACCGGCAGACCGGCATGGATTCCATACAGGACACCTTTAATATTCACATCCACCATCTGTTCCCATTCATCTACGTGATCATTTTTAAGGAAGGAAAGCAGCATGACACCGGCGTTATTGATGAACATATCCACACGTCCGAAAGCATCCTTCGTTTCCTTCACGAGATTTTCGACATCTTCGCGCTTGGTTACGTCTGTTTCGACGACTTTCGCTTCAACTTGGTACTGACTGGTGATTTCATCCGCAAGTTCCTGCAGGCGTTCCGCTCTGCGGGCGGCCAATACGACATGAGATCCCTGTTCAGCCAGGGAGTGGGCAATCGCTCTGCCAATTCCACTGCTTGCTCCTGTAATGACCGCTGTTTGATTTTGTAATGTTTTCATAACTCATGGCCTCCTATGTCCGAATTCTTTATGTATCTACCCTGAATTCGAGGTAATTATTCATAGGAGTGCTCATTCCCATTTGCAGAACATAAAAACGCCCCCTTTCATAATAAGGGGGCGTCGTTCGTTATGTGCCTTATTGTTCTTCGAAGAACTTGCGGTTGATTTCGATGTATGGGGTTTCCTCTTCAGGAACTTCATCCTCGATATAAATAGCCTCTACCGGGCACACGGCTTCACATGCACCGCAATCTATGCAGATGGCAGGATCGATATAGAACATATCTTTTCCTTCCTCGATACAATCAACCGGGCACACATCCATGCATTCTCCAGCTTTTTCATCTTTACAAGGGGATGTAATAACAAATGCCATTTCGTTTTCTCCTCCTTTTAGTGGGATTAAGTGTGCTTACATTTCTATATTCACCCTGAATAGCTAAGATAAACACCACAATCTATCATAACGATTTTATGAAGAAATCGCAATCCGAGGTCTGACAACAGGAGAAATAAAGAAAGGAAAGATGACAGCCGAGCCGTCAATCTTCCCAAATACGTTCCACTATATATTCTCCACCTTGTTTCTGTACAAGGAAGACATCCGGACGTGACAGGCGCTTCCAGTCATAAAATCCAATTTCACGATTATATTTCTGCAGCAGCAGAGCGAGAAGGTTTCCGTGCGTAACGAGGAGGACGTTTCCACAGTCTTGATTTTCCAGCTCCTCGATAAGCGAAAGAACCCGTTCCTTCGCTTCTACAGAGGATTCACCTCCGGTTAACTTCAAATCAGGATCCTGAAATGTATCATGAAGCACTTCTTCCCAGTCATCCAGCGGTTCATGACTGAGAACCCTTTCTTCCAGACGGTCATCCCTTTCAATATCGATATCCTTGGAGCGGGCATAGGGTCTGATGGTCTCAACCGCTCTCAAATAGGGACTTGAGATGATGCGGTCAATGGCTGCACCAGACTGATCCAGCAGGACCGCCAGTTTCTGTGCTTGACGTATGCCGAGCTTTGTTAAGGGTGAGTCTTCATGCTGTCCTTCCGTTTCACTGTGGCGAACGATAATTAGTTTATCCATTACTACCATCCTCCCCTTTCCGTCACCTTACTCTTATTATGGATGATGGAACGAGCGTTTACAAGAAAAGTCGTACTTATCTTTTATAGACCCTTTGTCCTCTGTGCCATGTTTCCAGAACACTTAATTCATGCAGATGCTCCGGCTTGATTTCTTCAGGGTGCTGATCCAGAAGAACAAAGTCGGCCTGATAACCACCTTTTATGATGCCCTTATGACCTTCATTGTATTCAAGTTCCGCAGGCGTTTTTGTAAATCCGGTATAGGCCGCTTCCAGGCTGATTTTTTCCTGCGGCATCCAGCCTCCTTCAGGTCTGCCGTCCAAATCAGTACGGTTGACCGCCGTGAATATCGTAACAAAGGGGTCCAGGGCACCGATAGGAAGATCAGAACTCATAGTGAGGGGAATGTGTTCTTTCAGCATACTTTCATAAGCATCACAGTAAGGGACAAGGCTTTCCGGTGTCCAGTTCTGCTTTTTATCCCATTCATCCAGAAGAAAGGAAGGCTGTGTTTCTACGTAGGGTTTGATTTTCCTCATGCGTTCAATGAGATCAGGAGCGAGGGTCTGGGCATGAATAATCCGGTGGCGCAGTTTTTTCGTTTCCGCCTCCGGCTGCTCAAGCGCTGTCAGGGCCTGTTCAACCGCCCGGTCCCCAATGGCATGCATAGCGACCTGCATTCCTTGTTCACCGGCATAACGGACCATCTCATTCAACTGATCCTGGGTGTAGATAAGGGTGCCGTCCTTATCCGGCTGAACAGGATAAGGATTGCGCATAGCTGCTGTAAACAAACGCTGTGTCCCGTCCAGGAAGATTTTCACCGCCCCCACCCGGACACGGTCTGTTCCCTGTCCTGTCCGCCGTTCGTTGTGGCGGCAGTAATTTACCAAATCATCGATATTAAAGATATAATGATGCAGATGAACATCGATCGGAAGTTCTCCCTCTTCTTCAAGCTGTGTATAAGCCTGCCATAACCGTTCATAAGAGCCGATGAAATTGATGTCATCCGTATGAACAGATGTAATGCCGTACCGGCTTAAGAAAGGGATGCCGGCTTTTAACGCTTCTTTGGCGTCTTCTGCGGAGCGGCCCCAGAAATGATGTTTAATGTAATGAACAGCCGTATCCTTAAATCGTCCCGTCCATTCCCCGTGTTCATCTTTTTCCTTGAATTCATCCGGTTCCTGTTTAAACGCCTCCTCCCCTTTCAGGCGCTCCAATGCTTTCTGGCTGATCACGCATTCGTGACCATCCTGATGCATGAAATACATATTGGCATCGATGTGAATCTCATTCAAATCCTCTGCTGTAAGCAGTCCGTCCAAATCGTCAAAACTGCCATCATTGAACCCTTTTCCGTAAATCCAGTCGTTCTGCTCAATCTTATCGTAATGATCCTCCACCATCTGTTTCATTTCCTTCCAGCTCTTCGCTTCGGTTAAATCCAGTTCTTTTTTCAACAGACTGTAGCGCAGAAGGTGCATATGGCTGTCATTGAAGGAAGGAGCGAGCACCTTCCCTCTGCCATCTATGACCTCATCTCCACTTAAAGGCTGTTCGGAAATGGTCTCAAACGTGTCTCCATTTATTTTGACCGCATAGGTCCGGTCATCATCAAAGGGATGGGAAGGCTGATAGATTCGGACATTATTAATAATCATAAAGAGGGCATCCTTTCTTCCTATAGGTTTATTCTCCCATACCCCTGCTGTTCTTGAACGTAAACCTCCAGCCATCCAGGATGAAGCCTGTTTAAAACCAATAAAAAAAGCTGAAGGGGTCCCCTTCAGCTTGCCTTACACTTCTTTGAAGTAGTCTTTGTAAAAACCGCCGATTCTGCCGGAGTTGTCTACAACAAAGTAAAATTCTTCACTTTCATTTTTAACATCGTATACTTTCCCTGGTGTCAGGACATTGTTCACGACGAATTTAGCCGCGTCATTATGAACGCATTCAATCCGTTTTATCGTTTTATTATTTTCCCAATCTTTATGAATCACAGCACTACCTCCTTTGTTCCCTGCCTTCTATCATACACGGAACAAGGATGTGACTCAATACAGACACCATTAAAACTGCGTCTTATAAAACTCCCCGGCTGCACGGACTTCCTGTTCGGTAAGCTGATGCCCCATCCGCTCCCAGTAATCCGTAACGTGGGCTCCAGCAGCACGAAGCAGCGATTTTAAATCATGGGTTTCAGAAGGGGGACAGATCGGATCGTTCTCACCAGCACCAATGAACACAGGCACACCGGTCTGATCAGGAAGGTCTACGCCGCGCCTTGGCACCATCGGGTGAAACAACAGTGCGCCGAGCAGGCTTTTTTCATAATGAAAAAGAAGGCTGCCGGCAATATTCGCTCCATTGGAATACCCTGCGGCTACGATCTGTTCACGACGGAAACCATAATGAGCTGCTGCTTCGTCAAGAAATTCATAGAGTTCCTTCGTCCGCTCGATTAAATCCTCCTCATCGAACACTCCTTCTCTAAGCCGCTTAAAGAAGCGGGGCATCCCGTTTTCAGAAACATTCCCCCGGACAGACAATACGGAGGCTTCAGGATCGATCATACCCGCAAGTGGCAGAAGGTCGTTTTCCGTCCCGCCTGTCCCGTGCAGCAGAAGAAGAACCTTCTCATTTTTTCCTTCTTTATAGATGTGCTTTAATTTCATACTATCCCTCCGTTTTGCATTTGATCTGAGAATAACTAAAATTATTTTATCTTCAATTCGAGATATTGTCAAAAGAATAAACCCACTGTCCTTGGAACGGTGGGTTTATTCTTTGTCACGGGATAAACCATGTTCCATCATATGGAACAACTGCCGGGTCATTTCATCCGGTCCGATTTTTTCTCTGTTGGAAAACAAAATGGAGTGAAAAATGACGTCGGAAATCAGCGCCGAAGAGACGTCCGTCGTCCATATTCCGGCGGCTCTCGCTTCTTCAATCCAGGTGCCCATCAGCTGATGGGTTTTCATAAGATCCTTATGGACTTCGGTTTTGTAAAACAGCGCCACCTGCTTATCACTCGTTTGAAGCTCGTGAATCATCTGGTCAATGTGATACGTATCTGCATGTTCCAGAAAGATATGCAGCAGCTGTTTCAATTTCTCGTTAGGAGGAAGGTCGGGAGGTACTTCATTAATTTTCCGATTCATTTCATCCATCATTGCTCTCATATAAGAGAGGATGAGCTCTTCTTTATTCTTAAAATACTCATAGATTGTGCTGCGGCTGACTTGAAGCTCAGCCGCAATTTTTTTGAAGTGAACCTCCTGAATGCCCCCGTTTCTAAGCACTTTTCCGGTTACGGTTAAAATTTCATCTTTTGTCAGGATTCGTTTTCTGCCCAAGGTTCGTTCCTCCTCATCCAACTATTATAGCATTGGATGAAAACTGCTTCTAACCCTGACTCTCTAGACAGGGATATTCAGCGGAAAAGATGTTTCAAATATCCGTATCCTTTTTCCTCCATCTGATCTTCTGGAATGAATTCAAGTGCTGCCGAGTTGATGCAGTACCGGAGTCCTCCCTGATCTTTCGGACCATCGTCGAATACATGACCGAGGTGGGAGTCCGCTCCACCGCTTCGGACTTCCGTACGGAACATGCCGTGGGATCTATCCATTTCCTCTTTGACCTGCTGCTTTTCGATTGGTTTTGTAAAGCTCGGCCATCCACAGCCGGCATCGTATTTATCCTTTGAGCTGAACAGAGGCTCTTTAGAAACGATATCCACATAGATGCCTTCTTCTTCATGATCATAGTACTCATTATGATAAGGACGCTCCGTTGCATTTTCCTGTGTTACTTTATATTGAATATCACTCAACCGTTCCTTCAATTCTTCCGGGTCTTTCTTGTAACTCCAGTTGTCTTTAATGAAACCGGCACGTCCGGATCCTTTTTTGTAACGCTTGTAGTGGAAAGCATTTTTCTTATAATAGTCCTGATGCTTATCCTCTGCTTCATAAAAGACAGCAGCGGGAAGAATTTCTGTGGCTATGGGCTGGCTGAACCTTCCTGATTTCTTCAGCTCTTCCCTGCTTTGTTCAGCGATTTCCTTTTGTTCTTCATTATGATAATAGATCGCCGTTGTATAGGAATGGCCGCGGTCCGCAAACTGTCCTCCGGCATCTGTGGGATCAATCTGCTGCCAGAACAATTCTACGAGTCTTTCGTAGGGAAAGATTTCAGGATCATATACAATTTGGACAGCTTCCCTGTGTCCGGTCGTTTCTGAAACCACCTGCATATACGTTGGATTTTCCGTATGACCGCCCGTGTATCCCGAAACAATGGATTCGATCCCAGGTCGTTCATCGAAAGGTTCCACCATGCACCAGAAGCATCCTCCGGCGAATGTTGCTTTTTGTAATGTGTTAGTCAATATAAAGCCTCCTCCGGCATTGTGTAGTCAATAACCTTTGTTCCTATTCTTGCTAATTCATAAAAAAAAATCAAGCCACACGCACAGCCTAAATAAACAATTTAGGCTGTGATGTTCCTTGACCCTTTTTCTTATGTGGAGTATCGCTTGTTTCTTTACGCTTCCCCTCAACCCGTCCTGAGCTCTCTTTGGACTCCCAGCTGTAGGATGAGGAGCTTGATTCATTTGATTTCCCTGATGATTCTTCTGTGTCGTCTTCGTCCGGCTCATTCATAATTTTCATCATATTGATCATGGCCGGTATATTTTTGAGCATCGGCCCGTACTGCTGCATCATCGGCGCTGCTGTCTGGACGGCCTTCAGGGCTGTCTGCATATGCCCAAGCCATCCGGCTCCTCCTGTTTTAGCCGCAGCTCCGGCCGCATTCAGTGCTTGACCGCCCAAGCCCCCGCCTCCAAGGAGACCTGCCCCGGGCACAGATCCGAAACCCGCATTCCCGAAAAACCCAGGAGCGCCGGCACCCAGCCCCCCTTTACCAAGCAGACCCGGTAGACCGCCGAATCCGCGGGACCCGGCATTTGCCAAAGGTGCCATGGACCGCATCATCTGAGGTCCAGCTGTTTGCTGAAAGCCCGGGAACGCCCCCATGGGAGGGTATGGTGGTTGACCAGTAGGAAACATAAAAACCCCTCCGAAACATTAGAATACTGTACCATATGCCCGGGATTGCCGTATGGTCTGGGCTCAAGCCTCTTCGGGGGCTGCCGGTAGTTTCCAATTGACAGGATCCTCACCCTGCTCCTTCAGGAAATCGTTGGCTTTGGAAAAAGGGCGGCTGCCAAAGAATCCACGGTGGGCGGCAAAGGGACTGGGATGCGGAGATTCCAGAACGAGATGGCGCTCCCGATCAATAAAACTGCCTTTCTTCTGAGCATGTTTTCCCCACAATAGGAACACGGCAGGTCTTTCCCGCTCATTGACCTGCTGGATCACCGCATCCGTGAACTTTTCCCACCCGATGCCTTTGTGGGAGTGGGGCTCATGCGCCCTAACCGTCAGGACATCGTTCAATAACAGAACACCTTCTGCAGCCCAGGCACGCAGACACCCGTGTTCAGGCTTCGGTATATGGAGATCATTCTCCAGTTCTTTATAGATGTTGCGGAGCGAAGGTGGAATGGTCACGTGTGGAAGGACCGAAAAACTGAATCCATGAGCCTGACCTTCATTATGATAAGGGTCCTGCCCGAGGATGACGACTTTCGTGTCTGCCAGAGCCGTTCCCTTCATTGCTGCGAATACGTGTTCAAGGTCTGGGAAAACCTCTTTCTGCTCATATTCCTTTGCGATTTTCTCCTGAAGTTGCTGAAAATAGGGTTTTTTCTTCTCCTGTTCAAGCAGCGGCTCCCAATCATTTTTCATGGTAAACAACCTCATCGACTCCTCTCTATCTGTAACCGGAGTGGACAAACTATTTCCCGGGCAAGCGCATGCTTTGACAAAAAATATGCACACAGATCTTTCCCGGAGTACGAAATCTGTTGAACAACGTCCACCCCTGTATACTTACGCTGGATATTTTCCTCATGATCTAAATAACGAAACCATTTCCCGTTTTATTGAAAAACAAACTGAAGAGACGATCCTCTTGGTCCGGAATGAACTTGAAGTTTAGCTGGAATCTCTTCTTTCAACTGTGACACGTGGGAAATAATCCCGAGCATGCGGTTTCCATCCTGAAGCGTCCGCAGACAACCGATGGCCTGCTCCAGAGAGATTTCATCCAGGGTTCCGAAGCCTTCGTCAATAAACAAGGTATCAAGCTGGACTCCACCCGCATGGGATTGAACAACGTCGGCCATACCAAGAGCGAGACTGAGAGAAGTTTTGAAACCTTCTCCTCCCGATAACGTCCGGACGGATCGCTGCTGTCCTGTATGGTGATCAATGACTTCAAGATCCAAACCGCTCTGAGCCCCTCTTTTGGCAATAGACCCGCTTCGGATTAACTGGTAGCGGTGGTCGGTCATCTGGTCCAGGCGGATATTCGCCTGGACTAGAATTTCATCAAGGAAAGAGGCCAGGACATACCGCTCCAGGGAAAGCCGCATCGGATTATCCCCTGCAGCAAGCTGGGCGAGCTCAGCTACATCATAGTAATCCGCAGCCAGCGCTCCCATGTCTTCTACCAGCTGTGCCATATTTTTTTCAACATCCTTGTTCTGTTTCAACATGACCTGGATTTCGTTCAGCTGCTCCTGAGATGCATCCCTTGCCTCCTTTTTTTCTTCCAGAAGCTTATGAAGGGCATCCATATTAGGTTTCTCACTACCTTCCAGTTCTTGATTCAACACGCGGAGCCGTTCATCCACGATCCCTTTTCGTTTGTCATGATCCTGAATTCTCTTTTCTATAGATTCCAGTTCAGCAGACGATTTCAGAGCCTGTCGATACGCTTCCAAAGAAGGGAAGGAAAATTGGTCAAGCGTTTGATTAACCAGATTTCTCCGCTCTTCAACGGCGGCTTTCATCTCCTCTACATAAGACTGACCCTCTTCGACAGATGTCTGAATCTGCTGCCATTCATCGCGTTTCTGCTGATAAAGGGTCTGAGCTTTCTCCCAGTTCTGTTCTGCTTCAAGGTAGAGAGCTTCCTGTTTCACTGCTTCACTTTTCAGCGCTTCTGCATCCGTTGTTTTAAAGGAACCATCCTTTTCCATCGCATGAATATTGGCTTGCACATCCGAAGCCTGATGGCGTGAAGACTGAAGGGCTTCCTGAAGGCGCTCGGCTTCCCGGCGAAGCTGGATCATCTTACCCTCCAGCTCTTCCAGCTGCCGGCTTTCCTGCTGGATCCGTGCCCTCTTCTCCCCGAGGGTGTGGAGATCCTTTTTGATACGGTCGAGGTGTTCTGAAGCCGTTTCCACCGCTTTTTGAATCGATGCTTCAGACCTGTCCTCCATATCGTCCTGCAGTTCCTGGAACAAGTGATCCGTAAGCTGCCGCTGGGTTTCTCCCTCTGATTTCACCTGGACAAATTCCTCCTGCAGCTGAGTCAGCTGCTGGTCCTTTTGGGTAAATGCTTCTTTAAGGCGCTGGATTTCATCGCTGCTTTTAACAGCCGCCGGCTTTTGGGCAGGCTGGGGATGATGGCTTGACCCGCAGACCGGGCAGGGGGTGTCCGCAACGAGATTTAAGGAAAGCGTGTAGGCGTGGTGGCTTCGAATTTCCTCAAGAGCAGACTCGTACGCTTCCTTGGATACCTGCTGTTCTTTTTTTACGGCTTCGAACCGGGCCATGAACGACTGATATGTTTTACGGAGTTTCTTCAGCTGCTCCCATTCCCTGTTCAACTGCTGGAGTCTCTGCTTCTTATGACCTGCGTTTTCCAGTTTCTGCTTTAACGCGTATTCTTTTTCGGCGAGAGAAGGGGCTTCTTTAACGCTCTCCTTCAACTTGTCAACGGTTTGAGCCGTTTCTTTCTGCTGCTGCTTATTCGTTGCGACCGCTTCTTGATGCTTGACGATCTGCTTGTTATGTTTCTGCAGCTCTTCTCCAAGCAAAAGATACTCCTGAAGCCGTTTTTCTTCCTCCTGCTTCTTTTTCCACTCATTCTTCAACGTTTCGCGATGCGCGGCATTCTGTTCCTCCGCACGGTATTTTTCCTCAGCTTCCTGGTATTCCTGAAGGAGTGACGTTCTGCGCTCTTCTTTCTGCTGCAGGCTTGTCTGCCATTTTTCCAGTTCAGCTCTGCGGTTTTCATAATCTTTCTCATAGGGGCGGATTTCCGCTGCCTTTACCGCCCGCTGTTTCTCCTGTTGAAGCCGGTTGATTTCAGGCTGAAGGTCGGTCAGCTGCTGCTGTTCACCGAGAAGGTGCTCCTTTTCCTGGAAAAGTTCCGTCACCCTTTGTTTTTGGTAGACGTTTTCCTGAAAAGATTCCACCTCCTTTTTTAACTCCTGAAGCTTCTCCTGCTTCTCGTTACAGCCGATTTCCTGTTCCATAATCCGCTGATGAAGCCGTTCTCTTACTTTGGAAAGCTCCTGACTCTGCTCTTCTTCCTCGTGATCCGGGTGCCAGTGGATCTTTTCCTTCTCCTGCTCGATTCTCCACTCGAACTGCTTCATCTCCTCTTCCAGTTTCTTTGCTTCCGCTTTGAAGTGGGAGGTCAGTTCTGCGAAAAATTCCGTTTTAAATATGCGTTGCAGAATTTCTTCTCTTTCTTTGCTGTTTTCTGAGATCAGCTTCCGGAATTCCCCCTGGGGAATCATAATCATTTTCCGGAACTGCTCGTAATCCAGCCCCATCAATTCTTCAATCGTATCGTTCACTTCTTTGATTTTTGAAGCGAGAAGCCGCTCTTCTTCATCAATGACCTGGTAAAGTTCAGCCCTCGCCGGTTCCTCTTTAAACCCCTCGCCGCGTTCTTTTTTCTTCTGCTGCTTTGGAAGACGCTTCACGCGGTAGGTCCGGCCCCTCAATTCAAAAAGATAATCGACATACGTGGGATCCTCAGGGGAAGCAAAGTGGCTTCTCAGTGTATCCTGGTCGCGGTCGCTTCCACTCGCCCGGCCGTATAAAGCAAAACACATCGCATCAAAGATCGTCGTTTTACCCGCCCCGGTCGGTCCTGTAATTAAAAAGATCGATTCATTCCCAAGGGTCGTAAAGTCGACGGTCTGCTTATCTCTGTATGGCCCAAAAGCATTCATCGTTATCGTTACAGCTCTCATATTACTGCTCCCTTTCCTTTTTCTTCAAAGCATCAACAGCCTGTTCAATCATATCCTTCCGCTTCTCAGGAAGCGGGTCTCCTTTAATATCTTCATAGAAAGAAGCGAAAAGTTCAGAGTGGGAAAGGGTCTGCCTTTTCTTCATATGTTCCAAGTCGTCCATCGCCGGGTTGGACATCGACCGTTTCCTTTCTAAATGGAGGATATTCGGATAGACCTGGCGTAGTTTCCCCATCGGATCGAGCAGCTGGCCATCATCCAGAAGGCGGACATGCAGATAGTCCTCGGGATTGGAGACGGCCTCTCCTGAAAGCAATTCTTCAAAATACCCTTCAATGACTTTGAAATCCCGGAGTGGATGCAAGGGGATCTTTTGTATCTCACAGGTTCCTTCCGCATTCATATCAACAAGGGTGACGGATTTATGATGGCTGGCTTCCGAAAAAGAATATTTCAAAAGTGAACCGCTGTATCGGATGTAATCCCTGGTCACCCGCTGAGGCTGGTGCAGGTGACCGAGCGCTGTATAAGCAAAACGGGTGAACAAACCTGCATCGACATAAGGACTTCCTCCAATCATCGACAAGCGTTCCTCTGATTCTGACTCCATGCCTCCCGCAAGGAACGAATGCCCGACCCATACATGTCTCTCATGTGAAGCAAAACGCTCTTCGATATCTTCTATTATTCTTTCTGCCGCCTGATGGTGGGACTTTATAGAGGTATCCTCGAAGACTTTGGCTGCTTCTGCCGGTTCTAAATAAGGGATCAAATGGAAATGAACGGGGCCGTGGTCATCATATAAGGTTACAGGCTCCCGATTTTTTCTCAGTTTAGAATCTAAAAACAACCCCTGCTTCCGGAACATTTCACTTCCGAATTGAAGACGATCGGGACTGTCGTGATTTCCTGATATCGCAAGGACAGGGATCTGCAGATCATTGACAAGCACGGTCAATGTATCATTTAAAAGTTCCACGGCTTCTTTTGGAGGGATGGAACGATCATAGAGATCGCCTGCGATAATGATGCAGTCCGGTTCTGTTTCTTTCACAATATCAATGAAACGTTTGAGCATATAACGCTGATCATCCGTCATATGTACATAATTGACGATTTTTCCTAAATGCCAGTCGGCAGTATGAAGGAATTTCATAGAGTCACCTCATTCTTCTACTTGTTCATATTCATCATACAGCCGGTCAAAAAGACTGAGAGCTCCTGCAAAAGGAGCATTCCATTCCAGGTAGCGGCTGATTTCATCATAAGAGACTGACTGTTTGGGGAAGCTGTGATCTTTAAACATCCATTCAGCCAGCTGCTTCTCCTCATCCATTTTTTTGTTTCCACGATAACGCATCATATAATGATAAAAAGATTTCATAAGAATCCTCCTGTCTCTTTCTTTAGTTTTATCATGAATAAAAGAAGCCGGCAAAAATTCAAGCCGGTCTTTCTTGAAGAAAAAAGACCCCCGGACGGGGATCTTTCCTACTCTTCGATATCCGATTCCATAAATTCTCTGTGTTTTTCAAGCTTTTTCCGATAAACCATACGCGATAATACGATGCTGATTTCATACAAGATGATTAAAGGAACGGCTACCACCAGCTGCAGGATGAAATCCGGCGGAGAGATAATCGTACCGATAATAACCAGCACAAAATAGGCATATTTCCTGATCTTCACAAGAAGGACCGGGTTTACAATCCCAAGACTTGTTAAAAACATGACGATGACAGGAATTTCAAATAATACAGCAAACGGTATGGTTACCCGGAATAAAAATCGAAAGTAGCGTTCCACCGTATAAATTTCATTGAACATCCCATTGTTCAGTGACAACAGGAACGGAAGGATCAATTCTACGAAAACCAGGTAACCAAACGTCAATCCACCGAGAAAAAGGACAAAGATCGCGGGTATGTAGGATAAGGACGCCTTTCGCTCCCGCGGTGTCAATGCAGGCTTGATAAACAACCAGAGCTGCAGGGACAGAATGGGAAGAGTCCCAACGACAGCGACCAGTGTAGCAAAAGTGAAGATGATCCAGATGATTTCCCCTGGACTGGTCATGTTCAGTTCAAAGGGAAGGTCTTTGATGAAAAAATATTGGATTTGATCTACATAGAAAAAGCCGGCAATAAAAAAGGCGGCAAAAAAGACGAATGTCCAGATCACACGTTTACGAAGCTCACTTAAATGGTCGGTTATATTCATTTCGATATCTTGAGATACATTTTCTTCGGACAAATCAATCACCTCCAGGCTTCGTTCAGCCTGACAAAAAGGAAGATGCAAGGGAAGTCCCCTACATCTCCCTTATTCATTTAGTCTGTCTTTTTCTTTTCTGTTTTTCCATTGTCTTCATCGGACATGATATCACCTGTCGCTTTTTTAAATTCCTTCAGGGAGCTTCCAAAGGCCTTGCCGATTTCAGGCAGCTTGGAAGGGCCGAACACGACAAGGGCGATGATCAGAATGAGAATCAGTCCTGGTACTCCTATACTTGATAACATGGAAAATCACTCCGTTAATACAGGCTGGTGACCTGTGTGGTGGTTAGTTTTCTGTCTTTTTTTCCTCTGAATCACTGGTCAAATCACGGGCAGAATTCTTAAATTCCTTTAAGGTCTCTCCGGCAGCCCTGCCGATTTCAGGCAGTTTCTTCGGACCAAAAATCACTAGAGCGATGGTCAGAATTAAGATTAAACCGGGTATACCAATACTTGAGAGCATATCCTCACCGCCTTTTTCTCAAAACGACTGATCCATTTGGCATCGCAGCAGGAACCATTCGTTTAAGCTTGGAAAAATTCTCTTGATAGCCTTATCATATCATTGTTGGCGGGGGTTTGTCTCTAACCCTTCATCTTTTTTCAACCATTTCTCCGCCTTGACATAGTCCTCAGGTGTATTCATGTTAAAGAAGTGCTTGTCTAAAACTTCGGAAGAGATCGATGAAAACTCATGCACTTCTTTCGTTCTCACCTTCTCCAAAAAGTCATCCACTTTCCTTCCGCCATTCTGTACAAAAGTGCCGAGGGTATGGACGCACCGTTTGTTGTATAAGCCCGATAACGGATGACGCCGGCCGTTGTAGACAGGAATGACAGCGTCTGTTTGCGGATCCGTATACTTGAGCAGGTGGTCATAAACCTCCGCTGAGAGAAACGGCGTATCACAGGCGGTTACTGCGGTCCACTCTTTTTCAGCATGATTCAAAACCGCATGAATGCCACCGAGAGGACCTGCCTGATCAAATTGTTCTTTAACTGTCGGATACACCGGGTGTGTCTCTTTTTGATTGACCACCAGTACAGGTGTCCATTCACCAAGCCGGGACAAAATCCTCTCGAGCACCCTTGTTCCACCGAGCATCATGGAACCTTTATCCCTGCCCATTCTGGTGGATCCGCCTTCATTCAGAACAGCTCCGCCCACGCACTTCAAGAAATTCTCTTCCTGTCGTATGTTCGAAAGTAGTAGTCGTAAGGGTTTTTCTCATCTTTCATGCCTTTCGTTTCGGAGGACAACGTCCATTGGTCGTAATTAAATGGAGGGAAATACGTATCTCCTTCAAATTCAGCATCAATATACGTCAGGTACATCCGGTCTGCATAGGGGAGCATCTTTTCAAATAGAACACTGCCTCCGATCACGAACCATTCCTTATCCGGATGCTGCTGTTCCATTTTCAAAATTTCATCCATGGAATGGATCACTGTACAGCCTTCCCTGTCATAGGATTCGTTTGAGGTGAGAACAATATGCTTTCTTTCAGGAAGCGGTCTGCCAAATGATTCAAATGTTTTTCTTCCCATAATAATGGTTTTACCCCAAGTCATGTCCTTAAAGAATTTAAAGTCATTGGGGATGTGCCACGGAAGATCATTATCCTTACCGATTAATTGATTGCGGTCCATTGCAAAAATAAATGAAATCATAATCCCACAGCCTTTCTGTTCATTATACTGCTACCGGAGCTTTGATCCCCGGATGAGGGTCATAGCCTTCCATAGTAATATCCTTCATCTCAAAGTCAAACACACTGGAAATCTGCGCATTCAGCTGGAGGTTCGGAAGCTGGCGCGGTTCTCTTTTGAGCTGACGATGAATTTGTTCGATATGGTTCGTATAAATGTGGGCATCGCCGAGCGTATGAATAAACTCTCCTGCTTCAAGCCCGCATTCATGGGCAATGAGGTGTGTCAAAAGGGCATAGCTTGCAATATTGAACGGAACCCCGAGGAAAATATCACCACTCCGCTGGTAGAGGTGGCACGAGAGTGCGCCGTCTGCCACATAAAACTGGAACATTGTATGACATGGAGGCAGGGCCATATTGGAAGGCACATCCTCCGGATTCCATGCTGTGACAATATGACGGCGGGAATCCGGGTTGGATTTGATGCCCTCGATAACATTTTTCAGCTGATCAATGGTGCCCCCTCTGCTGGTCTTCCATTCCCTCCACTGCTTTCCATAAACAGAACCCAGTTCACCATATGTATCTGCAAACGTTTCATCGGTGAGAATTTTTTCCTTGAACAAGTCCATTTGTTCGGCATAAACCTTTTGGAATGCCGGATCCTGCTGGCTTCGACGGCCGAAGTCTGTCATATCCGGCCCCTGGTAGTCATCGCTTTCCACCCAGTTTTTAAAAGCCCATTCGTTCCAGATGTTATTATTGTGCTGCAGGAGATATTTAATATTTGTGTCTCCTTTAATGAACCAGAGAAGCTCACTGGCGATCAGTCGGAAAGGCACCCTTTTCGTCGTTAACAGTGGAAACCCTTCTTTCAGGTCAAACCGCATCTGGTGCCCGAACACTGAATAGGTACCTGTCCCGGTCCGGTCGGATTTTTCCGTGCCCTTTTCCAATACCAGACGGCACAGATCGAGATAAGTCTGTTCATTATTTGTCATGGTGCTGAACCCCCTCATCGGTGATATGAATGTCATTTCGCATTTCTTCAAGAAATTGTACCATAAATGAATGACGTTTGCGGGCCTCTCTTTTTCCCGTTTCCGTGTTCATCAGAGAAGCGAGTTTCAACAATTTCTCCTCAAAATGACTGAACGAATCGTTTACTCCGTCCGGTGAATACAACGGCTGTCCATGTGCGCCGCCGTAGGCGAACGTCCTTGCTATACCGATGGCTCCTACTGCATCCAGCCGGTCCGCGTCCTGCACGATTTTCCCTGTACGTGTGACGGGGACACACCCTTTTGAAAACGACACATCACGGATGGATGCATCCAGTTCCTCTATTTCTTTCTCTGTGAAAGATAAGGATAGAAGGAACGCATCCCTGTCTTTCAACGCCTGTTCAGGATTTTTTGTCAACTTCCGGTCTCCAACATCATGAAGCCAGCCGGCCGCTTCGCACATGAAAGGATCTCCTTCTTCCTCCCGGGCTATGGAAGCAGCCCAGTGAGCCACCCGTTTCATATGTTCATAATCATGCCCGGTCGCATCCTCTGCAAACTGTCCGGCTGCATAGGCCTTGATTTTTTCAATCCTCTCCGCTTTTTTCATAGAACCTCCTAAAAATTGAACAGATCCATCTGCCTGGGATTTAAATCTTCATATTGAATGTCCAAAAGCTCCTGAAACTGTTTTGCGTTGTCTGCGGCATCTCCGCCGGAATTATTGTTGAAGAGCAGGGTGAGCTCCGGTGTCTGTTGTTCAAGCTCCCTCGCCCTTTCCGCCCATTCAGTCAGTTCCTCCCGGCTGTAGCGGTATAAAAAGCGGACTTTACGCCAGTCTTTACGTCCATTTTTATTCCACCCGTGAGTGTTACGGCCATGAAACCGGACGAGCGTCTTTTCCGGGTGCGTAGGAACAAGCACCCTGGGAACGGAACCTTCCCCGGCCTGAGGCTCATCACAGATGCTGTGGATCCACTGCTGGTCCTTCATAAATGAAAGCGTCTGCTCCCTGTATTCATCCTGAAACCATGTCCGGTTCCGGAATTCCAGAGCGATCGGATAAGACTCCAGCCATTCCCTTATGTATCTTAGTTTCCGGATGTTTTCTTTTCTCACATCAAACCAAGGCGGAAACTGGAATAGGAGTGCATGGACACTTCCTGCCTCCCATACCGGCTGGATGGACTCTTCATAACGGAGAATAAGATCTCTTGCTTCCTGTACGGACCTTGACTCTCTGTCATGTCCTGTCAGCTGGTTAAAAGCTTTAATAACGAAGGAAAAGGAATCAGGCGTTTCCTTCAGCCACTTTTCATAGCGGGAGACAGGCTGGATCGCATAGAAAGCTGTATCAACTTCCACTACAGGAAAATGAGAGGCGTATTCTGATAATTTGTTTTCCGATCTGGTATTTTCTGAATAGAGCGACGGATGGTCGCCCCATCCGGTTAAGCCAATGTTTATCGTCACTGTTATCCCTCCTCACTGTTTATTACCGTGTATAAGCGGACGAAAACAAGAGATTTAAAACAGTCCTTTGACAACACCGGACGTATCCACATCCATTCGGAGGGCGGCTGGTTGTTTAGGAAGGCCGGGCATCGTCATTACATCACCCGTCAATGCGACAAGAAAACCGGCCCCGATGGAAGGGTATAAATCCCGTACTGTAATTTTGAAATGGTCCGGCCGGCCAAGCTTCGCTGGATCATCGGATAGAGAGTACTGGGTTTTGGCCATACAAACAGGGAGATGATGATAACCGAATTTGTTCATCTGTCTGATTTGTTTTTCCGCCTTCGCCGAAAACTCCACCCCGGATGCTCCGTAAATGGTGCGGGCAATTTTATTAATCTTCTGCTCGATGGAATCCTCAAGGTCATACGTATACGAAAGCGGCTGGTGTTTTTGATCGGCTGCTGCCATGACCTTCTCAGCAAGGTCCACACCTCCGCTGCCGCCTTTCTCGTGAACCTGTACGAGAGAAACCGGCGCCCCCTCCTGTTCACACCAGGAAGTCAAAGCGTGGATTTCCTCTTCTGTATCTGTCGGGAACTCGTTGATCGCAATCACATAAGGGACCCGGAACTGTTCAATCGTTTCCATATGCTTTTTCAAATTCGCTGTTCCTGCCTGGAGGGCGTTCAGATTCTCCTTGTCCAGTTCCTTCTTATCTACACCACCGTGCATCTTCAACGCACGGATCGTCGCTACAATAACGACAGCATCCGGTTCAAATCCACCGGCTCTCGTTTTGATATCAAGAAACTTCTCTGCTCCGAGATCTGCTCCAAAACCAGCTTCTGTAACCACATAGTCCCCCAGCTTCGCGGCTGTTTTTGTAGCGATGACACTGTTGCATCCGTGCGCAATATTAGCAAACGGGCCTCCATGAATGATGGCGGGGGTGTTTTCCAAAGTCTGGACAAGGTTCGGTTTAGCGGCATCCTTCAATAGAAGAGTAAGGGCTCCTTCATAACCGAGTTCCTTAACCGTTACAGGTTTTCTATCATACGTATAGCCGATGACGATGCGCGCCAGACGTTCCTTTAAATCATTTAGGTCAGACGCAAGACAGAGAACAGCCATAATTTCAGAAGCTACAGAAATCATGAAGCCATCTTCCCTCGGCACCCCCTTGACAGGTCCACCCAGGCCGACGACCACTTCTCTTAACGCACGATCGTTCAAATCAACAACACGCTTCCACGAAATCCGCCTCGGGTCGATATTCAACTCGTTACCATGGTGAATGTGATTATCGATAAACGCAGACAACGCATTGTTTGCGGATGTTATGGCATGAATATCTCCCGTGAAGTGGAGGTTGATTTCCTCCATCGGCACGACTTGGGAATACCCTCCTCCAGCTGCTCCGCCCTTCAGGCCCATGGTCGGTCCAAGGGAAGGCTCTCTCAGCGCGATGACCGCCTTCTTATTCAGTTTATTTAATGCCTGGCCAAGACCGACCGTTACCGTAGACTTCCCTTCCCCTGCCGGAGTCGGATTTATGGAAGTAGTCAGGATAATCTTTCCGTCGGGACGCGCCTCCAGCTTCTCTCCAAGTTTTTCAGAAAGCTTCGCTTTATAATGTCCGTAAGGCTCCCAGTCCTCTTCGGAAAGGTTCAGACTGGCAGCGATTTCCTTTATCGGTTTCATTTCTGCTTCGAGGGCTATATCGATGTCTTTCTTCATATGTATCATCCTTTCTTTTTCCTTCTCTATTGTACCTTACACAGCTTGAGAGTTATAGTCATCCACACTCTCCTTCTCTCTATCGTGTATACGCTTCCCCTTCTGTATTTAAAAGGTTTTTTCAAGAAAAAAGTATAGTCTGAATGTTGACGCTTTTTTTCTCATAAGATATATTTGTATTAAGCAAATATGAAGATCGGAAACATAAATGACTGGTATGACCCATAGAAATGACCGGGATTTATTTTCCGCATTTGTATGGTTTTTTATTTCGGTCCTGTATTTGTAATTCCCACGTTTGACGTGCAAGATTTAGGAGGAAACAACATGCAGAATGGTACAGTAAAATGGTTTAACGCTGAAAAAGGCTACGGCTTCATCCAGGTTGAGGGTGGTAACGACGTATTCGTTCACTTCTCTGCAATCCAGGAAGAAGGCTTCAAATCCCTTGAAGAAGGACAAGCCGTAACATTTGAAATCGTTGAAGGCGACCGCGGCCCACAGGCGGCCAACGTTGTAAAATCATAAATGACCCAGAAGCAATCTCTTTGGAGATTGCTTTTTTCATGGGCTGAAAGACTTGCATTCCGCCCCTTTCCGTCGTATAATTTAGCGCTGTTGTACGCATACGCGGTTCGGGAACTCCCGCGTTACCAAAACTAGGAGGAATGCAGCATGAATAACGAAATCATATGGCTCATTTTTGCATTGATAAACTTTATACTTCTGCTTGGTGTATACCGGATCTTCGGCAGAACAGGCCTGTTCGTCTGGATCGGTATGGCTACAGTCGTGGCCAACATCCAGGTAGTGAAGACGATTGAAATCTTCGGTCTTCAGGCGACACTTGGAAATATTGTCTATGGAACAGCCTTTCTGGCTACCGACATATTAAATGAAAAATACGGAAAAAAAGAAGCTGGAAAAGCGGTGTGGCTTGGATTCAGCTCTCTTCTTGCGATGACAATCATTATGCAGGGCGCCCTGTTATTCACCCCTGGATCGAATGACATCGCCCAGCCCGCACTGGAGACTTTGTTCGGAATTGTACCGAGAGTAGCTGCCGGAAGTCTGGCCGCCTATCTCGTGAGTCAATATTTCGATGTGTGGCTGTATGCCGGGTTGAAGAAAAAGTTCGCGGATGATAAGTATTTATGGATCCGAAACAATGGAAGTACCATGATCAGCCAGCTGCTGGACACGGCGGTCTTCTGCTTCATCGCTTTTTACGGCGTGTATCCTTTTGAAATATGGCTGGAGATATTCCTGACAACCTATATCATTAAATTTATTGTATCCGCCCTCGATACCCCGTTCTTCTATTTAGCAAAAAAATTCCCACGTGCGGAGTAAGGAGACCTTTCATGATTGAAGTACACACAGATGCGGCGTGCAGCGGTGATCCCGGCTTGAGCGCTGCAGGCATTGTGATCAAAGCCGATAATCAAATAGAGGAGCATCAGTTCTTTCTTGGAGCATGGAGCAATCATGAAGCAGAATTCCTGGCTGTTGCCCGTGCTCTGGAATTGTGCCGGTCTTTATATCCAGATGAAATCATATCCATCCGCTCTGATTCAAAGATCGCTGTCGATACTTTGGATCGAAAATATACGAAGAATAAAAAGTTCCTGCCGTTATTTGAACACATCCAGGAGTTGGAACAAGCCTTTTCATTTGTTTTTTATAAATGGATACCAGATAAACAAAACCGCCATGCAGATAAGCTCGCCCGTGAGTGTCTGCTGAAACATGCACAAAACCCAGATCAGCATTGATCTGGGTTTTGTTATCACTTCTTTAGAGCCAGTTTCTGTTCCACCGCCTCATAGGCCTGACGCTTGTTGTTAATGGATGTGTCTGCAATCAGTTCGAGTACGCTGATGAAAAAGCTGGCATCAAAGAACTGCTGTGCTTTCAATGTTGTGCGGACGGCAATGATGGTTTTCCATTCGGCTGCATTTGTAGAATTCTTACCAAAATAAATAAACTGTACATCCTCATCACTCAGTTTAAAACCTCTGCTCCATAGATCCTCAAGAAAATAAGCCAAGTCATGTTTTCGATTCATAGGACGCTCCTTCGTGCATAAATCGTATAAAACCTTCACGTTCGCAAAAGAATGGAAGTCACTCTTCCTGTCCGTCCCATTATAGCATTTTTATTCGACAAATTTCTTCTGTCGGTGATCCTTTTTCCAAAAATAAAGTCAGGCCTTAAGACCTGACGGAAATCGATGTTTCATATGCTTTTCTGGATTCCTCAAGAGATGCACGCTTTTGGAATTTGAACCTGTCGATCACAGGAACGGCAGGCTTTGCTCCGATGTTTCGCAGCATATAAACCATAAGGGTACTGTATACCATCGTTACAACGAGAAGAAGCAGAACCATCATCGGCACACCTTTCCAAATGAAAATGATTTTCATTTCTATTTAGAAATTATAACAGAGCTCCTGCCGCCCTGCAACAGGACCGAGCCGTTAAACCCGCTCTCTTAAGGCTTTTTCTTCTTCTGGTATCCGCACCGTCAAAACCATCAGATGAAGAAAAGGAAAAACAAGTGCCGTCGCGTAGGCGTGGAACAGGACAGGTATCACCATCAACTCAAAAAACACAATCACATAATTCGGGTGTTTGATATATTTATACAGCCCACGGTTGATCGGTTTTTCATCCGGCAGTACGAGAATTCTTGTATTCCACCTCTTCCCAAGCGTAGATATACACCATACCCGCATTCCCTGAAGAACGACGAACAGGAACAGCGCTGGATAAAAGATGGGTTGAAATGTAAAAGAAGTCCATGTATATTCCGCTATGACAGATAGAAAAAACAAGGCATGCAGAAGAATGAACAAATAATAATGACTGCTTCCCCATTCTTTTGCGCCCTGTTCCAGCATCCATTTTCGATTCCTGGCAGCAAGGATGAGTTCTCCAATCCGTTGAAAAATAATCAATGAAAGAATGAGCCACAGCATCATCTCCATCTACACCCACTCCAAACTGATAATTTCTGAACTGAATCCCGGCCCGAGGGAGGTCATCAATGAGCGCGTTCCCCGTTCAGGCCGCTGCTCCATGATCCGTTCCAGTACAAAATGCACTGTTGGAGAAGACATATTCCCATGCCGGGCCAGTACATTTCTGGATGCATTCAGCACAGAGCCTTCCACATGAAGAACTTCTTCGTATGCCTCAAGGACTTTCTTCCCTCCCGGGTGTGCCACTAAAAAGGGCAGCTCACTTACGTTCCATTGATGCTGTGCTAATACTTCGTCTACGTGTACACTCCAGAAATCCTTGACTAACCGGGGAATGCTCTTCTTGAAAATGACTTCAAAGCCATTGTCCACCACCCGCCAGCCCATAACATCCTCACTGTTCCATTTCGTCTTGGAACTGGAGCTTAATATGGATGGAACAGTATAATCGACTTGTTCATTCTGCTTCCACCCATCTCCCGTGACAAGGGCCGCAGAAGCACCATCACCGAACAATGCCGTCCCTACAAAGTTGCTCGTAGTCGCATCTTCCAGCTGAAATGTCAGACTGCAGAGTTCTACACACACCACCAATACACATGCGTCCGGGTGTCCCAGCAGCCATTCATAAGCTTTGGCCACTCCACTGGTACCACCTGCACAGCCAAGGCCGAACAACGGAGTCCGTTTGATACTCTCCTTTAGATGCAGTTCATTCATTATGTAGGCATCCAGTGTTGGAGTGGCAATCCCTGTTGAAGATACAAAGATGATATGATCAATTAGAGAAGGATCGAATTCCCTTTCACCGAACGCCTGGCTCATACAGTTCCTGACAGCTTCCAAACTATACTGGAGCGCTTTATTCACGTAAAGATCATTTCTTTCTTTCAGCCCATGCTTCTTTTTGTACCACGCCAACGGTTGGGCAAACTGCCGCTCTTCTACTTGTGCATGTTCGAATATGGGAAGCAGCCGCTTCATTTCATGCGGTTTAATGGGAAATAATTGTTCCACCAACTGCTGCACATCTTCTTGAGGACAGGCATATTCTGCGCAGGCGGTTCCGGTTGCAATAATATATGGCATGTTTATCCTCCTTTTTCTTACTATGTGTAGAAAAAGGAGTTTTATGTTGAACGCTTTTTCTTATTGATGTTTTTTCTTTTTCTGTTGTTCGGAGTTGCTACTAAGTTTTAAGTGAGAGTATGAAGCGATAAAATTCCTTCGAACATGCTCTCTTTTCTCTCCGCTCTTAAAAACCGTAAATCGTCATTCCGCCGTCTACAAGAAGCGTCTGTCCTGTTATATAATTCCCTGCATCAGAGGCCAGGAATACAGCGGTACCACTCAGTTCTTCCAACTTTCCGATCCGGTTCAACGGAGTCCGTGCCAAAATATCCCTGACGTACTCCTCATCCTGAAGCAGCTTCTCCGTTAACGATGTAGGAAAATACCAGGGGCCGATGGCATTCACATTGATATTGTGCTTTCCCCATTCGAGCGCAAGGTTTTTGGTCATCTGAATCAATGCACTCTTGGTCATGGCATACACAACACCTGTCCGGAGCGCGGTATGCCCCCCTACAGAAGAAATATTAATGATTTTACCAGCGCGGTTCTCCATCATAGAACGTCCGGCATATTGGGAAAGAAAGAAAGCACTTTTCATATTGGTATTGATGATCTGATCCCATTCCTCTTCCGACACCGATGCCGCTTCACTGCGGATATTCATGCCGGCATTGTTCACCCATATATCAATCGAACGGTCCTTTCTGATTTCATCCACTTTCCTGATGATTTCCTTATAGTGATTGATGTCTTCTGCGATCGTAAAAGCCTGCTGTCCCAGTTCCTGCACGTCAGTTTTCACTTGATCAAGCTCCCTGCTGTTTCTTGCAATAACGATGACGTCGGCTCCAGACTCAGCAAAGGCCAGGGTGATGGCCCTTCCAATCCCTTTCGTTCCTCCAGTTACAACCGCTAATCGGTGTTCCAACCTGAAATTTGGCAGATACATCTTTTTTCCTCCTATGCAAATAAATTTTCAGTATATTGTAACATTTTTGCTAATTCTTTACATTTTTCTCCTGCTTTTCTACAATAAACGTTGTAACTACATAAGGGGGTCATAACTTTGAAAAAATGGTTGATAGCTCTCGGTCTGACTTCGGCGCTCGTAACAGCCGGATGCAGCGGAGACACAGAAGAAAGCAGTGATTCGGAAGGTCAGAACGAAGAAACGACTGAAACAGAAGAAGATAACAGCCAGGATTTGAAAAAGTCACTGATGGATGCCCAAATGGAATTGACTGACACGTTCAAGCCGCACCAGCAGAAAATTTCCGCCTATCAGGCAGCTATTTCTGCAGAAGATCCGGATGCAGAAGCCATTACTTCAGCAGGTGAAGAAGCGAAAACAGCGGCTGGTGAAGCAGCAGCTGCTGCTTCAGACTACACGGTAGAAACCGAACTTCCTGATGAAACGAAAACAAAAATCCAGGAAGCCATGCCTTCTCTGCAGGCTTACTACGAAGAAGTAGAAAAAGCATTGGATGAAAACATAGAAGAGGCCGACTTCTCAACTGCAGATGAAAAAGCAGAGGAATTCAATGAGCAATTTGGTCAGATCCTTACAGATGCAGGCTTCCCTGCAGCTCCGGATTTAATTGGTGAAATGTCATAAATGATGCGATAACCCAGCTGCATGCAGCTGGGTTATCTTGTTAGTTACCTGGATAATTGATAGATGTTCTGGTATTTTTCTGTGACGTACGTGATGAGGTGGTCAGGATTCAACCCTTCTCCCGTCACATCCTGAATGATTTCAAGCGGCTTCTTCAGCTTCCCATACTTGTGGATGTTAGCTGTCAGCCACTTCCGAATCTGCTCAAAGTCCCCGTTTTCCATACATGCATCGACGTCGATTTCCTTCCTCATTGCTGCGTTAATCTGGGCGGCATACATATATCCAAGAGCGTAGGAAGGAAAGTAGCCGAAATCTCCTCCTGACCAGTGGATATCCTGGAGTACACCTTCACTGTCGCTGGAAGGAATGATACCCAGATACTCCTCCATCTTTTCATTCCATAACTTTGGCAGGTCCCTGACTTCAATCTCTCCGCCGATCAAAGCTTTCTCCAACTCATAGCGGACCATGATATGAAGGCAGTAGGTCAGTTCATCAGCTTCAATCCGTATAAATGAGGGCTTTACTTCATTGACAGCTTTATAAAAATCATGGAAAGGCAGATCTTTGAAGCTGTCCGGCGCATAAGTCTGGAAAAGAGAATAGTGGTTTTTCCAAAAGCTTTCACTTCTTGCGATAAAATTCTCCCAGAAGAGAGACTGTGATTCGTGGATCCCCATGCTCGTTCCATCCGCCAGTGGAGTAAAGGCCAGATCTTTTGAAATGTTCTGTTCATACAATGCGTGGCCGCCTTCATGGATCGTACCAAATACAGCGGTTCGAAAATCCTGCTCATCATATTTCGTTGTTACGCGCACATCATTTTGATTTAAACCGATTGCAAATGGGTGGATCGTTTCATCCAGACGACCCGCATCAAAATCATACCCCATCCGCCTCAGCATCTCTTCACTAAATGCTGCCTGCTTGTCTTTTGGAAAATGTCCTTCCAAAACCGCTGGGTCGGGTTTATTATCAGAGGCCTGTATGTCAGACAGCAGTCCTGTCAGCGCTTTTCTTACTTTCGGAAAGACTTCATCAAGAATACGGACGGTCATGCCCGGCTCATAACTGTGCAGCAGTGCATCATATTTATGATCTTCGTATCCCCAGTACTCGGCAAACCGCCGCTTATAATCTACCAGCTTTTCTAAATAAGGCTGGAACAAGGCAAAGTCATTGTTATCTTTCGCTTCCGCCCAGATGGATTCCGCCTGGCTCTGCAGGGTCACATATTCCCGGTATTCCTCTGCCGGTATTTTCACTGTACGCAGATAAGCCTCTTCCGCTTCTTCTACGGCCCGCTCCATCTTTGAACTGGATGCGCGCCCTTTCAATTCGTCTATCAACGTTTTTATTTCTTCAGAGGTCTGAATCTCATGGACCTTGGCTGAAAGGACACCCAGAACCTCTGAACGTCCGTCCACCCCTTTCTTCGGTGCTTTCGTCCGCATATCCCAAGCCATTAAACCGATCGCTTCCTCATAGGACGCTTGTTCCTTCAATAAGGCTGAAAATTTCGTTTCCGCATGACTGCTCACAGCAATCTCTCCTTTTCCCTATTACTTATGTAGATGCTCTCTCATTATAGCAGTCTTTCCTTACATATACAGGGATCGTAAAAAGACGGCCCGGAAAACCGGACAGTCTCAACTTGTAGAGAAGTAGAGAAACCCCTGTTTCTTTACAAGTTTTTTTCTTTCTTACCGCCGGGAGTGGAAGGAGCACCGCTCCTTGGGGATTCTTTTTCATATTCCAGCAGGCAGCCGTCAGCAGCGCCTGTGCTTCCCTTTTTCTTTTCCGCTCATGCGGCAATAGTGAAGCTCATGCGGTTCTCGATCAGGAGCACTTGTTTGAATCTGCCGTTCCAACTCACGTTCGGATGCCATGAAAATAACCGATGAACATCATTATTGAATCATACAAGAGGATCAAGGGAAAGACGCCCATTGTCTTTAGAATAGCAGGGACGTACTTTTTCGGGGAAACAAGAGAAATCTATGTATGGGTCGATCCTACGGAGTAAGTGATTTTCCGAGAGAAGATCTTCTATAGTTACGATTTCCATTTCGTTTAGTCGTTCTTTTCTTGAATGAAACAAAGAATCACCGCCTATACAGATGTTTATTTCAGGCTGACAAATGACCAAGGTGAATAATAAAAGAAATCAGAAAATAAAAAGGCTGCCCGAAAAGCCGGGCAGCCTTATCTTTTGACCATTTAAAAACCTTTGGCCGTCTGTTTTTTCTTTTTACCGAAATATTGATAATAGTCCGTCTTAATGTAACCATTAAAGAGCTTTCTCTTTTTCGTCGCGGACTGGCCGTACAGCTTTTCGAATCCTTCGTGGGATGTCAAAATGTAGACGCTCCATGAAGGATAATCACGCATGATCGTACCAAGATCCCTGTACATCTGTTCCACTTCTTCACGATCACCGATCCGTTCCCCATATGGCGGGTTGGATACGATATACCCACTGTCCTCTTTTGGTTTCAAATCGTTCATCTGCATCTGCTTCCATGTCACAAGATCGCCAAGTCCAGCTTCCATCGCGTTTTTCCTGGCGATTTCAATCATCTTCGGATCAAGGTCGGAGCCCGTAATGTCCAGCGGCTGGTCATAGTTGGCTGCATCTTCCGCTTCCTGAAAGGCATCATCCCAGGCTTTTTGAGGGATGAACCCCCATCCTTCCGATGCGAATTCGCGGTTGAACCCTGGTGCAATGTTCTGTCCGATCAAAGCCGCTTCGATTGCAATGGTTCCAGATCCGCAGAATGGATCGACAAACGGTTTATCCGGATGCCAGTTTGTAATTTGAACAAGGGCTGCAGCTAACGTTTCCTTCAGCGGTGCTTCCCCCTGACCTACTCTGTATCCGCGTTTGTGGAGACCGGAACCGGATGTGTCCATCGTAAGAAGGGCTTCGTCCTTATGAATCGCCACTTCCACCCTGTAAAAAGATCCGGTTTCCTTGAGCCAGGAGGCCACTCCGTGCTTTTTCTTCAAACGTTCAACAATCGCTTTTTTTACAATTGCCTGACAATCCGGCACACTGTAAAGCTTGGATTTCACAGATTTTCCGATTACGGGAAACTCTCCATCCTCTTCAATGAAGCTTTCCCATGGCAGGGCTTTCGTTTCTTCGAACAATTGATCAAAACTGGTCGCCTTGAATCTTCCTACAAGCAGTTTGACCCTGTCCGCTGTTCGAAGCCATAAATTTGCCCGTGGAATGGCAGACACATCGGCTTCAAAGACCACCCGGCCATTTTCCACTTCAACATTTTCGTATCCCAGTGCTTTTACTTCTTTACTTACGATGGATTCAAGACCCATCGCTGCTGTCGCAATTAACGTTACTTTCTTCGGCATTTTTTTCCCTGCCTTTCTCATTTACATATGAAAATCAAAATAAAAACCCTTCTAAAAAGCATAGGGCTTTCCAGAAGGGTAGCTTATACATAATGAACGACCTTTGAATACTCTGTAAGCCATGTTCTGTTCCATCGTACTGCCAGCGGTGGTCAGCCTCGTACTCCGGTGGCAATCATCTATCTGCCGTAAAACGGCCTTTTCTCAGGTTCATTTCCCTTTAAAAAGTGCCCCTACCTAAATTTGGGTTGCTCGCTCGCGGGGTTTACCTCGTTCCACCCGGTATATTTCTATACCGGCTCCGTCACTGTGGCACTTTCAAGGTAGTCATTCCCTATCATTAGACGTAGGAATTTTCCCTGCCGTAAGTTCTAAAGAACTCCCCTGACTTATGGTTTCGTCAGGCACGAACACTACAGACATCTCAGTCTGTGCGAGCATGGACTTTCCTCTGCACAGTCAAGCTGTGCAGCGATTACCCGAGTATTCAAATGTATGTTGTCATCTGTTTCATTTACGCTTTAATGACGCACTGATAGAGTATACCAGAATACTTTTCATTTGTCATGTGGATTTTTTTGTCATTCATCCGCGTATTTGTTTCCGAACACAGCTTTTTCCAGGTTGGACACCCGCTTCAGAATGTCATAATTGACCTGCGGGGTGCTTCCTGTATTCTGCTTCTGCCTGGAGGCTGTCTCTCTGGAGGACATTTTCTTTAAACGGTCATTTTCGTTCTGGAGGCGTTCAATCTCCTGCTGAAAGCGGTCATAGTCCTGAATAATTAAATCCAGATACTCATCCACTTCTTCCTGGTTGTACCCCCGCATGGATGTTTTAAAGTCTTTCTCCAGTATATCCTTCCCTGTCAAATGATACTCTTCTAAGTTCATTTTTTTCACCTCTGTTCCACACATTACCTATATTTTTTCAAATGGAGGCCCAATTGTCAATTTCATTTTTGGAACATAATCACTGGCTCCAGAAATCAGGATCCGCCATGCGCATTTCCTCTACGGTTTCCTCCAGATCAAAGGGGGTAATATATAAAATCTGATAACCTCCATTTTCTACAGCTTTTTCAGCCATATTTAAGAAGAAACGCGGACTGCCTTCGGTTTCTTCGTCATATAAAACGAGACAGGCATCTGAATGTTCGATGAGAAATTGATCTCTCGCCTTGAACTGATACGGCGCTTCGTACCCTTTATTATAGACGGGCTGGAAAAAATCAGCCGTCATCGTGACTTCCTCATAAATCATCTGCAGATCTTCCGGCCAGCGCTCCTGCTGATTTTCAAAGGGTGGAATAACTCCCAGGTTGACGGCATACTCGTCTTCCTTTAAATCAAGAACGACTTCAGCCGTCCAGAGCTCCACGCCCATCTGCCCGGAAACGAGCACCCATTCAAGACCTTCATCGATATATGTAAGAAGACGTCTTTTGATCGTTTCCTTTACGAAAATGACTTTTTCATCCTGTTGTTTAAATATCCCCATCTCCATAGGCTTGTAACCGGTAACTACTAATGTTTTCATTCCTGAACCACCTTTAATCCGTTCGTGATGTTTTTATTTTACCTATGTAAAAGCAAAAAAGAAAATAAGCCACTGGTGTGGTGGCTTATTGATTCACTCTCCAAACCCCGGGCCCATCATCGGCATCTGACCTTGATTCATCATCGGCATTTGTCCGTTCATGCCAGGCATCTGACCCTGGTTCATCATTGGCATCTGACCGTTCATGCCAGGCATCTGGCCCTGGTTCATCATCGGCATCTGACCGTTCATGCCAGGCATCTGGCCCTGATCCATCATCGGCATTTGTCCGTTCATACCTGCCATTCCGCCCTCTTCCATTTCTCCCATTGCTCCCGCACCCTGCTGGTTCATGTTTTCCATCCAGTTATAGTCTGGAGAAGATCCTTGAGGATAGGCAAATTCCTGTGTTTGGAAGTTGTTCTGTTCGGAAACCATATATGGGAAGTAATGGTTATTGTTCAACAGGTGGTTATTTCTCACGAGAATGTGTGTCGGATGGATATAATCCTGGTTTTCACAAAAGAAATTGTCCACGACACAGTGTTGGACCGGACATACGATTGGACAGCGGTTGCTGCACTGTGACATCGGTCCACAGCCGCAAGAGTCATGCATTGAATGATGATGCATTCTCCTTCACTCCTTGTTCTGTTATTCCTTATCAGCGTATGTCATAAAAGGGAAGGATGTACTAGGCGAAATCATCATATCTTCCACTCATGAGGCTTGTACACCAATGAATCATAAGAAGGTCGAGCTTTCTCCTCAGCCTGAAGAGTAACACTTATCCTCACAGCCGGGTTCACCTTCTACCTGTAAATATGTCACATGTTTATATAAAAGGCTCTGTTATGGCTTGGTGTTGTTATTTAACATGTGAGCTCCTATTCCCCCTTTCTGTCATGGGATTTGTGTGAGGCGGCCTGGGGAATGACTCCCTTTCCGTGGGGTACCGTGAGCCTCCTCAGGCTGCGCCTTCCGGGGTCTCACGATGTACCTTCATCCCACAGGAGTCTCGCCATTCCCAAGGCTGCCTCTGCTAAGAAGGGTATTTAGAATGGACATAACCGAAGTCCGTTACACCACTATGAAAGGGATGGCAGGGAAAACAGGTAGACTCCTGCGGGAAAAAGGAACAAGGTGAGACCCCGGAGAACGAAGTTCGAGGAGGCTCATCGTTCCCCGCGGAAAGCGGACGGTTTTCCCTGCCATCCCATGCTCTGAGTAAACAACGGACCGGCCCCTTAATTCCAGACGGAGACGATTTAGTAATCGTTTGAAATATCAACAACAGACTTTAACAGAGCCATATAAAAAAAGACCGTCGAGAACTTTATCGACAGTCTGAGAAGATCAAATCTCTGCTTTTTCAAAGGATCCATCACTCTTCAGGAAGATCAGAAGGCGCGAAGGAGAACGGCAGAATTTCATCCATCGTGAATGTTTTCGTATCGCCGGTTAAATTGGTTGTATAAATGGTAACGGATGAATCGAAGAATTCACTCATCACTTGACGGCAGGATCCGCAAGGAGGTACAGGCCTCCCTGTGTCGGCTGCTACAGCAAGGGACTTGAATTTTTTATGTCCATCGGAAATGGCTTTGAAAATCGCTACTCTTTCTGCACATAAGGACACTGGATAAGCGGCATTTTCAATATTGCATCCTGTATACAGAGTGCCGTCCTCTGTCAGGACTGCAGCTCCTACTGGAAATTTAGAATAAGGTGTGTAAGCCGTACCTCTGGCTTCAACGGCATGTTTCATCAACTGTTTTTGTTCCAACGTCATCCCTCCCTATTAGTGGGAAAGTCATTATATATGAATAAAAAACAAAAGTAAAGCGATTTCAATAGATGTGCCGGGCACATTCAGCAGATCAATATTTGACACATGTGTCAGAAAAAAGCTTATACTGGAGAAGCACATAGAATACAAAGGAGGAAAGGATATGAAAACATTCTTACAATACAACAAGATTGTATGGGTATTTATCTTATTACTATTGTTTACAGGTATCTTCACATATCTGCAGCTTCCCAAACGGGAAATTCCTGAAATCAACGTCAACGTAGCTTCCATCTCCACCGTTTATCCCGGAGCTACCCCTCAGGAAGTAGAAAGTACCATTACCAATCCACTGGAGGAGGAGCTTTCATCGATTGAAGGTGTGGATGAACTGACTTCCGCCTCTACGTCCGGATTCGGCTCAGTGACTGCCACGCTCGCGGGCGGAGCATCCGTAGATACGGTGAATTCTAAAATTAGACAAGCGGTCTCCGACGTTTCCAGAGCTTTCCCCGACGAGGTACAGGAGCCTGAAGTGAATACGGATACGACCATGTCTGCAGTAGCTTCCTATAACCTGACAGCGGATGCACAGGAAAGCCTTTATGACCTGCGCCCTGACATCAAGATATGGGAAGAACGGCTCACTTCTATCTCCGGTGTACAGTCTGTTCTGGTGAAAGGACTCCCGGAACAGCAGTTAACGGTTTCGCTTGATAATGAAGCACTTGGTGAAAACCAGCTCACACCGGTGACTGTCATCCAGAAACTGCAGCAGGAAATCAGCCCCGCCGCTATAGGTACAGAAGAAACCGATGGTGAAATCAAACAGCTGCTGTTTCAGAAGTACGAAAGTGCTGAGGAACTGGGCGGATTGAATATAGGTACCAGCCCTGACGGCTCGCCTCTAGCCTTATCAGATGTGGGGGAAACGTCGGTCACAAACAAAGCACTGGAAGACCGTATTACCTATGAGGGAAAACCGGCTCTTTCTGTAACGATTCTTGCTGAGGAAGGAGTCAACATATCAGCTCTTCAGGAACAGATTACAGAAGAAGTAGAGGGATTAAGCGGAGATCTGCCTGAAAACATAGACGTAGAGCAGTTTTATACACAAAGTACCGTCATCGAAGAAGTGTTCACGAATTTAATCACTTCCTTTGGAATATCCCTGCTTGCTGTTATTGTCATTATGGTGCTCGGCCTCCCTCTTTCATCCGCTGTACTCGTAGCACTGGCAATACCGGTTTCCATCATCATCGGACTGATCCCTCTCCCATATGTGGGGGTTGACCTTAACCAGATATCCATCATCGGTATGATCATAGCCATTGGTATCCTCGTTGATGACGCCATCGTCGTTAACGATAATATTCAGCGGAGATTCCAGCTGGGGGACGGCCCTCTTGAAGGAACCGTCCGGGGAGTAAGAGAAGTGGGGAAATCGATCATAACTTCTACTTTAATGATCATTTTCAGTTTTTTCCCGCTCATGTTCCTTTCCGGGACCAACGGCGATTTTATCAGAGCCCTCCCTTCCGTATTGATTTTCACGATAACAGCGTCTACGATCATCGCACTTACATTGATACCGACGGTTCAGTACGCAAGGAAACGAAATAAGAAACAAAAGAAAAATTCGAAGACAGGCTTGCTCGGCGGACTGTTCGACCGGCTTGAACGTGTCTATGCCGGCCGACTGCTTCCGAAGACCACAAAACGCCCATGGGTAACGGCTGCATCCGGAATCGTGATCTGTATCCTGCTTGCCCTGCTTGCCATTAAGATTCCTTTTGAGTTTTTCCCGGCTGCCGACAGGCCTGAAGTGACCATCAATGTGGAAAATCCTAAAGGCACAACGCTTGAGGACACGGAAACAACTCTGCAGGATATGGTCCGCTTCATCGAAGATTCGGAGGAACCTGTAACAGAAACAGCCACATACGCAGGTACAGGTCTTCCAAACTTGTTCAGCTCCGGACTCCAGCAGACTGGAGAAAACACCGGTCAGGTCCTCGTCCGGGTGGACAGGGATGAAACGAGTGCTTCTGCATTCATTGAAAAATGGGAGGAACCGCTCCGCAACGAATTCCCAGAGGCGGAAATTTTCCTTGAGACCATTGTATCGGGGCCGCCGCCATCTCCCCCTGTTCAAGTGAAAATTCAAGGACCGGAGATCAATCAGCTGTTTGAAACAGCCGAACAGGCAAAAGAAGAATTCTCTGCTATTGAAGAATCTGAAATTGTCACCATCAATGCTGATAAAAATCAACCCTTTGTCGAATATGTACCAGACAGATCGCTGCTTGCCGAAAATGGAATTGCTGTAGACACCGTCGTTTCTCAACTTCAACTGGCTAATTCCGGTGCGCCACTGGGCACCTTCGACAATGGCGTTACACGTCTGCCACTTCAAGTGATCCTCGATGATGGCAGCGAAGAAGGCGCAGCGCTTGATGAACTCCGTGTAGCTGCTGCGAACAGTGGAAACGGACCTCCAGAGATGTTTACGCTGGATGAACTTGTCACTGTAGAGGAAACGGAAGGGATCGGAGTCATCCCTCACTTGAATGGAGAACGCACCCTAACGATCGAAGCCTACCCACAGGAAGGATCCGAGGATGAATTTTCCAGTAAAGCTGAGGATGTAACAGCCTCTATTAAGGAGAATCTCCCTGAAGGGTATTCGCTTGTAGAATCAGGACAAAATGATGCCCAGACGGAATTCTTTATTGAAGTATCCAAGCTGTTTGTCATCGTTCTGTTCCTGATCTATTTAACCATTGCCGTTCAGTTCAATTCCTTATTTATGCCGCTCTTGATTACCGGTACGGTCTTCCTGGCGGTCACAGGAGCCATTGTAGGTCTGTTCATATCCGGAGAGCCGCTCAGCTTCCTGGCTGTCCTCGGTATTGTATCCCTGTCAGGTATTGTCGTTCGAAATTCGGTCATACTAGTGGAATTCATTGAGCAGAACCTATCCTCCTATGCGACGACAGCAGAAGCTGTGATTGAAGCAGGCCGGGCACGGATTCGACCAATTGTTCTGACTTCCCTGACGTCCATCGCTGCGTTAACACCGATTATCTTTTCAGGCGATGTCTTATTCAGGCCTCTGGCTGTTTCAATCGTTTCCGGACTTGCCTTTTCAACGATACTCACGCTGCTGCTTGTACCTTCGTTCTATTTGATTTTCGCCAAACTGACAAAGAAAGAAAAACAGGCGTGACATAAAAAACCGGAGCTGATGAAAAATCAGCTCCGGTTTTTTTATTACTTATGAGGATCTTTTTTCAATATCACTCAAGATCATATCGAGGACATAATGAGATGATTGATACAATTCCTTAAAACGTTTGCGCTCCACATCCAGGTAATAACTATGGAGAATGATCATCTCAATATTCTCATGCGTTGATTTCACCTGATTGGGGTGAACAGACGATTCTCTATTTTTCACAAATTGTTCAGCTTCCTCCATCCATTGATGGTTCACCTCAAACATCGGTTTCGTTTCTTCCTTCACATGAGCAAAAAACTCCCGGTTGTTTCTATCCACAGGGCCATCTGTATAAAGAAAGCGCTGATGCTGCTTATCAATTATGGACTTTAATTCCATTGTGAATTTTTCTAACGACATCCTCCCACACCTTTCTCCTCTACTCTACCATGTGCGCGGGGATGGCATCAATTTTATCCCACAGACCTCTTTTTAGCCTGCTGGGCGATTCTTCCCATGTATGCCTGACGTTTCTCCTTCTTCATATGTCTGAGCTCACCCTGCAGGTGCAAAACCTCATCTCTTAGTTCATCCACTTCTTTCCGGTGGGCGACAGTCATGGAAAAGACAATCTCATCCGCTTTTAAGGACATTCTTCTTTCAAGGAGTGAGAATTTTTCCTGCAGCTGAAAAAGCTGACGCTCAAATTCCTCAGGCGTGACGACAATGGGTTTGGTCATGGGCATCTCCCCCTTTTTTGGATACGTAACATTTTCTCTCCTCCATGCATATCTCCTTTAAGAATGACAAGACTAGAACTAAAGCAACAAAACAAGTCAAAACCAACAGCACCTTCGACATCAAAGGAGGAGAACACATGGCAGGAAAAAAAGAAAAGAAGAAGAAAAAACCGGTCAAGGCCGAAACGGACAATCCTAAACTGGCGGGAGAAAACCGACCGGCCACATAAGGATGATGCTGCTGCTATTTCTTTTAGCAGCAGTTTTTTTATCCTCAGAAACAAACCGGTATTATCGAAGGACTATATATACAGGTTTAGAATACGTGATTATAGGGAAATTTCCCTGGTGCTGAATCTTTCTGTGTCGGAATTGTGACAAAATGAAACTTTCCTCTGGTTCAAACGTCTATAAGAATTGAACCATTAGTATATATGCTTGGCGCGTAAATTTTGGTATGATACTCTCATGGCTACAGGGAGGGAAGAATATTGAATTATCCCAACGGGAGACGCAGCCCAAGCCGGCATGCTGCCCCCCAAGGAAAGACAAAACCAGAGTTCAGCAACAGAGGAATGACCCTTGAAGAAGACATTAATTTAACGAATGAATATTACCTGCAGGCCGGGCTGGCGGTGATCCATAAAAAACCTACACCTGTTCAGATTGTTCAAGTGGATTACCCGAAGCGTAGTGCGGCCGTAATTAAGGAAGCTTATTTCAAACAGGCATCCACAACCGACTATAATGGCGTATATCGTGGCAGATACATTGATTTTGAGGCCAAGGAAACGAAAAACAAAACGTCCTTTCCACTCAGCAATGTCCACCAGCATCAGGTGGATCATATGAAAGCCGTCGAAAAGCACGGGGGGATCAGCTTTTTTATTATCAAGTTCACCCCCAGGGATGAGGTGTACCTGCTTCCTTCATCGATGCTTTTCGCCTTCTGGGATGACCAGCAGAACGGAGGTCGGAAATCGATCCCTTACAACAGTATTTACAAGGAAGGCGTTCGTATTCCCTTTCGTTACCAGGCCCGGATTGATTACGCCGGGGTGTTGGATAAGCTTTATTTCTGAAATGGAGGAAATGTAACATGGCAAACGATAGCCAGTCGCGTACAGCACGACGAAAACAAATGAAATCATCAAAAAAAACCAAAGGAACTTCAAAGTTCAAAAAGGTCTTTATGACCCTCTTGACTATAGGTATCGTCCTGATGATCGGTGTCGGCGCATTATTTACTTATTATGCTGTTTCCGCCCCCGCCCTCGATGAAGAGAAATTATCTGATCCATTTTCTTCGAAAGTCTATGATGATGACGGTGAGCTCGTTGCTGATCTTGCCGGGGATGAAAGGCGCACGAAAATTACGTACGACGATATTCCGGCAGTCCTGGAAGATGCTGTGCTGGCCACAGAAGATGTGCGTTTTTATGACCATATCGGTATCGACTTCCAAAGGATCGGCGGCGCCGTCCTGGCCAATATTACAGGTGGATTTGGTGCAGAAGGTGCCAGTACAATCACCCAGCAGGTCGTGAAGGAGTCCTTTCTGACCACCGAAAAAACGATCAAACGAAAAGTCCAGGAGCAGTATCTGGCCATCAAACTGGACCAGGAATATTCCAAAGAGGAAATTCTGGAGATGTACTTGAACAAGATTTACTACGGAGCTGGCTCCTATGGTGTAGCGGAAGCCGCTGAAACCTATTTCGGCAAAAAAGATTTGAGTGAACTGACCCTGCCTGAAGCTGCCTTACTTGCAGGTCTGCCCCAGCGTCCGAGCGGTTATATGCCTTTTGAAAATCCTGATCTGGCTAAAGACAGAATGAATACTGTGTTGAGCTTAATGGTGCAGCATGGCAAAATCACAGAAACGGAAGCCGATGAGGCAAGAAGTGTTGAAATCGAAGACATGCTTATCGAAAGACAGCAGGAAGAAGCGACTCCATATCAGGCCTTCATTGACAGAGTAGCCGAAGAAGTCCAGGAGAAAATGGACGGAGCCGATATTTATAAAGACGGTCTGAACATTTACACCACCCTCGACACCGATGCCCAGGATTATGTGCAGCAGCTTCTCAGCAATGAAGGATCCATTCCGTGGCCGGATGATGAACTCGAAACCGGAGTGGCCGTGACAGATACAAAGACAGGTGCTGTCAAGGCCATCGGCGGTGGTCGTAACTACCAGAAAGAAGGCTTTAACTTTGCCACGGATATTAATCGTCAGCCGGGCTCCACGTTTAAGCCGATTGCTGCCTACGGACCGGCCATTGAATACAATAAAATTTCCACCTATCATCAACTAAATGATGAAAAAACAGACTTTGGCGATTGGTCGCCGAATAACTTTGATAATCAGTTTAGAGGGTGGGTTTCCGCCCGCTATGCCTTGAGCCGATCCTTGAACATCCCTACCATTAAGCTTCTGCAGGAAGTCGGCGTGGATAAGGCCGAGGGCTTTGCAGAAGGTCTTGGTGTTGACTTCGGTGAAGATGGCATGTCCTTAAACGACGCCATTGGAGGAGGGTCCACCGGAATGAATCCTCTGCAGATGGCAGGCGCTTATGCGGCCTTTGGTAATGAAGGCGTCTATGTCGAGCCTTACACTGTTGAAAGTGTTGAAATTCCAGGGGAAGGCACGATTGACCTAAAACCAGAGCCGAATTCCGCTATGAGCAGTGCGACGGCATATATGGTTTCCAATATGCTCCAGACTACCATGAGTGAAGGCTCGGGTACCAGTGCCAATGTACCAAGTCTTCCTGAAGCCGGTAAAACCGGAACAACAAACATTGGAGATGTCGCCAACAACTCATGGTTCAGCGGGTATACAACGAATTATTCCATATCGATCTGGACCGGATACGGGGAAGATAATTCCCGCGGCCTGTCAGATGCGGCTAGAAATATTCCAAAGCAGATTTTCAAGCCTTTGATGACACAGATCTCTCAAGGGAAGGATACAGCTGACTTCAAAAAACCTGATTCAGTTGCCTGGGTGGATGTTGAAGAAGGCTCCAATCCTGCCCGTCTTCCGAGTGATTACACACCTGAGAGCCGGATTGTTACCGAGCTGTTCCTTGCTGATAACCAACCATCCAAAGTGTCTCAGGTCTTCCAGAAACTTGACCCTGTTCAAAGCTTATCCGGTCAGTTCAATGAAGAATCCTCTACGATTGATTTGAGCTGGGATTATGGTAATACCGATGGTGTAACCTTCCGTGTCGCTGCCTCCATTAACGGCAGTGAGAGCAGGCAATTAACAACGACAAAAGATACAAGCGTGGAAATCACCAGCATCGATCCTGCAGCCACCTACGAATTCTCTGTCGTTGCCATCAGTGATAATGAACAGGCTGAAAACAGCGATGCTGCCACTGTGCGTGTTCAGACCCCTGGTTCTATTGGGGACGAGGAACAGGAAGAAGAAGAAACGGAGGAATCCGGAGAGAACGAAGAAAACAGTGAAGAAGGCAGTGAAGAAGAAGCACCTTCTGATGAGCAGTCAGAAGAAGAAACGGAAGAACCTGAAGAGAATTCAGGGAATGAAGAAGAAAACGAGGGGAATAACGAAACCCCTGAAGAAGAACAGAATACGGATCAAGATAACGGAAACACCGGAAATGAACAGGATAATGAAGAAAACAACCAGGATAACAACGGTGAAAATTCCGAACAAAATAATGGAGGCGGCAGCTCAGAAGAGCAGCCGCCTCAGGAAGAAAATGATACAGAACTCCAGCAAAATGAAAGTGAAGATCAGGAAGAAGAGTAAAAAAACAACCGTACGCCATAGGGCGTACGGTTGTTTTTATGAAGTTTTCTCTTTCTTTTTCATCCGTTTCTGGCCTTCTCTGCATAAAGAAAGCAATGGGCATTCTTCACAGCTGGGGCGCTGAGCTTTACAGTGATAGCGTCCGAAAAAAATCATCCGGTGATGGGTAACGCTCCACTCATCGACGGGCACTTTACGCATCAATGTTTTTTCCACTTCAAGAACAGAATCCTTCCACCGGCAGATGCCAAGTCGTTTAGAAACGCGTTCCACATGGGTGTCTACGGCAATAGCTGGTTCATCAAAGGCGACAGAGGCGACAACATTTGCCGTTTTCCTCCCTACCCCGGCGAGACTTTCCAGTTGTTCTTTCGTAGGGGGTACTTCACCATCATACTTTTCTAGCAGGGTTTCCGACAGCTTTTTAATGTTTTTGGCTTTGTTACGGAATAGTCCGATCCGCTTGATGTCGTTCTGCAGTTCTTCAAGTGGTACATTCACGTAATCTTCCGGGCGTTTATATTTTGCAAATAAATCCGGCGTTACCTTGTTCACCAGCGCATCCGTCGCCTGTGCGGATAAAACGACAGCTACGAGAAGTTCAAATGGGTTGGTATGATTGAGTTCACATTCTGCATCCGGATACATCGATTCGAAAATATCCAGGCAGTAACGTATTTGTGATTTATTTAACATGAGCCTTTTTTATGAATCCTCCTCCAGCCAGTTGTAATAAAGAGAGATGTCCCTCTTTTTTCTTTCCTGCTTCTGGGTCCGCTGCGCCGGCTGGCCCTGCCGGAACTGTCTCCCCTGTTCCCTGGCCTGCTCCACCGTACGGATGCCTTTTTTCTTCCACTCCCTGAGGATACGGTCGATATATTTAAAGTTAAGCTTGCTCATTAATACAGCTTCTCTTAATGCCGCTTTAATTAAAGCCGGTGACTGTTCTTCTTCATCCAGCCAAATATTGATCGTTTCAATTTCAAATGGTGATAAAGGACGCCCGAATTCCTGTTCAAATAAAGGAAAAATATTATCATCGTAATTCGTCTCTTTTTGAGGACGCCCTGCATTCACAGTGAACAATTTTTCCCATAAGGGTTCAAGAGAATAACGCTCATTGAGCACCTGTTGTTCATTATGGTTCTGCTCAATGGTCATCAATCGTTTTTGAATAAGGCTGCGCAGCACCCTTGAACAGTCCTGACTTGTAATGGATAAATGCTCTGCAATTTCTTCAGGGGTCGGAAAATCATTTCCTTCTGTTCCGAACCTGTGGATCTGCAGAAGGACAACCAATTCAGTTTCATTCATATTCAACTGGTGATAATGCATCAGCAGCTGTTTGGGAACGACAATTTGGTTATCAAGGATGTCTTGAAAGCTTTGGTATTTTCCCAAATAAATCCCTCCGTTCCTATACTTGCTTCGGGAATGAAAAACACCGATAAGCCATAGGCTGAACATCGGTGTTTTTCTCTGCCGTCTATTTTATCATGGGTACAGGCGGTTAAGCAGACGAGGGAATGGAATGGTTTCACGTACGTGCTCGACACCTGCGATCCAGGCGACTGTACGCTCTAAGCCCAGTCCAAATCCTGAGTGCGGAACGCTGCCATATTCACGAAGCTGCAGGTACCACTTATAGGCATCTCCGGAAAGGCCGTGTTCTTCATAACGTTGTTTCATCAGTTCAAGGTCATCGATACGCTGAGACCCTCCGATGATTTCGCCATATCCTTCAGGCGCAATCATATCCGCACACAATACAACTTCCGGTCGTTCAGGATCCGGTTTCATGTAAAACGCTTTGATCTCTGCCGGGTAATTCGTAATGAATACCGGTTTGTCATAGGCTTCCGCAATTGCCGTTTCATGGGGAGCACCAAAATCTTCTCCCCACTCAATATCATCAAAGCCTTTTTCTTTCAACAGTGTTACTGCATCATCATAGCTGATTCTAGGGAACGGAGCCTTGATTTTTTCAAGCTTCTCTGTGTCACGGCCGAGTGTATCCAGCTCAATTCTACAGTTTTCCAACACGGACTGGACCACATGGCTGACATACTGTTCCTGGACTTCCAAGCTGTCCTCATGATCCATAAAGGCCATCTCCGGCTCTATCATCCAGAACTCAATCAAGTGACGACGTGTTTTAGATTTTTCCGCACGGAACGTCGGTCCAAAGCTGAACACGCGCCCGAATGCCATGGCCGCCGCTTCCATATAAAGCTGTCCACTTTGAGAAAGGTACGCATCTTCTTCGAAGTACTTCGTATGGAAAAGTTCTGTAGATCCTTCTGCTGAAGAACCGGTAAGGATTGGTGGGTCAATTTTTACATACCCATTTGTATTGAAAAATTCATACGTTGCACGAATGATTTCGTTACGCACTTTCATTACCGCATGCTGACGCTTGGAACGCAGCCACAGGTGCCGGTGATCCATAAGGAATTCTGTTCCGTGTTCCTTCGGTGTAATCGGGTAATCCACCGCTTCCTGAATCACTTCAAATCCTTTCACCTGCATTTCGTAGCCGAGGGGAGACCTTGTGTCCTCAGCAATAACGCCGGTCACATAGAGGGACGTTTCCTGTGTAAGCCCTTTGGCTTCCTGGAACTTTTCCTCACCGATGTCAGCTTTTACGACAATGCCCTGCATAAACCCTGTTCCGTCACGGAGCTGCAGAAAAGCGATCTTTCCGCTGGAGCGCTTATTGCTGAGCCAGCCTCCAATCGTCACTTCCTCGCCAATATGTTTTGCTGCTTCTGAAATCGTTGTTTTCACACTAATACCTCCAACACTGCTTTATGATTGATGTTTCTCGACAAATCGTCTGATACGCCCGGCTGCTTCTTCCAGCTGCTCCAGAGAAGTTGCATAGGATAGCCTCACGTTTTCCGGGCTTCCAAATCCGGAGCCTGGAACCAAAGCGACTTTTTCCTCATCCAGTAGAGCCTTCACCAAGTCATCGACAGATGAAAAGCCGCACAGAGAAGCTGTTTCGATCACGTTCGGGAATAAGTAGAAAGCACCGGAAGGCTTGGCGCACTTTACACCAGGGATCTCCAGAAGAAGCTTATGGAGAACGTCCAGCCTTTCCTTAAATGCTTTTTTCATTTCGTCCACTTTTTCTTCCGAGCCCTGATAAGCGGCAAGCGCTGCATACTGGGCAATGGAAGTTGGATTCGAGGTGGAATGGGAAGCCATGTTGGTCATCCCCTTAATAATTTCCTTAGGTCCTGCCGCGAATCCGATTCTCCAGCCTGTCATGGAATGGGATTTGGATACACCATTGATGATCACTGTCTGATTGTATAATTCATCGGAAAGCTGCGCAATGGAAACATGCTCTTCTTCGGTATAAATTAATTTCTCATAAATTTCGTCCGATACGATTAACAGCCCGTGCTCAAGACAAATATCTCCAAGAGCCTTCAGTTCTTCTTCAGAATACATCATCCCTGTTGGGTTACTCGGTGAATTAATAATCACCGCTTTGGTCTGGTCCGTAATCGATGCTTTCAGCTGCTCAGGTGTTAATTTAAAGTGATTGGCTTCTTCAGCGGGAACAATGACCGGATTTCCCTGGGCCAGTTTGATCTGCTCCGGATAGCTGACCCAGTATGGAGCAGGAACGATCACTTCATCACCTGGATTCAGAATAACCTGGAAAAGCGTGAACAGGGCATGCTTGGCACCAGTTGTCACAATGATTTGTTCATTGGAATACGTCAGCTGCTGATCACGTTTCAACTTCTCTGTGATACTTACTTTCAATTCAGGAATTCCACCGGCCGGGGTGTATTTTGTCAACCCTTCATCCATGGCCTGTTTAGCGGCATCTAAAATATAAGAAGGAGTATTGAAATCCGGTTCTCCCGCTCCAAGGCCGATCACATCGTGCCCCTCTGCCTTCAGCGCTTTCGCCTTGGCTGTAATCGCCAGTGTAGTGGATGGTGTTAATGATTGTACGCGTTCTGCTAACTTCATGAACCTCACTCCTTAATTATTTTGTCGGAAGGCAAACCTCTGATCAAAGGATTCTCCGCTTAATGTAAAATAATCGAGCACATATCTGCCCTGCTCATCTATATATACAAGCTCATAGACAGGCTGCTCCTCTTCATAACCATAGGAAATATCCTTGAAACGGCAGTTAGAACAACTGGATGACCACCTGCTGATCAGCTGCTCTTGTGACAGAATATCAGCTTGCTTCACATCGGTTAAAACCGTATCGACTGCTTCATTGATGAAAACGAGCGAGGTTTCCCCGTCGGACGCTTTCCCTTTTACAACAAATACTTCTGTTTCCCCATTGTACGTTTCAATCTGCTCCACAGATGACAGATTCGTTTCCTGGACAGCAAATTCTGCAGCCTCATCGTGTCCGCTCGTTCTGTCCTGATTAATTTGTGTATACATCCAGATGAAAAAAATAAGAAAAAGCAGGACAAGACCGGCGAGGATACCGCCTCCCCATTTCAGCCATCTAGGTACGGTATATGGTGAAGACTGCGGTTTCAGCATCGTCATCATCCAGCGCCATTCCAAACATGAGATTATCTTCTTTCAATGTACGATTCAATGTGTCCACCACTTTATAGAGGTCATCTGTCTTCTTGATTTTGACCGTTGATAAGGTTTCTATTTTGTTTTCCATCGTGTCATCCTCCCTTTACCGGGCCACAGCCCGATTGTAATTATAACAGCTCTTCCCGGCCGCGGGTATCAGTTACAGCCAGTTTTCAATCCGGTCTATAAGTTTTTTGGTTGAGTCATAAACGACCGGGATGTCCGGAAGTGATGATAAGAAATGCTTCCCGTATTTTGCTTCCATCAGACGCTGGTCACATACGATCACGACACCGCGGTCACTGCTGCTCCTGATCAGACGGCCGAAGCCCTGCTTGAATCGAATAATGGCCTGCGGGAGGGACTTCTCCATGAACGCATTTTTTCCTTCCTGTTTCAGGCGTTGATCCATTGACTTCTGGACAGGCTGGTCGGGCGGAGCAAATGGAAGACGGACCATCATCAGACATGATAAGTCATCCCCGGGGATGTCAACACCTTCCCAAAATGAACTTGTACCGAGTAGGATGGCCTGGTCAAAAGCCTGGAAGTTCTTCTTCAAACGGTCCCTGCTCCCACTGGAAATCCCTTGGGCAAAAATCATGAATTCTTCAGGATCAATGAATTCTTTTAAAAGACTGTACGTCCGCCGGAGCATATCGTATGAAGTGAAAAGGACCATCATGCGCCCGTTTGTGACATGGGCAGTGGAATAAATCGCTTCACTAAGTGCTTCAATGAATGTGTCCGGAGCGTTTTTGATATCAGGAAAATCGTCAGGAATCAACAGCTGCACTTGTTCATGGAAAGGATAAGGTGAAGGGATCGAGGTCTCAATCACTTTTGGTTCATTTCCAAGCCCCAGCGAATGACGAACATATTTAAAGGAATCTCCGGTTGTAAGGGTGGCACTGGTGAGCACGACGCTCTTCTTCATATCGAAAAGCCGTTCCTTTAAAATATCAGGTGTGTTTAATGGCTCACTGTATAAATAGATGGAGTTCGCTGCTCCCTCTCCTTCTATTTCTATCCAACGGGCGCTTTCATCATCTTGAATATCAAAGTAGTCCACCATCTGCCTGCGGATATCCAGACAGACATCCTTTTGTGTATGAATTCTGGATAGAAGTATAGGAATGCCGTGATCCTCTTTTAAAGTAAGGAGAATCTGCAGTTCATTCTGCATCGATGTCATCTGCTCAGTCATGATGAATACAGCAGACAAAAAGCGGTTGGACATTTCCCTCGCGCTTCGAATGAACGAGGCCGACGACTCTTTTTGAAGGATCAGCTGGGTTCTCCCCACATCACTTTTCCCTCTGTTGGAAGGCCGCTGCTTTTTCACATGCTGATAGATGTATCTGGAAAATTGACTGAGCTCTTCCTTGGCTTCATCCACAGCCTTTTGCAGCTTCTGCAGATGGTTGTAAAAGGACTGAGGCAGGGACCATTCCTTGTACAGGCTTTTCTGGGCGAGCTCTGTCGTCTGAGTTAAATACCTCTGAAGGTCCCTGTAGTTCATCCTTAAGCCGAAATACCTTCCGGCTACAGCTTCCAGGTGGTGAGCCTCATCAACAACCGCACGGTCATAGGAAGGAAGCGATGTTTTTTCCTTGATGATATCCAGGCAGAACAAGGCATGGTTTGTAATGATAATATCAGCCTGCTCCGCTCTTTTTAACGCCCACTGAAAAAAGGAATCATCGGTATATCCCAGCTGTTCTGTTTTGGATGACTGTTCGGCAGAGACTTTATGCCAGAACTGACGGCCGTTGGAGGGCAGCTGAACTTCATCGATGTCGCCTGTCCTCGTTCTGGTGAGCCAGACGAGAATCATCGCTTTCGTCAGTGCGGTATCATAATTATCCTGATAGCTGCGTTCAAGTTCATATTGAAAGTGGATCAAACTGATGTAATGCCCTTTTCCTTTATATAGAACCGCACGGATCGGCCTGGGAAACATGCGTTCAATTTTCGGAATCTCTTCTTCAAGAAGCTGTTTCTGCAGACTGTTGGTATGAGTCGTTACTAAAATCCGTTCTCCATTTTTCACAGCCCGATAGACTGCAGGAAGAAGATAAGCTGCAGATTTGCCGGTACCTGCCCCCGCTTCAATCACTGCATGACGTTCCTCCTCCAGTGCCTGATGAACCCGGGACGTCATCTCCTGCTGTCCTTTCCTGATTTCATACTCGGGGACGATCGACTTCAACCCGTTTTCCCCTTCATATACCTCTTTATTCCATTGGTTAAAGGGAGGGAATGAAAAGGTGGAAGAGGAGCTTGTCTGATCCGGACGGCGGGTCCGAACGGCGATCCCGTACAAGATTTCGATATCAGGATCTTTTTGGTTTCGATACCTTGCTTCTTCTATCGCGGTTTCGATAAAGGGCCTTAGATCACTTTTCAGCTTAGCCTCGATTTTCAACAGCTGGCTCAGTGTTCTTTCCGGAAGAACCCCAAGCTGATTCAGCAGGTGCTGCAGCAAGTCGGCAGTGACCTGGGCATCCGACAGCGCTCTGTGCGGCCGGTCGTGGCCCATGTCCAGCTTCTCGGCAAGATGACCGAGTTTAAAGGCAGAAGATGTCGGCAGCATGATTCTGGCCAGTTCCACTGTATCAATGATGGGATTATGTAAGCGTGGGAATCCGCACCTCTGCAGTTCATCATTTAAGAAACCAAGATCAAATTCGATATTGTGCGCCACGATATAAGCATCTTTGAATAATGGATGAATGTCTTCAGCTATTTCGGAAAACAGTGGCGCATCCATGACATCTTCTTCATCAATGCCGGTGAGAGACGTAATAAAAGGCGGAATCTCTCTTTCCGGATAGACCAAAGAAGAGAACTCACGAATCACGGAACCTTCCTCATTCATAAGAACGATTCCGATTTCAATAATCCGGTCTCCTTTTGGTGATGCGTTTCCCGTTGTTTCTAAATCTACGATTGCAAATGTTGTCATGTTACCCCTACTTTCACCACAAAAAGGAAGGACCCTGCCTTCACGGACAGGCACAGATCCTCTTCTCATGCTTTCAGCTTTCTTTAAAGTGGAAGAGTTGATAAAGGCGGCTCTTCCTCGATCATTTCCTCGACTTGATTCCGTTCATTCATAAGTGCAATTTTCGGACGAAATTCATCGAGCTCTTCCTCGCTGAGCATGGCATAAGCTACAATAATCACAATATCATCCGGCTGTACAAGTCGGGCAGCTGCGCCGTTCAGGCAGACAACCCCGCTTCCTCTCTCCCCGGCAATGACGTACGTCTCCAGTCTCGCCCCATTGTTATTATTGACGACCTGGACTTTCTCATGTGGCAGAATGCCAGCCTGATCCAGAATATCCTGATCGATCGTAATACTTCCCACATAGTTTAAATTCGCTTCCGTAACACGGGCGCGATGAATTTTTGATTTCATCATCGTGCGGAACATCTTGTTTCCTCCCTGTGCCTCATCCTGTTGTTATCTTACCGTCCGTGTCAAAAACCACATTATCAATGAGCCTGGCCTTTTCGTAAAAAACAGCGGCAGCCAGAATAACAGGCCTGTCTATGACGTCCACAGAAGTTAATTCAGGATAAGATAGTAATTCAATATAATCTATTCTACCATGAGTTCTGCTTTCGAGAAACTTTGTAACCGATTGGATAATACGGACCGGATTTTTCTCTCCTGCCATCACCATCTGCCTGCCGGCCTGCAGGGATTCCTGAATGGCTGGTGCTTCATCTCTTTCCCTGGCAGAAAGATGAACATTCCGGCTGCTTTTAGCCAGACCATCTTCCTCCCGCACCGTAGCTACCGGAACAAGTTTAATATCAAAATTGAAATCATTGATCAGCGCATCAACGACAGCGACCTGCTGGGCATCTTTCATTCCGAAATAAGCCCGATCAGGCATGACGATATTGAATAGTTTAGTTAAAACGGCGGCCACCCCGTCAAAGTGTCCCGGCCGGCTTTTTCCACACAACACATCTGTCCTTTTTGTGACAGACATCCGAATCGACATAGGCTCTGGATACATCATTTCTGTAGTTGGAAAAAATAAGACATCCACTCCATATTCTTCGGCCAGTTTTCTGTCCCGCTCTTCATCACGCGGATATGTATCCAGGTCTTCCCCCGCTCCAAACTGAAGAGGATTCACAAAAATACTTAAAATAACAACATCGTTTTCCCTGCGAGCGGTCTCGATCAACTTCAAGTGACCTTCATGAAGATAGCCCATCGTTGGGACGAACCCGACAGATCTACCTTCCATTCTCACCCGCTTTACATGCTGCTGTACCTCATCAATGTTTCCTAATACATCCATTCCCAATCACTTACTCCTTTGGAAGACCCGACAAGTTCATTGTAAACGTATGCTTTTCCTCTGGAAATTCTCCGCTTTTAACATCCTGCACATACCGGGTGATTCCGTCTCCAAGAATTTGATTTCCATCTGTATACTTCTTAACAAATTTAGGGAGGCGTCCCACCCCGTAGTTAAGAATATCGTGATAGACAAGGACCTGACCATCACAGTCTGCCCCGGCACCGATGCCGATGGTGGGGATCGAAAGCTGCTCGGTAATGAAAGAGGCCAGTTGACGGGGGACACATTCCAGTACAAGCATCATCGCCCCGGCCTCTTCAATTTCCAGTGCCTCCTCCAGCAGTCTGGCTGCGGTCTCTTTATCTTTCCCCTGCACTTTATATCCTCCCAGCACATTGACCGACTGGGGGGTCAGTCCGATATGTCCGACAACAGGAATACCAGCCTGGACAAGCTTTGCCATTGCACGGGATACGTCTCCGCTCCCTTCCAGCTTCAAAGCCTGCGCCCCTGTTTCCTGGTAAAGCCTCCTGGCATTGCTGAGAGTTTCGGCTGTTGAAATGTGATAAGACATAAACGGCATATCCACGACTTTGAAGGTGTTTCCGGCGCCGCGGTGGACCGCTTTCCCGTGGTGGATCATATCTTCTATGGTTACAGGAATGGTGGAATCGTATCCGAGCACTGTCATGCCAAGACTGTCACCAACCAAAATCATATCAACTCCTGCAGCTTCTGCCATTTTTGCTGAAGGATAATCATAGCTTGTCACCATTGCTATTTTCTTCCTGTCCTGTTTCATCTGAAGGAACTGCTGCTTATTAAGCAAGATATCCACCTTCTCCCCAATGAATTTCAGCAGAATACAATTTCTGCTCTTCGCCTGTAGTTCTGCGGGCACGCAGAGCACCATCCGGCTCGATGCCCAGCAGCGTCGCTTCCCAAGTTTCCTTCATTGTAGAAATTGTGACGTTCTCTCCAATCCTATACCCGTATGTCTCCCAGTCTTCCTTGACAGATTGAAAGCCTTCACGGATGAACTGATCATAGGAAGCCTCGAATAATGTGAGGAAGTGCTGGATCGTTTTTTGTATATTCCACTCCCGGCTGGACTCAATCTTAAAGGAAGAGGCTTTATAACGGATGTCAGAAGGAATATCCTCCTCCTCCTGATTGACGTTCATACCGATACCGAGCACAATGTACTGGATCGTATCCTGTTCTGCCTGCATCTCAGTAAGAATCCCTGAGACCTTTTTATGATGAATCAGCACATCGTTCGGCCATTTGATCTGCGGCGAAAGATCGGAGCGTTCATCAATCATTTTAGCAATGACAGTCGCAGCAAGAAGGGTCAGCTGCGGTGCTTCAACAGGTGGAAGGTCCGGCTTTAGAAGGAAACTCATCCAAATGCCCTTCCCTTTCGGCGAGTCCCACGTCCGGGCCATCCGCCCTTTTCCGCCAATCTGTTCATCGGCTACTACCACGGTTCCATGAGGCTTTCCCTGCTTGGCCATCTGATGGACGATTTCCTGGGTGGAGTCCACCTGGTCGTAATGGTACAGCTGCTGTCCCATCCACCGGGTTTCCAGTCCCCACTGCAGCGTGTTTTCGCTGATTTTATCAGGAAAAGAGTGGATTTTATACCCTTTCCGCTGAACTGCTTCTATTTCATAACCGTCTTTTTTCAGTTCATTCATATGCTTCCAGACAGCGGTCCTTGAAATGTTCAGCTGTTGTGATAACTGCTGACCGGATATATGACCATCCTGCTTCGTTAATAATTCAATCAATTGTTTCCGGGTGGATTCCATGTGATGACCCACTCCTTTATTTTTTCATAATCGTTCTCAAGCATCCCCTCAACGACGTGCCGCTCGATGGCTTTCATCGTTTTGGATATCCAGGGTCCTTTCTTTTTGTCAGGGAACATAGCAATCAAGTCCACGGACTCAAATGACAGGTCTTTTCTATCCTTTATAGGTAGTTGATTTTTCTGATTCACAAGACGCTCCATTGTCCCCAGGGCTGAACCTGCTGCTTCTGCCACACGGGCAAAAGAGCGGTATAAAGGTTCCGACAGAGTGTAGGCCAGCCATCGTGTCACGTCACCGGAAGCGGTAAACAACGTAAAGGCTTCCTTCAATTGATCCGTCTCTCTTTTTTCCTGATTCGAACGTTTCCATGTTTTAAGAAATGGAGAAACCGAAAAGGATGGATCCTTAAGCCAGAGGAAACTGACAATTTCCGGCCATGTTTTCAACGGACCAAGCGGCGGGGTCCTTTGGATCCCTGTTTCATTCAGCGAAGGGAGTTGTTGAAGCAGACCGGTTTTATCAAGAAGCTCCACCGCTTTTCTAACCCCGTTCCCAGCAAAAGCTTTACGTGTTTCATCGGCGATCCTTTCCATCGATATATTTGCTAAGAGCGGAGCCTGCTGAACCAGCGCTTCTTTTGTTTTTCCTGCTACTTCGAAACAAAGCTGACTTGAAAAACGGACAGCACGCATCATTCGTAAAGGATCTTCCTGAAACCGGTCACAAGGATCGCCGACCGCTTCGATCTGTTGAAGCTGGATTGCTTCCTTCCCATTAAAAGGGTCAATGATTTTTCCGTGTCTGTCCATAGCCATCGCATTCATCGTAAAGTCCCGCCGGGCAAGATCCGTGCGAATGTCAGAGACAAATGTCACTTCATCCGGATGCCTGTAATCCTCGTATCCGGATTCCGTCCGGAAAGTCGTCACCTCATAGGATACGGAACGGTGTCTCACGATGACTGTGCCATGCTCAATACCGACAGGGATAACCTTTTCAAAGATTTCCTGGATCCGCGAAGGAGGAAGGGAAGAAGCGATATCAATGTCTCCGACCGCTCTTCCACTCACATAATCTCTCACAGCTCCGCCTGCAATATAAGCTTCCCCTCCAGCTTCCTCAATCTTCCGCATCACCTCAAAAGCTTGTTCAAAAAGAGGATCAGGCTTCATCAGCAAGCACCTGCCGATACAATTCTTCATATTCGTTCAGGATGGTGGCGGTTGCAAATTTATCCTGCACGACCTTTTTCGCCTGTTCAGACATCTGGTGGTGATGCTCCTGATCAGAAAGGATTCTGTTGGCAAAATAAGCCGTCTGTTCAATATTCCCCAGCTCAGCGATATAGCCCGTTTCACCATGATCGATCACTTCCGGAATACCTCCGATATTCGATCCGATCGACGGCACCCCGCACGCCATAGCCTCAAGAAGAACCAGCCCAAAGCTCTCTTTTTCGGATAAGAGGAGCTTGAGGTCGGCAATGGAAAGAAGATCACTGACGTTTTCCTGTTTTCCCAGGAATAACACATCCTCTTCCAGACCCAGGTCCTGCACAAGCTGATAGCAGGCGGAATACTCAGGGCCGTCGCCAACCAGAAGAAGTTTCGCCGGCCTTTCGGACCTGACTCTGGCAAATGTCTGGATGACATCAGGGACCCGTTTCACTTTCCTGAAATTGGATATGTGAATCAGGACAGCATCCTCATCACGTATGCCATAGTGGTCTTTCAAGTGCTGGTTCGACTTTCGGTAATACTCCCGTTCGTCCACGAAATTGTAAATCACATCTATGGAACGATTTGTATGTAGCATTTCCTGCGTCTGACCTACCAGACTGTGGGACACAGCGGTGACACGGTCCGACTGCTCAATACCGAATTTGATCATTTCCTGAAGGCTCGTATCGATGCCCAGCACCGTAATATCCGTCCCGTGAAGCGTTGTTATAATTTTCACATCGCGATTACACATCTGCTTGGCTAAAATAGCACAGACCGCATGCGGCATCGCATAGTGCACATGAAGAATATCCAGCTCTTCCCGATTGATGACATCCGCCATTTTAGCCGCTAATGCCAAGTCATACGGTGGATGCTGAAAGACAGGATAGCTGCTGACTTCCACCTCGTGATAATAAATATTCGGATACACCCGGTTCAGCCGGAAAGGTACCTGTGAGGCAACAAAATGGATTTCATGTCCATTTTCAGCCAGCAGCTTTCCCAATTCTGTTGCGATGACACCTGATCCTCCGACTGTCGGATAGCAGGTGATTCCTATTTTAGCCATACTACGTTCACTCCTGTTTTCTGTTCTCTTCTATGATGCTGTTCCATTGGATATCTTCATGATCCAGTGCCCTTACCATGATCTCTGCTCCTGCCAGGTTTGTTGCAACTGGAATCTGGTGGACATCACAGAGTCGCAGCAGAGCACTGATATCCGGTTCATGAGGCTGGGCCGTAAGCGGATCTCTGAAGAAGATGACCATCTGCATTTGTTCGTCAGCAATTCTCGCACCGATCTGCTGGTCACCGCCGAGCGGACCGGACTGGAAGCGTGTAACGTTCAACCCTGTTTCATCTGCAATCCGCATGCCTGTCGTTCCGGTAGCAAACAATTCATGCTTGGAGAAAACAGCAGCGTGCTTTTTTGAAAATTGGATGATGTCCTCTTTCTTTTTATCATGGGCAATCAAAGCAATATTCATGGTCATTATCCCCCTTTAATCGAGTAGGTGCTCCAATCCATAAACCAGTGTATCCAGTTCAACAGCCTTTTCAACAGCAAGCTTCACACCACTCATGAAAGACTCCCTGTGTATGGAATCATGCTTGATTGTGAGCGTTTCCCCAAGTCCCCCGAAGACAACCTCCTGATGAGCGACAAGCCCCGGAAGACGCATACTATGGATTCTCATTCCTTCTTCGTCAGCGCCACGCGCTCCCTGCAGGGTCTCTTTTTCATCCCTGTGCCCCTGATGATGAGGTTCACGGACTTCCTTGATTAATTCGGCAGTTTTCACTGCCGTTCCCGACGGGGCATCAAGCTTTTGGTCATGATGCTTTTCAATGATTTCCACATCGGGAAAATGCTTGGCAGCCCACTTGGAGAACTGCATCATTAAAACTGCACCAATGGCGAAGTTTGGAGCAATCACGGTACCCAGCTGCTTTTCCTCTGCAAGGTCCGTCAATTCCTGAAGCTGCTCCTGCGTAAAACCTGTTGTGCCGACTACTGGACGAACTCCGCTGTTCAGCGCAAGTTTCGTATGGGTATATCCATTATCCGGTGTCGTGAGATCTATGAGTACATCCGCCTCCACGTCATTCAGGCACGCTTCTGCATCTGTATAAATGACGGCATCCAGATCAGGAAGCTCCTGAATGTCCTTGACATTCAAACCATCATACTTCCGGTCGATACAAGCGGAAAGGCTCAGATGCTGCTCCCGGTCAATCATTTTTAAGGCTTCACTGCCCATTTTACCACGTGGTCCTGCTACAATCACCTTTATCGTTTCCATTACTTTTCCTCCTTTTTTGTCCAGCGGTCTTTGTCACGGGTTTCAATCTTGCTCATGGACTGCTCAAAGGCATCAGATAAATCGATATCAAGAGAATTTGCAAAGCATGTGAGTACAAACAGTACATCGCCAAGCTCCTCTTCCAATGCCTTATCCTTTTCTGTCTTTTTCTTGGGCTTCTCCCCATATCTATGGTTGACCTCTCTTGCCATTTCCCCCACTTCCTCTGTAAGCCTTGCCTGCAGGCTGAGAGGTGAGAAATAACCTTCTTTAAACTGTGATATGTAATCGTCGACACGTTTTTGGATGTCCTGTGTTGTATACTTCACCATATTTCCCTCTTTTCCTTCACGGATTCTCTCTAAATGTTAGCCAAAAGGAGCTCATTTGACAAATTTTCCGTTTATTCCACCTTCTCCTGCCTGTTCATATTGCCGCTCATTCGACAAACAACTATAATGAGAATCGTGCACATGACCATGGAGGTGGCAATATGAAGATTTTCGGACTGCGTTTAAAAAATATCATCCTGATTATACTGGGCTCCGCTGTGTTCTCCTTCGGAATCGTTCATTTCAACATTCAAAATGAACTTGGTGAGGGTGGATTCACAGGGATCACCCTTTTACTGCTGTATTTATTTAACTGGGATCCTGCGATTATGAACATCGTCTTGAATATTCCCGTCCTCTTCATCGGATGGCGGATTCTGGGACGGACAACATTTTTATACTCCTTGATCGGCATTGTCGCTGTTTCCGTATTTATCGCTCTGTCCCAGCGATTCATGATTACCATCGATCTTTCTGACGACCTTACCCTGGCGTCTTTATTTGCCGGGGTGTTTATCGGAGTCGGTTTAGGCATCATATTCCGCTACGGTGGAACGACCGGCGGTGTGGATATCATCGCCAGACTCATCAACAAATATCTTGGCTGGAGTATGGGCCGGGCGATGTTCGTTTTTGATGCTCTCGTCATTTTTGTTTCTGCAATTACTTACCTTGAACATGTTCGCGGGATGTATACTCTTGTCGCTGTTTTTGTCGGCGCGAAGGTGATCGATTTTATCCAGGAAGGTGCGTACGCCGCCCGTGGGACGACAATCATATCAGAGAAGAGCCAAGAAATCTCACAAAAAGTTATGCAGGAGATGGACCGTGGTGTGACCGTACTTGACGGCCGCGGATCGTTTTCCGGTTCTAAACGGGATGTTTTATATTGTGTTATAGCGAAAAACGAAATTGTGCGGCTGAAGACCATCATCGAACAGATTGATCCTCATGCGTTTGTAGCTGTCAGCCACGTCCATGATGTCATGGGAGAAGGCTTCACCCTGGATGAAAATAAAAATCCCATTGAATAAAAAAGACCTCCGCAGCCGAGGCCAACGAAAAACTTAGGACTTGTGATAGGCAAGGCTATGTAACGGTCTAACATGGATCTCTGACTTTTATCTATTTTTTCATTGTACAAGAAAAAAGAGTGATTTTCTTTGATATATATCAAAGAAAATCACTCTTTTTAGGTGGGGCATCGTTGATTCCACAATGAGTGTTCGATGGTGACGCCTGCGGGAACAGCGCGAGCCGAAGATCTACATGGTCAAATGATCTTCGTGACCAATTCAGCTGAGGCCGTGCCCGCAGCAGGCATCCATCGACAAGCGATTCGTGAGAAACAACAACCACTTTTAATCACTTCTCTTGATAAGAAAAGACCTCCGCAGCCGGAGGTCTTTTTCTATCGTTTATTCTTCGTTCATTCCAATAAACATGAAAACAAAACGGAGAAGCTCGGCAAGGGCAACAAGTGCACCCGCAACATAGGTCATAGCCGCTGCATTGAGCACCTTCTTCGTCTTCCGCTCTTCATCATTACGGATAACACCGGTCGATACCAGTTGAGCCATCGCACGGTTGGAAGCGTCAAATTCCACTGGGAGGGTTACCAGCTGGAAAAGCACGGCTGCTGCGAAGAAGACAATCCCGACTAAAATAAGCCCGGTCATCTGTAGAAGCATACCTCCGATAAGAAGGAAGATGGAAATGTTGGAACCAAAGCTGGCTACAGGGACAAGAGCACTCCTGAATCGAAGGAAAGCATAATCCTGAGCATCCTGAATCGCGTGTCCGACTTCGTGTGCCGCTACAGCCGCACCGGCTGTTGAGCGCCCGTGATAAATATCTGAGGAGAGGCGGATCACCTTGGCACGTGGATCGTAATGGTCTGTCAGATGGCCGCGGACTTCTTCCACCGCAACGTTAAAGAGACCGTTGTCATTTAGAATTTTTCGTGCTACTTCAGCACCTGACATTGATGATGAAGTAGGGACTTGTGAATATTTTTTGTACGTAGACTTCACTTTAGACTGGGCCCACAATGGGATGATAAAAATCAAAGCAAAGTAAATGATAAAACTCATTTGTCATTCCTCCATAAGAATGGTTCTTAGGTCAATTTTAGTCAAATCCCTCCGGAAAATCAACTATTACGTTCTTTTATTGTGTGTCTAATTTTTGAACGTGCCGGATGCTTCAGTATTCCTACATAAAAGAGTACAGCGATTATAAACCCGCCTACACCGGCGGTCATACCGATAAAAGAGACATTTTCCTCACTGCCGCCATTTATGAGTGCTTCCACCATTGCTGATGCAGCTGCCGCCGATTCCGATGTCGGCTGAAGCTGATACTGTTCCAGGGCGTGCCTGACCTGACCGGTTTCAGCCGAGGCATGCACGTGCATCACAACAGGCTCCAGCGTCTCCCAGTCCTGAATGACATGATCGACCGGAACTGTAAACATCCCCATATGAAACGCCATTAATTTTTGTTCCAACGCTCGTTCCTTGTCCTCTGAAGCAAGCACTTCAAAGAAGATGAGAGCTGTTTCAGAAAGCCGCCCTTCTTCCTCTGACCTGCTTACATGCTCCCAGGCGGCCTGATCCTCCGCAGACAGCCCTTCGATATATTTTTCCATATCCGGCACCCTGCTATGCAGAAGCCTCTCTGCCGTTTCGTTTTTGCCGTCATGCAGAAGTGACCTGTACTGGTTGTAAAATCGATCCCACTGTTCGGTGGCTCCCTCACCCCACCCAGCATGCAGGCTCAGCGGCATGAGTGTGAAAATCAGGGATATGAACACAACTTTACACACCTGTCCCATTTCACTTCTCCCCTCTCATTGTCTGGATTATTTAAATTTTATGAGAGGCGGGCGCGATTTAGACGTTCGGACTTCTTCATAAGGTAATAAGCAGCGCCAATACATACCAGGCTCAGCCAGAAAGTGAAATATCCAATTTCCTTCATGTACTCCATAATAGCCGGATACACAGGCATCTGCTCAAACACGTAATCAATAATATCGTTGTGAAGCGTCCATACAGCAGCAAAAAGGATATGTCTGATACGAATAGCATAATAAGGGGCATACAGCACCCCCTGCACAGCCATGGCACTGTGAGAAAAAATGAGCATATAACCTGTCCATGGCAGAGAGCCGTACTCCATAAACGTCAGAGCGTTCATCACGACCGCCCAAACGCCATACTTAAGTAAAGTGATAAGAGCAAGGGCTTCTATATAAGGAACATTTCTCCCGAAAAGATAAAAGCCGAGAAAGATGGTGAAAAACAAGCTGGCTGTAGGACTGTCAGGAACAAAGATAAGAAAGATTGGATCCGTAACCGCCAGCTGCGGCTCATACCATATGTACCCATACAGGGTTCCTCCAAGATTAATGAAAAATAATAAAATTAAAAAGAGCCGATGCGTCAAAAAATATGATATCATCTGTTTCATCTGAACCGTCCTCCTGTAACAAAAGAAACCGCGCATGTCTCAGCGCGGCATCCATCGATCTATTTCGTTTATTCTTCAGAAGAACCGTTCTCTTCCTCGGAATTTTCTTCTTCAGAGCTTTCTCCCTCAGAAGATCCTTCTTCTCCAGAAGAACCTTCATCTTCGGAAGATCCCTCCTCTTCAGATGAACCTTCACTCTCGGAAGATCCTTCTTCTTCAGATGAGCCTTCACCCTCGGAAGATCCTTCTCCTTCGGATGAGCCTCCTTCACCACTACCGGCTCCGACAACAAACTCAGCGAGCTGCTGCAGTTCCTCATCTGATCCGTTAAAGATACCAGCCGGCATGGCGCCTTTACCATTGACTGCGATATCCTTCACCTGATCAACAGTAAGCTCTGCATCAATTAGTGATGGATAGCTTCCCTGCCCCTGGAGGGCATCACCATGACAACTCAGACAGTTGGCTTCATAAACGGCATAACCGGGAGCTGATTTATCAATCGTTGATTCAACCGCTTCCACGTTTACACCATATTTTTCAGCACGCATTTCGTAATCTGCATGTGTGACAGACTCATAAGTCAGCCAGAATGTGGCTGCAAAACCAAGAATCATAAGCCCTACTGCGATTGGACGCTTGTGAGGGCGCCGTTCCGGCCCGCGGTCAAGAAATGGAGCCAGCAATAGTGCCCCAAATGCCAGACCCGGCATAACAATCGCTCCGAGAACAATATAATCCCCGCCGGCAAATTGATATTTAAGGAATTGATACAAGAACAGGAAGTACCAGTCCGGAAGCGGAATGTAACTCGCGTTGTTTGGATCCGCCTGCTGCTCCAGCGGTGACGGATGGGCAGCGGTAAGTATTAAAAACCCGATGAGAAAGACCGCTCCTACCAGCCACTCTTTCAACAGGAAGTTGGGCCAGAACGCTTCCGTGCGGCCTGGATATTCTGAATAGTCTTTTGGTAAATTGGCTTTTTGTTCGGCAGTGACCCTTGAATCACCGACAAACTTCATCCCTTTTCCCCTATGCACAGCTTTCCCTCCTTCTTATGCTATTTTATAGTGGTCCGGAAATACCTTGTTTACGGATTAAGACAAAGTGGAAGGCCATTAATCCGAACAATGCAGCCGGAAGGAAAAATACGTGGATAGCAAAGAATCGTGTAAGCGTTTGAGCACCAACAATAGTCGGGTCGCCGGCAAGCAGTGTACGGATTTGATCTCCGATAAACGGTGTTGCCGCTGCGATCTCAAGACCTACCTGAGTAGCAAAATATGCTTTGTTATCCCATGGAAGCAGGTATCCTGTGAAACCAAGACCAAGCATGACAAAGAACAAGAGGACCCCAATCACCCAGTTCAATTCACGCGGCTTTTTATAAGCGCCTTGGAAAAATACCCGCAGTGTATGTAAGAATAACATCACAATGACGAGACTGGCGCCCCAGTGGTGCATCCCACGTACGATTTGACCGTAAGCAACCTCTCGCTGTAAGTAATAAACCGATTTCCATGCGTTCTCGATATCTGGTACATAGTACATGGTCAGGAACATTCCGGACAAAATCTGGATAACTGTAACGAAGAATGTAAGACCACCAAAACAGTAAACAAATGCTGAAAAGTGATGCGCCGGGTTGACGTGCTCAGGAACTTCGTGATCCGCTATATCACGCCATAACGGGGTTACATCGACACGCTCGTCCACCCAGTCGTAAATTCTCTGAAGCATGTGTTATGCCCCCCCTCTGTCTTTTGCTTCACCTAAATAAAGCATACCTTCTTTGGTTTCGTGTTCAAAAACAGGTAATGGTGCAGTCGGCGGTGTGCCTGGTACGTTATCGCCGTCTTTCGTGTAGCGGCCTCCGTGGCACGGACAGTAGAATTCATTCGGGTACTCATCATTGGAACCCCAGTCCACTGTACAGCCTAAATGGGTGCAGATTGGTGACAGGGCAACGATTTCATCATTGTCATCCTTGTAGACCCAGGCTGTTTTCTGTACTTCAGATTCATACCAGCCATCCACCTGATCGATGGTCCACTCGAAGCGCTGCGGCTCCTTTGTGATCTCATCGACGGAAGCAACCGATTTCAAATCTCCGCCTTCTTTGGATTTCAAAACGGGATCGATTGCGAATCGAACCATCGGAGCAAGCATACCCGCAGCCATGAAACCGCCTACACCAGTGAGCGTGTAGTTTAGAAACTGACGCCGGGACACCCTCTTTTTATCGCTCATACTTTTCCCCCCTCTATGCTGTAATCCATGCAGCATGGATCGATCACACATGGTTTAACTAGGACATTACCATGATAGCGCAATCTTATAGCCTGGTCAATAAAATATCAAACCTTGTCGGAAGTTTTATCCAGTCACCAGTAGGCCTGGATCAGCTCGCTGATTCCGCGGGCCTGTTCTTTGACAAATGCCTGGGTCTCTGTCGATTTTATGCTTCCGCTGGACATTCCCGGCACCCAGATTAAATGGCCGTCCACATCCGCCTCATATTTCTTCCAGCGGCTGTCGAATGTAAATAGGAAAACGTGTTCAAACGGCTGTTCCCTAAAACGCTGTATCCACTCATTCAACCGATCTTTCTCGTGTTCATGCTTACCCTTCAAGTAGGTATAATCCGGAGATAGAAAAACCCTTCCTTTATATTCTTTCTCAATGAAGTTCATAAATACCTGATTCAATTCCCGCTGAAAAGCCTGGCCGACCATCTGCTGGTCCCCGGCGGGGTCAAATGGGATAAGAGGAATCATCAACGTATCCACGTATTGTTTTTCGGGTAGGTACTGGGTTGTGTCTGCCTTCGTCCATTTCATAAGTATCCCCTGCCTTTGTTATGTACGTTTTTCTATATTTTACTACATAAAAATAAAAAATAAAGTCAGGGAACATCACAGGATGCTCCTGACTTTATTTTTTAATAAAACTCACTCAGTTCCTCTTTCACTTTTTGAAGCCTGCCGCACAACTCCACAAAGACCGTCCGCTCCCCGTTGACTAGAGATTCATCAATCTGGTCTTCAATCTGTTTTCTGCGGTGCTGGAGAAGGCTGATTTTCAAAAGCCGGTCCGCATCATTCTTATCACGGTCGTTTAAATAATAATCTTTAGGAAGGTACGGATTTTCTTCCAGAACGAGTGCGTATTTGGAACATTGCTGTACATTTTCAAAATTCATCTGAATATAAACCGGCTCACCCTGATTCATACGGAGATCATGAAAGGATTTCTCCGCATCGTTGGTCATGACCTGGCCTTTATAAAACCGGAAAGGGGGATCTGAAACTCCCTGCGCGCTGATTTCCATACCACGGGGACAAAATTTCACTTCCTGGACGAAATGGACACTGGATAAAAGAGATTCATGATTCATTAAATAATTCAGAATCCAGACACTTTCCCTCTTCTTCAACTGAAAGTGATTCAAAAACCAGCGGACAAAATCTTTTTTCTCATCCACAGAAATTGGTGTCTGCATATGCGCCCCTCCTGCGCTTTAGTTTTCCATTTATTCCTCATTCAGACGTTCAACGAAATCCTCGATCTCTGTATCAGCAGGGTCAATGGCAAGATACTCCTTGAATACACGGATCCCTTCTTCCATACGGCCGTCCTCGACGAGGAAGTATCCGTAGGATTTTAGAAAGTCGGTATCTTCCTTGAGGGAAATGTAAGCCTGACTGTATTGTTCATAGGCTTCCTTAAATCGTTCTTCTTCTTCCAGGGCCTGCGCGAGCTCCCAGAGATAGTTTGGATCCTCTTCACCAAGGGAAATTAACTCCTGGATCAGATCTATGATCTGGTCATAGTCCCCATCGGATTTATAGTTTTCTATGAGGAAAAGAACCGCTTCCTTATATCCCGGGTCAAGAGCCACCGCTTCACGCATCAAGCGGTACCCTTCTTCCTTGCTGCCCTGTCGGTGTGAGAGACTTCCAGCCAGGTGATATAGTTCTTTGTTGAATTCGTCCTTAGCGAGGCCTTTTTTAGCCATATCGAGAGCTTCTTTAGGCATTCCTTCAGAGTCATAGGCCTGAGCCAGGTGTGGATAAACAGATTGGAAGTATGGATCCTTCTCGATCAATTCCTCCCAGACGTGAATGGCAATATCATTCCGATGCGCCTGAAAAGCCACAAAACCATAACGGAAAAGAACATCCGGATTGTCCTCTTCGACTTTCTGGAAGAATTCCAGCGCCTGCTCAAACTCTCCATTGGCCGCATAGGCTTCAGCCAGCCGCGTGGCAACTTCTATGTCACCAATCACAGGCTGATGGTGCATCGCATTTTCATAGTACGGGATACTCTTGGAGTACTCTCCATTTGAAAAAGCAAGTTCACCCAGAGCAAAATCAATAATAGCTGAGTTCGGTTCCACATTTTTGGCAGCCAGAAGTTTCTGCTCGGCTACTTCGTACAGCCCCTGGGCCTGATACAGGTCAGCAAGCTGTACCAGTGCCTGAAGATAATCCTCGTCTTCAGGTCCGAATTGGTTAAGCAGTTCAATTGCTTCATCATCCTCATCAAGATCAATGTGGATTTCAGCCATCATTACTTTTAATTCCTGCTCTTTTGGGTAGCGTTGAATCAGTTCGTGAAGCACCATTTTTGCTTCTTCCAGCATTCCCCACTGCATGTACAGTTCGGCAATGGTAAAACGCTCCTCTTCATCCGCTTCCGGCAGATAGCTTGTCAGTGTGTTTATTGCATCTTCCGTCTTATGGGCCTCCATTTGACGAATGGCTTTTTGTATTTCCTCCATGATGACATCCTTTCCACATGAAGCACATGCTTGTGATTCTTCACTTTATTTAGATCGGATGGTTTTTCCATCCGTCCGCTCGTTATTTTTGTTTATTGGAACAGCACTATGATATCTGAAATTATCCTGCTCTTCAAACGTTCCGGCTTTCGAAAAGAAAACCACGTCTTTCAGATCAATCATACCATAATGTCCATATAGTGAAGACCACATTTCTAATCAGTCGTTCGACGTTATTTCCATTCCGCTGGCGAATATTGTCCAAGGGTTTCATTCTGACGGGGGTGATAATGAAAAGAAGAACAGATGCCGGGGTGCGGATGTCTGTTTATGTAGAACAGACAGCTTCATGGATGTGGTCATATTCCAGTTATCTGCTGCGTAAGCTATTCACTAGGTGTTCAAACCGATGAAGCAGGTCCTTCTTTTCCGTCGTCTAAGCCGCCGAAAACCAACACTGCCGACCCGAATACGCTTTCAAAAACAACAGATCGTGAAGCTTCATTCCTTTCCTCGTGGTGATCCTGCCTGACACCACATACACGGTTCAGGTCCTATCTCTTAAATACAAAGAAGCTCTCTACGATTACTCACCAGGCAGGCTTTTTATATCGTATGAGAGCTTCAATGAAACTATGAAGTTATTTTAACGAAGTACTTCATTTAAATGTTCGAAAAATGAAGGATAGGAAATATTAATACAGTCTTTATCCTCGATCGTCACGGGATCTGAGCTGATAAGAGAAGCAACAGCGCCCATCATACCAATTCTGTGATCCCCATAAGAGTGAATACTCCCTCCCTGCAGGGAAGCCCCGCCATGAATAATCATACCGTCATCGGTCGCCTCCACATCTGCTCCAAGTTTCGCAAGAGTGGTTACGACCGCTTCAATACGATCGGTTTCCTTGAATTTCAGTTCTTCTGCATCCTTGATGATTGTGGTGCCCTCAGCCTGAGTAGCCGCAAGAGCAATAATAGGAATTTCATCAATAAGGTTCGGAATCAGCTCACCATCCAGCTTCAAAGCCTGAAGACGCGAGCCTCTAACCCGGATGTCGCCGACCGGTTCCCGCCCGATATACGTATGGATCTCTGTGTCAATGTCCGCTCCCATTTGTTTCATTGCCTGAATAATGCCGTCCCGTGTAGGGTTCAGCCCGACATCCTTAATAGTAAGGTTACTGCCGGGAACGATGGAAGCCGCGACAATGAAAAAGGCTGCTGAAGAAATATCCCCGGGCACTTTTATATCCGACGCCTGCGGCTGCTGTCCACCCTGAATGGTGATTACAGAACCCTGAACGTCGATGTCCACGCCGAATTCAGGAAGAAGCATTTCGGTATGGTTTCTTGTCTGTCCAAGCTCGACCACTTTGGTCTCCCCATCTGCGAGCATCCCTGCAAGAAGGAGCGCTGATTTCACCTGCGCACTTCTAACGGTCAGTTCATGGACAGCCCCTTTCAACGTACGTCCGGTGAATGCCAGCGGCAGCAGACGGTTTTGGTTTCTTCCGGAGATTTCCGCTCCCATTTCCTTTAATGGGACGACCACACGATCCATCGGTCGTTTAGATAAGGAAGCGTCCCCAAAAGCGGTGGTGAATAAAGGCAGCCCCGCCAGTACCCCGCTCATCAATCTTGCCGTTGTACCTGAGTTGCCAAAATTCAAAGGGGCTGACGGTTCCTGAAGTCCTTGTATTCCATTTCCGTAAACCGTCAAACGGTCTTCCTTTTGATCAATCCGCACACCCATTTCCCGAAAAGCTTCGACAGTCCTGAGGCAGTCCTCTCCAGTTAGAAAGTTGGTAATGTGTGATGTTCCCTCTGCCAGTCCGGAAAAGATGACAGACCGGTGGGAAATCGATTTATCGCCAGGGACAGACATGGTGCCCTGTAGTTTCTTCGACGTTGGCTGCAATTGTATATCAGTCATTTTTCTGCCTCCCAAGTTTACTGCTGCACCATAACTTCATACTTTCTTTCCTGCAGCACTTTATGACTCAGTTTTTGTTCTTCACTGGTAGCAAAGCTTACCCGCAGGACCCCGGTGATCCCTTCACGGATTTCCAGTATTTGGATGTTCTTTATACTGATCCCATCAGCGGCCAGGAGACCGATCACATCATGAATAGCTCCCGGCTGGTCATGGATATCGACATAAATGTCATAAAAAGCCGGTATAGCTCCCCTTTCCTTCACAGGAAGTCCATCACGGTAAAGCTTGGCTTCTTTTAAGTATTCGAACGTTTCTTCTTCCGCTTCCTCCTTCAGGAAGGTGCGGACTTTATTCATTTCGCTGATCCAATCCTCCAGCATGGCAATCAGAAGGTCTTTATTCTGAAAGAAAATATCCTGCCAGAGCTTCGGATTACTGGAAGCTATCCTTGTGATATCTTTAAAGCCGCCCGCAGCCAGATGTTCAATGTAAGGGTGTGTTTCCTGCCACACTTTTGCCTGATGGACAAGGGATGAAGCAATCAGATGGGGAAAATGGGAGATGACGGCCGTCATCTCATCATGCTCCTCTGTTGTAAACGTCAGAAAACGCGCGTTGGTTTCAGATAGTATAGCTTTCAGTCTTTCCGCTTGTTCCTTTGTTCCCTTCTGAGAAGGGGTCAGCACGTAAATGGCATTTTCAAACAGATGAGGCTTCGCTGCTGTATACCCCTGCTTATGGGAGCCGGCCATTGGATGGCCGCCCACAAAGGAAAGCATCGGATGCGTCAATCGGTTTGCAGCTTTCAACACCTGATTTTTCACAGAGGATACATCCGTGACTAACAACGGTTTCACCAGGTCAATGCTTTCCAGCTGATGAAGGAAATCAATCGTTACAGATATCGGTGTGGCCAGGATACATACATCTGCCTCCACTACCGCTTTAGAAAAGTTAAAGGAGGCCTGATCAATTACACCCTGCTTCAACGCCATGTTCAATGCTGCTTCGTCCCCGTCCATACCGACGACGAAGACATCCTCTTTTCTTGATACATTCATAGCAATAGATCCGCCGATTAAACCTAAACCGACGATCAAGACCGTTTGCTTCATGACTGCTTAACCATTTCAAGTTTTTCTCTCATCGCCTGTTGAATCTGCTTCATATCCTCTTCTTTACCGATAGTCAGACGTATGGAATTCGGCAGCCCGAGCGCTTCACCGGATCGAACGATAAAGCCTTGAGTAAGAAGGTATTCAAACATCTCGTCCCCGCTGATTGGAAGCTGGATTAGAAGGAAGTTGGCCTGTGTATCGTAATACCCCAGGTCATTCTCATCACAAAAACGCATCAGAGCTTTCTTATTTCTGTGATTGGCTTCAACGGTCGTTGAAATGAACTCCTGATCATCCAGGGCTAGTATGGCAGCTGCCTGGGCTACAGTAGATGTGTTGAAGGGCTCCCTTGCAGGCTCAAGCACCTGGATGACATCCGCATCCGCCAAGCCAAAACCAATACGCAGACCAGCAAGACCGTAGGCTTTTGAAAAAGTACGGAGCACCATTAAATTCGGATATTGCTTTAATGCAGCGACCGCATCAAAAGAATCTTCCGCTTCCAGATATTCGTAGTAGGCTTCATCAAGGACGACAAGAACGTGTTCAGGAACTCTGGACAGTACATCTTTTATCGTTTCTTCATTGATATGAACCCCGGTTGGATTGTTCGGTGTACAGATCCAGAAAACGCGGGTGTTGTCATCAATTTGACGAATCATTTCTTCAAGATCATGATGGCCGTCCTTCAATGGAACCTCCCTGACTTCCGCCCCTTCAATGAGGGCATTGTGGCGGTACTGCGGGAACGTTGGTGAAGCCATTACAGTATTGGCACCAGGCTCCAGGAATGTGCGGCAGATGATTTGGACCACTTCATCCGATCCATTCCCAAAAATGATCTGTTCCTCATCCACGCCAAGAAAACCGGAAACCTTTGACCTCACCGCTGCCGCATAGCCGTCCGGATATATTTCCAGCTTGGATACGAGCTTTGGAAGCTCTTCCTTCACGACAGGAGAAAAACCGTATGGGTTTTCGTTGGAGGCGAGTTTAACAATACGGTCAAGACCATATTCTTCCTTCACCTCTTCAATGCCTTTTCCCGGCTTGTAAGGTTTCATCGACTTAAGAATATCTTTTGCTTTCATGGTAAAACTCCTCTCAACTCTTTAAATCAGGGCGCAGCTGAACGGCCTGATGATGATACACATGCTGGATCTCAGACTGCTTTTTATCCGTCCGGGCAGTTACCATGACCCTGATGCATTTCTTCAGACTTCCGGGCACTGGAATTTCCTTCATACACATAACGGGAACATAGGTCCATCCATCGATCTGCCTTAAACTCTTGGCTGGAAAAGTATCCGTTACGTCTTCTGTGACGGTAAAGTAAACAGAAACTATATCTTCCGCTTCCAGTTGATTCGCTTTAATGATGGCGTGCATCATTTCTAATGACCGGCTGATGATTTCGTCCTGTTCATTGTTTTCAACGGTCGTAGCTCCTCGGATTCCTCTAATCATCATCCGTTCCCCACCTCTTCTATTACACATTTTAATTCATTCAACAGTACACTGTCATCCATGGCCTGGACATAAGGATGACCAACCCCATCCAGCAGGACAAAGTTGATCTGCCGGCCGATGGTTTTCTTATCCCATTTCATCCGTTCCACCAGCTTCTCAGCATCAAGATCATCCAGGATATTCAATGGGTAGTGATTGACGCGCATCCAGGTTACATAATCTTTTACCCGTAAATCTTTACTGCTGTTTCTGCTGCTTAATTTGAGAGCATACAACAGCCCCAGAGCGACGGCCTCTCCATGAGTGACTTTTCCGTACCCCAGCTCGGATTCCACAGCATGCGCAAGTGTATGCCCAAGGTTCAGATACTGGCGGATATCCGCTTCCTTCTCGTCTTTTTCGACGATGGAGGCTTTCACTTGTATGCCTTTATATAAGTCCTCTTCCAGTTGAGCGCTTGTCAAAGTGTCTAATGATAAATCAAGAAGGCTGTCAAGCCAGTTTCCATCACTCAAAAAGGCGTGTTTAATGACTTCTCCATAGCCTGAGCGAATTTCCTTCCGGGAAAGCGTGGCAATGGTTTCAAGGTCATATACAACTTTCTGAGGGTTATAAAAGCTGCCAATCAGGTTTTTCCCTCTGGTGTGGTTAATGGCTACTTTTCCACCGACACTGCTGTCATGGGCCAGGATCGTCGTTGGTACCTGGATATAATCGACACCTCTTAAGTACGTTGAAGCGGTAAAGCCCGCGAGGTCACCAATCATTCCGCCGCCGAGGGCGATAATCAATGAGCGGCGATCCAGCTGATGAGTGGTACAGGCATCCAGGAGCAGCTCGTAACACTCCATGCTTTTTGATGCTTCCCCACTTGGAACAACAGCCGTATGAACGTGCTGTCCACCGGTAAACGACTGCCTCACATCTTCCAGGTAATAATCCGATACCTGATCATCGGTGATGATCAGGATGGACTGATACTCTTTTTCCAGCAATGCAGGGATCTTATGACGGATCCCCTCTCCAAGGACAACCTCATATTCATGTGTGCTTGCCTTGATTTGTAATGTTTTCATTAAAAGTCCCTGATTTCTTTTCTGTAATCATCCACCGCACGCTTAAGACGAGGGAAGTAATCGGAAGGAAATTCCTCTGTAATGGCTTTGGCCAGTTCAAAAGCTACGATATGCTCCATGACGACAGACGCTGCCGGGACAGCACAGGAATCTGAGCGCTCGATACTTGCATTAAACGGTTCCTTTGTTTCAATATCTACACTCTGCAGAGGTTTGTATAACGTCGGAATCGGCTTCATAACACCCTTTACAACGATCGGCATTCCTGTAGTCATTCCACCTTCAAAGCCGCCCAGACGGTTCGTTCTGCGTGTGTACCCCTCTTCTTCACTCCAAAGGATCTCATCATGAACCTGGCTTCCCGGTTTCCGGGCTGCTTCAAAGCCTATTCCAAATTCAACCCCTTTGTAGGCGTTAATACTCATCACAGCCTGGGCAATCTTAGCATCAAGCTTACGGTCATACTGGACATAAGACCCAAGACCCGCAGGCATTCCTTCGACATATACTTCGGTGACACCACCGATCGAGTCTCCGTCCTTTTTCGCTTCATCAATGGCTTTCATCATTTTTTCAGCGGCCTGTTCGTCGAACGTACGGACAGGAGAAGCTTCCGAAATTTCCCGGCGTTCGCTCAAGGTTAGGTTTTCATCGACATCACTTACAATGCCTGCGATTTCTCTTACATAACCGGCGACTTCAATTCCCAGTTCCTTAAGGAGAACCTTTGCAACAGCTCCTGCTCCTACTCTTGCGGCTGTTTCCCTTGCTGAAGATCTTTCCAGGACATTCCGCATATCCCGGTGTCCATACTTCATACCGCCATTAAGGTCGGCGTGGCCCGGGCGGGGCTTCGTCACGGTTCTTCGGATTTTATCTGTTCCTTCCGGGAGTGGATCTTCTCCCATAATATCTGTCCAATGCTTAAAATCATCGTTATGTACAACCAGCGTAATGGGAGACCCTAATGTATATCCATGTCTTACACCACTTGTAATTTCTACGAGATCTTTTTCAATCTGCATCCGTTTTCCACGGCCGTAGCCACCCTGGCGGCGTATGAGTGATTCATTGATCTGTTCTCTCAAAAGTGGAAGATGAGAAGGAATGCCTTCAAGTATTGTAGTCAGTTGTTTTCCGTGTGATTCACCAGCGGTTAAGTAGCGCATGAATATTGTCCTCCTGTATAGGTACCCCCGGTGCGGGGGATAAATTTTAGATACTACTATATCATAAGGAATCCCTTTTGTAACATCGAAAAATTCAATTTTTTTCATTATTCTCTTATGAAAACGCTTCAACTTACAACATCAAAGATGTTCGGTTTATCTTTTGGTAAAAAAAGGTATCAAAAACCTTGAAATGATAGTGTTCTGGGGAAAAAATCTGCTCGGTACTTCCTACAAATAAGATACCATCATCCACAAGTGCCCGGTTAAGGTTTCTGTATAATTCCTGCTTAGCTTCGTCAGTAAAATAAATCATGACGTTGCGGCATACGATAAGATCGCACCGGGAAGGGAATTCATCAGCAAGCAGGTTGTGTTCCTTGAACTTCACACGTTTTCTTATATCTTCATCAATCCGGTAAAAAGATCCTTCTTTGGTAAAATGCGCCTGCTTTCCTTCCGGGGACACTTCTTTGAGTGAGCGTTCGTGGTAAAGCCCTTCCCTGGCATGTGCGAGAGCCTGAGGGTCGATGTCCGTGCCAATAATCTCCACCCGGTCGCTGGGAGCCAGACGCGATAAGATCATCGCCAGGGTATAGGGCTCTTCCCCCGTGGAGCAGGCTGCACTCCATATACGGAGACGCCCCCTCTTTTCCAATAAGTGTGGAATCACCTTCTTTTCCAGTACATCAAAGCGCTGCCTGTTCCGGTAAAATTCAGAGACATTGATGGTGATCTTGTTCATAAGCTCCTCCAGAAGTCCCTCGTTCTCTTCCGCCGCCTTGTAGTAGTGGAAGAAGGTACGAAAGCCCCTCTTATCCCGCAGTGATGTAAGTCTCCGCTTCATCTGTGTCTCCTTGTACAGAGATAGATTAATCCCTGTTTTTGAATGGACGTTTTCCGTAAAGGTTATGTAGTCATCTTTCATTCCTGCCCCCCTCTAATCAGTAATCTAACTTTTAGATTACTCTACCGATTCTCCGTTGTAAATATAGAACGGCAGAAACAAAAAAACCGCCCGGAGGCGGTTTTTACGTTCACTCATAGACCCAGGAAAGGCTGTCTTTTTGATAATCTACAAGTTCTCCATCGTTGAAGAACAGGGAGATCTCTCTATCTGCACTTTCTTTTGAGTCGGAGCCATGGATGACATTCTTTCCAACGATCATACCAAAGTCCCCGCGGATCGTCCCTGGAGCAGCTTCCGAAGGCTTTGTAGCCCCCATCATTTGACGAGCAGCTGCTATTACATCCTCGCCTTCCCATACCATCGCAAATACAGGGCCGGAGGTGATGAATTCGACCAATTCACCAAAGAAAGGTTTCTCTTTATGCTCACCATAATGCTCTTCTGCCAACCCCTGTGGAACAGGCATCAGCTTGGCACCAGCCAGCTTGAATCCTTTTCGTTCGAACCTGCTCATAATTTCTCCAATTAGATTACGCTGAACACCGTCGGGTTTAACCATTAAAAAAGTCTTTTCCATGACAAACACCTCATCTTATGTATAGTCTGAAAGCGCTTTTAAATAAGTGCCATAAAAAGTCTATCAAACAATGAAAGGAAAGGCAATAGAATCATGCCCTTCTTTTTCCAATATACTTGGCAATTCCTTTCAATGTCTGCTTGGCACGGCCTGCGGGAAGCTCATTCAAGGACTGATAGGCTTTCTGCAGATACAGGTCGCTGATCTCAAGGGAACGTTGAATGGAACCATTGGTCTGAATGGTTTCGATTAAAGGCTGCAATTTTTCCTTTGTTTCCTCTTCTGATCCTGTGAAAGCTCTTTGCAGCTTCTTCTTGAAATCTGCATTTTCCATAGAGAGAAGCACAGGGAGCGTCACATTCCCCTGGAGAAGATCACTGCCGGCCGGTTTGCCGAGTTCTTCTTCGGAAGCCGTGAAATCCAGCACATCATCAATAATCTGGTAGGACATCCCTACATTGTATCCATAGCGGTAGAGAGCCTTTTCTTTCTCCTCGTCCACATTCGCAGCAATCGCCCCGAGACGACAGCTTGCCGCAATAAGAAGGGCGGTTTTCCTCTTAATCCGACGCATATAGGTGCGGAGATTTTGGTGGACGTTATACTTGTCCTTAATCTGTTCGATTTCACCCAGACATAATTCGACCATGGTTTTAGCCAGAATCTGATGGGCCTTCGGGTTTTCAAGAACCGACAGCGTTTCCAGGGAGCGGGCAAATATGTAATCCCCTGTATACATAGCAATCCGGTTGTCCCATCTTGCTTTGATGGTGGGCTCTCCTCTTCTAAGCTCAGCTTCATCAATGACATCATCATGAACGAGCGATGCAGTATGGATCAGTTCAAGAGATACCGCAACGGCTTTCATTCGTTCAATGTCATAATCGCCGAATCTGCCCCCAAGAAGAACGAATACAGGGCGGATCCTCTTCCCTCCCGCCTGGAGAAGCTGGCTGGACGCATCCCTCAAAACGGTGTTATTGGACTGAATGGTATCATTGACTGCATCTTCAATTACAGCCAGGTCATTTTTTAGAAACGAGTAGATCATGGCTAATTTCATTGTAGTTCATCCTCGGTTAAAGCTTTTCACCCATATGCATAGCTGCAACGCCGCCTGTATAGGATTTGACAATGACATTGGAAAGACCAGCTTCCTCGAACATCATTTTTAATTCTTTTTTACCAGGAAAGTCCTTGGCGGATTCGTGAAGCCAGCTGTATTCCTGATAGCTCCTGGCAAATATCCTGCCGAAAAGCGGCATAATGTTTCCGAAGTAAAGGTAATACATCCGCTTAAAAAATGGATTTGTCGGCTGAGAAGTTTCCAGACAAACGACTTTGCCGCCAGGCTTGACGACCCGGAACATTTCCCGCAGCACCTGCTGGTAGTCAGGGACGTTCCTTAAACCAAAGCCAATGGTTACAAAATCGAATTGATCATCCTCGAATGGAAGAGCCATCGCATTCCCATGCTGAAACTCGACCTGCCGGACTCTTCCGGCCAGTTTTTTCTTGATACCGACAGAAAGCATATTCTCACTGAAATCCAGGCCGGTCACTTTCCCATTACCGCCGACGGCTTCCGCTAGAGCCATTGTCCAGTCACCTGTTCCACAGCAGACATCCAGGGCCGTATCCCCGGGCTGGACGTTCATGCGTTTCATGACGTCCCTCCGCCACAGCCGGTGCTGTTGGAAAGAAATAATGGAATTCATACTATCATAACGTTCGTATATTTTCTCAAACACGTGGTGTACCCGTTCTTCTTTAGTCTGTGGATCCATAAACACTTACCCTTCTTCCGCTATCTGTCTATGATTAAATTGATGATGAATGGCTGCATGGACGTAGGATTTCAGCCAGTTGAAATGAATAGGCAGCTGGGAAACCGCTGTCTCAAGATGGTGTACGTGATTTTGAAGCATCTGCTCAAGGTTTCCGATCACCTGTCCCTGATTACCGAATAGTCCGGACCTTTTTACAAGGGCTTCAATTAACGGGGATACGTTCCCTTCCTGATAGCTGCGTTTTTCCTCCATCAATTTTTTGGCAAGGAGCCACTCTCCGGCCATATCATTGATAGCTGTTTTTTGAACATAAGCAGCCACCCTCTGGATGAGCAGCGACTCAATCTTTTTCACACCCTCAAGGAATTCCTGGAAAGACTCTACATCCTTATAGTACAGCTCCATCTTAAGTTCATTGATTTCCTTGATGGCTCCAGCAAGCGTGTGGATCATTGGAATATCATTCAACTGGGATAATAGATAATAATAGAGCCCGCTGAAATAATCGCCGGCCAATACTGTCAGCTGGCGGTGTCTCACTGTTTCTTTATCATCCTCGTCATCAGTTAAGGTAACCAGATCATGGGTGTCCAGAGCGATTTGTACAAGCATGGTCGTGATGATGTACTGCTCTTTCTTCTCCACCGTCAGCGTTGTATGGTTCATAATGGAAGATAAGATAACAAGTTTGTCGTCGTCGATGTGCGGCTCAGGTATAAAACGAACCAAATAAGGATGGCGGACCTTGGCTGCGATTTTACTTTTGAGCTGCTTAATATCGTTATCTGAAGAATTCAACATGATCACCCGGTCCCTTCCTGAACACTAATAAACATTCCTATTGTAGCATATTTCGCCATTCTCTGTATGTATCGGACAACAGAGGACATCCATCACTCTGCGTCGTTGGTCATTTCCCCGTGGCTCGTCTGAATAACCGCCTTTCCGCGTACTTTAACAGCGGATGTATGCTCTGTAAACTGAGCAATCATCACTTCATTGCGGTCCAGCTTTTCGGAATGGTGGAACCTTGTATCCGTCCCTCTCGTAAGACCGATGACATTCACACCATCTTCCAGTGCTTTAATTACGAAAAAATCGTTGTTGGATGCAGACATCGCAGGAGCCCTCCTTCTTTATCTTAACTATGTCTTAATGAGCCGTCTTTGTCAAAATATCCACCCTGTTGAATGAGCTGGATGGAACGATTCAAGAACAGTATGGACGCCTGTACGGCTTTTTACTATGAAAAAAAGGAAAAGGGTGCAATGTGCACCCTTTTCCCAAGCCCTATGTAGCTGATTATTTAACCGCATCTTTAAGGGCTTTACCAGGTTTGAACGCTGGTACTTTGCTTGCAGAGATTTCGATCTCTTCACCAGTCTGCGGGTTACGGCCTTTACGTGCCGCACGCTCACGAACTTCAAAGTTACCGAATCCAATAAGCTGGACTTTGTCACCATCTTTTAGTGAATCCATGATAGATTCGAATACAGAATCTACAGCTTGAGTCGCATCTTTTTTAGAAAGGTCTGCTTTTTCAGATACCGCATTGATTAGATCTGTTTTGTTCATGACATTCACCTCCTCCCGAGAAGGTTAAACTCATTCAAGCGGTGTTAAAACCGCTATAAATGTTTATTTAACGGTCATCATTTGATGACAAGCCTTATAATAAACGAGTTTTTCACGAAATTCAATAGACAATCCTTTAAAAAACGCGTTACAATGCGATTTCAACGCTGAATAGTTGTTCATTGCCTATTCAGGTACGGAAATGTCCGAGAATTGAAAAAAACATCTCAAAGCCCGTCATGACAACGTTTGTACCAGTATGAACATCTTCTCATAAGTTAATACGACGTTCTATTTAAAAAATCCTTCATTTCAAAGTTTTTCAGGAAATTTTTTTTGAATTTCTTCGTCTGGAAAGCCTGAAAACACAAGGTTTCCAGAAAACCGCCCTTCGTGAAAGCGCTCCATTCCGTCCGTCCAGACAGCTGCGCCATCCCCCATTCCCTTTAAAAGAGGCCGGTCATTAAACCGCTTCAGCTTATGAATCCATTCCAGAAAAAAATAAAAACGGCTCTTAATAAGAGCCGTTACAGAATAATTGCAATCATTCCTCCTGAACCTTCATTGATAATCCGCTCCAGCGTTTCCTGCAGTTTATACCGGGCATTTTCAGGCATTAATGCCAGTTTCGCCTGAATGCCTTCTCTCACAATGGAACTCAGGGAGCGGCCGAAAATGTCGGAATTCCAGATCGACAATGGATCGTCCTCAAAGTCCTGCATTAAATATCGAACGAGCTCTTCACTCTGTTTCTCTGTTCCGATAATCGGTGAAAATTCGGATTGTACATCTACTTTCACCATATGAATGGAAGGGGCTACCGCCTTGAGCCGCACACCGAATCTGGACCCCTGCCTGATGATTTCCGGCTCATCAAGTGTCATATCCTCCAGCGACGGCGCTGCAATGCCATAGCCGGTCTGTTTCACCATTTGGAGAGCATCGGCCACCTGATCATATTCCCGTTTCGCGTGAGAGAAATCCTGCATAATCTCCAACAGATGATCCCTGCCCCGGATTTCTTCTCCTACAATTTCCTTGAGCACATGATCATATAAGTGCTCCGGTGCCTGGAGGTCAATTTCAGCGATCCCTTCACCAAGATCCATGCCTGAAATATGCGCCCCTGTTATATACTCATACTGATCAAAGTTTCCTACAACCTGGTCTACATCACGCAGACGCTTAATGTCCTTGACTGTATCTTCAATCGCCGTCTGCAGATTCGTTCTCAACCAGTGTCTGGAATCCAGGACCATCACCCAGCTTGGAAGGTTTACGTTCACCTCAAGCACTGGAAATTCGAAAAGCGCTTCACGAAGGACACTCTGAACATCTTGTTCTCTCATACTTTCAACAGAAAGAGCCAGGCACGGAATATCATATTTCTCTGAGAGGGATTCCCTCAGATGCTCCGTGTTCGGGTGATGAGGCTGGGCAGAATTAATGATCATAATAAAAGGCTTACCGACTTCCCGCAGTTCCTCAACAATTTTTTCCTCAGCCTCGACATAGTCCTGTCTCGGTATTTCACCGATGGTACCGTCTGTTGTGACAACAATGCCGATCGTCGAATGCTCCTGGATGACTTTCTGAGTCCCGATTTCAGCCGCTTCATGAAACGGGATGGCCTCCTCGTACCATGGCGTGTGAATCATTCTCGGCCCGTGTTCATCTTCGTAGCCGACAGCCCCGTTGACAGCATAACCCACACAGTCCACCATCCTGACCCTGATATCCAGATGGTCATCTATTGTAATATTAGCCGCTTGGTTAGGGACAAATTTAGGCTCGGTGGTCATAATGGTTTTCCCAGCTGCACTCTGCGGCAGTTCATCCAAAGCACGTTCCCTGTCTGATTCCTCATCCATGTTGGGTAGTACAACAAGCTCCATAAATTTCTTTATAAATGTTGACTTACCTGTTCGTACGGCACCGACAACACCTAAATAAATATCTCCATTTGTCCGTTTGGAAATATCACTGAAGATATCAACCTTTTCCAAAGGATCCCCTCCCAAATGTGATTTCACCACCATACAAGCCTAGACACTCTGATTCTATGACGTTGTCCCAGGTAAATATGTCAGAAATCTATAATCACGTCGTGGGGACCGTTCCGACGGAGCGGATGGCCGCAGAGAGCAGAAAAAACCGCCCCCATTTGGGAACGGCTCACTCAGGAAGAAGGAGACGCATGTAAAAACACAGGCTCTCCTTCTTCCACCGTATAAGCGGTTGAATAGGCAGGAACGATCGGCGTATGATCCGTCAGAAGAAAACGAATATCCTCGCCCGCCTTATAGGCATGGTCTTCGGATCGAAGATACGCATAGAGGTCTTTCCTGTAATCGATGTAGACCTGTCCCTGCTCATCCAGATAAACAGGCAGACGCTGGTCTGAATAAGGACTGTCAATCATTGGCGGTTCGTCCATACCAATCTTCTCATAGTCCAGCTCGTACACTCCCTTGGACACAAAATCACCAAGAGGAGGATAACGGTTGTTATCTTTATAGAATTTGACCTTCACTTGAAGAGACCTGACTTCCTCCGTCGTCCGAAGGTCCAGCACTTTCACCGTTGGATCCGTTTCCGGATGAATAATGACGTACTGATAATGCCCCCCGTTTTCGAAGGATGTCCCGGGGAGTTCTCCAATAATGTTCATTTCCTTCAGCTTGCTGAATTCAATCGGATATTTTTGAAAGACCGGTGTGTCCTGGTCCTTCGTCTTAATGGGAAGAAGCCCGTCTGTTCTCTCCTGATAGGTATCTACCGCCTCCTGGACCATGTTCAGCTGCTGATCATTGGGAACCTGGTTTTTCTGGAGTCTTTCTTGAGGATACAAACACCCGGTTAACAGGAAAAGAAGAATGAGAAGCCCTGAGCAGCGGAAAATCTTCATGCTGTTTCCTCCTTCGTCAAGCGGTTGGGCCGCTGAGTACAATGTAGAAAATAATCAATCCGCCCACAATCATAAATAGATAGGCAAAAACGGCGGTAACGGCCGAAAAAATGCCTTTCAACTTAAATCTGCTTAAATAGATTAAACCTATGGCAAGGAATAAGGAGATGATTCCCGCAAAGGATATGTACATGTTCAGCATGGATTCAGACATAAGTGGCCCTCCTTTGATGTACATTCGACTTTTGATATTATATCATATCCGGTTCGTAAACGGATACATAAAAAAAGCCGGGGCGTTCCCACCCCGGGTGACTAAACAATTCCCTGACCAGCTCATGTGTAATGATTGCTGCGTGTTATCTTATGCATACGATGGAAAGTCCGCCTCCTCAGGCGCCCACCCGTTCGTAATTATTTCAAGAATTTACCTAACGTATTCAAATCCAGAGGCATATTCTGGCTGATGACGGCTTCAACAATTTTGTCTTCCTTCTGTTTCGATATGTTTTTGCCGGCGACCTGTGCCAGCTGGCGGACCAGTCCACGTACCGTTTTCTCATCAGAAAAATCGGCGTGCTGGACCTTATCAGCGACCTTGAATACATCCTGAGCATCGATGTCTGCTTTTTTCTTCAGGTGATCAAAAATACTTTTTTGAAAATCACTCATGAACAATTGACCTCCTCGTGCATTAGGTTCTGTGTAGTATATGCACAGAGGTCCATATGTGTCAGTCATTCATCCGCTGGTCCAGGATATTTGTCAAATCCTCCATTTCATGCCTGCGGATTCTTGTCATCAGCTGATCGACAACGTCCCGCGGGCTTTTATCCTCAAACAGGATTTGATATATACCTGTGGTGATCGGCATTTCAACGTCCTGATCGGAGGCAAGCTGATAAGCAGCCTTGGCTGTTCGAACCCCTTCGACGACCATCCCCATATCTTCAAGGACTTGTTCAAGCCCGCTGCCCTGCCCAAGCTTGTATCCTGCCCGCCAGTTTCTACTGTGGGAACTAGTACATGTAACGATCAAATCGCCGATTCCGGTCAAACCCGAGAATGTCAGAGGATTCGCTCCCATCGATGTGCCGAGACGGGCAATCTCAGCAAGCCCCCGCGTAATGAGAGCAGCCTTGGCGTTATCTCCATATCCTAAGCCGTCTGAAATACCGGCCCCCAGTGCGATGATATTCTTTAAAGCACCTCCGAGCTCTACGCCGACAAGGTCCGGGGACGTGTAGACACGAAATTTATGGTTGATATAAAGATCCTGGACTTTCTCAGCCACGGATAAATCAGAAGCAGATACCGTCACGGTCGTCGGCTGCCTGCGGCTGACTTCCTCGGCGTGACTCGGTCCTGATAAAACGACAATATCCTCATAACTTTCCCTCGGGATTTCTTCAGCTATGATTTCAGATACCCGTTTATATGTTCCAGGTTCAATCCCTTTCGCAGCATGAGTGAGGATGACCTTTTCTTCTAACAGGTCTTTCAACCGGGCACACACTTCACGCATGGCTTTTGTCGGAACGGCCAGAAGAATATGGCGCGCCCCCTTTACGGCTTCTGCCATTTCATGGGTGGCCTGAAGGTGTTCAGGCAGTTCCACACCTTTCAGATACTTTTCGTTTTTATGTGTATGGCTAATTTCATCAGCCAGGCTCTTCCGATGCGCCCACAAATGGACATCATGACCATTATCAGCCAGAACGAGAGCCAGGGCTGTCCCCCAGCTCCCTGCACCTAAAACCGCAATCTTTTCCACAGTATCTACTCCCTTCCTACAGCTTAACTCCGTTTTCTTGCAAAGATTTTGATTGGAGTTCCTTCAAATCCAAAGGCTTCCCGGATCCTGTTCTCCAGGAATCGTTCGTACGTGAAGTGCATAAGTTCAGGTTCGTTCACGAATACCACAAAACTCGGTGGTTTCACAGACACCTGCGCGGCATAGAAGATCTTCAGCTTCTGACCTTTAATAGAAGGTGAAGGATTCATAGCCAGTGCGTCCATAATAACTTCATTCAACAAGTTGGTCTGCACCCGTTTCGCATGATTTTCGCTGACTTCCAGCACTCTCGGAAGCAGGGTGTGAATTCTTTTCTTCGTTTTAGCTGACAGGTAGACAATCGGAGCATAATCAAGGAATCGGAAGTTATCGCGGACTTTATCCTCGAATTCCTTCATTGTTTTTTCATCGGTATCCAGCGTGTCCCATTTATTCACGACAATGACGACAGCTTTACCGGCTTCATGGGCATACCCCGCGATTTTCTTATCTTGTTCCTGTATCCCTGTATCCGCATCAATTAACGTTAAAACAACGTCGGAACGCTCAATCGCTTTCAAGGCACGCATGATGCTGTACTTCTCGGTAGATTCGTACACTTTTCCGCGTTTGCGCATCCCCGCTGTGTCTATAATGACATAATCACGGCCATCTTTCGTAAACGGGGTATCCACTGCATCCCTTGTAGTCCCAGCAATATCACTGACAATGACGCGCTCCTGTCCCAGCAGACTGTTCACCAGCGAGGATTTCCCAACATTGGGTCGTCCAATCAAGCTGAACCGGATGGTATCATCGTCGATTTCCTCCTGGATTTGTTCAGGGAAATGTTTAACCACTTCATCCAGCAGATCCCCAAGGCCGAGCCCGTGCGTACCGGAAATCGGGAACGGTTCACCAAAACCGAGGGAATAGAATTCGTAGATGTTTTCCCTCATTTCCGGGTTGTCTACTTTATTGACAGCCAGTACAACCGGCTTATTGGATTTAAAGAGAAGTTTAGCCACTTCTTCATCGGCTCCGGTAATGCCGTCCCGGCCATTAACCATGAAGACGATAACATCTGCTTCATCAATAGCCACCTGAGCCTGTGCGCGCATCTGCACAAGAAGAGGCTCATCTCCGATTTCAATTCCACCTGTGTCAATGATATTAAATGTGGAAGTAAGCCATTCGGCTTCTGCATAAATCCGGTCTCTGGTCACACCGGGTGTGTCTTCTACTATAGATATTCTTTCTCCAACCAGCCGGTTGAAAATGGTTGATTTACCGACATTCGGTCGTCCTACGATCGCAATTACTGATTTTCTCATGAAAGGATCATCCTTTCTTCATTCTATTTTCATTATTTCATGTTTCAACAGCAGTGAAAAGCAAAAAAAGACTGCTCCCCTGCGGCTTGATGGTTTCCGCCCATCACCCGAAGAACAGCAGCAAGCCATTAACTTTCTTATCTTAGCAGACTTTAGGAAAAGAAACAATTCTTTCTTCAGCGTTCAATGCTTGACGATAATATAGAGCTGGTCACTCAACCGGTGGGCAATCCCGTCGAGAATAGCCTCCAAATTAGCAGCCACCGCCTCCATCTCCTCTTTGGTTTCACATTTAAACACCGCAGCACTTCCCTGAACTTTATTCTCAAGCGTCGTAATGGAGGCGAGAATCGCTTTTTCCATTTTCATCTATCATCACCCACTCCTTTTCCCGGGTTTTTGTATAGCATTCTCAAGCACCGGGACGTTGGCTATAACCTCCCGGGCTCTGTCGGGGTCCTTTTCCTGAGGGAGAATAAATACTCCGATCCGTCCATCATTTAAATCGCGTTTAATCAGCGGCACAAGAGCAGGGGTTCCTGAATCACGGAAGACTCCCAGCGTTACAGAAACATCATGCAGAATCGCCTGGCGCTGACCGAGGTTGGCAATCGTAGAGCGGATGTTGAAGGATTTCGGGGTTAAAATGAACCCCATCCCATACCTTAATATTTCATCCTGCCGTTCGGGCAGACCGATATTCATAATGTAGATATTATCCACGTACAGTCCAGCACCATCAAAGGTAAGCTCCCGCTGTTCAATTGTTACAATATCTCCCAGCTTAGAGCCGCTCATTAACAAGGAAGAAAGCACGAAACAAGCCACTGCCGCTCCCAGAGCCACCCATACATTAACAGCCAGATAACAAAGTGTCACAGTGAATGACGTAAATATCACCAGGTAATTCCGACTCTCAAAAGCTACGGCAATTCCTTCAATATAAGTGTTTCCACGGGGCACAAGTTCATAGCTGTCCATCTCAGCGAGCGTATTCCTCTCCATATTGCGGACCTCCCTGAATTGCGAAGCAGCCAGCGTCAGAAATGTAACCGCAGTAAATTCTTTTTCCATAATGGACGGAATAGCAATTGTACCCAGGGCAGCAGCAATAAACCCTAATGATAAATGGATAATCTTCCCGTGAAGATATGTAGGATACTGACGGTAATCCGTCCGCATCATAAATACCCGAAGCACTGTTCCAGCAATAATCCCGAACAAAATGGGATATGTATATTCATTCATGCATATGCGTCTCCCTTATATTTACTTTTTCCTGCTCCTGCATTATTTTTCTTCAATGTACGTAAACCATGCACAAAAAGAAGAATTAAAAGGCCTTTAAGAGCAAAAACAAGCAGGGGCGCTGTCATAACCACGCCTTCTCTTCCGTATAAGCGGAGAACTACATAAGTGAGCGTCATGCCCGCTCCGTTCATAGTCAGCCAGAAACCGGCGATCCCTCTTAAATCACTTAAAATCATTCTCAATAACAGGACAACGGCAACCCCCAACGAAAATCCAGGCAGATGTGTCCAGACAGGATGGATGGTTATAAAAAGGCTGACAGATGAAAAGCCGATACTTAAGAAAAACAGCCAAAAGTAGATCACAAGCGGCCTTTGTTGAAAGGATAGTAAATGAAGACCGAACACCATGAGAAGGCCCAGATGGGCATATAGGTAGACAGACGGATGAATAAACGTCCAGCTGAATGTGCACATAAGAACACACAAAAAAAACAACAGAGATGTTCTTGCCGACGTTTGTTTCATAAAAAACCAGATACAAATCATAAGCACCCAGGCATACCAGTAAACCGCCATACTTTCCAACTCCTTCACCGTTATTATGGAAGGTAATATATCGGTTTAAACATAGAGCAAAAAAGAAAAGACCTATGACATGAATGTCATAGGTCTTTAGTGATCCGCTGCTCCTGCCAAGTCCTAGTCTCTCCAGTAAGCACATGAGGCTTCTGATGAAGCTCCTCAGGACTTGAGGCATTTAACAGCATCATAGCCATTTTGAATTCCTGGTGAACATGGTTAATTTCTTCAATAAGCGCCTCTCTGCCTTCTTCCATTAGAACCTTTAATAAAGAGCCGGCCATTCCGAACCCACTTGCTCCGAGAACTGCCGCTTTCGCTCCATCCAGACCGTGCCTGATCCCTCCGGAAGCAAATACGTGCATCGTTTGGCTGCTCTTCACTTCAAGTATGGAGGCGGGTGTAGGAATCCCCCAGTTATTAAAGGAGGACAAAGGCTTTTCCCTGCGCAGATTCTCTACTCTTGAGAAGTTGGTCCCCCCCCGTCCGCCGACGTCTATGTAACGGACCCCTATATCATAAAGCGTCTGCGCCGTTTCCATCGACATGCCGTAACCGACCTCTTTAATAATCACCGGCCGGTCCATCCCTTCAACAATTGCTTGAATATTGGACATACGGGAAGAGAAGTCTCTGTCTCCTTCCGGCATGATTAGTTCCTGCAGCGTATTGATATGAATCTGAAGGGCATTTGCATCAATCATGTCCACCGCTTCCACTGCCTGTTGAAGCGATGCCTCACTGCCCACATTCGCAAACACTACGCCATCAGGGTTCATTTCTCTTACAATTTCATAGGTGGACCGCTCTTCCGGCCTTTTGATCGCGGACATCTGGGACCCCACGGCCATACCTATACCTGTTTCCTTTGCAGCAACAGCCAGGTCGCGGTTGATTTCCCTTGTCTTTTCTCCGCCTCCTCCGGTCATCGCATTGACAAAAAGAGGGGAACTTAAATTAAGTTCCCCTGCTTGTGCCTTTAACGTGATTTGATTAAAATCCAAACGGGCGAGACTCTGATGAACAATATTCACATCATCAAAATGATTGTAAGGCGCCCGTTCATGACCTAAAGCATGGCGGATATGATCAATCTTCCTTTTTGATCTGCTCATATCCATCACCACGTACGTTTTATTTTTTGTATTTATCCAGCTTGTCACCAATCATATCGCTTAGGGAGAAGCCGGAATTGTCCTCTTCTTTTTCATACTGTTCAATATCCGCACGTGTTTCATCGCGCTCCAGTTCCTTCATGCTTAGAGAAAGGCGTTTCGCCCCTTCATCCACATCAAGAACCTTAACCTGAACCGTCTGTCCTTCTTCAAGCACCTCATCCGGCGTACCGATATGGCGGTTGGAAATCTGGGAGATGTGCACAAGACCTTCTACTCCAGGGAAGACTTCGACAAAGGCACCGAAGCTCACAAGGCGGCGTACCGTCCCTTCAAGAGTTTCTCCAGAGTTCACCTTATTCTGGATATCGTGCCAAGGTCCAGGCTGCGTAGCTTTAAGAGAAAGAGAAATTCTTTCATTGTCGCGATCAACAGAAAGCACTTTAACCTTCACGGACTGGCCTTCTTCGACCACATCTGCCGCTTTTTCCACATGCTGGTGGGATAGCTGGGAGATATGTACAAGACCGTCAATACCGCCAAGGTTTACAAACGCACCAAAGTCAGTAAGGCGTTGTACTGTACCTTCAATGACCTGTCCTTCCTCAAGGGATTGAAGAACTTCCTGCTTCTTAGCTGATTCCTCTTCTTCCACAACCGCACGGTGGGAAAGAATGACACGGTTCTGCTCACGATCAAGCTCAACCACTTTAAGAGAAAGAGTTTTCCCTTTGTAGTCTTCAAAATCTTCCACATAATACGTCTCAACTAGAGAAGCTGGAATAAATCCGCGAAGACCAATATCTACAACAAGACCGCCTTTGACAACGTCCTTGACTTCAGCCTCGAAGATTTCTCCGCTTTCGAATTTAGCCTCAAGATCCTGCCACGCTTTATCAGCGTCAACAGCACGCTTGGAAAGTACAATTTCATCATCTTCTACTTTCTTCACCTGCAGGGTTAATTCGTCCCCTTCATTAACTGCGTCTGATGCTTTTTCTACATGAAGGCTGGATAATTCACTGATGGGTACAATCCCCTCGACTTTATATCCAACATCTACAAGGACTTGTTTTTCTTCAATTTTCACGACCTTACCAGTCACGATGTCCCCTGCAGAGAATTCTTTCATTCCTGATACTTCCTGATTCATTTCATCCATACCAAGCTACCTCCTTCAATTTCCGACACAACCTAATAATACAGAAATGCCCTTTTGTCTAACTTCTAATATTTAGAGCATTTTGTCAAGTGATTACGCCATATCATTGATGAATTTTATGCAATTGTCTGATTTCTTCCATGATCCGGTCCGTTACGACCTGGGCAGAAGCTTTCTGTTCACGGTATTCCGACAAATCTATCGGTTCTCCATAAACGACTTTCAGACGCTTAAACTTCTGATAAGGCCCAATAATGGCACAGGGAACGATCACAGCTTCGGATCGAAGGGCAAAGAAACCAGCACCGGCCAGTCCCTGACCAATTTCCCCACTCTTCTGTCTCGTTCCTTCAGGGAACAATCCCAGGGCGTGACCTTCTTTCAGAATATCCAGACCCTTGCGGAGAGCATTTCTGTCTCTCATCCCGCGTTTGATTGGGAACGCGTGGACTTTTTTCAATATTCCCCCAATCAAAGGGTTTTTAAACAACTCTTCTTTGGCGAGAAAGTAAATATTCCGGCTGCTCGTAATTCCAACTACCGGCGGGTCAACGTTTGATATGTGGTTGGAACAGATAATGACCGGCCCATCCGCAGGAATGTTTTCTTTTCCTACAACTTTAATCCGGTACAGAGGATAAAAAATCACACTGCAGAGCAGTTTCCCAATCTTATAGAGGCTCATATTTATTCCTCCTCTTCACTTTTCTGTTTCACAATTTGAAGGATGCGGTCCACTACTTCTTCAATGTTCATAGAAGTGGTATCCACTTCAACGGCATCATCCGCTTTTATGAGAGGAGATACAGCGCGGTTGGAATCCAGCTCATCGCGGCGGCGGATTTCCTCTTTAAGTTCCTCAAGATTGGAAGGAAAACCTTTTTCCACATTTTCCTTATGGCGGCGCTCAGCCCTTTCATCCACGGATGCGATCATAAAGATCTTCACTTCCGCATCCGGAAGCACATGAGTGCCGATGTCACGCCCGTCCATGACAACACCTTTATCCTTCACCAGTTCCTGCTGACGTCGTACCATTTCCTCCCGGACTTTCCTATGCTTCGCTGTAATGGAAACCTGGTTGGTGACTTCTGCTGTGCGGATCAATTCAGACACATCGTTCTGGTCTACGATGACCAGCTGTCCTTTATCCGACTGCACGAGGTTTAAATCTGTTCTGCTTAACAGAGAGAAAAGGGCTTCCTCATCCTCCAGTGACACCTTCTCCTGAATGGCTTTCCATGTTAGAGCGCGGTACATGGCTCCTGTATCCACATAAATAAAAGAGAGTTTTTCTGCGACTTTTTTTGCTACTGTGCTTTTTCCGGCAGCCGCTGGACCGTCAATTGCAATAGTCATTGTGTTCATCATACGTCCTATTTCCTCCATCTGTCCTGTTTAAAGAGCAGAAACCGCTCCTGCCCTTGTATTAAGTACTTTTACCATTGTTCAGAATAACACAATCCCAAGGAGAAAATCTATTTAAAATGCTAATTTAACGCCCCGGTCAGCCGGACGAGCGATCCTTTCGTATGGATGTAAAAATAATCTCCTGCGCCCAAGTTCGCATGCCGGGAAAAGAGAGAACCAAGACCGGAATGTGCTGATTTGACGCGTCAACATTTCCGTCTTAAACCCATAGCCGCGTTCATCTTTCCCGAAAAACGGACATGAAACTGAGTCCCTTTCTTTGCTGTTGCCATATGTACGGGATCATCAATACAGGCGCGTTTCTGATCAATATCCATCAGTCTGCACTTGTACTTGACTGCCACGTCCTTTGAGTTTCCATCCTCAACTTCCAGCGTCCTCGACGTCCCTATAGGAAAAAAACGGATCATAAACCCTCCCCCTGCAAGAATACGCAAGAGAAGCATCTCATGATTATGAAAGAGGGGGAAAATGGGTGCAAAATTTTAAAAAAGACACCCCCCGAAGTTGGGGAGTGTCCTCTTTCTCTTATATCTCCTGGTTGAATTTCATTTCCGCCTTCTTCAATGTTTCCACCTTTTCTTCTTCTCCTGTGGAAGCATTAATGAAGATCCGGTATGTTGTGCTTTCCATGGTCGTAAGGAATTCATAACAGAGCACCTGCTCTTTCAAATCGTTCTCGATCACAGACAAGTGATGTTCCTGAATATCTACATTCGGATTCACTTTGGAACGGGCTTCTTCAAGAGAAATTTCCGGCTCATTCAAATCCTGATCTATATGGTAGTCATAATAGTCCCTGGCCGACAGCCCCAGGATTTCACCATTATCCAAAGCTACTTTAACAACAACGGTATCCGGGAAAAAACGGACGTCATTTTTGGTATAAAGGAAGCGGAAAACTCCCATTTTGTCGTACTGGTTGCTCTCTACGAGTTCAAGGTTATCGATGTCCAGCCCCCCGACATATTCTTTAGCCTTCTCAGAGGCTTCATAAAGGCTGATCTGAGGATCGTTGACCTCACGACTGATCATGATGGTTAATGGATGACCGCCCTTTTCAGTAAGGTCTATATAACCGTTTTTATCTCCTTCCTGAAAAGAGGCTGTATAAGTAGGAACATCTGCTCCCTTTCCTGACTTCGTCAGCGTAAGCTTCTCTGTATCGACTTTTTCAAGCCATTTGGAAGCCTGTTTCCGGGCTTCCGCTTTCGTCAGATTTTCTCCTTGAAGATCACGGAAGTCTTTCTCAGGTCCGGAACTGCCAAAACCGACTTCTGTAACGGAGCTTTCAAAGCTGTCCATCGATTTCTCCACTGTTTTAAATCCGTTGACAATTGTGTTATCGCCGACTTCATCATTTGTGGCCAGTGCCAGTTCCACGTCCATCCAACGAAGGTTGTCACTCAACACTTCATTCTGTACTTTTCTCAATTCTTCTTCAATTTCCCCCGACTTCGCGTGCAGCTCTTCCAATAGTTTGATTTCCTCATCGCTCAGTGGTTTTTTCTCCAAATCCCTTACCGCTGTACGATAGGCAAAATCCCCAATATCGTACAGAAACTCCTCCGTCTTATTAAACGGAAGCAGCGTAAGCGGCAGCTGCCCTACATCTGTATTAGCTTCAGAAGAAATTTTCCAAATATCTGCCAGCTGCGGGGATAAACTCTGCTTCGAGTTCATAGCAAGGCTGGAGCCGATTTTATCGTGAAGAAGATCAATATTATACGTAAGGTCATGGAAAGCGCGTTGATAGCTGTTTTCTGCTTGAATAAGAACGGCGTTTTTATCCTGATTCTCCTGATACCCCCACACCCCAAGACCTACGACGGCAATGCTTAACACAACAACAAGTGACCACCTGATCATACACGCACCTCCTATTTACAAAAGATATGTTTTCCAATCTGCTTGATTTGTGGTCTTGTCCAAATCCAGTCTGACGTAGCGGTATTCGGATTAAAATAATACAAAGCCTGGCCGGATGGATCCCACCCGTTAATGGCATCCATCACCGCCTCTTTTGCCTGATCATTCGGCTCAAGCCAGATTTGACCATCAGCGACGGCTGTAAATGCCCGTGGTTCGAATATGACACCAGAGGCCGTATTGGGAAAAGAGGCACTCTGAACCCTGTTTAATATGACAGCTGCTACGGCCACCTGGCCGACATAGGGCTCCCCCCTGGCTTCTCCGTAAACCGCATTCGCCATAAGCTGTATGTCATTTTGAGAATAACCACTGGGAACGTTGACAGCTGTCGGTTCGTCCGGCTGTCCCCCGCCCTCGCTTCCACCCTGGCCCTGGGGCTGGTTTGAAGACTGGCCGGAAGGCTGCTTCGTCTGCTGACTTTTAGGAACGCCCCCGTAATGAGTGAAGTCTTTTCCTTCCTGGATTTGTTTTTTTACATAGCCCTCATCATAGTTACTGGCTTTGACGAGTTTATTCTTCACTTCCTGTCCGGCCAGACCATCGATGTCCAAACCGAACTCATACTGAAAATTTCTAAGCGCCCAGTATGTGCCCCAGCCAAACACGCCATCGATATCACCGTTGTAGAACCCGAGATATTGAAGCCTTGCCTGCAGTTCAATAACATCATCTCCTGTTGCTCCCTGCTGGATGACCTGACTGGAAAATCCATGGACCGGTTTGCTCCATGTTCCATCTGCTAAAGGGAATATCAGCAGGACTAAACCTGCAGTAACGACCATTGTTTTCTTCCATAACATCCACCATACACCCCTGACGCAATAATTTAGTTATGAGGGTAGTTTTTTACTTTAACGAAAGTTTATACATCCCTCCTCAGCCGGCCATGTATCATAAAACAGATTTATTGGACAATAAAAAAACACCCTCAACGGGGTGTCTCTTGATGGTTATAATGAATGGATTCATGGTGATCATTGGCGAGCCGGATTTTCCGAAAACCGACGATCCATAACAGGATCATGAACGGAGTAATCCAATAGGCCCATGTATCCGTCTGGATCGTAATGATGTAATCATAGACGGTATGTAAGACAACAGGAATGATAAGGGCACACGCCAGTGATTTGCGGACATGGATCGTTGTGAATTTCGCCTTTCCCATGTAATACCCCATGATGATACCGAACAAGGCATGGGAAGAAACAGGAAATACTGCACGAAGGATGGCAATTTCAATCCCTTTATTAAAAAGGAAAAGAACATTTTCAATAGTCGCAAAGCCGAGGCTGATCGCTCCGCCGTAGATGATCCCATCATAATGGTGATCAAAATGAGAATGTCTGTAAGCGACAAACAAGAGAAAAAACCATTTGAAAAATTCTTCAAGCAGACCTGCAAGGAAAAAGGAGACGAACAACTGATTGGTAATCACCTGCTCCGCTTCAAAAGCATACTGGATAAACATGATGGGAAAAACCATAATGACGCCGATGACAAACATCCGTATAATAAGAGGGAGAGGCTCAAGTTCTATACGCTTGCTTAAATATATGAACGTCATGATGGCCACAGCAGGTGATATGGCAGCGGTCAATATGGCCAAGGTAATCAACCCTCTCTCTTTCTTTCAACTAAGATTCATCGTATCATGAAGAATAGAGAAAAGGAACTATTGATATGGAAAGTTGGTGGATGATTCATGAAGCGTATTTTAGTTATACATACAGGTGGAACCATCTCGATGCAGGAAGATAAGGAAACCGGTGAAGTCAACACTTCCTCCCGCCATCCTCTGGAGGAAATTTCAACAGTCCTTAAAGGGCGGGTGGAAATCGAGGATGACATTCTCTTTTACCTGCCCTCCCCGCATATCCGGCCGGACCATATGTTGAAACTCGGCCGCTATGTGCATGAGAAGATGGCTGAGCGGAATTATGATGGAGTGGTGATCACACACGGGACCGACACATTGGAGGAGACCGCCTATTTCCTGGATTTGTTTCTGCAGACGAGGAAACCAGTGGTCGTTACGGGGGCGATGCGCTCAAGTAATGAAATAGGATCTGATGGTCTCTATAACCTGCTCAGCGCCGTCCGTGTGGCCAGCTGTGATGAAGCGCAGGATAAAGGAGTACTCGTGGTCATGAACGATGAAATTCACACGGCCAAAAATGTAACAAAAACAAGCACCAGCAATGTAGCTACTTTCCAGAGCCCTCAATACGGCCCTATCGGAATAACCACGAAAACGGATGTCTTTTTTCACCATAAAATGACCCGTCATGAGTCTTATCCGATCCAAAGGATAGGGAAGCGCGTTTCCCTGATTAAAGCTTATGCAGGTATGGACGGCGATCTAATTGACGCCGTTCGCGAAAGCAGCGTCGATGGCTTGATCATTGAGGCCCTCGGACAGGGCAACCTGCCTCCTGAAACGATGGAGGCGCTCAAAAAGACGATACAGGAAGGGATTCCCGTTGTCCTTGTTTCCAGATGCTACCAAGGGACTGTCCAGGACACATACGGCTACCCCGGCGGCGGACGCCAGCTCCGGGATATGGGCATCATTTTTGCAAACGGCGTGACTGGACCGAAAGCCCGGATCAAGTTAATGGTCGCTCTGGAAATGACAACGAATCGCACAGAGCTTGAACATATGTTCAGTTGATATAAAAAATGTTCAGGCAGCTGCCTGAACATTTTTTTATGCTTTCGATTGTGCTGCAATGGAAGCCGCAATTTTCCCACCATGATGGCGCCCGTTTTCAATAAAGATTTCATTATTGTTATATCCGGCAGCAATCACACCGGCAATATATATACCCGGAACGTTCGTTTCCATTGTATCTTCATTAAAGGACGGACGGCCGGTGACCTCATCCATCTCCACTCCCATTTTGGTCAGGAAGCTGTGGTCGGGCTGATAGCCGGTCATAGCAAAGACAAAATCGTTCTCCACACTCTTTTCCTCTCCATGACACTCATAAATGACAGAATCCTGAGTAATTTCTTTTATGTCGGCGCAGAATTCCATGGTAACGATTCCTTTTCTGACAAGTGCTTCAAACTGGGGAAGAATCCAGGGCTTGATGCTTTTCGAGTAATCTTCACCACGGTAAAGAACGGTAACGTTCGCGCCTGATTTTTCCAGTTCCAAAGCTGCATCCGCCGCAGAGTTTTTTCCTCCGACGATGACTACATTTTTGTTGTAATAGGGATGCCCCTCTTTGAAGTAGTGCATCACTTTTGGAAGATCTTCTCCTTTGACGCCCATAAAGTTCGGCTGATCATAATACCCCGTAGCAACAATCACCTGTTCAGCTGCATACGTCGGTTTTTCACCTGTTGATTTCTCTGTATGAATGATAAAACCGTCCGCCTCTTTTTCAACCTTTTGGACTTTTTCATACGTATGCACTCTTAAGTTCACTCGCTCCGCAACAGCACGGTAATAGGCGAGCGCCTCATTACGAACCGGTTTCTGCCTTTCAGAAATAAAAGGGATTTCTCCGATTTCCAGTTTTTCACTGGAGCTGAAGAAAGTCTGGTGTGTCGGATAATGATAAATAGAATTCACAATGTTTCCTTTTTCAATAATTAACGGTTCAATGCCGGCTTTCTGAAGTTCAATAGCTGCACTCATTCCACAGGGGCCGCCGCCGATGATAATGGCTTTTTCTTGTTGATGCACGTGTAACACTCCTCTTTCCAACAACGTTCTTCCGTTCATTTTCAAAAAAATGAATCTCCTACCATAATCATGATAGGAGATTCCATTTATAGAATCAAGTTATATCCATCCCCGGAAACGAGATGCTTCCGCCATTTTTCTGACCCCGACCATATAAGCGGCCAGTCTCATATCTACCCGGCGCGTCTCCGATGTCCGGTAAACATTGTCGAAGCCTTTGACAATGACGTTATGAAGCTTCTCTTCCACTTCTTCCTCTGTCCAGTAATAGCCCTGGTTGTTCTGCACCCATTCGAAGTAGGAAACAGTTACTCCTCCGGAAGAAGCAAGGACATCCGGCACAAGAAGGATGCCGCGCTCAGAAAGGATCCTTGTAGCTTCCAGGGTTGTCGGGCCGTTCGCTGCCTCTACGACGATATTCGCTTTAATGTTATGGGCGTTCTCTTCTGTAATCTGGTTTTCAATGGCTGCAGGAACAAGGATATCGCAGTCCAGTTCCAACAGCTCTTCGTTCGTAATCGTATTATTAAACAGGTTGGTCACTGTCCCGAAGCTGTCCCGGCGGTCCAGAAGATAATCAATATCAAGACCATCCGGGTCATGCAGTCCTCCGTAGGCATCAGAAATACCGACCACTTTGGCTCCTTTATCATGCATGAATTTCGCAAGGAAGCTTCCGGCATTACCAAAGCCCTGAACGACAACCCTTGCTCCCTCTACATTGATGCCCTTTTTCTTGGCTGCTTCTTCAATGCAGATGGTTACACCTTTGGCAGTCGCCGTTTCCCTTCCGTGGGAGCCGCCGAGCACGAGCGGTTTCCCTGTGATGAAGCCGGGATTGTTAAATTCATCGATACGGCTGTATTCATCCATCATCCACGCCATAATTTGTGAATTGGTAAATACATCAGGTGCAGGAATATCTTTCGTCGGGCCCACAATCTGACTGATCGCCCGGACATACCCGCGGCTGACCCCTTCCAGCTCACGGAAGGACATCTCCCTGGGGTCACATACAATGCCGCCTTTTCCACCTCCATAAGGGAGGTCTACGATGCCGGCTTTTAAACTCATCCAAATGGAGAGTGCTTTGACTTCTTTTTCAGATACATTGGGATGAAAACGGACGCCGCCTTTGGTCGGACCTACAGCATCATTATGCTGGGACCTGTACCCTGTAAAGATTTTGATCTGATCGTTGTCCATCCTTACAGGAATTCTTACGGTCATCATACGAACAGGCTCTTTCATTAATTCATATACTTCATTGGGGTATCCTAATTTATCAAGTGCTTTTTTAACCACGGTCTGCGTGGATTTTAACACGTCAAGTTTGTCATTTTTTTCATTTGCATTGTCTGCAGGCTTATCGGCTACCATCCATTTACCTCCTATATCATCCATTCGATTAGGGCTCTTCTTTCAGTGAATAGTATACACGTTCCGCTGCCTGTTGGAAAGGTCGAAACCAGCTTTTTCATCCGTTTTCACAAAGAAGTTGTAAGCGATTACACTTTTTTCTCGAACGCAGGCTGGGACAGATCCACGAATGATTGGATTAAATCATCATAGCTTAAGCCGATCTCTGCAGCCGCATCAGGAAACAGACTCGTCGGAGTCATTCCCGGCAGGGTATTGACTTCGAGAATAACCGGTTCATGTTTATCGTTGATAATGAAATCAACCCGCGAATAGACCTCACACCCCAGCAGCTGATGAGCACGCACCGCATCTTCCTGAAGCCTTGCGGTTATATCGGCCGGCAGTTCAGCTGGTACAATATGTTCACTTCCACCTGGTTGATATTTTGAATCAAAATCGTAATAATCATTCTTCGGAATAATTTCTATGACCGGGAGGGCCTTTTCCTCTCCCCTGTGCCCCATAACAGGAACCGTCACTTCTCTTCCTTTCACATAATCTTCTACGAGAATCATAGAATCGGACTGGGCTGCTGTACGTACCGCACCGGCAATATCTGCCTCATCCTTTACGATGGTAAGGCCGAGCGTCGATCCTTCCTGGTTTGGTTTAATGACAAATGGAAGCTGGAACTGCTGCTTGATCGTACCTTCAATCATAGACCACCGGCTTTCATCTGTGACATCGAAGACAGCACTTTCAGCCGTATTCAATCCATTCCGGGAAAAGATCTGCTTGGATTTAGCCTTATCCATGGCCAAGGCAGAAGCCAGCACACCTGACCCTACGTAAGGGAGTCCTTTCATATCCAAAAGCCCTTGAATTCTTCCATCTTCTCCAAAGCGCCCGTGCAGACCAATAAATACAAGGTCTACATCCAGTGCTGTCACTTGGTCCAGCTTATCCGGAGAAAAATCAATAGCCGTTACTTCATGTCCTTTATTTTCTAATGCTTGTATAATTCCCTTTCCAGTAGACAAGGAAACTTCCCGTTCCCCTGAGGTTCCTCCATATAAAACCGCAATCTTCATTTCCTACACTCCATTTCCTACCACGATATAGATTTGCCAACCTTTATATTAACACGTTTGACAACAGGCCTTCTATCCATAAATAAAAAGAACGAGCTTTTATTCAAGACTCGTTCCTTTCCATTAAGAGAAATGTTTAGTTAGTGATTGACAGGCATCTTTGTCCATAATTGTATTCCCGTATTCGATCAGCCGGTGTGACGTAACGGCTGTAGCTGAAGCATACTCAGAAAGCAGGGCAATGACCTGGTCCTGATCCATATGGTCTATCTCTGTATCTTCCAGAAGCATATAATAGGAATCCTCATAGTGATAAATGCTTCCTCCGGTCACACCAAGTTGATGCAGATGAGTGCCCGCCTGGATGACGTGCTCAAAATCGGAAAAAGAAAACATCATTTCCTTGCTCTCATCAAGGGTAACCTTCATTTCCAGGTAATCTTCGTCATCTTCCTCAATATCAGCAGGCTCTGTTTTTGTCACGACGACCAACATACCCTGTGCCTGAAGCAGGTAAACCTGCACGAGCAGAACACCTGTAAGCTCCACCCCAAGCTCTATGCCTGCGTCGTACATCATATCGCTGAATATCCGGTGTACACGAGGTAAATCATTCCAAAGTTCCTCGCGGGAGAGGCCCCGGTCCATTAAATCGTCAAAAGTAAGGAAAATCTTGAATTTTTCATTCGTCATTCTCTCTACTCGCATATGATCGCCCCCCAGTCACGATGTGTTATCTATATAGTATGATGACCAGCGCCATTATGGCACCTTTTTTCAAATTATATCCGACATTTCAAGCCGGGGGCAAATGAAATTTCCCAGTTAGTTCGTTTGCAGCCACTGTTCCCACGCCCGCTTGGAATTTCCTACGATAAACGGCTGTATCCGCTTTTTATCCAATTCAGACAGCCGGTCGTAGGCATAACCGCCGAGACCGATCTTAAGAGATGGAAATTCACGCTGGAGCGCCTCCGCCAGACGGATCGTAATCGGAATGTTTTTCTTTAATGTACAGGACATGAACATATAAGCAGGATCGATTTCATTGATTACGATGTCAATATCTCCGCCGGCTATACTCTGGCCGAGGTAAATGACATCATAGCCCTTTCTTTTCAGGAAGAGGGCAAATATCAGCAGTCCCAGCTCATGCCGTTCATTCGGTCCGCATACAAGCAGAGCTTTAGGAAGCATACTGTCAGACGGAATGGAAAGAAGCATCATCCCTATCCGGGAGCGGATAAACTGGCTGGCGAAATGCTCGTGGGCACTGGTGATTTTGTTTTCTTCCCATAAATCCCCGATTTTGACGAGGATGGGGCCGATGATGTCGATGGCGACTGTTTCGGGCGTGAATAAACTGAACGCATGATCCAGATGCCGCTGGGCTTCGTTTTCATTAAATGAAAGAAGACTGTCGAGCAGCTGATCACCAATTTTATCGAGCTGTGTGCGGTTTTCCTGTTGTTCGGTATGTGTAACAGCTTCTTCATTACTCTCAAGAAGTGAAACGGCTTGTGAAATGGTAAAGCCTTTATCCACTTTCTCCATTAACCATTTTAAAATCCTGATGTGCTCATCTGTATAAAGACGATGACCCGCTTCATTCCGTGAAGGACGGATCATCTTGTACCGACGTTCCCAGGCTCGGAGTGTTCCAGGCTGGATGCCCAGCATCTGTGACACCGCTTTAATATTATATTTTGCTTTAGTTGTTGCCATAAGCCTGCCTCCAAGTTAGTCTTTTGCTTTAATTATATAGGAATTAAACACCATGTGTAAAATTTGTATATTCTTTATGAAAGCTTTTTAGATATATCCTTTACATTTCCGACGACTTCAATTACGTGGCACTCCGCTCTCGTCCCAAGCCTTAAGGGCAGAAGGGATGTTCCATATCCTTCGCTGACAAAATGAGGAATGGAAGAAACCCTGCTCCACCCCCCGCGCTGGTAGGGACCCATCCCAAATAAACGGATCTGCCCACCATGAGTATGGCCGCTTAACACGAGATCATACTTCATTTTTTCCTCTCTATTCATCTGATAGTAAACGAAAGGATCGTGCACACATAAAATGCGAAGATGGGAGGAATCCGCCAGTTCCGTGGACCGCCTCGGTTTCAGGAAATAGGGATCGAGGCCCGTCAGCACAAAAGGCGTTCCTCCTCTGCTTTCTCCTGCTGTATCCTCGTTGGACAACACTTCAATCCGATGCCTGTTCAAAACAGCCGTAACCGGCTCCTTGCCCAGTTCATGATCATTGTTGCCTGGTACAAAATAAATCGGCGCATCCAACCGGGCCAACAGCCTCAGGTTCGTTTCCAGCTTGGCAACGGAGGTACGCTTATCCACGAGATCCCCTCCGATAACGACAATGTCCACATTTACGGCCCGGTTCACCGTCTCTTCTTTAATTGATCGGTTATGTATGTCTGAAATAAAGAAAATACGCAGGCGCTTACCACTATTTTCGGCATCCACCTGTATCGTTTGCTCCTCGATGTGATCGTTACCAGCCCGGTACATCATGTACACCAGTAAACAGACTCCTGACAGGGTCAATAATAGTATCCATTCCAACAACAAAGTCACACCTCCCTGATTCCTGCAGCGAAAATTTTATCATAGCATACCCAAAAAAATACCGCTATGCCCGGATGGGCACAGCGGCGGTTTTCACACATGTTTGACACTTAAGATTCGAAATCCCGTTTTTTCAAGTTTCTTTGTAAAGGCTTCGATATTATCGTTTTCCTCTATTTTCAAAACAATTCTTCTTGCCAGTTTGTCTGTCTCATCAAATGTAGCAAGGGAAATCACATTTTCATGGTAGTTTTTGATGATATCTCCCAGCCGTTCAATGCGCCCTTCGGACTCCTCTGAAGTAAATGCGATCCGAATGCCTTGTTTCTTCACACCAAAAGCACTTTCAAATTGTTCAATCACATCATACCGGGTCACAAGACCTTGGAACACACGGTTATCATCCACCACAGCGAGCACCGCAAAACCTTTGAACATAGGGAGGGTCCGTTCAAAGACTTCTTCATTTGTGATACAGAAATCTTCATATCCGGCGGTTTCCCCTGCAGAAGTATCCTGGAGAAATGCTTCTGCCCCCTGTTGATCCGAATTTTTATAGAAGGATTCATAAATCATTTCCTTTGAGATCATGCCTTTGAAAATGCTTCCGTCCAGCACAGGTACAGCCTCGATATTTTTCTGGTCCAATAGTTCCAGTACCTCTTTCAGACTGCTGTTCACATCTGCAGTATATGATTGATGCACTGGTTTCATAATCGTTTTTACAAACATAACTGTCACCTCTTTTTTTATGATCAATACCTTATTCGCCTGCAGCCGGCAGTTCTCCTGCCTTTATCAGAATAGGACAACATTTGGACACATATATTTTTGGAGACAAAGGGAGTGTTGAACTATGTATACACCCGTGAAGTGCTATCACCCTTACTACGGGCCTTATGATCCATGTCCACCCTGCAAGACCAAGTGTTACCAGACACCACCCAACTTATACCTTGGTTTTCAGCCGATGAACCTGCAGCAGTACCCTCTCCAGGAAGCCCTGTACAAAGGAACCCTCTGGCCGTGCCTTTACGACCCCTATCCGACGCCCGTGCCTGAAGGAGGAAAAAGATGAAGCAGGGTCAATCCCACGATCAGGAGCGTTATTCCCTGATGGAAAAGATTCAAATGGTCGATTTCGCACTGGTTGATTTAACGCTTTATCTGGACACTCACCCTGAGGATACTCAAGCCGTACAGCAATTCAATCAACTTGCTGTAGAAAGCCGGGATTTAAAGACCGTTTATGAGCAGAAATACGGTCCGTTACGGCAGTATGGGGGGAGCTTCTCCGGCTATCCGTGGAACTGGGCCGATTCCCCGTGGCCCTGGCAGCTGTAAATCTTTAAACGTTTAGGAGGAATAGCATGTGGTTTTATGAAAAGAAACTGCAGTACCCCGTTAAAGTAACCGAATGCAACCCGAGACTGGCGAAGTATCTTATCGAACAATACGGCGGGGCTGACGGGGAACTGTCGGCTGCCCTCCGTTATTTGAATCAGAGATATACCATCCCTGATAAAGTCATCGGCTTATTAACGGATATCGGGACCGAAGAGTTTGCCCACCTTGAAATGATCGCAACGATGATCTATAAATTGACCAAGGATGCAACACCTGAACAAATGAAAGAGGCAGGGCTCGGGGCCCATTACGCCAATCACGATCACGCGCTGTATTATCAAAATGCCGCAGGGAGTCCGTGGACAGCTACATATATAGCAGCCAAAGGAGATCCCATTGCAGATTTGTATGAGGATATAGCCGCAGAGGAAAAAGCACGGGCCACCTATCAATGGATCATTAATATGTCCGACGACCCGTGCCTGAATGACAGCCTCAAATTTCTCAGGGAGCGCGAGGTCATCCACTCCCAGCGCTTCCGGGAGGCTGTGGAAATATTAAAATTTGAAAAAGACCGCAAACAGTTTTTTTGAACCATCAGCGCTCTACCGTGATTTCTTCATGGTTGGGCGCTTTTTCATTCAGTTCCAACGGCTGAAAAGAAATTCCTTCAAACCATTCTCCCCAGAATGGATAAGACAGGACAAAACAAATGAGAACAATGAAGACGATAAACCAAAAACGGATCCAGGCAGTACTTACTTTCCACTTAACCCTTCCCATCCTGTTCGTATGGACGGCCTGCCGTGGTGGAAGGTCTAGAACATCCAGTTCCTCCTGCTCCTTTCCCTCCCGGCTTCCGCTTTCCTGTTTATGTTTTTGATGCATGTTTCTCCCCCCATTTCCCGAGCCGGATCCAGACACCTAGAACAACATCGATAATAAAATGAGCTGTAATCGTAACGATGAGACTTCCTGTAACTTCATACATATAGCCGATAAAGAAACTGACAAATAATACAGATAAAAAAAGAACCATCCGTTTCAAGTACCGGATATGTAAGACGGCAAACAGCACACTTGCTGTTATATAACCGAACTCGTGATGAACAACGCCTCTAAACAGCATTTCCTCACTTACTGCAACGAGCAGGGTTATCATGAAAATCCCCGGTAAAGACCGGTTCGCAAAGACCCTTTTGTTGACTCCCCCATCATCGTAGGTGCTCTCAGGTAAAACATACATGAGAAAGAGGTCAATGAGAAGGACAATAAGTCCCGGAATGATACCATACAGCCACCATTCCTGCCAGCTTGTGTAAAACTGCTCCAGCCACTCCGTAAGAAACGCATCAAAGAAAAAAGCACTCAACCCAACAGCAGCGGACAATATAATTACCTGCGTTAACAGGAGATGAAAGGTAATCTCATTGTCGGACATCTCCTGGATCATTTCCTGCTGTGTATTACGCATGAGGGTGACCCTGATGAAAAATCATCTGCAGGCGCTCCTTCCATGATCCGGCTTGTGGAGTTTCTTTCAGCCCGTGAAGAGTGAGATGATCGACCGAAAAACCGCAGACGTCACAACAAGGAACATCGGGCGGGCGGATATGATCCTGAAAAGAGGAGTACAAGGCTTCCCTCCGACAACCTGTGTGATGAATCCAAGTCATCATTTCGGTCAGTTTCCCCTGCTTATAAGTCCACCTCTCCCGAAGCAGGGCATGAATACGGCTTTCAAAATCAAAAGGAAACGGCTGAACCATACCGTCGATAAGCACTCCAGACTCCTCAGACTGATATTTAATAAAGTTCCACTGAGATTCAGAGAGCTGAAGTTGTTCCATGATTGATTCATCCTCCGGTATCTTCTGTCCTTCCCGGCGCTTTAAATAACCAAGGGCAATATCCAGCTGCTCCCGTTCCGGCAGTTCACTTTGTATAAGCATCTGAGGAAGATAGTGATCTTTCTTTGTAAACAACACGAGACTGGCAGAGGGCTTTCCATCTCTTCCTGCACGTCCGATTTCCTGAATGAACGATTCTGTCTGGGACGGAAGATGAAAATGAATCACAAGCCGGATATCTTTTTTATCCACCCCCATGCCAAAGGCACTTGTACAGCAGATCACATCCAGCTGTCCATTCATGAACTGCTGCTGGACAAGCATCCGGTCCGTCTGTTCCATACCTCCATGATAAAAAGCCGTCCGGTGGCTGAGCTTCTCCCTTAACACAACACTTACCCTTTCAGCCCACTGGCGGCTTGAGAAGTAGATCATTGTAGGCGCATGGATATGGGACAGCAGGTCTACAATCCGCGCTGTCTTCTCCTCAGGGCTGTGAACTTCCTCTACCGACAGGCTGATGTTTTGTTTATCCATAGGATAAATACGGCGGTTCATGGCCGGACGGTGCAGCTTCTCCATAATGTCCGCCTGCACTTCCGGTGTCGCTGTCGCGCTCAGGGCAAGAACAGTCGGACTTCCTATAGCATCAATGATGCGGTGAAGCTTTAAGTAATCCGTACGAAACTCATGCCCCCACTGGGAAATACAGTGGGCTTCGTCAATGACAAACAGAGGAATGGTCATTCGGCACAATTCCTCCTGCAGCCGATCATTTTGAAGCATTTCAGGTGAAATATAAACAAGATCATAGCGCTCAAGGTTCTGCATCACTTGTTTTTTTTCCTGCCCATCCATAAAGCTGTTCAACGCTGTTACTGATTTATATCCTGCTGCCTTCAGCTGTTTTACCTGATCGACCATCAGGGATATGAGCGGAGAGACAACGATGGTTGTCCCATGGAGAAGCCGGGCGGGGAGCTGATAGCATAAGGATTTTCCCGTTCCTGTTGGAAGGATACCCAGGACGTCCTTTCCGTCCATGACATCCCGGATCACGGCTTCCTGCCCTTCCCGGAACTGGTCAAAACCGAAATATCTTTTTAATGCATCCAATAACGTTGTACTCACGATGATGGCTTCCTTTCTCTTTGCGCCGTGCTCCGCCCATGGGCAAGAGCCAGACGGATTTCAAAGTAATCATAGACGCCTCCAAGATCCTGATGTATATGCTTCAGCCTCTGGGTATTCAAGTCCATCGCTTTTTGATTGATTTCCTCTACCTGTTCTGCCGATAAGAATGGAGAAACATCAAAATCAGGGGTGACAAGGGCTGCTTCAACAATGTGGTCCTGAATGGTGCTTTTTTTCAAACGACGAACGGTCACGATCTCTTCAAGGGACAGTCCCTGTTCAATCAGCTGGTAGGTTTTCCCCGCCGATGCTGTAACGAGATGGGAGGACTGAAGGCCGCGGGTGCATAAATGCAGAACCGGATAGGCTTCCTTGTCCTTTTTCGCTTGTTGAAACAGATAATAATACGTATGCCTCAGTCCTAACAGGATATCCTCTCTGGAGAGCCTGTATTTCTCTTTCAGCTGATCCACGGTCAAGCCGATCCATCCACCACCTGTAAGCCGGTGGGTAAAAAGCTCCGTTTGGACCGGATCATGGTTAGAAAGCAGTCTTACCAGCTCCTCATAAAGAGATTGGTTGAGCCGGGGGAGCTTATCCTGAAACGTACCAAACACTTTTTTCACCCAGGCCTGTGCCCCGGGCTGGTCTACAATCGCTACATAGGACTGAATGCCGGCCTCTTTATTCGATGACGCCTGAATCAGCAGATTCAGGCGGGAGATAAACGCGGGTAACACTTCATGCCATTGCATGCCTTGAAAATAGGCAGAGGATGACGCACGCTGTGTCTGCAAATGGTCCGTGCCCTTATCTGTCAGATTGGGAAAACCCTCTTCATTCACGACCACTTCTTCCCTGCCGGCCATTTGGTCGATGGCGTTATCCAGCTTTCGGCGCTCCAACTCTGGAAAAACACCGAACATGTGGTCAAGCTGATAGGCTTTGGCATCCTGCATCGTCTGAGAAGACCTTTTACCTGTCAGCATATTAAAAATCCCTGAAACCGTTCTTTCCCCTTTGAATCTCTTTATGCAGAGAAGGACAATGGATTCGAACATCCGCTCACCCCTTTCATATTTGGAATTCTTTTCGTTCAGCTTATCACGCCCCCTCAGGAAAACGCTCCTATCTCAGTCATTTGAAAAATAGAGGGGGGAGATTTACAATGAGTATGGACCACTTTCATAAACAAAGCCTGTCCATATAGAATGGTTAGAAAAAGGAGGGGGAAACCCTTTGGCGAAATACACGATTGTAGATAAAGAAACCTGCATCGCCTGCGGGGCCTGCGGGGCTGCCGCTCCAGACATCTATGATTATGATGACGAAGGCCTTGCCTTTGCAGTGATGGATGATAATGAGGGGACCGAAGCTGTTCCCGACCTCTATGAGGAAGATATGGAAGATGCCTTTGATGGCTGTCCAACCGATTCTATTAAAATAGCGGAAGCTCCTTTTGATGGAGATCCGTTAAAATTCGAATGATACACGCAGGCCCCTTTATCAAGGGGCCTTTTTTATGATTGACGTTCAATCTTCTCCAATTGAACCTCTGCCTCTACACGGTTCCAAGTAGAGAAAAGCCTCGCCCCCGCTTTTTGAATACGGTAATGACCACTGATTTGGTTCTGCTCCAGCTTGCAGCCGCCTTTTTCAGACAGGACCTTCCAGGTTGTCTCCAGCGCGGAAGCCTCCTTCCCGTCAGTAAAAATATGACGATGAGCAGCGGTTTCCAAAACTTCAAGAGGGGCGCTGCCTAGAACTCTCCTTATAATTTCACTGTCCCTGAAAAGCGCGCAGACAGCTGTGACCGTCGTCCAGCCGGCGACTGTCCTCTGCTTCTCTATTTGAACGAGCGTTTTTTTGGAAAGTCCGATGATTTCCGCCATCCGGTGCTGCGTGTATCCATATTCCACTCGGATGAGTTTGATTTTCGGAGAAATTATTTCCTGTATCTGCTTTTGATCCATCTGCATGTCTCCTTTTTCAGACGGTTCTATTTTAACACGCATAGGCGCGAGCGTCCTAAAAAACCCCCTGGCCAGGGGAGACCGCATTGAATCACTGTTCCACGTTGAAAGGACCAGGCAGATCGACGGGTTTGGTCAAATCATATCCCCCTGCTTCTTCCTGTTTTATCCCATGAAAGGTCACCCGCGACATCCCAAACTGCCGAGCCGTAGCTGAGATGGCATCGAGCATCATGGTGACCTCCCGTTCGCCTTTCCATTCCTTATGGGAAATGTCCAATTTCACATGTCCATCCTCAACCTCAACCAGGGAAAATTCCACGTGGGCGGGGACAGAGGGAACTGTATACGTTCCTCCCCCTTCTTCTTTCATCATCTTTAATGCCTCTTCCAGTGATGGGTGCCCCGTCACAGGTACAGGTGCCAGATAAAAGGAGGACTGCTCGTTATACTGGTAGAGCTTGAATATATACTCTCCTTTTCCAATCGGAGTCAGGCGGTCCACGTCTCCGTAATTTCCCATCGGCACCTCATCATGGGACGTACGATTCAAGTCAATCGTCTGCACCTCTTCTCCATACAGTTCCCAGCGGATACTTTCCATGAGCATCTGGACATATGCACTTCCAGCTGGATTAAATTCATCCGGGAAAGTAACCTCGGCGTTCTTCGCCTCTTCATTAACGGCAATTTCGATGTTCTGCAGAAGCCTTTCTGACAACCCTTTCTCCTCCGCCGTTTCCTTTGTGAATGGTAATTCATCATGAGTGAAAACCGGAATGACAACTTCTGCATTCCTTCCCGGGTAAGCGAATGTAAACCATTCATCCTCTGTGATGGCAGTTAATGGTGCACCACGGTCATCAGAGGCTTCTCCCTCCGCCGATGGTCCAGCTGAATTTTCCATCTCAGGATTTTCGAATGACCGGGCAGTTTCATCACGGGTCTGTTCAGATGGCTGGGTATTCATTTCCTGGTTTTGTGACAGGAAAACCGGGATGAAGACCGCAAGCACTACAAGCAGGGCACAAACCGCTGCGCCAGGACCCAGCCACGAGGGCATCCGTTTTTCCGTCCGTTCTAATTTTTTGTTCACGGCCTGATAGAGGACATCCCTGGATTGATGATCCTTCAAGGAAGGGAGCTGGGACAGCTGCTCTTCCACGTTCTGTCTTTTAGATTTTTTCATGTTCTCCTCCCCCTCCCTCTAATGAATCTGTAACTTCTTTTACAGCTTTAAGGGCCCGATGCTGCGTCGTCTTCACTTTACTTTCCGTCCACCCCGTAACCTCAGAAGTCTCCTTAATGGAAAGTCCTTGAATGTAACGGAGGATCAAAACGGTACGCTGATCAATCGAGCATTGGTTCATTGCCCGGTACACATCCTTCACATCCTCACTCTGGATGACCATCTCCTCTGGAAGCGGATCGTGACCAGGAAGCTGGCTGCCCTTTTCACTCCAGTCAAAAAATTCAGCGACTCGATCGCGCTTCCTTTTCTGACGGCGGAAATAATCGATGGTTACGTGCCGGGCAATAGAAAACAGCCATGTTTTTTCTGAGCTTCTGCCATGAAAAGCTGGATAGGATTTCAGCACTTTCACGTAAACATCCTGGACAAGATCCTCAGCAAGATGCCGGTCTTTCACCATATAAAAAATGAACTGAAAAAGGTCCTGGTGGTAATGATCATAAAGTTCATCAAAGAACGCTCTCAATGGCCGTACCTCCTGAGTTACTTGTTTAGACGATCCTATGTATAAAACGTTACACGTTCATCTTAAAGTCTTCCTTTAAAAATTAAAACCAGCTTTTGCTGCCTGAAAAAAATAGAGAAGCTCCCCGGTGCAGGAAGCTTCTCTTCTATTGATGATAAGGAATCTTGAAGGTAAAGGTTGTCCCTTCCTTGAGACGGCTGTGGACACTGATCGATCCTTCATGAGCCTCTACAATATTCTTTGTAATGGCAAGACCGAGGCCTGTCCCTTTCTTGTAGTTCTTGTTTTCACGTTTGCGAGATTTATCCGCCTTATAAAAACGTTCAAAAACAAACGGGAGATCCTCTTCCGGGATGCCGAGGCCGGAATCACTGACCGCTCCTACCCATCCCCCGGTTCCAGCTTCTACACGGATAAAGACTTCCCCGCCTGATTCTGTGTGACGAATGGCATTATCAATCAAATTCGTAAACACTTGTTCTATCCGGTCGGGATCAAAGGAAGCTGTTTGCACTGCAGGGTCAATAGCTGAGTGAAGGATGACCCCCTTATCATTCGCCACGCCCTGAAACTTCCGCACGATTTTATGCATATAGGATTCCATATCCAGTGACTCCATGGACAACTGGATATGACCAGCTTCCATACGGGCCAGATCAAGAAGTTCATTGACCAGCCTGCCGATCCGAAGCGACTCATCATGAATAATCTGAGCCAGTTCATTTTTTTCCTCTTTACTTTCCGCGATGTCATCGACAATGGCCTCGCTGTAACCCTGAAGCATGGAAATGGGCGTCCTGAGCTCATGAGACACATTGGCTATGAAATCTTTCCTTAATTTATCCAAACGCCGCTCATCCGTCATATCCCTCAGGACAGCAACGGCTCCGCGGATTTTCTGCCGATCGTATAAAGGCGTCATTAAAATCACCCAGGATCGACCCTGCAGGGTAGCTTCAGTCATTAACTCCTGCTCTTCTAAAATGACGCGCTGCAGCAGTTCCTGTAATGGTTCAGGAAGATCTACATGCTCATCTGCTCCCTGATGCTCAAACTCATACGCTTCCAGGTATTGTTCAGCAGGAGGATTGGATAAAAGGACGTCCCCCTGACGATTGACTGTAATAACCCCATCCGCCATCGAGCGCAGAATGCCGGACAGCTGTTCTTTCTCATGATTCAGAGCATTAATATGGAATTTCAACTCCCGGCCCATTCGATTGAAAGCCATGGACAGCTCTCCGATTTCATCATGGGTGCGGATCGGAATTTTGGTGTTAAAGCGGCCTTTAGCCAGTTCCAGGGCACTTTCCCTCATCTTTATCAAGGGAGACGTAATCCTCGTAGATAAAAAGAATGCGAAGATCGTTGTTAACACAATCGCTATGCCGGCTCCGAGAAAGATAATTTTGGTTGTCTGTTCCGATGTCTCTTCAATAGTATCCAGGGACTGATAAACAAACACGGCCCCCTGACCTTCATTCAGCGGGGTGCCTACAACCATAATTCCGGTTTCTCCCGCACTAAGATCAGCTACTTTTTTGACGTCCCTGCCCTCTTCCATGACCGTGGATAAATCGGGATCGCTTTTAAACCACTCATAATTGATGACAGGAAGATTTTCAGATGAGCTTTCAGCAGCTATTTGACGGTCCGCTCCCCAGGCAATGACAGCACGGCTCGCCGGATCTTTTACGAGATCTGTCGTAGACAATAGAAGATCTTCATCCGACTCATACCGGTCCACGACTTCTGATATTTTGTCCGCGGTCTGGAGAAGATGCCTCTCCGCTTCAAGAATGTGGTAATTCTGAAAGAACTCCAGAAGGAGGATCGTCAAAATAAATAGAACAAAGCAGACGAGAAAGAGAATTGTAAACCAAAGTTTACCTACGACACTCCGCCAGAACATCAATCGCCGGAGACCTCAAATTTATATCCGATCCCCCATACTGTTACAATCATACCAGCTGCTTCAGCAGACACTTTACTGAGTTTTTCCCGCAGACGCTTCACATGGGTGTCGACCGTCCTTAAGTCTCCAAAGAATTCGTACTGCCATACCTCTTTTAAAAGCCTCTCCCTGTCAAAGACTTTATCAGGAGCCTGTGCCATAAAATGAAGCAGCTCGTACTCTTTTGGAGTTAATGAAACTTCGTTTCCATCTGCTGTTACACGATGGGCATCATTATCAATGGTCATATGCGGGAAAACAAGGACATTGCGGGCAGAGGTATCGGTTTCCAGAAATTTGGTTGAAGAGGACCGGCGCAGCAGAGCTTTCACCCGGAGGACCACTTCCCTCGGACTAAAAGGCTTTACAATATAATCATCTGTGCCGACTTCAAAACCTTGAACACGGTTCGCTTCCTCCCCTTTAGCCGTCAGCATAATCACCGGAGTCGCCTTCTTCTCACGCAGCTCACGGCAAACTTCAATACCGTCCTTCCCTGGAAGCATCAAATCCAAAAGAATGACATCATAATCATCCTGAAGAGCTTTTTGGAGGGCTTCTTCCCCATCCTCCGCCTCATCAATGGTATAGTCTTCTCTTTCAAGATACATACGAATCAGCCGGCGGATGCGCTCTTCATCGTCAACGACCAGTATTTTAGCTTCTCGTTCCATAATATCTTCCTCCATTACCATATAAATCGATCGAATGTACATCAAGGGCAGCACGATTCAAAAACCGCCTGCCCTCGTTATTATGCATAAGAATGTAAACCTGAAATGATGAGATTAACGGCGATCAAGTTAAACATGATGATGCCGAAACCGCCGACAGCAAGCCACGCGGATTTCATCCCCTGCCATCCACGGGAAAGCCTGAGGTGCAGATAAGCCGCATAAAAGAAGAACGTAATCAGCGCCCACACTTCTTTCGGGTCCCATCCCCAGAACCTGTCCCACGCCTGTTGGGCCCAGATCATAGCGAAGATTAATGCACCGAGTGTGAAGACAGGAAATCCGATAGCCACTGCGCGGTAGGACACTTCATCGACGAGTTCAGGATTGACCCTTTTCAGGAGTGGCTGAATGAGTGCCGCAATCCTTCTGCGGAAAATCAGGCGTAAGCCCCAGTAAAGGACAAGTCCGCCGACAATGGCCCATAAAAATGTATTGAATTTCTTCGCAGCATCTTCGCCGCGCATCCATTCCGGAGCCTCAAACAGAGGAGACCACGCACCTTCGGTCAGTAATTCCCCCTGGGCAGGCCCTGCAATGGCAGGCATTTCATACGTAATCGTCATCGGCTGGCCTTCCACAGGTGCTTCAAACTCTGCCTGGTACTGAAGAGCGCTGAAGGTGGAGGAAAGCGCAATAAAAGCTACCGTGGATGCAATGATATAAATGACGAATTCCAGCCACATCGTATGCTTGGAGCGCTTTGTCTGATCCACCTGCCGGATGAGAAAAATCAATCCGGCTACAAAACTCACAGACAAGATTCCCTGGCCGAGGGAGGCTGTCGTAACGTGAATATAAAGCCAGTGGGACTGCAGTGACGGTACGAGCGGTGAAATTTCTGTCGGAAACATACTCGCAAACGCAATAAGCAGCAAGGCAATCGGGAGCGCAAAAAGGCCCAGCAGATCCACCCGGTAAATAAAGTAAAGGACGATAAAGGCAAAAACGAGCATCATCCCGAAGAAGGTCGTATATTCGAATAGATTACTGACGGGGGCGTGGCCGCTTGCCCCCCACCTTGTAAAGAAATACCCAAGCTGAGTAAGAAACCCTATGATGGTAATGGTAATACCGATGTTTCCTGCCACTTTACTGCTGCCTTTCTTCTTGTCTCGTATGGTTGCCCCAAAAAAGAAAGTAGCAATCAAGTAGATGAAAAATGCTGCATAAAGCAGGTTACTGCTTATGGTCGTTAAATCTCCCATGTTCATCCTCCTGACTCTATGATTTCATTTCGTGCTGATCGACGGGGGCCTGTATTCCTGTTCCCTCAATCGCTTTATCAATCTCCATCCTTAACGCATACCAGTTTTTATTCGTATGACCGGCAATCCAGACTCCATCATTCCTCGGCTGAAGCCAGATTCTGCGATGGTTCCAGTACATGCCCTGCATGACCCCGATCATAAAGACAGCGCCTCCAAAAGCAATCAGCCACAGGGTTTCATCCTTTTTCACCGTCAACCCGGTAACATCCCTGACGTCGAATTCAGTCAGGCCGAGCTTGTACTGGTTTTCTCCACCAGCATCAACGTTGGCTCCTATACCAAGAAAGCTTGTTTCAGGCTCAGACTCCCCTGGAGGAAATAATTGAAAGACAAAAGCCGGGTTTCTTGGGTATTTGGACACCGAAACAGGCTCCCCATCCTCCAGTTCATAATCAGGAAAATAGTTGGCGATTTCCACCCTGTAGCCGCCATCCAGTTCATATGTAGATTGAGGATCTGTCAGATCGACGGTGAATTCTCCATAGTTGGTTGATTCATCATCCTTGTCATGAATTTTAAAGGACATTTCCTTGAATTCATTCAATTGATAACTGGCTTGGTAAAGGGCATAATCACCAAATTTCAATGGATTGTTCATCGTGGATGCGCCTTCTTTCACCTGCTCCAGTTCCGGTTCAGCACCCGTAACATCCGTGTTGGTCCGCTCATAAATGACAGCATCTGTCCGGAAGGTTTTTGGGATGGCACCACTCTGGCTTTCAATCGCTTCTTTAAACCTGGCATCCTCAGGATTATCCTTGTCATAAGTTTCAAGTGTAAAAGCCTTATTTTCCACATAATACTGCCCATCCGTTCCGGAGATTAAAATCGTTTCTCCTTCCCGGACCCAGATAAATTCATCAACATAAAAAGCAGGGACAAATCGAAGCAGAGCCCCGATTAGAAAAATGATCAAGCCGATGTGATTGACGTATGGCCCCCACCGGGCGAAACGGTTTTTCTCAGCAAGCAGGTGGCCATCCTGTTCATACACACGGAAGCGGCGTTTCTTCAAATTGGCTTTAAACTGTTCAACATCCACGTTCTGGTTCTCCGTCGTCCCGAACACACGCTGTTTCTTCATAAACAGCTCATGACGTTTCGGCTTCTGCCTTTTCAATGTTTTGTAAAGCGGAAAGAAACGATCAATGCTGGCGATAACGATGGAAATACCGATCATGGCAATCAGCAGCATATACCACCAGGAGCTGAATAAATCATGAAAACCAAGCTGATAATAAATCTGACCAACGATGCCGTACTGATCACGGTAATGGGTGGCAGGATCTGCATTTCCAGGTATAAAGACTTCCTGAGGAAAGATTGTTCCCACCGCCGAGGCAATCACCGTAATGAAGATGAGCCAAACGCCCACTTTAACAGAGGAAAAGAAATTCCATATCTTATCTATAAACGTCCGATTGTAAGTCTGGGACCGGCGGGCACTTCCGTCATAGCGCATGTTCAGCAGCTCTTTCTGATCATTGCCGTCAATGTGCTGGTTCCCCTCCACCGGCTTTCCGCAGGATTCACATAAAACGGTACCTTCAGGGTTTATGTGTCCACACTCACAGGTAATCTCATTCATAATAAAACCTCGCAATATAAGTAGACTCTATTCCTCCGGTGAAATGTCCTGCAGATACCCCTCCAGTTTTTCCAACGTAAGCGGACCGATCACCTGCTCTTCAATTTCACCATCTGGATTGATGAATAAGGTGGAAGGGATGGGACCGATATTATAGAGGTCCATCACCTGTCCTTTTTTATCCTGAAGAATTGGGAACGTCAGGTTATATTCATTCACAAAGTTCTCCACAACCAACTCCGTTGAATCCAGGTTGACCGCGAGTATCTCCACACCTTTTTCCTTATACTCTTCGTACAGCTCTTCCATGTAGGGCATTTCATCCTTACACGGACCGCAGTAAGTGGCCCAGAAGTTCAGCATGACGCCCTGTCCCTCCAGATCACTCAATTGGACCGTTTCCTCCGTACCGAATTTCTTCAATTGAAAATCCGGGGCCTCTTCCCCTTTGGCTACAGCGACCTGGTCCTCTTTTCCATTTGCCACGAGAGCAAAAACGACAAGACCGACCATAACCGTCAGCATGGCAGCCCGGAAGATCAGTCTTCTTTTCTTTTTTTGGATGGTCTTCTCTTTCATAGCTGTCACTCCCAGATCATTATATCATCGATTGGAAAGGCAAAATATGAACGTTATTCAACATTTTCTTCAGCGAGCTGTCGGAGCTGTTTAACTTCAAAAGGCTTTAGAGGGCGGTAATCGCCGGCATTCAATCCTTTAAGGTCCAGCGTTCCATAGCGTTCACGCTTCAGCTTGTCCACTGGAAAACCGAGGGTATCAAACATTCTGCGGACCTGTCTGTTTTTTCCTTCATGCAGAATAACCTGAACAATGGCTGTATTTTTTCTGGAATCAGTAGAATTGATTTTAGCATGGACAGCTTTCAAATACTCTCCATCTACAGTGATTCCTTTTTTAAGCTGTTTCAACTGTTCCTGGGTCGGAATTCCTTTTGTTTTCGCAATATAAACTTTATTGACCTCATGGCTCGGGTGCATGAGCATATTAGCGAAATCACCGTCATTCGTGAGCAGGATCAAGCCGGATGTATCATAATCCAGGCGTCCGATCGGGAAAATCCTCTCTTTTACTTCCGGCAGAAAATCCGTGACAACTTTCCGGCCTTTGTCATCGCTTACACTGGAAATCACACCTCTTGGTTTATAAAGCATGAAATAGACAGGTTCCTCTTTATCAATCGGCACCCCTTCTACTTCAACATCATCGTTTTTTCCAACCTTTGTCCCAAGCTCTGTGATCGTTTCACCATTCACTTTCACTTTTCCATCCAAGATCATCTGCTCTGCTTTTCTTCGTGATGCGACACCAGCGTGGGCGATCACCTTTTGTAGTCGTTCTTTATCTGCCATACGACCGTCACCAACTTTCTTCTACTTCTAAAATCTAAAATCTAAAATGTTCTCTTCACCTTGGTATCTCCAAGAGAACACACCATTTACATTATACACATTCTATAAAGATTTGAACAAAAAAATCATCCTATCATTGGAATAGGATGATAACGATGATGATTGATGCCAGTATACCAACTAAATCCGCAAGCAGTCCAACCTTCAATGCATCGCCCATTCGTTTGATTCCTACGGCCCCGAAATAGACGGTAATGATATACAATGTTGTGTCTGTGCTTCCCTGCATCACAGAAGCCAGATAACCGATAAATGAGTCAGGGCCAAACGTTCGGATCAACTCTGTGGTCATACTTAACGCAGCCGTTCCTGAAATAGGACGGATAAATGCAAGAGGTAAAATTTCTTCCGGTGCACCGAACATATTCATAACAGGCTCAAATAACACCAGTACGGCCCCCATGGCCCCCGAGGCTTGAAAAACAGCGATGGAAACCATCATACCAAGAAGGAAAGGAAGCAGGGAAACCGCAATCTGCAGCCCTTCCTTGCTTCCTTCCACGAATATCTCATAGGAGGGAATTTTTTTAATTGTAGCCGTGACCAGCACAAGACAGATGATTCCCGGAATCAGCCATATACTGATCATAATTCAAGCCTCCGCTTCCTCCGGTGATAAAAATAGCGGTCGATACAAAGAGCCGCACAGGTAGACACGATTGTCGCAAGAATCGTAGCCCCGATGATGGAAGTTGGATCTGAGGACCCATACTTCATTCGGACAGCGATGACTGTTGTAGGTATCAAGGTTAACGACGATGTATTGAGGGCGAGCAGGGTAATCATGGACCGGGTGGCATGATCAGATCCGGAAAGATTCTTCAATTCCTTCATCGCCTTCAACCCCATCGGTGTAGCCGCGTTTCCCAACCCAAACATATTCGCTGTCATATTGGATAAAATGTACCCAAGAGCCGGGTGGTTTTCAGGGATATCCGGAAAGATCCTCTTCACTACGGGTTTGAACAACGCAGCGAGCCCGCGAAGCAGTCCCGCTTCTTCTGCAATCTTCATCAGTCCAAGCCAGAATACCAGCACGCCCGCAAGGCTGATGGTTATCATGACAGCTTCATCCAACGTCTGAAATATCGCCTGGTTGACCTCTTTCATTGTACCGTTGAAGGCCGCATAAACGATACCAACAATGGCAAGAAGCGCCCAGATCAGGTTGACCACGGCTCCACCCCCATCATCCGGTGCAGAAAATCACCGACTTCCCTCAGAAAAGACTGCGCAGGCCGCTCCTTCCATACCGCAGCTTCAACGATGGGGAGGTTACCAGACTTATAATAGGTTACCCCCGCCATAAGCCCTTCCTCCTCTTCCATCGGATAAAACACAGCTTCCAGCTGCTCTTTTTCGGATGGGGTGAGAGGATATATCAGGTCTCTCGGCACATAATAAGATTCTCCTCCCGCTTTGATCGTTCCTTTCTTTTGCAGGAGAACCGTTTCAAAATGGGCGAACCCCCACTCAAACATGTTTCTATGGTCATTCCAATCATCCGGAGCATTTAATGTAACTGCAATCAATTCCATTTCATCCCTGGCAGCAGAAGTGACCAGAGTCCTTCCGGCCGCTTTTGTGAACCCGGTCTTTCCGCCATTCGTCGGATCGTAATACTGGGTCAGCATTTTATTTTTATTCATCCAGGCATAATCTCTGTTTTCCGATAGATAGGATTCACTACCTGTGATTTCACGGAAAGTTTCATCTTTCATTGCATATGCCATGAGAAGCCCCAGATCGTAGGCACTGGATAGATGGGATTCTCCATCAAGGCCGTGAGGATTTTCAAAATGGCTGTCATCCATCCCCAGCCATGCGGCTTTTTCATTCATCATTTGAACAAAACCTTCCACACTCCCCCCCACATGCTCAGCAATAGCAACGGCGGCATCATTCCCACTTCTGAGCATAAGGCCGTAAACAAGATCCTTTAAGAGAATTTTCTCTTTTTCAGTTAAGTAGATCGAGGATCCCTCTGTATACACGGCCCTCTTACTTACAGAGACCTTTTCTTCCATTTTACCTGATTCAACAGCAAGCAGGGCGGTCATGATTTTTGTTGTACTGGCGATCAAGGCAGGTTCGTAGGCATCTTTTTCGTAAAGAACCCGTCCCGATGCTGCATCCATCAATACAGCATGCTCCGCTGATACGGACAACGCCCCTTCTGCTTGAACCGGGTGTAACGCAAACCATTGAAATGTGAGCAGGGCGGCCAACACCATATATAAACACCTTTTCAAGAGGAGCTCCTCCCATTCTAGTCATTTGCTACACCTTATGCCTGAATGTACAGGCATATGATTCGAGAAACCTTCGTCCAATGGTAAAAAAAGCTGCCCCTGAATCAGGAGCAGCTCGTGTTAATCTTCATCTTGAAGGGGATCATCTTCTTCAAATTTTTCAAAGAAAAGATCGGCATCGCCTGCCATATCCTCGGGTTGTTGAAGGTCCTCGAGAGGAGGAAGATCTTCGATGGATGTCAAACCAAAATAAATCAAAAAATCTTTGGTCGTCCCGTACAGGATCGGACGACCGATCGCATCTTTACGACCCTTTTCCTGGATCAGACCTCTGTTAACAAGCGTCTGAATGGAACGGTCACTTTTCACCCCGCGCAGATCATCCACTTCAACCCTCGTTATCGGCTGCTGGTAAGCGATAATCGCCAGCGCTTCCAGAGCCGCCTGTGAGAGCCGTGTGGCGCTCGGGGAATCAAGCAGACGCTTATAATAGGATGCATGTTGTGGCTTTGTCGTTAAATGCAGGGTTCCCTGCGATTCCATAATCATAAGCCCCCGGGATGGATCCTTATAGGCTTCCTGCATGCTTTTGATCAAATCATCGACCGAAGGTTTGTCCATTTCCAAGAGATCCATTAATCTCTTTTTCGGCACTCCTTCTTCTCCGGAGGCAAACAGCACCCCTTCAATGATAGCTCTGTATTCCTCTAATTCCATGGGGCATCCTCCATCTTAAACACAATTAACTCTTCAAAATGCTCTTGCTGTACACAGGTTATTTCATTGCTTTTCATCAACTCCAGGAGAGCAATGAACGTGACGACGATATGGGGACGGGTCCGTTTTTCAAACAACTGATAAAACGGGGTCCCCTCTTTTGAACTTTTCATTTGGTTTAGAATTTCGTCCATGCGCATCTGAATTGGTATTTCATCACGCTGCACCCTGGCTTCCTCGGGCTGTTTTTCTTTACTGCGCTTCATCAGCCTGCCCATGGCCTGGATCATATCATAAATCGAAGCTTCGCCGGGCCGGACTTCCGCTTTTTCCTCCTCCTGATCCGCCAGATCAAGGGGAGGGCGTGTATAAATGCGGTTGGCATCCAATTCTTTCTGCTTTAATTCATCAGCGGCCTGCTTATATTTCCGGTATTCGATTAAGCGCCGCATCAATTCTTCCCGTGGGTCTTCTTCGAGTTCCATATCTTCCATATCTTCATCCAATTGAGGTTGAGGAAGCAGCATCTGTGACTTAATCGCCAGCAGTGTTGCAGCCATCACCAAATATTCACTGGCAAGATCAAGTTCTAATTCCTGCATCGTATGAATGTAATGCATGTATTGATCCGTTATCTGCGAAACAGGAATATCATAGATATCAATTTCATATCGATTGATAAGATGTAAAAGAAGATCCAGAGGCCCTTCGAAGCCTTCCACTTTCACTTGGTAGCTTTTTGTCATGTAATTCTTCCTTTACCACTGATTCTTCCCTTTTATCATATCAGAAATATTCTTCCGCCAACAGGTGGCGTACGGAGGACCACTTGAAGAAAAAGGGGAGCGTCACGTAGACTGTAGAGAGCGGACTCCTCCGCATCCTGAACATTTATCAGGAGCCGGACCTGCCGCTTGAAATGGAGTGATCGAAATGTACCCCGCCCTTTATTTAGAATACCTGGCTCATTTTCATGGAACAAGAGATTATTTCGAATGTCATGAAGTGCTGGAGGAGCACTGGAAAAATACCACACCACGCAGCCGTCAATCTGTATGGGTCCTTCTCATACAAACCGCAGTGGCGATGTATCATGACCGCAGAGGCAATCAGAACGGCGCCGCCACCCTTTTGAAACGGTGCATCAACAACCTGCCATCTCAGAGGGAGTCCCTGCTTCATCTGGGACTAGATCCGGCCCACCTGGAAAAGCAGCTTGCTGCAGAACTGTCCCGTGTACGCAGCGGTCAACCGTATGTAAGCTGGAACTTCTGCATTGTTGATCCACAACTGTTACAGGACGTCCAATATCTCTGCCAAAAATGGGGAGTGGTTTTCGGCTCACCCAGCAGGATGTCGGATGATAACCTTATTCATAAACATAAACGGCGAAGGTAAATTTCCCCATGAGAAAAGAGGTGCCGAAGCGGCACCTCTTTCATCTTACAACTGGGAAGAAGCACTTTCCTCATCACATTTTTCAATGAACGTCTCTGTTGCTGTATCAGCACAGATCTCGCATTGATCTTTAAAGTGAAGACGGATGCTCTGAATCATTCTGCGTCCGATCCCCTGATTGCGGTGGGACGGATTGACAGAAACGTGCTGAACGACAGCTCTGCCGCCCTCCAGACGGACGCCGACTGCCCCCAGTATATCTTCTTCTTTCCATAAAAACAGATGCCAGTCAGGATCTGCATCGTACTGCCGGATCACGTCCTGCAGATTCCGGACATCCGTAACCTCCGGCATAAAGGAAAGCAGACCCATAGCTATCTTTTCAAAAGATTTTTTATATCGAATCAGCATATTAACCCCTCAATTATGAAATAACTAATAATATTGGTTATCCACATACATGTCATATCATTCTATTCAAGTGATTATTCACTTGCCTGTCCGGCCGTTTCAACGTTTTCACATGACAATACCAAACCAGTAAAACAGGCCCCAGCCAATGCTGAATAAAGCGAGAATGGTAAACAGTGTCCAGTTTTTCCATTTCATCTTGTTTCCCCCGGTAAAACGAATTTCTTATCCCCGTTAGATTAGAATATAGCAACAGGAGAAAATATTCAACCCTCTCTCACCAAGCCTCCATTTCAATCGATAGAGATGACTAAAAATACCGGCTCTGATAAGAAAGGAGACGGATCTACCGTTCACTGAAATTCTTCGTCTTTCAAATGAATGACTGACCGTTCATTTCATAAGCAGGTTTATCCGCACCTTTTCTGTCTTCAGGGACAAAAAAAGAGGAGCCGCTGATCCAACAACCGTCCATTGTCTTTACTCAGCGGGCTCATCCAATAACTTATTTATCTTCTACTCTTACCTGCTGCATAACATCACCGACGCGGACACGGTCGACGATATCGACACCTTCGATGACTTTTCCAAATACCGTATGACGGCCGTCAAGGTGCGGCTGAGGGGAATGACAGACAAAGAACTGACTTCCTCCTGTGTCTTTACCGGCATGAGCCATGGACAAGGTTCCCCGTTCATGCTTATGCGGGTTCCCTTCTGTCTCACATTTAATAGTATAGCCCGGTCCCCCTGTACCTGTACCATTCGGGCAGCCGCCCTGAATGACAAAATCAGGAATGACACGGTGGAAAGTCAGGCCGTCATAGAACTCGTCATTGGCCAGCTTCTCAAAGTTTGCTACTGTATTCGGTGCAGCCTCTTCATAAAGTTCGACCACCATTTTTTCGCCATTTTCAAATTGAATCGTTGCTTGTTTCATTTCTCTTTCCCCTTTCCTTTCTCGTATGACAAATCCAGTCTGGTCATATCCTGGTACGTTTCTCTTTGGACGACCAGCTGGTGTTCCCCGTTTTCCACAAACACGACAGCCGGTTTTTGAAAGCGGTTATAATTACTTGCCATAGCATAACCATACGCTCCTGTACTGAAAACTGCAAGTGTATCTCCATGCTCTACAGCAGGAAGCGCCACATCCCATATTAGCATATCCCCGGATTCACAGCACTTACCAGCTATTGAATAATTATTTTCTGAAGGTTCGTTCATTTTTTCAGTAAGTGCTGCTTCATATTTTGCGTTATAAAGCGCCGGGCGGATATTATCCGTCATCCCTCCATCGACAGAGATATAAGTACGGACCTCCGGGATGTTTTTCACAGAACCTACCGTGTACAGTGTTGTACCTGCTTCACCGACGATAGCCCGGCCGGGTTCGATCCAGATTTCAGGCATCGGATAGTCGAACCGGCTGGATAATGATTTCACTTCTTGAATAAGAGCATGAGCATATTGATCCAGTTCCAGCGGCTGGTCTTCTTCGGTGTACTGGATTCCGAATCCTCCGCCAAGGTTGACAACAGAGGCTTCATATTCGTATTTGTCCTTCCACTCATGAAGGGTGCGGAATAATCGCTGGGCAGCCATTTGGAACCCGTCGGTTTCGAATATCTGTGATCCAATATGACAGTGCAGCCCCTTCATCTGTATATTTGGATCTTCCTGGACTTTTTGAAAGGCTTCCTCAGCCTGTCCGCTGCTCAAGTCAAACCCGAACTTGGAATCTTCCTGACCAGTGAGGATATAATCGTGGGTATGTGCTTCAATTCCAGGAGTTACACGGAGAAGAACATCCATCGTCTTCCGCTGTTCTTTTAATACGGCGCTCAACAATTCAATCTCGAAGAAATTATCGACAACGATACAGCCGATATTATATTGTACAGCCATTTCGAGCTCCTGGATGTTTTTGTTGTTGCCGTGCATATGGATTTTCTCTACCGGAAAACCTGCTTCAAGTGCTGTATGCAGTTCGCCCTGTGACACAACGTCCAGGCTCAGCCCTTCCTGGTGGATGACTTGAAGAACGGCTGTCGATGAAAAAGCTTTACTGGCATAGGCAACCTGGGCAGGAACATTATATTCTTCAAACGTACGCACAAATGCCTGCGCGTTCGCCCTGATTTTATTGACATCATACACGAATAAGGGCGTGCCGTAGTGATCGGCCAGTTCCTTCGCCTGCACTCCCGCTATCATCAGCTGTCCTTGTTGATTTACTTCATGATTCATACAATCCCGCCTTTGTCTTCAAACGTATGTACCTCGAATAAAAAAGAAAATGCCCTTTATTTGAAAGGACATTTTTTTAATTGTCTATAATTTATCACATTGCTGAAAGCCGGGCAATATGATTATTTCTGCCTCTGATTATTTTGAGGATGAACTACGCTCGGCCGGACCTTCAAAGACGGCATGCTGAGCCTGAAGATGATCTGCAGAGCAGCCTTGGCATTAAAAGGAAGAAAAGGCCAGAGGTAAGGCGTGTTCAACGATTTTGTATGGGCGAGAAGGAGTATAAAACCAAGGAACCCTATCATCAACCCTTTGATACCAAAAACAGCAACTAAGATCACAAATAAAACCCTGGCCATCTTATTGGCTACGGACAATTCATAACTTGGAGTCGAGTAGGATCCAATCGCTGCAACAGCAACATACAGAATAACTTCCGGGACAAACATCCCCACATCGATCGCGATCTGCCCAATCAGAACAGCCGCGATCAGCCCCATCGCGGTCGATAACGGTGTCGGCGTGTGAATAGCGGCAATTCTCAGCATTTCAAGCCCGAGGTCTGCCAGAAGAATTTGAATAATGATGGGTATGGATGTCTCTTCATTCGGGCCGATAAAAGCCAGAGACTCCGGGAGCAGATCCGGCTGCATCACGAACAGCATCCAGAGAGGGAGCACAAATATCGAAGAGAATATCCCGAAAAACCGGACCCAGCGGACAAATGTTCCTACTGCAGGTGCCTGCCTGAATTCTTCTGCATGCTGAACATGATGGAAGTAGGTTGTCGGCGTAATAATGACACTCGGGGAGGTATCCACCATAATGATTACATGACCTTCAAATAAGTGAGCTGAAGCTACATCAGGCCTCTCGGTATAACGAACAAGAGGGAACGGGTTACTCCCCTGCTGAACGAGAAATTCCTCGACGGTTTTGTCGGCCATGGATAAGCCGTCTATATCGATGTTTTTTATTTCGCTCTTGATCAAATCCACAAGCCCCGGATCTGCGACATCTTTAATATACGAAATACAGACGTCTGTTTTCGATCTTTCCCCTACTTGGAGAATTTCATGGCGAAGCCGTTCATCCCGGATCCTCCGTCTTGTTAATGCTGTATTTTCAATGATATTTTCCGTGAAGCCATCCCTCGATCCTCGTATGACCTTTTCTGTATCCGGCTCTTCCGGTGTCCGGCCTGGATAAGTACGGACGTCGACGATGAATGCGTCGGTCTCTCCTTCAACAAACAGGACAATGAGGCCGGATAAAAGCTGGGTGATACACTGGTTCATGTCCGATGATGTTTCCACCTGCTGGTGAGGGATATCATTCTTGATCCGCGAGCTTACGGTATCCTCTTCTTCCGTCCCCTCATTCAATTCAAACAACTGCCTCATAATATCTACGATGATAGGCGTTTCGACAAGGCCTGTCACATAATAGACGTTGACTTCTGATCCAAGAATATATACCGTGCGGAATCCAAGATCGAAGGATTGTTCCACACCGATCCTTTCATTTAACGCCTTTCTATTCTGGGCCAGTTTCATAACGATGGGTGCTTCTTTTTGATCCTGCATTCCTTTCACTCCTTGAGGCAACATTACCCTTTCGGTTTAAAAAACAGCGCAACGATAAATCCAAACAAAATAGCAGATGCAATACCTGCAGAAGTCAATTCAAATATTCCAACTGCAATACCGATAAACCCATGCTCTTCGGATTGTTCCATTGCCCCGTGAAGAAGGGAGTGTCCAAAGCTTGTAATCGGGACGGTCGCTCCAGCTCCTGCAAATTCAATGAGATTGTCATAAATATCGAAAGCATCAAGAACCGCACCGGCGACAACAAAGGAGGACATGACGTGGGCAGGTGTCAGCTTAAAGACATCCAGCAGAAGCTGGCCGATCACACAGATCCCTCCTCCTACGATAAAAGCCCATAAAAAGGTCATGAGTCCACCTCCCCCCTTTGTAGTACGACCGCGTGGGCGATTCCGGGAATCGATTCCTTCTGCTGAATCATCATCGGACTCATCAAGGCCCCGGTGGCAGCTATGAGAACCTTATTATACTTTCCTTCGATGATGTCCTGAATGAGTTTCCCATAGGTCACAACAGCAGAACACGCACATCCGCTTCCCCCGGCAAAAACGGGCTGATCACTGTGATAGACGAGCATGCCACAGTCTTTATGAACGTCACTCACGTCATATCCGTCCTGCTTCATCATATCTCTGAAAATCGGGGATCCTACAGAAGATAAATCCCCTGTAGCAATCACATCATAATCCGAAGGCATACGTCCCATATCCTCCAGGTGGGTTTTTATCGTATCCCATGCCGCCGGAGCCATAGCCGACCCCATATCAAAAGGGTCTTTAATGTTGTAATCCATCACTCTTCCGAGTGTTGCGGCTTCCACCTGTACAGGGGAGGGAGTTCTGGAGAGAAGGGCGGCTCCGCTTCCAGTCACGGTGTATGTGGCGGTTTTCGGTTTCTGGCCCCCATATTCCGTTGGATAACGGAATTGACGCTCTGCAGTGCAGTTATGTGAGCTGACCGCCACTAAAGCCTGATCCACATACCCGCTGTCGACCAAAGCGGCTCCGGATGCCAGCGTCTCCATACTCGTCGAGCAGGCACCAAACATACCGAGGACAGGGATTTCCAGCTGACGGGCGACATAATTACCTGTCACGTTCTGATTGAGAAGGTCTCCTGCAAGAAATAGATCAATGGCAGACTGGTCAACCCCCGCTTTCTGAAGACAGGCGTAAACCGCGTCAAACATCAACTTCCTTTCCGCAAGCTCCCAGTTTGATTCTCCACAGTGAAGTTCCTCATGAACAACATCGTACGTCCTTCCAAGGGGGCCTTCCCCTTCCATCGGACCCACAGCTGTACCGGAAGATTGTATATAAACTTGATTGGAGAATGTCCACGTTTGCTTTCCAGCTTTACCCATATCTATTTCCTCCTAGAAGATAAGTGACCAGACATACCTGATAATCCCCAGAACATAGGCGGCCACTACACCGAATACAATGACAGAACCGGCTAGTTTGAACAGATTCGTCGCCACCCCCAGCACCAGTCCCTCCGATTTATGTTCGAGAGCCGCGCTCGTAATCGAGTTGGCAAAACCTGTAACAGGAACGGCTGATCCAGCTCCTGCAAACTGCCCCAGCTTATCATAAACCCCGAAGCCCGTAGCTAATGCCGCTAGTAAAATGAGAGTGGCTACAGTTGGGTTCATCGCATTTTCTTCACTATAATCAAACCAATGAACATACATCTGCGACAACAACTCACCGAATACACAGATGAGCCCTCCTACAATGAACGCTTTTATACAATTCAGGACGTAAGGCGGCTTCGGCTGGTAGGATTTCACGGCTTTTTCGAAATTCTGTTCATTCAAAGGCTGCTTATCCATTCATTTCCCTCCCATATTCACGCTATTTGACAAAAATGATCCATTGAAACAGGGAACCTGCGATCTTCCCAAGTACGAGCGCCATTAATAAAGTAAAGAGATATCCATCAACCCCGATCCGTTTAAAAAGAAGGGGGAAAACGTTCAACACTTCCGTGAGGGCTGCGGCAAGCATGCCGATGAAAATTCCGTGAAACAGTCCCCACAAGCCGATTCCCCACCACGTTATCTCAATGGGGAAGCTTCCAAAAGACAAATAGATGCCGAAAAACACGCCGGAGATGACCGCCCATTCATAGTGCCTTAGTTTCGATTCAGAATGACTTAACTGCATCAGGCGCGGTACAATCCCAAGAACAGTCAAAAAAGCTACAAAACCTGTTCCGACGGCAATCCCTGACGCAAGTCCGATCAAAATTTCAACGATCCACATCCTTTTTTTCCACCTTATTTTCTTTAATGGCTACATAATGATCCAAATCTTCCTGGTAGTTAAAAATCTCTACTTCCATCGGACTCGGTTCTTCATTGAATCTTTTTTGAAACCAATGATTGAAGAATAAGATCATCCCGATACCAAGTCCGATCGAGTACGGAATTTGTATCAAAAGTGGATATTCAGCTTCGCGGCCTGTCAGCATCAGATGAAGCTTCTGCTGCACAGACTGCATACTGACATCAAAGTGAAAATTCATAATGGCCATGGCCGCTCCGATAAATAATAAAATCCATATAGCACTGATTAACAGGGGATTCGGTTCTTTCTTGTGCTTCTCTACATGGACGACGCAGGAGGATGGACCAATCAGCTGTACTTCTGTATCCGGCTGATGATGCAGAATCTGTTCCACAACCATAAAGGCATCAATGACGACAATGTTCTGATCCTCCGGTGTTACTTTATGCAGTATAAGTTCCTTCAAAGGGGAGATCTGCTGTTCAGCCCCTGTAATTCCAGCAGCATCCTTCAGGCGGATTTCTGCCTCCGGATTTACATAAATGGACTGCTTCAGACGAATATAGACAGGTGCTGCCATCTTTTCCGCCCCCTGTAAGATTTAGATATGCTTATTATGTGTGGTGCAGCGAAAAACATACGCCGCCCTCTTCCCCCGGTTTCTGACCAATAAAAAAACTGCACCCTCAGCAGGCGCAGCCTTTCAACTCGTATCATTCATTGTAGCTTTCATATCCGCCAGAATCTTTTTCTCCAACCTGGAAACCTGTACCTGGGATATCCCAAGCCTTTCGGCTACCTCAGTCTGTGTCTGATCCTTGTAATACCTGAGGTAAATGATGAGGCGCTCCCGTTTATCCAGCCTGCTCATAACATCCTGCAGCGTAAGCTGGTCAAACCAACTGTCATCATCCTCAGCGATTTGATCGACCAGGGTAATGGGATCCCCCTCATTCTCATACACCGTTTCATAAATGGACTGAGGCGCACGGCCAACGTCCTCCGCCTGGACAATTTCTTCCTTGGACATACCGAGTGCTTCAGCCAGTTCGTTCACGGTCGGCGACCGGCCGTATTCCTTTAAAAGCTCTTCTTTTTTGGCCCTGACTTTATGGTTTAATTCTTTCAGACTCCGGCTGACCTTCACACTGCCGTCATCCCTGATAAACCGCTGGATTTCACCAATGATCATAGGGACCGCATACGTCGAAAAACGGACGTCATAACTTAGATCAAACTTGTCGATGGATTTTAAAAGACCGATACAGCCGATTTGATAAAGATCATCCTGGTCATATCCTCTGCGCAGGTACCGCTGCACCACCGACCAGACGAGTCTGGTATTCTTTTCGACAAGAAAATCCCTGGCTTCCTGATCTCCGGCCTGGCTTTTTTTAATCAATGCCTTCACATCTTTATCCGACAGACGTTCTTTGGTGGCATCTCCCATAGGCGCGGCCTCAATTACAAAGCGCACGGGTGGACGTCAGCTGCTTCGTCATACGTATGGTCGTCCCGACCCCGGGCTCAGATGTGATGTCCACTTGATCCATGAAGTTCTCCATAATTGTAAATCCCATACCGGAGCGCTCCCATTCCGGCTTGGATGTATACAATGGCTCTTTGGCAAGATCGATATTCTCAATACCGTTTCCATGGTCTTTAATAATCAATTCGATTTCTTCTCCATCAATGGCACAGGTAAGTACAATTTTTTCGTCATTCTTTTCCTCATACCCGTGGATGATCGCATTTGTCACCGCTTCGGATACAACGGTTTTAATATCCGTCAGTTCCTCCATCGTCGGGTTGAGCTGACTGATGAAAGAAGCGACCGAAACCCTTGCCAGAGATTCGTTGGCGCTGATACTTAAAAATTCAAGGGTCATTTCATTCCGCATGATGCCACCCCCAGACTTTCCAATGCAGCAGATTCATTTTCCATCAGCTGCATAATCTTAAACAGACCGGACATATCAAACAACCGTTTGACTTCAGGAGATACGGAACAAACCACCATCACATTTCCCTTTGCCTGTACTTCTTTATAACGACCAAGCATAACACCAAGGCCGGAACTATCCATGAAGGACAGTTTTTCTAAATTGACAATCACATGGTCGACGGCTTTGTTTTCCAGCTGTTTCTGCCAGGCTTCCCTGAGGTACCCGGTTTCGTGATGATCAAGCTCTCCATTCAAACGTACAATTAACACATTTTCCCTGACAGCGAAATGACTTTGAAGACTCACGTGTATTCCCTCCTCTGACATTTAAGAGTCACTAAGTCTTTTCGTACTTTCCTGAGTCATTTCCTGCCCTGAAACAATACTAGTGGGAAAGTGCTAAAACCTCTGAAAGCTCGTCAAATTCCTCCAGGACCGTTCCCACAACCGGAAAAATCCTGCTTCTTCCACAGTTTCTGAAGTCTCCAGCCGGACTTTGGCGACTTCTTCATCTCCATTTTTGACAACGACCCACCCCATGTGAGCTCCTTTTTCATATGGCAGACTTCGGCTGTCGTCTACATTCAACTCTGTTTCATACTCCGTCTTTTTATCATTTTTCTTCTTCAGAACAACGACATCCTTCTCCGGTTTCAACACCGCCTGACGAGGCTCTCCTCTTGTCAGATTCAATGTTGTCATGGCATCGTCCTTTGAATAAAGTTTGACACCTTCAAATTGTGAAAATCCATAGTCCAGCAGGCTGGAAACATCAGCATTCCGGTCTTTTGGAGTCGATGCACCCATGACAACAGCAATCATGTGCATATCGTTACGCTGGGCGGAGGCAGTCAGGCAGTATTTGGCTTCTGAAGTATAGCCGGTTTTTAACCCGTCCATTCCAGGATAGGTTTTGATCAATTTATTTGTGTTCACCAGCCAAAATTCGTTATCCTGCCCTTTACGCAGGTAATCATCATATATTTTTGTGTATTGGGTTACTTCATCATGCAGAAGCAGCTCACGGGCCATAACGGCCATATCACGTGCGGTGCTCAGGTGATTTTCGGCCGGAAGTCCCGTCGGATTTTCAAAATGGGTGTTTTTCAAACCAAGGGCCTCTGCTTTTTCATTCATCATCGCTACGAATTCTTTTTCACTTCCGGCAATCCGTTCAGCCATCGCTACGCTGGCATCGTTGCCCGAAGCTACAGCGATCCCTTTAAGGAGATCCTCCACAGTCATCTCCTCACCCGCTTCAAGAAAAATCTGGGATCCTCCCATGGAAGCCGCATGTTCACTGACACGGACCATTTCGTCCAGAGTGATCCCGCCTTTTTCCAGTTCCTCCATAATCAATAAAAGAGTCATGACCTTCGTCATGCTTGCTGGAGGCAGCTGCTTATCTGCATCCTTATCAAAAAGTGTACGGCCGCTGTTTTTCTCCATTAAAACAGCCGATTTTGCTGAATTCACAATATCCAACGATTCCTTTTCCTCCGCTGATAAGCCTGCCGGAAGAAGAGTTACGAATAAACAAAGAGCTAGAATGACACCTAACAATTTTCTCATTCCCTAACCTCCCATATAGCTGTAAGTGTCCCTAGCTTTCCCTTTCCATGATCTTCTATACAAATCTGTCTGCTGCACGTTTCAGAGACTTAACGATAAAAAAGACGGAGTCCAGTGACTCCGTCTTTACAAGCTTTTTTCTTTCTTACCGCCGGGAGCGAAAGCCCCTTCCCTTTCCGCGGACGAGCGCCCGAGCTTCCTCGCAAAAAACCACGCTCGGTGATCTCGGCCCACTCGTTCTTCCGCAGGAGTGGAAGGGGCACCGCTCCTTATGACAAGCATAATGTAACCCTTTACACGACAAATAGACAACTCGGACTGGTTACCTCAGGCTTTTTCTACTGCCAAAAAAGACGGAGTCCAGCGACTCCGTCTTTATCTTCACTTAATAATATTATGGATCAATGTAGGCTTCTTAACGACATCATTTGAAATCGTGTAGGCCTGCTTTACCTTCTGGATGGAATCTTCCGGCTGTTCATCGTCACTTAGAAGAACAACAAGAGGCTCTCCCGCTTTCACTGAATCGCCAATTTTCTTCTTCATCGTGATTCCAACACCATGATTGATCTCGTCATCCTTTGTGGCACGGCCGGCACCAAGGTACATAGCGGCGACACCAATGGACTCGGCGTCAATAGCCGATACAAAACCATCTTTTTCAGCCGGTACTTCCACTTGGTATTCCGCCTGTGGAAGCTTGGAAAGATCATCGATCATGGATACATCTCCACCCTGTGCTTCTATAAGGTTACGCAGGGATTGGAACGCTTTTCCGTTCTCGATATTAGCTTCCAGCGCTTCATAAGCTTCCTCATAAGTTGGGAACTTGTCTGCCAGTACAGCCATATGAGAGGCGATTTCCAGAGAGAGTGTGCGAAGGTCTTCTACACGGCTTCCCTGAAGGATTTCCGCTGCTTCCTTAATTTCGTTCGCATTACCGACTTCATAGCCAAGTGGCTGGTTCATATCACTGATAACCGCTACGGTTTTTCTACCCAGGTTGTTTCCGATGTTCACCATTTCACGGGCAAGGGCTTCGGAATCCTCCAGCGTCTTCATAAAAGCGCCTGTCCCTGTTTTTACATCCAATACAATGCTGTCCGCTCCGGATGCGATCTTCTTGCTCATGATTGAACCAGCGATAAGTGGGAGGGAATTCACCGTTCCTGTTACGTCCCGCAGCGCATAAAGTTTCTTATCAGCCGGCGCCAGGTTCCCTGTCTGGCCGGCAACAGCAAGCTTGTACTTGTTCACGTTCTCAATAAACTTCTCTTTGCTCATTTCAATTTCAAGACCCTTGACGGATTCCAGTTTATCCAGCGTTCCGCCTGTATGGCCAAGACCACGGCCGGACATTTTCGCAACAGGAATACCAACGGACGCAACGAGAGGGCCCACGATAAAGGTTACTTTGTCACCTACACCGCCCGTGGAGTGCTTATCTACTTTTTTCCCATCGATCTCTGAGAGGTCGATGGTTTCGCCCGAATCCACCATCGCTTTCGTCAAGGTCGCCGTTTCCTCCTGCGTCATCCCCTGAAAATAGATGGCCATCGTCAGTGCTGAAGCCTGATAATCAGGAATTTCTCCTTTTGTATACCCTTCCACAAAAAACTTTATTTCTTCCTCTGTGAGCTCCCCGCCGTCGCGCTTTTTAACAATTACATCATACATTCTCATATCCTATCACCCTTTGCTTTTACTAAGAATTGTCGGCGGTGGCAATAGAGCACACCGCCATTGCTGCTTCATTTCAAACGCATTCGTTAAACAGAAACAGAAAGTGTACGGAGCAGTTCCTTAACAAAACCGAGAAAATCTTCACGCACCTGCGCGGTCGTTTCAATCACTTCGTCATGAGTAAGCGGCTGATCAAGAATACCTGCAGCCATGTTAGAAATACAGGAAATACCGAGAACTTTCATGCCTGCATGGTTGGCCACCATGACTTCCGGAACTGTAGACATTCCTACAGCATCTCCGCCAAGTGTACGAAGCATGCGGATCTCTGCGCCTGTTTCATAGGCAGGACCCGTATTACCGACGTACACACCTTTTTGGATGCCCAGGTTCAATTTTTCTGCCGCCTTTTCCGCGTGACCAATCAGCTTCCGGTCGTAGGCTTCAGACATATCCGGGAAACGCGGCCCCAGCTCATCATCATTTGGTCCGATCAGCGGGCTGTCCCCCATATTATTAATATGGTCGGTGATCACCATCAGGTTTCCGGGCTCAAAGGAAGTATTGATGCCGCCGGCGGCGTTTGTGACAAATAGAGTCTCAACCCCCAGCTCCTTCATCACACGTACCGGGAAGGTCACTTGTTTCATCGTATAGCCTTCGTAATAGTGGAAGCGGCCCTGCATAGCAATAACCTGCTGTCCTTCAAGCTCTCCGATAACCAGCTGTCCCTTGTGTCCAGAGACCGTAGATTCCGGGAAGTGGGGGATTTCGGAATAAGGAATAGCCGTAGGGTTTTTAATTTCTTCTGCTAAAACCCCAAGACCGGAACCTAAAATCAACCCTACTCCAGGTTGTTCGGGCAGCTGCTGTTTAATAAATTGAGATGCTTCTTTAACTTGCGCTTGATTCATGTTCATACCCCTCCCTATTGGATATCCTTTAAGAAACTCTGCCCATGTTCAGGCATTTGAATATTGAAGTTATCAGAAACCGTGGCCCCGATATCCGCAAATGTGCGGCGCTGCTCCAGCTCTTTTCCTTGATCGATTCCTTTATGATAAACGATGAGCGGCACCAGTTCACGGGTGTGGTCTGTTCCATGGTGCACCGGGTCATTCCCGTGGTCAGCAGTAATGATTAACAGATCGTCGTCTTCCATTTTTTCCAATACTTCCGGAAGGCGCTCATCATAAGCTTCCAAAGCTTCCCCATACCCTTGAGGATCGCGGCGGTGACCGTACTTGGCATCAAAGTCAACCAGATTCAGGAAGCTCATTCCATGGAAATCTTTATCCATGGACTTCACTAATTGATCCATGCCGTCCATATTGTCTTTCGTACGAACCGCTTCTGTCACACCTTCACCATCATAAATATCGGAAATCTTACCAAGAGCTACTACATCAAGGCCGGCGTCCGCCATGTCATTCATTACTGTCCGTCCGAATGGTTTAAGTGCATAATCGTGACGGTTGGATGTCCGTTCAAAAGCTCCCGGCTCTCCTATGAATGGACGGGCGATGATACGGCCGACCATATATTTTTCGTCCTTTGTGATTTCCCTGCAGAATTCACAGATTTCAAACAGTTCCTCAGGCGGAACGACGTCTTCGTGGGCAGCGATTTGAAGCACTGAATCGGCTGAAGTATAAATGATCAAGTCTCCGGTTTCCATGTGATGTCCGCCCAGCTCTTTAATGATTTCCGTTCCTGATGCCGGCTTGTTCCCTACAATGCCTCTTCCAGTCTTCTCCTTGATTTGGTCCAGCAGTTCGTCTGGAAAACCATCGGGGAATGTACGGAATGGCTGATCGATATACAGACCCATGATTTCCCAGTGGCCGGTCATCGTATCCTTCCCGTTGGATGCTTCCACCATCGTTGTATAATGGGCTTTAGGTGCAGAAGCTTTTTCAATTCCCTGGATGCTTCTGATGTTGCTCAAACCGAGTTCTCCCATATGCGGCATGTTCAATCCGTTCATATGAGCGGCAATGTGGCCCAGCGTATCCGCTCCTTCGTCACCAAATTTACCAGCATCGGGAGCCTCCCCGATTCCTACGGAGTCCATAACAACTAAAAATACGCGTTTAAATGAATTCATTAACGATCCCTCCTGTTTTTTAATTTCCCAAATTCGTTTGAAACTACCCTTTTTTCTATAGATGTAGGATGTCAGACAACTCCAAAGAAAAAAAGATTACGCCCGTGGATGATACGAGCGGTAAACGTCTTTCAGGCGTGTTTTTGAGACGTGGGTGTAAATCTGTGTCGTCGAAATATCTGCATGTCCAAGCATTTCCTGTACTGCCCTTAAGTCTGCACCATTTTCAAGCAGATGAGTGGCAAAAGAGTGGCGCAGCGTATGTGGAGTGAGTTCTTTTTCCACGCCCATCTCCCGAGCAACCGCTTTCAGAATCTTCCAAAAACCTTGTCTGGACAGCTTGTTTCCATGGTGGTTCACAAATAATTCTTCCGTATTTTTCTGTTTGACCAACGCCCCGCGGCCCGTGTCCAAATATTTTTCCACAGCTTCTTTAGCCATATCACCAAGGGGAATGATCCGTTCTTTGGAACCTTTACCGAGGCAGCGGACAAACCCCATCGTCAAATGAAGATCACTGACCTTCAGGGACACCAGTTCCGTTACGCGGAGACCGGTCGCATAGAGCATTTCGAACATGGCTTTATTCCTGGAGGAAAGAGGATCCCTGGCATGGATATTCAAGAGCTTATCCACGTCATCAGAGGATAGCACTTTGGGAAGGCGCCGCTCCTTTTTCGGTGTTTCTATATGTAGACTCGGATCATGCTCCGTCTTTTTTTCTCTGATCAGAAACTGGTGAAAAAGGCGGATGGAGGACAGAAAACGCGCTGTCGTAGCCGGGGATCTCCCCTGGTCATTCAAGTGGTAGAGGTACTTCATAATGTGCCCCCTCGTTACCACATCCCATGATTTGATCTCCTCTTTTTCCTGCATAAACGCAGCGTACTGTGTAAGGTCCCGTTTATAGGATTGTATTGTATTGGGTGAAAGTCCGCGCTCCACCGTTAAATAGTGATAAAAATCTTCAAGAGCATACTTCATCTTCCACCTACTCTCCTAATCGAAAAAATATCGATAGACGATCTGCCCAATCCGGATCTTGAGGACTGGATACCTTCACCGCTGATCCGCCCGGGGGATCATACCGGTGCTGCCTTTCGTACTCACCATGAACCATTCTCAATGCCATGTAAAAGACGAACGTGCAGATAGTAAAAACTAAGAGGACTTTAACTAAATCTCTTAAACTATGCCGGAGCCGGCTCACTCCATCACCCCCACCCCTGTCCTTTATTCAAGGGTATGCCGGAAACGATTGAAAATATACACGGTGGAAGTGAAAGAATCCGTATTTAGAACACAAGTCCATCTAGCAATAACGTACACGATTTTTCTACATTTGTAAATAAAAATGAGCAGCCGCTTACCTTCTGCTCATTTCATCTATAAAAAAAGCCACTATGAAACTGCATAGCGGCCCCTGGCGTTCATTTTTTGTTTTCTTCTGCAGATGAAGCAGTGACTGCCTGCTTTTGACAGACACGGCAGATGCCGTGGAAGGTCAGCCGGTGATCCTTCACTTCAAATCCCCATTGACTTTCAACTATTTTTTCAACGTCAAGCAGAAGGTCTTCCTCAATTTCCTCCACGGACCCGCATTCGATGCAGACCAGGTGGTGGTGGAAATGTTCGGCCCCTTCTTTTCTTAAATCATAACGGGAAACGCCGTCTCCAAAATTGATTTTGTCGACAACTTTCAATTCAGTTAAGAGTTCAAGTGTACGATATACGGTAGCAAGACCAATTTCAGGTGCTTTCTCTTTTACGAGGAGGTAAACATCTTCCGCACTTAAATGATCTTCTTCGTTTTCCAGTAAAACCCGTACAGTTGCTTCCCGCTGCGGTGTAAGCTTATAACTTTGGGAATGCAGCTGCTTCTTTATTTTTTCAATACGATGTTCCATATCGTTCGTCCCTCCCTCGTCTTACCATTCTCATTATAATCAGAGACAGAACGAGTGTCAAATTATAATCATTTTAATCTGTTAATGATAATCGTTATTATTTAACAATCGACTCCCTTACTGATACAGCCACTTTAAAACAAGCTCCAAAATAGAGTTTGAGATGAAGACCTCAATGACGGAAGATACCATCAGCACGGCCATCAAGGCCCCAAACAATCCGCTGTACCGGATGAATCCCTTCATGACCGGCTGGTGAACCCTTCTTATAAACAGCTGCTTGCAGAGGGTAAGTGAGAATATCAACGCAAGAGAGCCTGCGATCAGGTAAACGGGAATGATAATCAAATTCTGGGGAGCGATGGAGACCGTGGATATCAGCAGTCCGTACCATCCCATCTGATTGACAAGAAATCCAACAGAAAAACCAAGCACCAGCCCTTTAATAAAAAGCAGAACGGTAATGACGGGCATACCGATCACTGAAATCCCCAGCAGGAAGAGAAGCAGCATATACTTTACATGGTAAAGGACACTGTCCTTCCACAACAACGCTCTCCCCGTCCCCGGAGACGACGCCTGCTGCTCAAAAAACTGTTTCAAATAGAAAAAGAGATCCTGCTTCTGTACAAAGTTCATACTGTTCACAATCACAGCTCCGAATATGATTCCCATTAGAAACAGCACAAAAATGAATACGAAAATATTCATATGAGATTGTACATCATTTTTCACCATCCGCATTCCCTGGTGCATATTCCCCCACCCTTTCTTCTACCTGGTCTATGACCACTCTATGAGAAAAGATGAAAAAATAGACCTTAAAAAGCTAGCGGATCACGCCGTACTTCCCTCCACCTCCTTTAGTAATAGAAAAAATCCCTTTCCTCATATCCAGAATTCTTTGAACGGTTGAACCGGGGAGCAGGCGAATGAGATCCGATTCTGATGCATGATGAATGATGTTCATCTCATTTTGAAACGCATCTATCAGCTTTTGATAGGTTTTCGGGCCTATACCGGGAAGTGTATGAAGAGGGACCTGCGGAATATAAGGAGGCCTTTCCCGGTCCTGCCTTCTTACCGACAACTCACGGATGCGATCCGAAACCCCTTTGATCCATTTTTCTTTTCCGCAGGAAGGACAGCGGATTTCCTCATTATCAGACCGTTGATGCAGACACGCAGCACATACCGTCTGATAGTATTTGCCCATCCGCGGATCCATCCCATAATTAACGTTTACTTTCCTTCCGCTCCGGTTATGAAGCGCCAGGCGCAGTTCTTCAAACGAAGGATCCTTCATCCGGATCGATTGATATTCCCTTGCCATATTAGCTGTAGAATGAGCGTCGGAATTCGTCACATACGTAAATGGCTGAAGTTCATAGAGATGGGAAGCCATCCCCGTATCTGCACTCAGTCCGAGCTCAACAGCATCAATGAATCTGTTGTCCAGCACTTCCTCTAGTGACGTACGAACCCCTTTACCATACAAACTTTTAAATGGCGTAAAAATATGGGCGGGAATAAATAGACCTCCGTTATCCCTGACATACGACTGAAGTTCACGCGCCGTTCCGTAGAAACGCTGGGAGCTCAACGAAATATTTTTCATCTTCTTGGACAGCCACTTTGAAAAACGTGCCATATCCTTCATATACGGAAAATAGCAGAGCAGATGGACCGGCCCTGAACAGGAAGCATCATACACTTCAATTTCCGCACCAGGAATCAAAACCGTCTGGTTGTATTGAATACCGCCTTCCGGAAGCTCTCTTGCTTCACCCTTTGACAAGTGGGACTGGATTTCCTCCTGGACAGCAGGTGACTGAGCGTCTATAACGCCCACCATGTCCAAACCTTTGGAACCGGAAGCTTCTTCAACCACTTTCGTAAGGGTCAGGTTCTTTGAACCGGTAATTTTTACAGGTCCTCCATACCAGTCCCGTCCGATATGGATATGTAAATCTACGAAGTAGTTGTTCATTTCTGCTTCAACTGCAGATATAGAAGAGCATAGGCCGTTTTGGCATCGTGAATCCGCTGATCCCTTTCAAGCTGGACGGCTTCGTCCAAAGAAAGTTCCATCAGTTCCACGAATTCATCCTCATCACCGTCGGGCTGTATGTCCATCGGTTCGATGTTATCTGTAAAGTACACATAGACCAGTTCATCTGCAAAACCCGGGGATGTGTAAAAGGAAGTCACCAGTTCTAAATCTTCGGTTGCATACCCGGTTTCCTCCTCCAATTCCCTCATGGCACATGATTTCGGGTCCTCTCCCGGCTCCAGCTTGCCGGCGGGAATTTCAATGATGCTTTTCTCCATCGCTTTCCTATATTGTTCCACAAGGACGAGCTTACCTTCTTTGGTTGTCGCAATAACCGCTACGGCTCCCGGGTGTCTGATGAGCTCCCGTTTAGATGTATTGCCATCGGGTAAAGTAACACTGTCCACGTCAAGCTGGACAATTTTACCTGTGTAAATCGTTTCGGACTGGTAGGTTTTCTCTTCGAATTTTTTCATGGATCTCATCCTCTCTTATGATCTACCGCCATTCTATCACAGGAGTAGCGTATACAATGAATGTTACGATAAACTAAACAGGAAAGGATGATTATATGAAGAAAAGACGCCTTGGAAATTCAGATCTATACGTATCAGAAATCGGACTGGGATGCATGTCCCTTGGAACAGATTATTCAAAAGCAGAAGATATCGTACACGAGGCTCTGGACTCCGGTATTAATTATCTGGACACCGCTGACTTGTATGATTATGGACAAAATGAAGAAATCGTCGGGCAGGCTGTCAAAGGTCGACGTGATGAGGTCATCATCGGATCAAAGGTGGGCAACAAATTCACCCCCGGCGAAGAAGGCTGGACATGGGATCCTTCTAAAAAACACATTAAAGAAGGGGTGAAGAGCAGTCTGAAACGGCTTGGTGTGGATTATATCGATTTATATCAGCTTCACGGGGGGACGATTGAAGACTCTATAGAAGAAAGTATTCAGGCTTTTGATGAACTTGTCGACGAAGGATTGATCCGCGCTTACGGCATATCATCCATCCGGCCCAACGTCATCAAACAATACGTAGAGAAGTCGAACATCGTAAGCATTATGATGCAGTATAATGCTATGGACAGACGCCCCGAGGAACTGCTTGATTACCTGGCTGATCATGATATCAGTGTGCTGGCCCGCGGCCCATTGGCCAAAGGTATGCTGTCAAGCAGAGGCCCGGAAAAAGCCGCTTCAAAAGCTGACAACGGATACTTGGAATACAGCCAAGAAGAAGTCCTGTCCATCGCTGAACAATGGCCATCCTTCACAGGTTCGGATAAAAACGCCGAAACGCTTGCCCTTCAGTACGTGCTCCATCACCCTGCCGTGGCCTCAGCCGTTTTCGGCGCCCGCACGACCGACCAATTGGCCGACAGCTTAACATACAGGACCGCTCCCGGCTTAACAGATGAAACGTACAGGAAGATACAATCGTTAACCAAACCATTAACTTATCAAAAGCATCGTTCTTAACTAAAAGCCTCCGGAATGTATCCGGAGGCTTTTATTATCATCTCCACGTCTGGTCCAGCACCCTGATCCAGTTTTTATAAGTCAATTGCTCTAATTCGCCCTTCGTCCACCCTCTCTTTTCAAGAACATTCAAAAGAGCAGGGACTCCTGTCACATCCTTTACAGCATCCGGAACCACCGTACCATCAAAATCCGAACCTAAAGCGACATGCTCTACACCAATCCGGTCTTTGACATAATCGATGTGCTCCGCAATATCCTCGAGAGAAGCCTCCGGGTCCCCCTCAGCTTTGGGGGTCACCATATTGGGATCGATACTGTAAGTGATACCAATCAAACCACCAGAACGGCCGATTTGATCTATTTGAGGATCTGTAAGATTCCGCGATACCGGGCAGATACGGTGGACGTTGGCATGTGTAGCCACTAAAGGTTTATCTGAAAGGGCAGCCACATCCCAGAATCCCTTTTCATTTAAATGGGAAAGATCAATCATAATTCCCAGTTCACAGCACTTTCGAATGAGATCTCTCCCTTCAGGCGTCAGACCAGGGCCGGTATCAGGAGAAGACGGGTAACCGTAAGGGACACCTTCCCCGAACGAATTGGGTCTGCTCCAGACGGGACCGATGGACCGTACCCCCGCGTGGTATAACACGTAAAGCAGATCCAGATCTTTATCTAAAGCTTCTGCGCCTTCCATATGGAGAATCCCCCCCATCCATCGGCCCTCTACAGCTTTTTTCAAATCGGTAATCGTCCGTATCACTTTGAAGGCCCCTCCTGATAAACCTTCCAGCTGAAGAAAACGGGCCATGGATCTCATCGTAGAAGCAAGCGCATACTCCCGTGAAAGCTTTGGAGGCAGGGTTTTCATATAACCTGCCGGTGCAGGCAGGAGGCTCGGAGCAGGATCCGATTCTGGGTTGGGAGAAAAAACCGCAAAGAAGCCCGCCGCATAACCCGCCTTTGTTCCACGGGGAAAGTCCAGATGAGCAGACGGAAGTCCTGTGAAAAACGCATCCGCTCCATGCTGGAGTTCCAGCAGAGTATCGTGATGTCCATCTATAAAACGAAGCATATACATGTTCCTTTCCTAATTCATCGATTTAGACTTTCTAACCAACGCACGGATTTGGCCTCTATGGTTGATTTCATCTTCCATCACATGAAACCAGAGATAGTAGGGATTATGAACGAGGCCGTTCGGCCATGTCCTCTGTTCAAAAAGCCACTCATCCCCTTTCTCTTTCAACCTTTCCAGTGTGCCGCTGCGGACGTCCTCCAGCTGTTTGATATAAAAGGAAGCGGGCCTCGAATGAATGGCCTCTGCTGCATCTTCCCCAAGGGTGAGCGCAGCCCCCCACTGCTCTGCTTCCTTTTCATTCAGGTCTCTATGTTCAAAACTGATCACCTGGTGAACATATTCTATAGCGGCTGTATGAAGGAGGAGAGCTCCAATGGAGTTCCCTCCATCCTCTCGTTGATCCAGCGCTTCCACGGTCAGATAACGGACCTCTTCCACCGTGACCGATCGTACGTGATTCATCATCCAGACCAGCTCACCGATTTTTGAGGTGAACGCTTTTTCAGATTCCACTTCATAAAAAATCAAAGCCATCCCTCATTTCTTTTGTTACAAAATGTTAATAAATCTGCTGAAAAAACTGATTTTTTCATTTCCTCTGCCTGTTTATTCGACAAAAATACGTGTTTACCTTTCTCAAACAGACACATCTATCGAATTATGTAGATATTTTTGTGGTTTAAAACCGTTTAAATGACGGTATATGCTAAGTACTAACAAATCGGTTCTCTCCGTTCGGCACTTGTCACCAAATCCATTCAAACCCCTGAGGAGGAAAACCAATGAAAATCAAAGTTGGTATTTGGAAGCGTTTGACAAACAAGGACAAAATGATTCTCTTAAAAGCCGTCAGCCAGCAGTCCATCTCTAAAAAATCCGCATAAATCCTTCCAAGTTCCCCAAGCCCCTGCACTGCAGCGGAAAACGACACCTGTCCATTTTCAATTTTCCGATTCCTTAACCTGCCCCGGCAGGTTTTTTTGCTGTTTGGAAACCTATCATTATGAACGCTGTGTAAAGTTTATTCGGATCTCCTCCTCCCCCGCATAATCATTTTTTCAGACGAATAGATAAATACCAGTAGACATGCCTGAAAAATGCAGAGGGGGTAAATCATGAAAGCCGCCATTTTCACAGATACCTATGTACCTCAAATCAATGGGGTTGCCAAAACGCTGAAGAAATGGACCGATTTCCTGGAAAAAAAGCAGATGCCCTACCGCTTGTTCGCTCCGAATCCCCTTGGATCCTGCGATTATAATGAGAACATCCAACGTTTTAAAAGTCTCCCTTTCTGGCTGTACCCGGAATGCCGGCTGGCCTTCCCTTGTTTATCTCACATACGAAAAGAACTGGACACGTTTAAACCGGACATTATTCATATTGCAACACCGTTCAATATGGGCTGGGCAGGCCATTACTATGCACGGAAGCTGAAAATCCCACTGGTTGGATCGTATCACACCCACTTTCATAAGTATTTGGACTTTTATAAGATGTCCTTTTTAACCCCTCTTATCTGGAATTATATGCGTCGGTTTCACCAGCCTTTCAAACGAACTTTCGTTCCATCCATAGAAACGAAGAAGGAGCTGTTAAACAAGGGATTATCCAATATATCCATTTGGTCACGCGGAGTGGACAGCTATCAATTCCGCCCTGAAGCCCAATCGACCTACCTGCGGGACACATTCGGCATCACAAAACCCTTCATCTTAACCTATGTCGGCAGACTGGCTCCTGAGAAGGGCCTGGATGTTCTTATGAAAGCAGCCGCCACGATGCCCCGTGAATGGCACCCCTACATCCATTGGGTGGTTGTTGGTGAAGGTCCCTTATATCAGCCCCTTCAACATTCCGCACCGTCCAACATGACATTTACCGGCTATAAAAATGGACAGGAACTAAGCCGGATATATGCCGAATCCTCTCTCCTGGTCTTTCCATCTGCTACGGAAACATTCGGCAATGTCGTCCTGGAAGCTCTGGCATCCGGAACCCCGGCCATTGTAGCCGACTCCGGGGGTGTCAAGGAAATTGTCCAGCACGGACAAACCGGCTGGATCTGCAGGCCGGGCGATCCAGCCAGTTTCGTAGCAGCGGTGGAACACCTGCTGCGGGATCCGCTTTTGCTGCAGACCATGAGTGGCAATGCCAGAGACTATGCCTTAACCCGTTCATGGGAGGCTGTTTTCAATGAACTGCTCCGTGAATATCAAGCGGTTGTGGAAGATGTTCCGATGTTGTCGCATGCATAAAAAAAGGAGATGATGAATTGAATAAGCTGGCTGTCATCGGAGCAGGGTATGTCGGGCTTGTTACAGGCATCTGTCTCGCTTCCTGTGGACACGATGTCACATGTATGGATATTGATGAATGTAAAATCGACCAGTTAAAGGCTGGCCGGCTGCCCCTTTTCGAACCAGGATTACAGGAACTTCATGATACCAATACAGCCAAAGGAAGACTCTCCTTTACGACAAATCCGGAACAAGCCGTCCAGCATGCAGAAGGGGTGTTCATCGCTGTCGGTACACCTCCGCGCAAAGACGGTGGAGCTGATTTATCGTATATTCACAACGCGATACAGTCCATAGCTCCATTTCTTCAGAAAGATTCGGTCATCATCATGAAAAGTACTGTTCCCGTGGGCACCCACGCAGATGTAAAGAAGCTTCTGGACCGAACAGCCGGCCACCCTGTCCGTCTGGTCTCCAACCCTGAGTTTTTGAGAGAAGGCTCGGCGGTCAATGATTTCTTTTACAGCGACCGCATCGTCATCGGTTCGAATGATCCTTCGCCGGCTTCCTTTGTTGAGCAGCTCTATCATTCCATTCCTTCCCCTGTGATTCATACAGATCCGCAGACAGCAGAAATGATCAAATATTCATCGAATGCCTTTCTAGCGGCTAAAATCAGCTTTATCAATGAGATGGCTGCTTTATGTGAAGCTGAAGGCGCCGATATCTCCATGGTGGCTGCCGGGATGGGAATGGACAAAAGAATTGGTGAGCACTTTTTAAAAGCGGGCATCGGGTACGGCGGCTCTTGTTTTCCTAAAGATACGACTGCACTTCTTTATTCAGCAGCGCAGCAAAACATAACCGTTCCTCTGCTTTCCTCTATCCATGAAGTCAACCGCAGACAACCCCGGGTGTTTATCAAAAAAGTGCTCGATCGTTTTGGATCTATTGAAGGTAAAAAAGCCGCTGTTCTCGGTTTAACCTTTAAACCCAATACAGATGACCTGCGCCGATCACCCTCCAGGGAAATCATTAACCTTCTCGTTGAAGAAGGAGCGATGGTGACGGGATATGATCCTGTCGTCAGTGTAAGCGGAAAACGGGTATGGCAGATTCCCCTCGCCCAAACCATGGAAGAGGCATTGACCGGCGCTGACCTGGCCGTCATCTGTACAGAATGGAAAGAAATCATCGATTTCCCACTGCACTGCTATCCTTTATATATGAAAGAAGCTAATATTTTCGATGGAAGGAATTGTTACCCGGTCAGCCAGGCCCGTGGTCTACCTCTTTTTTACTCCTCCGTCGGCCGGCCTGTTTACAAAGGGATATAAACCTACATTCACCCGCAGGATTCGTTCCTTCGGGTGTTTATATATCCAAACTCCAGTTTACATAATTTTATACCAGTGACTTAGCGAAGCAGAATGGTTTGTTCTGCTGAAGACTCGGCGTATAATGGTTTTTCAGTAGGTTAAAAAGGAGGAAGGAATGTGTCCGAACAAACACCCAATCGAGTCCTGATGGCCGCCTTGCTGCTTGCAGGATCGTTTATAACCATATTAAACCAAACGCTGATGATTACCGCTATCCCGCCGATCATGGACGAAATGAACGTATCGGCAAACTCAGCCCAGTGGCTGACCACCGTGTTTATGCTGGTCAACGGAGTCATGATACCTGTGACAGCTTTTTTAATTGAACGTTTCTCCACCCGGCAGCTATTTTTAAGCGCTATGGGAATTTTCACAGTGGGGACCATCCTCGGAGGGATTGCCCCAAACTTTCCTATGCTCTTAATGGGACGCGTGGTCCAGTCCATGGGGGCAGGGGTCATGCTTCCATTGATGCAGACCGTCTTCTTGATGATTTTCCCCGTGGAGCGCCGCGGCACGGCCATGGGATACATTGGACTGGTCATTTCCTTTGCGCCCGCCATCGGGCCCGCCCTGTCCGGATGGATCACATCTGAATTCAGCTGGAGATTTTTGTTCTGGCTCATTCTCCCGCTGCCATTACTCATCATCATTGTTGCTTATTTTATATTAAAAAACGTAACAAAACTGACCTATCCGACTGTGGATCCCCTATCGATCCTTCTGTCGTCTGCAGGCTTCGGAGGGCTTTTGTATGGATTTACACTTGCCGGAAACGCCGGCTGGTCTTCACCAGTCACGCTTACGGTTCTGGCGGGCAGTTCAATTGCACTTGCCTTATTCATAACCAGGCAGTTGAAAATGGAGCACCCGATGCTCGAATTCCGGGTTTTCCGTTACCCTGTTTTTTCAATAACCACCGGAATTGCCATGATTGCCTTTTTAGGCTTAATCGGATCGGAAACATTGATCCCGCTCTACATGCAGGACATGCGTGAATTCACGGCCTTTGAATCCGGGCTCGCCCTGCTCCCGGGGGCGGTCATTACAGCCTTCATGTCTCCGGTGACAGGAAGGATTTTCGATAAGATCGGCGCGCGCCTGTTAGCTGTCTGTGGGTTGATCATCCTTACCGGCGCAACAGCAGCCTTTTCATTCCTGGATATCCGTACGACGTTCACAACCATCACCGTCTTGTATGCCATTCGGATGTTCGGCCTTTCTATGGTCATGATGCCTGTGACAACAGCAGGGTTGAACCAACTGCCTAACCGGTTGATTCCACACGGAACAGCTATGAGCAATACCATGCGGATGGTGGCTGCATCTGTTGGTACAGCCGTTCTTGTAACGATTATGACATCCACAGCTCAATCAGCCGGAGCTGATCCAGCCATTGATCATCCCGCAATCTTTGGAGTGAATACAGCCTTTATGGTCATTACAGCTCTATCTATTGCAGGAATCATCCTTGCCTTTTTCGTAAAACGCACCCATCCGCCGGATGAAACAGAAGAAGCTCCCGCCCCTCAAACAGGTGGAAAAGAGACTTCTCTCAAAACTTCATTCGAGCATTCCAAATAAAAAAGCCGCCTCTCAGGCAGCTTCCGCTTGTAGAGAAACCTCTTGGTTTTTCTACAAGCTTTTTTTATTATTCTAAGAACAGGAAAGATATAAAGAAACTTTTCCAGCCCTATATGCGTCTTTGTCATTAGAGGAAGGAGGTGCTTGGTGAGTAATAAATTCAGAGGTTTCATTCTATATACTTTGATCGCAGGTATTCTAGCGGGTGGCTTTTCTTTCGGCTCCGACCATTTACCTTACGTTGGCAAAAACATCCCTTTCGTTTATTCTGTCTATGTCTATCTTGTCGTTACCATTAACTCACTGGCTTTTTGGTTCGTACTTTCCATGATTCCAGGTTTTGTTTATGCTGTAAACTTGAAGGAGTCGATCATATTTGGATGTATAGCCGCTGTGACTGCTATAACATTCTACCTTGTAATTGGTGAATATTTCGGGGATATGTTCCGTACGTATAATTATAATTGGTACGTCCCATCAGCTCTTGGCGGTATGATCGGAGGTGCTGCTGGTTACTTCGCTAAACGGAACAAAGACGTATTACTAATATTGATTCCCGGCTTCCTCCTTCAGTTGTTGAGAAATGGCACGGATAGCTGGAATAATGGCATTGGAATGGCTCACAACCTGACTATTTGTATAATGATACTCATCCTTAGTATTTATATCATACGAATTCGCATGAATAAGAGTCATGAAACAGAAAGCTGACGATCCGGCACTCCAATTTCCGAGGCACGGAAAAACTGAGGTTTTATGAAAGGTAAAGTTCTAAAAAGCGGATGACATGGGATATTTCATCCATGCCATCCGCTTTTTTTCTATTTTCATAAGGCTTACCCTTTCCATTCCTTCATTCGTTTCCCATTTGCTTTGAAAATCGCAATGGTGCCTTGAAGGCGCACGCCTTCGACACCTGAAGATGAGGAAGCCTGTTATCCGTGTGTTCATGTAATCTTTTCATTGTACAAAAAAAGAGTGATTTTCTTTTATGAATCAAAGAAATCACTCTTTTTAGATGGGACACCGTTGATTGCACGATGAGCGTTGGTATCGCCTGCGGGAACAGCGCGAGCTGAAGATCCGCTTGGTCTAATGATCTTCTTGACCAAGTCAGCTGGGGCCGTGCCCGCGGCAGGCATCCATCGACAAGCGATACGTGAGAATCAACAACCACCTTTAACCACTTCTCGCGTTAGGAAGGAAAGCATACCACAAGTCATGGGTGTGCTTTATTAATGATTTATGCTCTTAATAAAAGCGTATTTTAAATACAATCCATTCATGCGCCCTCATCTTACAAAAGCCATTTTTCACTTAAATAACCGGTCGATAGTATAAGGACTGATATCGATGGATGTATCCTCTCCCGCTGCAAGAGCAGACAACAGAGACCCGACGTAAGGACCGCTCGTCAGGCCGGATGCCCCAAGACCGTTGGCAGCAATGATATGCGGCTGATCGGGCAGACGCCCGAAGACTGGTAGTGATCCCGGCGTGAAAGGTCGAAAGCCTACCTTCGTTTCCACGTAGGTGGCTTCGTTTAAACCCGGGGCTGTCCGAAGAGCTTTTTCCAGCAATTGATGAATTCCCCCGGCAGTTACCCGCGAATCATGCGTCTGGATCTTTTCCTTTGTTGCTCCAACAACAAGTTTTCCTCCTTCAAAGCCCAGCATATAGTGGCTGAAAGGCGGCAGGAGTACCGGCCAGTGCTCCGTTTCATGCCCGGTAAGATGAAGGTGGATAATCTGAGCTTTCTCGAAGGTCACCCGCGGGCTCAGGGCAGCCGTTCCAAATAAAGCCCGCATCCAGGATCCATTCGTAAGGATGATTTGATCGGCATGACGCGGAACTCCATCGATGTCCACGCCTTCAATCTCCCCTTTATACGTACGTAAAGAGGCATTCCCCCGGATAATTTCTGCTCCTTTCCTCTCGGCGGCCTTCAAAAGAGAATCGGTGACCCGGCTGCCATTTACTCGGCCCGCCCCTGACAGATGAAGCGAGCGGTAATGCTCCGCAAGAGGGGGAAACATATCTCTTGTCTCTTTTGGAGACAACTTCGAAATTTCCCCCATTTCCGGTGTTTCCAGTTTCCGCATTTCTGCATAGGCGGCCTTCTGGTCAAGCTTTTCTTCTGTATCGAATATATTGAGGGCACCCACTCTTTTATACCCGGGATCAGAAATACCTGCTTCCTTGAGCTTTTCTACAAGTTCAGGGTAATACCCGGCCCCGTTGACAGCGAGCTGGTACCAGTCCCTGCTCGTCCGGTTCGTCAGCCATGGACAAATGATACCGGCCGCGTTCCGCGTCGCCTGGCCTTGTTCCCCGCGGTCGACAATAGCAACCTTTTCTCCTTTTTCCGCTAAATGATATGCTGTGGAAGCTCCTAAAATCCCTGCTCCAACAATTAAATATTTCATCGTATTCACCTACATTTTCATACATTTCCTTATGACATTTTAAAGGAAAAAGAGATGAAAAGATAGCGGAGACATACAGGGACAATCCGCTTCACGGTCTATCAGATGAACGTGCCGGTCCTGTTTGATGAACAGCCAAATATGATAGGATGAAAAAGAAATACCAGAAAGGAGTGCATCCGCTCATGAATGAACAGTTGAAAACAGGGATTGCCTTGATTGCAAGCTTCTTCCTGACTTTTGCTGGAGCCAGCCGTATTCTAACCAGCCAGCTCGAAGATATGGCCTTGTGGACGGCATGGGTTTTTCTCATTACCGGTGTGATCGGAATCACCGCCAATGGTCTGAAATGGAAAAGAATCAGCCGTTCCTCTCAGACATCCAGCCAGAAGAGAAACCATAAATAAAACACCCGGCGCATCCTGTTCTATGAAGGCTTCTTCATGATGATGGATGGACACCTGCTTTTACAGCGTTACACAAACTCTGTACTGTTTCCCTGTCGGAAGAATAAGGAAGATGATAAGCCTGCTGATACCTCTCATGGCCTTTGCCGGTAATGACGACCACATCCCCTTCCTCACTGGTTTCAAGAGCTGTTTTCAAAGCTGAAACTCTGTCGGGAATGACCGTTCCGCCAATCCAGCCTTCTTGTTCATGCAGCTTTTGAAGGCTGGCAGTCATTTCTTCATAAGGAACCGTGTTCAAATCATCCAAGGTTAGAATGTACCTGTCACTCCACTCCGATGAAGCATGCAGCATAGCCGGTCGTTTCGATTCATCTCGATTCCCTCTAAAACCAAACACATGTGTAATTTCCCCCTCATACTTACGCCCGGCAGCTTGAAGAAGGTGCCTGATACTATCCGCTGTATGAGCATAGTCGATGATGACATGAGCACCGTTTGCCAGGCTGTATTGTTCAAACCGGCCTGGAATACCCGGGAACGATTTCAAGGCATGAACCATCCTCTGCTTGGATACCCCTAAATGCTCAGCTGCTGTGCAGGCCTGCAGGGTATTATAGCTGTTGTACACACCTGCAATCGGAGTTGAATAATAAAACAGCTGTCCGTTTTCATTAAATCGGATGCCATGATCATCGACCTCTTGAATCTGAATATCAGAGGATTTTTCCGAGCCTGTCGAAGTAACCGGTTCTCCCTGATCGGAAAGAAGACAGGAAAGCCGCTCTCCCCATGAATCATCAGTATTTACGATGGCCTGTCCGCCTTCTTTCATCATGAAAAAGAGCTTGGACTTCGCCTGAAAATACTCTTCCATCGAGCGGTGGTAATCCAGGTGGTCCTGCTGAAGATTTGTGAATATGGTGATATCAAAGGTTACTCCTTCGAGACGGTACTGCTCCAGTCCGTGGGAGGAAACCTCCATCACAATCACCTCATCCCTGCTTTCATATAACCACTTATGAAGGTCCACCACTCCGGGAGTTGTCTGGAAGCCTTGAATGGTTTTCCCGTTCAGATAGTTCTCCACCGTTCCTAAGCGTCCACAGGAAAGCCCTCCGGCTTCCACAAGATGATGAAGCAGATGGGTGACGGTCGTTTTCCCATTGGTCCCCGTAACACCGATCATCGTTTTATTTCCTGCAGGATATTGGTAGTAAGCGGCAGCCAGCATACCCAGTGCTTTTCTCGGATGATGAACAAATAGAAAAGGTACAGAGATATCCCCCGGATTTTTATGCCCTACAATAAGTGCTGCTCCTTTGCGGCAGGCTTCCTCTATATAATCATGGCCATCTGTTTCATAGCCTTCAACAGCTGTAAAGATTTGGCCCGGGGTTACATTTCTGGAATCATCTGTGATTCCTGTTATTTCATCCTCCCACACATGCTCTAAAGATGAGGGGGCTTTTATATTAAACAGTTCGAACACTTCTTTGATTTTCACGTGGACTACTCCTTTATAGCAACATTCGTTTACAAGGAATATTTTAAAACAATACAGCATTCGGTGCTCCAATATCATCAGGATGTTATTGAATCTTAATGTCTGTCCCTAAATTATGGTTTTCGAGGAAAATTTGAAACCCAGCCTTCTTCTGATCCGTACAGTAATTGTCGATAGAAATTCGATGAACATGTATACTATGGAAGAGATTGAAAGGAGAGTACATATGACAAAAAGAATTACAGCGGCGGTTATTGCCGGAGCCCTGCTGATCGTAGCGATTGCCGTTCAGGCAGCCGGGGCCTTTTTATCACAGGAAGATGAAGAAAAAAACGGGGCGATGTCCCTTTTCTCCTCTAGTGAAAAGCTGGAGGAAAAAGTGGTGGAGCAAGGGGCTGCATCCAACCGTATCGTAGAAATCAACCTTGAAGGGACGATCATGGACAGTCCGGGTTCCAACACCAACCCATTCAGCGGCGGGGGTTACCAGCATGATCGTTTCATGAAGAAACTCGAGCAGATCAAAAATGATCCAACCATCAAAGGGGTGCACTTATATGTGAACTCGCCGGGCGGCGGTGTTTATGAAAGTGCGGAGATCCATGATAAGCTGATTGAAATTAAAGAAGCTGACAAAATGATCTATGTGTCCATGGGGAACATGGCCGCTTCCGGAGGCTATTACGTTTCTGCTCCTGCTGATCAGATTTATGCTTCCAATGAAACCTTTACCGGCTCACTTGGTGTCATTATGCAGAGTGTAAACTACCAGGAGCTCGCTAATGAGTATGGAGTGAAATTCAACACGATCAAGAGTGGTGAGTTCAAGGATATTATGAGTCCTACAAAAGAAATGACGGATGCGGACAGGGAAATTCTACAGACCCTGGTTGATGAATCCTATCAGCAGTTCGTGGACGTTATTTCTGAAGGAAGAGACATGTCGGAAAGTCGTGTCAAGGAACTGGCTGACGGGAGAATCTATTCTGGTAAACAGGCGGCTGAAAACGGTCTTGTCGACCAGATCGGCTTCCGCGAAGACACTCTTACAGCCTTAAAAGAGGAAATTGGAGGAGACCCACAGGTGTTTGAATATAAAAATACCATCACTTCTCTCTTTGATTTCCCAATGGCCCAAAGCTTGATGCCTGATAGCGAAATCCGTTATATCGAGCAGCTGATCAGTGAGCGTCAAGGCCCGACATTGATGTACATGTATACGGAATAAGGAGGAATAAAGATGGAGACTACAGAATTTGAACAATCCAATCACCCATTATCCACTTTAGTCCTTCAGCAGAAGGATGATATTCAGAGAGTCATTTTTGCGGGGTTCATTCCCCGTTTCTTTGCCTATCTCATTGACCTTCTCGTCATCTGGAGTATCAATTCCATCGTAACAAAGCCGCTGCTGCGTCTCGTTAACCTCGAGAATGCGCAGTTGTGGCTTCCTTTGTTCAGTGCAGAGAATATCACAACATCCCTGATTTTCTTCTTGTACTTTATTCTAATGACAAAGTTCTTCCAGGCGTCGCTTGGGAAAATGGTGTTCGGTCTATCCGTTGTGTCGCTGACCCGCAGTAAGATGGGTAACGGGCAGATTATCTTCCGGGAATGCATCGGCCGTTATATCAGCATGGCTCTTGGGGGAATCCCCTACCTTGTCGTGGCTTTCACAAAACGCCATCAAGGCATCCATGATTTATTTGCGGATACTTCTGTCATCAAAAACCGATTCACAAAGCTGAACGATCAAATGGAACAAAACAATCAATAATGAAAAAGCCTGAGTTAACCAGTTAAAGTTGTCCATTTGTCTTGTAAAGGGTCACTTTCCGCTTATCGGTGGATGAATGCCGCGGGCACGCCCTCCGCTGACTTGTCCAGGAAGGCCACCTGCCCAAGTGGATCTTCGGCCCGTGTTGTTCCCGCAGGCATCACCACCGAACACTCCTCGTGCCGACGTTAGCATATATAGAAGAGAACATGTGCCCTACGCAGGTTCGCAGATTCAAAAGAACGGCATGGGCGGCGCTGCTGCCGCCTGCATGGAAAAGAAAAAGGGAAAGAACAGGCGCTGACGACGGCTGCCTGCCGGAATATGAAAAAGACCCTCCTCCATCCAGCTGAGCTGGATGAATGAGGGTCTTTTTCGATTTTTAAGAATTCTGAAGGAGCGGTGCCCCCGGAAGAACGAGTGGTCCGAGATCCCCGAGCGTGGGTTTTGCGAGGAAGCTCGGGCGCTCGTCCGCGGAAAGGGAAGGGGTTTACGCTCCTGGCGGTAAGAAAGAAAAAGCTTGTAAAGAAACAGGGGTTTCTCTACAAGCTGAAGCCTGCTCCCCAGAAGGAGCAGGCCTTTTTTTATCGGTAGGGGTCTTGTTTTCCTGTACCATTTGTTTCCCCTTTTTCTCGTCGAAGGGCATTTAAATCCTTCTTGCTTTTATTTTTCGCTTTTTTTCCCATGTTCCACCCTCCTTTCCTTCTTATCCTTTGTTATTTTCCTGCAGCTAATGAAGCAGTTTTTTCCATATAGAAGTCCCTTCTGCTTTTCAGGGTAATCCACCATGAATGGCTCATACTAATAAAAATTCCAAGAATCTTATGGAGGGCTATCCGTTGAATGTCAAGGAGTACCTGTCCCAGAAGAAAAACGATGACTGTGTTACGATCAAAACCATCCCATTTGCTTCCCACAACATTTATGTCTTATATATGCCCTCTATTACAGATATGACCAAGATCCAGGATTCCATTCTCGCTCCGCTGCTTGAGTGGAATAATCCGGAGGACAAAACCGTAGAGCATGCATTTTCTGCCGAACCTTTGACGATCCTTTCTCAAGCAAAGGATATGGATAGTCATCTTCTCAATGGATATACACTAATGCTTGAGAATGAGACCGTATATGCTGTTGAAACATGCGGATTCCATTACCGTGCTGTATCAGAACCTGTATCTGAAATGACACTCAGGGGCGCCAGGGACGGGTTTATTGAATCACTGGAAGCAAACATCAAGCTCCTCCGTGTTCACTTGAGATCTACGCATCTAAAGTTCGAACACCTGTCACTCGGTTTAAAAGCCTTCACCCATGTAACCATTGCCTACGTGGAGGAGGAAGCCAACGAAAAATTATTGGAAGAAGTAAGAAAGCGCGTAAAGGCGGTTAAAGAAGACTACCTCCCGGATGGAGGGGTGGTTGAACAAAGCCTGGAGAAAAATACATTCACTTTATTTCCTGAACTCCAGGAAACCGAACGTCCGGCTAAAGTCGCCAACGCCCTGGCTGAGGGAAAGGTGGCCATCTTCGTGGAAGGCTCCCCTTCCGTCCTGTTAGCACCTGTAACCTTAAATTCCCTTTTTCAGACATCAGATGATTATAACTTCAAATGGATTCCTGCTTCTCTCATTCGCCTGATGCGGTTTGCCGCCGCATTTCTTGCTGTCATGCTGCCATCTATCTATATATCGCTGATTTCCTTTCATCATGGATTAATCCCTACAGATCTGGCCATTTCCATATCCAAAACAAGGGAAGGCGTACCTTTCCCATCATTCATGGAAGCGTTCGTCATGCAGCTGACGATTGAAATTCTACGGGAAGCCGGCATCCGTCTGCCTAAGCCTATAGGACCGGCTGTCAGCATTGTAGGAGCCATTGTATTAGGTGAGGCCGCTGTGACAGCCGGAATCGTCAGTCCATTGATGATCATCGTCGTCGCTTTTGCAGCCATCTGCTCCTTTACCATTGTCGACTACAGCCTCAGTCTTGCGTTAAGGACGGTGAGTTTCGTCATGTTGTTCGCGGCTGCTCTGCTGGGCATTTACGGCTTAATCCTCGCCGTCTTTATTTTGAGTATCCATTTGATCCGGTTAAACAGCTTTACAGTCCCTTACCTGGAACCCTTTGCTCCTTATTACCCAAACAGATGGAAAGACACATTGATCCGGTTACGATTTGATAAAGAAGGTGGTTTGGATGAGTGATTTAAGACAATTGACTTCCATTCAGCTGATCGTCATCTTTATATCAGCGATGATTGGCGTAGGGATCATTTTGATGCCGCGTGATCTGGCCAACGCAGTGAACTCCCCGGACTTATGGGTCAGTATCATCATCGGCGCTCTTCTTATGTGCCTGATCACCACTTTGTATGTTTTATTAGTCACCCGTTATCCAGGTCTCACTTTCTTTGATATGTCAAAAAAGATCACCGGCAGATGGATCGGAACGCTGATCAACCTCTTTTTCATTTTTCACTGTCTCATTGTAGCCTCCTATATTTTAAGAGTAACCACAGCTATTATAAAAAATTACCTGCTGGATACCACTCCATTATATGTAATCATTGGATCATTTCTGCTGGTCAGCCTTTATTTAATCAGCAACGGACCTGGAGATGTCGTCCGTTTTTTCCAGCTGTACTTTCCTGTCATGATGTTCATGTTTCTCATTCTCGCTCTTCTGAGTATCAAAGATGTGGACGTCCAAAACTTACGGCCTGTCCTGAAGAGCAATCTTATGACAACGGTCACCCAATCGAAGATTTCTTTCTTTTCATTTATCGGCATTGAATTCCTGATGATTTTCTCTCCCCTTATCAAAACGAAAAAAATAAAGAAACTGGCTTTATCTGTATGGACCAGTATTATTGTGACCGCTGTGATTTATGTGATCTTCCACATTTTAACCATCGGAGTTTTAGGCATAGCAGAACTAAAGGAAATCACGTTTCCAACGATCGAGATGGCGAAAAGCATAGAATTTCAAGGTTTCTTCTTTGAACGTTTTGAATTGATTTTCATTTTCGGCTGGCTGATCACTGTTTTCACTTCATTTACGACTTATACCTATGGAATGATTCTCGGAATTGGAAAAGTAACGAAGCCGGGCTGGTGGTGTATGGCTGCCGCAGGCCTTTTGATTTTCTCTATAACCCTTTATCCGGAAGGTCTTACAGAAGTGCTGGATTACTCCTCTCATATTCAGTGGGTCAGTGCTGCTGCGATCATTGGATTTCCCGGGCTGTTACTGCTCGTATCGTTGGTGAGGAGGCAGACGCATGACACTTAAATCTCTTTTCTGCCTGATTTGTTCCGCTGTCCTTTTGACAGGTTGCTGGGATATTAAGGAAATAGAAGATGTCGGAATTGTTACAGGGCTGGCATTAGACGTTGCCGAAGAGGATCACATGTTAATGATCAATCAGTATGTAAAGCCGGGACAGATTCCCACCCAACAGGACAGTTCCCAGACGGACAGCCCGTACCAAAACCTTGAATCAACCGGAACGACGCTGTTTGAAATGATCCGTGAGAACTCACTGGAGAGTAACCGCCCGCCCAACTATACCCATTTAAAATCGATTTTATTTTCAACCAGGCTGCTTGAAAAAGAAAAGCTCAGTCAACTGATTGACCTTTACATCCGTGACCACGAATTCCGCCGGACTGTTCCGGTATTCATTACAGCGGATCCCGTTCAGAAAATATTCAACGCCCAGCCGGAAAAAGAGCTGTTTCCAGCCATCCAAATTAAAGAATTAAGTGAAAACTACCATAAAAATAATACCAACCCTAAAAACTTAACGATCGGAGATATGTCCCAGTATATATCAGAGAAAAAAAGCTTTATCATACCAGGAATGGCTATCATTAATGGAAATATCAAATCCTACGGCGCCGGCGTCATTTCAGGAAAAACGTCCCAATATATCGGCTGGATTCCACTTGAAAAGATGGAAGGCGTCCGTTACCTCCATAACAATGTAGAAGGTGGATACATTTATTTAAGCGAAAAAAATATCGCAGACGGACCTGTCGTTCTGGAAATTAAGGGGGCGGATTCCAAATTTGATGTTTCCTTCTCTGACGGGGAGCTTTCCATGAGTGTTGATGTAAAGGTGACCACATCCCTTGGTGAAGACTGGGGCGTCGACCGCAACGTTTTTAAAACGGGCTGGGAAGAAGGAATCAAGGAAGCCGCGGATAAAAATATCGAGGATAAGATCAATGCCATTCTTCAGATCGCGCAGAAAGAATTAGAAACGGATTTTGTCCACCTTTCCCAGTGGGTACGTATCCATCAGCCGGACTATTGGAATAAACATAAAGAGGAGTGGGATGACATCTTCCCACAGATAGACATTGACGTTCAGGCTGATGTAAGTATTAAAGACTTTGGTACACAAAACTTCAATATGAAGTGACATCTTTTGAATCCTTTCCAGCTTCCGTTTACACTTTAATAAAGAATGGAAGAAAGGGTGAACAGAATGGGACAGGAAATTACGGAAAAAACTGCCTACATCACAGGGGCCGGACGCGGCATCGGTAAAGCTGCTGCACTTAAACTCGCCGCTGAGGGCGTTCATGTCGGGTTAATGGCCCGCACAGAAGAGGAGTTAAACAAAACAGCAGACGAAGCAAGGGCATATGGCGTACAAGCCGCTGCAGTCTCTGTGGATATTGCCCGCTTGGAGGATGTTGAACAGGCGGTTGAACATTTAAAAGAAGAAATCGGTCCTGCCGATATTCTCATTAATAATGCTGGTATTGGGCTTTACGGTGATTTTCTTGACATCGAGCCTGAAGATTGGAAACGGACATTTGAAGTCAACGTGTTCGGCACCTACCATGTAACAAGAGCCGTCCTCCCTCATATGCTTGATAAAAACCATGGAGATATCATCAACGTATCTTCAAGCAATGGACTTAAAGGAACAGCTGGATCCACTTCCTACAGTGCATCAAAATTCGCCGTTCAAGGAATGACAGAAGCACTGATGCAGGAAGTACGACGCAGCAACATACGTGTCTTCACACTCAATCCGAGCCTTGTGGCCACAGAACTGGCCTTTGGAGAAAGTTTGGAAGAGCAGGATAAGGAAAAATACATGCAGCCGGAGGACATCGCCGAGTATATGACTGCCCAATTGAAGCTTCATCCGAGAATCTTCATTAAGCAGTCTCTTCAATGGGCGACCAATCCGTTCTAATTCATAAAAGCATAAAACCCGTCCTCTATGGGAGACACTCCCACTCCGGACGGGTTTATTATGCCCTTTCGCTGCCTCTGCTCCTCAACTGGGACAGCTCTTTTAAACACTGCGCTGGTTGAAAATATCAGTGTCTGTTCCAAGAATCGCCATTGGGAACCTGCATTTCCCTGCCCCTTCCCTATCTATCACTCCAACGGAAAAACCTGGCGGCTAATATTGTAGAAAATACGGAAATGCCGATCAATACAAACACTTCGAATCCATATTCAAAAATGGGTGCTTCGTTCCACGTCCCCCTCAAAAGTTCAATGACGTAATAAAGCGGAAGTATTTTCGCCGTGTATTGAAGAACTTCCGGCATCATTTCCAGTGGAAAGGTCGCTCCTGACAAGAAGATCATCAAATTCAAAAATAAAGAACTGATGGCCGCCGCAGACTGTGTATTCTTAGCCAATGATGTAATGAGAAGAGCAAAAGGAAAAAAAGCTGCAATGCTGAGAAAAAGAGCGGCTAAAGTACTTCCAGCGTAAACGGGAATTTCAAGGTCGTACATCAGCATTCCGAATACCAGAAGAAGTAAAGCAGAACATAGGAAAATCACTGTCCCCTGCACGGTATGAGCCGCCAGAATCTTCCACGGCTGCAATGGTGTGGACTGATACCTGCGCAGAACTCCGGTTTCTCTGTAGCTGGCAAGTACTGTTCCCAGGGTGAAAAAGGATGTGGTTACGATATTCACCCCGATCCAGGAGGGGATGAATAAGGCTGCAAAAGAGAAATTTCCTTCTATATTATTTCCAAACATGGATCCGAACAGCCAAATCATCACTACTGGAAATAAAAAGGTCCAGAACACGCTGAGACGATCACGGAAAAACATTTTCGTTTCCAACTGAGCAAGCTTCCAGACGACAATCATTCGGCTTCCTCCTTTTCCAAGTAATGGACGAATAGATCTTCCAATGTCCCTTTAGCAAATTGGAAATGCATTAAGGACAAGTTCTCCTGATGACAATAGGTGAAAATATGATAACTGGTCAGCTGCAGATCATCACTATAAACCTTGAACGTATCATCCTCTTTATCAACCTTGACGACTCCAGGTATGGATCGAAGCTTAACATAGGGAATATCCCTGCTTTGAAACGTGATCAACTGGCCTCCGCTCTTCTCCAGGAGGGCAGACGGACGGTCCAGAGCCCTCAATTCACCGCTGTAGATCATTGCTACCCGGTCACAGAGCTGTTCGGCTTCTTCCATATAATGCGTCGTTAATACAATGGTGCTCCCCTGGTCTCTCAATTTGCGTATCAACGTCCACAACTCCCTGCGGGCGTGGGGGTCCAGTCCCATACTCGGTTCATCGAGAAAAACGATTTCCGGCTGATGAAGAGTAGCCAGAGCAAGAGTTACCCGTTGTTTCCACCCGCCTGACAAATTTTCAAATCGTACATTCATTTTCTCCTCCAGACCCAGCATCTCTACAAGTTGGGCTTTCCGGGCCTCCCCGGGGTAAAAAGCAGCAAATAGATCCAGTGCTTCTTTCACCTTCATCTTTTTTTGAATGGATGCCGACTGAAATTGCACCCCGATCTGCTGATTCAGCTGTTGGAGCTGCCGGTTCGGCGTCAAACCTAAAACATCAATGCTTCCGCTGTCAGGCTTTAATATCCCTTCAATCATTTCCAGTGTGGTCGTTTTTCCTGCCCCGTTCGGTCCGATGATTCCGAATATTTCCCCCTTCTCAACAGAAAAGGAGACTCCTTTGACAGCCTGCACACGGCCGAAATTTTTGGACAGACTTTCTACTTTAATGACAAACGTCATGCGCTCCCCACCCTTTCTACTTCTTCATACGGATGATAAAACTATACGTTTCACTCCAGCAGGAAAAATAGAACCATTTCCCAATCTGTTCCCTCTTCCCTGTCTTATCTTCATCATAAGCTCTATGCAGAAAAAACTCCTCTGATTCCAGCCGACATGCGGTCCAGCACTGGTCACATGCCTTTGTACCTATTCAACCTGCTGTGCACCTGAAAAAAGCCGCCTTCCCAGGGAAGACGGCGCCGTCCTTATTCTTTTTCTTTCATCCATTGAGGCTTACCAAAGCCTTCAAACTTTTCATCCATGATTTCCTCAAACTCTTCCGACTCCACAACTTCCTTAATATCCTTTGTAAACTGTGCATCCAGATCTTCGGTCTTCACAGCTACTCGGTTTCTGTAATCATCAGGCATATCCTCAAGGGCAAGAGCACTTAACAAGTCCATCTCAGCAGCAAGAGCATAGTTACCAGGCACCATGGAAAGGTCTTCACTGTCCACCAGACGTGGCAGCTGGCCTGCTTCCACCTCAACGAATTCGATGTCTTTTGGATTTTCTGTAATATCATTCAGGGACGCACGAAGAGGATCCACATCCTCCTTCAACGTGACAAGACCTTCATCCTCAAGAATGGTCAGTGCACGGGCCAGGTTGGTCGGGTCATTGGGAATCCCCATCGTACTGCCTGTTTCAACACTTTCAATGTCCTCATAATCATTGGAATAAATCCCCATAGGAGCTGTTGGAACAATAATCACCTCGGACAAATCCAGGTTATGTTCTTCGGCAAAGGACTCCAGATAAATTTTATGCTGGAACAGGTTGGCATCCAGATCTCCATTAGCCAACGCCTTGTTGGGCTGTACATAGTCTGTAAATTCTTTATTGGTTACTTCATATCCTTTTTCCTCCAACAGCGGGGCGATCGCTTCGTTCACCATATCACTGTATGGGCCGGAAGTTGCTCCAAAACGGATGGTTTTCTTCTCTTCTGCATCTGCATTCTCTTCGCTGCCTCCACAAGCCGAAAGGAAAGTCATGATGGTTAATGCAGCAAAAAGGGTAATGATTTTTTTCATTTTATCGTCCTCCTGAACATTGATTTCTCTTGAATTAACTCTTTTTCACTGTCTTGGCCAGGAAATCTCCTGCGTACTGGACAACCTGAACAAGGACGATCAGCACAATAACCGTTGTAAACATGACAAAATTATCATAACGGTAATAGCCGTACCGGATAGCCAGGTCTCCGATACCTCCGCCGCCAATAGCACCGGCCATTGCAGAATAGCCGATCAGGCTGATCGCCGTTATAGTTAAGCCGCTGATCAAACCCGGCTTGATTTCCGGGAAGATGATATCTTTAATAATCAGCCATGGAGAAGCTCCACAAGCAATTGCCGCTTCTATGACACCTTTATCAATATCCCTGGCGGATGATTCTACAATTCTTGCATAAAATGGGATCGCAGCTGCCGACAAAGCAACGGAGGCAGCAATCGGTCCTGTTGTCGTGCCTAAAAGAAAATTAGTAAATGGGAATAAGAACACAAGCAGGATAATGAATGGAATAGAACGGACAAGGTTTACAAAAATACCTACAGCCCCTTTAATCCACTTGTTTTCCAAAAATAAGTCACGGTCGGTGACGAAAAGCAGCAGTCCCAGGGGAAGACCGGCAATCACAGCTACCCCGAGCCCGATCCCCACCATGATCAATGTTTCGATAAATGATTTATTCAGCTCGGGCCACAGGTTGATCAGCTGTTCGATCATGATTCAGCACCTCCACTTCATCCAGTATCGTCCGCAGACTTTCTACAGCTCTGTCGACTTCATTCGATTCACCTGTTAATTCCATCACAAACGTACCAAGTGCCTTTTCCTGTATGTAATCAACATTTCCATGCAGGATATTTCCTTTGATTTTATAATTTTGAAGCAGATCCGACACTACGGTATCACCGGCCTTTCCTCCGGTAAATTTCATTTGAACAATCGTACCCCGGCTGTTTTTCAACAGCTCTTCCGGCACATGAAAATCAATCACGGTTCGGATAAACCGCTTCGTCAAAGCATTTTGGGGAGAAGCGAAGATTTCGTAGGCTGCCCCCTGCTCCACTATCCTTCCATCTTCCATGACGGCACAGCGGTCGCAGATCTCTTTTACAACCTCCATTTCGTGTGTGATGAGTACGATGGTAAGCCCCAGTTCACGATTGATCTTTTTTAAGAGCTTCAGGATAGACTGCGTCGTATTCGGGTCGAGCGCTGAAGTCGCTTCATCACACAGCAGCACTTTAGGATCGTTGGCAAGCGCACGGGCAATACTGACCCTCTGTTTCTGTCCGCCGCTCAATTGGGCCGGGTACTGATCAGCTTTATCGCTTAGACCGACGAGTTCAAGAAGCCGATGCGCACGGTCGTGCCGCTCCTGCTTTGGTTTACCAGCTGCCTTCAGGGCAAACGCCACGTTTTCCAAAACGGTTTTCCCCATGGCAAGGTGGAATCCCTGAAAGATCATACCTATGGACTGGCGCGCTTTTCTGAGGTCCTTTTTGGACAAGGAAAGGAGATCGATTCCATCAATGTAAACCTTCCCGGATGTGGGGCGTTCCAATATATTCATACACCGGAGAAGTGTACTTTTCCCGGCTCCGCTGTATCCTACAATTCCATAAATTTCACCTTCCTGAATATCCAGTGAAACCTCGTCCACCCCGATCACTTGTCTGTTCTTGGATGTGTAAATTTTGCTGAGCTCCTGGATGGATATCATAACAATCCTCCTTTACTTAATAAAAAAAACTCTCTTCCTTATCAAGAAGAGAGTTTCGCATAACTATCAGCCAAACTCTTATCTTCCAGAATTTATTATTCCGGCGGATTTAGCACCACTCCACATGGAAGGTTGCTGTGACGTCTCCGGGCCTTTCCCTCAGTCACTCTTGATAAGAATTAGTTGTTGCTATTCGTTTATGATTTACAACTTTAACGCATTATTATCTGTTTGTAAACAATTTTCTCAACATTTCATTAATAACCGGAATGTGCCAAGTAACCCATCCCACCGTTTAATCCACTGGAAGGGGAAGGAATAGAAGGAATATCAAAGAAAAGGGAGAGTGATTGAATGACACAGCGAGGAGAAGAACTACTGAAGGAATATAGAAATGGTATTGAGACCTTAACGGAGCACCTGCCGGAGGCGACAAAGGAATACAACCACTTCACCGGCTCTTTTTTTGAGGATGGGGAACTAAAGAAAGGTACGAAGCATTTGATGGCCCTTGCCATCAGTGTGAAAGAGGGCGATGAAGCAAGTATTGCCTATCATATGGATCAATGCGTAGAAGCGGAATGTACTGACAAGGAAATTTATGAATCGATGGGTGTTTCCGCTGCTTATGGAGGGGGCTCTGCCATGAGTCAGGCCGTCACAACAGGACTTAACATCCTTCAGGAATTCCGAAACCGCTGAGATACAAAACCGGGAGAGCTTCTCCCGGTTTTCTTATTGACATATTATTCTGTCATCTGGATAATGATGGCTATATCATTTTCAGGGGTGATCACATATGAAAAACGTAACCGTTCAAGGAGCACCAGCCATTTATAAAGCCGAATCAGGAGTTCTTAAAGAGCTGCCCGAATGGCTGGCAGATCAATCGTTCACAAAGGCAGGAGTCATACACGGAGAACAATCATGGAAAGCTGCGGAACCCTATTTTCCAGATCTGACCATTCCGGTCCGATTTGAACAATATCATGGGGAATGTTCCCACGAAGAAGTGGCGCGCTTGAGTGAATCCCTTCAGGATCGTGATGTTCTCATCAGCATCGGTGGTGGAAAAGTGCTTGACCTCGGAAAAGCCTGTGCCGATCGTCTGCATATTCCTGTGGTGCTCATACCTACATTGGCCTCCAACTGTGCGCCATGGACGCCTCTCAGTGTCTTTTACGATAATGAAGGGAACTTTGAAGAATATATCATTTATCCACGAAGTACGTGGATGCTGCTTGTAGAACCGGAACTGCTCGTCCGCGCGCCGGAACCGTATTTTAGGGCCGGCATCGGAGATACACTCGCCAAATGGTACGAAGCAGATGTGCTCACAAGGTCTCTTGCTTCTAAACCTATCGCTGTTGACATTGCTCTGCATGCAGCAAAATTATGCAGGGACGTTCTTATACAGGATGGAAAAGCGGCCGTGGAAGCCGTCCGGCAGCAGGCGGTCGTCCCTGCCTTTATGAGAGTTGTGGAAACCATTATTATGGCTGGCGGTATGGTCGGGGGTTACGGTGACAGCTATGGAAGAATCGCAGGCGCGCACTCGATACATAACGGGTTGACCCAAGTACCTGCCACCCACGCCTTTCTTCATGGTGAAAAAGTAGCCTATGGAATTCTCGTCCAGCTTGCTCTGGAAGGCCGTTTCGATGAGATAGAAGCCCTCACTCCCTATTATCAGGAAATGGAACTTCCAGTCACTCTCAATGATTTCAATTTGAACAACAAGGAAGAAGCCATCTCCATTACAGCCGAACATGCTGTAAAGCCGGGGGAATCCATCCGCTTAATGAATGTGATGGAAGCTGAACAAGTGGAAAAAGCAATGTTTCAGATTGAAAAAGGATAACCGCGCCTGCGGTTATCCTTTTCCTTCTATAATCTCTCCTACATAAATCCCGCTGGCCGCCGCCTGGGATAAGGAATGAGTGACAGATGAACAGTCTCCCGCCAGAAACAACCCTGGAACGTTCGTTTCAAAAGTCTCATTTGTTGGAATGACCGGTTCGTAAAATTTAGCATCCAGTCCATATAATAAAGTATCCGGATCCACCGGTTCCCCGAGCGCTTTTTCAAGAGAGGTCAAAAACTCTGTAAGAGCATCCATATAAACACTTGGGACTTCCTCACGCAGTGAACCTTTCTCAGCATCAAGAGAAGGGGAAATTCTGTTTGTATGAAGGGACGTCGTGTCCCTTCCCGATTTAAAATCTTCCAGACGCTGGACGACAATCCGATCGCCCGACCGATTGATGCCCCCTATGATCCGCTCCGCTTCCTCCATGGCCTTCCATTGATCCGGAAAGTATCGAGGTACAAACAAAGTGAAATTCACATTTTCCCCCGGCACACCCTGTTCACGGGAGTTTTGTCCATCCGGCATGACGAGCCCATGCTGATGCTTCCGAATGATCCGCCCTTTTGGGTTCATACAGTACGTGTAGGCTGTGTAACGGTTTGTTTTCTTTAACAGTTTTGTTTCAAACGTTTCCTTCAGCAGAGCATCCAGCTGTCCGCCACGCATCTCCACCCGGACACCCAGATCCAGACGGGTATCCTTCGGCTTGATATTCATCGACTCTGCTATGCTTGAAAACCACTCCCGGCCGCTGTTGCCTGTCGCGAGCACAATCTTCCGACTATAGAATTCTTCACCATCCGTGAGAACACGGAAGCCGTAACCCGATGGTGTGATGGACTGGACCCGGGTATTGAAAGAAAAGGACAGCTGATTCTCCATGTGTTCATAGAGACTTTGAAATACCTCCCGGGCCAGAGATGAGCCGAGGTGCCGGACTTCTGTCGTTAATACCTTCAAGTCCCCGGCCGCTGCCCTTTCTTTCACCTGGTCGTTATCGGTCGAATAGGTCTGCACCCGGCCGCCCCCATGCTCCACCAGGATATGATCCACCTTTTCCATAAGACGATCGGTTTCCTTCTCGCCAATTTTGCGTGACAGCTCTCCACCGAAATCATGGGTGAAGTTGAATTTACCCTCTGATTTTCCCAGACCACCAAAACCTATGTACTGATCACATTCACCGGAACACGTGCAGGGCTGCCCATACTCACGCGCACAATGCCTCTCTTTCAAAGGCTTTCCCAAGTCTACCATTTTCACTTGAAGACCGGGATGATTCTCGATGAGGGTGTGGGCCAGAAATGTTCCAGCTACACCAGCTCCGACGATCGTCACGTCAACCATGCTTCTTCCTCCGTTCTTGAACTTTAGCGTATATGCATGTATCGGTCAGATGTCTTCCATCAACAGAAAGGTCCTCCATACGTAAGATTCCTTCAAGCTGATAGCCTAATTGTTCAGGAATCCTTCTGCTTTTTTCATGTGCCCTTTCACACCGGATTTCCACCCGTGCTCCACCGAGATCCTCAAGAGCAAGGCGAGTTAGTTCACGAACCGATTCCCGCATGTATCCATGACCGCTCCATTTCGTGTCAATCCAGTAACCGACTTCGAATTTCCCGACCTCCCAGTCGATATTGTGCAGTCCCGTTGATCCGATAAAATCCCCTTTCTTCTTATGAAAAACGAGGTAACGGAGTTTTTTTCTTGCCGTAAAATCTGTGTGGGCCTGTCTGGTGCTGCTTTCTGTATCTTCAATCGAAGGCATTTCCTGTACAAAAGGAAGCCACGGCTTCAGCTGCTGTTCTGATCGGTGGACCGCCTCATTGATCATCCCACCGTCTCCAGCCTCCGGTCTCCTAAGGATGAGGCGTTTGGTATGCAGGACATACGGAACATCAATATGTATAGGATCCACGGTTCCCCTCCTCTTCCTAATCATAGAATACCAAATTGTTAACCAAATTGAAAAGTTATTTACATTGATGCGGAAGTGACTCTGACAAAAGTGGAAGAAAGCCTCCAGCTGTCTTCCACTCTTCTTCGTGCTCTCTTTCTTTTTTATGAAGCCGCAGGCCCTTGACCCGCTGCAGTCATACGGTAATCATAATTTTCGGCCTTCCACCTCCGAAGCCCGGAATACAAACCGACACCGAGGCTGATCACTGAGAGACCGATGGCCATAGACAAGCAAAAATCTGTTGTCATGATGGCCGGGAGCCCTACTTGGGCGGACTGGGAAATGGATGAGCGCAGACTATATAACAGCGGCCGATTTCAGTTACGGTCTCATAGGATACGTCCCGTCTGCATCGTGTTTTTCATCTCCATGTAAAGGGGGGTTAAAGACACAGATCATCCGCATATCAGTGAAAGCACGCAGCACATGTTCATCATGCTGATCCAATGCGTATAAGGTATTTTCCCGGATGGGCCATACGCTTTGGTCAGAAAGTGTGATGACCTCCCCTTCCCCCTCTATACAATAAACAGATTCAAGATGGTGCTTATACCACATTTTCGTTTCAGTCCCGCCCCGGATCAGCGTGTCATGGACGGAACAGCCCATATGGTCCTCAGCAACAATCAAACGCCGGCTTGTCCAGTTTTCCCCCTTCACTTCTCTGCTGGACCCAAGGATATCTTCCAATGCTCTCACTTTCATCTGCATCCCTCCTGTCTTACTTTATTCAATAGACATTCATGTAAACCCTTCTTTGGAACAAGAGGACAGACGCAGGCAAAAAATGGCCTGCAGAGCCACGTTTCCGTGATCTGCAGGCCGCCTTAAAAATCGTTTGACTGATATACTCCCCTTCAGGCGAGCAGACATTCGTGATCATACAAATACGCGTAGCGCAGATCAATGAAAAGAAAATGCTGCTCAGTTAACGGGAAGCTGAATGTGCGGACCATTTCTTTGGTTTCAATATCAGAATAAAGGTCAGAAAGAAGTCCCGCATGGGATTCTTTCATCTTCATCACATTCTCCAGAAAGTATGGACGAAAAGCCCAGTTGGATCCTCTCTTATCTGATTCCACAAACCAGTCCTCGTCTTTTTTACGGAAGTTGGAGGATACCTGCTGGCCGTCCATATGGCAGATAAACATCCGGAAGCTTTCGTTGTGGAACTGTTCGGTCACACCATCTATAAACGCATCCGATTTCTTAGGACCTTCCCATCTCGGCAGCAGCTGTCTTACTTTTGCCTCCCAGTGCTTTACATACTGCTGACGATCTTGCAGCAGCCGTTTCTCCCGCTGGACATATCCGCTCATTCGTTCTTTAATATCGACAGCCAGTGAACTCTTGCCGACAGGATCAAAGGAAGGGTGAGCGAGGTAATACCCCTGGTAAAAGCGGCTGCCGTGTTTCCAGGCAAAGTACAGCTGGAAATCATCTTCAATATTTTCAAATAACAGTGCGGCTCCAATCCGGTGCGCGAGCATGGATAATGAGTACATGATATCCTGGAACGCGTCGCCATCCTGTCTGCGGATAATCCCTGTATCAATTTTTAAAATATGAGGTTCCAGCAGCCGGATCCGGTCGATGTTTGAGCTTTTAGCTCCGACATGATCCACTGCTATCTGGATACCGTACGTCTTGAAATAAAGCAGGAGATGGTTCAACGTTTCAAAGTCTTCGTCAAAATCATGTTCGGTTACTTCAATAACAATACGACTCAAGTCAAATCCCTGCTCCTTGAAGTGAAGCAGCGACTGCAGCAGATCATCCCCGTTGTTCACCATGAGCTGCTTAGCATTACGGTTAATAAACAGCAGTCCTTCTTTCCCATCAGCCATCATCATATGAACAGCCTGACTCAGGACAACTTGATCCACCTCCACCTTGAATTCCTCCGGGACATCCGTATCGTGGAAAAATGGACCAAGACTCTCCCACGTCTGATTTTCTTTATACCGGGCCAGCACCTCATATCCAATCACATCATGATTAATGGCACTGACAATGGGTTGAAAAACGGGTTTAATTTTATGTAAGTTACCTACAATATCCAGTGGATCCATGAGTCTCCTCCTTTGCACGTCATTTTAATATTATACAATACAAGCACAAGTCAGCTAAAGCATGTGTTTCATCCGGCTGTATATTCTCTTTCCTTCATTCATCTATACAAGTATCCAGAAAGACTCATATACTAAAAGAGTATCGTGAGAGGAGAAAGATTCATATGAAGACAATAGTCATTGACCCGGGTCATGGAGGTACAGACCCCGGCGCCGTCTATATGGGGTACCAGGAAAAGACCTTCAACCTTTCCATCGCCCTTAATGTCCAGCGGTACCTCACCCAGAATTATGAAGCTGAGGTCGTCATGACAAGGAGCTCGGATCAAACGGTTTCCTTGAACCGGCGGACGACTCTTGCCAATGCCGGAGACGCTGATTTTTTTCTATCCATTCATAATAATGCCGCGGGTGGAAGAGGCTTTGAAAGTTATATTTATAATGGGAGCCTTGCCCCGGATACGCAGGCTTATCAATCCATCATCCATACGACAGTCTATCAAACGGCTTCAAAATACGGAGTGAGCAACCGCGGAATGAAACGTGCCGATTTGTTCGTCACCCGCACAACCGATATGAGTTCTCTTTTACTTGAAATTCTGTTTGTCGATCACCCGGACGACCTGGCTCTGCTTAGAAATTCCTCTTTCATTAATGACATATCCACAGCCATCGGAGAAGGAACAGCAAAAGCCCTGCAGCTGCCGAGACTGGCCGGTGCCGCTCCTTCTCACACCTCGACCTTATACAAAGTTATGGCTGGAGCTTTTCGAAGCCGGGAAAACGCTGAACAAAGAATCGAATTTCTATCCCAAAGTGGAACCGCCGCGTTCATCGTTCCTGCTGTCATTGGAGGAGAGGCCTATTACCGTGTGCAAACAGGAGCCTTCTCCAAAGAGTCCCATGCAAAAGCACAGGTAGAACAATTACAAAAAGCAGGTATTGCAGACGCTTATATTCTCACTGGATCAGATAGTTCGGAATCCCCCGATCCTGGTAATGACTTGTACCGGGTGATTGCCGGATCATTCAGAGACAGGAACCATGCGGAAAAAAGGGTTAGCAGCCTTACTGCCGCCGGATTTCCTTCGTTTATAACAACTATAGAATTGGGAGGACTGACGTATTATCGTGTGCAGACTGGAGCTTTTAAAGAAGTGAAACATGCCCGTGCCCTCGTAAATCAATTAAAACCGTACGGGATCATGGATGCCTTCCTTTGGGCGGGTTCCCCTGTACCACCTCCACCTGAAGAGACGGAGGACCGATGGACGATTCTTGGGGAGAGTCTGATGAGCGGTTGTCAGCTTGATCAATTTGCCCGGTCGGTTTATCCGGTTGCACCAGAGCTTGGAAAGTATTATGTGAAATACGGAAATCTCTACGGTATTCGTGGGGATATTGCCTTTGCCCAGGCTGTTCACGAGACCAACTACTTCCGTTTCACTGGAGATGTACAAAGGGAACAGAATAACTTTGCAGGGATCGGCGCTGTAGGTGGAGGAGCTGCCGGGGCGTCCTTTTCAACACCTGAAGAAGGGGTGCATGCGCAAATTCAGCATTTATTTGCCTATGCATCCACCGATGCGATCCCTCAAGGGTTGACAGAGGTCGATCCACGCTTTGGTCTCGTTACCCGGGGAAGCGCAGTTACATGGAGCGGGTTGAACGGAAAGTGGGCTGTACCCGGCGGTCAATACGGACAGCTCATCTTATCGATCTATGAAAGAATAGTCGTTGACACACTGGAATCTATAAAAACACAGCAGCAGAGTCTCCAGCGGATCCTGGAAGATTCAAAAGAATAAATAGAACCGGTTTCTTAGCAGGAACCGGTTTTTACTTGGGAGCAGAGGGCAGTCACTCCTCTTTCGTTTCTTTTGGTTGCATCGTTGTGAAAGAGATCACCTCTCCCCAGCTCCGTCCTTTTTTGTCCAGGATGGATGTTCCCACAGATACCAGCAGCCACCAGCCATTGGTCAAGAGGACAGGACCGAACCCGAGAACCGCCCTTATTAGGAGCTGCAGTCCATTCGGTTTCCCTCCATCGGTCGATGAGACGGACATATTTGTGAGCAGCATACCTACCGTTCTGCCCTGCAGGAACAATGGCAGGACGACTAACAATGTCAGATGGATGATGATGAAGGACTGCCAGAATACAGGGTTGGGGTCAAATCCCCTCCCCGTGTCCTGCAGGTGGGTGTACAGGGCTGCCAATATCCCGGAGAAAATCAGTTCTCCACCAAACCCCAGGAATTTCAAAAACAGGTACTTTGGGTGCATATTCTTCCCTCCTTGTACCTATCCTATGGAGTCTTCCGTGATAAGGTCAGCCCATTGTTATGCCCTCCATCACACAATCAAGTGACAGTTTCGTTAACGTTCGACATTATGAGATGATTTTCAAGCGGAATTTTTATATACTAATTTTGCAGTCTATTTTGAGATGGGGTTTTTACTTTGGAAATAAAAAAAGATTTTAACTATGTACCATGGGTGGTGGGACTTTCCATCGCTATCAATGCGATTGTAGTCGCTCTGTTGTTTCTTCCGGAAATCGGAAGCGAAACCAGCTTCGATATTACGCTGCTTCCATTACTCAATGCCGTCTTCAATTCATTTACGTTTGTCTTTCTGAGCGCCGCTTTATTTATGATTATCCGAAAAAACGTTACGTGGCATAAACGGTTCATTTTTGCTGCTTTTACGACAACCGCCTTATTTTTAGTTACGTATCTTACGTACCATTCCATGTCTGAATCCACATCCTTCGGCGGTGAAGGTCTGATGGCGGGAATTTATTACTTTATTTTAATCACCCACATTGTCCTGGCTGCTCTAATCGTACCCCTGGCCCTGTTAACACTTTTCAGAGGTCTTGCGATGAAGGTGGATAAACATAGGAAAATCGCCCGGTGGACGATGCCGATCTGGCTTTATGTCAGTTTGACTGGTGTAATCGTGTATTTAATGATTTCGCCTTATTATTAAATAAAAGTCACGTATCTTTGGATACGTGACTTTTTCATTTTTATAGTAAAAAAACAATACTCAGACCGGAAAAGTTGGCTATTTCCCTATATATTTGTTATTGTAGAATAACAGCCGACAGGTTACACCGTCGGTCATCTCTATAAAAATATAATGAGCACATGTCCAACCCGCTTACGGCTATAAGGAGACTAATAAATGGACATTCTTGACTTTATCAAGGAAGAAGGATTTACGTCTGCAAGATTTCAATCGTTCGCAGGAAAAGATACGCTCATTCAATTGAACCGGCTTACCGATATGAAGGAATTGTTCGGCCTGCTTGAAATGACTCCGACATCCGTTCGGTACTATCCTTATGAAAAACTTCCTTACCTGGACTGCTCTCAGAATGAAGACAATGTAAAATTGAGATTGTTTAAACCATAAATATAACCGGGATACATGCCGCATGTATCCCGGTTTTCTTTATTCCATTTATTTTTCTGGAAAAGGAGCCTCAGCGGCAAGCGTAGTCAGAAGCATCTGCTTCAACCCCGGGGTGATCTCCTTTAAATCGAGGTTCATTCGAAAAATGTGCCCATCACTCTTTTTTCTTTATTCACCATTCTTCTTGAAAAGCATTGATTTTCTTCCAGCGATGCACGGCTGTGATTCCTTTCCACTGCTGTTCTGCAATCGCAAAAGCCTTCGAACCGCCTCCCCAGTCCCAGGAGATATCCCAGACCCCTTCCTCTTTTAATGTTCTTAGAAAGTAACGGAGGTTTTCCAGAACCAGAGGCTTATATTGAGAATATAACGGGTGCTGCGGGGATGAGATAATATCTGTCGGAAGTGCACCGTACCCGTTCCCCCACTCGGATGGGTCCATGATCAAACATTCTTCTCCTAACGACAGAAGATGGGCTTGTACCTGTTGGATCGAATAAGGGAGATGACCTTGGACCTGCTCTGCATTCCTATTTAAGGAGATCCATAGATTCTGATAACACTGCCATTCGTGGAAGTCCATTTCATGAGCATTCATCAAATGCTGGAGAGCTTTCCCTGCACTTTCCACACCCGTGCTCCAGGCTTCCGTATTCGCTTGGGAACATTCGATGAGAAAGCCGGCTATTTCCGCTCCCGGATTGAACATCCAGTTGGACTGAACCCCTTCCCTCCACGTCCACCAGGGAGCATGAGGATACTGGTTAACCTCAGGAATTACCGACGGCCACATCCCTGTGTGATGATCATAGGTTCGCAGCAGGTAGGAAACCATCTGCTGAAGCAGCGGCTCTTTAGAAGATACATTCAATTCAGTCAGCACCTGTGATGCTGCCCACGCAGCCATCGGTGATGAATCAGGAAGTTGAAAATCCGGTTCGATTCCGTGTCCAAACCCTCCATCCTCATTTTGAAACGCTTTCAAATATTCGAGGACTTTTGGTTTTGAACCCTTTTCAAACAGTGCCTCCCACCTTGCTGCTTCCAAAGGACGTGCATGCCGCTTGAGCCACCTGCTTGTCCGTTCCATGTGCTTGTTCATACCTCTCTCCCCTTTCCCTCGACGTGCTCTTTGCTGCGATTTTTCCTTTTCCACTTATAGTAACGGCTATTCCAAAAGTCCGGCCGCCCTTTTAATACCCTCAGCTTATCACGATTGGAAGATTTTGAAAATGAAGTTCCCTGCTCAATCTTATGAAAAGGAGAATTAACGTTTACAAACTTACGCACTTCCGCTACGATGGTATCAATACAAGAAACTGTATACATATGAGGCACTGGGGGAGCTGCTGTACGCGGCTGAGAGGAAAATCCGACCCTTGGCACCCGAACTAGGTAATACTAGCGTGGGGAAGTGCAGCCGTTCTATCAAACAGACCTTGACAGGTTTTTTTATGGATCAACGGACTGCATTCCCCCGGGATGCAGTTTTTTTTGTGTTAAATAAAGGAGGAATCGTATATGAATCACGTTTGTGGTACGTCAAAAATTGCTGGATGTTCGTTTTCTATCCATCCGATGAGTGAAGATTTTGCGGAGATTATCCTGGACAGCTTGAATATGGTCGATACGTCTAAAGTGTGGCTTGATACCGATGATGTTACAACGACCATACGCGGACGGCTGGAACATATTTTCGATGTCACGAAGGCCATTCTCCTTCAAGTTTCGAAATCCGGGGTTCATGCGGCCCTTCAAGCTACTTATTCCATCGGCTGCCCTGGAGACTCCAACGGTGATACCTGTCCAGACGAGTCTTTAGACCGGATGAACGAAGACTCCTCCCGGTTCATCCACCAGCATTTATCAGCCAAATTCTCCCTTTACCCAATGGGGGGTGGGAGCTACATGGATACGATATACACGCAGATTGAAGCGATGAAATCAAAAGGCGTTCAAGTCACTCCTGCCCATTATTCTACACGGCTGGATGGAGATACCCACACGGTTTTCAAAGGTTTGGAAGACGTTTTCCGCGCAACGGAAGCCTCAGGTTCCTCTCACACCGTCATGACCGTAACGGTGTCAGTAAACAGTCCTTCCACCAAGGAGGTTGAGTCATGAAAAACTGGAAACTCAAAGAAATTGTGGTCCTTTCTGCGTTGTCTGTCGTATTTGCCGTCGTATACCTGGCCTTTCTCCCTGTTGGCAAACTTCTCTCAGGGTTATTCGGCCCCATCGGTTATGACTTCATCTTTGGAATCTGGTTTATCGTTTCCATCATTGCTGCTTATATTTTACGCCGGCCCGGTGCAGCTTTTCTGTCTGAAACAATAGCAGCTACTATTGAAGTCCTGCTCGGAAATGCTTCCGGCCCTCTATTAATTGTGACGGGAATGGTCCAGGGTCTTGGAGCTGAAAGTGCCTTTGCTTTGACACGCTATCGGTCTTATCACCTCTCCGTGCTCATGCTTGCCGGTATCATGGCTGCCGTTTTCAGCTTCATATGGGGGTATTTTCAGTCTGGATATGCCGCATTAAGCGGTGGATACGTTGCCGCCATGCTTATTATCCGGATGATCAGCGGTGCTTTGATTTCCGGTGTATTCGGTAAAGCCGTCGCCGACGGACTTGCAAGAACGGGCGTCCTTTCCAGCTTTGCTCTCGGCCGGGAGTTAAGAAAGAAGCGTGCCTCCTGATGAAGACAGCTGTCCAATTGGAAAACTTGTCACTGACGTATGAAGAAAGTGGAAGAACCGTTTTGAGGGATATCACACTATCCATTGCCAGGGAACAGGACACGCTCATCCTGGGGCCCAGCGGATCAGGGAAAAGCTCTCTTGTCCAATGCTTGAACGGGCTTTACCCTGAGAACCTGGATGGAGAAATGACCGGCCATGTTTATATTCACGGCCGGTCAACGGATGATTTTAAGCCCGGGGAACTGGCTGAGACCGTCGGAAGTGTCTTCCAGGATCCCGAAACTCAATTCTGTATGCTTACGGTGGAAGATGAAATAGCTTTCGGGTTGGAAAACCTTCGTATACCTGCCGAAGAAATGGAACCGAGAATAAATGAGGTCCTTGAACAAGTGAATTTACTTGATAAAAAAACGTCCATGATCCATCAGTTATCCGGAGGGCAGAAACAGAAGCTCGCCCTTGCCTGTGTGCTGGTAATGGAGCCCGACATCCTTCTTTTGGACGAGCCGACAGCCAATTTAGATCCACGGGCAGCCGGAGAATTCATCGAAGTGCTGACTTCAATCAAAAGAAAGAGAAGCCTCACCATTGTTGTCATCGAACACAGACTGGAAGGGTGGATGGAACTTCTTTCTCACGTTATTGTTCTTCGTGCGGATGGAGGTGTACTTACTACGGGCCCATTACATGACGTGATGAATAAGCAGGCCCATATCATCCATGACCAGGGCATCCGGCTCCCCTATCCCATTCAATATAGTCTGGAGGAAGACGTCCCTCCTCCCTATCCGTTCACCCTTGAAAAGCTTGCTGATCAGAACGTCCGGCTTCCATCAGTCGATCGTCCCCGACGGCCATATGGGAAGAAGATAATGGAGGCGGCCGATGTCCAATGGAAAGATATTTTAAAGGATATCAGCTTTTCTCTCTATGAAGGGGAATGGATCGCCGTAGTAGGCGCAAATGGAAGTGGGAAAACCAGCTTATCCAAAATAATGGCCGGCATAACGAAGCCGGACAGCGGTATGGTTCATCTGAAAGAGAAACCGATGAAAAAATGGACACCCGATCGTTTAAGGAAAGAATCAGGGTACGTATTTCAAAACCCCGAGCATCAATTTGTAACGTATGAAACCTTTGAGGAAATTGCTTTCAGTCTACGGCAGCAGGGAACTGCTGGATTGGAAATAAACCGCCGGGTTAAGAATATGCTCTCTCTCTGCGGACTGGATGGATTAGACAGGCATCCCCCCTATCAATTGAGTCAGGGGCAGAAACGCCGATTAAGCGCAGCCACTATGATGGTGGAAAATCAGTCCGTTCTCTTCTTGGATGAACCTACATTTGGTCAGGATGCCGCTTCTACCCAGCAACTTATGGAGCTTCTTGAAGAACGTTTCCAACAAGACACTTCTCTGTTTATGATCACACATGATATGGAACTTGTTCACCGATATGCTACAAGAGTCATCGTTATGGATAAAGGAAGAATCGCTTTTGACGGCCTTCCTGAGCAGTTGTGGATGCATGAGCACCTTTCTGACTGGCATATCGAACCTCCCCTCCCCGTTCAATTGTATCGATTATTAACAGAGAGGAGCCGTTATCATGTTTCTTCATACTCTTAATCCTGCTATGAAAGCCTGCACGGTTGTCGGACTTGTCTTTGTGCTTGCCTGTTTGTTTGATCCTGTAACGCCTCTCGTCTTCACACTATTTACGATTACCGTAACACTCGTTTTCGGCCGGTTCCGGAAACGGGTGTATGCCCTTTACTTGTCAGCTTTTACACTGTTTGCCTTTGGGATGCTGTGGACGACTATTGCCTTTGCTGACACGCCCTCCCAGCCTGAGGAGACTATCCCGCTGGCAGGTTTCCTTTTCCCGAAAGAGGATGTATTGACGGCTCTGGCGCTTTCCTTCCGTGTGATGGCTTTTGCTGCTTTATCTCTACTATTTGTGTTCACCACAAATATGGTGCATTTCATATTAAGTCTCATCCAGCAGCTGAAGCTTCCACCTAAGCTTGCTTATGGACTCATGGCCGGCTACCGCTTTCTGCCTATGATGAAAGAAGAATTCGATCAAATCCGAGCAGCCCACCGCATCCGAGGGGTCACAGAAGCCAACTCTATCAAAGGAAGATTCAAACAGCTGAAACGCTATGCCATCCCCCTGCTGGCTGGAGCTGTAAGGAAGGCAGAACGCACGGCTGCAGCCATGGAGTCCAAAGGGTTTACAGGTGAACGCACCCGGACGTACTACAGACCTATGAAAATCACAGGACGTGACTGGGTCTTTCCTTTGGTTATGTTTGCTGTGCTCGGTGTGTTGATTGTCCTTTCCTTTCAATTGGACTATTTCCGCTGGTATAACGGCCAATTCTAACAGAGGCATTCCTCTGTCATCAAAAAAAGGAGAGGGCATCTGTGCCCTCTCCGCAAAAATGACATCCAGTTTAGTAAAGCGCTTACTATACAGACGGTCGTTTACTCTGCATACACAATGGACTGGATATACTCCGCATCATTCTTTGAAAGCTCAGAATACCGGATACTGTTCCACGTCTGACCGCTCCGGATTCCAAGCACAGCGGTATCCTTTTCAAACCAAATCCTTGCATCCAGAATACCGACGGAACGCTCCGGACTGATCAGTTCCAAAGAAATATCAGGATTGTCCACGTCGACAGATGCTCCTTCCAAAGGTTTTTGATGAAGCAGAATATTAAGCATTGTATCAAGTTCAGCCTGATGCTCCTCATCATGAAGGGTGGCAGCCATTTCCGGTTCGCCGCCAGCTTTTAAAGTCGTCAGCGTATACGAAGGATGATCTCCTAAAACCAACGCTGTTGCATACCCTCCCCCAAAGACGAGTCCGATACCAGCGATCCATAATAAAAATTTCCCTTTTCTCATTGGTTACACATCCCTGTTGTGATGTTTATTGAATTCAGTGCGCAGTATGGAATACATATAAGCATCGTGGTTCTCCCCATTTTGGAACAAGTAGCCTCTTAACAGGCCTTCCCTTTTAAACCCTGTGTTTTCCAGCACATGGTAGGAAGGGATATTTGCCGGGAAGGTAACGGCTCCCACCCGGAACAATCCCAAAGTTTCAAAAGCATAAGCGAGAACGCGGGAAACAGATTCCATGATCAGTCCTCTTTTCCAAAAATCGGGATGAAGTTCATACCCTATTTCAGCTTTTCTCCCCCAAAGAGTTAAATGATGAAGCCCCACCGTACCGATAAACGCTTCGTTTTCTCTAAGCACGATCCCCCAACGTACAGCCTTTTCAGACTGAAATTGTTCCTTAAACGTCTGAATCATACCATCAGCCTGATCCCGGTGGGTAAGAGAAGGCATCCCACTATACCTGGTTACTTCATCTCTGGACATGATATCGAAATACTCATCAATATATCCGTCGTGTATTTCGACAAGACACAACCGCTTTGTATTCAGTTCCTCAAACTCCATATCGGTCCCCCGTCCGCCATCCGTTTGATATTCCCTGTCTTTTCTTATATTTGAGAGGAAACCATGCTGTCTGCCTGGTGATAATCGTTTTTACGTACATAAAAACGGTATTCACTCGTCAAGCCGTCTGAACCAGGTACTTCCCGGATGACAGGCTTATGATGAATTACAGCGGTTCTATAATCCACCCCTGATTGAGTAAGCACGGCAGCCGCCCTGAAATAATCTTTCCTCAGGAATGTGGTGTACAACAATGTTTTTTTACTTGAAAATAGATAGGAAAATAAATGATTCACGTGCATTTAAAACCCCTCCTGTCCTATACTTTATCATAATTTTCCAACAACTATAACCCTGCCAAAGGGAATCAAAGAAGAATAGAATAAAAGATTGACGACTCTATAAGGTTGGAATATTATACAAGTGTAGACAGCTAAATTCAGCAGGCACCTCTTCCTTCAGAGAGGTTCTCGTCAAAATGTCTTTCTTCCTATATCAAAGCTGAGTCATTCATTCTGATTATAAAGGAGCACACATCCTATGCTTGCCAAACTCTTCAGCTGGGTTAAAACCGGCTTTCCTAAAGTGGACCTGGTCTTATCAGGACACCAATTTAAACCTGGAGATTCAGTTAAAGGCTCGTTTCACGTCAAAGGGGGACTTACCCACCAGACGATTCAACGTCTGGAGTGCGACTTATTTAAAAGGGAGACAGGAAGAAAACCGGCTTTCATTCAACCCATTACGACAATCTTGATGAATAGAGAACTCGATTCCAACGAGGAAACCCAATACCCTTTCCATTTCGTACTGCCTGAAGACATGGATCAGACTTCCCCGGATATCTCCTACGTTCTTCAAACGAAACTGGTGTTGGGAAATAACCGGAAAACGTCGGACTCCGATGAAATCCAGATCACTCTTCTCCCTCACTAACAAAAGGATCAAAAAAAAAACGTCACCCTCTATGGATGACGCCAGCTTGTATAGAAATCCCTGTTTGTTTACGTGGCCACTGAAAAACTCCTTTTCCTATCAAGAGAAGTGGTTAAAGGTTGTTGTTGATTCTCACGAATCGCTTGTCGATGGATGCTTGCCGCGGGCACGGCCTCAGCTAACTTGGTCAAGAAGATCA
>NZ_WMEW01000004.1 GCF_009856355.1 Halobacillus litoralis | reverse complement strand
AATGAAGGAATAGAAAGGGTAAGCCTCATGAAAATAGAAGAAAAGCGGATTGCATGGACTATTTTATCCATACAATCCGCTTTTTTGAATTCTACCTTTCACAAATCCTCAGTTTTTCAGTGGCCTCGTGTGGATCAGGACGCTTTTTTCTTTGATCAATTTTATGTCCCTGAGAGTACGAGGGACTGTTCAAGGGTGGAGGAAATGCGGCTTTCTGTATTAACCCCGGAGAGTTTTGTAATCGTTCTGCCTTCCTTTTTTACAACGAGCATAGGGAGAGAGTCATCTTCTATATCTTTTACTTTATGTGATTCTGTGGTCGTCTGCTTAAACTGCAGGCGCTTCTTGTCCTCAATATCCAATTTCCAATTCAGAAGGGCACTCATGTAGTTTTCTGCCTTTTCTTCCTGTTCCGGATTCGTATAGAGATACAATTCATATTCGTCAGGAGACGCTGAGAGAACCTGAACTTCTTCTGACTTTCCAATGCATCCCATTAGCAGGAGCAGCACGGTGAGAATGATGAGCTTGGATGTGTGCATGTGTACGTCTCTCCCTTACCTGAATTCACATTTAGTTTAACAGATCAAAAGCAGGGAAGCCGTATTGTTATGGATTTGTCATAGGAATGAAAGCCTGGTGTTTTATAGTGAAAAGACTTGTTAAAAAAAACGGGGGAGTGGGGAGAGCTTTCTATAAAAAAAGCCCGGGGATAAACCCCGGGCTTTCTGATTCAACTTATCGTTTCTTCTTAAGATCGACTTTTTTCGCTTCTTCCTGGAACGTTTTAAATAGGGAGAAGCAGATAAGAATCAAAATGAATGTGAATGGGAAGGCTGCGATAATGGCAGCTGTCTGAAGGGCTCCTAATCCACCCTGCCACAGCAGCACAGCAGCAGCGCCTGCCTGAATGATACCCCAAGTGAATTTCACCTGGTTTTTCGGGTTCAGGCTTCCGTTTGTCGTCTGCATACCAAGAACGAAGGTTGCAGAGTCGGCAGATGTGATAAAGAACGTACTGATCAACAGTAGTCCGATGACACTCATAATCGCACCGAGCGGAATATGCTGGAGCATGGAGAACAGAGCAACTTCTGTACCCAGTTCATTAACGTCAGACATAATATCTACGCCGTCGAAGAATTCAAGAGAAATCGCTGTTCCGCCAAATACGGAGAACCAAAGGGCACCGAAGATGGTTGGAACGAGCAGTACACCTAGAATAAATTCACGGATGGTACGGCCGCGGGATACACGGGCAATAAATGTACCTACGAATGGTGCCCAGGAAATCCACCAGGCCCAGTAGAAGATCGTCCATCCCTGTACCCAGGAATTGTCCTCGGCGAAAGGTGTCAGACGGAAACTCATATAAGGAAGGTCACGAACATAAGAACCGAATGTCGTCGTGAAGTAATCCATAATGAAGTTCGTTGGTCCTGCAAACAACAGGAATACCATTAGAGTGATCGCAAGGACAATGTTGGTGTTACTCAAGTACTTGATCCCTTTGTTCAAACCGGTCATGGCAGAAACCATGAACAATACGGTAACGGCACAGATGATGATCAACTGCAGCGTAAAGGTGTCTTCAAGCCCGTCGATAACAAATGCGAGACCACTTGAGATCTGCAGGGCACCAAGTCCAAGAGAAGTAGCTACACCAAAAATAGTCGCAAATACGGCGATGAAGTCCACTAAAGTACCAATTGGACCTTTGACTCTCTTTTCACCTAATACCGGTGTAAGAGCTGCACTGATGACACCCGGCGCATCTTTTCTGAATTTGAAGTAAGCCAGAGCCAGGGCAAGTACTGCATAAATGGCCCAAGGGTGAAGTCCCCAGTGGAAGAAGGCATATTTCATTGCAGCCTGAGCCGCTTCCTCACTCATAGGATCCTGTCCTGGAAGTGGCGGCGTGTGGAAGTGGGAAAGAGGTTCCGCGGCTCCCCAGAATACAAGACCGATACCCATACCTGCACTGAACAGCATCGCAAACCATGTAATGTATGGGTATTCCGGTTCATCATCAGGCTTACCAAGCTTCAGCTTTCCGAATTTGGAGAAGACAAGGAAGATGGCAAAGATTAAGAAGCCTGTAGCAGATAATAGATAAAACCATCCGAACTTATCGGTTAAAAAGCCCTGAATTGTTGATGTAACATTGCTTAAGTTCCAAGTTGGAAGGGTGGATTCAGGAATAACCCCCCATCCGATGAATAAAATGGCGACGACAACTGAGATATAAAACACTTTCGTCACTTGATTCATGAAGAAAATCCCTCCTAATAAGTATATTGTTTGATTCCCCTCATTGAAATCAGGCCTAAAAGTAACACCTTTTCACGACATGCATCTGTTTTTCTGACAAATTTTGCAATTCTTCCAATACATCGTGAAAACAAAGCATTTCGTAGATCAAAATGGTTTGAGGGGGTAAGTGATGCCTGTACCCGGTCTGTTTAACGACATGTTCTTCTTTCCATTTCCAAAATGCTTCATCTAATTGATGCACCATATTAAATTGTCTTTCACTGATCGAATGAGCCGGGTCAAGCAGGACATTGACATATTCATCCGTCAGTTCGAGAAGCAGCTCTTTTTCACTTTCTGTAAAATCAGAGGCTTTTGTCTGCACATACTGCAGGTTTCCCAAATGATAGGCAATCTGCTGAAAGGCGGCAAGCTTTCGCTGGGAGAGTTGAAAAGAAACCATTTCCTCGTCGGTATGACGGTGGTATTTCCATTCTTCACGCTGATAGCGGGACAGCTGGTTGGTTTTCTCCAGGTGGGCTGTCAGCTGACGGTATGACCGCTGAATCCCACGGCTTTTCTCTTTAGATTCTGCCGTTACACTCTCAATTATACGCCTCAAGAGCAGACCAGCTTGATTATACAGACCATTGATGTTTTTGTAAATCGTAGGGGAGTAATTGGGTGGCAGCAGGAAAAAATTCACAAATGTCGAAATGATGATCCCAATGGATGTAGTACCCAATCTTGTGAAAAACGAAACAAAATAGTGGTCCTGAAAATCAGGAATCATAGCTGTAGCTGTGATCGTTGCCACCAAAATCCCATCATCAAGCTTCAGTTTGTGACAAACGGCAATCGTAGCCATGGCGACCAGTGCGAATGTCAGCGCGCCTTTCCCGAATAATCCGTAAAAGGCAGTCGCAAGTAAAGCGCCGATTGCTGATGCAGGAAACCGGACCGCTGCCTTCTTAATGGAATCTGCTGCCGTATGCTCAATCGTCACGATGGCTGTAATGACAGCAAAGATGATCGGCAAATTAAAAAAACCGCATATTAATGCAGTCAAAAAGACAGAAATCCCCGTTTTCAGTGTGCGGCTTCCCAAAATCTTAAAATTTTTCAATGTATGAAGCATAACCATCACCCATATGTCGTGTCTTCTGGCCACGGTTTCTTATTATATAATAAATTACCCAAAAACGATAGAAAAAATGTCGGATAATCTATTATAATGATAAAAGTGGAAATACATAACAGTGGAGGGTCAAACAATGAAACGATGGTTGAGTGTGTTCCTGCTTATGCTTGTATTCCTGGCTGCCTGTGGCGGTAACGAAGGGACAGCAGGATCAGAAGGAGAGCAGACAGAGTCAGACGAACCGGCTGCTGAACAGGAAAAGGAAAGTACAGAGACGGCAGATAACGCGGAAACAGAAGAGGATAAAGAAGAAGAAAGTAACAAAGGGTCGGAAGAAGATAAAGCTGCCCAGGAAGCTTTCATCCAGAAAGAGGCTCAATATGAGATGACAGGCAGCTGGTCCTTCCAGCCGATTGCTGATGCTGATCCGGAGGTCGCTTTATTAACGATTGATGACATTCCTGATGAACATGCCCTGGAGATGGCGGAAACTTTGAAAGAAAAAGAAGCGCCGGCCATTTTCTTTGTCAACGGGCACTTCCTGGACACTCCAGATGAAGAACTGGCCGATAAGAGAAAACAGTGGATTAAGGAAATTCATGAAATGGGCTTCCCAATTGGAAACCATACGTATTCTCACAAGGATCTAAAAACGATGTCCGAGGAAGAGCAGCGCGAGGAAATTCTGACTGTCAGTGACCAGATTGAAGACATTACGGGAGAAAGGCCGGTATTTTACCGTTCACCTTTTGGGTCCAACACAGATTTTGTGAAGCAGCTCGCTGAAGAAGAAGGCATGCTGCTGATGAACTGGACGTATGGGTATGACTGGGAACAGGAATATCAAAATGCTTCTTCACTCGCGGATATTATGGTTAACACACCTCTACTGGCTGATGGTGCAAACTTACTGATGCATGATCGTGATTGGACGAATGAGGCTCTTGGGGATATTGTAGACGGATTAAGAGACAAAGGGTACACACTGCTCGACCCTGCGCTCATCCAGACACCGTAAACAACAACATGTTACAAACGATGAAAGCAGGAAGCCGTTCGGTTTCCTGCTTTTTTGATCCTATTTTAAAAGAACGTCGCATATAGTGGTAGGAAGGCATCTTATTAGTATGTCATATTTTAAAAAAAGTTATACTTTTAAGGTTGATTTTTGCAATGAGCCATATTAAAATGAAACTACATTGAAAACGATTACAAATGAAGGGGTGGATATGAATGGGAACAATCGTATGTCAAGACTGTCAAAAGGTGATTGAGCATTACGAAAATGAGAAGGTTTCTACTTTATACGGCACATGCCCGACATGCACGGATACGGAAGAGTAAGCATTAAAAAAGCCGGACGCTTTTAAGCGTCCGGCTTTTTTTATTATATCCAACTATTTGAAGGCTTTCTGTTCACGGATGACCTGAATGGTTTCCAAGGTATCATCAATCGGCCCCTGTACAGGCAGCCCTGCTTCCATGTTTTCAAAAATGTAATCAATATTATCAGCGGTAATGATCTCACCTGGGATGAAGATAGGGATGCCCGGAGGGTAGACCATTACGAATTCGGCACTGATTCTGCCTGCTGCTTCTTTTAAGGGAACAGTCTCTGTTGTGGAGTAGAAGGCTTCCCGTGGTGATAAAGCAAGCACTGGAATGTCAGGGACTTTTACAGAAGCTGGGATCACTTCCTCCTGCGTTCTGCACAGGTCTGTTAAATGATGCAGCGCCTGTACTAATGTATCGATCTCCTGCATGCTGTCCCCCGGCGTAATGATACAGAGAATATTGTACAGATCAGATAGTTCCACTTCAATGCTGTAATTTTCTCTCAGCCACACTTCGACATCATACCCGGTCATGCCGAGATTTTTTACAGAAATGATCAATTTCGTCGGGTCATAGTCAATCGCTGCACTGGGCGATAAGATGTCGGCCCCTGGACAGAAAATGGCCGGGATTTGATTCAGCTTTTCCCTGGCTTGATCTGCCAGCTGAATCGCATTTTCCATCAGTTCATGTCCGTTTATGGCAAGGTGTCGTCTCGCTGCATCCAGAGAGGCCAGCAGAATATAAGAAGTGGACGTTGTATGAAGCATGGATAATACCGCCTGTACCCGCTCATGGGATACGAGTCCTTCCTTCATGTTCAAGACAGAGCTCTGCGTCAGCGATCCGCCCAGCTTATGGACGCTGGTCGAGGCCATATCCGCACCTGCCTGCATCGCGGACATAGGGAGACGTTCATGGAAGTGAATATGAACCCCGTGGGCTTCATCTACAAGGACAGGGATGTCAAAGCTGTGGGCAAGATCCACAATGCCTTTCAAATCAGCAGATACGCCGAAGTACGTCGGATTAATAACGAGCAGACCTTTAGCGTCTGGATGGGCCTCACACGCTTTCTTAACGGCCTCTGTGGTGATGCCGTGGGAAATACCGAAACGATCATCAAGTTCCGGGTGAATGAAAACAGGCTTCGCCCCTGAAAAAATAATAGCAGTGGTGACAGACTTGTGGACGTTCCTGGGTACAATGATTTTGTCGCCGGGCTGGCAGACGCTCATAATCATCGTCATGATGGCCCCGGAGGTTCCCTGAACGGAAAAGAATGTGTAATCTGCACCAAAAGCCTCCGCTGCAAGCTCCTGGGCTTCTTTGATCATCCCTTGTGGATGATGGAGGTCATCCAGGGGCTGTATGTTAATTAAATCAATGGATAATGCATTATCACCGATAAAGGAACGAAATTCCACGTCCATTCCACGTCCACCTTTATGTCCGGGGATATGGAATTGAACAGGATTGCGGTCCCGGTGTTTCTTCAACCCTGTAAACAGGGGAGTCTCATGTTGATTCATGTATAGGAACACCTCTTTATAATAGGAAAGCAAATGAATTATAGCAGAGTCAAGAACCTTGCGCCAGTCTTTTATGTCTCCTTTTTCCAATCGTGCTAAAATAGAAGAACGGAGGTGGAGGATATGAAATGGAGAACGCGCGTGACGGAACTTTTGGACATTACATACCCTGTCATTCAAGGGGGACTTGCTTACCTGGCCTATTCGAATCTGGCCGCTGCTGTATCAAACGCCGGAGGGCTTGGCCAGCTGACAGCCATGAGCATGAGCGGGCCGGAACAATTAAGGAAGGAAATTCAGATGGTCCGTGAAAAAACGACCCGCCCGTTCGGCGTCAACTTTGCCATTGGGCAGCATGGCCGCCCCTTTGAAAAAATGGTCCAGACAGCTGTCGATGAACAGGTGCCGGTGATTTCTGTGACCGGTGGCAACCCGAAGGGTGTTTTGGAAGCGGTTAACGGGACGGGGATCAAAACGCTCGTCCTGGTCGCTGCACGCAGACAGGCGGTTAAAGCACAAGAGCTCGGTGCAGACGCTGTGATGGTCGTTGGCCATGAAGGCGGGGGCCACCTGGGGCGCGATGATGTAGGAACGTTTGTGCTTACCCCGCAGGTGGTCGATGCGGTAGATATTCCGGTGATTGCTTCAGGAGGCATTGGAGACGGCCGGGGGTTAATGGCCGCACTTTCCCTTGGGGCGGACGGTGTAGAAATGGGGACAAGGTTTATTGCCACAAAAGAGTGCACCCATGCGCATCCTGCCTATAAGGAAGCCTTGATCCAAGCGGATGAAACGTCAACGACCGTCATTAAAAGAAGTTTGAAGGCTCCGGCCCGGGCCTTGAAAAATGACTGGACAACTCGTATCTTAGAATTGGAGCAGGAGGAAGCCGGCTATGAAGGTCTCCGCTCCTATATCAGCGGGGATGCGAATAAAACATTTATCTACGAAGGGCAGAAGGGACATGGCTTCGGCTGGGCGGGCCAGGTAGCATCCCGCATCCATGATGTCCCAACGGTTGAAGAATTCTTTGGCCGGATGATGAAGGAAGCGGAGGAGATCCGCACCCGCTGGTCTTAATGAAGGAGGAAATAAGATGAGTTATACCTATCCGATTGATGAAATTCACTGGTCCAAGGAAGAAATCATTGATGTCGTGAATTTCTACAGTTTGGTTGAACAGGCGTATGAGCAGGGAGTGAAACGGGATGATCTGCTGCTGGCCTATACCCGGTTTAAACAGATTGTCCCGTCCAAAAGTGAAGAAAAAACACTCTGCGGGCAGTTTGAAAAAGAATCCGGTTATTCCTGCTACCGCACTGTCAAGCAGGCACGAAGCCTCAGTGAAGGTGAACGATTGAAAATGTAAAAAAAGAGACACACGGCTGACGTGTGTCTCTTACTTTTCTTCCAACTGTTTCGTGTAGCGGTACAAGGGTTCCAGCGTCTGGAAGGTTTCCCGGCAGAAGTCAATGAAGGCTTCAGGGTCCTTCAAACGCTCATCGCCTCGCTGAAGCTGACGGCCGCACAAAATTTCAGCTTTTTTAACGGTTTTCAGCCGCTCGGTCATTTTGGAAAATGTCTCTTCATCCACATCACTGTGAGGAGCTGCATCCGGCTTCATGTGATCTACAGACCAGACGAAGTCATCTGGAATGTGATTGAGGACTTCTTTTTTGTTTTCTTCCAGTTTGGAAGCGAAATCAGCTTTGATCGGACTTTCATAAATAACGGCGAACCATACGAATACGTGCGTTTCCCATAATCCGATTTGGAAGTGCGGAAGCTTTTTGTAGCCGCGCTTACTGGAGGCGAGGGCGGCCCAGGTATCGTTCGGCGGATTCGTTTTGCGCCGGGCGTGTCTGGCAACGTGAACAAACATCTCATCCCCGGTCATGGCTGTAACATCCGCAGAAAGTTCCTCAGCTGCAGCCTCCAGCTTGGGGGAGATTCTTTCCCGGAGTGCTTCCATTCTATTCTCCAGTCCCGGAATGGAGAATACATCAAAGTCTTCTTGAGTAAAGCCTGTAAAAGTCGTCAAACTATCATCTCCTACTATTTCTTCCATATTAGTTTAACACAATTCGACAAAGTTACTAAGGGATGCGCCTGGTGGGTTTGAACGCGGGAAAAATGGGTTACATATAAGTAATCTAATTGAAACTTCTGTCGTTAAAGCCACATATATATATGGTAAGGATTTAAAAGGGAGGGATTGGCAATGAAACATGTTATGGAAGCGTTGCGTAAGAGAGAAGCTGAAGAGAAGCTCCCGGTAATCCGTATGGAAATTGATTACGAACTGGTGACCCTGCATGATGCAATGATTGCAGGAGATACCCAGCAGATGACAAAGACTAAGAGGCGCCTTTCTGAACTTCGTAAACAATTAATTGAATGGTCGATCTAGAATCAGGCAGCGATAGAGTTGCCTGTTTTTTTTGTATCGTTTTATAGGAAAGAAATCGAGGATCCGGTGTCCTTCTATCATTAGGATAAGACCGTAAAAGAACGACCAAGCATGCAATTATTGTCTGCATTTGGTACGATTGGGGATGAGACTGATAAAAGGGGTACGATGCTATGGATCAACAGACAAAGAATGAAGTGTTCGATCAAGCTAAAGCATGGATACTGGAAGCGGGCGAGCGGATCAAAGCAAATATTGACGCCCCCCGTTCCATTGAAACAAAATCCAATCCGAATGACCTTGTTACTGAAATGGATCAGCAGACAGAACAATTTTTCGCTGGGAACATTAAAAACGCCTATCCGGAGCACTATCTGCTTGGAGAAGAAGGATTTGGGGACGAGCTGGAAGATCTCGGCGGGACCGTCTGGATTGTAGACCCTATCGACGGTACAATGAACTTTGTCCACCAGAAGCGCAACTTTGCCATATCCATCGGCATTTACGTAGATGGTGTAGGTGAAATCGGCTTTATTTATAACGTTATGGAAGGTACTCTTTACACAGCTAAACGCGGGGAAGGCGCATGGAAAAACGATGTACAGCTGCCCCAGTTGAGTAAAGACCGTCCGCTGAAGCAGTCGATTCTGGCTTTGAACACGACCTGGCTGATTCCGGAAAACCCGTTTATAGAACATAAAGGGGTGGAGGAGCTTGTGAAGACGCTCAGAAGCACCCGTTCCTACGGCTCAGCTGCACTGGAGCTTGCTTTTGTCGCTGAAGGGCTTCTGGATGGATATTTAACGATGACGCTGATGCCGTGGGATTATGCCGCTGGAAGCATCCTCGTCCGTGAGGTGGGTGGAATCGTTACCCGTGCGGATAAAGAAGAATTGGATCTGTTGAATAAAACAACCGTTTTGGCATGCAGGTCCAATATTCATGAAGAAATTATCAATGATTACGTCCATTTAAAAAAATAAAACAAAAGCGACCTTGAAAAAGGTCGCTTGTTTTGTGTGCGGATGATTTAGTCAGCATGAACGGCGTCCCGTTTTCTTTTGCGGCGGAGACCGACGCTCATGAGAGCAAAGCCGGATAGGAAGAGGAGTCCGGCCAGCCAGAATAATTTCTGACCGATGGCGAATCCGACAAAAACGAAACTTAAAATGACAAGAACAGCAAGCATTGCGTTGTTCATCATAGTCTTGAAATCACCTCTATTCGATACCAGTATATCGGATTTTAACGCGGATGAAAATGGTTTCACGGGTAGCAACTCTGTAAGGTTTCTAGTAATATGGATGAAAGAACAGGATCTCATGAGGAGGAACATCATGCAGGATACATCCACGCTTCCAGTACCGACGGATTTATGGCCGGTGGCCGACTTCTTTTTCCGCGGGCTTGGCAGCGAAGTGAATTTAAACGATGAAAGCGAAGTAACGATGTTGTTTCGTTCGTTTATGCTGTTATACTTAACGACTGTCATTTTAGCGATCATTACGTTCAAGCTGGGATTTGCAAGAAAGCTCCCCGTGTTGAAGACGATCGTTGTTTATGCGGTACTGATCATTGGTACATTCGTACTGACGTTGATTCTGGGATTGAATCTGCCTGTACCTGAAAGCCTGCTGGTAGCAGCTTTAATTCTCGGCATTTACAGAGTGAGGCTTCACAGGGAACGGTCAGCCAGACAGCAGAGAGAGTCCTGAAATGGAAAACCCGGCTTACTTAAGTAAGCCGGGTTTTTTATCGTTAACTCAAATGTTTTTCTCTTTTACGTTCACGGTGGAAACGGAAATCGCCGGTAGCCAGTCTTTTTTTCGTATTTTCAGCAATACGTTCATGACATGACTGACACATATACGTGTTGATCCTCCGGTTTCTTAACCGTTTCGCCTGTAGACAGTAGCTGTCTATTTTTTCAATGTGATCACAAATCACGCATTGGACACGCATCGACTCACCTCTATTTTCTTTCTGCGGTTATCTCTAGTGTAACACATGTGAAAATTTAGAAATAGATGGAGTTTCTACGTTTTAACAGATCATGGTTTGGGAACTGTAATTACAGAAGTCATGGAAAGGATGATAATAGTGAGAAAACGTTGGATGGTTACTGCAGCCGGCGCCCTTGCCGGCGGTGTTGCTGCCTACTTTCTAAAAGACGGAGACAACAGACAGAAAGTGAAGGATAAGGCAGGTTCCCTTCAAAACCGATGGAAGAAAGGCGACGACATGCCGATTGAGGAAGCGGGTAAACCGGAAACCGCTGACTTGGAAAACTCCAAAATGGTAAACGAGGGATCTCAGTTCGGAGTACAATACTATAATGAACTGACAGAAAAGGAAAGAGAAATCCTGGAAAAAAGTAACAGCTAAATCCTCTTTAGGATTTAGCTGTTTTTCTGTACTAATCAGAATAAGACTGCTCATTTTCTACTTGATCCAGATTCTTCTGTTCTTCTTCCGGGATAGAGTCCTGGTTGTTATTTGACTTCGGCTCTTCATTGACAGGGCCTTCAGGCATATAGCGGGCTACAATCTGGCTGAGTTCGTCGGTTAATGCGTCTACAGGGTGTCCCTGGGCAATTTTGTCCCCAAGCCCCCTGAGTCGTTCGACGACATCAGCATCTGCAAAAACGGCGGCCTGTTTTCCGTAAGGGTCATTCTTTAGTGCTTCTGCAACAGAATACTTAATTACGCCGACACGGGAGCGGTCCAGGTCCTTGTCCACATCAATCCCGACGGCGACGTAATCACCTAGAACAACGGCTGTAGCATCGTGGACGTCGGGGACCTGTACTGCAAGCCCCGCTAAATGCTCAGCTGCTTCTTCTCTGGTCATCGTCTTTTTCTCAATGGGATCGGAGTCAGACACGTATTTGAATTTCGGATCGTTCTGCTTCTCCTCCAGGAGCGACTGTTCATTTCCGCCCTGCTGACAAGCGCTCAGTAAAAGGAAAGCCGTTAATAATAGGAATGTCTTCAAAGGAAACCACCACTTTTTTTACTTATAGCCTGTGCCGGAGAAGAGATAATATACAAAAAGGACAGCTGCGGGGAGCCGTCCTTCCTGATTATTGAAATACGATTTTTTTAATCCCTTTCACAGGTGTTTCCTTGTTGGAACCATCTCCAAAGTACAAGTGGACAGGGCCGTCCGTTTTCAATGGTTTTCCATTTTCCGCAAATAACAGCAGGGCATCCTTTAAATCATCGGCTTGGACAATTTCTTCTCCCTCATCGGAAACGAGGGCCGCTTTTTCTGCCTGCACCGATGGCTCGCTGGTTTGCAGAAAAGGCAGAAGGGGCATTAGAAAAGTGCCGTTAATGATCCGCTGCTTTTCATAGCGGTTGATGCTTTTATTCACAGGTGGATTCAGTTTCTGCTGATATACTTCCCTGTCGAAGCGGAGGGATTTCCGTTTCAATTCATCTTCCTCCTCGGGGGTTGTTTCTGATGGGCCCCCTTCAAATGCTTCAGAAAATGTTACTTTGCGGTCATCAAAAATCCATACGGTGGGATCTAAAGTAATGGGAAACTTTACTTTTCCAGTTAGTTGAACAATCATGGCTGAAGCCACCTTTCAAAATAGTAAGAATCATCCATCCAAAATCATAGCAGATAATGAATTCGATTTCATTAAAGGAGGCTCTTTTCTTTGATTAAAGATATTTCCGAACAAGTATTAAATGAATGGCTTGAAAATGTGCGTCCCTATGCGTACGACGGTCAGGTAGCCGACTATATACCGGCATTGGGCAGGCAGAATCCGGAAGACCTTGCCGTAGCACTCCATTATCTCGATGGGGACACGGTGGAAGCCGGACGGACGGAAGTGCGCTTTACCCTTCAAAGTATTTCCAAAGTCATATCACTCGCCCTGGCGCTTATGGATAACGGGGAGGAGTATGTATTTGACCGAGTAGGGATGGAGCCTACCGGCGATCCGTTCCACTCCATTTACAGACTGGAGCAGATCCCGTCCAAGCCGTTGAATCCGATGATTAATGCTGGAGCATTGGCTGTAACGAATATGATACACGGGGCAACCCCTGACGAAAAAGTCGGCAGGCTTTTGAGCTTTGTTCATGATTTAACGGATGATCACAGCATCGGATATAATGAAGAGGTAGCCAGTTCTGAATTTGAAACGGCATTTCTGAACCGTTCCCTGCTGTTTTATATGAAGCAGCACCAGATTGTTACAGGAAGCGTGGAGGAAACGCTCGATGCTTATACAAAGCAGTGTGCCATTGAAGTCAACGTCTGTCAGCTTGCACGGATCGGCGCTCTCCTTGCGAATGAGGGGCGCGATATTGCCTCCGGACGGCGGATTATTCCGAAGCACCTGGCCCGTATCTGCAAAACTTTCATGGTCACCTGCGGGATGTACGATGCCTCCGGCTCCTTTGCCATCAAAGTGGGGATTCCCGCAAAAAGCGGTGTTTCCGGATCGGTTTTAGCTTCACTGAATGATTTCGGAGGAATCGCCGTGTATGGTCCAAGCCTGGATGAAAAAGGAAACAGCGTCGTGGGCTTGAAACTTCTGGAAACGTTGTCCAACCGATACGACCTCTCCATCTTCTGAGCCGGCTCCATTCCATTGTTGCAATTTTCACGCCGAAACGATAATATAGTTAGAAGAAAGACTTGTGTAATGGAGGGGATTTCAATGTTGTCTGATGTGGCTGTGGATCATCGGGAAAAAGCCTATGCCCTTCTAAAAGCTGACGCTGATAAAATATTAAGACTGATTAAAGTCCAAATGGATAATCTCACAATGCCCCAGTGTCCACTATATGAAGAAGTATTAGATACACAGATGTTTGGATTATCCCGTGAAATACATTTCGCAGTTCGCTTGAATTTAATCAGCGAAGTAGAAGGTAAGGATTTACTGGATAACCTGGAGAAGCAGCTGAACGTTCTGCACGAAGCTGCCCAGAAGTCATAATGTAAAGCTCAAATTGCGACAGATGCTGTTGTGGTTTGAGCTTTTTTTATATCCTTCCATTGATGTTTGGCGTTCTTCCATCTGTTTAGACGTAAAATTGTCAGATTTGAAGGAATTTTGCAACGCAGCGGAGAATCTATGTAAGCGGAGAAGAAGATTTTACGTACATAGAGGGAGTGGGATAATGACAGAGGCAGTAAAAATCAATAAAGTGCTTGTAGCGAACCGTGGAGAGATCGCGATTCGTGTATTCAGAGCGTGTACAGAACTTAATATTCGGACAGTAGCGGTGTATTCCCAGGAGGATACCGGCTCCTACCATCGTTATAAAGCGGATGAGGCTTATCTTGTCGGGGCAGGGAAAAAGCCGATTGATGCGTATCTTGATATTGAAGGAATTATCGAAATTGCCAAAAGTGTCGGAGTAGATGCCATTCACCCCGGTTACGGTTTTCTTTCGGAGAATATTCAGTTTGCCAAACGCTGTGAAGAGGAAGGGATCGTTTTCATCGGTCCTACAAGCGCACACTTAAACATGTTTGGAGATAAGGTGAAAGCAAGAGAGCAGGCTGTTCAGGCAGGAATACCAGTGATACCGGGCACCGATGGACCGGTGAAAGGCCTGAAGGAAATCCACGATTTCGGAGCCCGGCATGGATTTCCGATTATGATCAAAGCGGCTATGGGCGGCGGCGGTCGTGGGATGAGGGTGGTCCGAAGCGCTGAAACCCTCGACGAGTCGTATGAACGGGCCCGTTCCGAAGCACGCGCAGCTTTTGGAAGTGATGAAGTCTATGTGGAAAAGCTGATTGAGGAACCGAAGCATATCGAAGTACAGATCATTGGTGACAGAGATGGGAATATCGTTCATTTGTATGAACGGGACTGCTCAGTTCAAAGGCGTCATCAGAAAGTGGTCGAAATTGCGCCCAGTGTGAACTTAAGTGATCAATTGAGAGAGGACATATGTCAGGCTGCGGTCAAGTTAATGGAAAACGTTTCCTATATTAATGCGGGCACCGTTGAGTTTTTAGTGACGGATGAAGAGTTCTATTTTATTGAAGTGAATCCCCGTGTCCAGGTAGAGCATACCATTACGGAGATGATTACAGGGGTGGACATTGTTCAAACACAGATTATGGTGGCTGAAGGCCGCAGCCTCCACAGCAGCTGTATCGGAATTCCAAAGCAGGAGGAGATCCGTACCCACGGGTATGCGATTCAATCCAGGGTCACGACAGAGGATCCATTGAATAACTTCATGCCGGATACCGGCAAGATTATGGCCTACCGATCCGGTGGAGGGTTCGGCGTCCGTCTCGATGCGGGGAATGGATTCCAGGGAGCTGTTATTTCCCCTTATTATGATTCCCTGCTCGTAAAACTATCGACATGGGCCCTGAGCTTTGATCAAGCCGCACATAAAATGCTGCGGAACCTTAAAGAGTTCCGGATCCGCGGAATTAAAACGAACATTCCGTTTCTTGAAAATGTCGTCCAGCACAAGCAGTTCCTGTCAGGAGAATATAATACGACATTTATCGACCGGTCTCCGGAGCTCTTTGTTTTCCCTAAGCGGAAGGACCGGGGGACAAAGATGCTTACCTACATTGCCGACCGGACCGTGAATGGGTTTGAAGGGTATGGAAACCGGAAGAAGCCGGTCTTCCACAAGCCGCGTATACCTGCAGTCAAACATTCTGAACCAATGCCGGAAGGGACGAAACAGCTGCTTGACGAACGAGGACCTGAAGGCCTGGCCGAATGGCTGAAAAGTCAAAAGGAAGTGTTATTGACAGACACGACTTTCCGCGATGCCCATCAATCCCTTCTGGCTACACGTGTCCGGACGAAAGATCTGGAGAACATTGCCGAACCGACCGCCCGTCTGCTTCCAGATTTGTTTTCGCTTGAGATGTGGGGAGGGGCGACCTTTGATGTATCCTACCGCTTCTTAAATGAAGACCCATGGGAAAGGCTGTTGAAGCTGAGGGCCAAGGCACCGAATCTCCTGTTTCAAATGCTTCTGCGTTCCTCCAATGCTGTCGGTTATAAAAACTATCCGGATAACCTGATTCGGGAGTTTGTTGATAAAAGTGCGTCAGCGGGCATTGATGTGTTCCGTATTTTCGACTCGCTGAACTGGGTGGAAGGGATGAAGCTCACTATCAATGCTGTTCGGGAATCCGGTAAAGCAGCGGAAGCCGCTATGTGCTACACCGGTGACATCCTTGACAGAGGGAGAGGGAAATATGACCTGGCCTATTATAAAAAACTGGCCCGGGAACTGGAAGCTGCCGGTGCGCACATCCTCGGAATCAAAGATATGGCCGGCCTGTTAAAGCCTGAAGCAGCCTATCAGCTGATCTCCACCCTGAAAGAAACTGTGGACATTCCGATTCATCTTCACACGCACGATACAAGCGGCAATGGACTCCTGACGTATCATAAAGCTGTTGATGCAGGTGTGGATGTCGTTGATGTTGCTGCAGGAGCGATGGCCGGCCTTACTTCCCAGCCGAGTGCCAACAGTCTCTATTACGCATTAGAAGGTCATGAGCGGAAGCCGAAGCTGAACATCGATTCCTATGAGAAGCTCGGCCACTACTGGGAGGATATTCGAAAGTATTATAAGGATTTTGAAAGTGGGATGAATGCCCCCCACACGGAAGTGTACAAACATGAGATGCCGGGAGGTCAGTACAGCAATCTCCAGCAGCAGGCGAAAGCCGTCGGCCTTGGTGAACGCTGGGATGAAGTGAAGACCATGTACCGCCGGGTCAACGATATGTTCGGAGATATTGTGAAGGTCACCCCTTCTTCCAAGATTGTAGGGGATATGGCGCTTTATATGGTTCAGAATGAGTTGAATGAGGATGACATTTATGAAAAAGGGGAATCCCTGGATTTTCCTGACAGTGTCATAGAATTTTTCCAAGGATACCTCGGCCAGCCTTATGGAGGATTTCCAGCTGAACTGCAGCGGATTATCCTGAAGGGGCGGGAACCGATTCAAGTGCGCCCGGGAGAACTGCTGGAACCGGTCGATTTCAATAATTTAAAGGAAACGCTCTTCCATTCTCTCGACAGACAGGTCACAAGCTTTGATATGATCAGCTATGCCTTGTATCCAAAAGTATTCATGGATCACCAAAAGTTCAGAGAGCAGTATGGGGATATGTCTGTACTCGATACACCCTCCTTCCTTTATGGGATGAGGCTGGGAGAGGAGATCGAAGTCGAAATCGAGCAGGGGAAAACCTTGATTGTAAAGCTTGTTTCAGTCGGTGAACCTCAGGTGGACGGTACGAGGATCGTGTATTTCGAGCTGAACGGTCAGCCAAGGGAAGTTGTAGTGAAGGACGAAAATGTCAAAGCGGCCGTACAGGAGCGTCCGAAAGCGGATAAAACGAATGAAAGACATATCGGTGCGACAATGCCGGGGACCGTCATCAAAGTTTTATCCAAAAAGGGAGAAAAGGTGAACAAAGGGGACCACTTGATGATCACAGAGGCTATGAAAATGGAAACCACTGTTCAGGCTCCGTTTGATGGTGTGATCAAAGACATCTACGTCAACAATAATGAAGCCATTCACGTCGGTGATCTCTTAATTGAGTTTGAGTAAAAGATTTAATGAGCAGCTAAATGATTCAGACTATCGCAGCCCCCGCTTCCGCGCTCTTAAGAGAGCAGGAAGGCGGGGGTTTGTTCTGCTTCATGATTCAGCATGAAAAAGGTTAATAAATGGGTAGGAACAGGAGGGAATCGGGGCAGACTGATGAAAAAGGGCATTTTTGTCATAGAACGTTCACTCCTCGTGGTCCATGTTTCCCGAAACGTCGTGTAAAATAGTTGAGGTGGAATTTTACAGTGTTATGACACTTTGAGCTTCTTTCTTTTTAAAGCCGGTCAGCGTATGAAAACAGCTGAGCATTCCCATGAATGTTGTCAGCGCTCCCGAGAGTGAATGAATAAAAGCGGTCGTGGTAGATACTAAACAGGAGGAGGGCGGGCTTCACAAATTTGTCACAAATTCATAAAATTGTCCGGTTTAAATAGATAGAAAAAACATTACATGATACAATTATTTTGATGTTTCTTGTCACTGTAATACGTGCAAGGACGGAAACATCTCCTGTTTTGTCATGAAATTGTTACAATGATGAATCAGGGGAAGTAGAAGGAGGGAGATAAACGATGGACAATCCAAGAACAGTCGAATCTGCTTCTACAGAAATGATCCAAACAAAAACCCAGGAAACTACTTTGTTAGCTGATATAAAAAGTTTAATCAAAGTTGGTATTATTAACTCTAATTTGATTACCGCGTTTACAGGGTTCTGGCTGGCCTTATACTTTACAGGCACTCCATTCACAGACCAGTGGGTCACTTTCCTGTTAACGATGCTTGGTACCGCTCTGGTCATAGCGGGTGGCTGTGTTATTAATAACTGGTATGATCGGGATATTGACCCGATCATGTCGAGAACTCAAACGCGTCCCACCGTTACAGGCTCCATATCACTGCCTGTAATTAAAAATATGGGAATCGCCCTCTCCATACTGGGGTTTGTTGTTCTGCTTTTCACGACATGGCAGGCAGCATTATGGGGGGCGTTCGGCTGGTTTGTCTACGTCGTTCTTTATACGATGTGGTCAAAACGCCGGTACACGATCAACACGGTGATCGGAAGTTTCTCGGGTGCTGTCCCGCCTTTAATCGGCTGGGCTGCGGTAGACCCGGGACTTCAGCTTGAAGCCCTGATTCTATTTCTCATCATGTTCATCTGGCAGACGCCTCACTTCCTGGCTCTTGCCATGAAGAAAAAAGAGGAATATAAAGCAGCAGGGATTCCGATGCTGCCGGTGGTCCACGGTTTCAAGATGACAAAGCGCCAGATCGTCGTCTATGTCGCCTGTCTGCTGCCGCTTCCCATATATCTGGCATCTCTAGGCCCCGTTTTCCTTGTCACAGCCTTTCTATTATCCTTCGGCTGGCTGGCTCTGGGGATCGCCGGCTTCTTTATGAAGAATGATGATAAGTGGGCCACATGGATGTTTGTTTATTCTTTGAACTATATGACTATCCTGTTTTTTATGATGGTAATTGTTACACTACCTTTCCCATTTTAATGAATCGACCCCCTTTCCGGGGGTTGGTTATTAAATAAATCATGCATGACAAAAGAAAGAGAGGTATTACAGATGAGAGGTTGGATGGGAAAATTCCGTTCGTTATTTCTCTTTGGTGCACTGACACTGATCCTTACTGGTTGTGGTATTGAAAATGTTAGCGCTTTAAAACCAAAGGGGTACGGCTCGGAATTATTATTTGATCTAATGATGATCAGCATTGCAATCATGATCTTTGTCTTTGTTATCGTCATGGCAATCTATGCCTTCGTTCTATTCCGGTTCCGGGAGAAAAAAGGGCAGGAAGACAGGATTCCAAAACAGACGGAAGGAAACAAGGCGTTGGAAGTGATCTGGACAGTCATTCCAATTATCCTCCTGCTTGTACTTGCGATACCGACGGTACAGGCAACGTTTGATCTTGCGGATCAATCTTCCCAGGATGATGAAGGGACATTGACGATTGATGTAACAGGAAACCAGTATTGGTGGCAGTTTACATACGCCGACCAGGAAATTTCAACGAGTCAGGAACTCTATATACCTACAAATGAAAGGGTATACTTAAACATGAAATCCAGTGATGTTATTCATTCATTCTGGGTTCCTGCTATTTCTGGTAAGATGGACACCAACCCTGGTGAGAACATGAACACGATGTACTTAGAAGCTTATGAAGAAGGGGTTTATGAAGGATTTTGTGCTGAATTGTGCGGTCCTTCCCACTCATTGATGTACTTTAAAGTCATCGCGGTCAGCCCTGATAAGTATGACCAGTGGGTGGAAGATATGAAAAATGTAGACCCTGAAGCCGAACCTGAAACCGCTTCAGCTCAGGAAGGTCAGGAATTGTTTAACAACAATTGCATGAGCTGTCATGCCATCGGCGGAGGTTCCGCCGGAGTCGGACCCAACCTGGCCAACTTCGGTAACCGTTCTAAAATCGCCGGTATTCTTGAACCTACAAAAGAAAACCTGAAAGACTGGATTGTACACCCTGACGAAATCAAGCCGGGCAACCAAATGCCTGCAGAGCTTGTGACAGAGGAAGAAGCTGATAAAATTGCGGATTACCTGTTGGAACTGCAGCACTCTGATGTCGGTCAGGACGTACCTGTAATTGAAGAAAGCGATTAAGTTATAAGAAAGAGGTTGAAAAGGGAGGTTAAAGCGTGAGTACTGCAACAGCACAAAAGCGTGGGCTCGGCGCTGCGATTTGGGATTACTTAACAACGGTAGATCACAAAAAGATAGCCCACTTATATCTGGTAGCCGGTGGATTGTTTTTCTTAATCGGCGGAATTGAAGCCATGCTGATCCGTATCCAGCTGATGAAACCGGACAATAATTTCATCTCTGCTGGACTATATAATGAAATGATTACGATGCATGGAACAACAATGATCTTTCTGGCAGCAATGCCGCTTATATTTGCTCTTATGAATGCGGTCGTCCCTCTGCAGATAGGGGCCAGGGACGTAGCATTTCCATTCCTGAACTCACTCGGCTTCTGGCTGTTTCTGTTCGGGGGGCTTTTACTGAACGTATCCTGGTTTACAGGCGGAGCGCCTGATGCAGGCTGGACCAACTATGCACCACTTTCCACGTCTTCACCAGGGCACGGGGTTGATTATTACGTAATGGGGCTTCAAATTTCAGGTGCAGGTACGTTAATCGGGGGGATTAACTTCCTTGTCACAATCGTGAACATGAGAGCACCTGGTATGACCTATATGCGTATGCCGCTGTTTACATGGTCAACCTTTGTCACGAGTACGCTGATCTTATTTGCATTTCCGGCTTTGACCGTCGGATTGTTCCTGATGATGTTTGACCGGATGTTCGGGTCTGCGTTCTTTGATGTAGGTCTCGGCGGAAACGTCATTATCTGGGAACACCTTTTCTGGATATTCGGACACCCGGAAGTATACATTCTGATTCTTCCATTGTTCGGAGCATTCAGTGACATTTTCTCCAACTTCTCCAAGAAGCGTTTGTTCGGTTATTCCGCAATGGTATTTGCAACTGTTCTGATCGGCTTCCTTGGATTCATGGTATGGGCTCACCATATGTTTACAGTCGGGATGGGACCGATAGCCAACTCCATTTTCGCTGTTGCTACCATGGCGATTGCCGTACCTACAGGAATTAAAATCTTCAACTGGCTGTTTACGATGTGGGGCGGTCAGATTAAGATGACTTCCGCTATGCTGTGGTCCATTGCCTTTATCCCGTCATTTACTATTGGGGGAATGACAGGAGTTATGCTTGCAGCAGCTGCTGCAGATTATCAGTATCACGATACGTATTTCGTCGTCGGACACTTCCACTACGTTATTGTTGGAGGGGTTGTCTTCGGTCTATTTGCATCCCTTCATTACTGGTGGCCGAAGATGTTCGGTAAAGTTCTGAACGAGAAGCTTGGAAAACTGGCTTTCTGGCCGTTTTTCATCGGTTTCCACCTGACATTCTTTATCCAGCACTTCCTGGGTCTTATGGGTATGCCCCGCCGTTACTGGGTCTTCCTGGAAGGTCAGGGACTTGATTCAGGAAATTTAATCAGTACGATTGGTGCTTTCCTGATGGCCATTGGTACTGTGATTTTCCTGATCAACGTTGTCTACACGTCTGTAAAAGAGAAAAAGGTCAGTGGCGACCCTTGGAACGGCCGTACGCTTGAATGGTCCATTCCATCACCACCGCCGCACTACAACTTCGTTCAAACGCCGCTGGTACGTGGTCTTGATCCACTGTGGGTTGAAAAGATGGATGGAAAAGAAGGGATGACACCGGCTGAACCGCTGGGAGATATTCACATGCCTAACGCATCGATTCTTCCGTTCACAATTTCTCTTGGACTGTTCATCGCAGGGTTTGGGTTTATTTACCAGGTGGATGATTCAGCATGGCTGATCGCTGTTTTCGCAGGTATGGGCATCACGCTTGCTTCTATGCTGATCCGCTCCCTGAAAGATGATCTCGGACATCATATTCATAAAGAAGACCTGGAAGAAGATATTAAGAAAGGGGTGGGCAGATAATGAGTCATGACGACGTTCTAAATCCGAAACATATGCCCCATGATCCTGAAAAGGCCACCCTGGAAGGTAAAAATAAATTCCTCGGTTTTTGGTTTTTTCTAGGCGGAGAAACGGTCCTTTTCGCGAGTCTCTTCGGAACCTATCTCGCCCTTAATGGATCCACACAGGGGGAGAACACACCTGAGCACCTGTTCGGGCTGGAACTTGTTTTCATCATGACAATGCTCCTCCTTACCAGCTCATTGACAAGTGTGTATGCGATGTACCATATGAAAAATCATAACTTCGGCAAGATGCAGACGTGGCTTGCTATTACAGTCTTTCTTGGCCTCGCGTTTCTTGGTTGTGAGATCTATGAGTTCTATCATTACATCCATGAGTATGGATTCACGTTCCGCTCTTCGGCCTTCGGCTCTGCGTTTTATACGCTTGTCGGTTTCCACGGCGGACACGTCTTATTCGGACTCAGCTGGATTACGGCTCTTCTTCTTCGAAACCGGAAGAGAGGACTGAACCTGTACAACGCTCCGAAGTATTACATTGCCAGCCTTTACTGGCACTTCATTGACGTTGTATGGGTGTTCATCTTTACCGTTGTATACCTTATGGGAAAGGTGGGTTAACGGATGGCTGATCAAACACAATCCAAACCGATGCACAAAGTTGAATATGAGAAACAGCTGCACAAAGAGGAAATGAAGCATCAGGTTCTGACTTTTGCGTTAATGATCCTGTTTACGCTGATTGCCTTCGGAATGGTCATCATGGAAGTCAATTCCTACTTCATCATTCCTACTTTGATTATCCTGGCTGTTGTCCAGGTCGCTTTTCAGCTTTACTATTTCATGCATATGAAAAACAAAGGCCATGATATGGTTGCATTGATGATGTATGGAGGGGCAGCTGTCGCCCTTCTGACCATTATCACCTTTACTTCCATCATCTGGTGGTAAGTACTCAAAATCAGATAGGTGAAATGCAGAAAAGACCGGATATCCGGTCTTTTTGCGTCTATCAGCAGTTATGGCTAATTTATGAACAATCGTAAAATTCTGGCTGGAAGGCTCGTTTTTTATGAAAAACTTAGGTAAAATGAAATCGTATAAGTCTACAATCTGAGGTGAGACACCAATGTGGTTGGAACTACAAATATTCGGGTTTCGGGCATTATGGAGTCCTTTCTACTTCCTGTTTGTTTTTGGACTGGCCCTGGCCTATTTTTATTTGACAGGTCCCGGCAGGAAAAAGGGGGAGGAGAGGCCGAATGCAGCTCAGCAGTTTATGTTTTATTCCGGCCTTATCCTGCTGTACATCGTAAAGGGATCGCCTGTCGATCTACTGGGACACATTATGTTCACGGCTCACATGACACAGATGGCTTTGTATTATCTTTTGTTCCCGATCCTCATTATCCGCGGGATTCCCGCATGGATATGGGAATGGGTGTTTAAACAGAAGATTGTCCGTCCGGTATTGAAGCTGTTGACGAAGCCTCTCATATCTTTGATTTTGTTTAACGGGTTGTTTTCGCTTTATCATATGCCGGTCATCTTTGACTATGCTAAATCCAGCGAAACCGCCCATGCGGTGATTACAACGGTCATTTTGATTACCGCCTTCTGTATGTGGATATCGATATTTCCACCGCTTGAAAACATGGACGCTCTCAGTCCGATAATGAAAATTGGATTTATATTTGCCAACGGTGTATTAATCACACCTGCCTGCGGATTGATTATTTTTGCGGGGTCTCCGCTGTATGCGACTTATTCAGAAGCAGGTTCATGGCTGCAGGCGATGAGTTTGTGTGTCCCGGCCAACGTGCTGTCCGATTTGTCCGCAAGCTTAAGTGGGCCTGCTTATTTCACTCCGATGCCGCTTATCGAGGACCAGCAGCTGGGAGGAATCATTATGAAGGTGACCCAGGAAATCATTTTCGGTTCTGTGATCGCCTACATTTTCTTCAGCTGGTTTAACCGTGAGCGTGATACCATTGATCCGCTTCCTGGTGAGCTGTCGTCGGAAACATAGAGAGATTTGATTGAGGAGAGGTGAAGGTATGCCTTTGCTGCCGACGTTGAGTACGTTTTTCATCGTTTTAAGCGCTGTATTGGTTGCGATCGGCTGGGTACTGATTGTAAAGGACAGGCGGGATCCACACAGGAAAGTGATGATCGCCGCCGCTGTCAGCGCCCTGACGTTTTTTATCATTTACTTAAGCCGGACCATTGTTGTAGGAAACACCAGTTTCGGTGGTCCGGACGATATTAAAATTTTCTATACCATTTTTTTGATATTCCATATCTTCCTGGCAACCGTAGGGGCAGTCTTTGGAATTGTCACGCTCGTTCTTGCTTTTAAGCGGAAGATCGGCAGGCACCGGCGGGTGGGCCCCGTGACAAGCGTGATCTGGTTCTGTACGGCGGTTACCGGCGTAGCCGTTTATCTGCTTTTATACATTATCTATGATGGTGGAACGACCACAAGTATGATTAAAGCCATATTGGGAGGGTGAGAAACAACGGGCCGTGCGGACGGTCCGTTGTTTTATTTTGAAAGACGTGTTTTTGTTGTTTAAACCACAAAGATAAAAGGAATAGGAGAAGCGATGGACATAATCTTCCTACATAGCGAAAGGGATGGATACTAGTGGAAATAAATACAGAAAGGCTGCGGATTTTTCCGGTTACCCTTGATCTTGCTCAAACATTGATGAAGAATTCCCTGGCTTTTTACTACCAATATCAGCTGCCGTGGAACAAAAACTGGCCGCACGACGGGTTGAAGGCGATGCTGCCGATTTATACTGAGCGGTTGGAAAATAATGCTGGGGAAATGGGTTTCGGCCCCTGGGTGATGATTGATGCAGCCGGAGAACATGTCATTGGGGATATCGGATTCAAAGGGAGCCCCGATGAGGATGGAAATATTGAAATCGGCTATCACGTCGTTGCCTCTGAGCGCAATGCAGGGTATGCCTCTGAAGCAGTCGGAGAACTGTGCCGCTGGGCTTTTACAAAGAACGGTGTGGAAGGCATTGAAGCCCAGTGTGATAAGGGAAACATTCCTTCTCAGAAAGTTTTGATCAATAATGGCTTTTCCCATACAGGAAGAAGTCAGGATATCCTGGTTTTTAAGAAGGAAAAAGCAAGGAACGATCATAAACAAAACTCATATAAGGCAAAAGAATAGAGCGTACAAAAAAACCTGAAGCACAGCTTCAGGTTTCTTTATGTTCTTTATAGTTTATAGTTCCATTTAATTATCCCGGCTTCCTTAGCTGAGTTAAAGGCGATGACGACCAGTGGTCCAAGAATGAAACCTAGAAGGCCGATCAACTGAAGTCCAAGATACATGGCAATCAATGTAGCCAATGGCGATAATCCGATGTGCCGTCCCATGACTTTCGGCTCGACGGTTCTTCGTATAGCCAGCAGGATAACCGCCAGTACACCGAGCTGTGTGCCCATTGCAATATCTCCAACTATAAACATATACACCGACCACGGGCCGAGAATAACAATGGATCCGATAATCGGGACAAAATCAATGGCCCAGATAATCAGGGACATGATAACAGCCACGTCCGGCGTAATCCAGAGCAGGCCGATGAGGGAAACTACAAAAATAAGGATACTTACGAGAAACTGTGCCTTTAAAAATCCGAAAACGACATACCCAAGACGGGCGTTCATGAACTTCACTTTTTCAGAAGTCGCTTCGGTAAAGGAATCGTGCATTTTTTCACGCAGCCGTGGAAGTTCAAGCATGAACAGGAACAGCGCAATTAAGTATACGAGGAAGCTGACCAGCAGTTCGGGTATTTTCGCTGCAGCTGCCGCAATATTTCCAAGCTGGAGCTTTTCAGAAATCGCTGTTGTCGTCCGGTCGACGGTGTTGTAAATTTCATTGGTCACTTTATCGACGAATTCCTTCGGCATGTTTTGAGTAAAGCTGGCCATATGTTTTTCCCAGTCCAGCAGCACATTGTTAATTTGATTAATGTACAACGGTGCATTATCCGCAAGCTGAACCACCTGTGTGACCGCTCTTGTGACGGCAAAGGCCCCAAGCAGTCCAAGCAGAATGAGGAACAGCAAAAAGACGATCGTTACCGACATTTTCCTGTTAATCCGAAAACGGAACTGGATCAGACGGACGGCGGGGTTTAAAAACAAAGCCGTCACAAACGCAATGATCAAGGGAATGGATACAGGAAGGATAAAGTAACCAGCTATTATGAGCAGGATGGAAAGTATAATCAGAATCCATTGTTTTTTTGAAAGAAATCGTAACAATTTATGTAATTTTCTCCTTTCCCCATTAAAGTCAAGTGACTTTATGAACCGGGGTATTCCGGTTTTAAAAAAAGCCGCTCACCATACAATGATGTGCGACTAAAGAAATCACTTATTGGGTGAACCTCAGCGGCGTTCCGGGTTGTTTGAAAGCTCTTCCACTTTTTGAAGGACTTCGTCGTTTTCATTTTCCTGCGCCCATTTTTTCAGCTTGTCCAGAACGACGTGCTCCGGCACCTGGCTGTGATATTTTTTCGCAGGTTCAGCTACTTTGGCGATCAGTGTTTTGGCTTTCTGGATCATGTCATCTGAGAATCCTTCCTGATGGCCGTACTCTACACCGTGAGGGTAGTAATGGCGGCCGAGCAGGGGCTTCATCATCCGGATCACCGCATCTCCTTTATCAACGTCACCTTCAAGGGCGAAGCCTTGGATCCGGACGTAGTGGGTAATGTTTTTCTCAGGAGCCATTAGTTTGTAATCATATGTAACACGTTCATAATCCCAGGAACCACCAAGGATGAATCCGTTTTTTTCCATGATTTCAGTCAATGGTTTGTAATCGACCACAAGACCTTCAATACCAGTGCCTTCTAATTTCATTACTTTCCACCTCACTATTTGGTATGTATCTTTCTTCATTTTAGTATGAATTGAGTCCGGTTGCAATTCCTGGCAGAATCACCAGGGCGTGTCAGCGTATTCTACATCATTATACTATAAATGACCGGCGGCTGCATGTAATAAATTCGATCAATCGGGGACACTAAACAGTGATCATGATCAATGAGGAGGATCTTTGAATGAAAACAGTAAAAGATATCATGACAAAGGATGTTTCCGTCTGTCAGACGAGTGACCAATTAAGTGATGCAGCAAAGCTGATGAAAGACAAAAATGTCGGTGCTGTACCTGTGTGTGATGATCAAGGCAATGTGATGGGTATGGTGACAGACCGTGACTTGGTTATCCGGGGCTATGCGGATAAAAAACCGGATTCCACACCGATCCAGCAGGTAATGAGTGACCGGATGTACAATTGTGCGCCGGATTGTTCACTGGAGGAAGCGAGCCGGATCATGGCAGATCACCAGGTTCGTCGTCTGCCGGTCGTTGAGAACGGACGTCTGGCTGGAATCATCTCCCTCGGAGACTTGTCCACGGAAGAGATGTCTGATCATGCAGCAGGAGCAGCGCTGCAGGATATATCCGAACGTCCTGAACTTCATTAACGATGGGAAAGCCTGCCTGCCGCAGGCTTTTTTTATTGGATGGCAGAGGTGGATTTCCTGTTTTGAATGAACGCCTGAGACGGGGATGCATAGGCTATACTGTAGTTTTAGTGTGAGGTGGGATGAGGATGAGTACAGGGGAACTGCATCCATCTGTCCAGCAATTCAAAGCATTTGTCGATCAGCACCCCAGCGTCAAAAACCAGCTGAGAAAGAATCATAAGCTTATTCAAAGCTATTATGAAAAGTTTATGATCCTCGGTGAAGATGATCCATTCTGGGAAAACCTGCCCGAGGATGATAAAAGAAGTGAGTTGACAAAGAAAATGGATTGGCTGAAACAACTGGGTGTACTTATGGAGGATGTAAACTGGGAAGAGGTCTCAAAGCAGATCGATGAATTGAACGGGGCGATTGGACAGTTTCAGCAGTTTATGACGGATGTAAGAAAAACGAGGGAAAAAGACGAGCAGGAATTTGAATATCCGTATTATTAATTTGAAGCAGGTGGAAAGTTTCTCTCATTTCCATCTGCTTTTCTATTTGATAAGATAGAGAGGGAGGTGGACATACAGTATGTTAGCAACAATGGAAATTGTCGATCTTTTAGACCGTTCAGAATCGATTGGACAGATGGTTCTCCATTCTGAAACGATGCAGCAATATCAAGAGGCAAAAATGGCCCTTGAACAAGATAAAGAGGCGCAGAGACTCATTAAAAGCTTTGCAGATATGAAAGACCATTATGAGGATGTACAGCGCTTCGGACGCTATCACCCTGATTATAACTCCATCATGAAGCAGGTCCGCTCCGTGAAAAGGGACATGGATATGCATGAAACGGTGGCGCAGTTCAAGCGGGCGGAACGAAACCTTCAAAAACTGCTCGATGAAATCAGTGAAAGTGTCGCGTTCAGTGTCAGTGAGCAGATCAAGGTGCCGAAAAACGGCATGGCCCTCACCGATACCGGATGCAGCGGCGGCTGTGGCAGTGGTGGAAGCTGCGGCTGCGCTTCCTGATTACGGATTCGTAAAACGGATGCAGTCATCACAAAAATTCCCACAGCAGAACATTTTTCTCTGTGGGACAAGAAACCGCACACGGTAAACATAAAACGTCTGAGTTCTGCGTACATAATTCATCGCAAGACTCAGGCGTTTTCCTTTCATTGCTTTCGCCGCGCACCACTTTAACCGGTCTTCAATACCTTCACGCGCGGTGTTTCCGCTTGGATACACATAAACAAAAGGAAGGCCCGTAAACGATTTAAACTCCGCCCCCGCTATCTCCGCGGATTCATTCAGCAGCTGCTCAAACAGATGAACGGCTTGTTCCTGGTCTGTCCACATCATTGGATCCCTCCCTGAAATTGTCTGATTTCATTGCCCCCGACCTTAGGATTTGGTACACTTACGGTAGAAATCAACGTTCCACAGGGAGTCGAGGGATGGTATGAACAAAACAAACCGGCAAGGTCTTATCGTATATTTTCAGCATATGAAAAATATTAGACAGATAAAAAAACACGGCCATTTGATCTACGCCTCCAAAAAGATGAAGTATGCGTTACTTTATGTGAATCAGGAGGATGTCGAATTCAAGATGGAAAAACTGGAGCGTTTACCCTTCGTTTCCCGTGTTGTCCCATCGTATAAACCGGAAGTGCGTACGGACTATGAAAATTCGAAGCCTGATAAAGCGAAACAGTATGATTATAAAATGGGAATATAACCAAAAAAAGCGCCCTCAGGGGCGCTTTTTTCAGCTTAATGGAGCAATGTAACGGTTCATGCGTAAAATTCCAATCAAATGCTGGTAGTACAATTCAGTTTCAGGAAACAGGGAGGAGGGCTTGATCGTAAACTCATGCACTTCTTTTCCAGCTTCCTGTACCATCTTTTGAAAAAGCTCGAACCGCTGATTCGGCACTTCGTGGGGGTTTGGAATTCCTTCCCGACACATGTAAATCGGCTGGAACCTGCCGTTGTCCGTCGGGTGCATAATTAACGCAAGGGATGCGGAGGGCCTCCCGTCTTTTTCGCAGTAAAAAGCAACGGCATGCTTAATGCGGCCGGGCATCTGCTTCCCCATTTCAATCAGTTCATAAATATCCGCATAGCCTTCGCCGAGTTCAATAAATTTTTGTATCATGATGATGTACGTCCTTTCTCCTATCCATTAAACTAAACGTAGCATGTTTTTTTCTAAATGTGAACGGTAAATATAGCAGAAGCTGCAGGTGGGTGTACGTATGAAACGCTTTATAAAGATCGCGTCCACCGTTTTGATGAGCGGGGCGGTTTTTTTATTTTTCCAATGGAGTATGACAGAGCAGATGGATCAGGAAGCCGCAGGGGCAGGGGAGATTGTCGTTCATAAGGAAAGTGGGGCACTCACCGTTTCCTTGACTTATCATAATCTGGCTCCCGGCATTTATAAAGTGTCATGGCCGGAGCCGGCCGGGGAGGTTTCCTGTTCGTATGAGGACGAACGTCCCTGTTGGTTGGAAAGGGATCAGTTGAACTACGAAGGCGGTGATCCGGTCACCGTTCATTATCAACGGCCTTTTGATGGTGGTTTTCTGCCTGCGTCGTGGCTGGTGGAGCTGTATAAAGATGGTGAATCCAAGGATATTCCTTTGACCGTGACCGTAAAGGATTTTTCAGGGGAAGCTTTTGTATGGACAGCGCCCGTGACAGTAGAAAGTGATATTGCTATGGAACATGTCCATTATTACCGTTTCCAGCGGACTGGAGAGCCTTTTCCTCTTTTTGCAGCCCATGCAGCCGAGGATGTATGGAGGACTGGAGATAATGTGGTGATCTACCATAAGAGTGATCCTCTGACTTATGCACAAAAAAAGGTCCTCCGCCGGGCGTTGAATGGGCTGAACGGGACAGTGGTTGAGCTGGATCACAATCACACAGGCGGCACGGTTCCCTTTATGACCGTGAAGAACAGGGAAGTGGAGAAGCTTGAGGGGGAAATTCTTGGTGCGCACCTTCAACAGGCATCCTCCGGTTCATCCGATTTTTATGAACGCGTGCTGAAGGACCTCTATCTTTCTGAACCTCCGGGTACGAAAGCTTCTGGTAAGCTGAGGGAAGGACTGGCAGAACCGCAGCTCCAGGCGTGGAAAAAGCGGATGCTCGCAGCTGAGCAGGTGGAAGACATACCGGCTTTTTTGGATGGGACGCTCTCCGAGGTGAATCAGGGGGAGACCCGTTTCTTTCAAAAGAGGAGAAATGATAAGGATGCGCCCTTCTTTTTCACGTTTGATCACGACCTCTATTTTCATAATACCCGGATGGAGGGGCAGGTGGTCCAATACAAGCAGACCATTTATTTTCCCCTCGTTTCCATATTGGAAGCCTCCGGGTATTCGTGGGCCGTTCTGGACGACGGGAAGGTCTTCCGGATACAGACAGAGGATAACCATTATCGTTTTTTCCTGGATCAGGAGACCTTTATCGTAAACGAAGAGAGTTTTGGCACGGGGAAAGAGGTGATCATCTCCCTGGATAAGACGGTATACATGAAGCAGGACGAGTTGAAGCAGCTTCTTGACATTCAAGCGGTAAAGGGAAAAGGTGTGTGGAATCTCCAAAAAAAATAGGGCTGTCCATGAAGGACAGCCCTGCTTTTTTGTATCATGTGAAATGAAACAAAAAAGTAAAGGGAGAGGAGAAACCGGAGGAAGAGCTTATGGGGATGTAAGCCTTCTCCGTTTTCAGAAGCAGTATCATCCGCTTCAACAACTAGTATGGACGGTGGGGTTTTCTTTTATTCATGATTGGATAAATTTTTTTCTTCCTGCTGGGTCACAGGGTTGTACTTCCCTGCTTGTTCGGATTTGTGGTAGGATTATGGGGAATGCTGACAAGTGAGGTGTACTGGATGCGAGTAATTGCAGGCGATTATAAGGGAAGACCATTGAAGTCGGTCCCTACACATAAAACACGTCCAACGACAGATAAAGTGAAAGAAGCTGTATTTCACGGGATCGGCCCTTTTTTTGACGGAGGCAGAGCTCTTGATCTTTTTGCGGGAAGCGGAGGTCTTGGAATAGAGGCGATCAGCCGGGGGGTTGATTCCTGTGTGTTTGTTGACCAGCAGCATCAGGCGGTCAAGACAGTGTATGAAAATATAGAACTGCTGAAGCTGGAGGACCGCGCAGAGGTATTCCGCACGGATGCGTACCGGGCTATGAAAGCGGCTGGTAAACGCGGGCTTCAATTCAACTATATCTTCCTCGACCCTCCTTATAAAAAGTTTTCCTATAAGGAACTGATGGAAGCGCTTTTAAAGTACGGTCTTACCGCAGAAGGAGCGAAAATCATCTGCGAACACGATGCTTCGGAAAAAATCCCTGAGCAGGTGGGGCCGTTTAAACGGGTGAAAACCGATCATTATGGCAGTAATATCGGTGTATCTATTTTTGAATGAGGAGTGAAACGTATGACACGGCTGGCAATCTGCCCGGGAAGTTTTGATCCCGTTACATATGGACATCTGGATATCATCCGCAGGGGGGCAAAAGTATTTGACCACGTCATTGTGGCGGTCTTTAATAACCAGAGTAAATCCCCGTTGTTTGATGTGAATGAAAGAACGGCCCTGTTAAAAGAGGTGACAAAAGATCTTGATAACGTGTCTGTGGATGCGTGTAACGGTCTTTTAATGGATTACGCAGAAGAAAAGGGCGCCCAGGCCATTATCCGTGGATTAAGAGCGGTTAGTGACTTTGAATATGAAATGCAGATTACGTCCATGAACAGAAAATTGAACGATGATATTGAGACGTTTTTTGTCATGACAAATAATCAGTATTCCTTCCTGAGTTCCAGTATTGTGAAGGAAGTAGCTAAATACCGGGCCAATATCGGTGATCTTGTGCCGCCGCCGGTGGAAAAGGCACTCGCTGAAAAGTTCTGATAAAAAAAGTGCTTTTCACCCTGGTTAATATAAGATTGTCTGTCCATGTACGGCAGACCATAGGGAAACGAACGGTCATTCTAATAAAAGACCTTGTTTCACAGAATAACAAATCCATCAACGAAGGCTGTCGGGCATTTGCCCGACAGCCTTATTTTTTCAATGAAAAACATTCATCAGACACGGGAGGTGTTTCCCTCATGGAATGTGAAAAATCAATTCCTCGGGCGTGCCCGCCAGCGGATGAAGATCATCAGCAGGATTGCCCCCATAGTCACAGGAGGCCCATACTGCTGGAAAAACGCCAGTATGGAAAAAGGATCCGACCGGGCAGGGTTCCAGCTTGGGATGGTGGATGTTTGAAAGGGCTGGTACAGAAAGTACAGCAGGTAGATCAGGCAGGCGGCGATAACGGCATGGGCACACCTGGCCAGTGCATAGGGGAGAAAACGAATATCTGTTTCTGCCAGAATGCTTGCGATCTGGGCTTGTATAGAAAAACCGTGAAACCCGAGAATGAAGCTTACTGCCACCAGCTGAGCCAGGAGTGCCTCATGGGATTGGGTGACAGCGCCGATTCCTGTCGTCAGTTCCAGCAGTCCTGCTGTTAAAGGGACATGGAAACCCTCCGGCAGGCCGGTAAGAGCCAGTACATGAGTGAAGAGATGGATGAGCCCGGTCTGCTTCAGTAATTCAGTGAGAACAGAAAACAACATAATGAATCCGCCCACCATCAGCAGGGTATCGACGGATTTTGTCACAGCGTCGCCCAGCAGTTTTCCGAGCGTCCGTCCATCTTTGATTCTGGAATGGTGCATGATCCAGAAGGCTTCCTTGAGAGAGGGAGAGGTGTGGTCCCGGATATGTGACCGCTCATTACCTTTATAGAACCTCATCATGATACCAATGAGAAAGCCGCCGCCGTAATGGGCGAGGGCAATCAAAATCCCAAGCCGGGCGTCGTGGAAAAAGCCGACGGCGACGGCACCGAAAATGAATAAAGGGCTGGAGGCATTCGTAAAAGCCACGAGCCTTTCCGCCTCTGTTTTTGTTACCTGTCCATTTTTGTACAGGTCCGTCGTCCACCTTGCGCCTGCAGGGTATCCGCTTGCCATCCCCATGACCCAGACGAATCCTCCGCAGCCGGGCACGTTGAATAACGGACGCATGATCCGTTCACTGACGGCTCCGAGACCGTGTACAACGCCGAATCCGATTAAAAGTTCGGCTGTGATGAAAAAAGGAAGCAGCGAAGGGAAAACGACTTCCCACCAAAGATCAAGTCCTCTCAAACTTGCTGTTAATACAGGGGTGGGGAAAAGGATTAAGGCAGCAGCCAGCCCGGCTGCGAAAACAGCGAAGACGATGGTTTTAATCACAGGTATGGAACCCCCTCCTTTCCATTCGCAGTTTCCTGTACTTATGACTGGGGAAATAGTAAAATGGTGATAGATTTCGACAAAGATACGACTTGTCCCTATATCATTTGTACGCTCATAAGGGAATGGTTTATTCCATAAAATAAACCACATGATGAAGGGGGAATAGGCATGAATAAACCTGTCGTTGGACTGGCGCTTGGTTCAGGCGGAGCGCGTGGTTTCGCTCATCTGGGCGTCATAAAAGTCCTTCATGATCATGATATTCCTGTGGATATGGTGGCGGGAAGCAGTATGGGAGCTCTTGTCGGCTCTTTTTTTGCTGCGGGGCAGAGCATCGAGGATATGTATAAGCTGGCCTTAACCTTTAAGCGGAAGTATTACCTGGATTTTACCGTACCTAAGATGGGCTTTGTGCTGGGACGCAGAATTAAGGAGTATATCCGGCTGTTTACATTCGGAAAGAATATCGAGGACTTCAATATTCCTCTCTCGATTGTAGCTACAGATTTGTATGCAGGAGAAAAAAAGGTGTTCACCACCGGGCCCGCCTGTGATGCCGTCCGGGCGAGTATCGCCATACCGGGGATCTTTGTGCCTGAAAAAATTAATAACCGGCTGTATGTGGATGGCGGTGTCATTGACCGCGTTCCTGTTTCCGTTGCCAAGAAGATGGGGGCTGATTTCATTATTGCCGTGGACTGCGCCCATTTTGATTCTGATCCCAATATTCATTCCATTTATGACGTGATTACCCAGAGTATCGATATTATGCAGGATGAGCTCGTCAACGCCATCGGGGTGTCCTCAGACGCGGATGTTATGATAAAGCCCGACGTTGCTGCCTACAGTTCAAGGGCGTTTACGAACCTGGAGGATATAGTGAAAGCGGGGGAAAAGGCTGCGGAGGACAGGATAGAGGAAATCAAGGAAAAGCTTGCGGCTTGGAAGGAGTTAAAAGATCATGAAAGCGAATAGAAAGCTGGTTATTACAGGAATAATCGTTATCTTAGTGACGGTCCTGTTAACCTCATGGCGACTGCCTTATTACATATATAAACCAGGAACTGCGGATGCGCTGGATGATATTGTGGAGGTGGCCGGGGGCTATCCGAGCGAAGGGGATATGCACCTCGTCACGGTCCGGGGTGGACAAGCGACACCCATTCTCTGGCTGCTTGCCCAGTTTCAGCCGTTCCATCAAATCTACCCTATCGAAGACATTCGTCCGGAAGGGGTAAGTGAGGAAGAATACTATCACGCCCAGCTGCAGATGATGGAATCCTCCCAGGAGGCGTCCAAGGTAGTCGCTTACCAGGCAGCAGATCGGGATATTGATATCAATTACGAAGGCGTCTTTGTCATGAGTGTCATTGAAGGAATGCCGGCGGAGGAAGTATTGGAGATCGGTGATCAGATTACAAAAGTAGATGGAAAAGATATTCAGGAAACGAGTGATTTGATTGATTATGTCAATGGAAAAGAAGCCGGTTCTCAAGTTACCTTAACCCTCGTCCGGGGAGAGGAAACTCTGGAGCGCGACATTGAGCTGGCTCCTTTTCCTGACACGCCTGAAAAAGTCGGTGTAGGGATTTCCCTGGTAACAGACAGAACGGTCGAAGTGGACCCTGAAGTAAAAGTGAAAAGTGGAGAAATCGGAGGACCGAGTGCTGGTTTAATGTTCTCCCTTGAAATCTATGACCAATTGACAGAAGAGGATATCACACAAGGCCTTGAGATTGCTGGAACAGGCGAAATCAATTACGAGGGCGTCGTCGGCAGAATCGGTGGTATTGATAAAAAAGTTGTTGCGGCTTCGGAACATGGAGCTGACGTTTTCTTCGCCCCTAATGAAGAAGGAAGACAGGGTTCGAACTATGAAACAGCTAAGGCAGCAGCGGAAGATATCGATACAGAAATGGAAATTGTCCCTGTAGATACCTTCCAGGATGCCCTGGATTATTTGAAGAATCGAAACGCTGATCAAACCTGATCTGCTGATAAAAAGCGCTGGGTCACCTGAGAAAACAGGCGACCCAGCGCTTTTTTTTTACATATTCGTAGACAAAATGACCGGGGCTTCGTATTCCCGGTTTAACCGGCTGACGCGATCAGCAGCAGGTAAAAGGCTGTAATAAGCCGCTGCCGCCCGTGATTCCAGATCCAGGAGCGGGTGCTGCATCGCCTGGGGCTGGGTGATAAACGATGTTTCGGTCTCTTTCTTGGCCCATTTTAAATATTTCCTTCCGGTCTCGTTCATGCCGAGGATACGGGCGTAGGGAGGGGGCGTTTCTCTTAAACCCCGTCGTGCTTCATCCTTGTCTGTACCGACGAGAAGATGCGTCATCGTGCGCTGCAGCCTCGTCCATGTATACCGTTTTGTTTTGACGCGGTTCATGAAATCCTCAAATGTAACAGCTTTTTTCATCGCTCGTTTCAGCCGGTATTCAAGCCCCTCATCCATGCCGTGGAAACACCGTAGTGTCTCTTCATCCATCGTGAGGACTTTGTATTGGAGCAGGTGGAAATACGCTTCCCACTGATGCCAGCAGCCGTAGGTGTTTTTATAGTCATCAAGAAGGTCAGGGACCTCTGCGGGCATCGTCTGCTTTGTTTCCTTTGTCAGGGCTCCAGCCTCGATCATCTGCCGGCGGATGCTTGTAGCACTGGCGATAGGCCCTGTGATGTGCTCGTCGTGGTAATGGCTGCTCTTCCTATGGATGGTCAAAGGGGTGACAGAAGGGGCGTAGGACATGATCTGCTTTACATAGCTGTATCCCAGGATGTTGTTGGGCTGGGATAGATCAACGGCTTCTGAAGGGAACTGGATGGACTCATAAGCCAGACGTGAGGATTCGGGGAACGAGTGTCCTTCGTTTAAATGGGTCCTTAAGGCTGTGTTATATTCCTCCTGATAGTCATTCATATGGCTGTATGCCTTCATAAAAGCATCGATATCCCCGCTTTCACTACCGAAGCATATGGCGTCGACTCCGGCTTCAATAAGTGTCTGTACAGCGCCCTGGCTGAAATAATCGCTGTGCTGGACGGCATACAGGAACGGTAATTCAAGCACAAGATCCGCTCCGTTTTTCAAGGCTGCCTCGGCCCGGTGCCATTTATCCATTATGGCCGGTTCCCCTCGCTGAAGGAAATGACCGCTCATAATGGCGATCATCACATCCGCACCGGAATGTTCCCTGGCTTGTTCCAAATGATAGTAATGCCCGTTATGAAACGGGTTGTACTCGACAACAACCCCGCATGATCTCATAAAAAGCCTCCTTTAGCTGATTTCCGCTGTTGAACATGTGTTTGGTTTATTTTATCATGGAATAGGGAAAAATTCGCTTGTCATCCCCGAAATATGTTATCTTTATTAAACAACACAGCTGAGAGGAAATGCTGTAAAGAAAAAATATTGACAAATCAGCGAAATCCTTTTACAATAACTCTTGTTGCCATGAGGTGATAACTATGAAATTTCCTCTACAAAAACTCAAGCAGGCGGGTGATGATCCGTTTTACTTTGAGGAACATGTAGATATTCGCGAATTAGAGCAGATGAACAATGACATTCGCAGGATTTCCCCTGTTCATGTCAAAGGTCAAGCAGACACACGAGGAAATGATATAACGGTAACTTTTTCAATTGATGGAGAAATGGTGTTGCCTTGTGCCCGGACGTTAGTAGATGTGACTTATCCATTTCACATTGATGCTCTGGAGGCATTCAATCTGTCACCTTACCATACAGAAGAAGATGACTCTGAAGTTCATCCCGTGAATGGAGAAGTGCTTGACTTAACGCCTTATATCAAGGAAAATGTACAACTGGAGATTCCGACACGCGTATTTTCCGAAGATGATGAGGCTCATGAAGCAGCCCCCGGACAAGGGAAAGGCTGGCAGGTGGTTACAGAGGAACCAGAGGAAAAGAAAGTGGATCCTCGAATGGCTAAACTGCAATCATTATTGAATGACAAAGAGAACGAATAAGACTATCTTCATGGTTCTCAGATTCTTACTTAAAGGAGGTGTACAACATGGCAGTACCTAAGCGCAGAACGTCTAAGAAAGTCAAGAACCAACGCCGTACGCACAAGAAACTTCACGCACCAGGAATGGTGAAATGTGATAACTGTGGCGAGTTCTCAAAACCACACCATGTTTGCAAATCTTGTGGACAATATAATGGAAAACAAGTGGTGAACAACTAATTCACCAGGAAAGCCTGACTTCGGTCAGGCTTTTTTTTATGCCTGTATAGGATTGAATGCCATCATCTGGTACATTGAAGAAAGAAGAGGAAGGGAGAGGTGCAGATGAACCAGATTACCGTAAGGCGCTGTGAAGGTATGGCTGAAATCGTGCTCAACAGACCGGAGAAGATGAACGCTCTGTCTTCGGACATGGCCATGGAACTGAAGCGTCAGCTGGAAGAACTGCGGGAAAGGGAGGATGTGAGCTTTGTCGTTCTTACGGGAGCGGGCAGTAAAGCCTTCTGCACAGGCGGGGACTTGACAGAGTTCCACGGGGATTTAACAGCACTGGAGGCGTACGAGAAGCTGAACCGGGTCAAGGACGTCGTCTACGATCTTCTGACATTTCCTGCTCCCGTCCTTGCGCTTCTGAACGGTCAGGCGAGAGGGGGAGGCTGTGAACTGGCTACCGCCTGCGATTTCCGATATGGTCTCGAGACAGCTTCCTTCGGTTTCGTTCAGGGAAACCTCGGTCTTGTACCGGGGTTCGGCGGCGGTGAACTGCTTTATGAACGGGTCCACCCATCCATGGCAGCGCACTGGCTGATGAGCGCACGTATGTATACAGCAGAGGAGGCTTTTCGAATCGGCTGGCTTCAGAAGATATGGACTCAGGAAGACATAGAGGCGGAGGTTTTTTCAAGCTTCATGAACAAAACGCCGAGACAGATGAGAATTTTGAAAGGGCAGTATCTGAAACATATGGATACAGGGAACCTTTTGGACCGGATGGAGGCGGAAGTGCTGCAATGCTCCAGGCTCTGGGAGTCTGCGGAACATAAAAGAGCCGTAAAAAAATTCTTGCAGACGAGAAAAAGATAAAAGGTTACGATTCTATCAAACATCCCTCCTGCATAACTATAAGCAAACGATAGAGGAGGGATGTTTATGGATGCCCCTAGGCAAGACGCGTGGAAAGATGATGAGGATCTACTGCTCGCGACAACGGTCTTAAAATACATCCGGGAAGGGAAGACACAGCTGGAAGCATTCCAGGAAGTAGCCACTCATCTTCACCGGACACCGGCAGCCTGTGGTTTCCGCTGGAATGCCACCGTCAGAAAGCAGTATCATAAGGAAATCCAAGAGGCGAAAAACAGCCGTAAAGCCACACGCACTCTCTACACCCCCCCGGCAACTGCGGAAGAAACCCCTATGTCTCTCGATGCAGCGATTTCTTTTTTGAAAGAAATGAAATCAAGGCAGCATGACGAAGAAGGAAAGGCGAGTCTCGAAGATCAGTTGAAGCAGTTGAATGAAGACAATGAAAAATTAAGGCAGGAGCTCAAACAGTGGGAAGCTGCCTGGAACGAGATGGATAAACTCGTGCACTGGGTGAAAAAGCACCGCACTAGTGAAAGTGGTGTGTAAGCGGTTCGGCATTGTCATTGGTTTTATTACCGTTATTTTATCTATCCTCAAAAAAAGGCCCCTACAGCAGAGTGTAGCGGCCTCATTCTCCTTCCCATCAGGATTCTCTTTCCTCCACGCCGGAAGGCATCCAAATGAGCGGGTTTTCTCCCAGATCTCTTTCCATATCATACTGAGCTTTTTGGAAGCCCATTTTTTCCCAGAATCCATGGGAATTGATTCTTGGGTTGGTTTTTATAGGAAATTCGAAACTCTTGGCGAATTCCACCAATGATTGGCCGAAGCCCTGGCCGCGGTAATCGGGCAGAACTTCCAGCTTCCACAACTCCAGGTAATCCTGGGCAGGGTCGAAATAGTGGTCGTATTTTGCCCTGACTCTGTACAAGCTCATACGCGCGACTAAAGCGCTTCCATAGTATATGCCGTAAAAAGGAGACTCACTGTCGTTTTCGACAATGTTACTTTCCAGATCCTCGAGCATGGCAAGCTCCTGATTGCCGTATTCTTTAAAGCGTTTAAATTCTTCCAGTGTTTTGTAATTGACTAATAAAGGTTCTACTTTTGTTTTTGTCATCATGAAAGAAACCCCTTTCAATTATCTATATATACATCTATTATAATATAAAAATATTCAGAAAGAAATGAATAATTACCGGCAGGACAAGAATCGACTGCAATTGTGAAAAAGTTTCTGCTACAATGAGAACTTAGATAAGGATGAACGGGGGATGGGGGATGAGAATAGGGATTATCGGCGGCGGAGCTGTCGGGTTGTTAGCCGGGGCTTATCTCGGAAGGAAACATGACGTACATATAGTGGTCAGAAACATGGAGCAGAGAACTATCCTCGACAGGGAAGGTGTCCTGTGTGACCAATTGTCTTCGCCTGTGCCGGTAAAAGCTCATTTGAAACCACACCTGCCGACCGATGTGGACGTCTGGTTGATCAGCGTGAAGCAGTATGACCTTGAGGAAGTCCTTTCTCTCCCTCTTCCGAAGAACGGAAAATACCTTTTCCTCCAAAACGGTATGGGGCACTTAAGCCTTCTTCAAAGCCTTCCTATGGATTCGTTTGCTGCTGTAGTGGAGCATGGAGCGCTGAAAGTTTCATTCAATGAAGTGGAACATACAGGGAGGGGGCGGATAAGAGCCGCACCTTTTACAGGTTTGTCTGCTGACATGGAGGAGCTGGCAGAAGCTCTCCATCAACCGGACTTTCCTATCCTTGTTCAGGACGGAGCTGTAAAAATGCTCTCTGAAAAAATGGTGATTAATGCCGTCATCAATCCGTTGACCGCATTATTCAAGCAGAAAAACCGGGCTGTGAAAGAAAACCCTTATATCCGATCGCTGGGATACCGTTTGTGCGAAGAAGCCTGCCGCACGCTTGGTCTCGACCTTCAAACCCAGTGGGACCGGGTGCTTACCATAGCTGAACAGACGGGTGGAAACCAGTCCTCCATGTGGAAGGACCTTCAGGAGGGGCGGCGCACGGAAATCGATGCCATCTCCGGATTCATTCTTGAGCAGTCCTCTGAAGATCTTCCCTGGCATGAGTTTGTCGTAGAAGCTGTCCATGCCATGGAATTCGAAAAGGGGGTGAACATCGATGAGTGACTGGCTTGCCTATGGGATCGCAGCTGTCCTGACTCTCCCTCTCCCGTTTTTGTTTGTATTTTATTTCTTCGCTCGGAAATGGAGCAAGCATAAGTGGAAAGCCATCCACCGGACCGCGGGCTTTACGGCTCCTGTATTTGTTCTGGCCGTCCATGTCCTGCTGATGGTGTTGTTTGAGCGCAGCTTTTTTCCTTTCATTCTGATTTTTCTTCTCCTGCTGCTGGGGGTGTCCATCATCACCCAGTACAAATTAAAAGAGGAGGTTCAGCTTTTCCGTGCGGTAAGAGGGTTTTGGAGGGTGAGTTTTCTCTTATTCGGACTGTTTTACGTAGGGCTGTCAACCTTTGGGTTGATCCTCCGGTTGTTTTTCAGCTGATTTTATCTGTCCGTGTTCATAGGCTGGCGTGGGAACGGAAATACTACAGTGGTGAACTGCTCTCTATGAAGAGCAGTTTTTTTATGAATCCGGGCCTGCTGACCACGGTGTCTCAAGGCAGGATGAGAAGAATATTCATCTTATAAACAGATAAGGTGACCTCCTGGTTGGTTTTTTGTACAATACAATAGGATACATACTGTAAAGTGTAATCTTGCCTATAAAGGAGCCGTAATTGTTATGCGTATTGATTCTATGAACATGAAGCCGAAGCAGACGCTGTTTCGTGATTATAAATATGATTATGAAAAAATTGCCGACCGTTTTTCCTATTCCCCTTATGATGAAAATATCTGGACCGACCGCCTGGAGGATTTGAGAGCGCAGACCTATCAGCGGGAGGCGCTCTCCGGAGTCTTAAAGACGATGAACGAAAAATGGGAGGTTCCGAGAGAAACTCTGGAAAACATTGAACGCCTGAAGGATGAGGAAAGTGTTGTGGTTATCGCCGGCCAGCAGGCTGGTCTGCTTACTGGACCTTTATATTCCGTCCATAAAATCATTTCTGTGCTTCAGCTGGCAAGACAGAAAGAAAAAGAACTGGGCCGGCCGGTCATTCCGGTGTTCTGGATAGCCGGGGAAGATCATGACTTTGATGAAATCAATCACATCATGATGAAACAGAACGGACGGATGGATAAGAAAACAATCGGGCACGTGCCTGAAGTGAAATCCTCTGTGTCCGAACTGCAGATGGATCAGAAAAAAGCGGATGCCTGGCTGGAGGACGTTTTCCGGATGGTGCCGGAGACCGAGCACACCAATCACTTCTACCAGCTTGTGCAGGAGCATCTCCACCAGTCCGACAGCTATACGGACTTTTTTGCCCGCCTGATCTATCAGTTGTTCCCTCATGAAGGGCTTGTCTTGATTGATGCTCATGATCCTGAAGTGAGAAGGCTTGAAACCCCTTATTTCACGACTATGATCCGTCAAAATAGGGAAATAGCCGGGGGCGTCTTTTCCGTCCTTCAGAAAAACCGTCAGGAAGGCTATGAAACGCTGCTGGACAGTGAAATGGAGGATGCCCATCTGTTTTACCATGACCGGGGCGACCGCATTCTTCTCGTCCGTGATGAAGAAGGACAATTCCGAGGGAAAAACAATGAAGTGGTTTTATCAAGGGAAGAACTACTTCAAATCGCAGAGGCATCACCGGAAAAGCTAAGCAACAACGTTGTTACACGACCGCTTATGCAGGAATCCCTGTTCCCGGTACTGGCTTTTATCGGGGGTCCGGGAGAAATCAATTACTGGTCCGCATTGAAGCCGGCATTTGATGCCGCTGGACTCTGTATGCCGCCTGTCTTCCCGCGGTTGTCCTTCACGCTGGTAGACAGGAAAACAGACCGCAGCATGCGTCACTTCCAGCTTTCTGTTGAAGAAGTGGTGCAGAAGGGAGCGGCTGAGAAGAAAATGAACTGGATTGGTGCGATGAGTACGCCGCCGGTGAAGCAGCTGAGTGAGCAGGTGAAGGAGGAAATGGCCCGGATCCATGCTCCGCTCCGCCAGAAAGCCGAAGAGCTTGGAGGGGATCTCGGACAGCTTGCCGATAAGAACCTTGCCTACTTGCAGGAGACGGTGGCCTTTCTTGAAAAACGGATGCTCCAATCGCTGGAGGGTACGTATCGGAGTGAGCTTGGACAATTTGATGATATCGATATCACCCTGCACCCTGCCGGCGGTCTGCAGGAACGAATGTGGAACATTCTCCCATGGGTCAATGACTACGGCCTCTCTCTGTTTCAGGAGATGAACAGACACCATCTGAGTTTTGAACACGACCATTATGTCGTTTACTTGTAGGAAGTGTCCCCCACATTCCTCCACCTGTACGGAATGTGGAAATTCCTTTGAAAATCCTGCCTTCACGGGCAGGATTTTTTTTATGGGGGGAGAATCATAAAAAAGTAAGTGGAGAAAAGTGGGGCGATGTGGTAAGGTGAAAATAGAAGGTGGGGGACCTCTATGTTCATGGGAGAATATCAACACAACATTGATACGAAGGGGAGGATTATCGTTCCTTCGAAATTCCGCCCCGGTCTGGGTGATAGTTTTGTCCTGACCAGAGGATTAGATCAATGCCTGTTTGCCTATCCTATGAATGAGTGGAAACTGCTGGAAGAGAAACTGAAAAAGCTTCCCCTTACCAAAAAAGATGCCCGTGCTTTCACCCGGTTTTTCTTTTCAGGAGCTGTAGAGTGCGAAGTGGACAAGCAGGGACGAATCAATATCCCGGCGCCTCTGCGCAAGTATGCCTCCCTGGAAAAAGAATGTGTGGTCATCGGCGTTTCCAACCGGATTGAGTTTTGGAGTCACGATGAGTGGGGAAGTTACTTTGATGCATCGGAAGAATCCTTCTCTGAAATTGCTGAAAACATGCTGGATTTTGATATTTGATATTTGACAGATTAGAAACGAGTGAAATTTATGTTTGAACATTACAGTGTACTGAAAAATGAAACGATCGAATCTTTGAACGTGAACCCGGAAGGCATTTATGTCGACTGCACCCTTGGTGGAGGAGGACATTCGGAAGTCATTGCTTCTGCGCTGACAGGTGAGGGAAGGCTCATCTGTTTTGATCAGGATGAAATTGCCCTTGAGGCCGCAAAAGAGCGTCTGAAACCTTATGAGGAACACATTACGTTCGTCCATGCGAACTTCCGCCAGCTGAAGGAAAAGCTTCAGGAGCTCGGCCTTACGGAAGTGGATGGAATCATCTATGACCTGGGAGTGAGCAGTCCGCAGCTGGATGTCGAAGAGCGCGGCTTCAGCTACCATCAGGATGCCCCGCTTGATATGCGGATGAACCAGGACAGTGATTTGAGTGCATGGGAAGTCATCAACGAATGGGCATATGAAGATCTGGTGCGCATTTTCTTTAAATACGGCGAGGAGAAGTTTTCCAAACAAATTGCCCGTAAAATTGAAGCCGCCAGGGAAACCAAACCCATCGAAACGACCGGGGAACTGGTTGAATTGGTGAAGGAAGGCATTCCTGCACCGGCAAGAAGGAAAGGCGGCCATCCGGCCAAGCGGATTTTTCAGGCCGTCCGGATCGCTGTCAATGATGAGCTGGGTGCTTTTCAGGACAGTCTTCAACAAGCCGCCGAAATGGTTGCTGTCGGAGGAAGAGTTGCCGTCATCACTTTCCATTCCCTTGAGGACCGGTTATGCAAGCAGACCTTCAAGAAATGGAGCTCCAACCCACCACTTCCAAAAAATATTCCAATGATTCCAGAGGACAAACAGCCACCTTTCCGTTTAGTCAGTCGAAAGCCTATAGTAGCGGAAGAGCGCGAATTGGAGGAAAACCGCCGTTCACGTTCAGCGAAATTGAGGATTGCCGAGAAAGTCAAACCTTGGAATGAAGAATTTGAATTTAATGAAGGGTGGAAACAAACATGAGTGCTGAAAAGATTAGAAAACAGCAGCCTTTACAGCAGCCTGACAGACAGAAACAGGTGAAAGTAAAGGTACATAAAAAGAAATGGTTAAGTACCGGCGAAAAATTTTTGTATTCCATTACCACATCTGTGGTACTGGCAGCTTCTGTTTTTTTAATCCATACCTCAGCAGAGACGGATGCGATCAACCGTGATATCCGCAGCCTGGAGCAGGACATCTCCAAACAGGAATCCCAGAATGAGAATCTGGCCTACCAGGTGAAAGAACTAAGCAACCCGGACCGTATCCTGAGTATAGCCAAGGAGAACGGGTTGAATATTCAAAATGCCCAGGTGAAACAGGCCGGCAAAATCAGTCAAGAATAAACGCTGGTGATCATCTATGAAGGACAATAAAAATAACCGTAGTTCAATAATATTAACCGCCGTATTTTCCTTGTTCTTTCTCGTCATCGTCGGACGCTTCCTCTATATAGAAACCGCCGCCACCATCGAAGGGGTGGATCTGTCGGAGTATGCCGAGGATATTCGTACGAGTTCCTATGAGATCGATGCCGCACGGGGGAAAATCTATGATAAGAACGGGATGGTACTTGCTTATGACCGCCCGACCTACCGGCTTTATGCTGTCGTAGATCCCGACTATTCCAACAATCTCCCTGAGCCCCAGCATGTGGATGATATCGATGAAACCGCTTCGGGGCTCGCTCCTTTATTAGGGATGGAAGAGAGTGAAATTGCTGATAAACTCCGGTCCGCTCAGGAGAACGGCCGTTTCCAGGTGGAATTCGGGACGAATTCCAGTTCTCTTACCCAGGAGGAAATGGAAGAAATTAAAGATCTCGATCTGAATGGCATTGCCTTTAAGGAAGAATCCAAAAGGTATTATCCTAACGGTATGTTCGCTTCGCACCTGATCGGTTTTGCCCGCACTCAGGAAGGAAGCATTTCCGGGGTGACAGGCATCGAAAAACAGATGGAGGATTACCTTCAGGAGGAAAAAGGTAAGATCAGCTATGAACGGGATAAATACGGGACAAAGCTGCTGAATCCGAATGAAATCATGACTGAACCGGAGGATGGCAGCGATGTGTATTTAACGATTGATCAGAAAATCCAGACGTTCCTCGAGGACGCCATGTCCCAGGTGGATGAACAATACAGCCCCGAGAAAATTATGGCCGCTGTGATGGACCCTGAAACGGGGGAAGTGCTTGCCATGAGTAACCGCCCGAGCTATAACCCGAATGATATCGGAGACGTGGATAACTGGTACAATGATTTAATTTCCTACCCATTTGAACCGGGTTCTACGATGAAAATCTTCACATGGGCAAGCGCCATGGAAGAAGGGGTCTATAATGGGAACGAGCTGTTTGAATCGGGGACTTATAAAGTAACCGAAAACTCCCCGACCATCGGGGATCATAACAACGGAGTCGGATGGGATGCCATCTCCTATGATGAAGGTTTCCGGAGATCCTCCAACGTAGCCTCATCCAAACTGGCTTACGAGGTACTTGGACCGACGAAACTGCGGGAGTATTTGTCCGGTTTCAATCTTGATCAGAAGACCGGGATTGATCTGCCTAATGAAACGACCGGGAAATTCGTGTACGAGCGTCCGATCGAGCAGATTACAACTTCCTTCGGTCAAGGCTCAACATTTACTCCGATCCAGCTGATGACAGCGGCTACGGCTATCGCCAATGATGGAGAGATGATGCGCCCCTACATGCTTTCCAAAATCACATCCAGTGATACAGGAGATGTGATCGAGGAAGGGCAGCCGGAGAAAATCGGGGAGCCGGTGTCCGCTTCTACTGCAGAACAGATGCGGGAGCTGATGGGAACGGTGATCACCTCAGAAGACGGTACAGGCCAGTCGTTCAAGCTGGATGATTATTCCCTGGCTGGAAAGACAGGAACGGCTCAGATCAGTGAGCCCGGCAAGGGGTATCTGACCGGTCGTAACAACTACGTGTTCTCCTTTATGGGGATGGCTCCTGCGGAAGATCCGGAGCTGTTGATGTATGTAGCAGTGCAGCAGCCGGACCTTGAAGTGACGGAGCTCGGCTCTGAACCTGTTTCCTATATTGTCAGGACCGTTATGGAAAACAGTCTTCATTACTTGAACATCCAGCCTGATAAAGATGCAGAAGAGTCTTTATCCCCTGTAACCATTCCGGATGTGTCTGGAAAGTCCGTACAGGAGGCAGAGGACACGCTTCAAGCTTCTTTCCCAGATGTGGAAGTCATCGGTGATGGAAACACTGTAGAAGCTGTTCTGCCCTCATCAGGGGAGCAGATTGTCGAAAACCAGCGGGTGTTTCTTGTAACCGATCAGCCTGAAATGCCTGACTTGACCGGGTATTCCCTGCGGGATGTCCAGCGTCTGGCGAAGCATTTCAACTTGAATATGGAAATTATGGGCAGCGGCTATGTGGAAACACAAAGCATTGCTGCAGGTTCGGATATGAAGGACGGCGGCTATTTAGTCGTTGAGCTGGCTGTTCCGGAACAGCCGTAATCCCTTGTCCAGGCAGTGTTCTAATCGTTTTCCGATTGCATATAGTGATACAAGCTGACTCTACGACTGCTAAAGGAGTTATGGAGATGAGACGAGTATCACAGGTGATCGTGAAGAAACGGTTAGTCACTGTCTTTTTTGTGGGCATGTTTATTTTTATGGTAATTGCCGGCAGGCTCGGGTATGTTCAGTTTTTCTTAAGCGACTTTCTGATCGCAAAGGCTGAGGAATCCTGGAGCAGGGATATCACATTTGAGCCGGAGCGGGGGAAAATTGTTGATACGAATGGGGAAGTTCTTGTCGGCAACCAGTCGGCTCCGACGGTCATGGTTGTGCCAAGACAGATTAAAGAACCTGAGCAGACAGCGGAGAACCTGGCGCAGATTTTGGATATGAGCGTGGAAAAAGCCTACACGCACGTGACGAAGCTGATTTCCATCGAGAAAATCCACCCCGAGGGGCGGAAGATTTCAGAGGAGCAGGCGGCGGCGATTCAGTCTTTGAATATGCCGGGTGTCTATATTGCTGAGGATTCCGAACGCTACTATCCACACGGATCCTTCTTATCGCATGTCCTTGGGTTCAGTGGAATTGATAACCAGGGCCTCCTTGGTCTTGAAGCTTATTATGATGAAGAGTTGAAAGGGGAGAAGGGGGCGTTATCCTTTTTCTCCGATGCGAAGGGAAAGCGCATGCCTGACATGGCCGATGTGTACGAGCCGCCCGTCGACGGCAAGGATCTGAAGCTCACCATCGATTATCAAGTGCAGTCAATCATTGAAAGAGAATTGGATATCGCCCAGGCCAAATACAACCCTGACGGAGCGGTGGCACTCGCTGTTGATCCGGACACGGGAAAGGTAGTGGGAATGGCATCCCGCCCGAATTTCGATCCGGCGGATTATCAGAAAGTGAAACCGGAGGTATACAACCGGAATCTACCCGTGTGGAGTACGTATGAGCCGGGATCGACGTTTAAGATTATCACGTTGGCTGCCGCCCTGGAAGAAGGGCTTGTGGATCTTGAAGAGGAACATTTTCATGATTCAGGAGCTGTGAAAGTGGACGGAGCGACCCTGCACTGCTGGAAGAGCGGGGGGCATGGAGATCAGACGTTTTTGGAAGTTGTCCAGAATTCCTGTAACCCGGGTTTTGTTGAACTTGGAGACCGGCTTGGAAAAGAAAAGCTGTTCGATTATATTGACCTCTTTGGCTTTGGATCCAAGACAGGCATTGACCTTGAGGGAGAAGGAAGCGGTATATTATTCAAGCGTGAGAATGTGGGGCCTGTGGAGCAGGCAACGACTGCTTTTGGACAGGGTGTATCCGTAACACCGATCCAACAGGTTATGGCTGTAGCTGCCGCTGTAAACGGAGGCTATTATTTTGAGCCTTACATTCAGGAAGCCTGGCTCGATCCTGTGTCAGGAGATGTGCTCGAGGAGAATGAGCCGGTGTTGAAGGAGCAGGTCATTTCAGAGGAAACCTCTGCTCAAATCCGTCATGCGCTGGAAAGTGTCGTGGCACAGGGAACGGGAAGGGGGGCTTACGTTGAGGGGTACCGTGTCGGTGGAAAGACGGGAACAGCACAGAAAGTGGGTCCTGACGGGAAGTATATGGAGAATAACCACATCGTGTCTTTTATCGGCTTTGCTCCCGCTGACGACCCGGAGCTGGTGGTCTATCTTGCCATTGATAACCCGAAAAACACCGTCCAGTTCGGAGGTGTTGTAGCAGCACCAATAGTTGGAAGTATCATGGGCGACAGCCTGCGGGCGATGGGTGTGGAACCACGCAACGATGGTTTGGAAAAAGAATACGCCTGGCCGGAGGAACCTCTCGTAGCAGTACCTGAAATTACCGGGATGGACAAAGAAGATTTAAGCCGCATGCTGATGAATCTGGAAGTGGAGGTCAGCGGAGAAGGGACGAAGGTCATCACACAGGCGCCGGAACCGGGTGTGAAAGTTCCGACAGGCTCCACCGTCCGTGTTTACCTTGGTGATTAACGCCTCCCCGTCCAATTATTAAATCTGTAAACAGGTGAGGGTGACAGTGTTGAAATTAGAAAAGGTGCTCCGCTTTGTCCCTTTTTACCAAAGTTCACGGCCGTTGAAAAACGTCAACATAACAGGTCTCAGTATGGATTCACGTTCAACCTCCCACGGTGATCTCTTTATCTGTCTGCGTGGGGTGAACATGGATGGTCATCGTTTTGCAGCTGACGCCGTCAAGCGCGGAGCGGCAGCTGTCTTAGCTGAAGTTCCGCTGCCTTTGAATGTTCCGGTTATTCTGGTCAATGATACAACCAGGGCGGCTGCTATGACAGCCGCCGCTTTTTATCATAATCCATCCGAAGATCTGCATGTAACAGGAATTACAGGCACCAACGGCAAAACGAGCATCAGTTACCTTCTCTATGATATCTTCCAGCGGATGGAGAAGAAAGCAGGATTGATAGGAACCATTGAAGTGGATATCGCAGGGAAGAGGCAGCCGGTTAAAAATACAACCCCTGATGCCTTGACTCTTCAGCGGTATTTCAGCGATATGAAACGAGCGGGTGTGGAGCATGCGGTGATGGAGGTCTCTTCTCACGCACTCGACCAGGGCCGGGTATACGGGTGTGATTTTAATGTGGCTGTGTTCACCAACCTGACGAGGGATCACTTGGATTACCATGATCATTTTGATGATTATCTTCGTGCAAAGTCCCTATTGTTCGCACAATTGGGGAATGGGTATAATAAAAAGCGGGAGCGGTTTGCTGTCATCAATATCGACTCTCCCTCGGCCTCGAAATTCATCCGTTCCACCTCTCAGGGACTTTTGACATATGGGGTGAAGGGCCGGGCAGATGTTCAAGCTCGAAACTGCCGCCTGACGGAAAAAGGTACGTTCTTTCGATTGGAGACACCGATCGGAAATATGATGATTGAAAGCCCGTTAATGGGGGAATTCAGCATTTATAATATGCTGGCCGCAGCATCAGCTGCTATCCTGTCCGGTGCTTCCCTGGAAACGATTCAGCAGTCTTTCCTCCATACCAAAGGGATAAGAGGGCGTTTTGAATCGATAAGGGAAGGGCAGCCCTACGGGGTGGTGGTCGACTATGCCCATACGCCCGACTCACTTGAAAATGTCCTGAAAACCGCTACAGCAGTCACCAGCGGGAAAATCATCCTCGTCGTAGGGTGTGGAGGAGACAGGGACAGGAGTAAGCGGTCCGTCATGGGGAATATCAGTGTGAAGTATGCAGATCAAGTGATCTTCACGAACGATAACCCCCGCTCGGAAGATCCAGAACAGATTTTTGCAGATATCACCGCTGATCTGAAGGGGAACTACCACATTGTCGAGGACCGCAGGGAAGCCCTCAGGCAGGCAGTGGTTTCCGCAGGCAAAGGGGATATGATTCTCATTGCAGGGAAAGGCCATGAGACGTACCAGGAGATTAAAGGGGTCCGGTATCCCTTTGATGATAGGGAAACAGCAAGAGAGATAATAAGAGAAATGAAGGAGCATTTATGATGATTTTTGAAGTTCAGGAGCTTACACATCTATTTTCAACTTATAAAGGAGCCGGCGCAGATAAAATCGCTGTCGACTCGATCATGACAGATACAAGGAAGTCAGCTCCTCAGAGTTTGTTTGTGCCCATTGTCGGAGAGAGCTTTGATGCCCACCAATTTGCAGGCGAAGCCATAAAGCAGGGAGCCGTGGCAGCTTTGTGGCAGGAGGACCAGCCGCTGCCTGGTCTGATCCCGACTGATTTTCCGGTCTTTTTTGTAAAGGACACCACCAAAGCGCTCCAGGACCTCGCCTCCTGGTATTTAAAAAAAGTGGATCCTATTGTTGTGGGAATCACAGGTTCCAATGGAAAGACGACCACGAAGGATATGACCGCTTCTGTTCTCGCGGCAAAATTTAAAACCCATAAAACAGCAGGGAACTTTAACAATCATATCGGTCTTCCCCTGACGGTCCTGTCTATGCTGCCGGACACAGAGGCTGTCGTCTTGGAAATGGGCATGGACAGAGCCGGAGAGATTTCGGTGTTGTCACATATCGCACAGCCGGATCATGCGATTATTACAAATATCGGTGAATCCCACATCGAAAATCTGGGCACTAGAGAAGCCATCGCTGCCGCCAAACTGGAAATTACAGACGGACTGGCTGATGAAGGATGCCTGATTATTGATGCGGATGAGCCGCTGCTTGATCATGTGAAAACAAGAGCAGGTACCATCGGATGCGGCTTTGGTTCATCATGCGATTACAAAGCTGAGATTACCGGGATGACCGATGAAAATTCTACGTTCCGGCTGATGGAAGAAGACTATGAACTCCCAATGACAGGCCGTCATAATGTGAAAAATGCTTCGTTTGTCATTGCCCTTGCCAAGCGTCTGGGCATGACGAAAGAGGAGATTCAACAAGGGTTCCGGCAGATGCAGATGTCCGCGATGCGCTTTGAAAAGCACGAGGGTTATCAGGGCTCCCTCATCATTAATGATGCTTATAATGCGTCCCCTACGTCCATGAAGGCGATGATTGAGGTCATCCGGCAGTTGACATCCAAAACAAAAAAGGTGTTAATATTAGGGGATATGTATGAGCTCGGCGGGAAATCCGAGGAGCTGCATGCTGGTGTAGCCGAAGCAGTAGATGAAAAGATTGACGCTGTCTTTACAATCGGTGTCCATTCTGAGAAAATTTCAGAGGCTGCTTCCTCCCGGTATCCGGACATGGAAGTCAAACATTTTAAAGAAAAGCAACAAGCAAGTCATCATATCCGCCCGTTATTAACAGCGGATACCGTCGTACTCATGAAAGCATCACGTGGAATGAAATTGGAAGACATGCTGCCAGATCTTGTGAAGTGATCGACCGGCGATGATGTTGCAAAAGGAGGAAAACAAACAATGAATGAATACATACTACTGTTAACTATGGTCCTTTCATTCGCCATCACTGTAGTCATTTCGCCGATGATCATTCCATTCTTAAGACGATTGAAATTCGGTCAAAGTATTCGAGATGAGGGACCCGAGTCCCACCAGAAAAAATCCGGCACCCCGACAATGGGTGGTGTCATGATTATCGTATCTGTTGTGATCACAACATTGATTTCATCCTATTGGTTTAACCCGGACACGGGGAACATCCAGTTGTTCCTTGTGTTATTTGTTTTGGTCGGCTACGGCCTGCTTGGCTTTTTGGACGATTATATTAAAGTAGCCTTAAAACGGAACCTCGGCTTAAAGTCCAAACAGAAGATGCTCGGGCAGATCATCATTGCCCTTGTGGTTTATCTCATTCTGCGCCGGTCCGATTTCCCGACCTATATCAGTGTTCCAGGGACGTCCATTGATGTGGACCTTGGCTGGGGCTACGCTCTGCTGATTTTATTCATGCTCGTCGGAGCATCCAATGCGGTCAACTTAACGGATGGCCTGGACGGTCTTCTGGCCGGTACGGCTGCGATTGCCTTTGGTGCATTCGGAATTCTTGCGTGGACAGGACAGCTGAACGTGGAAGTCACCATTTTTTCTCTGGCTATTGTCGGTGCCCTGCTCGGGTTCCTTGTCTTTAACGCCCACCCTGCCAAAGTATTTATGGGGGATACGGGTTCCCTGGCTCTCGGCGGAGCCATTGCCATGATTGCTATTTTAACAAAAATGGAACTGATTCTCGTCGTGGTCGGCGGGGTCTTCGTCCTGGAAACCCTCTCGGTCATTATCCAGGTCATTTCCTTTAAAACAACTGGAAAACGCGTGTTCAAAATGAGTCCGCTTCACCACCATTATGAATTGAAGGGCTGGTCTGAGTGGCGTGTCGTGACGACATTCTGGGCAGTCGGACTGATTTTTGCCGTGCTCGGTATCTATATTGAGGTGATGTTTGGATGAAGAAGTTAAGCGGATTTCCTTATACACGTGTGCTCGTCCTCGGCCTCGCTAAAAGCGGGACTGCAGCGGCACAGCTGCTGCTTGAGAGTGGAGTGAAGGTAAGAATCAATGACTTTAAAGCGGATCCGGACAGCCCGGAAGTGCTCTACTTGAAGGAAAGCGGGGCGGAAGTGATTACAGGCGGCCATCCGCTATCTGTGCTGGATGACGTCGATTATGTAATTAAGAATCCCGGCATTCCTTATGAGAACCCGGTGGTGGCGGAAGCGGTCAACCGCCGTCTTCCTGTCGTAACAGAAGTGGAACTGACGGGATGGCTTCACGAGGGCCCGATGATCGCGGTGACAGGTTCCAACGGAAAAACAACGACAACGACGCTGATTCATGAAATGATTCAAGCGGATCACAAGCCTGTTTCCCTGGCCGGCAACATCGGCCATGTATCCTGTGAAGTGGCGAGGAATACGTCAGAAGATGAAACCATGGTGACTGAATTGTCCTCTTTCCAGCTGCTGGGAACAGAAACTTTCCGTCCGGATATCGCTGTCTGGCTGAACCTGTATGAAGCCCATCTGGATTATCATCACACGCTGGACAATTATCATAAAGCCAAAGCCCGGATTACAAAAAACCAGACAGAAGAAGACGTTCTTGTGTACAACGCTGATGATGCAGCTATTGGATCCTTCCTGCCTGATGTGAACGCGGAGCTTATCCCTTTTTCCCTGAAGGAACAAGGGAAAGGAGCCTGGGCTGACGAGACTTTCATCTACTTTGAGCAGGAAGCCATTATGAAAAAAGAAGACATTGTTCTCGTAGGAGAGCAGAACCTGCAGAACATTCTCGCTGCTGTAGCGGCGGTAAAAGCGAACGGCATCAGAAGTGAAGCGATCGTTGAGGTGCTTTCAACATTTGCCGGGGTTCCGCACCGCCTGCAGTATGTGACAAACAAAAATGGCCGGCTTTTCTATAACGATTCAAAAGCAACGAATCTCCTGGCAACCTCCTATGCGCTGAGGTCCTTTGAGAAGCCTGTCATCCTTCTGGCCGGCGGTCTGGACAGAGGTACGAGCTTTGATGGTTTGATTCCTTATCTGGGCGGAGTGACATCCATGGTTGTATTTGGTGAAACCGCGGACCTGCTTGCAGGCACGGCGGCACAGGCTGGGATTTCTGACGTCGTGAAGGTTGAAACGATGCAGGAGGCTGTCAAGGAAGCCTATCAGCGCTCCCGGGAAGATGATGTCATCTTGTTGAGTCCCGCCTGTGCAAGCTGGGATCAATACAAAACATTCGAAGAAAGAGGCCACATGTTTATAGAAGCTGTGCATACCCTTTAATAAGGGCTTATGTGACAAGCTTAAGCCCTGTTTTCCATTTCAGATGGGAGGTAGGGCTTTTCTTATGGAAACGAAAAAAAAGCCGGATCTATGGTTGGTCACCGCTATTCTCGGCATTTTGATCATGGGAATTGTTATGGTTTACAGTTCCTCCAGCATCTGGTCGGAATACAAATTTGACGATCCATGGTTCTTTGCCAAGCGGCAGATCCTTTTTGCAGCTGCGGGATTGATAGCCATGGTCGTCCTTTCCAGGATTCCATATTATGTCTGGCATCCGCACTCAAAGAAGATCATGATTATCTGCCTGGTTTTTCTTGCTGCTGTTCTCATCCCGGGTGTCGGGATGGTGAGAGGGGGGGCAAGGAGCTGGATTGGTGTCGGCATGTTCAGTATCCAGCCGTCTGAATTTATGAAGCTTGGGTTAATATTGTATCTCTCACGTTTTCTATCGGAACGACAGAAGAAGATGAATTCGTTCCAGGAGGGCTTTCTTCCTGCATTGGCCCTGATCCTTTTTCCTTTTGCCCTGATTATGCTGCAGCCGGATTTAGGGACAGGCGTTGTTATGGTTGGGACATGTCTTGTCATGTTGTTTACGTCCGGTGCAAGGATCAGTCACTTCATGTGGATTGCAGCCGCCGGAATGGCGGGGATGATCGGATTGATTGCCTCTGCCCCTTACCGGATCAAAAGGATTACCGCTTTTCTTCACCCGTGGGAAGACCCGCTCGGGGCGGGGTTTCAAATCATCCAGTCGCTGTATGCGATCGGCCCGGGTGGTCTGCTTGGACTTGGTCTTGGTAACAGTATGCAGAAATTCTTTTATCTTCCAGAACCGCAGACCGATTTTATATTTGCTGTCCTAGCCGAAGAGCTTGGATTCCTTGGTGGTTTTTTTATCCTTTCTCTATTCTTCATCGTCCTCTGGAGGGGGATCCGCACAAGCCTGCTGGCTCCGGATTTGTTCGGCTCGCTGCTTGCTCTGGGTATTGTGGGGATGGTCAGTATCCAAGTGATGATTAACGTCAGTGTTGTCACTGGTCTGATTCCTGTAACCGGCATCACTCTGCCGCTTGTCAGTTATGGCGGATCTTCCCTGACTTTGACGCTCGCTTCACTTGGACTGCTGCTCAGCGTGAGCCGCTATTCCAGCCGTTGAGACCGCTGCCGTTGATGGCAGCGGTCTCAACGTTTTTCAGGGAGGACAAAGCCAAGAAAAAATTGGCAGGGAAATGAAGGTTTGTCCATGGAAGTACCGGGGTAATTATGTGTGCGGTGCTTCTCGTTGGAAACAGGAAAGAAGCCCCTTTTTACATAATGATCAGATAAGGGACGGCTTCTGCACAAAAATGTTAGGAATCTAGTAAAACTCACTCAATCTCCGCCCCTTATTTTGTGATATAATGGGAACCAATTAGGTGTAGCAGGGAATCCCGGCACCTTTGCGAGGACAATCATTCTTTCAAACACCTAGAGAGACAGCGGAAGGGTGTCCAGTTAGAAGGAGAAATGCCCGTTATGGAAGAAAGAAAAGTGGTTTCCATAGAAGACCGTATACCAAAATTGAAACAGACGAGGCGTAAAAAAGCCAACCGCCGTTTAATCTTATACTTAACGATTTTATTTTTTCTAATTGCTGCTGTTGTTTATCTGCAGTCTCCACTCAGTAATGTCCGGAATATCACCGTGGAAGGGGAGTACCATGTCTCGGCAGAGGAAATCCAGACGCTTGCCGGAATCACCACCGAAACGAATTACTGGAGGATTGATCCGGAAGCATTAAAGGAAAAGATTGAATCCCACGAGGAAATTACTTTTGCTTCTATAGACCGGTCCTTTCCAAACAATGTAACCATCGAAGTGGAGGAAGCGGCACGGATTGGATATGTACAGAGCAATGGCCGGTACGATGTCATAATGGAAGACGGTTCAAGGCTGGAGGAAGAAACAGCCCTCCCTGGCGGGGACGCTCCGGTTTTAGCAGGATTCAATAAGGAAACCTATCTGAAGGAAATGTCCAGGGAATTAAAGGAACTTCCTTCAAGTGTTTCTGACTTGATTTCAGAGGTTCACTGGGAGCCGGAAGACGGGAACCCTTATAAAATCCGTCTGTATATGAATGATGGGTACCAGGTGGAAGCATCCATCCGGACGTTCTCAGAAAAAATGCCGGCCTATCCTTCGATTGCCGCACAGCTGGAAGAGGGTGCGGAAGGCATCATCCATATTGATGTAGGGGCCTATTTTGAAGAATTCAATGCTGCTGAAGGCAGTGAAGAGAATGCCGGGACCGGTGAATCCTCCGGTTCCGGGGTGGAGAGTGAAGAACCGGTTGAAGAGGGTGGACAGCCGTCCGGAGAACCGGAGCAGGAAGATCCAGCCGCTGACCCTGAACGTTCACAGGAACCGGTCGTCGACGAACCTTTAAGACAGGAGTAACGACACTTCTGTTTCCGCGGGCCGGGCGCAGGGGGGAAGCGTGTGATCCAATTTTTACCTGAATCCTGTGGTTATCCTGGAATGACTAGTGGAAAACAAAAAAAATAAGCGTATGTAAGAGGAAATTAACGAAAGTCTGTGGAAAACAACTAATGTACTGGTTTTTTATACTGAAATCAAAGGATATGACCCATGTAATATATCATTTCATTTACGTTTATATTGCAATGATTGTATTTTCTACATGAATTCGATATGCTTTGAACTACTCATATGGCTTGTAACAGGAGGTGCGTCACTGGTGAATCAAAATGAAATACTAGTAAGTTTAGATATAGGCACAAGTCGAATTAAAGTAATCATTGGTGAAATTATGAATGACAGCCTCAACATCATTGGGGTTGGTACAGCAAAATCGAATGGGATGAAAAAAGGAGCGATCGTGGATATCGATCAAACCGTTCATTCGATTCGGTCAGCCGTCGAACAGGCGGAACGTATGGTGGATATGAAAATCGACCGTGTCGTCGTAGGCGTCAACGGCAATCATATACAACTGCAGCCGTGTCATGGAGTTGTGGCGGTTTCCAGTGAAACGAGAGAAATCGGCAACGAGGATATAACAAGGGTGATTGATGCTGCCCAGGTCCTCTCCATTCCGCCGGAGCGCGAAATCATCGATGTGATTCCGCGGCAGTTTATTGTTGATGGGCAGGATGAAATTACTGACCCACGTGGTATGATCGGTGTCCGTCTTGAAATGGAAGGCATGATTATAACCTGCGCGAAAACCGTTTTACATAATACACTCAAATGTGTGGAACGAGCAGGGCTGGAAGTGCTTGATGTATGTCTGCAGCCTCTTGCCTCCGGGACCGTATCCCTTTCCAGCGACGAGACGAATCTCGGCGTTGCACTGATTGATGTAGGGGGCGGATCGACTACGATCTCTGTGTTTGAAGAGGGTCACTTGAAAGGTACGAGCATGATTCCTTTCGGCGGCGATAACCTTACTAAGGATTTATCCATTGGTCTGCGTACATCAACGGAAGAAGCGGAACAGGTGAAAGTGGAACATGGACACGCTTTTTTTGACGATGCGAATGAAGATGAAAATTTTTCCGTCACAATTATTGGCAGTAATCGTCAACAGGCATTCAATCAATTGCAAATCTCTGATATGATTGAAGCTAGACTAGAAGAAATTTTCGTCTTTGCAGCACAGGAACTTCAGAAAATGGGTGTTCGTGAATTACCAGGAGGTTTTGTGCTCACCGGTGGTACGATGAATATGCCGGGAGTGCTTGAGCTTGCCCAGGATGTATTCCACGCTAACGTAAGACTGGCTATCCCTGACTATATCGGTGTTCGTGAGCCGCAGTTTACGAGCGGCGTAGGCATCTTGCAATTCGCCTATCGTAATGCGAAAATACAAGGAAAAGAGATATTTCCTTCTGTCTCAGATGAACTTCAGGAAAGACCTCAGCCGAAAAAGCAGAAGCGTTCGGCAAAACCACAGCCTAAAGAAGAAAAAGAAAAAACAGAAAAGAAAAAAGAGTCAGGCTTCAGCAATCTCTTAAAGTATTTCTTTGATTAAATCACAAGTTTGAGTCGGTCGATCGACGGACGAAGCAATAAATCTTGTAATCTCGTGTATTAGGAGGAACGGAAGATGTTAGATTTTGATACAAGCATGGATCAGCTGGCAACTATTAAAGTAATCGGTGTAGGAGGCGGCGGAAGCAACGCCGTCAACCGAATGATTGAACATGGAGTCCAGGGTGTGGAATTTATCGCTGTCAATACAGACGCCCAGGCATTGAACTTATCTAAAGCAGAAGTGAAAATGCAGATTGGTGGAAAATTGACACGCGGACTTGGCGCCGGAGCCAACCCGGAAGTCGGCCGCAAAGCGGCTGAAGAAAGCAAAGAGCAGATTGAAGAAGCTCTTCAAGGGGCCGACATGGTCTTTGTTACCGCTGGAATGGGCGGAGGAACCGGTACTGGTGCAGCTCCTGTCATCGCACAAGTCGCTAAAGAGCTTGGTGCACTGACAGTCGGAGTTGTGACACGTCCGTTTACGTTTGAAGGGCGTAAGCGCTCTACACAGGCTACAGGCGGAATCGAAGGCTTGAAAGGCGCTGTAGACACATTGATTGTGATACCAAACGACCGCCTTCTTGAGATTGTAGATAAGAATACACCAATGCTGGAAGCCTTCCGTGAGGCAGATAACGTCCTTCGTCAAGGTGTACAGGGGATTTCCGACTTGATCGCCGTTCCTGGTCTGATCAACGTGGACTTCGCCGACGTGAAAACGATCATGGTGGACAAAGGCTCTGCCTTGATGGGTATCGGTATTGCTACAGGGGAAAGCCGCGCAGCAGAAGCTGCTAAAAAAGCGATTTCCTCTCCGCTTCTTGAAACATCCATTGATGGTGCCCACGGGGTGCTGATGAATATCAGTGGAGGTGCGAATCTGAGCTTGTACGAAGTACAGGAAGCCGCTGATATCGTAACATCAGCCGCTGATCAGGAAGTAAACGTCATCTTCGGTTCTGTTATCAATGAGAACCTTAAGGATGAAATTGTTGTGACGGTTATTGCAACTGGATTTGACGAGTCTCAGCTGGCTCAGGGACAGCAGAAAAAGCGCCCTCAGATCAACCAGCAGAAACCTGCTCCTCAACAACAGCAGCCGACGGAACGTGAACGCAGTACTGTTCGTGAAGAACAACCGCGTCGTGAAGCACCTCAGCCACAGCAGAAAGGGAATACTCAGGAAGAAGATACCCTGGATATCCCAACATTCCTAAGAAATCGTAACCGCCGCCGCTGATGATGGCCGGCAGCCGCCGTACTCTCCAAGAGTACGGCGGCTTTTTTTTGACATTTTCAGTCTTCTACAAAACTTGCCAGCAGCATAATCAGATTGCGACAGACTTTTCAGCAGGACGGGCTTATACTCGGTGTAACAACAGATAAAGGGAGGGAGAGAGGATTTTATACCTGGATGCTGTCTGGCTGCTTAATCTTTTGATGGACGGCATGATTCTGTCGCTTACCCAGGGCCTCACCCGTGCGGGGTCCTCGAGATGGCGGATGGCTGCCGGAGCTCTTGCAGCATCGCTCATAGTGCCGGTGACCATTTATATGCCCGACTCATGGCTGGTGGGCAGTGCAGGGAAAATAATCTTTTCCATGGGCATCGTCCTTACTGCCTTTACCTTTACTTCCCTCCGGGCTTTTTTCGTCCAGTGGGTTACGTTTTATTTCGTAACCTTTGCCATTGGAGGCAGCATGATGGGGGTTCACTTCTTTCTGGCTTCCGAAGTGGACGTTCTGAAAGGAGCGGTGGTCACGTTCAGCGGCGGGTACGGGGATCCGGTGAGCTGGCTGTTTGTAGCTGCCGGGTGTCCATCGGCTTATGTGTTTACTAAATGGCGCTTCAACCAGATTCAAATTCACCAATTGAAATATGAGGATGTTTATGAGGTGGAAATGACGTGGAACGGTCAAACTGCTGTGTGCAAAGGACTAGTCGACAGTGGAAACCAGCTGATCGATCCAGTAAGCAGAAAAATGGTTTTTCTCGCTGATCCGTCGGTCTGGAAGCAGCTTTTGGCAGAGGGAGAACTGGAGAAGTTAACGGAAGAAGAAGTGCTTGCTTCTCTTCATGAACTGCCGGAAACCATCCAATCTGCTGTGCGGCTCGTTCCTTATCAGGCCGCGGGGATCTCCGGCAGGCTTCTCGTTACACTCATGATTGATCAAATCACAGTGAAGACGAGTGAAGGTCCGCTGGTGATCAAACAGCCTCTCGTCGGCGTCCAGCATCAACCGTTAACACGTGACGGACTATATCAAATGCTGATTCACCCCCATGTCATGGTCAAAGGAAAATCTGCGTAATGGAGAAGGAGGATTCCATGTTCAAGTGGCTGTTCAGAGCGCGGCTCTGGTATTACCGGTTGTTAATGAAGCTCGGGATCAAGCAGGATGAAATTTACTATATCGGGGGCAGTGAGGCACTTCCACCGCCCCTTTCCAGAGAAGAGGAAAAAGAGCTTCTGGAGCGTCTTCCGAAAGGGGACAAAGCTGCCAGGGCTATGCTGATTGAGAGGAATCTGCGTCTTGTTGTTTATATTGCCAGAAAGTTTGAAAACACAGGGTTAAATATAGAAGACCTGATCAGTATCGGGACCATAGGGCTGATCAAGGCTGTGAACACGTTTGACCCGGAGAAAAAGATCAAGCTTGCCACCTATGCCTCCCGCTGTATTGAAAATGAAATTCTGATGCACCTGAGGAAAAGCAATAAACTGAAAACCGAAGTTTCCTTTGATGAGCCGCTGAATGTCGATTGGGACGGCAACGAACTGTTATTATCCGATATTCTTGGAACGGAAGAAGATTTGATTACGAAAGGGATCGAAAAGAAAATCGATAAAAAACTGCTCAAATCGGCACTCGAACAGTTGAACGACCGGGAAAAACAAATTATGGAGCTGCGCTTCGGGCTGATAGGCAAGAAAGAGAAAACCCAGAAAGATGTAGCCGATATGATGGGGATTTCCCAGTCATATATATCAAGGCTTGAGAAAAAAATCATCCGCCGACTGCAGCGGGAGTTCGATAAAATGGTCTAAAGGCACCGAATAAAGTGGATGCATAAAATTCCCACCCAGGGAGATACTGAAAACTGATTACAGCTTCCTGGGAGGGTCTTACATTGACACGACATAAAGTAGAGATATGCGGCGTAGATACATCAAAACTTCCGGTACTGAAAAACACAGAAATGAAAGACCTGTTTGTACGACTGCAGAGTGGAGAGCTTGAAGCCAGGGAACAGCTGGTGAATGGTAACCTCCGCTTAGTTTTGTCCGTGATTCAACGCTTTAACAATCGTGGAGAATATGGGGACGATTTATTCCAAGTGGGATGCATCGGCCTTATGAAGTCCATAGATAACTTCGATCTCAGTCACAATGTCAAATTTTCCACCTATGCTGTACCTATGATTATCGGAGAAATCCGAAGATATTTAAGAGACAATAACCCGATCCGTGTTTCACGGTCCCTTCGTGATACAGCCTACAAGGCCCTGCAGATGCGGGAGAAGATGATCAGTGAAACGAATAAGGATCCGGCGCCACATGAAATCGCCGATCGGATGGGTGTTCCTCACGAAGATGTTGTATTCGCCATGGACGCTATTCAGGATCCGGTCTCTTTATTTGAGCCGATCTACAATGATGGGGGCGACCCGATCTTTGTGGTGGATCAGCTGAAGGATGATAGGGAGAAAGATACCGTATGGATTGATGAACTGTCTTTAAGGGAAGGAATGAAAAAACTGAACGACAGGGAAAAGATGATTTTGACCAAGCGCTTCTTTCAGGGAAAGACCCAGATGGAAGTGGCAGAGGAAATCGGAATCTCCCAGGCGCAGGTGTCGAGGCTTGAAAAAGCTGCGATTAAAGAAATGAATACATCCATGTTTCAATAAAAGAACTTTTCTGCCGGGCATCCGGCAGAAAAGTTCTTTTTGTTTCCCATCCTTTCCACACATTTTTGCAACGGTTGAAGAATACCGGGAGCCCGGCTGTTTTTCTATTCTCCACAGCCGCTGCATATAGTAAGATAAGGAGTGTGAGCTGAAATGAAAATCACCGAGCTGCAGATGAAAGACGTTATCGCCATGGAAACCGGAGAACGTCTCGGGTATATCAGTGACCTTGATATTGATACTCAGCGGGGCCGCTTGAAAGGAATTGTGCTGACGTTGAAAGGAAAGGCTATGGGGCTGTTTGGAAAAGAAGAAGAGATGATCATCCCGTGGGACCAGATTGTCAACGTAGGGGCGGACGTCATATTAGTAAAAAAGTCTGCTTACAAAGGTCTGCCGACAGTCCAAAAGACAGATTCAACAGAATAGAGCAGGAAAACAGAAGAAAAATGTGTTAAAATGAATGAAATTGAGGTGGTAAAGAAATGGAACCCTTCAAACAACAATCAATACGACAGCTGTCCTGTTTCCATCAGTATCCTGAAATCATTTCCGGGATAACGACACGGAACGGGGGGCTCAGCCACGGTTCTTATGCATCCATGAATATGGGGCTCCATGTCCAAGATGAAAAGGACCTGGTCATTGAAAACCGTAAGCTTCTTGCGGATGAAATCGGTATCCCATTGTCCCGGTGGGTCATTGGTGAGCAGGTTCACGGCACAGAAGCTGCTGATGCCGGCTCCCAGCCGGCGGGTGCTGGTTCCAAGTCACTGGATACAGCTGTTGCCGGCGTGGACGGGCTGATCACAAAGGAAAAGAACCTTGTTCTCGGAGCTTTTTATGCCGATTGTGTGCCCCTTTATTTTTTCGATCCTGAATCCCAGTGGATTGGGATTGCTCATGCGGGGTGGAAAGGCACCGTCCACGGGATGGCCGGCCGAATGATTTCCGCTCTGGAGGAGAAAGGATGTTCCAGGGAGGATATACAGGTGGTCATCGGTCCATGCATCAGTGCAGAGCATTATGAAGTGGACGATAACGTCATACGTCATATACCGAAGCACTATCATGAATCATGTGTTTCGGATAAAGGCGGAAGCCGGTATCAGCTGGATTTGAAAGAACTGAATAGACAAATGTTAATGGAAATGGGAATGCAGGAATCCGCTGTTCAGGTTTCCAGTGCATGTACATATGAGAAGGAAGATCAGTTTTACTCCCATCGCCGCGATCAGGGAAAAACAGGGCGGATGCTCGGTTTTATTGCTTTGAGAGCGTAAGGGACGGGAAGGAGTTTAGAAATGTCTGTAGCAGAAAATCTGGCACAAATTAAAGAAAATATTGAGCAGGCCTGCCAAAGGTGTGGTCGTGACCCCAAGGAAGTATCCATTGTAGCTGTTACGAAATATGTGTCTGTCGAACGCGCACAGGAAGCGTTGGATGCTGGTCTTTGCAACCTTGGGGAGAACCGGAAGGAAGGATTGCTCGAAAAATATGAAGCCATCGGCGCTGAAGCCACCTGGCATTTTATCGGGTCGCTGCAGTCACGTAAAGTGAAGGAAGTCATCGATTATGTGTCGATGATCCATTCCTTGGACAGGCGTTCACTCGCAAAGGAAATTGATAAGAGAGCCTCCGCGACCGTGCCTTGCTTTGTTCAGGTGAACATCAGCGGAGAGGACTCGAAGCATGGACTGCCTGCCTCTGAAGTAGAAGGTTTTGTAGAAGCAATGGAAGCCTTCCCTAATGTCAAAATCGTCGGACTGATGACAATGGCCCCGCATATTGAAGATGAAGAGCGGCTGCGCGGCGTGTTTCGTCAGCTGCGGGCCGTAAGGGACCGCATCAGGAATAAAGGGTACGCCCACGCCCCGTGTGAATATTTGTCCATGGGAATGAGCAATGATTATGCGCTGGCGGTAGAAGAGGGAGCTACCCACATACGATTGGGTTCCTGTCTTGTCGGCGGACAATAAAACAATGAGGTGATGGAAATGAGCCTGAAAAATAAATTCCGTTCATTTTTTACGTTAGACGATGAATATGAATATGTTGAAGAAGAAGTCGAAGAGGAGGATGAAGAGTCTCATCAGCCGCAGCGCAGCACGAAGAAGCAGGACGGTACGAATATCGTCAGCCTGAAAAGTGCCAAATCTTCATCTAAAATGGTTTTAAGTGAACCGAACAGCTATAATGAGGCACAGAATATTGCGGATCAGCTGGTCAGCCGTCGCGCCGTTGTCATTAATCTTCAACGTGTGGATCATAATCAGGCGAAGCGGATAGTAGATTTTTTAAGCGGAACCGTATATGCTATAGGTGGAGACATTCAAAAACTAGGTTCACAAACCTTCCTCTGTACACCGGATAATGTAGAAATATCCGGATCGATTTCTGATATTATGGCAGCAGAAGAAGAGGACTTGAACAGAAGGTGGTAAGTCATGGCTTTTGTTTTTAACATTTTAACGACAGCACTACAATTATACAGCTGGATCTTAATCATTTACATCCTGCTTTCCTGGTTTCCCGGAGCGCGTGAATCCAGCTTTGGGCAGATTCTGGGCCGGCTGGCCGAACCGTTTCTTGAGCCCTTCCGGAAAATCATTCCGCCGCTTGGGATGATTGATCTTTCCCCGCTGGTGGCTATTATCGTTCTGCGGTTTGCTTCACAGGGATTGAATCAACTCTACTGGATACTTGCAGGGTTATAAAAGAAGGAACAGAAGCTAGAGCATTGCCCGCTCTTTTCTGTTCCTTTTGGTAGTTATGGAGGGTTTTTTTATGGACATTTACCAGCATTTCAGAAAGGAAGAGCATTCGTTCATCGACCAGGTCATCTCCTGGCGGGAGGATGTAGCTTTAAAGTATCAGAGGCGGTTATCCGATTTCCTTGATCCGCGTGAACAAATGATCGTCAAGGCGGTTATGGGGAACGATGCGGATTTGATCTACCAGCTTGAAGGCGGTGCTGAGGACAGTGAGCGGAAGCGGGCGGTCATTGCACCGGACTATGAGCAGATTGACAAGGAGGATTTTCAGCTGACCCTTCTTCAGGCTGATTACCCGGTGAAGTTTGTAGCGTTGGAACACCGCGATGTCCTTGGTGCATTTATGTCGCTCGGCATCCGCCGGGAGAAAATCGGGGATGTCGTCGTGAAGGATGGAACGATTCAGCTGACAGCTGCGTCGGAGATCAGCGATTATATCAAGATGAATTTGACAGGGATTAAACGTTCGACCGTTGAATTCAAGGACGTTCCATGGACAGAGCGCATCGAAAGTGATGAAACATGGACAAAAAAAGAAACAACTGTCTCATCCCTCCGTCTGGATGTAATCGTCAAAGAAATCTACGGCATGTCCCGAAAGAAAGCCGGCCTTTTTATCGAAGGCGGTCATGTAAAGGTGAATTTCAGAACGGTGGAGGACGGAGCATTTTCTCTGGAGGCGGGGGATTTGATCTCTCTCAAGGGAAAAGGGCGGAGCCGGCTTGATGAAGTAACAGGACAGACGAAGAAGGAAAAGTACAAAATTATAACAGCCCGGCTGAATTAATCATGCCGAAAAGAAGGAATTCGTAGGTTGTTGTCGAATCTTTAACATAACGAGTAGATGGGGAGGTGGCTGGTGTGCCTTTAACACCATTGGATATTCATAACAAAGAATTCACCCGGGGCTTCCGTGGGTATGACGAAGATGAGGTGAACGAATTTCTTGATCAGGTCATCAAAGATTATGAAATCGTCATCCGTCAAAAGAAAGAACTGGAGCGGGAAGTGAATCAGCTGAATGAGAGGCTTGGTCATTTCAATGATATCGAAACCACATTGAATAAATCCATCCTTGTTGCCCAGGAGACGGCCGAAGACGTGAAGACCAGTGCAAACAAAGAGTCGAAACTCATTATTAAGGAAGCGGAAAAGAACGCTGACCGTATAATCAATGAAGCACTGGAAAAATCACGCCGGATCTCCATTGAAGTCGAGGATATGAAAAAGCAGGCCAAAGTGTTCAAAACAAGGCTCCGTATGCTTGTAGAAGCCCAGATAGATATGATTGAAAATGATGACTGGGATCATTTGTTTGATACAGAGATTGACAATGAGCAGGAAGTGGAGCGGAAAATGGAACAGGAGTACAGCTCCCAGCCATAAGCCTTCTACATAAACTGGTCCGTGCCATTCATCAGGCACCGTTCTGTGCAGCGGTGCCTTTTCCTATGGGCGCAGGTTTCGGCCGTCAAAATGTGGTACAATAGCCAGGGATAACAATTGTTTGATGGAGGACGCGTATGTATGTGTATTATCTGACAGCCCTGGTGCTGATCATTCTGGACCAGTGGACGAAGTATCTGGTCGTTACCAAAATGGAAATAGGGCAGAGCATCCCGATTATCGAGAATTTCTTCTATTTGACGTCGCATCGGAACCAAGGGGCGGCCTGGGGAATTCTACAGGGACAAATGTGGTTTTTTTACATTATTACGGTTGTCGTTATTGGATTTGTCATCTACTACCTTCAGCAGATGGGGAAACAGAGCCGCCTCGTAGGTACGGCCCTCTCCTTGATTCTGGCTGGAGCTGTCGGCAACTTCATTGACCGTATTTTCCGGAAGGAAGTCGTGGATTTTGCCAACACGTATATTTTTACGTACGATTTCCCCATTTTTAATGTCGCCGATTCGGCGCTCGTCATCGGTGTTGCGTTCATTATGATCGCTGCTTTTTTAGACGAGCGTAAAAAGAAAGGAAGTTTAGAATCTTGAGTGAACAATACCACGTAACAGAAAAAGACCAATCCACCCGGATTGATAAATTATTAACAGAAGTCATTGAAGATGTGTCCCGGTCCCAGATTCAAGGGTGGCTGAAGGATGATGTCATTCTTGTGGATGGGAAAGCTGTAAAAAGTAATTATAAGGTTCAGGAAGGCGAAACCATTACATGGCATGTTCCTGAGCCGGAGCCTATGGATATTCTTCCGGAGGATATGAACTTGCACATTGTATATGAAGACTCCGACGTGATTGTCGTCAATAAACCTTCAGGGATGGTCATCCACCCGGCTGCTGGACACTATTCCGGCACACTCGTCAATGGGCTGCTTCATCATTGTACTGATCTATCCGGCATCAACGGAGTGGAGCGTCCGGGAATCGTCCATCGCATTGACAAGGATACGAGCGGGCTCCTTATGGTGGCTAAAAATGATAAAGCCCACCGATCGCTCGCTGACCAGCTTTCCAAAAAAACGGTGGAGCGGAAGTATGAAGCAATCGTCCACGGGGAAATCAGTCACGAATACGGAACCATTGATGCACCGATCGGCCGTGATCCCAAGGACCGCCAGAAGATGACCGTCGTCGACGGGGGCCGTGATGCGGTGACTCATTTCCGGGTCATTCGGCTGTTTAACGATTTCACCCACGTTGAATGTAAGCTTGAAACGGGGCGTACCCATCAGATCCGTGTCCATATGCGCTACATCAGCCATCCGTTGGCGGGTGATCCGAAATACGGGCCCCGGAAGACCCTGGACCTTGATGGTCAGGCGCTTCATGCCAAAGTGCTTGGTTTTGAGCATCCTTCAACAGGGGAGTGGATGCACTTCGAAGTGGAACCTCCTCAGGAATTTGCAGATGTGCTCCGTGAACTTGAACTTCGGGAAGGGTAACTCCGTCCTTGACAAACGACGTATGCTTTGACATAATCCTTAATAGAATATAAAGACCTTTAAGAGCAGTCCCGTGAGGCTGAAAAGGTACGGTGATTTTACGTGTGATCTATGCGTAAAAAACCCCTTTTCTGTCTTCATGCGGAAAAGGGGTTTTTTTGTAAAGGAGCTTGCCCATGAATCCGAAAGCCACGGTTCTGGACGATGCAGCCATCCGGCGGGCACTCACCAGAATCTCCCATGAAATCATTGAGAAAAACAAAGGTGTTGAAGATCTTGTGCTCGTCGGGATAAAAACACGCGGTGTTCCCATAGCCCGGAGGATCAAGAGTAAAATATCTGAAATTGAAGGCCGGGAACTGCCGGGGGGAGAACTGGACATCACCTTATACCGTGATGATCTCACTCCTGAAAAGCAGACGTCCGAACCGGAATTAAAAGAAACCAATATTGAAACGGATATTGATGGAAAGAAAGTTATTCTCGTTGATGATGTCCTGTATACAGGGCGGACGGTGCGTGCCGCAATGGACGCGCTGATGGATCACGGGAGACCGAAGGAAATCCAGCTCGCTGTTCTCGTCGACCGGGGACACAGGGAACTGCCTATCCGGGCGGATTATGTCGGCAAGAACGTGCCCACCTCCCTGGAGGAAGTCATCACCGTGACGCTTGCTGAAACGGATGAGAAAGATGAAGTGAAAATTTTCGAAAGATAACTGAATCAACATGCCCTTTAAAAAAGTCCCGTGAGGCTTAAAAGGAATCGTATGGACCTTCCGTGCAGCCGGCTGCACGTGTGCCTCTTTACGCCTTTTAAGCGTAGGGAGGCTTTTTTTACGGGCAGAGGAGGAATGAACAAATGGAAAAACATCAACCAGCATTAGACATTCATGAAGTTCCGGCCGCCGGGAAGTGGCTCACCTTAAGCCTGCAGCACTTGTTTGCCATGTTCGGTGCCACGATCCTTGTCCCATTTCTGACAGGACTTTCCCCAGCCGTCGCTTTAGTATCCAGTGGGTTTGGAACACTTGCCTATCTGCTCATTACAAGAGGAAAGGTCCCGGCCTACCTTGGCTCCAGCTTTGCCTTTATTTATCCCATTATCGAAGTATCAAAGACGAGCGGAGCAGCCGGAGCCATGGTCGGAAGCTTTCTGACAGGTCTTGTATACGGGGCGGTCGCTCTTTTGATCTCGGTGTTTGGAACCAAATGGCTGATGAATCTGCTTCCGCCGATTGTCGTCGGGCCGGTCATCATCGTCATCGGTCTTGGACTGGCTTCCACAGCCGTCGATATGGCTATGTACCTGCCCGGGCCGGAAGAGAATGTATACAGCAGTGTGCACTTGACGACAGCGCTTGTCACCTTGGGATTAACGGTCATGGCATCCATCTTTTTCAGAGGATTCTTCTCCCTGCTGCCCATCTTATTCGGAATCGTCGGCGGATACACCTTCGCTCTATTCCAGGGCATTGTGGATACGAGTACCATTCAAGCGGAATGGCAGGCGCTCACTTCAGCAGATTCCGTGACAGGGTTCCTCGGAGCGTTCTTCCAAGTCCCTGACTTCATCGTTCCCTTTGTGGACTTCAGCCCATGGGAAGTGTTGAGCTGGGAGATCGCCTTCCTGATGGTGCCTTTTGCCCTTGTTACAATCACAGAACATACGGGGGATCAAATGGTGCTCTCCAAAGTGGTCGGCAGGAACTTTTTGAAAAATCCAGGTCTTGATAAGTCGATTCTCGGTGATGGTGCTGCCACCATGATTGCTTCCTGCCTGGGAGGTCCGCCGAACACAACGTATGGAGAAAACATCGGCGTACTTGCCATTACGAAGGTTTACAGTGTCTTTGTGATTGGAGGGGCGGCAGTTGTCGCAGTCATCTTCGGTTTTATCGGAATGATCACAGCTGTGATCGGGTCTGTTCCCACGGCTGTCATGGGAGGGGTTTCCATCCTGCTTTTCGGAATCATCGCTTCCAGCGGACTCCGCATGCTGATTGATAACCAGATTGATTTTGGAGAAAAGCGCAACCTCATCATTGCATCCATCATCCTTGTCCTCGGTGTAGGAGGTGCCTTCGTCCAGGTAACCGAGGAAATTCAAATTGCAGGGATGGCCTTGTCAGCCGTGATCGGCGTCTTCCTCCACCAGGTGCTGCCTGGAAAAGAAAAAGGGTATGGCAATGGAAAAATGTTTGAAGAACCTGAAATCGGAGAGAAACAACAACAGCATGAAGTGGCATAACCAAGAACACACGTTTTAATCGGGTCCCGTGAGGCCCGGAAAGGTGTACCAGGGAATGACTCGTCTGCCTTTGCAGCGAGTAAGGCACCCCCGTACACCGGGGGTGCCTTTTTCTTTGTATACCGGTCAAAAAATAAGGATCGGAGTGAAGGATATGCCGGTAGTCCAGCCATTACAACATTTATTATCTATGAAGGAACTGAGTCCGGTGCAGATATTTCAGCTCATTGAGAAGGCAGAGGAGATGAATCAGCAGAGGGTGACCCCCTCTTACAATGGCAGGTTTGCAGCCAACCTCTTCTTAGAACCAAGTACACGAACCAAAGTGAGCTTCCAGATGGCTCAGCGTAAATCCGGATTTGAGCTCATCGATCTGGAGGGGCACGAATCGAGCCTTACCAAAGGGGAAAGTCTCTATGACACTTTGAAAACGCTCGAATCTCTCGGAGTTGAATTAGCTGTTGTCCGCCAGTCCCGGACAGGTCTGCTGCAGCATTGTGCTTCGAACTTGAATCTTAGCCTGATCAACGCAGGGGATGGATGCGGAGAACATCCGACACAGTGTCTTCTGGATTTATATACCATCTATGAACAGTTTCATAGTTTCAAAGGGCTGCGCATCTGTATTGCCGGGGATATCAAGCACAGCCGTGTCGCCAGATCGAATGCTGCGGCACTTTCCCGTCTTGGGGCGGACGTTCAATTTGTCAGCCGGCCGGAATGGCAGGACTCATCCATTGCGGATCACTACATCTCTATGGATGAAGCTGTTGCACGATGTGATGTGCTGATGCTCTTAAGAATCCAACATGAGCGGCATACCCATCAGGAAGACACAACCACCTACCTGCAGCAATATGGATTGACGAAAGAAAGAGAAGCGCGGATGGGGGCGCAAAGCATTATTCTTCATCCAGCCCCTGTCAACCGCGGCGTCGAAATCGATCATGATCTTGTAGAGAGCGGCAGGTCGAGAATTTTCAGGCAGATGAGTAATGGAGTTGCTGTAAGGATGGCTGTTATCGATTCATTAATGAAAGGGGAGCTGTAAATGAAGGTGAAAGTGATCAATGCTCGTGCGCTTAAGAGCAGTGGGAAGTTAGAATCAGCAGAAATGGTGATAGAAGATGGGGTGATCCAGGAAATAGGGCAAGAGCTTACCTCAGCCACTTTCGACATTGTCTGGGATGCTGAAGGTCTTTTCATCAGCCCCGGATTCGTTGATGTACACGTCCACCTCCGCGAACCGGGGGGAGAAGCGAAGGAGACCATTGCAACGGGAACACAAGCAGCAGCGAAAGGTGGGTTTACGACCATCTGCGCCATGCCGAATACGACTCCTGTCCCTGATGATGTGCAGAAACTGGATGATCTCAAGCGCCGCATCAAAGAGACCGCCCGCGTCCGTGTCCTGCCTTATGCTTCTATCACGAGCCGCCAGGCGGGCCGGGAACTTGTGGACATGAAAGTACTGGCAGGGAATGGAGCCTTTGCTTTTACGGATGATGGTGTAGGCATACAGAATGCCGGAATGATGCAGGAGGCGATGAAAGAAGCCTCCTCGGCCGGCAAAGCCGTAGTCGCGCATTGCGAGGACAATTCCCTTGTACATAAAGGCGTGTGTCATCAAGGTGAAGTGAGTCAACGTCTTTCCCTGCCGGGGATTGCTTCAACGACGGAATCTGTACAGATTGCCAGGGATGTCCTCCTCGCAGAACAAACCGGCTGTCACTATCACGTCTGTCATGTGTCCACCAAAGAATCTGTACGAATCATCCGCAATGCGAAGAAAGCGGGGATCCATGTCACAGCTGAAGTGACTCCGCACCATCTTCTTCTGCATGAAGATGACATTACGGAGGATCACGGGTTTTATAAGATGAATCCGCCACTCCGAAGCAGGGAGGATCAAAAAGCGCTGCTCGAGGCCTTGAAGGATGGCACGATCGACTTTATAGCCACAGATCACGCCCCTCATACAGAAGAGGAAAAGCAGCAGGGGTTTTTAGACGCTCCCTTTGGAATTACGGGTTTGGAAACGGCTTTCCCTCTTTTATATACCCACCTTGTTGAAAAAGGGTTCTGCACATTGAAGGAACTGGTGGATTGGATGACAGTGAAGCCGGCAGCCGTTTTCAATCTGCCATACGGTACGCTTATACCTGGAGCTCCTGCTGATTTTACAATGGTTGAGCTGGAAAGCGAAAGAACGCTCGATCGAAAGACATTTCTTTCAAAAGGAAAAAACACGCCGTTCGATGGCTGGACACTGAAAGGATGGCCGGTCCGGACAATAGTTAACGGAAATCTCGCATGGGAGGAGCCTACACATGAAGCAGCTCGTACTTGAAGATGGAACAGTATTCAAAGGGGAAAGTTTTGGAAGTGAAAGGGAATCGATCGGTGAAATTGTCTTTAACACAGGAATGACAGGTTATCAGGAGGTCTTGTCCGATCCATCCTACTGCGGTCAAATTGTCACGTTCACATATCCGCTGATCGGAAATTACGGCATCAACCGGGATGATTTTGAAACGGTGTACCCTGCTGTGTTCGGGGTGGTCGTGAAGGAGCACTGTGAAAGACCGTCAAACTTCCGCAGTGAGGAAACCCTGGGTGCTTTTCTGGAGGCACGGGATATTCCGGGAATCACCGGCGTGGATACGAGGAAGCTGACGAAGATCATCCGCCGTTACGGTACGATGAAAGCGATGATTGCCTCCAGTGAACGTTCCACAAAAGAAGTGATGGCAATGCTTAAAGACTCTCCTTCCTGCACCAGCCAAGTGCAGCAGGTTTCCACCGTAAAGCCCTATGTTGTACCGGGACGCGGGAAAAGGATTGTTCTGATGGACTTTGGAATGAAGCATGGTATTTTAAGAGATTTTGCCAAACGCAGCTGTCACGTCACTGTCGTTCCTTACCATACTAGTCATGAAGAGATTTTAAGGTTGAAACCGGACGGCGTTATGCTCTCCAATGGTCCTGGAGATCCGAAGAATGTCCCGGAGGCTGTAGATACGGTTCGGAACTTGATCGGCCGTGTTCCGGTTTTCGGCATCTGTCTCGGTCACCAGTTGATTGCCCTTGCAGGCGGTGCGGATACGGTGAAAATGAAGTTCGGACACCGCGGGTCCAACCAGCCTGTAAAAGACCTTGAAACGAATCGCACCTTTATTACCTCCCAGAACCATGGGTACACCGTCGCCTTGGAGTCCCTTGATGATACAGAATTGATTCCCACACAGGTCTCTTTAAACGATCAGACCGTTGAAGGGCTGAAGCACAGCACGCAGCCCGTTTTTAGTGTACAGTATCATCCGGAAAGCTCCCCCGGACCCGAAGATACGTCCTGGTTGTTTGACCGCTTTCTTGAAAACATCGAACAGACGAACAAGTGCACAAAGGAGGATGTTCAATGCCTGAACGTACAGATATAAATAAAATTCTCGTCATCGGGTCTGGTCCCATCGTCATCGGCCAGGCGGCTGAATTTGATTATTCCGGCACCCAGGCCTGCCAGTCTTTGAAAGAGGAAGGTTATGAGGTCATCCTGGCCAATTCCAATCCAGCTACGATCATGACCGATCATACGTTTGCAGACCAGGTTTATATGGAACCTTTAACTCTTGAGTTTATGAAAAAGATTATCCGTAAGGAACAGCCGGATGCCGTGCTTCCGACACTGGGCGGCCAGACAGGCTTGAATATGGCTGTCGAGCTGCATGACTCAGGCATTCTGGATCAATACCAGGTGGAACTTCTCGGCACACCGCTTGAGGCGATTCAGCGCGCGGAGGACCGGGAGAAATTCCGCTCCCTCATGCACGAATTAAATCATCCTGTACCTGAAAGTGATATCGTCAGTACGGTGGATCAGGCGCTTGCCTTTGCCGGCCGCATCGGCTATCCGGTCATTGTCCGGCCGGCTTATACGATGGGAGGAGCCGGCGGTGGAATATGTGAGCATGAGGATCAGCTGAGGGAAACGGTAAGAAGCGGGCTTTCCTTAAGTCCTGTATCCCAGTGCCTTGTAGAGAAAAACATCGCCGGATTCAAGGAAATTGAATATGAAGTCATGCGTGACAGCCTGCAGAATAAAATTGTCGTCTGCAATATGGAAAACTTTGATCCTGTCGGCATCCATACCGGTGATTCCATCGTAACCGCTCCTTCACAGACACTGAGTGACAGGGAATATCAGATGCTCCGGAATGTATCCCTGGAAATTATCGAAGCTTTAAAAATTGAAGGAGGCTGCAACGTTCAACTGGCTCTCGACCCCGACAGCTTTCAATATTATGTGATTGAAGTGAACCCGAGAGTCAGCCGCTCCTCAGCGCTGGCATCCAAGGCGACCGGTTATCCCATTGCAAAGATTGCTGCGAAAATTGCAGTCGGAATGACATTGGATGAAATTCAAAATCCGATTACAGGAACCACCTTTGCCTGCTTTGAACCTTCCCTGGATTATGTCGTTTCGAAAATCCCACGCTGGCCGTTCGATAAATTTGCCAAAGGAAACCGTGTTCTCGGCACACAGATGAAAGCGACAGGTGAGGTCATGAGCATCGGACGCACTTGGGAAGAGTCCCTGTTAAAGGGTATCCGTTCACTCGAAGGGGGAACGGAAGAACTCCGTTTGTCCTATGCGTCCCGTTTAACTGCAGAAGAGTTGAACGAGCGGATTGTAAAAGCGGATGACGAACGGATCTTTTTAATCGCCGAAGCCTTCCGCCGTGGTTTTTCTATCGAGGAGCTTCACGAAAAAACAGCGATCGACGAGTTCTTTCTGTATAAATTGGAGCAGATCATCCTCCTTGAACAGCAGCTGGAAACAGAAGGGCTGAATGGTGCTCTACTTAGAAAAGTGAAACAGCTGGGCATGTCCGACCTGCAGATTTCCCGTGCAGTGGGTGTGTCGGTCGATGAAGTCCGGCAGCAGCGGAAAAACATGGGTATTGAACCGGTCTATAAAATGGTGGATACGTGTGCAGGGGAATTCGCTTCTGAAACGCCGTACTTTTACAGCAGTTATGAAGAGGAAAATGAATCTCTTTCCTCTTCAAGGAAAAAAGTCCTCGTAATCGGTTCCGGGCCGATTCGTATCGGGCAGGGAGTCGAGTTTGATTATGCCACAGTTCACTCGGTCCTCGCGTTAAAAGATATGGGGTATGAAGCCATTATTATGAACAACAATCCGGAAACCGTCTCCACCGATTTCAGTGTTTCGGATAAATTGTACTTTGAACCTCTAACGTTGGAGGATGTTCTCAATGTCATCGACCTTGAAAATCCGGAAGGGGTGATTGTTCAATTCGGTGGTCAGACGGCGATCAACCTCGTAGAAGGGTTGAGCCGTCACGGAATAACGATCCTCGGGACAACGATGGAAGCCATTCACGAAACCGAGGACCGCGACTTGTTTGAAAAGCTTCTCAACCGTCTCGGTGTACCGAAACCTGGAGGAGAAAGTGCTGCAAGCGAAAGAGAAGCTGTGGACGCCGCTGAAAAAATCGGCTTTCCCATTGTCGTCCGCCCATCCTATGTTCTTGGCGGCAGAGCGATGGCTATCGTTTATTCCAGGGAAGAGCTGGCCTCTTATCTGGATGCCAATGCCTTTGTGCATAACGGCCACCCGATATTAATCGATAAGTATATGACAGGGATGGAAGTGGAAGTGGATGCCATCACAGATGGTGAGGATGTGTTTGTGCCGGGGGTCATGGAGCATATTGAACGCGCCGGAGTCCACTCGGGCGATTCCATGGCGGTTTATCCACCTCAGCGCCTGACGCCGGAGCTTGAAAAACAGTGCCTGGATATCACAGCTGCTATAGCAAGAGAACTGAAAATGAAAGGTCTCGTCAACATCCAGTTTGTCATATCCGGGGGAACGGCGTATGTATTGGAAGTAAATCCAAGAGCCAGCCGTACAGTTCCTTTTCTCAGCAAAATTACCGGCGTTCCGATGGCAGGACTGGCAACCAAGGTGCTCATGGGCGGAAAATTGTCAGCCCATGGATATGCCACGGGAACAGCACGTAAGCCGGAAGGGGTCTATGTAAAAGTACCTGTATTCTCCTTTGAAAAATTAAGAAGCGTAGATACAACCCTGGGACCGGAGATGAAATCGACAGGTGAAGTCATAGGGTATGACGAAACGCTCGAAAAAGCCTTGTATAAAGGGATGATTTCCTCCGGATTGAAAATTCCTGTTCAAGGTTCTGTCCTGCTCACGGTTGCAGATAAAGACAAAGAGGAAATGGTCCGCATTGCCCGGACGTTCTATGAACTAGGCTTTCGTTTGTTTGCGACAGAAGGAACATCAGCCGTCATCGCACAGGAAGGTCTTCCTGTAGAAGCGGTCGGTAAAGTCGGTTCGACACAGAGGGATGTGCTGGACCTTATTCAAAACAGTGAAGTTCAATTTGTCATCAATACGTTGAATAAAGGGACGCGCGCAAGGTCTGACGGGTTCAGAATCCGCCGGGAAGCTGTGGAAAATGGAATAGCCTGTCTCACAAGTCTGGATACGGCAGCAGCTATTGTAGAAGTCATTAATGCGATGTCCTTTTCAGCAAGAGCGATCACTCCGATGGAAGGGGTGGGGCAGTGATCAGGGAAGATTTGGAGGTTGTGAATCATACTCTACTGGCGGTAGATACGTATGAACTGATTCTTCGGGGGCGTTTAGTGCGCGACATCAAGCAGCCGGGACAGTTCGTTCATATCCGGACAAGTGCGGACGAATATTTACGCAGACCTGTATCGATCTCGGATTACAGCATGGAAGAGGAAACGATCACCCTGTTGTACAAAATGATTGGGAAAGGAACAAAAGCTCTTACAAACTATCAGGCAGGAGATACCCTCGATGTTCTCGGTCCGGGAGGGAGGGGGTTTCCTGTTAAGGCCCTCCCTGGAGAGCGTATCCTCCTGACAGGGGGCGGCATCGGTGTTCCTCCTTTATACCGGCTCGCCAGGGAGCTGTTTGAAAAGGGAGCGGAGCTGACGATTATCCTTGGTTTTCAATCTGTGGATCACGCGTTTTTGAGAGAGGAATTCCAGCAATATGGAGAGGTCCGTGTAATGACCAATGACGGTTCCTCCGGCAATAAGGGATATGTCACAGATGGGATTGCTCAAATGGCTGCTCCCATTGACCGGTATTATACGTGCGGACCAACGCCTATGTTAAAGGCCGTTGTCCAGCAGCTCGGTGATACAGAAGGCTACATCTCTATGGAGGAACGTATGGGCTGCGGGATCGGTGCATGCTTTGCCTGTGTTGTGCCTTCTCATGATGAGAAAGGCTACAAGCGGATCTGCTGCGACGGCCCTGTTTTTCACCACAAGGAGGTTGTGCTCTCATGAATACAGTGGTTCATCTTCCAGGTTTATCCTTGAAAAATCCGATCATGCCGGCATCGGGATGCTTTGGGTTTGGTCGTGAATATGCCCGGTTCTATCCTCTGGCTGATCTGGGGGCTGTCATCATGAAGGCTGCTACCGGCGAAAAGAGATATGGGAATCCAACTCCGAGAGTGGCTGAAGCAGCAGGGGGCATGCTCAATGCCATCGGTCTGCAGAATCCAGGTGTCGATTCCATCATTCGCGAGGAAATTCCATTTTTAAAAGCCCAGCAGGTGCCGATCATAGCAAATGTCGCCGGCAGCACGGTGGAGGAGTATGTGGAAGTAGCTGAAAAAATATCCTCCCATGTGGATGCACTGGAACTCAATATATCCTGTCCGAATGTCAAGGAGGGAGGCGTTCAGTTTGGGATGGATCCTGTCCTTGCGGAGGACGTAACGCGTAAGGTCGTGCAGGTGAGCAGTGTCCCGGTGTACGTAAAGCTGTCGCCGAATGTGAGCGACATCGTCGTCATGGCCAGGGCGGCAGAAAGGGGAGGCGCATCCGGCCTTTCTATGATCAATACGCTGACGGCTATGCGGGTGGATCCGTCTTCACGGAAACCGACCTTGTCCAACGGGACCGGGGGATTGTCTGGAGCTGCCTTGAAGCCGGTAAGTATTCGTATGATCCATCAAGTCTACCCGGAGGTTGGCATACCGATCATCGGCATGGGCGGGATTGAAACGACAGCCGATATTGTTGAATACCTGTTGGCGGGAGCGAGTGCAGTGGCAGTCGGCAGCGCCAATTTTAAAAATCCATTCATATGCCGGGAGCTTATAGAAGAGCTGCCGGATACGTTAAAGCATTATGGATTTCAATCTGTAGAAGAAGCTGTAGGAGGTGCCCACCGTGAAAGAGTTGAAACCGGTCTATTTCGCCCTTGATTTTTCTTCAGGCAGCGAGGCGCTCGCTTTTATTCAAAGTCATGATTTGGAAGGGGTTCCCGTTAAAGTAGGCATGGAACTTTTTTACAAGGAGGGCGCGCCGTTCATCGCCGAACTGAAAAGACAGAACCATGATATCTTTCTGGATTTGAAGCTTTACGATATACCGGAAACCGTCCGCCGGTCGATGAGGAACCTTGCAGCACTTGGTGTAGACATCGTTAATGTCCACGCTTCTGGTGGAAGCCGGATGATTGAAGCTGCCCGCCAGGGGCTGAAGGAAGGTGCCTTCGGTGAACAGCCGCTTTTGTTTGCGGTCACTGTCCTTACCTCGATGGATGAGTGGACCGTGCGCAGGGAGTTAAACGTGGAGGCATCACCAAAAGAGATGGTTAGTCACTACAGCCGCTTGGCAAAGGCTCACGGGGCGGATGGAGTGGTCTGTTCGGTTCACGAAGCAGCTATGGTCAAAAAAGAAACCGGGCTTTTCACCCTGACCCCCGGGATCCGGCTGCCGGGAGGAGACACCCATGACCAAAAAAGGACATCGACTCCTGAAGAAGCCGGTATTCAAGCCAGTGATGCCATTGTCACAGGAAGACCCATCCGTGACAGTTCAGCACCGGCAGATACATACCAGACCATCAAGGGGGACTTTTTATATGGAAAACAAACAGCTGATTCATAGGCTTCTGGACATTGGAGCTGTCAAAATTAACAGCAGGGACTTTTTTACGTGGACGTCTGGTATCCAATCGCCTATTTACTGTGACAACCGTTTGACGATGTCTTACCCGGAGGTCCGCTCGGCTGTGGCAGATACGCTGGTGGACATGATTCATGAGCTCCAGGGAGGTGTGGATGTGATCGCCGGATGTGCGACTGCCGGCATTCCACACGCGGCATGGGTGGCCGAACGGCTCCATTTACCGATGGTGTATGTGCGCGGGACAGCCAAAAAGCACGGCCGCAGAAACCAGATTGAAGGAGTCGCTGCCGAAGGAAGCCGCGTCGTCGTCATTGAGGATCTAATATCGACAGGACGTTCTTCGATCCAAGCCGCAGATGCTCTTCGGGAAGCGGGGATGGAAGTGGCAGGGATTCTGTCCATTTTCACTTACGGTTTGGCGGAAGCACAGACTGCGTTTATGGAAAAGGGGTACCAGGTACAGTCCATTGCGAGCTATGAAGATCTTTTGAACGAGTTGTATTCCCAGGGGGAAATGGATGACAGTCAGCTGGAGAAGCTGAAGGTATGGAGGGAAAACCCGTACGTATTTACAAACGCTTAACTAATGGAAGAGTTGCTATTTTCATCTTGTCCTTGTACGATTAATACAACACAATGTATTGGTGATGACGATGAAATCTAACAAACATTCCTTTTTTATTCTCATGAATGCCTCCCTCGGACTATTAACCTGCTTTGTTTATTTATATACGTGGGTCGCCTTTTCCTTTATGGAATCCATGTTTTCATGGGAACCTCTGCTCAGCCTGGCGGGGTCTCTGACGATTTTTATTTTATGGAATATGTACATGTTAAAAAAAGAAGCGAAAAGATACTGGGCACAGGCCGTTTTTTCCTACTTAGCCTCGATTGCTGTTTTTGCTTATTTTTTGACTTGAAGCTGCGATGCCGATCGCAGCTTTTTTCGTCCCGGTCTTTTCGTGGGAATTTCTAACAATAGAAGGTGTTAAACCGTGAGGGTTGCCCTCCAGACTGAAAATCGATAAGATAAATGACTATACATATGAAAGAGGGGAGCACTTATATATGAAAGAATTAGTCAAACAGTCATATTGGCTGCGGCGTCTGCTCGCCTCTGATCCGGGCAGGCGAAGACTGGCACAAGCGGGAAAAGCGACACTGAGCCTGGTCTCATCGGTGTTTACGACCTTATTTTTGATGAGCCATACAGCGGTTGATCCGCTTTTTCCAGCGATTATATCCGGAATTGCCGGACTTATGGGGATCATGATTGTTATGGATGATACCAAACGAAAAAAGCAGGTGACCACACTTCTGCTGGGGGTGGCAGCTGTGTCGGGTGTGACCCTTGGGTCTCTGGCCGCTTCCAGTCCGGTGCTGGTCAGTATCTTGATGATTGCTGCCATTTGTTCAGCTTTTTATTTTTCCCAGCACGGAAGCCGGTACTTTTCTCTTGGAATGATTGGTTTTTTCACGATTTATTTTTCCTCCTTTCTACAGCTTTCACCAGACCAGTTCCTCTGGTTTTACCTCGCTGTAGGTATTGGAATCCTTTATGCTTTTCTTTACAATTTCTTCATTTTTGAGGATTCCAGGCAGATGCTGAGAAGAAGCACGGTTTCTTTCCACAGGCAGGCCAACTTGACGTTCGATCTGCTTATAGAGGTGATCAAAGACCCGGAACTGCAGCCATCACGGTTGAAGAAGCTGGGCAGCAACGTGAGTAAATTAAGGATTTATGCCAATCAGGTCGCCGCTGATCTACATCAGCAGGACAGCACAGAAATCTGGCCGGGGCTTCAATCCGGCCGGCTTCGATTATATATTTTCGATACGACCATGTTTGTGATGACTCTTTCGGAAAGCCTGCAGAAATTGAAAGAGGACGAGGCGCTGGATTTAAAAGAACTGCGCCATCTTCTCGTCGATCTGCTTGTGACTTTGAAGGATGCGGATGTGCTTGACCCCCAGCCGGAAATGAGGAGCCTTCAGCAGGCGGAGAAAGTGGTCGCGGGTATCCGGCACCAGCTTAATTACTGGATAATGAATGAAACCGATCTGCCTGATGGCCGGCTGTATTTGATTAGAAGAATTGAAACGATGGCATCGCACGTTACCGAAGGGGCTTATGAAGTGCAGCGGGACATTCATTTCAATGAAGGGGTGGAGCATCCACCGGCTGCTGATGAAGAGGTGCTGGATGAGAAGGAAGAGGAGGCAGCCGGACTAAAACCGGCGGAGAAAAAAGCCGTGCAGGCGCTGATCGCCGGGAGCATTGCGATTGTCACGGGCTATATCATTTCCCCGATTCAGCCGTACTGGGTTCTGCTGACCGCTTTTATTATTCAGCTCGGTACAGAAACAGTGGGGCGCACATACTTGAAGGCCTTTGAACGTTCTGTCGGTACGTTTTTCGGCGCTTTCTTTGGTTTTCTTGCCGCGTTATGGCTCTCCGGTCACCCTCAGATTGAGGTTGCCCTTTTATTCCTCGTGATTTTTACAGCTTTCTACTTTCTCACGGTTTCTTATACGGTGGCAAGCTTTTTTATTACGATGATGATCGCCTTTATCTATGATTTGATCCTTGGTGGAGTGACGCCGGAACTTCTGGGAGCCAGGGTTTTGGACACTGTGGCGGGTGCTGCGATCGCTCTTGCCGTTTCAGCCTTTGTTTTTCCGACGCGGACGAAGGACAAGCTGTCCGCGGCGTTTCACGAATACTTTACACAGCTGTCTCAATTAGTTGATGAGTACCTGACGAATATCAAAGGGACAAAAGGGGTCAAAGGTCTGGCCCAGCAGGCTTTGGATCTGGATGCGAAAATGCAGGAAATTGAAGAGGAATCCAAGCCGGCCGTGCAGGATCCCATTTTCCGGGGAGATAAAAACCTTACAGCCGTGCTGACAGTGATTACAGCCATCAACTATTATGCTAAGCACCTGGTTGCTTCCCCCTACCCGAAGTATACGAGTCACAGCCGGGAGACACTGGATCTTTTGACAGCCGTCCAGGATAAGCTGCAAAAGAATTTACAGGGGCTGCTTCATCAAATTGAAACAGGTCAGCATTCCTATCCGGTTTATGACTTGTTGGATGAGAGAGAACGAGTCGAATTGAGTGTGCAGCCGGGCACAGAGGATAAGGAAAACCTGCTTCATCACCTTTATTACATTTGGAAAATCAATCGTTCCATTACGATTCTCAGGGACCGGTTGGATCACCTCAGGAAAAGGTAGCCGTGCAGACAAGCTGGAGCTGAGAAGGAAAGTCCCTGAATCAAGTTGGCTGCTGTTTCTCTTGAACTGAATGAATATTAATGAAAAAAGAAGGTCGGACTCTGCTGAAAACAACAGTCCGGCCTTCTTTTGCTTTGGATTCAAACGGAACAGGGAAGGCGCGTTTCAGATAATCCATTGAAAAAGGCTGCCGAGATATTCTCGGCAGCCTTTCAGGCGTGTATACGCCAATGGTTTGTCATGGGAACTCTGACTATCGCTCTTCAACGGTCATCAAAAGATTTTCCCGCTTTAGAGATCGTTACGCGCTCTTCACCACTGCTGGGCTGGACCGCGTCCCGGCTCTTCTTTGGGTTGCGTTTTGATTTTGAGTTCTTTGGCATGACTGCAGCCTCCTCTACTAAGATCAAGGTGCCCCCTTAGTATGGCTGCCTGTTTTGGAATTATTCCTCTGTTTGTTTTTTCATGGTACGGACATAGGAGGCATCCGGAGTAACAAACAGTGTCTGCTGATGGTCATAGGTTACAAATCCGGGTTTGGCACCGGACGGTTTCTTCACATGCTTGATCTGTGTGTAGTCCACAGGCACAGAGGAGGACCTGCTGGATTTACTGAAGTTGGCAGCCAGCTGGGCTGCTTCAAGCAAGGTGTCTTCACTTGGGTTTTCGTCCTTAATGACCACGTGGGAGCCCGGAATGTCCTTGGCGTGCAGCCAGATATCGGATTTTCCTGCCATCCGGTTCGTTAAATATTCATTCTGTTTATTATTGCGCCCGACATAGATCATCGTCCCATCACTGGATTGGAAGGTTTCAGGAGCCGGCTTTTTAGGCTTGTTTTTCTTACGCCCGGCTGAAGCGCTTTTTTTCTTCATATAGCCCTGTTCCCTCAGTTCCTCGCGGATTTCCTCAATATCTTCTTCCCTGGCTGTTTCGACTTGTTGAATCAAGCGTTCGAAGTAGGCGATTTCGATTTCCGCTTTCCCGATTTCCTTTTGGACCACCTGTTTCGACTTTTTCATTTTCTGGTACGTCTGGAAATAGGACTGGGCGTTTTCGCTTGGTGTTTTATTCGGGTTCAGTTCAATAGACATTTCCTTTTGATCCGGGTCGTAGTAATCAATGACCGTTACACTTTCGTCTCCGTTTTGAACGAGGTGCATATGAGCGGTCAGCAGTTCACCGAGCTTTTGGTAATCCCCGGCTGCTTCAGACTTCTTCAAAGTATCCTCGTGCTTTTTAATTTTCCGCTTGTTTTTGTCGCGCTCATTCTTAAGAAAGCGGAATAAATCTCCAGCCTGCTGCTTCACCCGGTCTCTCTCGGCTTTACCGGAGTAAAAGGCGTCCAGCATGCCGCTGACTGTGGAGAAGCTTTCGGCTTCTTCTCCGAACGCCTGCAGCGGCAGGACATAAAATTGTTCTTTATCCCCGCGCTTCACCTGCGGTTCATAGGAGTGATCCAGAATCCTGTTCCTTACTTCCTCATAAGCGGTCTTATATCCCGAAGGACCGTTCATCCCGGCTTTTTCTGCAATTTCCTTCGTAATCATAGGAGAAAAGCCCATGACAATGGAAAGAATCTGCTTGTCCAGGCGCCCTGCATTAAAGTCCAGCTTTTTAACCAGCTGTTCCGGTTCCAATTCCACCGGATTGATCTTTCCCTGCTCGGGAGGCAGTTTGTAGGGCTGGCCCGGCATGATCGTCCGGTGCCGGTTCTGGGAAGGGGGGAGGTGTTTAATGCTGTCCAGAATATGGCCTTCCTGTTCATCTACAAGAAGAATATTCGAATGTTTCCCCATCACTTCAATAATAAGGGTTTTGTACGTTTCGTCACCGATTTCATTCCGTGTCCGGATCTGAATTTTGACGATTCTTTCCATGTCCACCTGTTCGATACTTTCAATAAACCCTCCAACAAGATGCTTACGCAGGAGCATACAGAGCATCGGCGGCTCTTTAGGGTTGTGGTATTGGTCATTGGTTAAATGAAAACGTGCATAGGATGGATGAGCGGACAACAGAAGCGTATGTTTGGTCCGCTGGGAGCGGACAGTGAAAACAAGCTCTGTGTCCGTAGGTTGATAAATTTTCATGATCCGCCCGGACTGAAGTACATGGTTCAGTTCATTTGTCGCAGCCCGGGTTACAATTCCGTCGAAAGACATAGTCTCTTCACCTCTCTAAAAAGCCATTATAGCATGATTTTCTAACGGATTTCTAAAGAATCATTCCAGTCGCTCTGAAAGAAGAATTTTGGTAAAATATAAACCACCAAAGATGGAACGGCAGGTGGAGGAGATATGGCAGACAGTATGACCGGTTACGGCCGGGAAATATCAGAGCAGGAGGGAACACGGGTGGTGGTGGAAGTGAGGTCCGTCAATCATCGGTTTCTTGACGTGCACACACACCTTCCTTCGTCCCTTTTGTTTATGGAGGATTCCATTAGAAAACGTGTGAAAGAAGCTGTGCAGCGCGGCCGTGTGGATGTTTACATCACCATGGACAGCGGTGGGTTTCATACGAACGTCGAAGTGGACTGGTCAGCAGCCGAACAGTATATCCAGGCCATGGAGGGCTTGAAGAGCCGGTTTCATTTGACGGGCGATATAACTATTGATATGGTATCCAAGTTAGAGAATGTCTTCGTTACAAAAGAAACGGAGGATGTTCCGGGTTCTTTTCAGGAAGAGCTTCAGGCGTCGGTGAAACAGGCCCTGAACCAGCTGACGGATATGAGGAAACGAGAAGGAAGGCAGTTGACGAAGGATCTTCATTCCCGAATAACGGCCGTTGGACATTGGCTGAAGATGATGGATCAGCGCCGCCCGGATGTCATAAACGAATACAAAGCGAGAATACGCGCCCGTATTGAAGAATACGCTGCACAGACCCTCACGCAGGATGAACCGAGGATTCTGCAGGAAGTGTCCCTGATGGCTGAAAAAGGGGATGTCACGGAGGAATTCACGCGTATGCACTCCCACCTTCAACAGTTTGAGGAGGCGTTGACCCAGCCGGGATCCGTTGGGAGACGTCTGGATTTCATTCTTCAGGAAATGCATCGGGAAGTGAACACGATGGGATCGAAATCCAATGACGCCCTTTTGATGGAGTATGTACTCAACATGAAGAGTGAGTTGGAAAAAATGAAGGAACAAGTGCAAAATGTCGAATAACAATTGTGTTCTGTACGGTTTTTTTCATATAATAGAGTTAATGATTAAGTGCTTGGCCATAAGAAGGAGGAGTCAGCTTTGAGTTTAAAATTGATCAATATCGGGTTTGGGAACGTTGTTTCTGCCAATAGAATCATTTCCATCGTTTCACCTGAATCCGCTCCAGTCAAACGTATCATTACTGTCGCCCGTGACAATAATAAATTAGTAGATGCTACATATGGCCGCCGTACACGTGCGGTCATCATCACAGATAGTGATCATGTCGTACTGTCTGCTGTTCAGCCGGAGACCGTCGGGCAGCGTGTAATCAGTAATGACGAGATTTCAGATGAAAACTAGGAGGACTATTCGCAGTGATTGAACAGAAAGGTATTTTATTTATTCTTTCCGGACCATCCGGTGTCGGAAAAGGAACCGTACGGAAGGCTCTGTTCGAGCAGTCGACAGACTTACGATATTCCATTTCCATGACGACACGTGCTCCACGTGAAGGGGAAGTGGATGGTGTCGATTATTTCTTTAAAAGCAGAGATGAATTTGAAAAGCTGATTACAGAAGGACAGCTGATTGAACATGCCGAATACGTCGGCAACTATTACGGCACGCCGCGCCAGTATGTGGAAGAAACGCTGAACCAGGGGAAGGATGTTTTCCTCGAAATTGAGGTTCAGGGCGCATTGAAAGTCCGCGAAAACTTCCCGGAAGGTGTGTTCGTATTTTTAATTCCTCCTTCTCTTGAAGAATTAAAAGACCGGATTGTAAGCCGTGGAACAGAGACAGAGGAAAAGGTGAAAAACCGTCTTCTCGCTGCCAAAGAAGAAATTGATATGATGGATGCCTACGATTATGTTGTCGTCAATGATCAAATTGACAACGCTGTTCAAAAGGTCCAGTCCATTGTAGCCAGTGAACACTGCAAGCGTGAACGTGTGGCTCATCAATACAAAAAAGCATTGGAGGAAAAATAATTATGATGTTAGAACCATCCATTGATTCCCTGCAGAAGCAGATCAAATCAAAATATACTCTAGTCACTCTTTCAGCACGAAGAGCCCGTGAATTGAAGCAGGGGAGTGCTCCTATGGTCGATCATCCGACCTCTCACCAGCAGGTTGGCGTGGCCCTGGAGGAAATCCGCGACGGGAAATTAAATTATATTGAAGCGGATGAGATTCAAGAACGGACAGAAACCACATAATAGTATTGTTCTCGGAACAACGTAGGAAAAGCCGCGCATCTGTATGACGATCAGCGCGGCTTTTCCTGCGTATTTTACCGTGATATTTTTTACAGGCAGGGGGTCCATCACATGTTAAAAGATAAAAAGATTGTCCTGGGCGTGTCAGGAGGGATAGCGGCGTATAAAGCGGCTGCACTGACGAGTAAGCTTGTTCAGGCAGGAGCCTTCGTCAAAGTTATTATGACAGAAAGCGCCAGGAACTTCGTCGCTCCGACGACGTTTCAGGCTTTGTCCAGACAGCCCGTCTATACAGATACGTTTGATGAACAGGATGCGACACAAATTCAGCACATTGATGTAGCCGATTGGGCGGATTTATTTTTAATTGCGCCCGCCACAGCCAATACAATTGGGAAGCTTGCGGGAGGGCTGGCCGATGATATGCTGTCGACGACCCTTCTTGCAACGGAGGCACCGGTGTACATCGCCCCGGCGATGAATGTACACATGTACAGCCATCCGGCCGTCATGAACAATATGAAAAAGCTCGATGAATGGGGCTTTCGTTTTATTGAGCCTGGTGAAGGTTATCTGGCCTGCGGTTATGTGGGTAAAGGCCGGCTGGAAGAGCCGGAGAGTATCGTCAAGGTCCTTGAGGATGAATATAGGAAAACCGTGTCGTTAAAAGGGAAAAAAGTTCTCATTACAGCAGGACCTACACAGGAAAAAATAGACCCTGTGCGGTATTTTACGAACCCTTCTACAGGGAAGATGGGATTTGCTCTGGCCAGACAGGCGGCACGAAGCGGAGCTGAGGTTACCCTCGTGACAGGTCCTGTCTCTCTCCATACGCCAAAAGGTGTGAAGCGCATTGATGTGGTCTCTGCACAGGATATGTATGAAGAAGTGCTGAAGCATTTCCCGCATGCAGATCTCGTAATTAAATCAGCAGCCGTTGCCGACTACCGGCCGAAGGAGACCTTCCTTCATAAAATGAAAAAATCACCAGGAGAATATGCGGTTGAAATGGAGCGGACCGATGACATTCTTCAGGAGCTTGGCAAAAGGAAAGAATCTCAGTATTTGATCGGGTTTGCTGCGGAAACAAACGATCCTGAGCAATACGGAAGAGAAAAACTAGAGAAAAAGAACCTGGATGCGATTGTGATTAATAATGTTGCAGAGGAAGGGGCGGGCTTCGGAACAGATACCAATGTGTCCCTCTTCATCCAAAGAAACGGCAGTGAAAAAACATATCCATTGATGACGAAGGACCAGCTCGCTGAACAAATTCTTAAGGAAGCGTCTCAGGAGATGTCGGGGCGTGACCGCACGTGATTGCTAATGTCATTGTGGACGTAGCCTCCCAGAATACCAACAGACCCTTTGATTATGAAATTCCTGAAAAGTTCGAAGGGATTGTGCAGCCCGGAGTCAGGGTGATCGTTCCCTTCGGACCGAGGAAAATTCTCGGCTATGTGATTTCCCTGTCGGAAACGTCCAGCTTTTCTTCCGTCAAGAAAATCACGGACGTGCTGGACGTGATTCCTACGCTGACAGAAGAGCTGCTTCATCTGGGGAAATGGCTGTCCAATTATACGTTAAGTTATTACATTTCCTGTCTACAGGTCATGCTGCCGCAGGTCATGAAAGCCAAATACAGAAAAGAGTTATGGAAACTGACAGATGAACCGCTTCAATCAGCCCTTGATGCTGTATTTGATGGACGGGGTGTCATGGATTTTGAAGAGTTCGAGCAGTCCGGTGTCAGTTACCATGTCCTCAGGAAACATATGAACGAAGGCGAAGTAGATGTTCACTATGAAGTGAAGAGCAGGGAAACGAAGAAGTTGAAGCCTATGGTGGCACCGGCTCTTTCCCCTATCGAAATGGAAGAAAAACTGGAAGACCTTTCACCACAGGCGAGAAAACAGCGGGCCATCGTTGAATATTTTCTTCAGCAGCCGGATCCGTTGGAGAAAAAGCTGCTGCTGGATAAACTCCAAACAACATCCGCTGCGTTAAAGCCGCTCGTGGAGCAGAACGTGATCAAGGAGTATAAACAGGAGGTCTTCCGCGATCCATACGGAGGCAGGGAGTTTAAGCGGACGACACCTTTTGCGTTAACAGAGGAGCAGGAAACTGCCATCCAGCCGATCCTCTCACGGATTGAAAATCAGCAGCACGACGTGTTTCTGCTTCACGGAGTTACAGGAAGTGGGAAAACGGAAGTTTATATGCAGTCGATTCAACAGGTGCTGGATAATGGAGAGGAAGCGATCATGCTCGTCCCTGAAATTGCTTTAACTCCTCAGATGGTGGAGCGGTTTAAAGGACGTTTCGGCTCCAAGGTAGCTGTCCTTCACAGTGCTCTGTCAGCTGGAGAAAAGTACGATGAATGGCGGAAAATCCAGCGGCGGGAAGTCCAGGTCGTTGTAGGGGCACGTTCCGCGATATTCGCTCCATTCACGAACATCGGGCTCATCATTATTGATGAGGAACACGAAACCAGCTATAAGCAGGAAGACAGAACGAGGTACCACGCCCGGGATGTAGCTGTTCAGCGTGCAAAGACTCACAACTGTCCGGTCGTTCTCGGAAGCGCCACTCCATCTCTGGAAACGTATGCGCGGGCGGTGAAAGGCAATTATCAGCTGCTTACCCTCAGCAAACGGATGAATGAAGCCGTCATGCCTGAGGTGGAACTCGTGGATATGAGAGAAGAACTGCATAGTGGAAACCGGTCGATGTTTTCCATCCCTTTAAAGGAGAAGATAGAAGAGCGGCTGGCCAGGAAGGAACAGATCGTCCTGTTCCTCAACCGCCGGGGATATTCCACGTTTGTCATGTGCAGGGACTGCGGACACGTGAGCGAATGCCCGCACTGTGATATCGCCTTAACCTTTCATAAGCGGCAGAACCGGCTGAAATGTCACTATTGTTCCCATGAAGAGCCGATGCCTGAGAAGTGTCCGGAATGTGAAAGCAAAACCATCCGGTACTTCGGTACAGGGACACAAAAAGTCGAGGAAGCTCTTCAGGAACTTATTCCCGAGGCACGAATCATCCGGATGGATGTGGATACGACGAGGAAAAAAGGGGCCCACGAAAGACTTCTGACACAGTTCGGTGAAGGGAAAGCGGATATTCTCCTTGGGACACAAATGATCGCCAAGGGTCTCGATTTCGGTAATGTCACACTCGTCGGGGTCCTGGCAGCGGATGCGATGCTGAACCTGCCCGATTTTCGTGCCTCTGAAAAGACCTTCCAGCTGCTCACGCAGGTGAGCGGGAGGGCCGGACGCCACGAGAAAAGCGGGGAAGTCGTTGTTCAGACGTATACTCCGGAACATTACAGCATCGAACTGGCCAGTACGTATGATTATGAGCAGTTTTTCCAGGAGGAAATGAAGCTGAGGAAAGCTTTTCGTTATCCGCCGTACTATTATTTGACGTTGTTTACCATCTCGCATCCGAATCAGCTCAAAGCGGAAGAAGCCACCCGGAAGATTACGATGTTCATGCAGCAGAAGCTGTCCCAGCAGGCCTATGTACTGGGGCCCACCCCCTCTGCGCTTGCCAGGATCAATAATAGATATCGCTATCAATGCATGGTAAAATACAAGAAGGAACCCGAGCAGCGGAAGTTTGTAGAACGAATACTGCATTATTATGAAGATGAAATGAAACAGGAAAATGGTTTACAGATTACGGTTGATTTTCAGCCGTATCAGTTGATGTAGGAAGGAGCCGTCAGTTATGACACGAATTGCATTTATGGGAACGCCGGACTTTGCCGTCCCTGTTCTTGACCGGATTATGAAAGAGGGCTATGAAGTGGTGGTGGCTGTGACCCAGCCGGATCGACCGAAAGGGAGGAAAAAGGTCATGACACCGCCGCCGGTGAAAACCGCAGCCTTGAACCACGGAATTCCAGTGCTGCAGCCCGAAAAGATTAAGAATGAATATGAGGATGTCCTCGCCTATCAGCCGGACTTGATTGTAACGGCCGCTTTTGGACAGATTCTTCCGGAAGCGCTTCTAAACGTTCCGGAATATGGATGTATCAATGTGCACGCGTCACTGCTGCCTGAATTTCGTGGAGGTGCTCCCATCCACTACAGTATCCTTGAAGGAAAGAAAGAAACCGGTGTGACCATCATGTACATGGTCAAAAAACTGGATGCCGGCGATATGCTGTCCAAAGTTGTCGTTCCGATTGAGGATACCGATCACGTCGGTACGCTGCATGACAAATTATCAGCGGCCGGCGCCGACCTTCTCGCCGACACCCTGCCCGATTTGCTGGCAGGAAAAATCACACCGGAAGTGCAGGATGAATCCAAAGTCACATTTGCCGGCAACATTAAGCGTGAACAGGAGCTGATTGACTGGAGCAGAGATCAGCAGGCGGTCTATAACCATGTCCGCGGTCTTCATCCATGGCCGGTAGCCTACACGTACTGGAATGGAAAGCCCTTGAAAATCTGGTGGGCTGAGAAAGTTTCCGGAAACTTCTCCAAGCCTGCCGGAACGGTGGTTAAAATCGAGGAGGACGGCTTCCTCGTTCAAACAGGAGAAGGAAAAGCATTGAAAATCGTATCGCTTCAGCCTTCGGGGAAGAAAAAAATGGACGGACAGTCATTCGTCAACGGTGCCGGGCAATCGTTGAATGAGGGCGACGTATTGGGGGAGCAGCATGGCTAAGTATGTATTAAGGGAAACGGCACTCCATTTGTTAACACGGATCGGTGAGCAGGGAGGCTTCAGTCATGTTCTGCTTGACAGAGAAATGTCCAAACAGGAGCTCTCCCGGCAGGATGGAGCCCTTTTGACGGAAATCGTCTACGGAACGCTGCAGCGCAGAGACCTGATTGATTATTATATCCAGCCGTATACGGCCGGTCAGAAGAAAATTAAACCGTGGGTCCGCTGGCTTCTCTACATGTCTGTTTATCAAATGATATTTCTTGAACGCGTCCCGGATCACGCGGTGATTCACGAGGCTGTGGAAATATCCAAAAAACGCGGACATAAGGGAATTTCCTCCTTTATGAATGGTGTCCTGCGCAATGTACAGCGAAAAGGTGTTCAAAGCCTGGACGACATCGAAAATGAAATCACTCGTCTGGCTGTTGAAACGAGTCATCCTGAGTGGCTTGTCAAGCGGTGGACAGATCAATATGGATTGGAAACAACGCAGGCGATGTGTGAGGCGAACAATCACCATCTTCCTATGTCCATCCGTGTCCAGCCCCTGAGAATCACTCGACATGAGGCTGCTGAACAGCTTCGAGAGGACGGTTTCTCGGTGGAAGAGAGTACGTTCTCCACCCAGGGTCTGGTTGTGAAAGAAGGAAACATTTTAAACCACACTCTCTTTAAAGAAGGCTTTGTAAGTGTTCAGGATCAGAGCTCTATGCTTGTTGGAGAAATGATGAACCTCGAGGAACAGATGTCTGTCCTCGATGCCTGCAGCGCGCCGGGGGGGAAAACGACGCACATAGCTGAAAAGATGAAGGATAAAGGAAGCGTGACCGCTTATGATCTTCATGAGAAGAAGGCCAGGCTCGTCAGTAAAAAAGCCGGACAGCTCCATCTCACTTCCATTAAAGCCGGACAGGCGGATTCACGCACGCTCACTTCTCTCCATGATTCAGAAAGCTTTGATCGCATTCTGCTGGATGCTCCGTGCTCCGGACTGGGTGTTTTAAGAGGCAAGCCGGATATTAAATATCACAAAAGTGAAGAGGATATTTACAACCTCAGGAAGATTCAGGACGACCTTTTCAACGAAGTGGCTCCGCTACTGAAGCCTGGTGGAAAGCTCCTCTATAGTACATGTACGGTGGACCAGCATGAAAATGAGGAAGCTGTCCGTCATTTTCTGGATCAACATCCGGAATTTGAACTGGATCCAGCTTTTGTACACGATCTTCCCGAGGCGCTGCGTAAAGGGGCAGGCCTGACGGAAGCTGGTCTTCAGATCTTTCCGCACGAATGGGATACGGACGGATTTTTCTTGACTCGGTTGGTGAAAAAATAATGGCCCTGCTTCCTGTTGAAGGAAGCAGCCGGTCTTCTATGGATGACAGTAACTGAAAAAGGCAGGTGAACGTCCATGATAGAGTACTACCTCACAGATCAAGGCAGAGTAAGGGCCCATAATGAAGACGCAGGAGGCGTCTTCAGAAATCAAGCCGGTCAAGTGCTTGCGGTGACGGCTGATGGTATGGGAGGTCATCAGGCAGGGGATGTAGCCAGTCGGATGGCTGTTGATGTTTTACATAACGAATGGGAGCAGTCGGACGAGTTTTATACCCCGAGCGGGGCAGAAGAGTGGATGAAGGAAACGATCCGCGCCGCCAACAATGAAATCAAAACCTATGCTTCTGAGCATGAAGAATGTGCCGGAATGGGAACGACGATTGTGGCAGCCATCTGTACCGAACAGTTCGTGTCGATTGCGCATGTGGGGGACAGCCGTTGTTATTTAGCCAATGCGTACGGGTTTAAAGCCGTAACGGAAGATCATTCGCTTGTCAATGAACTAGTCCGCTCCGGCCAGATCACAGAAGAACAGGCCGAGCATCATCCCCGCAAAAATGTCCTGCTAAAGGCGCTGGGGACGGAATATGATCTTTTCCCAGATGTTCAAAGCATGGAATGGGACCCGGATAACCGTCTCCTTCTTTGTACAGACGGTCTGACAAATAAAGTGAGCTTTGATGAGCTCAGCTGTTTGAAGGACCATGAAGGAGACTGGGGCGGTTTCGCCCATTCTCTTGTCGAACGGGCCAATGAACGTGGTGGAGAAGACAACATTACACTTGCCATTGTCCACCACCTGCCACCCCAGGGTGAGAAAGAAGGTGTGGATTGATGCTCAATGACCGTCTTCTTAATGACCGTTACCGTGTCGATAGAATGATCGGCGGCGGAGGGATGGCTAACGTATACTTAGCCCACGATACAATCCTCGACAGAAGCGTTGCCATCAAGGTACTAAGGCTGGAACACGGAAATGATGAAGAGTTTATTGCGCGTTTCCACCGCGAAGCCCAGTCCGCTACCAGTCTTTCTCATCCGAACATTGTCAATATTTATGACGTCGGGGAAGAAGATGATTTGTATTATATGGTCATGGAATATGTAGACGGTATGACACTGAAGCAGTATATCCAGCAGAACAGCCCCGTTGATGTTTCCGAAGCGGTGGACATTATGCGCCAGGTGACTTCTGCCATCACACATGCCCATGACAACGGCATTGTACACAGGGACATCAAACCTCAGAATATTCTCATTGATCACTATGGTCATGTGAAAGTGACGGACTTCGGAATCGCCATGGCTTTGAGTGCGACCGCTCTGACTCAGACGAATTCAGTGCTCGGTTCTGTTCATTATCTGTCTCCTGAACAGGCTCGCGGCGGAATGGCGACGAAGAAATCAGATGTCTATTCAATGGGCATTGTTTTTTTCGAACTGCTCACAGGGCGGCTTCCTTTTTCAGGCGAGTCTCCGGTTTCCATTGCCCTCAAGCATCTGCAGCATGATACCCCGTCATTAAAGCGGTGGCATCCGGATCTGCCGCAGAGTGTGGAAAATGTCGTATTGAAGGCAACGGCTAAAGATCCTTTTCACCGTTATCCGACAGTGGTGGAGATGGAACAGGACATTGAAACATCCCTGGAACCTTACCGGCTGGATGAGAAACCATTCGAATTGCCGGAGGAGGATGAAGAGGAAAAAACGAAAGCCATCCCTGTCATAACCAAAGAAGCATACGGAGATCAAACGGAAGAAAACACGATCATCCATACGGGGGAATATCAGCCAGTAAAGGACACAAAAGCGTACCAGCAGCCGCCGGAGAAAAAGAAAACGGTGGATAAACAGGAGAAAAAGAAGAAAAGAAGACTCTGGCCCTGGATTCTTACCTTTCTTCTTCTGATCATCTTAGGAGGCGGAGCCGCCCTGTATTTTACTCCGGGCATCATTCAGCCTGCAGATGTGACGATTCCTGAAGACCTTGATGGACGGGAATATGAAGAGGTTTACAGTGAATTGAGCGATATGAACTTGATGGTCAGCCGTGAGTCCCAGTATTCGGATGAAGTGGAGGAGGGGCTTGTCATCACGACAGCTCCTGAACCGGGTAGGACCGTGAAGGAAGAAACGGAAGTGACGATTTATACGAGTAAAGGAAAAGAGCGGGAGGAATTTCCGGATTATGTGGGGGAAGAATTTGACCAGATCGATCAGGAACTTCAGGATAAGGGGTATGCAGGAATCGAACGAATCCCCGTTTCCAGTGACGAGCCTGCCGGTCAAATCGTCGCACAGCTTTCGCCGAATCCTGGAGCAAGTGTGATTCCGGAAGAAGAGGAAGTCATTTTCCGCGTCAGTACCGGACCTCCAACCATCAATCTCGGACGGCTTGACCGAATGACACGGGAACAGGCGGAGAAATATTTAACGGACCGCAGCCTTGAGGCTGAAGTAGCGGAAAGCTATTCGGAAACGGTTCCTGCGGGAGAAGTGATCACCCAGGATCCAGAGGCCTATACAGATGTGAAAGAAGGTTCAACGGTAACCATCACTATATCCAAGGGACCAGAGGAAAAACCACCGCGGGAAGAAACGGTGACGCTGGAGGTTCCGTTCAATGAGGAATCGGAAGAAACGGAACAGCAGGTGTTGATCTATGTCGATGATTATGAAAACGATATGGAGACACCGGTGGTGGAAGAAACCATCACGGAAACCACTTCCTTTGATGTCACGCTGATCATAGAAGAAGGCGGGGAAGCGTCTTACCGCGTGCAAAGAGGTGATGAAGTGATTGACGAAGGAAATGTTCCTTATTAAGAAGGTGATTATATGGCAACTGGAAAAATTATAAAATCTTTAAGCGGTTTTTATTATGTGCTCCATGACGGTGAGGTTTATCAATGTCGTGGGCGCGGGAACTTCCGCAAGAAGAAAGTGTCTCCACTTGTCGGGGATATGGTGGAATTCAAGGCGGACAACCATGAAGAGGGTTATATTCTATCCATCCATGAGCGTAAAAATGAATTTGTCAGACCGCCGATTTCAAATGTCGATCAAGCGTTGATTGTGACGTCGGCCATCCATCCTGATTTTAATTCACTTCTTCTCGACAGGTTTCTCGTCCTGGTTGAAGCCAAGCGGATAGAACCATTTATCGTGATTTCGAAGATGGACCAGCTGGACAAGAGTCTGGTGGAAGAAATGGAGACGTATAAGGCGCAGTATGAAAAGATCGGCTACCCGGTCATTTTGTCGGCTGTGAACGATTCCGATTCCATGGATGAAATTCAAGCCCATCTGGCCGGGCGGACAACGGTCATAGCCGGACAGTCGGGAGTTGGGAAATCCTCCCTGCTCAATTCCATCGATCCGCGCCTTTCCATTGATACAGATGAAATCTCTGAAAGCCTTGGGAGGGGAAAGCATACGACGCGCCATGTGGAACTTTACGATATTTCCGGAGGATTGGTGGCGGATACGCCCGGGTTCAGTTCCCTCGAGTTCGGAGATTTGGAACTCGAACAGCTCCCTGAATGTTTTCCGGAATTCGTAGAAGTTCAAAACGATTGTAAATTCAGAGGCTGCCTGCATCACAAAGAACCCAAATGTGCAGTGAAAGCCGGTGTAGAGAACGGTGGGATATCAGAACACCGCTATGACCACTACCTGCAGTTTATGCAGGAAATCCAGAATAGAAAGCCGAGGTATTAAGGAATGACTAAAATTGCACCATCCATCTTATCTTCTGATTTTGCAAGACTGGCTGACGAAATTAAAGATGTGGATCAAGGCGGAGCGGATTACATTCATGTGGATGTTATGGACGGCCATTTTGTTCCTAATATCACAATAGGGCCTTTGATTGTTGATGCGGTGAGGCCGGTTACGGATCTTCCGCTTGATGTCCATTTAATGATTGAAAATCCGGACGCCTATATTGAAGCTTTTGCCAAAGCAGGAGCAGATATCATTACGGTCCATCAGGAAGCCTGCCCCCACCTCCACCGCACGCTGCAGCTGATCAAAAGCTTCGGTGTGAAAGCTGGCGTTGTCATCAACCCGGGGACGCCGGTGGAAATGATCCGTCCAGTCCTTAAGGAAGTGGATCTCGTTTTATTAATGACTGTGAACCCTGGGTTTGGCGGACAGGCCTTTATTCCTGAGGTGCTTGAAAAAGTCACCGAGACGGCTCAGTTTAGAAGAGACCATGGACTATCCTATGAAATTGAAGTGGACGGTGGGGTGAATGAACGCACAGCCCGTCTTTGTGCAGAAGCCGGTGCTGATGTTCTTGTAGCTGGAAGTGCTGTCTTTAATCAGCCGGATAGAAAACAGGCCATCGAAAAGATCCGCGCCTCCTTGTAATAACGTAGACTTAGGAAAGAGAGCTCAGAGGATTGATAAGAATCCTTTGGGCTTTTTCTATAGAAAGGATGAACATAAGTGAAAAAAGTCATCGTCGTCGGTGGTGGGCCGAAATCGTATATCCCGAGCCTCCAGCGATGGGCAGAAGAAGATGTGGAATGGATTGGTGCCGATCAGGGAGCAGAAGTTCTGGTAGAGGCAGGGATATCCCCTGATGCAGCTATTGGAGATTTTGATTCTGTAAGCGAGCGTTCCTATCAGAAAATTAAAGAGCAGGCCCTGGAGCTGCATACATATCCAGATGAAAAAGATGAGACGGATTTGGAGCTTGCGATCAAGGAGGCACTGAACCGGAAGGCGAAGCATATCGTATTACTCGGAGTAACCGGGGGGAGGATGGATCATTCCCAGGCGAACATCCAGCTGTTGTATCCATTAATGGAAAAAGGCATTAAGGCTGTTATTGTAGATCACCAGAACCAGATTGAAATGGCGGCATCCGGTTCGCATAAAATAGAAGAGGATCCGCAGTATCCTTATCTTTCTTTTCTTCCTGTTACCCTGGAGGTTAAAGAGCTGACGCTCAATGGATTTTACTACCCGCTTTCCCGTGCCCATCTGCCTTTTGGGTCGACCTTATGTATCTCCAACCGGCTGGTCGAAGATACAGGTACTTTTTCATTTGAGTCAGGCATACTCTTAGTAATAAGAAGTACAGACTCAATGGAAGATCAGGAAAAAGGGAGTTCGCATTAGTTCACTTAGGAGGAGGGGGCTCTTTTGAAATTTTACACCATTAAACTCCCGCGTTTTGTCGGGGGGATAGTGCGCGCAGTCATAAGTACTTTTAAAAAGGATTAGCTCCGAGCCATACGTGCCTGAAGGGGGAATAACTTTCTCCTGGAAGGCCCTGATGCGATTCGGTGGTCCCGGGGGCGGCTTTTGAACGTCCCGGGGGCTGCCATAATCATATAAAGGCAAGAAAAAAAGCACCCGCAGAACGGGTGCTTTTTTCAGCTCGCTGTTACACGCGCTGGACTTTACCAGATTTAAGTTCACGCGCTGTTACGTAAACTTTCTGAGGCTTGCCATCCACAAGGATGCGTACTTTTTGAACATTTGCTTTGAATTTACGTTTATTAGCGTTCATCGCGTGTGAACGGTGGTTACCTGCGCGTGTACCTTTACCAGATAGAACACTTCTACGTGCCATGAAAATCCCTCCTGTTACATACAAAAATCATCAGATACTTAGTAACTTTATCATATGTATGTGGGCTTTGCAATAATCTCAGAACAATTATATCAAGAATTTTTTCTTGACAGACAGATTGAATTGTTTCACAGTATATTAGGGGATCGCCCGTTTATTTTCAGCATGGAACACAAATTAACCACGCTTCACTTGTGTTATAATAAGGAGAGAAATTGAGGAATCTAAAGGAGGATCTATATGTCTGTGGATTTAAACAACCAATACGGCCATATTACGATTAGCAATGAAGTTATCTCAACGATTGCTGGAGGAGCTGCTGTAGAATGCTACGGCATCGTCGGCATGGCTTCAAAAAACCAGCTGCGGGACGGGCTGGCAGAAATGCTCCGTAAAGAGAACTTTTCCAGAGGTGTCGTTGTCAGACAGGAAGAAGATCGCCTCCACATTGATATGTATATTATTGTGAGCTATGGTACAAAGATATCGGAAGTCGCTCATAACGTCCAATCTCAAGTAAAATACACATTAAACAAAACAGTCGGATTGTCCGTAGACTCTGTCAATATTTTCATCCAGGGAGTCCGCGTGACAAGCGAATAGGTTGCAGTTGCAGTCAAAGGAGGAAGTAAGTGTGACGTTACAAAAGCTTGACGGCAGAACATTAGCCGAGATGATTTTACAGGGAGCGCATTATTTAAAGCAGAATTCGCAGATGATTGATGCGTTGAATGTCTTTCCTGTACCTGACGGGGACACAGGAACAAATATGAATCTCTCTATGACATCGGGAGCGGAAGAAGTGAGGAACGTTTCCCAGGACCATGCAGGAGCGGTGGCCACATCTCTTTCCAAAGGCCTTCTGATGGGGGCCCGGGGGAATTCAGGAGTGATTCTTTCCCAGGTTTTCCGCGGATTTTCAAAAGCCATTGAGAACAAAGAGGTCTTAACGACCCGGGACTTCTCCGATGCCCTCCAAGGCGGGGTGAAAACGGCTTATAAAGCAGTAATGAAGCCGGTGGAAGGAACCATTTTAACTGTGGCCCGTGAAGCGGCGGAAGCTTCTGTGGAAATCGCTGAAAAAGAAGAGGACTTCATTCCTTTCATGGAAAGCGTGGTGGAAGCGGCCAAAGCATCTTTGAAGCGGACGCCTGAACTTCTTCCTGTTCTTAAGGAAGTCGGGGTCGTCGACAGCGGCGGTCAGGGACTTGTTACGATTTATGAAGGTTTCCTTGCTAATTTAAAGGGCGAGGAAATGCCGGATGTCGAAGAAATGGTTTCCATGAACGAAATGGTAAACGCTGAACACCATAAATTAGCCCAGGACTTCATGAACACCGAAGATATCCATTACGGCTACTGTACAGAGTTCATGGTGAAATTCGAGGAGGATAAGCTGGCGGAGAATCCTTACGATGAAGAAGCTTTCCGTCATCAACTGAGCGAACTTGGCGACTCTCTGCTTGTCGTATCTGACGAGGAGCTTGTAAAAGTCCACGTCCACGCCGAGTACCCTGGTGAAGCGATGACACTTGGACAGAAGTATGGAAGTCTGATCAACATGAAGATTGAAAACATGCGTGAGCAGCACACATCCATTGTGGGTGATAAAAAAGCGAAGGCGAAGCCTCAGGAAAAAGCGCCTTACGGAATTGTAACCGTCAGCATGGGGGACGGGATGAAGAAACTTTTTGAAAGCCTTGGAGCAACCGTTGTCATCCAGGGAGGTCAGACGATGAATCCAAGTACCCAGGACTTATCGGAGGCTGTAAAAGAAGCGCATGCGGAACGTGTATTCATTCTTCCGAATAATAAAAACATCGTGATGGCAGCAGAACAGGCGGCAGAGATGGCTGACTCGGAAGTAGCTGTTATTCCGACGAAGACCATTCCCCAGGGGATGAGTGCTATGCTTGGTTTCAACCCTGAAGCCGATCTCGATACCAATAAAGAAGAAATGACCAGTTTGATGTCTGAAGTGAAAACAGGCCAGATTACCTATGCTGTCCGTGATACCCAGATTGATGGTCTGGATATAGAGAAAGATCATTTCATGGGAATCGCCGACGGGAAAATTTCAGCGACGGACAAAGACGCCGTTACGACAGCGAAAGCACTGCTCAACCAGATGATTGATGAGGATGAAGATGAGATCCTGACAATTCTGACGGGTGAAGGTGTGGACGATAAGGATATTGCTGAGCTGGAAGCCTACGTGGAAGAAACCTTTGAAGATTTAGAGGTTGAAATTCACCACGGCGGGCAGCCGATCTACAGCTATATCTTCTCGATTGAATAAAGAGAAAGCGCCGTTCTATTTTTAGAACGGCGCTTTTCAGCTTGTAAGAAGATCATCGTTTTTATACACGGTGTTCTCTGCTGTGAAACCTGCATGGGCATGAATAATGCGAAGCAGACCCTCATGATAAAACGAAATACAGCTGTACGAAGAGCGCCGTTCAATATTAGAACTGCGCTTTTTTTAACCGCGTTTCTGTATGCGGGTGTCTGTGTAGTTTTATATAAGTCCGTATGGAGAAGACGACCGCAGCCGCGTACCCGGTTATCAGCAGGCTGTATATGATATATAACGTCTGTTCATTCCATGGAGCATAGGTAAGCAGGGTGCGGCTGTTTGTCAAAATGATAAAACCACCTGCAGCAACCCCCAAAACGACAGGAGGGAGTTTTTTTACAAGCCAGGCTGCCAGAGGAGCGGCCATGACTCCGCCAATGACAAAAGCCAGGACCAGCAGCCAGCTGAGCTCTTCCCATCCAAGAAAGAGTAGAAAACCAGCCGTTGCGGATAAGGTAACGATAAATTCACTCGTATCTACCGTACCGATCACTTTTCTGGGAAGGATTCCTCTACTGGATAACAGGACCGGAGTATTCACGGGTCCCCATCCGCCGCCGCCTACCGCATCAAGAAAACCCCCCAGGAAACCGAGAGGGAACAAGAACCGGCGTCGGAACGGTTTTTTTTCTGACTTCAAAGGTTTCGTCCTGCTCATAAGTAAAAAGCGGATGACTACATAAACGCCCAGCCCTAATAAAAAGATTGAGATGTACGGGCGGATCAAATCACCTGGAACCCAGCTGAGCAGGGCAGCGCCTGTAAAAGCACTGATCCCACCAGGAAGAGCAAGTGTTAAGACGAGCCGTTTGTCCACGTTCCCGAATTTATAGTGGGAGAACCCGGAGGCCGCTGTTGTGGCAATCTGGGACAAGTGGATAGAAGCTGAAGCCACCGCCGGAGCCATCCCGTAGGCAAGGAGAATGGTGGAGGAACTTAAACCAAACCCCATTCCGAGTGCCCCATCCATCAATTGGGCCATAAATCCGACCAGTGAAAATATCAGTAATTTCTTCATCGTACCTCTCCTTTTGATTAAACACATAAGATTACTTGGTTTTAACCATGAAGAGGGACAAAAAACCTCTTCATCCAGAAGAGGTCAAGCTTCCTCTCCTTATCTTTCAGACCACCGTCTGCTGGAATGAGCACCTTTTCCTAAGTGAGGTTGCTGCGGGATCATCAGACCAGTTTCCTCCCCCGGCTCTTTATAAGGATATATGTAGCCCGCTTCCAAAGCGGAATTCACAAGTACATGAATAATATATTCAAAGCTAAAACATGGATGACAATTTGTCAATGGTTTACAATGAAATAAACAGAAAACTAGTAATATTTGAAATGCATGTTGACATATCTTTAAATCAGGTCTAATATTTGAATCAAATCTTTTGAACAAAATCTGGAAACATTTTTCTTATCGAGAGAGGTGGAGGGACTGGCCCTTCGAAGCCTCGGCAACGGATCTGTCACCACGAACAGAAACTGTGCCAATTCCAGCAGGTGATTGACACTTGGAAGGATAAGAAGAACGGTTGAATCGCGAATGATGACTCTCCTTTCTTCTTATATCAGAAGAAAGGTTTTTTTGTTGAAGATAAGAAAGGAGGAGCTTATGAATACGAGTGCACCAACGTATGAAACATTCACCGGGGACCCTCTGCTCCACATGGACTTTGAGGATGGACACAAGGGAGCCAGGCGTGTCATTGAATGGGCCTACGGGCATTATGGAAAGCAGCTCGTTTATGCGTGCAGTTTCGGTGCTGAAGCGATCGTACTGCTTGATTTTATTGCAAAGGCACAGCCTGATGCCGATGTCGTTTTTCTGGACACAGGCCTTCACTTCCAGGAAACCTATGATTTAATTGAGAAAGTGAAGAATAGGTATCCGAAACTGAACATCCATATGAAAAAGCCCGATTTGACCGTGGAGGAGCAGGCGGAGAAGCATGGACCGGCCCTGTGGAAAAGAAACCCAGATCAATGCTGTGCGATCAGGAAGATCAAACCGTTGGAAGAAGCCCTTACAGGAGCGACGGCCTGGATGTCCGGGTTAAGAAGGGAACAGTCCGCAAGCCGGAGCCATACAAATTTCGTGAACAAGGATGAACGCTTCCAGTCCATTAAAATATGCCCCTTGATTCACTGGACATGGGAAGACGTATGGGATTATATCCGACTAAATAGCTTGGATTACAATGAATTACACGATCAAAGCTATCCAAGTGTCGGCTGCATTCCCTGCACAGCGAAAGCACTGGATGATGGCCGTTCAGGAAGGTGGCAGGGATTCAATAAAACCGAGTGTGGACTCCACACCGCAGGAGATACGAAACAATAAAGGAGAGATGGTTTATGTCAATTATTCAACCGCATGGTGGACGCTTAATCAATCGCTTTACAGAAGAGCCGCAGTCACTGCCGGAGCAGAGGATCGAACTTGATGCGATGGCTTTGAGTGATATCGATCTAATCGCCAATGGAGCCTACAGTCCGCTTCAAGGGTTTTTAACACAGGAAGATTATGAAAACGTAGTGGAAGATCTCCGCTTGAAGGACGGCACCCCATGGAGTCTTCCGATCACCCTGCCGGTTTCTGAGCAGCAGGCCGCTTCGTTAACTGGCCGAGCAGCGCTCGTTAAGGACGGCACGGTTTATGGCGTGATTGAAATCGAAGATATTTTCAAGCCTGATAAACAAAAAGAAGCCGCAAAGGTCTACTTAACAACGGAAGAGGCTCACCCCGGCGTCAGTAAACTTTACAACCGGCCGGACTATTATGTCGGTGGGAAAATCGAAGTATTCGCAAGACCGGAACGTGAGCATGGAAACCATTATTATCTTGATCCCGCAGAGACGAGGGAACGATTCCAAGAAGCCGGATGGGAAAAGGTGGTCGGCTTCCAAACACGCAACCCCGTACACCGTGCTCATGAATACATTCAAAAAGCAGCCCTTGAAAGCGTCGACGGCTTATTTTTGAATCCACTCGTTGGGGAAACGAAAAGCGATGACATCCCAAGTGATGTGCGCATGAAGAGCTACGAAGTGCTGTTGGATGAATATTATCCGAAAAACCGGGTTACCCTGGCTGTCTTCAATGCGGCGATGCGTTATGCAGGCCCGAGGGAAGCGGTGTTTCATGCGATTGTCCGTAAAAACTTCGGATGCTCCCACTTCATTGTCGGACGTGACCATGCGGGTGTCGGCGATTATTACGGTACATACGATGCCCAGAAAATTTTCAGCCATTTTGAAGAAGGGGAGCTGGAAATTACACCGGTCTTCTTTGAACACAGCTTTTACTGCAGAGCCTGTGAGGCCATGGCTTCTCATAAAACCTGCCCGCATGACAAGGAACATCACGTGATTTTATCCGGAACAAAAGTGCGCGAGCTGCTCCGCAACGGGGAAAAACCTCCGAAAACGTTCAGCCGTCCGGAAGTCGTCGACGTGTTGATCGAAGGACTCAAACAACAGACAGCGGATGCAAAGGGGTGAACGATATGGCGACGAATCTAACATGGCATGAAGCCGCTGTACAAAAACAGGATTACCGCAGGAAGAATGGTCATTACAGTGGAGTACTCTGGTTTACCGGCCTGTCAGGGGCTGGTAAATCCAGCATTGCCAACCACTTGAACCGGCTGCTTTTTGAGCACGGCATTCAGACATACCTGCTTGATGGGGATAATGTCCGTCATGGATTGAACCAGGACCTGGGTTTTTCTGAAGCGGACCGGGCAGAAAATATCCGACGGATCGGTGAAGTATCCAAATTGTTCACAGACAATGGTTCCATTGTTTTGACAGCCTTTATTTCTCCGTACAGGCAGGACCGTGATCGTGTCCGTTCTCTTTTGGCAGAGGAAGAGTTTATCGAAGTCTTTGTCGATTGTCCTGTTGAGGAATGTGAAAGCAGGGACCCTAAAGGATTATACAAAAAAGCGAGAGCGGGTGAAATCTCCGGCTTTACAGGCGTGGACGCCCCGTATGAGGCACCGGTGAATCCGGAATGTATCGTGCGGTCTGATCAGCATTCCATCCAGGCCTGTGCCGAGCAGATTTTTCAACTTCTTATTGATAAAAAGTGGTTGAACGACAAGGAGGGATAACGTGACCAAAGTATATATTGTCGGGGCAGGTCCGGGCGACGTGGATCTCATTACCGTTAAAGGTCTTAAAGCTGTCCAGCAGGCGGATGTGGTGCTGTATGACAGACTGATCAACCAGGATCTTCTGGAAGAGACGAAAGCAGGGGCGGAGCTTGTCTTCTGTGGGAAAAGGCCGGATCATCACGCGTTGTCTCAGTCGACCATCAATCATCTGCTTGTTAAATACGCGCTTCAAGGGAAAGTGGTGACACGTCTCAAAGGGGGAGACCCCTTCGTGTTCGGCCGTGGAGGTGAAGAAGCAGAAGCTCTTGCAAAAAGGTCCATTCCTTTTGAAATCGTCCCGGGGATTACCTCAGGGACGGCTGCTCCTGCTTATGCCGGCATCCCCGTCACACACAGGGATTACAGTTCATCGGTCGCATTCATTTCCGGAGTCAGTAAAAAAGGGACAGATGAGGAAGCGTATTGGGAGCGGGTCGTAAAGAGTATGGATACACTCTGTATATACATGGGAGTCAAAAGGCTTCCTGAGATTTGTGAACGGTTGAAAAAATACGGGCGTCCAGCGGATACACCGATGGCACTCATCCAAAATGGAACAACGAGCAGCCAGAAAATGGTGAAAGGGACGATTGATACCATTGTAGAAAAGAGCCGCTTCATCGAAAATCCTGCCATGATAGTAGTGGGGGAAGTAGTGGAATTAAGCAGCCACCTCCAATGGTTCAATCCCGCCGCATCTGACGTCCAGACATCTGAACAAACCGTAGTAGGGTAGGAAATGGAGGAAGACGATGAAAGCTGTTCTGTATGTGAGTCACGGAAGCAGAAGAAAAACAGCCACCAGACAGGCGGAGGACTTTTTACACCGTGCTGCGGGTGCCCATGACCGGCCTTATGAGATTTGTTATTTGGAACTCGCTCATCCTGATATAACAGAGGGGATGAGACGCCTCGTGGAAAAAGGAGCCGATGCCGTCGTTGTGCAGCCGGTCCTTCTATTAAGTGCGGGGCATTATTATAAGGATATCCCGGAAGAACTCGACAGAATTTCCGGCAGTTATCCTGAGCTGACGATTTCATATGGAGAGCCGCTTGGTGTGCAGGATAACATTATAAAAGCGCTGGCAGAACGAATACAGGAAACGAATCCACCCGTTGGAAAGGAAACAAATATCCTGTTAGTCGGAAGGGGAAGTCATCACCCGGATACACCGGCAGCGGTCGAAAAGATTGCAGGACGCCTGGGAGAAGAAATGAGTGGAACCTCTGTGGACGTGTGTTACCTTGCAGCCCTTTCCCCTCGTTTTTCTGAGGCTTTCCAACGCTCGGTCGAGGCTTATGAGCATACGATCGTTGTGCCATACCTCTGGTTCACGGGTGTTTTGATGGAAGAGATTCAAGCAGTTGTTCATCAGGCTGTTCAGCGGGGATATTCTGCTGCTGCCGCCCATCATCTCCAGGATCACCCGGCGATGGAACAGTCGCTTCAATTCCGGGTGAACGAGGCGCTGAACAAACTTTCCAGAGTGGAGTGATTAGTCAATGAAGCCTTTATCCATCGATTTATACAAAAAGAGGGTTGTCATTGTTGGAGGAGGTAAAGTAGCCGAAAAACGTATGAAATCTCTTCTGCCGGAGGATCCCGAAGTGACTGTCATCAGCCCTGAATTGACAGAGAATCTTCGACAGCTGTGGGAGGAGGGAGCTTTTGAGTGGAAGCGGAAGCCCTATGCCGAAGGCGATGCTTCCAGGGCTTTTCTACTCATAACGGCTGCTGATCAGCTGGAGGTTAATGAACAAGCAGAGGCTGAGGCGAAAGAGGTCCCGCTGATCAATCGCGCCGACAATGGCGGGGGGAATGTTCATTTTCCCGCCCACATGAAGAGAGGCAGGCTTTCTGTATCTGTTACAACGAACGGAGCCAGCCCGAAATTGACAGCGGGAATCAAACAGAAATTCGAGGAACAGTTTCCTGAAGATTACGGAAGGTACGTGGATTTTTTGTTCACGATGAGGAATGTCCTGCGGGATGCCGGGTTTTCACCTGACCGGCGTCGTTTTTATCTGGAAGAGGGATTGAAGGAAAGCTGTCGATCCAGGGACCAGCAGCAGTTACTATTGCAGGAGATACATAAGGAGAAGGGGGCGGATGACTGTGAAAGGACTGACCGGTAAAAAGATAGGGGTGGCGGCCGATCGGCGGGCGGATGAAATTGCCAGGCTGATTCGGAATATGGATGGCTCCTCCTCCGGTTTTCCCATTCAAGGCTCGCACCAGTACAATCAGGAAACGGCACGGAGAGATGTTCATCACTTTTTAAAAAAACACTTTGATTATGTTTTGTTAACGACTGGTATAGGAGCTCGTACATTGGAAGAGGCAGCCGCGGGCATTGGGCACCGGCGTTCTTTTATTAAAAAATTGTCTGATGAATCCCTTCTTATACGCGGACAGAAAACCGCAGACTGGTTAAAAGAACAGAACCTTACTTATGAATGGATGGCTGAAGACGGGACAATGGCAAAGCTGTTGTCCTATATGGAGAAAGATACAGGAAAAGCCGGTAAAAGCGTGTATTTACAGGCCTATAATCTTGATGATGCTGCCTTAAAGGAAAGCCTTGAGGAGATGGGATACGACGTATATTTATCGAAACCCTATTCGTTCCTGCCTCCGGATCCACAAATTCTGGGCAGACTGCGAAGGGAAATAACTAAAGAAAATCTGGATGCCGTCGTTTTCACCAGTAAAACCCAGGTGAAACAGCTGTTTTCGAACGAACATCAGCCGGTTGTCGATGCCTTTAATCGGAATGTTCTGGCTACAGCTGTCGGAAAAGTAACAGCAGCAGCTTTGGAGGAGCAGGGGATTTCTTATGTCCTGCAGCCTGAAAAAGCGAAAATGGGTGCAATGATTGTAGCGTTGGAGCGTTATTACCGGGAGGGAGCGCACACGGCCGCTCATTTTTGACTATGGAGGTGACAGAATTGTCGTTACAAGTAATCAACAGTCCGTTTAATAAAGAGCAGACGGAATTATTGAACCAGCTGCTTCCAACATTGAATGAGCAGCAGAAAATCTGGCTCAGCGGCTATCTGGCCGCAGGGACAGACAGCGGAAGTGGAGCAGCGCAGGAAATAGAAGCAGAAGAGACGGCGGTGAAAACAAGACACGTCACTCTTTTATATGGATCACACACAGGAAACTGCCAGGCGCTTGCGGAAGATTTTTCAGGAAGGTTGAAGGAAAACGGACTGCAGGTTTCTGTCGAAGATATGGACCGCTACAAACCGAAGTCATTAAAGAAGGAAGAAGATCTGCTGATCATTACCAGTACCCATGGAGACGGCGACCCTCCGGATAATGCCCTCTCCTTTTATGAATTTCTGTACAGCAGGCGTGCACCAAAACTGGACGGCGTCCGGTACAGCGTCCTTGCACTGGGAGACAGCTCATATGAGTATTTCTGCCAGACAGGTAAGGATTTTGATAAGCGCTTGGAAGAGCTTGGGGCTGAACGTTTTGTAGAACGCGTCGATTGTGACCTTGACTATGAAGAGGAAGCGGAAGATTGGATAAACAAGGTCGTTCATTCTTTGGGAACCGCTGCAGAAGAGAAGAAGGGGAAGACCGCTCCGAGTCCACAAGCCGCCGGCCCGGTTTATACGAAGAAAAATCCATTTTCGGCCGAAGTGCTGGAAAATATCAATTTAAACGGCCGCGGTTCCAATAAAGAGACACGGCATCTCGAACTGGATCTGGAAGACTCCAGCCTGGAATATGAGCCGGGGGACAGCCTTGGGATCTATCCGATTAATGAAGAGAAGCTGGTCGATCAGTTAATTACTCTGATGCAGTGGGACCCTGAGCTCTCGGTCACCCTCAATAAAGACGGAGAGGTCCGTGCATTACGGGAAGCTCTTTTGTCCCACTTTGAGATTACCGTACTTACTAAACCACTGATTGAAAAACTGGAACCTTTCACCAGTAATGAAAAACTGCAGGAAATCCTGGCCTCCAAAGAAACGCTCCAAACATATATCGAAGGAAGAGATCTGCTTGATCTTCTCGCAGACTTTGGCCCTTGGGAGCTTGGAGCGGAAGAGCTGATTCAACAACTTCGAAAAATCCCGCCTCGTCTGTACTCTATAGCGAGCAGCAGGAAAGCGAACCCGGATGAAGTGCACTTGACTATCGGCACAGTGCGGTATGAAAGCCATGGAAGGCCCCGGCTTGGTGTTTGCTCAGGGCAGTGCGCAGAACGCATGGAGCCTGGCGGGAACGTCTCCGTGTTCGTCCAGAAAAATTCGAATTTCAAACTTCCTGAAGATGGATCAGCCCCTGTCATTATGGTTGGTGCTGGAACCGGAATTGCTCCATACCGTGCATTCCTTGAAGAGCGGGAAGAGCTTGGAGCAGAGGGGAATACCTGGTTATTCTTCGGCGAACAGCATTTCACGACGGATTTCCTTTATCAAACCGAATGGCAGCGCTGGCTCAAAGACGGCGTCTTATCCAGGATGGATGTAGCCTTTTCGAGAGATAATGAAGAAAAAGTGTACGTACAGCACAGAATGACCGAGCGGAGCAGAGAACTCTTCGAATGGCTGGAAGCCGGAGCTTATCTCTATGTATGTGGAGATGAAAAGCATATGGCTAAAGATGTCCATCAGGCACTAGTGTCCATCGTCCAAAGGGAATCCGGACGGTCGCTGGAAGAAGCGGAAGCATACGTGGCAGATCTCAGGCAGCAGAAACGCTACCAAAGAGATGTATATTAACCATTATTGATATTGAAAGAACGGAAAGGAGAGGTCGAACCATGACAAAATCCGAACAGCCCTCTCATCAGACACAGGGACCTCCGGATGTAATGGAAAAAATCAAGGAGGACAGCCGTCTTCTGCGTGGCTCTCTGGTAGAGAGTTTTCAGGATTCTATTACCGCAAGCATTCCCGACGATCAGACGAAACTATTGAAGTTTCATGGAAGCTACATGCAGGATGACCGGGACATACGAAATGAACGGAAGAAGCAGAAACTTGAACCTGCCTACCAATTTATGGTGCGTGTCCGGCTCCCGGGCGGTGTAGCCACCCCTGAACAATGGCAGACAATGGATGAGCTTTCAGACCAATATGGCAATGGGACATTAAAGCTGACGACGAGGCAGACATTTCAAATGCATGGCATTTTGAAATGGAATATGAAAAAAAGCATCCAGCGCATGGATCAAGCGCTCTTGGATTCCATTGCCGCCTGCGGAGATGTCAACCGGAACGTGATGTGCAATGTATACCCGGACCAGTCCGATGTTCACAGGGAAGTATATGAGTGGTCGAAGAAGGTAAGTGAACATCTTCTGCCTAGAACAAGGGCCTATCATGAAATCTGGCTGGATGAAGAGAAAGTGGCGGATGGTAGAGAAGAAGAGCCGATCTATGGTCCTGTTTATCTTCCACGGAAATTTAAAATCGGGGTGGCCGTGCCTCCTTCCAACGACGTAGATGTCTTTTCACAGGATCTGGGTTTCATCGCTGTTATTGAAGACGACCAACTCGCCGGCTTCAACATTGCCGTCGGTGGAGGAATGGGGATGACCCATGGAGATGAGAATACGTATCCTCAGTTATCTCGAGTCATCGGTTTCTGCCCGGCGGACAAAATTGTAGAAACGGCTGAAAAAGTAGTCACGATTCAGCGGGACTATGGAAACCGGTCCAACCGCAAAAATGCGCGGTTCAAGTATACGGTTGACCGTCTGGGAGTGGACTGGATCCGAGAGGAACTTGAAAGCCGCCTCGGCTGGGAGCTGGAAGAGGCAAGGGATTACAACTTTGATCATAATGGGGACCGCTACGGCTGGACGAAAGCTGCCGACGGCACCTGGCACCACACCTTTTTTATTCAAAACGGCCGGATAAAGGATGAAAAAGCGTATCAGCTGAAGAGTGGGCTGAGAAAAATTGCTGGAATTCATGAAGGAGACTTCCGGTTGACGCCGAACCAGAATGTGATGATCGCGGGTGTGACAGATGCAAAAAAAGAAGAAATATCAGCGGTCATCGATGAGTATGGACTGACCGATGGCAGGCAAAATTCCGCGCTGAGGAGAAATTCCATGGCGTGTGTTGCTCTTCCGACCTGCGGGCTGGCGATGGCAGAGTCTGAGAGATATCTTCCGTCTCTTATCGATAAGCTGGAAGATATACTCGATGAATACGGACTCTCGGAAGAAGAGATCATTATCCGTATGTCGGGATGCCCCAACGGATGCTCCCGCCCGGCTCTTGGTGAGATTGGATTCATCGGAAAAGCCCCGGGCAAATACAACATGTATTTAGGAGCTGGATTTGCAGGAGACCGTTTGAACAAAATCTATAAAGAAAACATCGGTGAAGAAGAGATTCTTCAAGAGTTAAGACAAATGTTTAAGGAATTTGCGCTGAACCGTTCAGAAGGTGAAAAGTTCGGGGATTTCGTTATTCGAACCGGCTATGTGAAGGCTGTTTCTTCAGGCACAGAGTTTCACTCCTCCTGATCATCTGTCACCTGCCGGCTGTCTCTGCATATCTTGTAGGGGAAACGACAGGCAGAGAGGTGCAGGATAATGGATGATAAAAAGAGTCAGCTCCCCGGTTTTTTTGAGCATACGTTTATGGATCTAATTCGGGCCGTGGACTCGTTTTTTGATCACTCCCTACAGGGAGTGGAGCCCTTGTTCCAAGGAGGTTCATTTCCGGTGGACATTTATGAAACCAACGGGGAGATTGTGGTGGAGGCTGTTCTAACGGACGTGCAGGAAAACCAAATCCGTATTGACCGTTCCGGCCGGCAGCTCCGTATTCTTATTGAACAACAGCAGATGCGTGAAGTGAATGATGAAGTTCGTGACTATTACAGACGGACCCATTTTCTGAAAAGTAGAGAGCAGACGGTCGAACTGCCATTTGAAGCGGATCCGAACAGCAGCCGGGCTTCGTTTCATAATGGAGTATTAAAGATTGTCTTTCACAAGCGCGGACCGCTGGAGTCCATTCCGATCGAAGAATGAGAGGGAGAGAAGTGTAACCGCTTCTCTTCCTTTTTCTATGGCATATATATGAAGGGGGAGGGGGAAGGCTGTGTATAGATACTGGGTTCCCTGCTGCTGGAGGCCGGTCATCCCGATTGATGCAAGACCTGCACCTTCATACCCGGAGGTGGAGGTATCTTCGTTCAGAGAATCCGCCATGACGCTGCAGGAGTTCATAAAAGAAGCCGAAGGACTCGTTGAGAAAATTCATGACGATGAGTCTTACGCAGGGCAAATTATGATGGCGGCCCAGCAGTCCGATGATGTAAAAGTGGTGAACCTGCTTGGTGAATATCTATCGAGTCCATTTCAGACTGCTTATAACCCTGACCGCCTGAAAGTTACCCTGGGGACGTCAGGAGGGAGGCGGGACTGCTGCCGGCTGACGCTTATACTCCGCTGGAGATAAAAAAAGCTCGAAGAGAACAAATCATGTTCTCTTCGAGCTTTTTTTTACAGCAAAATGAATCATTAATGTCCAAGCGAGCGTACGATAAATTCAACGAGAAAGATCATGGCGATGAATACGACTGGAGTGGACAACTCCCGATGTCTGCCCAGGGCAAGCTTTACGATCGGGTAGGCGATAAACCCGAAAGCCATTCCGTCAGCGATGGAATACGTGAAAGGAATCATCACGATGATTAAAAACGCCGGCATGGACTCAGACAGCTGATCAAATGGAATCTCTTTGATATTCTGAACCATAAGCGCTCCTACGATGATCAGAATCGGTGCAATCGCTGTGGATGGAACCATGGAAATCCACGGGATTAAGAACAGCGTGGCTCCGAAAAGAACGGCCATCGTCAGTGCTGATTTCCCTGTTTTTCCTCCCGAGGCAATGACAGCTGCACTCTCTGCGGATGAAACCGTCGGTGATGTACCGAGGAATCCGGTGGTTAAGGCTGAAAAAGCCGTTGCCTGATAGGAACGTTTGAATTTGTCCTCCTGATCCAGCATGGAGAGCTGACCGTGGATCAGACCCATGTTTTCAAAGATGAGCACAATAGCCAGCGGGAAAACCGCCATCCAGAAACCAAACCCGAGAATACCGGAAAAGTCCGGGAGCAGAAGCCAGCTCTGCTCCTGGATATCGATGCTTTTTCCACTCTCTCCAAGCAGTCCTGTGAAGTGTGCGAGGACAGTCCCGGCGATCATCGTCACTAAGAAGTTGCCGGGGACGTTTCTCGAAAATAGAAAAATCCCGATAAACAGGGTGATGATACTGGTAATCACCATGGCGGACGATGGGTTGCCCAGGGTGATCAGGGAGTGTTCACCTTTGACGACAAGGCCTCCCTTTTCAAGACCGATCAAGGTCAGGAACAATCCGAGACCAACGGTGATGGCGTGCTTCAAAGAAGCAGGTATGGCGTGTTTAAGCCAATCGCCAAGCCTTGTAAAAGCAGTAATCAGAAAGATGATGGAAGCCATCGTCACGACGGCCAGTCCCTGCTGAAACGACATCCCGGTCCCTTCTACGATCGAGTAGGCAAACAGCGCATTGACACCCATCCCGGGGATGAGAACCATCGGTGCATTCGCATAAAAAGCCATGATCAAGCAGCCTAACGCGCTGGCAAGAATAGTAGCGACCATACCGCTCTCAAGCGGCAGTCCCGCACTCTCCAGAATCTGACTGTTGACGGCTACGATGTAAACGGTTGTGAAATAACCGATCAAGCCCGCCAGTCCTTCTTTTTTCCAGCCCGCCTGTTGATGTTGCTGATTGAGCATTTCAATCCCTCATATGAAATTATCCCTCTCCCGCCCGGTTACCGAGTAACCCACAATCTACTATTCTACTCTCTCATCAAAGAACAATCAACCAGTCAAAATATGGAGGTTATGAAAAGGAAGGAAGAATAAAGTGGAATGTGATAAGATGGTGGAGGAATGTTAGAATGTAGTAAGCGTTTTCATAACTTACCTGTTCAGGTTTATATAGAAAGGAAAGGGATCTTTATGAAGTACAGATCTGTTTTTGATATCATCGGTCCTGTTATGATCGGGCCCTCCAGCTCCCATACCGCAGGGGCCGCCCGCATCGGCAGAGCCGCCCGCCATTTATTCGGCAGAGAGCCGAAGTATGCCCATATCCATCTTTATGGATCATTTGCAAAAACCTACAAGGGGCATGGAACAGATGTAGCAATCATTGGCGGCCTTCTGGACTATGAAACCTATGATGAAAGAATAAGCACTTCCCTTGATACAGCAAGAGCTTCGGGAATGAAAATCCGTTTCCACGAAGAGGATGCCCATACAGATCACCCGAACACGGCCCGTGTGAAAATTGGTGATGATGACGGGGAACTGGAGCTCGTCGGTATTTCCATTGGTGGAGGGAAGGCTGAAATCACGGAATTGAACGGCTTTGAACTCCGATTATCAGGAAGCCATCCGGCTATCCTTCTTATTCATAATGATCGGTACGGCGCTATTGCATCCGCCACAACGATTCTGGCAAAAAATGAGATCAATATCGGTCGGATGGAAGTTTCCAGAAAAGCCCAGGGTGAACAGGCCTTGATGGTGATCGAAGTTGACCAGAATATTGGTGATTCCATACTTAATGAATTGGAACGCGCAGACCACATTACACAAGTGGCTAAAATCTCAGACTAGACACAAAGGAGTGTTCACATGTTTCGTAATGTAGCAGAACTTATAGAGCTTGCTGAAAGTGAGCAGATACAAATTTCTGAAGTGATGATCCGCCAGGAAATGGAAGTGAAACAGCTTTCAAGAGAAGAAGTCTATGCCCATATGGAAAGGAATCTCGACGTCATGGAAAAAGCCGTTGAAGATGGCTTGAAAGGCGTGAAGTCCCACAGTGGATTGACCGGAGGGGACGCTGTACTCATTCAGGATTACATGAAAAACCATACCCCGTTGTCAGGCCAGCTGTTGATGGACGCCGTCAGCAAAGCTGTCGCCACCAATGAAGTCAACGCAGCGATGGGGACGATCTGTGCTACGCCGACAGCCGGCAGTGCTGGTTGTGTTCCGGGGACTTTGTTTGCCGTTAAAAATCAGCTGAATCCATCACGTGAGCAGATGGTCCGGTACTTGTTCACCTCAGGTGCGTTCGGTTTCGTTGTTGCCAATAATGCTTCGATTTCAGGAGCAGCGGGCGGATGTCAGGCAGAAGTCGGATCCGCGGCTGGAATGGCAGCAGCGGCTATTGTGGAAATGGCAGGAGGGACGCCTTCCCAGTCTGCAGAAGCCATGGCAATCACCTTGAAGAACATGCTTGGGTTGATCTGTGATCCGGTTGCAGGACTTGTCGAAGTCCCATGCGTCAAACGAAATGCTATGGGAGCTTCAAATGCTGTTGTAGCGGCAGATATGGCCCTTGCGGGTGTGACAAGCAGAATTCCATGTGACGAAGTCATCGATGCGATGTATAAAGTCGGCCAGCGGATGCCGTCAGCCTTCAGGGAAACCGCCCAGGGAGGGCTGGCTGCAACACCGACCGGCCGCGAGCTTGAAGCAAAAGTATACGGAATATCTTTAAAGAAAGAGTGAATGATGTGCTGCAGCAATCGATTAGTGAAATCAAAGGAGTTGGAGAAAAACTGCAGTCCCACTTAAATGAACTGGGACTGTTCACAGTAGAGGATCTTCTCTTTTATTTTCCGCACCGTTACGATTCCTATGAAGTCAAGCCGCTGACGGAACTGGCTCATAATGAAAAAGCGACCATCGAAGGGGAAATCGTCTCTGAACCGGTCGTCAGCTATTACGGTCGGAAAAAATCGAGGCTGACCTTTACTCTGCAGGTGGAGCATTTTGCTGTTAAGGCGGTTATGTTTAACCGGGCGTTTGCGAAGAAACAACTGCAGCAGGGTGACACCGTCACGGTTACAGGGAAATGGGATCAGCAGCGTCTGCAGGTGACGGTTAGTCAATTCAAAAAAGGGGAGTCGAAAAGTCAGGCGCCGATTCAGCCCGTTTACACACTGAAGGAAGGTGTGAACATGAACACCCTCCGGAAAGTTATGACAGCTGCCTTCCAAGAGTATGGTGGATCCATTAAGGAAATCCTTCCTGAGGATCTCGCGCTTGCTTACAAGCTCCCTCCAAGACAGCAGGCGCTGCATCACATGCATTACCCGGAGAGCCGGGTGATGCTGAAACATGCCAAGCGCCGGTTTGTTTATGAGGAGTTTTTAATCTTTCAGTTGAAAATGCAGCTTCTCCGCAAGCATAACCGTGAATCGACGCAGGGAATTGTCCAAAGGTATGATAATCAGAAACTCACCGATTTTGTCCAGTCCCTGCCTTTTGAACTGACAGGGGCGCAAAAACGCTCCCTTGCAGAAATATTGAAAGATATGAAGCGTCCGCATCGAATGAACCGGCTCCTGCAGGGGGATGTAGGTTCGGGCAAAACGGCCGTTGCCGCCATTGCTCTTTATGGTTCCATCACAGCAGGCTATCAGGGAGCCTTGATGGTCCCTACGGAGATCCTTGCAGAGCAGCATCATCAGTCTTTGTCGGCTATGTTTGAAGGCCGTGCCCGGGTAGAGCTGCTGACAGGGTCTGTGAAGGGGAAGAAGCGTCAGGAAATTCTAGAAGCTGTCAAAGCGGAAGAGATTGATATTCTTGTAGGAACGCATGCACTCATCCAAGATGAAGTAGTATTCAGCCATCTCGGCTTTGTGATCGTGGATGAGCAGCACCGTTTCGGTGTGGAACAGCGGCGTACCTTAAGGGATAAAGGACTTTCCCCGGATGTTTTATTTATGACCGCTACACCTATCCCCAGGACGCTTGCCATCACGGCTTTTGGTGATATGGATGTCAGTGTCATTGATGAAATGCCGGCCGGCCGTAAGCCTGTAGAGACCTACTGGGTGAAGGGTGAAATGACAGACCGTGTCCTGAATTTTATTAAGAAGGAAATCGATCAGGGCCATCAGGCGTATGTCATCTGTCCCCTCATCGAAGAATCTGATCAACTGGATATTCAGAATGCGATCGATCTGTACCACCAGCTCAGCAGCGTCTTTGAGCCGGACATTTCTGTCGGCCTGATGCATGGACGCCTTCATAATGAGGAAAAGGAAGAAGTCATGAAGGAATTTGCGGATAATCAGTTGAATATCCTTGTCTCCACTACAGTGGTGGAGGTGGGTGTGAACGTTCCCAATGCTACGATGATGGTCATCTATGACGCTCAGCGTTTCGGACTTTCCCAGCTTCACCAGCTCCGGGGCAGGGTCGGACGTGGATCTGACCAGAGCTACTGTATCCTTCTTGCTGATCCCAAGGGGGATGTCGGAAAAGAACGGATGCGTATCATGACAGAAACGAACGATGGCTTTGAATTGTCGGAGCAGGACTTAAAGCTGCGGGGGCCGGGAGACTTCTTCGGGAAAAAGCAGAGCGGTCTGCCTGAATTCAAAGTAGGGGACATGGTTCACGATTACCGTGCCCTTGAAACGGCGAGAAAAGATGCTGCGGAAATGATCGAAGGAAATATGCTGGAGCAGAATGAATCCTACAGCTCGCTGAAGGAAAGGGTCTATAAGGACAAGCAGATCATGGAGAATGTTCTGGATTAGAAAAAGGAACACGTCCCGGGAAGGGGCGTGCTTTTTCTTTCCTTCCTATTTTCATCGCTGAACAGCATGGATTTTTCAATGAATGGGTTTTCAGTCCTTGCGTTCTGGATTCCGGTATTATATATTACTATTAGTACCTAGTCATAAAAAGGGTTATGGCTGAATGAACGGTGGTATTTGTGTGAAAAAAAACAAAAGAGTACGTCAGGAAGAACTGAAAGCACGTATTGAGCAAATGCCTTTCACGACGGATGAAGAACTAGCGAAATCTTTTGGTGTCAGCATACAGACCATCCGGCTCGACAGGATGGAGATGGGAATTCCCGAACTGCGTGAACGGATTAAATCCGTTGCCACCCAGGAATGGAATGAAACAGTAAAAGCCCTGCCGGTGGAGGAGATCATTGGTGAAGTCGTTGATTTAGAGCTGGATGACCGTGCCATCTCCATATTGGATATCCGCCCGGAACACGTTTTTTCAAGAAACCATATCGCCAGAGGCCACCATTTGTTTGCCCAGGCCAACTCCCTTGCTGTCGCTTTGATCAATGATGAGCTGGCTTTAACCGCCCGTTCCACCATTCATTTTTCAAGACCGGTCAAACTGGGGGAACGTGTTGTAGCGAAAGCGACAGCCAAAGGTGAGGACGGTAAAGGGCGGACGATCGTGAATGTCCACAGCTTTGTTGGGAATGAAGAAGTGTTTGCCGGTACATTTGAAATGTACCGCTCGAATCAGTAAAGGAGTCGAATGTTCATGAAGTTAGCCATTGATGCGATGGGTGGGGACAACGCCCCTGAAGCCATTGTAAAGGGAGCGGTAAAGGCCGCGGATACGATTGATGGGTTATCCATCACACTCGTAGGGGATGAAGCAGAAATCCGCCCGTTTTTGAAAGATCAGCCTAATGTAACGGTTTTACATACAACAGAAGTGATTACCTCTGAAGACGAACCTGTCCGCGCGGTCCGCAGGAAGAAGAAGGCTTCCATGGTCATGGCAGCGGCGGAAGTGAAAGAGGGACGTGCGGATGGATGCATTTCTGCAGGGAATACCGGAGCTCTTATGAGCGCGGGTCTTTTCATTGTCGGCCGTATGCCGGGGGTGGAACGTCCAGCCTTGAGTCCGACCCTGCCTACAATGGACGGGAAGGGCTTTTTAATGCTGGATGTTGGAGCGAATGTGGATGCTAAACCAGCCCACCTGCTGCAGTATGCCGTCATAGGGTCCATATATTCTGAGAACGTCCGCAGAATCAACAAGCCGAGAGTAGGTTTGTTAAACGTCGGGACGGAGGATGGAAAAGGGAGCGACCTTACAAAACAGGCGTTCCAGCTTTTGAAAGAAGCACCGATTAACTTCATTGGAAATGTGGAAGCCCGTGATCTCCTTAATGGTGTGGCGGATGTTGTCGTCACAGACGGGTTCACAGGTAATGTGGCTTTAAAAACGATTGAAGGAACGGCACTTACAATGTTCTCCATGATGAAAGAGACGTTTATGAGCAGTTGGAAGACGAAAATTGCCGCCGGTCTTGTTAAGGATGACCTGCGCGGTTTGAAAAACCAGCTTGATTATAGTGAATATGGCGGAGCCGGTTTGTTCGGACTTGCATCCCCCGTCATCAAAGCCCACGGCTCATCGAATGAGCGTGCGGTCCTGAATGCGATCCGCCAGGCGTGTGAAATGGTTGAACTGAATGTCACGGACACCATTGCTGGTACGCTGAGCCGGATGAACGAAAAGGAGGAATCAGAATGAAGAAGACTGCCGTTGTTTTTCCCGGGCAGGGATCCCAGGAAGTCGGTATGGGACGAGCGATGTATGAAGCCTATCCATCTGTGAAAGAATTGTTTGATAGAGCCGACGAAGTGCTTGGGTACTCACTTACGTCATTGATGTTTGAAGGACCTGCTGAGGAGCTTACGAAAACCGAGAATGCCCAGCCGGCTCTTCTGCTGAACAGCATCGCCATTCAGCAGGTGCTGACAGAAGAAGGGGTTACACCGGACATGACCGCCGGTCACAGCCTCGGTGAATACAGCGCCCTGACAGCAGCCGGCGCGCTGGATCCGCTTGAAGCGGTTCAGCTTGTCCATATCCGCGGAAAGCTCATGGAAGAAGCGTACCCGACTGGAAAAGGTACAATGGCTGCTGTACTTGGACTTTCCCAGGAGGAAATCGAGGATATCCTGACAGGGTTTGATGGAGATAAAGCCGTTGATCTCGCTAATATTAACTGTCCGGGACAGATCGTCATCTCCGGTACAAAAGAAGGTGTGGAGGCAGCTGGGGAACAATTGAAGGAAAAAGGGGCAAAGCGTGTCCTTCCTTTAAACGTCAGTGGACCTTTCCACTCCCGTCTTATGGAGCCGGCGAGTGAAGAATTTGCGGGTCATCTGAATGACCGTACGATCAGAGATGCCTCTATTCCGGTATATGCCAATGTGTCTGCAGAAGCCGTTACAGAAGCGGAAACGATCGAGCGTCTGCTTGTAGAGCAGCTGTATTCCCCTGTGCGCTTCCAACAGATTCTTGAGGCGTTTGTGGAAGAGGAAGTCGATGCCATTGTAGAAGTCGGGCAGGGGAAAGTTCTCAGCGGACTTGTTAGAAAAGTCCAGCGCCGCATGAAGACGTTCAGTGTCCAGGATCCTGACACATTAAAGGATTTCATAGAGTGGTATAAGGAGGAAGCCTGATGTTACAAGATCAAGTGGCTCTCGTTACAGGAGCATCACGTGGCATAGGCCGTGCCATTGCTTTAGAACTTGCCCGAAAAGGAGCTAAAGTAGCGGTCAACTATGCGGGAAGTGAAGAGAAGGCGGAAGCTGTCGTGCAGGAAATTATTGCATGCGGCGGTTCAGCGATGAAGATTCAGGCCGATGTAGCCAGTGAGGAAGATGTGAAGCAGATGGTGAAAGCTGTCGTGGATGAGTTTGGTCGTCTGGACATCCTTGTCAACAATGCTGGAATCACAAAAGATAATCTTCTTATGCGTATGAAGGAAGAGGAATTTGATTCTGTCATCAATACCAATTTGAAAGGCGTATTCCTCTGCACGAAGGGGGTCACCCGTCAAATGATGAAGCAGAAGTACGGACGCATCATTAATGTGGCCTCTATTGTCGGCGTTTCCGGTAATCCGGGACAGGCAAACTATGTGGCTGCAAAAGCCGGGGTCATCGGAATGACGAAATCCAATGCAAAAGAGCTCGCCGCCCGGAATATTCAGGTGAATGCCGTAGCCCCTGGGTATATCACGACAGATATGACGGACGCTCTCACGGAGGAACAGCGTGAGCAGATGCTCGCCCTCATTCCGTTGAAGCGCCTCGGGGACGGGGAGGACGTGGCCAGAGTTGTCCGCTTCCTTGCCTCTGAAGACGCCGCATATATGACTGGTCAGACGCTTCATGTGGATGGCGGAATGGTCATGTAAAAACCACTATGGTTTTTCACTGCAAAATTTACTATAATGACTGAAGGGAGGTGAGGTTCCAATGGCAGAAACATTTGATCGCGTAAAACAGATCATCGTCGACCGTCTAGATGTAGACGAATCCAAAGTAGTTATGGAAGCTTCCTTCAAAGAAGATCTAGAAGCAGACTCTCTTGACGTAGTCGAGCTTGTAATGGAGCTTGAAGACGAGTTTGATATGGAAATTTCTGATGAAGAAGCTGAAAAAATTAATACAGTTGGCGACGCTGTGAATTACATAAGCAGCCAGTCATAAAAAGGTCAGCTGTCCGTTATTTAACGGGCAGCCTTTCCTGTATTCAGAAACTTTAAGTAAAGGACAAGGTGATTTATGGGTGATTTCTCCAGTTTCCAGAAGAAAATAAATCAATCATTTCAGAACATTTCGTTACTGGAGCAGGCTTTCACGCATTCATCTTATGTGAATGAGCATCGTAAAACAGACCGGGAGGACAATGAACGTTTAGAATTCCTCGGGGATGCCGTTTTGGAGCTGGGTGTTTCCCAGTATTTATACCGGGAGTTCCCGGATATGGCAGAAGGGGAATTGACGAAGTTCAGAGCTTCCATCGTCTGTGAGGCTTCATTGGTTGAGTTTGCCAATGAACTCAATTTTCAGGATTTGATTCTTCTCGGCAAAGGGGAGGAACTGACAGGCGGACGTAACCGGCCGGCATTACTGGCCGACGTGTTTGAAGCCTTTATCGGTGCGTTATACCTCGATCAGGGGTATGAGGCGGTTATTCAATTTCTGAAAACCTACGTTTACCCGAGAGTCCAAAAAGGTGCTTTTTCTCATGCGATGGATTATAAGAGCCAGCTGCAGGAGTTTATACAGCGGGATAAAAACAGTAAAATTGAGTACGAAATTGTGGAAGAAAGAGGCCCAGCACACAGCCGGGAGTTTATCGCTCACGTGAGGATCCAGGATGACATCGGAGGTATCGGCGTCGGGCGTACGAAGAAGGAAGCGGAGCAGAAAGCTGCTCAGCAGGCTTTAGAGAATCAGGGCGCGCGATTTTAAAAAGGACCGTCACCAGCCTTCAGCGGCTGAGGACGGTCCTTTTTCTCATCTGCGGTACTGTCCGAGTTCCTGAACAAACGCCTGGATCTCGGACACGCTGAGTTGGCCCTTCATGTTGATAATGTCATAGAGGGATTTGATTTCTTCATATTTGTTTAAATCATAATCCTCCGGCTTCATAAGTGAACGATTGACCACCTGCAGTTTATCGGCCATATCGTCGATCATAAATGCAAGATTTTCCTGTTTTGGTTCTTGTAAACTCAAAAGCTGATTCCTCCTTCGGCTGACTATATCCGGTTATTACATATGATAAAGGACTTTGTCCAATTATGAAACCCTTTGACGGAAGGAAAAGAACGCTGAAGGCTTCCTACCGTAGGGAAAGCGTTTATGATAAAATATATTAGTTGAGTGAATGAAAGATTGTGAAGATACAGGAGGATGACTATGTTCCTCAAACAGTTGGATACTATAGGATTTAAATCGTTTGCCGACAGGGTGACCGTTGATTTCGTTTCAGGCGTTACATCTGTGGTCGGACCGAACGGCAGTGGGAAAAGTAACATAACAGACGCCATCCGCTGGGTGCTTGGAGAGCAGTCGGCCCGTTCCCTGCGCGGTGCGAAGATGGAAGATATTATATTTGCAGGAAGTGAGTCGCGCTCCGCCCTGAATATGGCAGAAGTGACGCTCACGCTCGATAACGAAGACCAGACCCTCCCCCTGGACTATCAGGAAATCAGTGTAACCAGGAGAGTGTACCGGTCTGGTGAGAGTGAATTTTATATCAATAATCAAACATGTCGATTGAAGGATATTATCGATTTATTCATGGATTCAGGCCTTGGGAGAGAAGCTTTTTCGATTATCAGTCAAGGGAAAGTCGAGGAAATTCTGAGCTCGAAGGCTGAAGAGCGCCGTACGATTTTTGAAGAAGCGGCAGGTGTCCTGAAGTATAAACAACGGAAGAAAAAAGCCGAATATAAACTCGCGGAAACACAGGAGAATTTAAACCGTGTGGAAGACATTATCCATGAAATAGACGGGCAGCTGGAGCCGTTAAAAGAACAGGCGGCCGTTGCAGAAGACTATTTGGAAAAAAAGGATGAGTTAAAGAACATCGAAATCTCGCTTTTAATTACGCAGATTGAAGGCCTCCATAAGGATTGGCAGGTCGTTCTGAAAGAGCTCGAAGAAGTCAAAAGCGGGGAAGCGGAGTTGAAGGCAGAGATTGCTGCCCGTCAGGAATCGGTAGAGGTGAAACGGAGCCGCATTCAACAGCTGGATGATTCCCTGGAAAATCTGCAGGAGAAACTTGTAGAACTGACAAGGGAGCTTGAAAATCTGGAAGGCAAAAAGCAGTTGATGAAAGAACGTCATAAACATTTCGAAGAGAACAAATCAAAACTCGAGGAAGCCTATGAGGAACTTTCAAATAAACTCGAAACGCTTAAGACAGTGACATCAGAAGAAACCTCCAAATTAGAGGAGGCCAGGGAAAAACGCCGGGAGTCCAAACGTGAGCTCAAGGAGACGAATCAGGCGCTCAATCAGGATCTTCAACAGATGGAAGAGCAGATTGAAGACTTGAAAAGTGATTATATCGAACTTTTAAACAAGCAGGCGGCTAAACGAAATGAAAAACATCTGTTGGAAAAACAGCTTTCTGAACTGCATACCAAAAAAGATGTCCAGAGCGGGAAATTCCAAGGGCTGAGAGAAGAGAGGGAAACCCTGGAGGCTGACCGCCGCCGAATAACTGCAGAACTTGAACAACTGACGTCAGAACGTAAAGAGCTCGAAACCAGTCTGCAGGAGGCAGCAGCGGCTCTTGATGAAAATAAGAAGACCTATCAGGAATGGCAGGAAAAACTGTATAAAGGGTACCAGTATCTCGAAAAGATGCGTTCCAAGAAGGAAATGCTGGAGGATATGAAAGAAGACTTTTCCGGCTACTTCCAGGGGGTGCGGGAAGTTTTGAAAGCCCGGCAGAATGGACGCCTCTCCGGTATTGAAGGGGCCGTGCTTGAGTTGATTGACATTCCGTCCGCGTACATGACAGCCATTGAGACAGCCCTCGGTGCCCAGGCGCAGCACATTGTTGTCCAGGATGAAAAAGCTGGGAGACAGGCGATCCACTGGTTGAAAACCCAGCACAAGGGGCGTGCGACCTTCCTTCCGCTTTCTTCCATCCAGCCCCGTTCTGTCACCGGTGCCGGTTCGCTGAACCAACAGGATGGTTACGTAGGAGTCGCGGCTGAACTGATTGATGTGCCGGATGCCTACGCAAAAGCGGTGCAGCACCTGCTTGGCCATATCGTAGTGGCAGAAACGCTGGAGCACGCCAATGCGATTGCCCGGGTATTAAATCGTAAGTACCGTGTAGTCACTCTCGAAGGGGATGTTGTCAATCCCGGAGGTTCCATGACAGGCGGTGCGAAAAAACAGTCCGGTCAGTCGCTGTTCACCCGGGAGAAGGAACTTCAGGAAACCACAGAAAAAATAAGAGATTACGAGAAAAAGCTGCAGGATGTTGAGCAGAAGGTGATGCAGCTGAAGCAGAGCTTAAGTGAACAGGAACAAGCGAAAGAATCCTATGCAGAAAAGCTCTCTCTCATAAAAAACAAGGAATATGAAAAACAGTCCGATGCGAGGGAAAATGAAGTGAAGCTGAACCATGTTAACAGCCAGCTTCATCTTTACGATCAGGATCAAGCTCAATTTGATCAGGATCGAACGCAGGCGGACGACAGACTTCAATCCCTTACAGAAACTCTGGCCGATCTGGAAGAAGAACTTGCCTCGACCCAGCAGCGGATTGAAGACCTGACGGCTGCAAAGGACAGACAAAAGGAAGATGAGGATGCCCTGCAGCAGCGGCGCCAGGAGCTGCAGATCAAGCTTGCGGAACAGGAATCGGCTGTTCATAACCAACAGGAAAAGGTCAGCCGTTACGAAGAGGAAAAAGCGTTGATCGAGCAGGAACTTCGCGGGAATAAAGCTTCCTATCAGCAGCTGATGGAAGTCGTGGAGTCCAACCAAACCGAAGAAGAGTTAACAGAGCTGATCAAGAACGCAGGACAGGAGAAAGCAGCTGCTTCAGAAGACATTCAGTCTCTCCGCAAAGAACGGTCGGATATCAGCGGGGATGTGCAGAAAGAGGACGAATCTCTAAAGGAGCACAACCGCCTGCACCAAAACTACCTGCAGGATATTCAGCAGAAGGAAGTAAAAGCCAACCGTCTGGACGTAGAGCTTGATAACCTTCTCACGTACCTGCAGGAGGAATACGTGATGACATTTGAAAAGGCGAAACGGGATTACGATACCGTAGTGGATGTCGATCAGGCTGCAACGAAAGTGAAGCTGATTAAACGGTCGATTGAAGAACTTGGCACGGTGAACCTTGGAGCCATCGATGAATATGAGCGTATTAAAGAGCGGTATGAGTTTTTGAAAGGCCAGCAGGACGACTTGCTGGAAGCTAAAACAACCCTTCATCACGTCATTAACGAAATGGATGGGGAGATGAAGCGGAAATTCGAAGATACCTTCACGAAAATCCGTGCGGAATTTAATGAAGTCTTCCGTACGCTCTTCGGAGGCGGCCGTGCTGATCTTCAGCTGACCGATCCTGGGAACATGCTGGAAACCGGTGTGGATATCGTTGCTCAACCGCCCGGCAAAAAACTCCAGAACCTAAGTCTTTTATCCGGCGGTGAAAGAGCATTGACAGCTATTGCTCTCCTGTTTTCCATCTTGAGAGTCCGGCCGGTGCCGTTCTGTGTCCTGGATGAAGTGGAAGCGGCTCTTGATGAAGCCAATGTGGACCGGTTTGCCCGGTTCCTGAAAGAGTTCAGCCGAAACACGCAGTTTATCGTCATTACCCACCGGAAGGGAACGATGGAGGAGTCGGATGTGCTGTATGGAGTGACGATGCAGGAATCCGGTGTTTCCAGACTGGTTTCCGTCCGTTTGGAAGAAACACCTGAATTATTGGAAGCATAGAAAGGAAGATTGGATGAGTTTTTTCAAGAAGCTGAAAGATAAATTCGTAAAAGGACAGGATGTGGAGGAAGAAGGGAAGGGTCCTGCGGTTGATGAACAGGCAGAAGAAGATGGCTCTGTTCCTTCAGACCATTCGGATGAGGAGGTTTCGCCGGAAGTCTCCACATCTCTCCCGGAAAACGAGGAGCCGCCCATGACCGAGGAACCTGCTGCGGAAGAAGCGGTTGATTCTGATGTATCCGGGACAGAAGAGGACGATAAGGAAGAGGAAGTGGAATCCGAAGCCGGGATTCATGGGGAAGACGAAGCGGACGACAGCATACCGGCAGCAGTAGAGGGCGAGGTACAGGAAGAGGATGAGGATGAGAAAGAAACCATCGCTTCCAAGTTCAAAAAAGGACTGGCCAAAACGAGAAATTCCTTCTCAAGTAAAATCAATGACCTTGTTGCCCGCTATCGTACCGTCGATGAGGATTTCTTTGAAGAACTGGAAGAAGTGCTGATTTCAGCTGACGTCGGAGTCACGACCGTCATGGAAATGATTGAAGAACTTGAGATGGAAGTGAAACGCCGAAACGTCCAGGACCCTCAGAAAGTCAAGGAAATCATTTCCGAAAAACTGGTAGACATTTATTATGGAGATGAGGATGCCGGGGAAGTAGAAGGCCTGGCGGAAAACCCGGATGGTCTGACGGTGTACCTGTTTGTCGGAGTCAACGGTGTTGGGAAAACGACTACCATCGGGAAACTCGCCCACCGTTTGAAATCCGAAGGGAAGAATGTCACGCTTGCTGCCGGTGACACATTTAGAGCCGGTGCAATTGAACAGCTGGAAGAGTGGGGGAACAGAGTGGGAGTCAACGTTACCAAACATTCGGAAGGCAGTGACCCGGCTGCGGTGGTTTACGATGGCATCAAGGCGGCTAAATCACGCGGCGCGGATGTGTTGATTTGTGATACGGCCGGCCGCCTGCAGAATAAAGTCAATCTAATGAACGAACTCTCCAAGGTGAAGCGGGTCATTGAACGGGAGGTTCCTGGTGCCCCTCACGAGGTTCTGCTCGTTCTGGATGCAACAACCGGTCAGAATGCCATGAGTCAGGCAAAAACTTTCGCAGAAGTAACAGATGTATCAGGGATTGTCTTGTCGAAGCTTGATGGAACAGCGAAAGGCGGTATTGTTCTGGCTATCCGGAATGAACTGGAAATCCCGGTGAAGCTCGTGGGGCTCGGGGAGAAAGTGACCGATCTGGAAACGTTTGATGCCCACGCCTTTGTATATGGCTTGTTCGCAGAAATGATTGAGGAGTATGAAGAGGAATAAGAAAATACGTTGTATACCTTGACACACAGGGACATGCCCGTTAATATTTATGTGTAAAGGTATTTCACTTAACAAGGAGTGCTTCAAGCGTGCTTGAAAAGACGACAAGGATCAATTACCTATTCGATTTCTACCAATCGTTGCTGACTCCTAAACAGAGAAATTATATGGAGTTGTATTATCTCGAAGATTATTCTCTTGGTGAAATATCCGAGACCTTTGATGTATCCCGTCAAGCGGTGTATGATAATATCCGCCGGACGGAAACCATGCTTGAAGAATATGAAAAAAAGCTTCATTTATATGAAAAATTCCAAAAACGCCAGCAGGTGATAGCGGAAATGGAAGCAGCTGTTGACAAACAGGAGCTTCCCAGGCATACTGCCGTCTGGCTCGAACAACTACAAGATTTAGAATAGGAGGGTTTCTTCGATGGCATTTGAAGGTTTATCCGACCGTTTGCAGGAAACGATTAAAAAAATCAAAGGCAAAGGGAAGGTAACCGAACAAGACGTAAAAGAGATGACGCGGGAAGTCCGTCTCGCCCTCCTCGAGGCCGATGTTAACTTCAAAGTAGTGAAGGATTTTGTCAAACGCATTCGTGAACGGGCTGTCGGCCAGGAAGTTATGGATAGTCTGACCCCGGGCCAGCAGGTCATCAAGGTCGTGAAAGAAGAGCTGACTGAGCTTATGGGCGGCAATGAGAGCAAAATTGCCGTGGCCAAGCGCCCGCCAACCGTCATTATGATGGTCGGTCTCCAGGGGGCCGGTAAAACGACGACGACGGGAAAGCTGGCCAACCTTCTCCGGAAGAGTTACAACCGCAATCCGATGCTGGCAGCCGCCGACGTCTATCGTCCAGCCGCCATCCAACAGCTGGAAACGCTCGGTAAACAGTTGAGTATGCCGGTTCATGCGGAGGGAACAGATGCGGACCCCGTAGATATTGCACGCAATGCGGTGGCCAGAGCGAAAGAAGAACATCATGATTATGTTCTGATTGATACCGCCGGTCGGCTTCATATCGACGGTGATCTGATGGGAGAACTGCAGCAGATTAAAGATGCGGTCAACCCGGATGAAATCTTCCTTGTGGTCGACTCCATGACGGGACAGGATGCGGTCAACGTAGCGGAAAGCTTTGATGAACAGCTGGATGTCAGCGGTGTCCTGTTGACGAAGCTTGATGGGGACACCCGCGGCGGTGCTGCTCTGTCTATTAAGGCTGTAACTGGTAAACCGATCAAATTTGCGGGTATGGGAGAAAAGCTGGATCAGCTTGAAGTTTTCCACCCGGAACGTATGGCCTCCCGTATTCTCGGTATGGGAGATGTCCTTACTCTAATTGAGAAGGCTCAGACCCAGGTCGATGAGAAACAGGCCAAAGAGCTGGAATCGAAAATGAGGAACGCTTCTTTCACGTTCGAGGATTTCCTTGAGCAGATGGAGCAGGTGAAAAACATGGGGCCGCTGGACGAGATCCTGAACATGATACCCGGGGCCAACAAGATGAAGGGGCTGCAGAATGTTTCCTTTGACGACAAGCAGATCGTCCATGTTGAAGCAATTATTCAGTCTATGACCAAGCATGAGCGTCAGGATCCATCATTGATGAATGCGGGACGTAAAAAACGGATCGCCAAAGGGTCAGGTACCTCTGTTTCAGAAGTGAACCGTCTTTTGAAACAGTTTGAAGAAATGAAGAAAATGATGAAGCAGATGAGCAATACCAAAGGGAAAAAAGGCCGCGGAATGAAATTTCCGTTTATGTAATGGAAAAAACCTTTACACACCCTTGAAGTTCTGCTAAAATCTAATTCTGTGTGAAACAATTAATTAAAGAAATTTTGGAGGTTGTTAAATATGGCAGTAAAAATTCGCCTAAAACGTATGGGATCTAAGCGTAACCCATTTTATCGTGTAGTAGTTGCAGACTCTCGCTCTCCTCGTGATGGCCGCATCATCGAGCAGATTGGAACATATAACCCGGTTGTTAACCCAGTTGAGGTTAAAATCGATGCTGATAAAGCAATCGACTGGATGTCCAACGGTGCGAAGCCGAGCGATACAGTGCGTAACCTATTCTCTAACGAAGGCATCATGAAGCAGTTCCACGATAAGAAAAACCAATAATAAATTAGTGGTGATATCATGAAAGCCTTAATCGAAACGATCGTCACTCCGCTTGTCGATCATCCTGATGACATCAAGGTGGATGTGAAAGAAGAAGAGCACAAAACGGTGTATCATCTTTCCGTCCATCCGGATGATGTCGGGAAGGTGATCGGAAAAAACGGGCGGATTGCGAAAGCGATTCGAACTGTCGTGTATGCGGCAGGCTCTGATTCTGATAAAAGAATCTATTTGGATATCATGTAAGAAGGGAGAGGGAAAACCTTTCCCTTTTTTACTATGTAATCTTTATGATAGAGAGGCGGTCAGAGAATGCAGATCATCAGAAAAGTACCTGTCAAACAAGTCCTGACAGATTCCAGCCGGGCCGAGCTTAAGGAGCGGTTCAGTCAGAGGGAGCGCCAGCTTGACGAAGAATGCCGGCAGCTTGCTTTTGAACAGAAAAAACTGGAGCGCAAACCCGGCGTATCCAAACAGGAAGTAGAGCGGAGGTTTTCCCGCGAAATCAGCCGCAGGAAAGATCAGCTCAGGTGGATAGAGTACCAGCGGAAACAGCTCGATATCCTTCCGGATGGAAGTGAGCTGGAGACGGATGAAGTCGATACTCTGATCACGATTGAAGAAGGTGACAGGTGGGAGGATATTGTCCAGGACCGCCAGATTGTCATTAAGGATGGAAAAGTCATACGAGCGAGGTAATAACATGGATAGACAAATGTTTAATGTCGGAAAAATTATTAACACACACGGCATAAAAGGAGAAGTTAAAGTTCATCGGATCACGGATTTCGAGGAACGCTTCCAACCCGGGCAGCTTTTGTATTGGGTGGATGATAAAAAGGAAACAAAGACTTTGGTCGTCCGCAGTCATCGGATCCATAAAGGATTCGACCTGATCAGTTTTGAGGATCTACCATCTATCAATGATGTCGAACCACTGAAGAATGTAACCCTGATGGTTTCCGAAGAAGAACAGGAAGAGCTCGGCGATCATGAATTTTATTTTCATGAGGTTATCGGATGTACTGTCTACCTTGAATCAGGCGAGGAACTCGGTGTGATAAAAGAGATTTTGACGCCGGGAGCGAACGACGTGTGGGTCGTTAAACGGAAGGGAAGCAAAGATCTTTTAATCCCATATATAGAACCGGTTGTAAAAAAGGTGGACCCAATGGAAAAAACCATCATCATCGATCCAATAGAAGGGCTGCTGGACTGATATGCATATTGATATTTTAACGCTGTTTCCAGAGATGTTTGAAGGTGTCCTGCAGAATTCTATTATGAAAAGGGCTCGTGAGCAGCAGGCTTTTTCATACGATTATATCAATTTCCGTGATTACACAACGAGCAAGCATAATAAGGTGGATGACTATCCTTACGGGGGCGGGGCAGGGCTCGTTCTTTCCCCGCAGCCGATTTTCGACAGCATTGAAGCCATCCAGGAAAAGGCAGAGAAGCAGCCGCGTGTCGTCCTGCTCTGCCCACAGGGGGAACCTTACAATCAGCAGAAAGCGGAAGAACTTTCCGAGGAGGACCATCTCGTATTTATCTGTGGACATTATGAAGGGTACGATGAACGCATCCGCCAGGAGCTCGTGACCGATGAAATTTCTATCGGGGATTATGTGCTCACAGGTGGTGAACTCGGGGCCATGGTCGTCATTGACTCTGTTGTCCGTCTGCTGCCGGGAGTGCTGGGAAATGAACAGTCCGCTCCGATGGACTCGTTTTCCAACGGGCTGCTTGAGCATCCTCATTACACGCGCCCCGCGGATTTCCGTGGGATGAAGGTCCCCGATGTCCTTCTCTCCGGTAATCACGCTAAAATTGACGAGTGGAGACACAAAGAGTCTTTAAAACGGACCTTTGAACGCAGACCAGATCTTTTAGAGAAGAAAGAGCTGTCGGATAAGGAAAAAACATGGCTGGATGAGTGGGAAAAATAACGGATACCGGTTGAAGTTTTTTGGCCCGTATGGTATATTAAATTTTGTGCTTAAACGATCGGTTTAAGTGGAAAACGATGTTCCGCTGCCTCTTAGAAGACAAGAGCATTAGTTAAAAAGGAGTGAAGATCATGCAACAGTTGATTCATGACATTACAAAAGAACAGCTTCGTACAGATCACCCTGACTTCCGTCCTGGTGACACTGTCAAAGTACACGTGAAGGTTGTCGAAGGCACCCGTGAGCGTATCCAGGTATTCGAAGGTGTTGTTATTAAACGTCAGAACGGTGGAATCAGCGAAACATTCACAGTTCGTAAGATTACTTACGGCACTGGTGTTGAGCGTACATTCCCAGTTCATTCACCACGTATTGCTAAAATCGAACGTTCCCGTCGTGGTAAAGTACGCCGTGCGAAACTTTACTATCTACGTAACCTTCGTGGTAAAGCAGCACGTATTAAAGAAATTATCTAAACCGGTGAAAAGGAGCTTGCGTATGCCAAGCTCCTTTTTTCTACTTTATAATATGTTTCAGCTGTTATACGATGAAAACAGTGAAAAGGAACGTCATAAGACAGGGAAGTGGGGAAATGAAGCAACAATGGTTGGATTGGATCAAAGCATTTGCCATCGCTGCTGTCCTGGCAGTGATTGTGCGGGTGTTTATATTTGCGCCGGTTGTCGTTGAAGGACCGTCTATGCTTACGACACTTCACAGTGGAGATCATCTCATTGTGAGTAAGCTTCATAAACGTCTGACTTCTCCTGATCGGTTTGATGTGGTCGTTTTTCATGCAACAGAACAGAAAGATTACATAAAACGGGTCATCGGTGTCCCAGGGGATCACATCGCCTATGAAAATGATCAGTTATATGTGAATGGCGAACGGGTGGAGGAACCGTTTCTGGAAGAAAGAAAGGCACAGCTTCCGGAGGACGGAATACTGACCAGCGACTTCAGAATGGAAGAGGACATTCCAGGCGGTTTTGAGGAAGTCCCTGACGGCCATGTCTTTGTGCTGGGGGATAACCGGGACAATTCCACAGACAGCCGTGTCCTCGGCATGATACCTGAGGAGCAGCTGGTTGGGGAGGCTGTTTTATCCTACTGGCCGCTTGATCGTATCCGTATCGTTAATTAGGAGGATTTATATGACAATACAATGGTTTCCCGGGCACATGGCCAAAGCCAAACGGGAAGTAGCAGAAAAACTTAAACTCGTTGACTTTGTCATCGAACTTGTCGATGCACGAGCCCCTTTATCTTCACAAAACCCCATGCTTCACGGGATTCTCCAGGAAAAGCCGAAGATGGTTGTGCTTATGAAAAAGGATCTGGCAGACCCTGGCGTGACAGAACAGTGGATTGAATATTTCCAAAATCGGAATATTCCAGCTGTGGCTATTGAAGCCAACCAGAAGCAGGATGTCCAGCGGGTGATTCAGAAAGCCAAAGCACTCGGGAAAGAAAAAATAGATAAACTTGTAGCCAAAGGGATCCGCCCAAGAGCATCAAGAGCGATGATCATCGGAATTCCGAACGTCGGGAAATCCACACTGATCAACCGTCTCGTGAATAAAAGAGCTGCTAAAACCGGGGATAAGCCGGGGGTGACGACGAAACAGCAGTGGATTAAAGTGAAGAAAGAATTTGAACTGCTCGATACGCCGGGAATTCTCTGGCCGAAGTTTGAAGAAGAAGAAGTCGGGTACCGTCTCGCGTCTATCGGGACGATCAAGGACCAGATTCTGCCTAAAGAAGATGTGGCCGCCTATGTTCTTGATTTCCTAAGCCGGGAATACCCACGTCTGCTTGAAGAACGATTCGGCCTGGAGCAGGTTGATGACATGATGGAAGTTTTCGAGCATATCGGGAAAAAACGGGGCTGTCTGGAAAGCGGAGGCCATGTGAATTTTGAAAAGGTGTCCGATATCATTCTTCAGGATCTGCGGACAGGGAAACTGGGCTTGATCAGTCTGGAAACACCTGAATAAAGCAGAAAGGAGCGCTGCAGGCCCGTGCCTGGGGGCGCTCTTTTTTTTGATTTAAACCGCATCACGAACCACCGACAATAGAGAAACGGAGTGTCAGTAATGTCCAAGCGCACAATCAATGAAATTAAAGCCATGCTGCAAGCACAGAAGCCTACAGAGGGGGAATGGGAGGAACTGACCGGAGATACGCGTAAAGGCGTACAGAAGCTTTTAAAGCAGTATACAGACAGGCAGAAGAAAAAAGAAGCTCTTCGAAACCAGTATGAAGACATGCTGGAATTTGAAAAAGAGGCCTGGCAAAGAGGCCGTACCTATGTATGCGGCATCGATGAAGCAGGAAGAGGTCCGCTCGCAGGACCGGTGGTTGCAGGAGCTGTCGTCCTCCCTGATGATTATTATCTGGAGGGGCTTTATGATTCCAAGCAGCTGTCAGAAGCAAAGCGGGCATGGTATTATGAACAAATTACGAAAGATGCCGACTGGGCAGCCGGAATTGTGTCCAGCAGGGAAATTGACCAGCTCAATATCTACCAGGCATCCAGGCTTGCTATGAAACGCGCTGTATCCCGGTTGAATCAGCAGCCCGATCATCTGCTTGTCGATGCGATGACGCTTGGGGAAGGGTGGAGTGAAACGAAGCTGATCAAAGGGGACCAGCGGAGTGTATCCATCGCTGCTGCCAGTATTATCGCTAAGGTGACACGGGACCGTATGATGGCCGATCTTGATGAAGTATATCCAGGCTATCAGTTTAAGTCCAATCAGGGTTACGGTACGAAAGACCATCTCCACGCGCTTGAAACCTATGGCGTCACCCCCGTACACCGAAAAACCTTTGCCCCCGTTAAAAATATGATGTAGCAGATAAATAGAGCGTCTGTGTATGAGAATACCTCACTGAAACGGGTCAGGAGAAGGGATGCGGAATGCTTCTCTCCTTCTGACCCGTTTTGTTTACATAAGATAATTTTTGTTAATCTATTGAATTTTTCGACAGATATCACGCTTTTTATGGACAATTGACAGCGTTTTTTTATACAATGTACTTGCAGTGAAAATTGATGGGAGGATGAAACATGAACATTCATGAGTACCAAGGAAAACAAATCATGCGTGATTTTGGCGTTTCTGTGCCAAATGGCTACGTAGCTTATACAGTCGATGAAGCTGTTGAGGCAGCAGAGAAGCTCGGCAGCAGCGTGACTGTTGTAAAAGCGCAGATCCATGCAGGTGGGCGTGGAAAAGCGGGCGGAGTTAAAATCGCCAAAAATCTTGATGAAGTACGTACATATGCCGATGAAATACTAGGTTCAACGCTTGTCACCCATCAGACTGGACCGGAAGGCAAAGAAGTTAAGCGCTTACTCATCGAGGAAGGATGCGACATTCAAAGTGAATATTATGTCGGCCTTGTTCTTGACCGTGCTACAAGCCGGGTGACTATGATGGCTTCTGAAGAGGGTGGTACCGAGATTGAGGAAGTGGCAGCTGAAACTCCGGAAAAAATCTTCAAAGAAGTGATTGATCCGGTTACCGGGCTGACACCTTTCCAGGCCAGACGTCTTGCTTTTAATATCAATATTCCTAAAGAAGCCCTCGGTAAAGCTGTCAAGTTCATGCTTGGCTTGTATGATGTGTTTGTGAAGAAGGATTGTTCCGTAGCTGAAATCAATCCCTTAGTCACTACAGGGGACGGTAATGTTCTTGCGCTGGATTCAAAATTGAATTTTGACGACAACGCCCTGTTCCGTCAAAAGGATATTATGGAGCTTCGTGATCTGGATGAAGAAGACCCGAAAGAGGTGGAAGCGTCCAAATATGACCTCAGCTACATCGCCCTTGATGGAAACATCGGCTGTATGGTTAACGGAGCCGGGCTGGCGATGGCTACGATGGACACGATTAAGCATTACAGCGGAGACCCGGCCAACTTCCTTGATGTTGGCGGCGGTGCAACAACCGAGAAAGTTACAGAAGCTTTCAAAATTATTTTATCCGATGATAACGTAAAAGGGATTTTCGTTAACATTTTCGGCGGTATTATGAAATGTGATGTCATTGCCGAAGGTGTCGTTGAAGCGACGAAGCAGATCGGCTTGACGCTTCCTCTTGTCGTACGTCTGGAAGGAACCAACGTCGAGGACGGGAAGAAAATCCTGGATGAATCCGGTTTGAATATTACTTCTGCTGATTCCATGGCAGAAGGTGCACAAAAAATCGTGGAACTAGTGAAGTAGGAAAGGCGGGGAATGAGATGAGTGTTTTTATTAACAAGGATACTAAAGTGATTGTTCAAGGAATTACGGGATCAACAGCCTTGTTTCACACCAAGCAGATGGTGGAATACGGCACGCAGATTGTCGGTGGTGTAACACCAGGAAAAGGCGGCACAGAAGTTGAAGGCATTCCTGTATTCAACACCGTATCGGAAGCGGTGGAAAAAACAGGTGCCAACGCTTCGGTCATCTACGTACCTGCCCCATTTGCTGCAGATGCGATCATGGAAGCAACTGATGCAGAAATGGACCTGGCGATCTGTATCACTGAACACATTCCTGTTCTGGATATGATTAAAGTGAAACGGTATATGGAAGACAAGAAAACGCGTCTTGTCGGACCGAACTGTCCTGGTGTCATTACGCCGGATGAGTGTAAAATCGGCATCATGCCTGGTTATATCCATAAGAAAGGCCATGTAGGGGTTGTATCCCGATCCGGTACGTTGACATATGAAGCTGTACATCAATTGTCTGAGGCAGGTCTCGGACAGTCCACTGCCGTTGGAATCGGCGGCGACCCTGTAAACGGAACCGATTTTATTGACGTCTTAAAAGCATTTAACGAGGACGATGATACGGAAGCCGTCATTATGATTGGTGAAATCGGCGGTACTGCTGAAGAAGAAGCGGCTGAATGGGTGAAAGCCAATATGAACAAGCCTGTTGTCGGCTTCATCGGAGGAAGAACAGCTCCTCCAGGGAAGCGTATGGGACACGCAGGCGCCATCATCTCCGGTGGTAAAGGTACAGCGGATGAGAAGATCCGTGTCATGAACGAATGCGGGATTCAAGTGGCTGAAACGCCATCTGTGATGGGAGAAACCCTTATTGAAGTGTTGAAAAATGAAAATCTTTTCGACAAATGTAAAACCCATTAATGAGTAGTGTGAAAGGAGGCCGTATCGTTATAGATGCGGTCTCCTTATCATGAAATCTATCATAAACGAGGTGCTGTATGAACTCTAAACGAACCAGACTGATCGGCCTTCACAGCCTTTCGGTTTTAAGCCGAGCACGATTAAGAAAGTTGTTAATATCTGACCCGGATCTTGATTTCCTCACCCATCTTTCCCCGGAACAATTCGCTCTTCTAACTCAAATCCCCATCCGCACTTCCCGCATGGTTTATCAAAGGCTGAAAGACCCTAATATAATGAAGAAACTCGACAATAATCTTCGACGATATACAATATTCACGTGGTTTGATGAATGTTATCCATCTATGCTCCGGACCATTCCCGACCCTCCTCTCGTATTGTATATCGAAGGTGACCCAGACATACTCTCCGCCCCTTTTTCCCTCAGCGTCATCGGCACAAGAAAGCCGTCCTCCTATGCGTATCCCGCTATGAAAAAGGTGCTCCGTCCACTCATCCACCATGGGGCCCTGATCGTCAGTGGAATGGCTTACGGGATCGATCAATATGCGCATACGCTTGCGGTTCAAAATGGAGGAAAGACAGCAGCCGTGCTTGGATCAGGTTTCGAGCATATTTACCCTTCCAACAACCTTTCCCTGTATAAACAGATGACTGATCATCATATAGTCATTAGTGAATACCCTCCCCATATGCCGCCGAAGAAATATCACTTTCCTGAACGGAACCGGCTCATATCCGGTTTGAGCCCGGCCACATTTGTTATTGAAGCGAAAATGAAAAGCGGAACGATGATTACCGTCGACCAGGCTCTGGAACAGGGGAGGAGTGTGTACGCCCTTCCCGGACCGGCGGGAAGCCTTACGAGTGAAGGGTGCCACCACCTTATTAATGAAGGGGCCAAGCTTGTTCATACGTATCATGATATAGCCGAGGACTGGTTTGAAAAATTTGAATAATCGATGACAAAGGTGGTACAGTACTAAGAAGAATTGGTCGTTATTCCCTGTTAAAGAGAGAAGACGCGTTTGACAAACGGTTTCATTGTATTTAATAATAGGGAAGATTTATTTTATGTAAAATTTATAGAGAAAACACCTCTATGGGAGGAACCTGTATGGCAGATTATCTTGTAATAGTGGAATCACCTGCAAAAGCAAAAACAATCGAACGATATCTTGGAAAAAAATATAAAGTTAAAGCTTCCCTCGGGCATGTCCGTGACCTTCCAAAGAGTCAAATGGGTGTGGATGTCGAGCATGAATTTGAACCAAAGTATATTACGATACGAGGCAAGGGCCCTGTTTTAAAAGAGTTGAAGACGGCCGCTAAGAAGGCCAAGAAAGTCTACCTCGCAGCCGACCCCGACCGTGAAGGGGAAGCCATTGCCTGGCACCTGGCCCACAGTCTGGACATTGATGACAAGTCCAAATGCCGTGTCGTATTTAATGAAATTACAAAAGAAGCAATCAAAGATTCCTTTAAACAGCCGCGGAGCATCGATTCCGACCTGGTGGACGCACAGCAGGCCAGGCGGATCCTCGACCGGCTTGTCGGGTACAATATCAGTCCGATTCTATGGAAAAAAGTTAAAAAAGGGCTGAGTGCCGGACGCGTCCAATCTGTTGCTGTGAAAATCATTATTGACCGTGAAAATGAGATTAAAAAATTCCAGCCGGAAGAATACTGGACGATTGAAGCTGATTTCCTGAAGGATAAAGAGCCCTTCGAAGGATCCTTTTACGGAGTGGATGGGAAAAAGCAGGAGCTGAAAACGCAGCAGGATGTTGAAGCGGTCCAATCCCGTCTCAACGGAAAAGACTTTACTGTAGACAAAGTAAATAAGCGGGAAAGACGCCGGAATCCTTCGCTGCCTTTTACAACATCCTCTCTCCAGCAGGAAGCAGCGAGGAAACTCAACTTCAGAGCAAAGAAGACAATGATGATTGCTCAGCAGCTTTATGAAGGGATTGACCTCGGCGGTAAACAGGGAATCACCGGTTTGATTACGTATATGCGTACCGACTCTACGCGGCTTTCCAATTCCGCAAAGGATGATGCGAAACAATACGTGGAGAACAATTTCGGTAAAGAGTTTCTAGGTGCCGGTAAAACTGCTAAAAAGCAGGAAGGGGCCCAGGATGCCCACGAGGCAATCCGCCCGACAGGAGCTGACAGAGATCCTAAAGCGATGAAGAGTATCCTGTCCAGAGACCAGTACCGCCTTTACAAACTGATCTGGGACCGTTTTATTGCCAGTCAGATGGCACCAGCCGTCCTTGACACGATGACGGTGCATATGACTAATGAAGGAGTGGAGTTCCGTGCAACGGGCTCTGAGGTCAAGTTCAAAGGTTTCATGAAAGTCTACGTAGAAGGCAATGATGACAACAAGAAGGAAAAGGATAAGCTGCTCCCTCATCTTGAGGAAGGTATGACCGTTAAAGCAGAGGAGATCAAACCGAACCAGCACTTTACGCAGCCGCCTCCACGCTACACCGAAGCGCGCCTGGTCAAAACTCTGGAGGAACTGGGGATTGGACGTCCTTCCACCTATGCACCCACCCTGGACACGATCCAGCGCCGTGGATACGTGGCTTTGGACAATAAACGCTTTGTTCCTACTGAACTTGGCGAGATCGTCCTGGATCAGCTGAGAGAGTATTTCCCGGAAATCATTGACGCTGCATTCACAAAGGAAATGGAAGATGACCTGGATGCGATCGAAGAAGGGAAAGAGGAATGGGTCAACATCATCAGCCATTTCTATGAAGGTTTCCAGCCCAGATTGGAAAAAGCCGAGAAAGAAATGGAAGAAGTGGAAATTAAAGATGAGCCCGCCGGCATTGATTGTGAGAAATGCGGCCATGAGATGGTTTATAAGATGGGGCGCTACGGAAAGTTTCTCGCCTGCTCCAACTTCCCGGACTGCCGGAATACAAAGCCGATTTTGAAAAAGGTCGGAGTGACTTGTCCGAAGTGTAAGGACGGAGAAGTAGTAGAAAGGAAGAGTAAGAAGAACCGTAAGTTCTTTGGATGTGAAAATTATCCGGACTGCGACTTCATTTCCTGGGATAAACCGATCAGCCGTCCATGTCCGAAATGTGAATCACTGCTTGTAGAGAAGAAAGTCAAGAAGGGCACCCAGATTCAATGTACCAGCTGTGATTATAAAGAAGAGCCGCAGGCCTGAGTCCTGTTATATTTTGAAGAGCCTATGACTATCCTTTTAGTTATAGGCTCTTTCCAATTATTTTAATTGACACGGGTGCAGTTGGACGCTATAATTACGCTTTGGTAAGGCTACATACTTGACAGCGCAGGTAACTGTGAGCGGATTCCAGCTGGATAGGCTGTAATCATTTCCAAATAATTGTTTAGACTTGGAAACAATTCAGAATTTTGTTACATTTTAATTAAATCCATTGTTTATGTGTTCAATGGTGTGATAAAATTTAATCGCCTTTGTGAGGTGAAGAGACTCATGCAGTCCTTTAAAGAATCTTTTATGGAATATCTTCAGATTGAAAAGAATGCTTCCCCTTTGACGATCAAACATTACGCCAGGGATATTGATGAATTCTATGCCTTTCTTACGGCAGAAGGCACAGCCATTGAAAGCTGTGATTACTCCACTGTCCGGGTGTTTTTGACGAGGCAGTATGAGGCGGGCTACGCGAGAAAGACTGTGTCCAGAAAAGTGTCCAGTCTCCGCAGCTTTTTCAGGTACTTGGAAAGGGAGAAGTGGCTGGACAGCAATCCGTTTGCCAATGTGTCTCTTCCTAAGGCGGAAGCCCCCATTCCTAATTTCTTTTATGAACAGGAGCTGGATCAGCTTTTTCAAGTCAGTGATCTGACAGATCCACTCGGTCAAAGAAATCAGGCCCTGCTCGAATTGTTGTATGGAACAGGAATTCGTGTGAGTGAATGTGTCCAGTTGAAAACGGGGGATCTGGATTTTTCCCTGAATACAGCTCTGGTGCTCGGGAAAGGGAGAAAGGAGCGGTACGTTCCGTTTGGAAGATCAGCTTCAACAGCACTTCGAAAGTATATGGAAGACGGCCGCCTGATTTTATCGGCTAAACAAAAGGAGCCGGTCAAAACATTGTTTCTCAATGCCCGCGGGGGACCGCTGACGGCTGATGGAATTCGATTGATTTTAAATAAAATGGTGAAGGAAGCTGCGTTAACTGTGGACGTCCACCCTCATAAACTCCGGCATACATTTGCTACACATATGCTGAATGAGGGGGCCGATATGAGGTCCGTACAGGAACTGCTCGGCCATGAACATCTATCCTCTACGCAGATTTATACGCATGTAACCAAGGATCGACTGAGAAATGTATATATGAACAGCCATCCAAGAGCGAATAAGAGGTGAATCACATGGATCAGCAATTTCACGCAACGACAATTTTCGCCGTCCAGCATAATGGAAAATCAGCCATGAGCGGGGACGGACAAGTGACATTAGGAAATCAGGTAGTCATGAAGCATACAGCAAAGAAAGTAAGAAGACTGTTTAACGATCAGGTGCTCGCTGGTTTCGCTGGATCTGTAGCAGATGCTTTTACACTCTTTGAGAAGTTTGAAGGCAAGCTGGAAAGCTACGACGGTAATCTGGCAAGAGCTTCTGTGGAACTGGCCAAGGAGTGGCGCAGTGACCAGGTGTTAAGGAAGCTTGAAGCTATGCTGATTGTGATGGATAAGGAAAAAATGTTTCTCGTTTCCGGAACAGGGGAAGTCATTGAACCAGATGACGGTATACTGGCAATTGGATCCGGCGGCAATTTTGCTCTTAGTGCCGGCCGCGCATTGAAAAGGTACTCCCCGGACCAGTCCGCTCCGGATATCGCCAGGGCTGCACTTGAAATTGCCGGCGAAATCTGTGTGTTTACGAATGATCAGATTGTTTTGGAAGTTCTTGAATAAGGAGGGCCAGGGATGTCTATAGAGTTAACCCCTAAACAAATTGTTGAAAAACTGGATCAATACATTATTGGACAGGACAGTGCCAAGCGCTCTGTGGCCATTGCGCTTAGGAACCGTTACCGCCGTATGCAGCTGACCGATGAGCTGAAGGATGAAATTGTTCCTAAGAACATTCTGATGATGGGCCCGACAGGCGTAGGTAAAACAGAAATTGCCCGCAGGCTGGCCAAACTTACAGGCGCTCCTTTCGTAAAAGTAGAGGCTACTAAATTCACGGAAGTCGGCTATGTCGGCCGTGACGTTGAATCCATGGTTCGTGACCTCGTAGAGATGGCTGTCCGTATGGTTAAGGAAGAGAAGATGGAAGCCGTCAAGGACCGTGCAGAAGAACAGGCGAATAAAAGACTTGTAAAGCTCCTCGTTCCATCTAAGAAGAAGCAGAACAATAATTTTAAGAATCCTTTCGAAATGCTGTTCAACCAGAACGGTCAACAGGACAACCAAACGGATGAGTCTCAGGAAGAAGCCGAAATCGAAACCAAACGGAGCCGCATCCGCCATCAGCTGGATATGGGGGAACTGGAGGACCGCATGGTGACGGTGGAGGTGGAAGAGTCCCAGTCCTCAATGTTTGATATGCTCCAAGGGTCAGGTATGGAACAGATGGGGATGAACATGCAGGATGCATTCAGTCAGTTCATGCCGAAGAAAAAGAAAAAGCGCCGTCTGGCTGTATCAGAAGCCCGGAAGGTATTGACCCAGGAAGAAGCAGGGAAGCTTGTGGATATGGATGAAGTCGGACAGGAAGCGGTTTATAAAGTAGAGCAGTCCGGCATGATCTTTATTGATGAGATTGATAAAGTCGCAGCTAAGGGAGAAAATCAGGGGAACGTCTCCAGAGAAGGTGTACAGCGTGATATTCTTCCGATTGTAGAAGGTTCTACGATTGTAACGAAATATGGACCTGTAGCGACAGATCATATTCTCTTCATAGCAGCCGGGGCCTTTCATATGGCCAAACCCTCTGACCTGATTCCTGAACTCCAAGGCCGCTTTCCGATCCGCGTGGAACTCAATAAGCTCAGTGTTGCAGATTTCAAGCGTATATTAATGGAGCCGTCCAATGCGCTTTTAAAACAATATATAGCTTTACTTGAAATTGAAGGTATAAAGGTTGAATTTTCTGACGATGCTGTTACCAGACTCGCAGAAATCGCTCATGAAGTGAATCAGGAAACAGATAATATCGGCGCCCGCAGACTTCATACCATTCTTGAGAAACTGCTTGAGGATCTATCGTTTGAAGCTCCGGATGTCATGATGGAAACCATCGAGATTACACCGCAGTATGTAGACAGTAAATTATCATCAATTGTTAAAAACAAAGATCTCAGCCGATTCATTTTGTAAGAGAGATCAACAAGGAGGAAATGCACATGAAACTACTAGATCGTGCACGTAAGATCAACGCAATGCTGCAGAAAACAACAGGAAAGTCCGTCGACTTCAATGATATGTCCGCAACGATGCGTGATGTTATTGAAGCGAACACATTCGTATTAAGCCGCCGCGGAAAGCTGCTCGGCTTTGCCATTAATCAGGAAATTGAGAATGAGCGTATGAAGGCCATGCTATCCGATCGTCAATTCCCTCAGGAGTATACACAGAGTCTGTTCAATATTCAGGAAACGACAGCTGATATTGACATCGACAGTGAATATACTGCCTTCCCTATTGAGAACCGTGATTTGTTTGAAAACGGTTTGACAACCATCGTTCCGATCATCGGAGGCGGACAACGCCTGGGGACATTGATTCTCAGCCGTTTAAACGGAAATTTCAATGATGATGACCTGCTTCTTGCCGAATATGGGGCAACGGTTGTTGGCATGGAGATTCTTCATGAGAAGACAGAGGAAATCGAACAGGAAGCGCGAAGCAAAGCGGTTGTTCAAATGGCCATCAGCTCCCTGTCCTACAGTGAACTGGAAGCCATTGAGCATATCTTTGATGAACTGGAAGGCAATGAGGGGCTTCTCGTTGCAAGTAAGATTGCTGACCGCGTAGGGATTACCCGTTCTGTAATCGTTAACGCTCTTCGTAAACTGGAAAGTGCCGGCGTGATCGAGTCCCGTTCCCTCGGTATGAAGGGGACATATATCAAAGTGCTTAACAACAATTTCTTAGTAGAGCTTCAGAAGCTCCGGACAAATTAAAAAAAAGCAGGCCGAGAGCTTGCTCAGGCTGTCGAGACTTTCTCGACAGCCTTTTTCTTTTCCAATCTCTTTTATTTTTCACCGTCCGTGGAAAGGGAATTGGCTTTCGATCCTGGCGGGAAGAAAAAAGCTTGTAAAGAAACAAGGGTTTCTCTATAAGCTTTTTTCTTTTTAAATTCTTCTATCCCATGTTCTTCCTGCTGGGTGGATTATTTTTTATTTCATTAGAAATCCACACTATTCGACACCTTTTTATGCCATAATGTTCATTATAAGAGTCTATTCGACTGCAATTCCATTTAAAGTTATTTATATAGGTTCAAAGTATTGGGTCTTTAAGTCTGTTTGTAATACTCTCGTAAAAAAGATGAGGATTATATAGACAAATTTTAAGTAAATTTTTTAAAATTAAAGTTATCCCAATGGAAAAATTGTCGAATAAAGGATAGAGGTGGCTAAATGAGCCTGTTCAATGATACGTTTACTTCCCTTCACGGTGCCCTTGATTATTCTGCAGCTAAAAATAGAGCGGTATCCAGCAATATTGCCAACGCAGATACGCCGGGATACAAAGCTGAAGGAGTGGCTTTTAAAGATATCCTTGCTGAGAAGACCTCGTTTCAAACGAAAATCACCCGTGCAGGACATATTGATTTCAACGCAGACGCAGATCCCTCTTTTACTACATACAAGAAACACGCCACGTCTTATCACCCCAATGGAAACAATGTGGATATCGATAAAGAGATGAATGAGCTGGCGAAGAACCAGATTCAATATCAGGCTTTGGTGGAACGCATGAATGGCAAGTTTCAAAGTCTCCAGTCTGTTTTAAAAGGTGGTGGATAATAAATGAGTATCTTTCAGGCTATGAATGCAAGCGGCAGTGCGTTGACAGCGCAGCGGCTGCGTATGGATGTGGCATCATCCAATATCGCTAACGCTGATTCTACAAGAGCCTCCATTAATGAAGCGGGGGAATGGGAACCGTACCAAAGGAAAATGGTCGTCCTGGAGCCCCGCAGCCAGCAATTCAAGCATATTCTGCAGCAAACATCAGAGAACAGCAGCCGGACCACAGGGGTCAAGGCTTCGGAGATTGTGGAAGATGAAGAACCATTCAAGATGGTTTACAATCCAACTCATCCGGATGCAGGTAATGAAGGGTATGTCCAGGTTCCGAACGTGGACCCTTTGCAGGAAATGGTGGATATGATGAGCGCAACGCGTTCATACGAAGCCAATGTGACATCTTTAAACGCTTCAAAAAGTATGCTGATGAAAGCTTTGGAAATCGGCAGATAAAAAAGGAGAGATGAAATGAATGGCTGAAATGATTCCATTAACTACCCTCCAATCGACATCCGGACCTGCGCAGTCACAGCTGCAGAAGGGGGGTTCTCCAAGTGAGGCCCACCGATCGTTTTCTGTTCAATTGAAAAACGCGGTTGACCAGCTGAACCATCTGCAGGTTGAATCGGATGAAAAAACGAAGGCTCTTGCAGCGGGGGAAATCGATGATCTGCACGATGTCATGATTGCCTCACAGAAAGCTGGGATTACAATGCAGACAGCTGTGGAAGTGCAGGGCAAGGTTATAGACGCATACAAAGAAATGATGCGGATGCAGGTATAGCAGGTCATCGGAAGATTTGCATTATACGATTCGGTTAGATCGTAATTTTTTTGGGGGCAGTTATGAAAGAGCAAATACATTTATATAAAGAGCGGATCACAGCTTTTTGGCAAGGTCGAAGCAAAGGACAGCGGACCTTCATGATAGGGGCAGGTGCTGTACTGGCTGCTGCCTTAGTCGTGATGAGCGTGCTTGGGTCCAGTTCCGGAATGGTGCCTCTCTACAAGGATATCACCGTGCAGGAGTCCGGACAGATCAAAGCAGAACTGGATACCCGCGGCATCCCTTATGAACTGGATCAGGGAGGTACAAGTATTCTGGTCCCGGATTCAGAGGTGGAAGGTCTGCTTGTCGATCTGGCAGCTGCGGGCATTCCGAACAGTGGAACGATAGATTACAGTTTTTTCAGCAGCAACCTGTCATGGGGGATGACAGATAATGAATTTGATGTCATCAAACTGGATGCGATGCAGACGGAACTGGCCGGACTGATGACAGGGATCCAAGGGATAGAAAATGCGAAAGTGATGATTAACATGCCTGAAGAGCAGGTATTCGCTTCCGATACAGCGGCAAATGCTTCCGCATCCATCGTTCTCGATGTCCAGCCTGGATATCAGCTCGAAGCGAATCAGGTGGAAACCCTTTATAACCTTGTTTCGAAGTCTGTTCCTGACTTATCTAAGGATAATATCGTCATCATGGACCAGAATTTTAATTACTTCGATAATAATTCCGAAATGGCTGGACAGGAAGATATATATACATACCAGCAGAAGGTCAAGGCGGATATTGAAAAAGACATCAAGCAAAGGCTTCAGCATACGCTCGGAATGATGATTGGCGGCCAGAAGGTTATTGCGACTGTCACGGCGGATATTGATTTTACTAAAGAAAACCGTGTGGAAGAACTGGTTGAGCCTGTGAATGAGGAAACGATGGAAGGCCTCCCTGTCAGTATAGAGCGTATTGAAGAAACTTACGAAGACGGTGCTGTACCTGAAGGCGGTACAGCCGGGACCGGGGACGAGGATATCCCGAATTATGAAGCTGGTGAAACCGGAAACGGCGATTATGAAATGAAGAAGGAAACCATCAATAATGAATTCAACCGCATCAGGAAAAACATAGAGGAAAGTCCTTATAAGGTGCGTGACCTCGGTATTCAGGTTGCTGTAGATAATAAAAAGTCTGTCAATGATGATGGCAGTGTTGAATACTTATCGGCTGCTGAAGAGCAAAATGTTCAGGAAAGTATTCAATCCATCGTGGATTCCATGATTATGACATCCATCAACGCAGAGTATGAGCAGGAAAGTACTGATGAGAAGGTTTCGATTGTTTTTCAGGAATTCAGTGGACAAATGGAAATTCCAACCGATGGGCCATCTACAGGGCTCCCGCTGTGGGCCTACGCCGTGGGTGGGGGAATGCTGCTGGTTATCATCGTTTTAATCTGGAGACTTATGCGTGGAAACAAAGAAAAGGAAGAAGAATTCCATGTGTATCCGGAGGAAACCCCGCCTTCTGAAGAATATCCGGAAATTCCGCAAATGAAGGAAAAAGAAGATGAATCGACCCAAAAGCGGAAACAGCTTGAAAAAATGGCAGCAGAAAAACCAGAGGACTTTGCAAAGTTACTGCGCTCCTGGATTGCGGATGATTAAGGAGGTCTGAAGATGGCTTTGAATAAGCAGACATTAACAGGTAAACAAAAAGCAGCCGTCCTCCTTATATCATTAGGACCGGATGTTGCTGCACAGGTATATAAACATTTAACGGAAGAAGAAATTGAGCAGCTCACTTTAGAGATTTCCTCGGTTCAAACAGTAGATGCTAAAAAGAAGGAAGATATTGTGGAACAATTTCATCAGATCGCCCTGGCTCAGGATTACATATCCCAGGGGGGTATCGGCTATGCAAAGACGATTCTTGAGAAGGCGCTGGGAGTTGAAGAAGCGTCTAATATCATCGGACGTCTGACCTCTTCTCTGCAGGTGAAGCCGTTCGATTTCGCCAGAAGGGCCGATCCGGGGCAGATTTTAAACTTCATTCAAAATGAACACCCTCAAACCATTGCTCTTGTATTATCCTATCTGGATGCTGAGCAGGCCGGGCAGATTTTGTCGGAACTTCCGCAGCAGCTGCAGGGTGATGTGGCACGCAGGATTGCTGTCATGGATTCAACATCACCTGAAATCATCAGTCAGGTGGAGCAGATCCTTGAGAGGAAATTATCGGCAACGGTTACCCATGATTATACAGAAACGGGCGGCATTCAGGCTGTGGTTGAGGTACTGAACGGAGTGGACCGCAGTACAGAACGCACCATTTTAGATTCCCTGGAAATACAGGATCCAAACCTGGCAGAAGAAATTAAAAAGAGAATGTTTGTCTTTGAGGATATTGTCGCCCTTGATAACCGGGCTGTCCAGCGTGTAGTCAGAGATGTTGATCAGGATGATCTGCGTCTTGCGCTCAAGGTGTCCAGTGAAGAAGTGAAAGACGTTGTCTTCAATAACATGTCCGACCGTATGGCCCAGACTTTTAAAGAAGAAATGGAATTCATGGGTCCTGTACGTCTGCGTGATGTTGAAGAGGCTCAAACGAGGGTTGTTTCCACTATTCGACATTTAGAGGACATCGGGGAAATCATCATTGCCAGAGGCGGGGGAGATGACATCATTGTCTAACTACCCGCAGTCCGAACGAAGAGTCATTCAAATTAAGGAAGTGAAGCCTGTTCGGAATCTACGTTCACCCGAACAGGAAACGATACAGAACGACATGGAAGATCGCAGGCATTCTCTTCATCAGGAAGTGATGGAGCTGGAAGCTCGGAAACAAAAGTTGAGGGAAGAAACGGCTTCTGAAATTGAAGCTGTGAAACAGGCCTGGGAAGAAGAAAGGAAAGCATTGGAGAATGAAGCTTTCCGGAAAGGCTTTGATGAAGGAACGAATAAGGGACACGAGGAAGCCGCACAGGCCTTTGAAAGCAGGATTCAACAGGCCAATCAAATAGTTGAACAGGCCGGAGAGGTCCTTAAAGAAAAGGTGAAGGAAAGTGAGCGGGTGGTTTTGGATCTTGCCCTGACGTGTGCAGGGAAAATTATGAAAACAGAACTCTCCCAGCAACCTGAAGCATACCTTGCGCTGGTGAGAGGCGCCATTGAAGAAGTGCAGATGCAGCCGGAAATCGTGATTTATGTGCACCCGGACCAGTATGCCGTTTTACAGGGGCAGAGAGAAGAACTACATGAAGCTGTCCGTCACACAACGGACCTCTCCATCTATGCAAAAGGAGAACTTCCTCCTTTCACTTGCAGAGTCGAATCACCATTCGGGATTATAGATGCAGGAATCGATACTCAATTGACAGAACTGCGTAAAGCTGTAATGAAAGCAGCGGAAAGGACATCTGTTGATGAATAAGTCATATTTTGAAGAGGTAATTCAACAAACGGATGCTTATAAACGCTACGGAAAAATTCACCGTGTCGTCGGTCTGATGATTGAATCAAAAGGTCCGGAGGCTTCCATCGGGGAAGTATGTATGATTCATTCCCCAGCCCGGGAGCAGGCACCTATGCAGGCAGAAGTGGTCGGTTTCCATAATGAAAACATTCTTCTAATGCCTTATCAGGAGGTGATCCATATCAGTCCCGGAAGTCTCGTGGAAGCGTCCGGTGGTCCTATGAAGATCCATGTAGGCAGGGGGCTGATCGGCAGTGTTCTGGATGCTTCCGGCCGTCCACTCGACGGAAGCCGGCTGCCCAGGGGATTGAAAGAATATCCTACAATACAGGAACCTCCCAATCCTTTATCAAGACCTCCGGTAAGAGAGCCGATACAAGTGGGTGTCCGGGCCGTTGATTCCCTCCTGAGTGTCGGCAAAGGGCAGCGCATCGGCATTTTTGCCGGCAGTGGTGTTGGAAAAAGTACGCTGATGGGAATGATTGCCCGAAACAGTTCTGCTGATTTGAATGTGATTGCATTAATAGGAGAAAGAGGCCGGGAAGTCCGGGAGTTTATTGAGCATGATCTCAAAGAGGAAGGCCTGAGGCGGTCGATTGTTGTTGTGGCAACTTCCGATCAGCCCGCTTTAATGAGGGTGAAGGGGGCCTATACAGCGACAGCCATCAGTGAGTATTTCCGGGACCTTGGTTACAACGTTAACTTAATGATGGATTCTGTAACAAGATTTGCTATGGCTCAGCGTGAAATCGGCTTGGCCACCGGAGAACCCCCTACTACTAAAGGGTACACACCATCTGTCTTTGCTCTCCTTCCTAAGCTGTTGGAGCGCACGGGTTCTTCCACTCATGGGACGATTACGGCTTTTTACACGGTCCTTGTCGACGGAGATGACTTGAACGAACCGATTGCTGATACAGTCCGCGGAATTCTGGACGGTCATTTTGTTCTTGATCGTAAACTGGCCGAGCAGGGAAGGTTTCCTGCAATCAATATCCTGAAATCCATCAGCCGGGTGATGAAGCAGATGGTTTCAGAGGATCATGCACGGGCGGCATCACAACTCCGCTCCCATTTGGCGACTTATGAAGAGAACCGGGAATTGATCCAAATCGGTGCCTATAAAAAAGGGTCCAGCCGTGATATTGATGAATCGATGGCTTACTACCCCCGACTGGTCGAGTTTTTAAAGCAGGATGTGTATGAACCGGCAGGCTACGAAAGGTCGGTTCAAGACTTGAAAGGACTGTTTGAATAGGAGGATATCGAAATGCCGGCAGTTGTTGAGACCTATCAAAAGATTAAAGACTTGAGAGATAAAGATAAGCATGAGAAACAAAAAGATTACCAATCAGCGGTGGAAACCTTCGAAGAGCAAGCGGGTGCGCTTTATGAAAAGCTTAGAGAAAAAGAACAGGCAGTTGAGCAGTTTAACGATACCTTATCACACGGGTCCGTTCAGGCCCACGCCTTTGTTCAGCACCGTCAGTACATCGAACATCTGGACAGCGCCCTCGATGATCTTCAACCTTCCGTCCAACAGGCGCGGTTGAAAATGGAACACGCCCGGCACGTATTAACAGACGCCTACGTCGAAGTGAAAAAATACGAGAAATTAATAGATATGAAGGAAGAAGAGCATATGCAGTGGATGAAGCATGAAGAACATAGACATATGGATGAACTGTCCATGAATCAATACATGAAATTTTTCAATAGGTGATGGTATGGCTGAGAAATTGAAGAACAATCAAATGAAAGAACGCTCCCCTGGTAAAATTCTGCTCGCTGTCCTCATTCCTTTCATTTTTCTCATCGTCCTCGCATGGACGGCGCTGACTTTGACGGGGGTCAGTGTTTCCAAAGAAATCGAAAAAGCTGCCGCCCATATTCCAGGCCTTTCCATGATCGCCTCCATTGATAAGACCGAAACGGCCGAGGGAGAAAGCGACCGCATGGAAGCATCGCTGGCTAACAAAGAAGCTGAAATTAACCAATTGAAACAAGAGGTTTCAGAAAAAGAGGCTTTAATGGAAGAAAAGGACAGACAAATTCTGCAGCTGGAGGCCGATTTGGAGCAGACTTCACAGCCTTCAGCAGAGAACGAGGAACAGGAAGATGCTGTGAAGGATCTGGCTCTTTCGTTCCGTGAAATGGATGCAGAAGATGCCGCTCCTATTTTACAGGAAATGAACCAGGATCAAGCTGTACTCGTTCTTAAGGAGATTACAGGTAAAGAGCGCGGAGATATTCTGGGTGCTATGGAATCAACCGCAGCGGCAGATATCGCCGTACGTTTAATGGAAGAGTAAGCAGCAGGTCTGGAAGGGAGGGAAAAAAAGATTAACACGTTTTTTACGGTATTACCAAAAACGATCGCTGCCCAGCCGTACAATCGCACTAGGCCAAAAACAGAAGGTGTCCCATTTAAGCAGGCTCTCCAATCTGTCACCGGGGCGGAAGCAGAGAAAACCGGGAATAGCAAATGGACGAAAGGACGCGTGCAAGAGTTATCAGACAACATTCAGAAGCTGATCAGCCATCGTATGCAAAGGTCAGAGTCCGGTGATCCCGAATCTGAGTTCAGCGCCGCCGATCTCCAGCTGCATAATCAACGGCGCGGAATTCAAGAAGAACTCCAGGAGTTTCTGAAGGCCCCCCCGGATAAGCTGCCCATCCCGGCCGGAAGGTACTTAAGCTCTGGTGCTTTTTCTTCCGAAGAAAAGGTGAAAGAGGCGCTTCCAGCTAATCCGGACGCTGCTCAGGAGATGGATGCGGCCGCCGGTATAAAGGATATGGCACTCCTGTTCCAAGGTGTTCTTAATCGTGTGTCACCCTCTGCTTCTATGAACGTCGAACAGACGCTGCGTTTTTACTCTAACCAGTTCAGTCAAGTTGTTGATGCTGGAAGGAACGGCGGGCAGGTGGGTGCTGACGTAAAGAAAATCCTGCTGTCATTGACCAAGGCTGTCAAGCAGGCATCGGTGGATTCAGTAGAATCGGATGTGCTGGATCGGGTGTTCAAAGGCGCACCGCTTGAAAGGCGTTTATTTCATCAGCTTGCTGCGCGATTGGATCAGCATCAGAAGCTTCCTCCAACGTATCAGCAGCAGAACCCTTTGACGGAAAAAAACCTTGGCAGATGGGTTCAGGAAGCATTAAACAGTGCGGGTGATCGTTCCTCTGCATCTTCCTGGCCGGAAGTTTCAGGCGTCATGTCTAAAGTGGAACAATACGTGCTTCATGTAAATCAAACAAAAAATGATCAGGCCCGCCCTCCCGGCTTTCTGCAGGAGCTGGAGCAGATGGTTCAGAACAGCCGCCTCTTTTCAAATTCGACGGGTCACAAGGAAATGCACATCCAATTGAAGCCGGGGAGTCTCGGAAATATGATGGTACAGGTTATCCGGCAGGATGGAGAGATGATCGTCAAAATGATGGTGCAGACACAGGCAGCCAAGGAAATGCTTGAAGGAAATCTCCATCACCTGAGACCTATGTTTTCTCCTCAGCAGGTCGTCGTTGAAAAGAGTGAAACCTGGGTCTTTCCTCAAATCCCTTCCAGTCAGCAGTCACCTGATGAGCATGGATTTTCTGATGAATCCAGCCAAAAGGAAGAAGACATGCGGCAGGTGAATGAAGAAGAGGAGGAAAAAGAGGAAGCGGCCTCTTTTCAAGATCTTTTAATGAATGAGAAAGTGCAGGTGATCCCGTGACCTCGATAGATCCGTCGTTATATTTAAAGAATCAGCAGACTCACACATCAGGAAGCAGCACCCTTGAAAAGGATGATTTCCTGAAAATCCTGATGACACAAATTCAAAATCAAAACCCGCTTGATCCGATGAAAGATCAGGAGTTCGTCTCTCAAATGACGCAGTTTTCAAGCCTCGAGCAGATGACGAATATGTCGACAGCTTTTCAATCGTTTACGGAACAGCAGAACATGTCTTCATTGATTACATACAGCGGCCTGATTGGAAAGGAAATCACGTACTCCTCCAAAGATCAGGGAGAATTGAAAACAGATGTCGTGGCAGCAGTTACCCAGAAAGAAGACGGTACGTATGTTGAACTGCAGTCCGGCAGCCTTGTAGATGTTCAGGATGTAACGAAGGTTGGTCAAAAGAACGGTTCAGGAAAGCAGGAGACTTAATAGATCGGAAAAAAACAGGAGGGCCAGCCGCCTTTCAAAGGGAAACGTGTCAGCACCCCTTAGTCTGAGAAGGAAGGCGGCGCCTGTCTTCAATAGGGACAGCCGTACAATGATAACATCGGTGAATAGGAGGATAACCCCTCCCGTATTTCCGTACGAATATGAAGTGCCGTTTTTATTCATATATAGGCTGGACCCGTGTGAAGGGAAGCCTCAGCCGGATCGGATTGACCGAAGCACCGGCACTAAACCCGAAAGGAATGTTCATAACATGCTACGTTCACTCTATTCAGGAGTTTCTGGAATGAAAGGTTTTCAAACGAAATTAGATACAATCGGCAATAACATTGCCAACGTAAACACATACGGCTTTAAGCAGGGGCGCGTAACCTTTCAGGATATGATGAGCCAGACGATGTCCAATGCACAAGGTCCGATTGAAAATGGCAGCGGTGGAAATGTGACGGGGGGTCTGAATGCTTCCCAGGTCGGGCTGGGTACGCAGATCGGGTCTATTGATACGATCCATACTCAGGGGAACCGCCAGTCCACCGGCCGTCCGCTTGATCTTGCACTTGAAGGCGACGGCATGTTCGTTCTTGCAGAAGCTGGAACTGCTGGAGTTAATGTGCAGGGAGGTAATACAGACCTTTCCCAGCTTCAAATCAGCTTCACTAGAGCCGGTAATTTTTACTTGGATGATGATGGAGCTTTAGTCAATAACAGTGGGAAATACGTCATGGGGGACGAAGGAGCAATTACTATTCCTGATGATGCCCAGAGCTTCAATGTTCAAACCGACGGGACCGTTAATTACATTGATGCCAACAATGTAGTCCAGCAGGCGGGTCAGATTATGCTTGCCAACTTTTCCAACCCGGGTGGTCTTGAAAAAATCGGCGGTAATGAGTATCGGGCAACACCAAACTCCGGGCTCTTGAGTGCGGATGGCACGGAGGACGGATTAAACAGTCTCGATGATTTATCCATCGCCGGCCAAAATGGAACAGGCGGAATGATCGCAGGCGCACTGGAAATGTCCAACGTCGATCTTGCTGATCAGTTCACCGAAATGATTACGTCCCAGCGCGGGTTCCAGGCGAATACGAAAATCATCACCACTTCTGATGAGATTCTCCAGGAACTTGTAAATCTGAAGCGGTAAGGATTGATGGAGGGTTTCCCACCCTCCACCTTTCTATGATTACACTGACCAAGTTAAACGGACAATCCTTTACCTATAATGCGGTTTACATAGAACAAGTCCAATCCAATCCGGATACGACCATTACTACAGCAGGCGGTCGTACATTTCTCGTTTTGGAATCAGAGGAAGAAGTGGCTCTGAAGGTAACGGACTATTTCCGCAGTATAGGTCTGATCCAAGCTGTAGATAAGGCAGGTGAGTAAAAGGATGAACGTGTTCAAGGTGATGATCATCACGCTAAGCACATTAACGATTCTCGGTGCTGCCGCCCTGGTTTTTGTCTTAAATGTCAATGGCGGACAAGAAACAGCTGGAGAACGCAGCATTGATGACATCCGGGAGGCCTCTTTTGTAACAGAGGAGATGACTACAGACTTAAAGGATGGAAGCTATGTAAGAATCAGCTTTCAAGTGGTGACAGACAGCAAGGATACGAAAAAAGAAATGGAAAAGAGAGATTTCCAGATCAAGAATACATTGATTAAGGAACTATCTGTGATGGAATCGGAAAACTTTCAATCTGGAATCTCTGATTTAGAGAAAAAGATGAAAGTAAAGATGAACGAACTGCTGGAAGAAGGCAGGGTCACGGAGGTTTATACCGTTAACAAAGTCCTTCAATAACAGAAGGAAGGGGGAGAAGGTTTGGCGGAAGAGGTTCTCTCACAAAATGAAATTGATTCCCTTCTATCAGCGTTATCTTCAGGAGAGATGGACGCTGAGGAGTTAAAAAAAGAAGAACAGGAAAAGAAAGTAAGGGTGTATGACTTTAAGCGGGCCTTGAGGTTTTCCAAGGATCAGGTGCGCAGCCTTTCCAGAATCCACGAAAATTTCTCCAGGCTGCTGACGACTTATTTTTCAGCACAGTTACGCACGTATGTGGATATCGAGGTGGCATCGGTGGACCAGCTCCCATATGAGGAATTCATTCGATCGATTCCAACCATGACCATATTGAATATCTTCAGCGTTTCTCCATTGGAAGGAAGGATTCTGCTTGAAGCCAACCCGAATGTGGCCTATGCCATGCTGGACCGTGTCCTTGGAGGCCGGGGGAGCAGTGTGAACAAGGTGGATAATTTAACCGAAATCGAAACAACGATTATGTCGCATTTGTTTGAACGGGCGCTTGAAAATTATCAGGAGGCATGGGGCTCCATCGTAGATATCGAGCCTATGCTGGAGGAGTTTGAAGTGAACCCTCAATTTCTTCAGATGGTTTCTCCCAATGAAACAGTCATCGTTGTCTCATTGAATACAACTATCGGGGAAACGAGCGGCATGATCAACGTTTGTATTCCACATGTCGTATTAGAGCCGGTTATACCGAAACTTTCTGTTCATTACTGGATGCAGAAAGAACCGTCTAAAGAAAGAAATCCGCTGGAATATGAAGCGATCACCCGGACCATTCAGGGGGCGGAATTGGATGTGCGGGCACTTCTTGGCGAGGCGGATATGAGTATTGAACAATTTTTGAATCTTGACGCAGAAGATGTGATCCGTCTTAATCAATCCATTGAGCAGCCAATGATTATGAAAGTGGATGAGGAGCCGAAATTTTATATTCAGCCGGGACAGGTGAAAAGTAAAATGGCTGTTCAAATCTTAGAGGAGTATACAGAAGGAGGCGGGGAAGATGAGTGATGACATGTTATCCCAGGACGAAATTGATGCGCTATTGAATGGCGGAGGTGACAAGGACAATCAAGAAGAGCCGGGGTTGTCCCCTAAACAGTCGCATCTGGCCATTCTTGAGGAAGATGCACTTGGAGAGATTGGAAATATATCCTTCGGCAGCTCAGCAACAGCGCTGTCTTCTCTCCTCAATCAAAAAGTAGCAATTACTACGCCGGAAATATCGGTGGTGTACCGGAAGGATTTAGCGGCAGAATTTCCAAAGCCGCATGTAGCTGTAGGAGTAACCTATACGGCAGGGTTTACAGGAGAAAATGTGTTTGTAATGAAGACGAAAGACGCGGCCATTATCGCTGATCTCATGCTCGGCGGTGATGGATTGGACCCTGATGAGAACCTGAGCGAAATTGCTTTAAGCGCGGTACAGGAAGCGATGAACCAGATGATGGGATCGGCAGCGACCAGTATGTCCACCATTTTTCATAAAAAAGTGGATATCTCACCACCTTCAATCAATGTTCTGGACCTGGGGGATGATTCTGGAAAAGAGATGATCCCTGAAGATGAAACGTTGGTCAATGTCGCTTTTCAATTGAAAGTCGGAACGTTGATTGACTCAAAAATCATGCAGCTGATCCCTCTGCCATTTGCTAAGAACCTTGTAGAGCAGCTGCTTGATCCAGAAAGCTCTCAAACAGGTGAATCAGTTATTTTTGATGAAAGAAAAGAGCAGGGGGAATCTGCTGCAGAAGAGAAGCCGCAGCCTTCTGCCCAGGTGCCGCAGGATAGGGAGGTATCACATCCGGATCCTGATGGACAGCCGGCCGAACCCCAGTATGTCGGAGGGCCGGGGGGCAGAAGCGCCCGGGAAGCGGACGTTCATCATGCCCAGTTCCAACAGTTCGAACCTACCTCATTGGCAGGAACAGCTCAAAAGAACCTTGATATGCTGATGGATATCCCCTTAAAAGTGACCGTAGAACTCGGGAGAACGAAACGGACGGTTAAGGAAATTCTTGAATTATCCGCAGGGTCTGTCGTGGAACTGGATAAACTCGCGGGAGAGCCGGTCGATATTCATATAAACGAAAAGCTGATGGCTAAAGGGGAAGTCGTCGTTATCGATGAGAACTTCGGGGTGCGGGTGACGGATATTTTAAGTCCAAAAGACCGCCTTACAAAATTACGATAATGCAGGAACGATAAGACAGGAGGAAGAGTAATGGGAGAACGAATATTAGTTGTAGATGATGCCGCTTTTATGCGGATGATGGTGAAAGATATTCTGACAAAGAACGGGTATGAAATTGCCGGGGAAGCAGAAGATGGGCAGAAGGCTGTAGAGCTTTATAAAGAAGAAAAGCCGGATCTTGTGACGATGGATATCACGATGCCGGAAATGGATGGAATTACAGCCCTGAAGGAAATCAAAGCCGTCCATCCGGATGCTAAAGTCATTATGTGCTCAGCTATGGGACAGCAGGCCATGGTTGTAGATGCCATTCAGGCTGGTGCGAAGGACTTTATTGTGAAGCCCTTCCAGGCAGACCGTGTGATTGAAGCGATTCAGAAAGCATTAAGCTGAAGCAGGGACTATGATGTTTTCTGCACCAAGAATATCAGCATTGTTGATGGCAGCTGTTCTTCTGCTGGCTGGTTTTCCTTTGGAAGCGGCAGCCCAGCCCTCTGTGAATGAATGTCTGTCAAATCCGGCACTGGAGGGCTGCCCTGGGGCAGACGGAGAAGCGGACGCATCCGGAACCGCAGACGGAACAGCTGGAAACCAGCCTTCGCTCCTGTGGAACTTCCTAAAGCTCGGGATGGCCCTGGTTTTTGTCGTAGCTCTGATTTACGGTCTGCTTAAGGCATTCAATCGAAAAAACCAGTGGTTGAATCAATCGAGGATAATGGAAAACCTTGAAGGTATGAGTGTCGGCCCCAATCGTTCTGTTCAGGCTGTACGAGTGGGGGAGCAGGTGTTTCTATTAGGTGTGGGGGATACGGTGGAATTGATCACTGAAATTACGGATCCGGATACGAAGGCCTCTTTTCAGAAAAAGGAACAGGCAGCTTCGACACCAGGGGCCTCCATGAAAAACCTGCTGGGGAAACCCCGCCGTCAGCAAAGGGCGGGAAAGCACGCCTCTACCCTTCAATTTCAGCAGCTTTTTGAAACCCAGTTGAACGATATGAAAAACAAACAGAAAAAAGCAGCAGAGAGAAAAAGGAGGGAGCAGGAAAATGAATGAATTTGTTGATATATTCACAAGTTCAGATCCTGAAAACATTGCTACCTCAGTCAAACTGCTGCTCCTGTTAACGGTTTTATCACTGGCTCCGGGACTGCTGATTTTAATGACGAGCTTTACTAGAATTCTTATTGTTTTGTCTTTTGTGCGGACATCGCTGGCCACCCAGCAGATGCCGCCCAACCAGGTGTTGATCGGAATTGCTTTGTTTTTGACGTTCTTCATCATGGCTCCCACGTTTGAGGAAGTCAACGAGCAGGCCTTAACCCCGCTGTTTAATGAGGAGATCACACTGGATGAAGCGTATGACGAAGCGAGTGCGCCAATGAAGGAGTTCATGGGCAGACACACAAGACAGAAGGATCTGGCGTTGTTTATGAATTATTCCGGGCTTGAAGCGCCATCCTCAATCCAGGAAGTGCCGCTCACCACACTGGTGCCGGCTTTTGCAATCAGTGAACTGAAAACCGCTTTTCAAATGGGGTTCATGATTTTCGTCCCGTTTTTAGTCATTGATATGGCTGTCGCCAGTGTGTTGATGTCGATGGGAATGATGATGCTTCCGCCGGTCATGATTTCCCTGCCGTTTAAAATACTGCTGTTTGTCCTCGTGGACGGATGGTTCTTAATCACCAAATCCTTGCTGGAAGGCTTTTAGGAGGAACCACAATGAATAGTAATATGGTTATCTCATTTGCCAAGGAAGGAATTTACACGGTGCTGCTGATCTCAGGCCCTCTGCTCATCCTAGCATTGGCTGTAGGACTGATTGTAAGTATATTTCAGGCTACAACGCAGATTCAGGAACAGACCCTTGCTTTTATTCCTAAAATAGTAGCTGTATTGATCGGCTTGATCGTCTTTGGCCCGTGGATGCTTACGAATATGGTTGAATTCACAGCGGAAATCTTTAATAACCTGAATATGCTGGTGGGCTCAGTATGATCGAATCGATGGCGCTCGTAAATCTGCCGGCTTTTCTGCTGGTCTTCGTCCGGGTGACGGCTTTCTTTGCATCGCTGCCTTTGTTTTCTTATCGGACAGTTCCGGTCACACATAAAGTAGGGTTCAGCTTTTTTTTAGCAGCCCTTATGATTTTCACCCTTCCCGTTCCTGAACTGACAGTGGACGGGACGTATTTTCTTCTTCTATTAAAGGAAGCTGCTGTCGGGCTTGGGGTGGGGCTGCTTGCCTATATTATTTTAGGAGCCATTCAAATAGCGGGCGGATTTATCGATTTTCAAATGGGCTTTGCAGTGGCCAATGTGATCGACCCGCAAACAGGGGCTCAGAGTCCTTTGGTGGGCCAGTATATGTATATCATAACCTTGTTGTTTATATTAGTCGTCGATGGCCATCATATGATGATTGACGGTATATTCTACAGCTATCAGTTTATTGCTGTTGATCAGTTCCTTCCTTTAAAAGAAGAAGGATGGGTGATGTTTGTCATTCAATCTTTCAATAAAATGTTTGTGACGTCCTTCTTGATGGCGGTTCCCATTGTGGGATGTCTGTTTCTCGTAGATATCGCCCTTGGAATTGTCGCCCGTACAGTGCCGCAGTTGAATGTATTTGTCGTCGGACTGCCTCTGAAAATTTTCGCTGCGCTGTCTGTTCTCGTTATAGCTATGAGCTTTTATGTTTATTTGATTCAGATTTTGTTCGAAACCATGCTGGAAACCATGCGGGGGTTTATGGATGTACTTGGAGGCTGATGAGCGATGCTGACGATGAAATTGGACCTGCAATATTTCGCAGCCGATGAAAAGACGGAAAAAGCAACGCCTAAAAAGAGGCAGGATACGAGAAAGAAAGGGCAGGTGCCCAAAAGCCAGGATGTAAACACGGGTTTTCTGCTGTTGTTGATGTTCGGCGGCCTGTTCCTGCTCGGTGGACATATGAAGGATGCGGTCTTGGACCTATACCGCCACGCTTTCACTTATTATGTGCATCTGGACTTAACACAGGAGCAGACCCATACCATTTTTGTGGAAATGACGCTGGAAACCGCAAAGGTGACAGCTCCGCTTATGGGAATTGCGGTCGCTGCAGGGATCGCTTCCAACCTTCTTCAAGTAGGAGTCTTGTTCACAGGAGAGCCGTTAAAAGCGGACTTAAAAAAAATCGATCCCATCAAAGGAGCCAAGCGGATTTTTTCGGCACGCGCCCTTGTGGAATTGGTAAAGTCTCTGTTGAAAATCAGCATTGTCGGGGTGATCACCTTCTCAATCATCTGGGTGAACAAAGATCAGATGATGATGATGTCTCTGAAATCGGTGGAAGAAGCGCTGTCCTTCTTCGGTACGATTACTGTCATCATGGGCATTGCTTCAGCCCTCGCCTTGCTGTTCCTATCTATTCTGGATTATACATATCAGCGCTATGATCACGAGAAGAACATCCGCATGTCCAAAAAAGATATTAAGGATGAGTATAAAAACATAGAGGGAGACCCTCAAATCAAAGCGAAAATTAAGGAAAAGCAGCGCCGGATGTCAGCGTCGAGGATGATGAGTGAAGTACCTCAGGCTGATGTCGTCATTACAAACCCCACTCATTATGCGGTGGCGGTGAAGTATGATGAGCAGGAATCCGATGCTCCGATTGTCGTAGCCAAGGGCGTGGATTTCCTCGCTCTCAAAATCAAGGACATTGCCAGGGCTCACGATATTGTGACGGTGGAGAACAGGACGCTGGCGAGATCGCTTTACGCCGAATGTGAATTAGATAAGCCGATTGAGGAAGAGTTCTTTAAAGCGGTTGCTGAAATACTTGCCTACGTCTACCAGCTGCAGGAAAAGATTTAAGAAAGGAGGGCCCTTATGTCACCAAGAGATTTATCTGTCCTGTTAGGTGTAATTTTAATCATCATTATGCTCGTTATCCCTTTACCAGGGTGGCTCCTCAGTTTTTTTATCCTTATTAATATTACACTTGCTCTTATTGTTATTTTAGTATCCATGAATATGGATGAGGCGCTGCAGTTTGCTGTGTTCCCGACCCTTCTCCTGCTGCTTACGTTGTTCCGTCTTGGATTGAATGTATCGACGACACGTTCCATCCTCTCCGAGGCGGAAGCAGGTGGTGTTGTAGCAACATTCGGAACATTTGTCATTGGTGGAAACCCGCTCGTTGGTTTTGTCGTCTTCATCATTCTGGTCATTATCCAATTTTTAGTTATTACCAAAGGAGCGGAACGTGTGTCCGAAGTGGCCGCCCGCTTCACCCTTGATGCGATGCCGGGCAAACAGATGAGTATTGACGCCGACCTGAACGCAGGCATGATTAATGAACATCAGGCAAAGGAAAGGCGAGGGAAGATTGAGAATGAGGCCGATTTTTACGGAGCCATGGATGGGGCCAGTAAATTCGTGAAAGGAGATGCCATCGCAGGAATTATCATCGTTATGATCAACATCATTTTTGGATTGATTATTGGAATGGTTCAAATGGGCATGTCCTTTAATGAAGCCATCGATACCTATATGCGCCTGACCGTCGGTGACGGACTTGTCAGTCAGATTCCTGCCCTGCTCATATCCACGGCGACCGGGATTGTTGTCACAAGAGTCGCATCAGAGGGGAATTTGAGCACAGACGTGACCAGTCAGCTGCTCCGCTATCCAAAGCTTCTGTATATCGCAGCAGCTACCATATTCCTTCTCGGTCTGACGCCGATTCCGATTCTCTTAACAAGTCTGATTGCCGGCGTACTGGCGTTTGGAGGCTATCGTCTTTCGAGGCAGTCTGGAAATCAGGAAACAGATGAACCGGAAGAGACAGATGAAGCCGAAGGGGAGCAGATGCGCTCTCCGGAAAATGTTGTTGATCTCATCACTATGGACCCCATAGAATTTGAGTTCGGTTATGCCTTAATTCCTATTGCTGATACAAGTCAAGGGGGAGATCTGCTTGACAGAATCGTGATGATCCGGCGGCAGCTTGCCATCGAACTCGGCCTTGTGATTCCAGTTGTACGTATCCGGGATAACATTCAGCTCAGTCCGAACGAATACCGTCTGAAAATTAAAGGGAACCAGGTGGCCGGTGGAGAGCTTCTGCTGGACCATTATCTGGCTATGAGTCCCGGCGATGAAGATGACGGAATCGACGGCATCGATACACAGGAGCCTGCATTCGGACTCCCGGCCAAATGGATTTCCGGAGACATGAAGGATGAAGCGGAATTGTCAGGGTACACGGTTGTCGATCCTCCCTCTGTCGTTTCCACTCACATCACAGAAGTGATCAAACGGCACGCCCATGCGCTTCTCGGCCGCCAGGAAACCCAGCAGCTGATCAATCATTTGAAGGAATCCTATCCGATACTGGTTCAGGAAGTCACTCCAGATCCACTTAGTGTCGGAGAAGTCCAAAAAGTGCTGGCTAAGCTGCTGCGTGAAAACATTTCGATTAAGAATCTGCCGGTCATCTTTGAAACGCTGGCTGATTTTGCAAAGATGACCAACGATACAGACCTGCTTGGTGAGTATGTCCGCCAGTCTCTCTCGGCACAAATCACGAATCAGTTTAAAGGGGAGAGGGACCAGATGAAAGTGATAACCGTTTCCGGTCAGGTGGAGAAGCTGGTCGCCGACCATATTAAGCAGACGGAGCATGGCAGCTACCTTACTCTTGACCCTGAAAAGCAGCAGGCGGTCCTCTGGTCTACTGCTGAGCAGGTGGAGCGGGTGACGCTTCAGGAGGAGACGGCTGTTCTTCTCTGTTCGCCGGCTGTGCGCATGTACATGAAGCAGCTGTTGGACCGCGCGCTCCCACAGGTCGTCGTACTTTCCTACAATGAATTAGATCCAGGTGCAGAAGTTCAGAGTGTCGGGGTGGTGAATGTATCGTGAAAATAAAGAAGTTTCACGGAGCGTCGATGCCGGAAGCTATGGCAAAGGTGAGAAGTGACTTTGGGGCGGATGCGTTGATCTTAAGCTCCAAAGTCATTAAGCACGGGGGCTTTCTAGGATTGTTTAAAAAAGAAATGACAGAGGTGGTTGCTGGTATGGACCCGGATGTTCACGTTGAACGAAAGAAACCGCAGCGCCCTGTGCCTCTGCCGAATGCGGAGAATAATGGTGGGCAGCAAAAGATTCTTGATGAACTTTCCCATGTAAAAGCACTGCTTCAAAAAGATGCACCGGAGAGTCATCCTTTGTCCCCAAAGATGGACCAGTTAGCACGGTATTTAACAAGCCGGGGGTTGAAAGAGGTACATGTTCAGAATCTCCTGTCTTCCATCGATGAAAAGTATGAACCTTTAAGCAGAAAAGAAGAGATCAAAAAGACAGCCGTGGAAGAGTTAACGGTTATGATGGAAGAGCTCCCATTCGGACACGTCTTCCAAAAACGATATGTCCATTTGTTCGGACCGACAGGAGTCGGAAAGACGACGACCCTTGCCAAACTGGCCGGAGATGCAGTTTTGAATAAGGGATGGACCGTAGGATTCATTACTACAGATACTTACAGGATTGGTGCGGTGGAGCAGTTGAAGACCTACGCTGGTATCCTCCAGGCGCCGGTGGAAGTGGCCTACAACATGGACGATTACAGGAAGGCTAAGGAAAACCTGAAAGGCGTTGATCTCGTTTTCATCGATACGGCGGGGCGGAATTACCGAAATCACACGTTTATTAAAGACCTTCAGGAAATCATTGATTTTGAAGAGGAAGCCGATTATTTTCTTGTCTTATCTTTAACAAGTAAATATGTGGATATGCAGACCATTTACGAGAATTTTTCCTCACTGCCTCTAGGGAAGATCATTTTTACAAAGGAAGATGAAACATCAACGATGGCGGATGCTGTCAATCTCATGCTTGAGAAAAGACTGGGCGCGGCTTATATCACGAATGGACAGGACGTTCCGGATGATATTCAAACCGTTTCTGCAGGGAATATCGCCTCCCGGCTTATGAAGGGGTACACCGATGAAGGATCAAGCTGATATTCTTCGAGCCCGTATGCTTTCCCGGGGAACACATGCACCGGCCCAGGTGCTGGCGGTTGCCAGTGGAAAGGGAGGCGTCGGGAAATCAAATATTACGATTAATTTCGCATTATCCTTGTGCCGCTCCGGAAAAAGAGTGTTGGTCCTGGATATGGACGTCGGTATGGGGAATGTGGATATTCTATTAGGGAGAACATCGACGTCCAGTTTACCGGACCTCATCCATCACCGGTTGACATTTCAACAAATTATTGAACAAGGGCCGGCTGGCCTGGAATTTGCTGCCGGCGGATCCGGTATGACAGAGCTTCTCGAAATGAACGCAGAGGACTTTGAGTATTTTAATCAACAGCTGGAAGACGTATCGAAGGAGTACGATGTCATTCTTCTGGATATAGGGGCCGGAATGACGGAGAAAAGCCGGGCTTGGCTGCTTGCCGCAGATGAAGTGATTGTTGTAACCACCCCGGAGCCCACTGCTGTTACTGATGCGTACGCACTAATGAAGCATCTCGTCTTCCAAAACTCTCATCTCCCTTTTTCATTAATCGTTAATCGGGCGCAAACGAAACAGTCCGGTGAACTCACTATGACACGTATGCAGGAGGCTGCCCATAGATTTTTACATGTTGAAACACAAAAACTGGGTGTAGTGCTTGAAGATCGATACGTCTTCGAGGCCGTTGTAAACCAGGTTCCTTTCCTTATCCATGCTCCTAAAGGGAAAGCAAGTCGGGCTCTCGGTCAGATCACTGACCGGTTTTTAAACCGTTCGGCACCTGCCGCCCATAGAGAGCAGCCGGGTTTTTTAGAAAAGTTGAAACGGCTGGTGTGGAAGGGGGACGTAACGTGAAAGAAATCAAGGTCTTGATTGTCGATGATTCTGCTTTTATGAGGCGGGTGTTGAGTGACATTCTTCAACAGGACCAGCGGCTGACGGTTGTGGGAGCCGCCCGGAATGGGAGGGATTGTCTGCGAAAGCTGAAGCAGGTTCAGCCGGATGTGATTACCATGGATGTGGAAATGCCTGTCATGGACGGTCTTTCCACTCTGGAGAGAATTATGGAGGAGAATCCTCTCCCTGTCGTTATGGTGTCAAGCCTCACGAAAGACGGTACAGAGAGTACCTTGAAAGCCATGGAACTTGGTGCAGTGGATTTTATACCAAAACCTTCGGGAGCTGTTTCTCTGGATATGGCCAGGGTAGAGGCAGAAATCGTCAGGAAAGTGAAAGGAGCAGCAGAAGCTGATACAGGCGTGCTGGCCCGTCGTCACACCCCTGTTTATCCCCGGATACCTGTATTCCAAAAAGGGACGAAAAGGGTGATAGCTGTAGGTACGTCCACGGGAGGGCCGCGAGCCCTTAAGGAGGTTCTCGCCACCCTTCCGGAAAAATTACCTGCGCCTCTTGTCATCGTCCAGCATATGCCGCCAGGGTTTACAAAAGCTCTGGCTGATCGTCTTGATAAACTTTCTTCCATCAAAGTAAAAGAGGGCGCGCATGAGGAAGAATTGAAAAATGGTGTAGCCTATATTGCCCCTGGAGGTACACATATGACGGTTGTGCAGAAAGGGGAAAGGCTTTATCTACACTTAAACGACCAACCACCCGTGAGTGGACACCGGCCGTCTGTCAATACGTTGTTTCAATCGCTCGCCGCTGTACGAGGGTGGATGGTTACAGCTGTGGTCATGACCGGGATGGGAACCGATGGTCTGGAAGGCATGATTCAGCTTCGCAGCAGCTGCCCAACCTATACGATCGCAGAATCTGCACAATCCTGTGTCGTCTATGGTATGCCCAAAGCCGTCGTCAAATCAGGGATGGCTGATGAAGTAACCGGCGTTACAAACATAAGTGCTGCTATCGTACGCGCGCTTCAGAACCAGGAAGGGGTGGAAGAATGGAAATGAATCAGTATATAGAAGTATTTATCGATGAAAGTAAAGAGCATCTCCAAGCCATCAACGATCATCTGCTTACCCTGGAAAAGAACCCCCGGGACCTTACCATAGTCAATGAAATTTTTCGCTCCGCCCATACCTTAAAAGGAATGTCGGCTACTATGGGATATCAGGATTTGTCGGACCTGACCCACAAGATGGAGAATGTGCTGGATGCCGTAAGAAACGAACAGCTTCTTGTGGATGAAGGTGTGTTGGATATCGTTTTTCATGCGGTCGATGATCTGGAAGCGATGGTCCTCGATATCGTGGATGGAGGTGACGGGGAGCGGAATGTAGAAGAAGCTGTCCGAATGCTTGAGGCGGTTGAAAGCGGTGGGCAGCAGTCTCCAAAAACCACGACAAGTGCCGGTAATGAACGAAAGCCGGAACTGTTCCTGGATGATTATACAAAAAATGTGATCAAGATGGCGGAGGAGTCCGGGAGTCATCCCCTGCTGGTTCACACACACCTCCGAAATGACTGCCTGTTAAAAGCCGCAAGAGTCTACATGATTTTTGAAGTTCTTGAACAAGCGGGGGAGGTCGTCCATGCTGCACCGCCGGTGGAAAGCCTTGAGAATGAGGAATTCGAAAGCAGCTTTACGGTACTTCTAATCACGCAGGAATCAGCGGAAGGTATCAAGACTGCAATTGAAAAGGTATCCGAGGTGGATTACGTTCACGTTGAACCTTTTAAGGAAAAAGAAACTCAACCGCCGGAAGGGCCTCAGGTTCAGTCTCAAGCAGAAATATCGGATGAGTCCGCTCAAAAAACAAAAAAATCAACACCCAGAGGACGTACCATCCGGGTCAATATAGAACGTCTGGATGCTCTAATGAACCTGTTTGAGGAACTGGTGATTGACCGGGGGCGCCTGGAGCAGATTTCTTCAGACCTTGCACATCAGGATCTACAGGAGACGGTGGAGCATATGACGAGAACATCCAGCGACCTCCAGAGCATCATTTTAAACATGCGGATGGTTCCTGTGGAGCAGGTGTTTAACAGGTTCCCCCGCATGGTACGGCAGCTGTCGAAGGACTTACATAAACGTCTGGAATTAACCATTTCAGGAGCAGAGACAGAACTGGATCGTACCGTCATAGATGAAATTGGTGATCCCCTCGTCCATTTAATCAGGAATGCGGTGGATCACGGGATAGAAAGTCCTGAAGTGCGTGAGTCCAAAGGGAAACCGGCGGTCGGGCAGATTGAATTAAAAGCCTATCACAGCGGCAACCATGTGTTCATTGAAATAACCGATGACGGAGCGGGCATCGACCGCACGAAAGTGGCCGGCAAAGCTGTGAAAAATCAACTCGTTACACAAGAGCAGGCCGAGACGATGTCGGATTCCCAGGTGTTTGATTTAATAATGGAAAGTGGTTTTTCCACTGCGGACCAAATTTCGGATATTTCGGGCCGTGGCGTTGGACTGGATGTTGTAAAGAGCACCATTGAATCTCTCGGAGGGATCATCACCATTGAGTCGGAATATGGAGAAGGCAGCCGGTTCTCCATTCAGCTTCCACTCACCCTCTCCATTATTTCTGTCATGCTTGTGGAGGTCCAGAAAGAAACGTACGCCATCCCGCTTTCTTCTATTATAGAAACCGCTGTCGTGAAGAAAGAAGATCTTATGAATGCCCACAACAGAAAAGTGATGGATTTCCGTGGCCGAGTCATTCCCCTTATTTTTTTAACGGAACTTCTCCAGGTACCCGTGGAGTTGGAGGAAAAGGATGATTATTCTGTTGTCATTGTCCGCAGGGGTGAAAAAATGGCGGCGCTGGTGGTTCATTCATTTATTGGTCAGCAGGAAGTGGTTTTGAAATCTCTCGGTGACTATCTTTCCGGAGCCTTTGCGATTTCCGGTGCCACGATCCTCGGCGATGGACAGGTGGCATTGATCCTGGACAGCAATGCGTTAATCAAGTAACAGGAGGGATTGTATGACAGAACAAAAAGAGCATACGCAGAAGGTCATCGTTTTTCAAATTCAGGATGAAGAGTATACACTCCCGGTCCAGACTGTGGGGTCGATTGAAAGAATGGTGCCGATTACGCGAGTTCCGGGTGCTCAACCTTTCGTAAAAGGGGTCATCAATTTAAGAGGGGTTGTCACTCCTGTGATTGATCTGCGGGAGAGGTTCGGATTTGAACCTTTCCCTGAAACCGAACAGACCCGGATCATTACGGTGACGGTCGCTGACATGAACGTTGGTTTAATTGTAGACGCTGCCAACGATGTGCTGGATCTTGAAAACGATGCAGTGGAGCCCCCTCCAGAAGTGGTCGGCACGGTAGAGGCCGATTATATCCAAGGGGTGGCCAACGTGGAGGGCCGGCTGTTTATCCTGTTGAATTTAGAAAAAGTACTGGCTGAAGAAGATGTGCTGCACTTGGAACGAATGCATGGTTAATTCTTCTGGAGGCCTGGAACAGACTCAACCGGAGGGTCTTCAGAAAAAGTACGTGAGGGTCGGAATCGGACAAATGGCTGCAGCAGGCAGGGAAACCGTGTTAAAAACAACAGGACTTGGCTCCTGCGTCGGGGTTATCCTGTATGACGGGAAAGGGGCGGCCGGTATGATTCATATCATGCTTCCGGAGGTCCATACCGCAGTCCATGGCTGCGTTAACCGGTGGAAGTATGCGGATCCAGCTGTCGATGACCTTGTCGCTCATCTCATTGATAAAGGATGCTGCCCCGGAAATTTGAAAGCAAAAATTGCGGGAGGCGCTCATATGCTTTCGGTTAAAGTCCGTAGCAGGCTGATCCGGATAGGAGAGCGGAATGTAAGGGCGGTCAAGCACCGCCTTTCTTCACACGGCATCCCTGTCATCGCCGAAGATACCGGTGGACGGAATGGAAGATCCATCTTATTTAATGTAGAAACCAGTCAAATGATTATAAAAACCGGTGGCAGCGAACTTCAACTATGAGAGCTTCCGACCGGTTCATTGAATAAAGAAAAAATGCGGGGAGGATGAAAATGACAGGTGGTTTATCTTCTCAGGAACAGCAGTGGTGGAATTTATGGACGAATGAAAGAGACGGTGAGGCAGCAAACCAGCTTGTCCAGCTTTACGATTACCTGGTGAATTATCACGTCCACCGGATCGCGGCTCATTTACCGAAAAACGTGAGCAAAGATGATGTAAGAAGTCTCGGAATGCTGGGCCTTTATGATGCATTGAAAAAATTTGACCGATCCCGTGATTTAAAATTCGATACATATGCCTCCTTCCGAATCCGTGGTTCTATTATTGATGGGTTAAGAAAGGAAGACTGGCTCCCACGTTCGGTAAGGGACCGGGCTAAAAAAATCGAACAGGTCACAGAGCAGCTCGAACAGAGGCTGCAGCGGCCGGTGTCATCCAAGGAAGTTGCTGAAGCCGCAGGCCTGACCGCCCGGGAAGTGGAAGCGGCCGTCAAAGATTCCTTGTTTGCCAATGTCCTCTCTATGGAAGAGAAGCCCAAAGATAGCGGAGACGACCACAAAGAGGGAATCGGATACTCCATTCCTGATGAGGAGACGGGGTCTCCGGACGCCTCTCTTATTAGACAGGAAGACTACGAAGAACTGGCTGATCAGATTGAACAGCTGAAGGAAAAAGAGAAGCTGGTCATCAGTCTTTTCTATAAGGAAGAGCTGACACTTACAGAAATCGGCCACGTGTTAAATTTAACGACTTCCCGGATTTCACAGATTCATGCAAAAGCGATCTATAAACTAAAGCAGTCTCTCCAGAGTGTCCTCTAATAAAAAAGGGGGAGGCTGCGGGCGAAAGGCGGATCATCGTTGACTTCATTCCTATTAGTGGTCAGTTTTCTTGTTGACGGTTTGATTTTATTGGGTCTTATGATTATGATGAAAAAAATCCGCCGGACAGAAGAACTCGAACGAAGACAGGAGCAGGTAGCTTCTGAGATTGAAGACTTGTTTTCCTCTTATTTGTATGAGATTAAAGAAGAGAATAAGCGTATGGAGGCCTGGGCTTCTTCCAGCTCCGTAACAGAGCAGGTGTCCGGAGAGGGCGGGGATGAAGAAAAATACAGCATGTATGTGCCTCCCGTTCCAGATCCATCCGTCGATGACTATCAGCCCTCCCTTCATTCCAAAGTGATGGAAATGAAGAAGAACGGGTGGTCAGCAGAGGAAGCGGCCCGGGCATTAAATAAAGGAAAAACCGAAATCGAACTGATGTATAAGTTTAACCGGTAAAAATGCTGAAAAAAACTTGAACGATCATTACCTTTGTGGTATATTTACTGACGGTGTCAATACACACGCCTTTGGATCCGCTTGTGAGGTTGCTCCGATACGGAGTTCACAGGAAGGAAATGAAAAGGGCGGAGGATACTAAAAAAACCAAAACAGGAGGAACAAACATGTCTGTAATTTCTATGAAACAGCTTCTAGAAGCTGGTGTTCACTTTGGACACCAAACTCGTCGTTGGAACCCGAAGATGAAGAAATACATCTTCACGGAGCGTAACGGCATCTACATCATCGACCTTCAGAAAACAGTGAAGAAAGTTGATGAAGCATTCAACTATGTGAAAGAGGTCGCTGCTGACGGCGGTAACATTCTTTTCGTAGGTACGAAGAAACAAGCACAGGATACTGTACGTGATGAGGCTACCCGCTGTGGTATGTACTACATCAACCAACGCTGGTTGGGCGGTACCCTTACAAACTTTGAAACCATCCGCAAACGTATTAATCGTTTGAAAGATATCGAGCGTATGGAAGAAGACGGTACTTTCGACGTACTTCCTAAAAAAGAAGTCGTTGATATGCTTAAAGAAAAAGATCGTCTTGTTAAATTCCTAGGCGGTATTAAAGAAATGAAGAGCCTTCCGGATGCAATGTTCGTGATCGATCCTCGTAAAGAGCGCATCGCGATTGCTGAAGCTCATAAATTGAATATCCCAGTTGTCGGTATCGTTGATACGAACTGTGACCCTGACGAAATCGATTATGTCATCCCTGCAAACGATGACGCAATCCGTGCTGTCAAACTGCTTACTTCCAAGATGGCTGACGCTGTCCTTGAAGCGAAGCAGGGGGAAGAAACAGAAACAACTGAAGAAACTGAAGCTGCTGTAGAAGCTGCTCAGGAGTAAGAAGGGTCTAAAGGTGATAAGGGGGTATACCTTTATCACCTTTTTTAAAGATTTCCTTTTATTCAACCAGTTCCGGTATGTGGCCGGGCTGTTTAACCTTGTACATTAAAAAGGAGGCTTTCACAATGGCTGTAAATGCAAAGATGGTAAAAGAACTACGTGAAAAAACAGGTGCTGGAATGATGGATTGTAAGAAAGCACTGACTGAAACTGATGGTGACATGGACAAAGCGATCGAATGGCTTCGTGAGAAAGGGATTTCCAAAGCGGCTAAGAAAGCAGACCGTATTGCAGCAGAAGGTTCTGCAGCAATTGAAATCTCCGGTAACACGGCTGTTCTTTTCGAAGTGAACTGTGAAACAGACTTCGTTACGAAGAACGACCAGTTCAAAGAACTTCTAAAAGATCTTGGTCAGCACCTTGTTTCCCAAAAACCTGCAACTGTTGAAGAAGCACTTGAGCAGAAGCTTCATGGTGAAGGCGAAACACTAAGCACATACATTACAGAGCGCGTAGCGAAAATCGGAGAGAAAATCTCCCTCCGCCGCTTCACACTCAAAGAGAAAACAGACAACGACGCATTTGGTGCCTACATCCACATGGGCGGAAGCATCGGCGTATTGACTGTACTTGAAGGTTCTACGGATGAAGCTGCTGCAAAAGACGTAGCGATGCACGTAGCTGCTGTAAACCCTCGTTATGTTTCCCGTGACGAAATTCCTCAAGAGGAAGCGGAAAAAGAGCGTGAACTTCTTAAAACGCAGGCCTTGAACGAAGGCAAGCCTGAAAACATCGTTGAAAAAATGGTGGAAGGCCGTTTGAACAAGTTCTTCGAGGAAATCTGCCTGCTTGACCAGAGCTTCGTAAAAGATCCGGACCAGAAAGTGAAGCAGTACGTTGCTTCTACCGGCGGTCAGATCACAAACTTCGATCGTTTCGAAGTCGGCGAAGGTATGGAAAAACGTGAAGAAAACTTCGCAGACGAAGTCATGAGCCAAGTTAAAAAATAATGATGTTGAAACATAGGGGACACTGCAGGTGTTCCCTATTTTCAAAAAGGCTACATACATGATATACATGCTATGAGCAGCCATGTTCGATTTTTAGAAAAACACACGGGAGGTAACTATGACTACTGCTCGCTATCGGAGAATTGTATTAAAATTAAGTGGAGAAGCCTTAAGTGGTAAAGCAGGATTCGGGCTTGAGCCGAGCATCATAAAATCTGTGTCACGTCAGGTGAAGGAAGTGGCTGAACTTGGCGTGGAAGTAGCGGTTGTTGTCGGAGGCGGCAACATCTGGCGCGGCAAGGTCGGTGCTGAAATGGGCATGGACCGTGCAAATGCCGATTATATGGGAATGCTGGCTACAGTCATGAACTCACTGGCTCTTCAAGACAGCCTTGAAAACTTAGGGATCCCAACCCGTGTCCAAACTTCTATAGAAATGAGACAGGTGGCTGAACCTTATATCCGTCGTAAAGCCATCCGTCATTTGGAGAAAAAGCGTGTGGTTATTTTTGCTGCCGGAACAGGAAATCCGTATTTCTCAACAGATACAACGGCTGCTTTAAGAGCGGCCGAAGTGGAAGCGGATGTCATTCTGATGGCTAAAAACAATGTGGACGGCGTCTATACAGACGATCCGAAAACGAACGAGGATGCCGTGAAATATGATGAGCTTTCCTACATGGATGTTTTAAATGAAGGACTGGGTGTAATGGATTCAACAGCTTCTTCATTATGTATGGACAACGATATTGATTTACTGGTATTCTCGATTACGGAAGATGGAAATATTAAAAAAGCCGTAATGGGCGAAAATATTGGAACCATTGTGAGGGGGAAATAAATTATGTCTGAAGCTGTGATTAATGAAACGAAACAACAAATGGAACAAGCGGTGCAAGCTTACTCCCGTCAACTTGCCACGGTAAGAGCGGGACGCGCGAACCCTTCAATCCTGGACAACGTATACGTGGATTACTACGGTGCTGCAACTCCATTAAATCAGCTGGCACAGGTGTCTGCACCTGAACCACGCCTGCTTGTCATTACTCCATATGACAAGACAGCGATTGCTGAGATTGAAAAAGCGATTCTTAAAGCAGACCTCGGTCTGTCACCATCCAGTGACGGTAATGTTGTACGTATCAACATTCCAGCACTTACGGAAGAGCGTCGTAAGGATCTTGCGAAAGTAGTAGGAAAGTATTCGGAGGAAGCGAAAGTACAGGTTCGTAACATCCGCCGCGATTCCAACGATCGTTTGAAGAAGCTTGAAAAAGACGGCGAATTGACAGAAGACGATCTTCGTTCCTACCAGGACGATGTGCAGAAGCTCACCGACCAGAATGTAGAGAAGATTGATCAACTGGCTAAAACAAAAGAAGAAGAAATCATGGAAGTTTGATTTTTCTCTAACCTCATATGCCATAAAGTGGTAAAGCCGCGCTGTAGATGTTTGGCAGCGCGGTTTTCTTTTTTTCACCGGCTGCAGGGCTCGGCATATACGATGCATTTAGTATATAATAGAAAGATGGAAGACACGGACTGGAGGATTAACGATGCCAATCAAGTTTCCATTTGCAAAAACAAAAAAACAAGCAGAGGCACAGCCGCTCGGGCTTGATCATACTCATCTTCCGAAGCACGTGGCCATTATCATGGACGGGAACGGCCGCTGGGCTAAAAATAGAGGAATGCCGCGGATTGCAGGACATAAAGAGGGTATGGGAGTGGTGAAGAGGATTGTAAGCTATGCTTCTGACCTCGGTGTCCAGGTGCTGACGCTGTATGCTTTCTCTACAGAGAACTGGAAACGGCCAAAGAATGAAGTGGAGTTTCTCATGAAGCTTCCTGTAGATTTCCTGAATACATATCTGCCTGAATTGATTGAAAAAAACGTTCAGGTCCGTACCATTGGCGATTTTGATGTTCTGCCTCCCCACACGAAGAAAGCCGTCCAGGAGGCGATCGAACGAACGAAGGACAATGATGGACTTGTATTGAATTTTGCCCTGAACTACGGCAGCCGTTTCGAAATGGTGCATGCAGTCAGGCAGATAGCAGAAAAGGTGAAAGAGGGCGCTCTCGACCCCTCGGATATCAGTGAAGAAATGTTTTCTTCGGAGCTGTATACGTCCGAGTTGATAGAGCCGGACCTTTTGATCCGGACAAGCGGGGAACAGCGCTTGAGCAATTTCCTGTTATGGCAGCTGGCCTATGCAGAATTCTGGTTTACAGAAGTGTACTGGCCTGACTTTAATGAGAGCCATTTCGAAAAAGCTCTTTATGATTTTCAAAATCGCAAACGTCGGTTTGGCGGAGTATAAGGTGTGAATGAAGGAATGAAACAAAGAACAATTACTGCAGTAGTAGCAGCACTTATTTTTATCCCGATTGTTCTCCTTGGGGGATGGCCGTTTAAAGCCTTTGTCTATTTCGTAGCCAGTATCGCCCTGATGGAGCTGATACGTATGAAGAAAATTGCCCGGTATTCGGTCGCGGCAGGTCTGGGTCTTGTCCTGATGTGGGCGCTCATGTTTCCGTATGAGGTCTTCGACAATGTGGTGGACTCCGATGACCTTGTAACGAAATCGGAAATCACTCTGCTGGCGGTCCTCGTCCTGTTGAGTTATACCGTGCTCGTGAAGAACCGGTTTACATTTGATGATGCAGGGTTCCTGCTTCTTTCATCCATCTACATCGGTATGGGTTTCAATTACTTAATTGAAACAAGGGATGCAGACTTACCGTATATCCTGTTCGCCCTATTCATCGTATGGGCAACAGATACGGGTGCCTATTTGTTCGGAAGGTCGTTTGGAAAACATAAACTGTGGCCGCAGATCAGTCCTAAGAAAACGATCGAAGGCTCTATCGGCGGCGTGGTCCTTGCCTGTGTTGTAGCCTTTATTTTTCATCTCGTTGAACCCCTGGAGCATTCTTTGATTGTCGTTCTTCTTGTAACGGTGCTCATATCGATTGCGGGGCAGATTGGAGATCTTGTTGAATCAGCTTTCAAGAGACATTATGCAGTTAAGGACTCCGGAAAGATCCTTCCCGGGCACGGTGGTGTTCTTGACCGGTTTGACAGCTTGATATTCATTCTTCCAATTCTGCATTTAATCAACTTTATTTAGTAATCAAGAAGGGATGGAGAACATGAAACACATTTCATTATTAGGGGCGACAGGCTCTATTGGGATACAAACACTGGATGTCATCAGGCTCCACCCTCAACAATTTTCGCTGTACAGCATGGCTTTCGGCCGTAACGTAGAGAAAGCCGTCCCGCTTATACAGGAATTTAAACCAGCGGTCATTGTTGTGCAGGATGAGGATACAAAGCAGCGTTTGCAGAGGGAAATAGACCATTCCCACATTCTTATCGGAAGAGAAGGTTTAATTGAGGCTGCTTCTGCCGATGATGTGGATGTCGTCGTCAACGCTGTGATGGGAAGTATCGGTCTGCCTGCTACATTAAAAGCCATTCAGGCTCGTAAACAAATCGCCATCGCTAATAAAGAAACCCTCGTAACGGCCGGTCACCTCGTTATGGCGGAAGCCGAAAAATACGGGGTGGAACTGCTTCCGGTAGATAGTGAGCATTCCGCTATATTCCAGGCTTTAAATGGTGAGAACAGGAAAGAAATAGAAAAACTGATCATTACCGCTTCCGGTGGCAGCTTTAGAGATAAGACGAGAGATGAGCTGGAGGGCGTGACGGTGGAAGATGCATTGAACCACCCCAACTGGAGCATGGGGGCGAAAATTACGATCGATTCAGCTTCCATGATGAATAAGGGACTTGAAGTTATTGAAGCCCACTGGCTTTTTCAAGTGCCTTATGAACAGATTCATGTTATTCTTCATAGAGAAAGCGTGATTCATTCCATGGTGGAGTACGTAGACCGGAATGTCATAGCCCAGCTTGGGACACCGGATATGAAAGTGCCTATTCAGTATGCCTTGACCTATCCAAACCGGATGGACCTTCCAATTACGAAGCATTTGAACTTAGAAGAAATTGCGGCTCTCCATTTTGAGAAAATGGATATGGAGCGTTTTCCATGCCTGCGGATGGCCTATGAAGCGGGCAGAGCAGGCGGATCCATGCCTGCTGTACTGAACGCAGCGAATGAAGAAGCTGTTCAAATGTTTTTGGAAGGCCGAATATCCTTCCTGGAAATCGAATCATACATCGGAGAAGCGTTGGAAAGACATGACAAGATTCATAACCCGGACTTGTCTACCATAATTTCTATTGATGAGGAAACAAGGAAGAGAGTCCGTTTCCATTTAAATTAAAAGGAAGGTGCTTCATTTGACTACAGTGATTGCATTTATACTCATGTTCGGATTATTGGTGTTCGTCCATGAGTGGGGGCATCTCATATTTGCCAAACGGGCAGGTATGCTGGCGCGTGAGTTTGCCATCGGCTTTGGGCCGAAAATATATCATTTTAAGAAAAATGAAACCTTGTATACCATCCGCCTGCTTCCTATCGGCGGTTATGTCCGTGTAGCAGGGGAAGATCCTGAAATTGTAGAATTGAAAGCCGGTCATCATGTCGGTCTGGAATTCAATGATGAGGGCAGGGTGAACCGGATCATTGTGAATAATAAATCCAAGCATCCAAAAGCCCGTGTCATTGAAGTCGAAAAAGCGGATCTTGACCACCGGCTGGTTATCGAAGGTTATGAAGTGGATGAGGACGAAAAGCTTTATTTTGAAGTCGATCCAAAAGCGATGTTCGTCATGGATGAAAATGAAACACAGATTGCGCCGTATAACCGGCAGTTCGCATCCAAAACGGTACCGCAGCGCGCCATGCAGCTGTTCGCCGGTCCGATGATGAATTTCGTCCTGGCGATTATCCTGTTTATGATTTTAGGTTTTATTCAAGGAGTACCTTCGGATGAAGCCAAACTTGGTGAGATTCAGAACGGCACACCAGCCCAGGAGGCCGGTCTCAAAGCCGGAGATGAAGTGACCGCTGTGGACGGGGAATCCGTCAGTACATGGGAGGAGTTCACGTCCATCATAAGAAACCATCCCGGAGAGGAAGTTACGTTGACTGTTGAACGGGACGGGTCCGTTCAACAGATGAATGTGACCCCTGCTTCCATAGAGGATCGGGATATGACGATTGGGCAGGTAGGTGTAGCCAGAGCGTTTGAGGAATCCCTTACTGACAAGCTGACATTTGGTTTCACTCAGACGTATGAGTGGGCCGGATTGATCCTGACCAACCTTGGTAAACTCGTAACGGGGCAGTTTTCGCTTGATATGCTTTCGGGCCCAGTCGGAATTTATGATGCTACAGACCAGGTCGTTCAGACGGGGTTCACCAACTTTGTCATGTGGACGGCTATCCTGAGCATTAACCTTGGTATTGTCAACCTTCTTCCACTCCCAGCGCTTGACGGCGGACGTCTGATCTTTGTAGGGCTGGAAGGTGTCAGAGGGAAGCCGATTGACCCTCAGAAGGAAGGGCTTGTCCATTTCATTGGATTTGCTCTTCTGATGCTGTTAATGCTCGTCGTAACATGGAACGATATTCAACGCTTATTCCTATGATGAATCCTACAGCTGGAAGTCTAAAGGCAACAGGCGTTACCTGGACTTCCGGCTTTCTTTTATTAACATTGAATTGAGGTGTAGATGATGAGACAAAGTCATATGTTCATTCCTACTTTAAAAGAAAACCCAGCTGATGCAGACATTAAGAGCCACCAGCTTTTAGTCCGCGCCGGCTACATACGCCAGATTGCTTCCGGAATTTATAGTTTCCTTCCAATCGGGCAGCGTGTGCTGAGAAAAGTCGAAAATATTGTAAGAGAAGAAATGGAAAAGATCGGCGCTCATGAAATGGCTATGCCTGCCCTTGAGCCTTCCGAACTATGGAAGGAAACCGGCCGCTGGTCTACGTTCGGCTCGGAGCTGATGCGTTTGAATGACCGTCACAACCGTGAATTTGCTCTTGGAGCGACACATGAAGAAGTCATTACAAGCCTTGTACGTCATGAAGTCAAAAGTTATAAGCAGCTTCCATTGACGGTCTTCCAAATTCAGAATAAATTCCGTGATGAAGCACGTCCCCGTTTTGGTCTGCTCCGCGGCCGCGAATTTTTAATGAAGGATGCCTATTCCTTTAACGAATCTTATGAAAGCCTTGACGAAACCTATGATCTGATGTTCCAGGCATATTCCAACGTGTTCTCCCGCCTGGGCTTGAATTTCCGTGCGGTCATCGCTGATTCCGGGGCCATGGGAGGGAAGGACACCCATGAATTCATGGTTCTTTCTGAAGTAGGGGAAGATGTGATCGCCTATTCAGACACCTCCCGCTATGCTGCCAATATTGAAATGGCTCCTGTAACAGCCGTTTATGAAAAGTCTCCGGCAGCACCTATGGACATGGAGAAAGTCGAAACGCCGGACTGCAGAACCATGCAGGAGGTCGCAGACTTTTTCGGGCATAAATTGGAGGAAGGCTTAAAGGCGATTCTGTTCAAAGTGGACGAGCAGTTTGTCATGGCTGTAACAAGAGGGGATCATGAAGTCAACGATGTGAAACTGAAAAACCTCTATGATGCGGATATGGTGGAGCTTGCAACAGCGGAAGATACGAAGCGCATGATGGGTGCCGGCTTCGGTTCCCTTGGTCCTGTAGGAGTCCCGGAGGAAGTGGAAGTCGTTGCAGACCAAGCTGTTGAAGCCCTTGTTAATGTTACCTGCGGTGCTAATGAAGACGGATATCACTATAAAAATGCTACCCCTGAAAAGGATTTCCAAGTATCCCGTTATGCGGATCTCCGTTTCATCCAAGAAGGTGATCCATCTCCGGATGGGGAAGGAGTCATTAAATTTGCCCGTGGGATCGAGGTTGGACATGTGTTCAAGCTTGGGGAATTCTATTCCCAGCGCATGAATGCAACATTCCTTAATGATCAGGGGAAAGCATCAACGATGATCATGGGCTCCTACGGGATTGGAGTATCACGGACTCTGGCGGCTGTTGTGGAACAGTACAACGATGAACGCGGCATTACCTGGCCGGCCAACATCGCTCCATTCCAGGTTCACCTTCTTTCTATGAATCCGAAGAAAGAAGAGCAGAAGGAACTCGCTGATCAATTGTATGATCAGCTGCTTGAATCCGGTATTGAAGTTTTATATGATGATCGTAAGGAAAGAGCCGGCGTGAAGTTTGCGGACAGTGATCTTTTCGGAATCCCTGTACGGGTTACGGTTGGAAAACAAGCCGGCGAAGGAATTGTAGAAGTGAAAGAACGAGCGTCTGGAGAGCAGAAGGAACTTTCTGCTTCAGAAATCGCTGACTATATAAAAAACTGGTACAAAGCTTAATTTTTTGTAACGGGAGGTACCCTTGCTTGGGATCAGAGGAGCAAGGGTATTTCCATGAATGAGCTTGGTCCTTATGGTAAGGGGAGGAATCACGTTGAGTGTGAACAGTCAGGAGAAGATGCACTATTTACTGGAGCAGATCCAGTTTCCTCATAATCTGATTGAACCTCATTTCAAAGAAAGCCGGATGCAGAAGCTTGTGGTCTTCAAGGAAAAGAAAGCGTGGCATTTTCATTTTGCCATGCCCAGGCCGCTTCCGCCTTCGATTTATGAGCTGTTCACAAGTAAGTTGATCCATGCTTTTCGTGCCATTGCCGAAATCGATTGGACAATTGAGGCAGACAATAAGGAGCTGCCCCAGGAAGATATTGTAGAGTACTGGCAGAACTTTATTAAGACGCTGACCAATTTGACCCCGGGGTACAAAGATCTATTGCTGGAACAACAACCAGAAGTTAACGGAAATAAGATTATGTTAACCTGCAGGAATTTAGCTGAAAGTCATGCCGTACAGAAAAAGCTGGAGGAACCGCTCAAGCAGTATGCCCAGCGGGCAGGTCTTCCTGCCTTTGTTTTATCCACACAGGTGAAACATGAAAAAGAGGAAATCAAAAAGTTTCAGGAAGAACGGCAGAAAGAAGATAAAATCCTAGTGCAGCAGGCAGTGAAAGAACAGGAAGAACGGGCGAAGGATAAAGACGATCAAAAGCCTAAAGGGCCGATTGAGATCGGCTATAAAATCCAGGATGACATCATTCCTATGGAGGAAATTCAGGAAGAAGAGAAGCGCATCGCTGTCCAGGGGTATGTGTTTGATGCCGAAGTGAAGGAGCTCCGCTCCGGCCGGCACCTTCTGCTGTTGAAGGTCACGGACTATACCGACTCCTTCTCTATCAAAATGTTCTCCCGCGGAGATGATCACGCTGATATGTTCAAGCTCGTCCAGCCGGGCATGTGGATCAAAGCCCGGGGAGGCGTTCAAACAGACAGCTTCACCAATGAACTGACGATGATGGCTAACGATATCAATGAAGTGAAGCCGAAGCTTCGTCAGGATGAAGCGCCTGAAGGGAAGAAACGGATAGAACTGCATGCCCATACGACGATGAGTGCTATGGACGCTCCAGTATCTCCTTCCCGTCTGATTAAGCAGGCAGGGGACTGGGGGCATGAAGCGATTGCCATCACCGATCACGCCGTCGTGCAGGCGTATCCTGACGCGCACAGTGCAGGGGAAAAGAATGGGGTGAAAATCCTTTACGGTGTTGAAGCCAACCTGGTTGATGATGGGGTGCCGATCGCCTATGGAGAACAGGACCGGGAGTTAGAACAAGCTTCCTATGTTGTTTTTGACGTAGAGACGACTGGTTTATCAGCTGTTTATGACAAGATCATTGAACTGGCAGCCGTGCGGATTCAAGGGGGAGAAATTGTCGACCGCTTCGAATCCTTCGCCAATCCTCACCATCCGCTTTCCCAGACGACGATCGATCTGACAGGCATCACTGATGATATGGTGAAGGATGCGCCTGAGATTGAGGAAGTGTTGAAGGATTTCTATACGTGGACTGGGGACGACATTCTCGTTGCCCATAACGCAAGCTTTGACATGGGCTTCTTGAATGCCGGCTATCAGGCGATCGACTTAGGGAAAGCCGGGAATCCGGTCATTGATACCTTGGAACTGGCTCGTTTTCTCGTCCCGGAGCTGAAAAACCACCGGCTGAATACCCTTTGTAAGAAGTTCGATATTGAGCTTACCCAGCACCACCGGGCTATATATGATGCTGAAGCGACTGGTTATCTTCTGTGGAAGCTTTTGAAAAGAGCGATGGAAAGGGAAATAACCAATCACCAGAATCTGAACGACTACATGGGTGAAGGGAAGGCATATCAACGCTCAAGGCCGTCCCATGCCACACTGCTGGCGACGAACAGCACCGGCTTGAAAAACATCTACCGGCTTGTTTCTGAAGCACATGTGAACTATTTCTACCGTGTGCCGCGGATTCCAAGATCCCTGCTTAAAAAGTATCGGGAAGGTATTCTTGTCGGATCCGGCTGTGATAAAGGGGAAGTCTTTGAAACGATTATGCAGAAATCGGAAGAAGAAGCTGAGAAAGTGGCGGATTTCTACGATTATATTGAGATTCAGCCTCCGGGGAACTATTATCACCTTGTTGAAAAAGACCTCGTTCAGACAGAAGCGCAGATCCTTGATATTCTTAAGCGTCTGACCGCTCTGGGAGAGCGGCTGGGTAAGACGGTTGTTGCAACAGGGAATACCCACTATCTTGAGCCGCATGAAAAGCAGTACCGGCAGATTCTTATTTCGTCTCAGAACGGAAACCCGTTGAACAGACAAACCCTGCCGGAGGTGCACTTTAAGACGACGAACGAAATGATTGATGAGCTTTCCTTCCTTGGCAGAGAAAAGGCGGAGGAACTGGTCGTGACGAATACGCATAAAATCAACGATATGATCGGGGAAGTTTCTCCAGTGAAGGATGACCTTTACACGCCCAATATTGAAGGGGCTGATCAGGAAATCCGTGATATGTCCTATAATAAGGCGAAAAGCATCTACGGGGACGATGTGCCGCAGTTGATCATAGACCGGCTGGAGAAGGAACTGGATAGTATCATTGGGAACGGTTTTGCGGTTATTTATCTCATATCTCAGAAGCTCGTTACAAAATCCCTGGAGGACGGCTATCTCGTTGGCTCACGGGGTTCTGTTGGATCGTCCTTTGTGGCGACGATGACAGAAATCACCGAAGTTAACCCGCTGCCTCCTCATTATGTCTGCCCGTCGTGTCAGTACAACGAATTCTTTACAGATGGTTCTGTAGGTAGTGGGTTTGACCTGGAAGAAAAAGACTGTCCTGAATGCGGGACACCTTTGAAGAAAGACGGCCAGGATATTCCGTTTGAAACCTTCCTTGGGTTCAAGGGGGATAAAGTCCCGGATATTGACTTGAACTTCTCAGGTGAATATCAGCCGCATGCACACAACTATACAAAAGAGCTGTTCGGGGAAGACAACGTCTACCGTGCCGGAACCATTGGTACAATCGCTGAAAAGACGGCCTACGGCTATGTGAAAGGCTATGCGGGTGATCATCAGCTCCATTATAAGAATGCGGAAATCGACAGGCTTGTCCATGGATGCACAGGCGTCAAGCGGACGAGCGGACAGCACCCTGGAGGGATCATCGTCGTCCCGGATGATATGGAGATTTACGACTTTTCTCCTATACAGTATCCGGCAGATGATACAAAGTCTGAATGGAGAACGACGCACTTTGATTTCCACTCCATTCACGATAACCTTCTTAAGCTGGATATCCTCGGACACGATGACCCGACCGTTATCCGTATGCTTCAGGATTTGAGCGGCATCGACCAGAAGGAGATTCCTGTCGACGATCCTGAAGTTATGAAGATCTTCAGCGGCCCTGAAGCTCTCGGAGTAACGGCGGAACAGATCATGTGTAAAACCGGAACCCTTGGGGTACCGGAATTCGGTACACGGTTCGTACGACAGATGCTTGAGGATACAAAACCTAAAACCTTTGCTGAACTTGTCATCATTTCAGGCCTTTCCCACGGTACTGACGTGTGGCTTGGCAATGCGGAGCAGCTGATCAATGACGGCATTTGTACACTGCCGGAGGTTATCGGCTGCCGTGATGATATCATGGTGTATTTAATGCATAAGGGTCTTGATCCATCCCTTGCCTTTAAAATCATGGAATTTGTGAGGAAGGGAAGAGGCCTCCAGGATGAATGGATTGAAGAAATGAAAAAGCATGGAGTGCCGGACTGGTATATTGATTCCTGTAAGAAAATCAAATACATGTTCCCGAAAGCACACGCCGCTGCTTATGTTCTGATGGCCGTCCGGATCGCCTATTTCAAAGTCCATTACCCGATCTTCTTTTATGCGGCTTATTTCACTGTCCGGGCCAGCGATTTCGAGCTGGAAACGATGATGAAGGGATCCGACGCGATCCGTGCCCGTATGAATGAAATTCAGAGCAAAGGATTTGATGCCACACCGAAAGAGAAAAGTTTGATGACTGTGCTCGAAATTTCCCTTGAAATGTGTGAGCGCGGGTTCAGCTTTAAAAACGTGGACCTGTATAAATCAAGCGCGACTGACTTCCTCGTGGAGGGAAATCAGCTGATTCCTCCATTCAATGCGGTTGATGGTCTTGGTACCAACGCTGCTATTAACATCGTTCAGGCCCGCGAAGAAGGGGAGTTCCTTTCCAAACAGGACTTAAGAGAGCGGAGCCGGATCTCCAAAACGGTGCTGGAATATCTGGATAACTTCGGTTGTCTTGAAGGAATGCCGGATGAAAACCAGCTGTCTCTTTTTTAGGGCGGCATGGTTTTCATCCGTGAACAGCCCTCCGGTTGCAAACCACAGGCAGTTGTGATATATTTTTTATGGTGAGAAGAGCGATAGGAACGCCGAAAGAGTGGGGTAACCCGCTCTTTTGTCATATTTCAGGCTCTTACTTTTGTGGAAACTTTTCAATGCAGCAGGGGTCTTTTATGCCCGCGAAGAGAAACCGCTATGATCCATGTCATAGCGGTTTCTCGTGGCCTCTGTGACTGGAAAGCCCTGGTACTTAAATGAAATCAGCCCAATCATCTAATACTAAGGAAACTAAACAATGAACAGGCCAAAGGAGGGAAAAGCATGAGTGATCATGTGACATCCGTAGCGGAACGTCTTGTCCAGCCAATCTTGGATGATATGAATTTGGAACTTGTCGACATCGAATACAAAAAAGAAGGGCAGAACTGGTATCTGCGCGTCTTTATTGATAAAGAGGGCGGCGTTGATATTGAGGAATGCGGTCAAGTGTCGGAGCAGCTAAGTGAAAAGCTGGATGAAGAAGACCCTATCGATATCCCATATTTTCTAGAGGTTGCTTCTCCAGGAGCGGAACGCCCGTTGAAAACGGAAGCTGACTTTAAGAAGTATACCGGTAATTATGTCTATATGAAGCTGTATGAACCAATTGATGGGGAGAAGGAGTTTGAAGGGACATTGAAGTCTTTCGAACAATCCACAGCTGTCGTAGAAATCCGTATAAAAACAAGAAAAAAACAGTTGGAAATTCCTTATGAAAAAATAGCCAAAGCGAACCTAGCTGTTACGTTTAATTAAGGGGGAGAAATCGTTGAGTAGTGAACTATTTGATGCCATGGATTATCTGGAAAAGGAAAAAGGCATCGACAAAAATCTATTATTGGAAGCGCTGGAAGCAGCCCTGATCTCTGCGTATAAGAAAAACTTCAATTCCGCAACCAATGTCCGTGTGGATATTAATGAAGAGGAAAGTACGATGAGAGTACTGGCCCGGAAAGAAATCGTAGAAGAAGTGATGGACCCTCAACAGGAAATTTCCCTCGAGGAAGCCAATGGCATTGATCCAAACTACGATGTCGAAGACGTTATTGAAGTAGAGGTTACACCGATGGACTTCGGCCGGATCGCAGCTCAGGCGGCCAAGCAGGTTGTAACACAGCGTGTCCGTGAAGCCGAGCGCGGCATCATATACGGGGAGTACGTTGATCGTGAAGAAGATATCATGACGGGGATCATCCAGAGAAAAGATCCACGTTTTGTTTATGTGAATCTGGGTAAAATTGAAGCGCGCCTTCCTGAAGGTGAGCAGATGCCTTCCGAAACCTATGAAGTTCACGATCGGTTGAAAGTGTTCGTGACGAAGGTGGAAAACAGTAACAAAGGGCCTCATATTTACGTATCCAGAACCCATCCGGGACTTCTGAAGCGTTTGTTTGAAATGGAAGTACCTGAGATTTATGATGGCACTGTGGAAGTCATGAGTGTAGCCCGTGAAGCCGGGGACCGCTCTAAAATCTCTGTATACGCAGAAGATCAGGAAATTGATCCGGTCGGCTCCTGCGTAGGGCAGCGCGGTCAGCGTGTCCAAACCATTGTAAATGAATTAAAAGGTGAAAAGATTGATATTGTTCAGTGGTCAGAAGATCCTGTTGAATATGTGTCCAATGCGCTGAGTCCTTCCAAAGTCGTCGAGGTTCTTGTAGACGAGGAAGATAAGGCGACAACGGTCATCGTTCCTGATTATCAGCTTTCCCTGGCTATCGGAAAACGGGGTCAGAATGCCCGCTTGGCAGCTAAGCTGACGGGTTGGAAAATTGATATCAAGAGCGAAAGTGAAGCACGGGAACAAGGTCTGCTTTCTGAAACACCGGAAGATGAAAGTGATGACTTTGATGAAGATCTATTAGAGGATTAAGGAGGGGGAAGACAATGACCCGTTCCAAGAAACAGCCGCTTCGGAAATGTGTGGTTACACAGGAAATGCTTCCGAAGCAGCAGTTAATCCGAGTCGTCCGCAATAAAGACGGAGAGGTATTTGTGGACGACACTGGAAAGATGAATGGCCGTGGTGCCTATGTAACCAAGAGTCTTGATGTCATTGAGCAGGCAGAAAAACAGCAGCTGCTGAACCGTCATTTGAAGGCTTCTGTAAGCGAGGACGTGTATACGGACCTTAAATCCAAAGTTCAGGCTGACCCGTCATGAGCGGAAGTTACCTGAATTTGATCGGCCTTGCCGTCCGTGCCGGGAAGTGCACGTTTGGGGAAGAGTCCATCGTCAAGGACATCCGCAAGCGGAAAGCCAAGCTGGTTCTGATTGCCAATGATACTGGAAAACAAACAAAGAAAAAGCTGACAGATAAATGCAGCTTTTATCAAGTACCCTGCTACGAGGTGGATGACAGGGAAGTTCTGTCACAGGCCGTCGGGAAAGCAGGAAGAGTCGCGATCGCAGTTCTGGATCAAGGATTTGCGAAAAAGTTGCAATCGCTGCTCGATGAATCTATTCGGGGGTGAAAGATATATGAGTAAAATGCGCGTATACGAATATGCCAAAAAGAATGAACTATCAAGTAAACAAGTGATTGAGAAACTCCAAAGCCTGAACATTGAAGTGAACAATCATATGTCTACATTAGAAGACGGATCGGCTGAAAAACTCGATAAAGCCTTTGGTAAATCTGCCGGCAAGCAGAAACAGGACAACAAGAGTGGAAACTCCAAGCCGAACAACAAAAAGCAGGGGAACCAAAAATCCCGCGGCAATAACCAGAGAAGACAAAAGCCTTCTTCCCAGCAGCAGGCTCCGAAAAAGCCGAAGAAACAGCTGCCTGAGAAAATCACTTTTGTCGGCAGTTTAACTGTCGGTGAACTGGCGGAAAAACTCGGCAAGGATTCTTCTGAAATCATTAAGAAGCTTATGTTCCTTGGCGTTATGGCAACAAAAAACCAGGAACTGGAGCCGGAATCCATTGAGCTGATCTGCGAAGAATTCGGTGTAGAAGTCGAAGAAGAAGTCGTAGTTGATGAAACTGATATCGAGAACATGACTTTCGATGACGAACCGGAACATCTGCGTGAGCGCCCGGCAGTCGTAACAATCATGGGCCACGTTGACCACGGGAAAACGACACTTCTTGACCAGATCCGTAATACGAAGGTAACAGAAGGGGAAGCCGGCGGGATTACCCAGCACATTGGTGCTTATCAGATTGAAGAAAATGATAAGAAGATTACGTTCCTTGATACTCCTGGACACGCCGCTTTCACAAGCATGCGTTCCCGTGGTGCTCAGGTAACGGATATTGCCATCCTCGTAGTTGCAGCTGATGATGGAGTGATGCCGCAGACAAAAGAAGCGATCAGCCACGCCAAGGCAGCAGAAGTACCAATCATTGTTGCTGTCAATAAGATGGACAAAGAAGGTGCCAACCCGGACCGTGTCATGCAGGAGCTTATGGAATATGAGCTTATTTCCGAAGAATACGGCGGGGAAACGATTTTCGTTAAAATGTCCGCTGTTCAGGGAGAAGGAATTGATGAGCTTCTGGAAATGATTGTTCTCGTTTCTGAAATGGAAGAACTAAAAGCCAACCCTGAGCGTCACGCGTACGGAACTGTCATTGAAGCAGAGCTTGATAAAGGGCGCGGACCTGTCGCCACCCTGCTCGTTCAAAATGGTACACTGAACGTCAGCGATTCCGTTGTCGTAGGAAACACATGGGGTCGTGTAAGAGCGATGGTCAACGATATTGGACGCCGCGTCAAGACAGCTGGACCATCCACTCCTGTTGAAATTACCGGATTGAACAATGTGCCGCAGGCTGGAGACCGTTTCCTTGTCTTTGATGACGAGAAGAAAGCCCGCTCCATTGGTGAAGCCCGTGCTCAAAAGCAGCTGGAAGTCAGCCGTGGTTCAAATGCTAAAGTAAGCCTGGACGATTTGTTCAACCAAATTAAGCAGGGCGAAGTGAAGGAAATCAACTTGATCCTTAAAGGAGATGTCCAGGGTTCTGTAGAAGCATTGGCCGGATCTCTTGAGAAGATCGAAGTGGAAGGCGTGAAGGTGAAGATCATCCACACGGGTGTCGGCGCGATCACAGAATCTGACGTGAATCTGGCTTCCGCTTCCAACGGAATCATCATTGGTTTCAATGTACGTCCCGACGGGAATGCTAGAAAAGCAGCAGAATCTGAGGATGTAGAAATCCGTCTTCACAACATCATTTATAAAGTTATGGAAGAGATCGAATCAGCGATGAAAGGGATGCTTGACCCTGAATTCGAAGAGAAAATCATCGGTCAGGTTGAGGTTCGTGAAATCTTCAAAGTATCCAAGATTGGTACCATTGCCGGTTCTTACGTTACTGACGGTAAAGTCACCCGCAACTCCGGCATCCGTGTCATTCGTGACGGCGTCGTTATATATGAAGGTGAAATTGATGCCCTGAAGCGTTATAAAGATGATGCGAAAGAAGTTGCACAGGGGTATGAGTGTGGAATTACCATCAAGAACTTCAATGACCTTAAAATCGGTGACATTATTGAACCTTATGAAATGCAGGAAATTGAGCGCAAATGATAATAAGCGCAGAAGTGGATTGCTTAATCTATGATGCGCAGTCGTTGAAAAATAAGCGTGCCGTATTGAAAAGGATCAAAACGAGACTGCACAATGAATTCAATATCGCTGTCAGTGAGCTTGAGTTTCAAAACCTCTGGCAGCGTACACGTCTCGGACTGGTCACGATTGCCAGTGATAAAACAATAGCTGAGCAGACGATGCAGCAGGCGCTTACTTTCATCGATTCTTTTCCGGAAATTGAACGGACGGAAACACAGATTGAATGGCTGTGATGTTTTGTTTGGAAGAGGTGAATGAACATGAACGATTTACGTGCCAGCCGCGTTGGGGAGCAGATGAAAAAAGAGATGAGTGACATCATCAGCAAGAAAATCAAAGACCCCCGCGTAGGCTTTGTCACGGTTACCGAAGTGAAGGTAACTGGTGACCTGCAGCAGGCAAAAGTATATATTTCCGTATTAGGGGACGACAAACAAAAGCATGATACGCTTGTAGGCCTTGCCAAAGCGAAAGGGTTCATCCGCTCTGAAATCGGGCAGCGGATCCGACTTCGGAAGACCCCTGAAATTATGTTTGAGTTTGACGAAGCTGTTGAAAGAGGAAACCGTATTGAAACGATCCTCCGCGACCTTAACGATACGGAAAGCTGATATAAATCCGTGCTGCTCCAGCACGGATTTATCTTTGATAAAATGAGGATTCAGGAGGTGGACGTATGGATGGAATTCTGCCATTGTGGAAGCCGAAAGGATTTACTTCCCACGATTGTGTAAGTAAGGCCCGCGGCATGCTGAAAACGAGGAAAATTGGACATACGGGGACACTGGATCCGGATGTAGAAGGGGTGCTCCCCCTGTGTGTCGGAAAAGCAACGAAAATCGTTCCTTTTCTGACCGACACAACGAAAGTCTATGAAGCCGTCGTTACCCTTGGGTATGCGACAGACACAGAAGATGCCTCTGGAAAGACTGTAGAAACAGGCAGGCTGAAGCAGCAGCCGGAAGTCCAGGACATTAAAGAGGTCCTCGCTGATTTTACAGGAGAAATCACCCAGACGCCTCCGATGTATTCGGCCGTCAAGGTAGACGGAAAGAAACTGTACGAATATGCACGGGAAGGAAAGACGATTGAACGCCCTTCCAGAAAGGTATACATAAGTGAACTGCATATGACTTCCTATGATGCGTCTCTTGAGGAGGATACTTATTCATTCGGCATCCGCGTCGCCTGCTCAAAGGGCACGTACATCCGTACGCTCTGTGTGGATATCGGAAAAGCGCTCGGCTTTCCGGCTCATATGAAAAGCCTTATTCGCACGGAGACAGGGGATATTCATAAGGAGGACTGCTTCACTTTCGATGCTGTTCAGGAAGCGGCAGATCAAAACCGTGCTGCCGACCTGCTGCTGCCGCTCTCTAAAGGGCTCACTCACCTTCCGTCGATCGATGTAGACGAAGAAACGAGAGAAATGGTGAAGCACGGCCGTGTCCTTGATGCACCTCGTGATTTAACAGCCGACACATTTACGATCCAGCATGAACAGGAAGTTGCGGCTGTTTATCAAAAGCATCCTACAAAGCCGGGATATATCAAGCCGGTGCGGGTATTTTAAAATTTTGTAAAGCGGGTGACTGCAGTGGAGACCTTTTACTTAACTTATCAATCTGCTGATTTTCCGGTTCCCGATCCCAACGTAATGGCCGTCGGTTTTTTTGACGGTGTCCATAAAGGCCATCAAAAGGTTATAGAAACAGCGGTGAACGAAGCTGAACGCACGGGGGTAAGCAGCTCCGTGATGACGTTTGATCCTCATCCTTCTGTCGTACTGGGAAAGGGACGTCCGCATGTTTCCTACATTACACCTGTTCAGGAAAAAGAACGGATCTTAAGCGGTATGGGGGTGGACTATCTGTTCGTTGTAACCTTCGATAAGGAACTGGCAGCCCTTTCTCCGCAGGATTTTGTGGAACATTTCTTTGTATCGCTGCGGGTGACGCACGTGGCAGCCGGATTTGATTTTACATTCGGCCACAAAGGAAAGGGAACGATGAAGGACCTCCCTCATTACGCTAAAGGACGTTTTACCCAGACTACGGTAGCCAAAGTTGAGAAGGATACGGAAAAAGTCAGTTCGACGAGAATTCGGAAACTGTTGGAAACAGGAAACATCACGGCGGTCAACCATCTTCTGGGGAGACCTTTTTCCGTAGAGGGGGAAGTGGACGGGCCGGACAGCAGCCGGAAAATTCGGTTTTTCCCTTCTGACGAGTATCTGTTTCCACCTGCAGGGGTTTACTACAGTAAAATCTTCATTCAAGGGAAACCTTTGTCCGCCGCTGTGACTATTTCGGAGCGCGGAAGCGGCAGGGAACATCATGTGTGCTGGACGGCCGCTTTTCTTGGTGAGCTTCCAATAGAACCAAAGGCAGCGGCGTGTATACAATTTCTGTCCCGGGCTGAAGGGCCGGATGAGGACGGAGAAGAGGATATCCAAAGATTTTTCGGCTTAGAATAAGGGTTTCTCTTGCATTTCGCCTCAAAAAATTGTACTCTTTAATATGGAACCTTCGCTTGGCGGTTCGTAACTCCGACGACCGCTCGGGGAATGGGAATTCTTAAATATTTACAGGAGGTGTAGTCAACATGGCTATCACACAGGAACGTAAACAGGAACTAATCAATGAGTACAAAACTCACGACAACGACACAGGTTCTCCAGAGGTACAGATTGCTGTACTTACTGAGCAGATCACGACATTGAACGAGCACCTGCGCGCTCATAAGCAGGACCACCACTCCCGTCGCGGACTGCTTAAAATGGTAGGTAAGCGTCGTAACCTATTGAACTACCTTCGTAATAAGGACATTACACGTTACCGCGAGTTAATCAAGAGCCTTGGCTTGCGCCGTTAATGAATGGAAAAAGCGGGAGTATTCCCGCTTTTTCTGTATGTTTACATACAGAAGGGTGTAAACTTACAATAGTCCCTTCAGTTGAATTAGAGTTATTGAGAGGAGTTTAGTTCTTTATGGCAGAAGAAAAACAAGTGTTTTCGATTGATGTCGCCGGCCGTACTTTTTCAGTAGAGATTGGAGAACTGGCGAAACAAGCGAATGGCGCAGCACTCATCCATTATGGTGATACAACGGTGCTTTCTACGGCAACAGGTTCTAAAGAGCCGAAAGACCTGCCGTTTTTCCCTTTAACCGTAAATTATGAAGAGCGTTTATATGCCGTTGGTAAAATTCCAGGCGGCTTTATTAAAAGAGAAGGGCGTCCAAGTGATAAGGCAGTTCTTGCCTCCCGCTTGATTGACCGTCCGATTCGTCCGTTATTCCCTGACGGTTACCGAAATGATGTACAGGTGATCAGCTCCGTGATGAGTGTGGATCAGGATTGTTCATCCGAAATGGCCGCTATGCTCGGTTCGTCCATTTCCCTTGGAATTTCAGATATTCCATTTGAAGGCCCGATTGCCGGTGTCATTGTCGGCCGTGTTGACGGTGAATATGTGATCAACCCGACGGTGGACCAGCAGGAGAAAAGTGATATCGACTTGACTGTTGCCGGTACGAAAGATGCCATCAACATGGTCGAAGCGGGAGCACAGGAAGTTTCCGAGGAAGACATGCTCGAAGCCATCATGTTCGGACATGAGGAAATCAAACGTCTTGTAGCCTTCCAGGAAGAGATCGTGGCAGCAGCAGGCCGTGAAAAGATGGAAGTGCAGCTGTTCGATCTTGATGCAGAACTGAAAGCAAAAGTAGAAGAACAGGCGTCAGATGCTCTTGTTGATGCAATTAAAACAGAAGAGAAGAAAGCCCGTGAAGCTGCTATTGATCAGGTGAAATCCGACATTACAGCCCTGTATGAAGAGCAGGAAGCCGATGAAGAAACACTCAAGCAGGTTGGTTCCATTCTGGACGATATGGTGAAGACAGAAGTGCGCCGCCTGATTACAAAGGATAAAATCCGCCCGGATGGCCGCGGCGTCGATGAAATCCGTTCATTGTCCTCACGTGTAGGACTCCTGCCGCGTACGCATGGATCCGGATTGTTCACACGTGGACAGACACAGGCGTTGAGCGTGTGTACACTAGGTGCTCTTGGAGATGTACAGATTCTTGATGGACTTGACCTCGAAGAATCCAAGCGTTTCATGCACCACTATAACTTCCCTAAATTCTCTGTCGGGGAAACAGGCCCGATCCGCGGACCTGGACGTCGTGAAATCGGACACGGGGCTCTTGGTGAACGTGCCTTGGAAGTTGTTATTCCATCAGAAAATGATTTCCCTTACACGATCCGTCTCGTATCTGAAGTGCTGGAATCCAACGGTTCCACCTCCCAGGCGAGTATCTGCGCAAGTACGCTGGCTATGATGGATGCAGGTGTACCGATTAAAGCACCGGTGGCCGGTATCGCTATGGGACTTGTAAAATCCGGAGAAGATTATACAATCCTTACAGATATTCAGGGAATGGAAGATGCTCTTGGAGATATGGACTTTAAAGTAGCTGGTACAGCTAAAGGTGTAACGGCGCTGCAGATGGACATTAAGATCGACGGCCTTTCACGCGAAATTCTTGAGGAAGCACTGGCCCAGGCGAAAAAAGGCCGTATGGAAATTCTTGAGTCTATGCTGGCCACTCTTCCTGAAACTCGTTCTGAGCTTTCTCAGCATGCACCGAAAATCATGACAATGAAAATTAATCCTGATAAAATCCGTGACGTCATTGGACCAAGCGGAAAGCAGATTAACCAGATCATTGATGATACAGGTGTTAAAATCGATATTGAGCAGGATGGTACCGTGTTTATTTCATCCACGGATGCCGGCATGAATGCAGCCGCTCAAAAAATCATTGAAGACATCGTCCGCGAAGTTGAAGTCGGCGAAGTTTACAATGGAAAGGTGAAGCGTATTGAGAAGTTCGGCGCATTTGTTGAATTATTCAAAGGCAAAGAAGGACTCGTGCACATTTCCGAAATGGCTGAAGAGCGCATTGGTAAAGTGGAGGATATCGTATCCATCGGAGACTTTATCAAAGTAAAAGTAAAAGAGATCGACAATCAGGGGCGAATCAATTTGTCCCGTAAAGCTGTTCTGATTGATGAGAAAAAAGAACAGGAATCCAATGTCGAACAATCCTAAACACTAAAGAAAAGAAACTGGCTTGCCAGTCTCTTTTTTTTTTGTCTTTTTTACCAAAAACCGATGGACAAGATGGAGTGACGGCTTTCACTGGTCTAATATCCGGGCCACTCCCATACGATGATAACAGGGGGGATTGTCCATGAAATTCCGAACGGCTGCGGCTTGTATAATTATCCTTTCCTTTATAACGGGTGTGGGACTTGCTGGTCTTACGGTGGAAAAAGACGTACCTGTTTATAAAGAAAGCTCCCTTTACCAGAAAATCGTGAATGAAAAAGACAAACATGAGTTGAAGGCTGAGGATGCTGTTATTGATTCGGTCTGGAAAAAAACGCCGGGGATTTACGGGCGTGAGGTAGATGTTGAGGCTTCATATAAGAAGATGAAAGAAGATGGAACCTATAAAGAAGAACATTTAGTGTATAAAATGACAAGGCCGGATGTGTCCCTTGAAGACCTGCCGCCGGCACCGGTTTACAGGGGGCACCCGGACAAAAAAGCCGTTTCCCTTTTAATCAATGTATCGTGGGGCGAGGAGTATATTCCTGAAATGGTTGATCTGCTTAATAAACACCAGGCGAAAGCGGCCTTTTTTATTGATGGAGCTTTTGCAGATGAGTTTCCTCATTTAATCCAGATGATTGAAGAGGAGGGTCACACCATTGGAAGCCATGGGTATGGCCATAAGGATATGGGGAGGATGTCTAAAGCCGAAGCAGCTGATAACTTAAAACAGGCCGATGATATTCTCTTTGCCTTAACGAAGCAGAAGATTGAATATTTCGCTCCTCCATCCGGCAGCTTTCACATGGAAACCGTGGAGGCGGCAGATGATCTCGGAATGGAAACGATTCTGTGGACCGTTGATACGATCGACTGGCAGAAGCCCTCTAAAGACGTCCTTGTCAACCGGGTGCTGAACAAAGTACATAACGGGGCAACGGTTCTGATGCACCCTACACAGGTGACCGTTGACAGTCTGCCGCAGCTGATTGAAGGGATCCGCAAAAAGGGACTGCAGATCTCTGACCTGCCGAAGATGTTAAGTGAAGAAAGATAGGAGGCCGAGCGGATGAGAATGAAAGCTATGGCAAAGAAAGAAGTCATTGATGTGGAAAATGGAGAAAAACTGGGGGTTTTAGGCCGGGCGGATTTGATCATTGATCCGGATTCCGGTCGGATCATTTCACTGGTCATTTTAAATCACGGCTTAATTGGGATAGGGTCTTCCAACAAGGAATTGACGATCGATTGGGAACAGATTCAAACCATCGGCGAGCATACCATTCTATTGAAAAGGAAATGAAAAGCCTCAGCTTATGCTGCGGCTTTTTTTGTTAGTGGTTGAAATCACTAACTCCACGTTCCGGCATAGGATACAAGGAGATAAGACATTAGAAAAAGGAGACATCCGGGATGCTAACAGGATACCATATAGCAGTTATTGGGGGCGATGCCCGGCAGATTGAGCTTATACGTAAGCTTAATGAATGGGGTGCTGCCGTTTATCTTGCAGGATTCGACCAACTGAATGAAAGTTTCAGGGAAGCTGTCGATCTTGATTTTGATAGTAAGCAGGTGGAACAGCTCGATGCCATCATACTTCCCGTACCTGGCACGGATGGGAATGGAAATATAGAGGGAATCTTCTCCAATCAGTTGATTCAATTGAAGGAAGAATGGTTAAAGAAGACACCTCCTCACTGTCAGATTTTCACCGGAATCGCCAACGAACATTTACATGATCTCGCAGAAAGTTCGAACAGGAAATTGATTCCTCTCATGGACCGGGATGATGTAGCGATCTACAATTCGATTCCTACCGTTGAAGGAACATTGATGCTCGTTATCCAGCATACAGATTTCACCATTCATGGATCGAGGGTGACTGTACTTGGACTCGGACGTGTAGGGATGAGTCTCGCACGGACCTTTCATCATTTAGGTGCAGATGTCAGCGTCGGGGTAAGAACAACGAGCAGTGCAGCCAGGGTCCATGAAATGGGGCTGGTCCCATTTGACATGAACCGTCTGGATGGCAGAGATATGACTTGTGACATCCTGATCAATACAATTCCTTCCCAGGTTGTCACACCCGGGATCATTAAGCAGCTTCCGTCGCATGCTTTAATTTTAGATCTTGCTTCCAAGCCGGGCGGAACGGATTTCCGGTACGCCGATAAACGTGGAATTCGAGCACTGCTGGCTCCGGGACTGCCCGGCATTGTGGCACCGAAAACAGCTGGCCGGATCATTGCTGATGTAGTTTCCAGACTGATCCAGGATCATTCCAGAAAGGAAAATGAAGCATGACAAATTTAAAAGGCAGAGTAATTGGGTTCGGTTTAACCGGTTCCCATTGTACGTATCATGAGGTTTTCCCGGTGATGCAGGAACTGGTGGATATGGGGGCAGTCGTTGTGCCGGTATTGTCCTATACGGTACAGAAAACGGATACGCGTTTCGGAGAAGCCGCCGACCACTTGAAGAAAATTGAAGAAATTACTGGTGAAAAGCCGATCATGACTATTCCGGATGCGGAGCCTCTCGGACCTAAGCGGCCGCTGGACTGTATGGTCATCGCTCCATTAACCGGAAATTCAACAAGTAAGCTGGCCAACGCTTTAACGGACTCCCCGGTTTTGATGGCGGCTAAAGCGACCCTTCGAAACGAAAGCCCAGTGGTGTTAGCTGTTTCTACAAACGATGCGCTGGGATTGAATGGGATTAATGTGATGCGCTTAATGGCTACAAAGAACATCTATTTTGTTCCGCTTGGTCAGGATCACCCTTATAAAAAGCCGAACTCTCTTGTAGCCGATATGACAAAAATCCCGCAAACCATTGAAGCGGCCCTGGAAGGAAAGCAGCTCCAGCCGGTTTTAATAGAAAGATATCCAAATTAATAAAAGTTTCTTTTCAGTGATTCTCCCATTTATGATAAAATAACAAAAATAGTGACATGTTTTACTATTCGTACAATAAATCAGTGAAGAAAGGGTGCCGAAGATGAATGATACAAACCAATACAATGTAGCCGTCGTAGGAGCAACCGGAGCGGTAGGCTTGAAAATGCTCGAAACTCTGGAAGACAGGGATTTTCCCATTGGAGAACTCAAACTCCTTTCTTCCAGCCGGTCAGCCGGACAGAAGTTAACATTTAAAGGCAGAGAATATACCGTGGAGGAAGCTGTACCTGAAAGCTTTGATCATGTGGATATTGCATTATTCTCCGCCGGAGGGTCGGTTTCCAAGAAATTCGCCCCTGAAGCTGTAAACCGAGGCGCCGTCGTGATTGATAATACAAGTGCGTACCGAATGGCTGAAGGTGTACCACTGGTTGTACCGGAAGTGAATGAAGCGGATATCCAAAATCATAAAGGAATCATTGCCAATCCGAACTGTTCGACGATTCAAATGGTTGCTGCACTGGAACCGCTGAGAAAGCAGCTCGGCCTCAGCCGTGTGATCGTTTCCACCTACCAGGCGGTATCCGGTGCGGGGAATGAAGCAGCTGATGAGCTGCGGGAACAGTCCATGGACTTTTTGAATGGCGAAGATTTAAAAGCGGAAATCCTTCCCGTCAAAGGGGATGAGAAGCATTTCCCGATCGCCTTCAACGCCCTGCCGCAAATTGACGTTTTCCAGGAAAACGGATATACCTTTGAAGAAATGAAGATGATCAATGAAACGAAGAAAATCATGCATGCCCCGGATCTATCCGTTGCTGCAACGTGCGTTCGTCTTCCGTTTTTTACTTCCCATGCAGAGAGCGTGTATGTTGAAGTGGAACAGTCCGGTGTGACCGTTCAGAATATTCAGGATCTCCTGGATCAGGCGCCGGGACTGACACTTGAGGATGATCCTTCGACACAAACATATCCGACACCGCTGACGGCAGCCGGTAAGAAAGATGTGTTTGTAGGAAGAGTCCGCAAAGATCTTGACCATGAAAAAGGATTTCATATGTGGGTCGTCTCTGACAACCTTCTGAAGGGTGCCGCATGGAATTCCGTTCAGATAGCAGAGCGTCTCGTTGCTAATCAATGGCTGTAAACTTCTATGGAGTTGAGGTGGCCGAATGAAAGTGATTGTACAAAAGTTCGGAGGAACATCAGTCCGGGATCTGGAAAGCAGATCCCGGGCTGTCCATCATGTAAAAAAAGCACTGAATGAAGGATACAAAGTAGTTGTTACAGTATCTGCCATGGGACGGAAGGGAAGTCCCTACGCGACGGATACGCTGTTAAGTCTGATTCATTTTCCTGATATTGATGTATCCCTGAGGGAGCAGGATCTTCTCATGTCCTGCGGGGAAATCATTTCCTCCATTGTTTTCTGTCATGAATTGTGCCGGGAAGGAATAAAAGCTGTGTCTTTAACGGGTGCTCAGGCCGGAATCGTTACCAATGATGATTTTACAAAAGCGAAAATCACACAAATGAACCCAGGCCGCATTTACCGGGAATTAAAACAGGTGGATGTCGTCGTCGTTGCAGGATTTCAGGGGCAGACCCTCCAGGGAGAGATCACGACCATCGGCAGAGGAGGCAGTGATACAACCGCTGCTGCACTGGGAGCTTCTCTTCAGACAGAATACATCGATATTTTCACGGATGTGGAAGGCATTATGACCGCAGATCCCCGGCTTGTCGAAGATGCCCGTCCTCTTCAGAGTATTACGTACAACGAAATCTGCAACCTCGCTTACCAGGGAGCTAAAGTCATCCATCCCCGTGCCGTTGAAATTGCTATGCATGCGAAAGTCCCCATCCGGGTAAGGTCAACCTATTCCGATCACCCAGGTACGCTGGTGACAGGTTTGAAGAATCATCCGTCCGGCAGCGACTTAATCGAAAAGACAGTGACCGGAATCGCCCACATTAAAGGACTCACTCAGATCAAGGTTCAGTCCAAAGAAGATCCTTCCAAACTCCAATCCGATGTCTTCAAATCCATGGCATCCGCCAACATATCAGTCGACTTCATCAACATCTCTCCAAGCGGTGTTATCTACACCATCAGCGACCTCTATACGAACAAAGCCCGCCGGATTCTTCAGGACCTCGGTTATGAACCGGAAATTCGGGAAGGATGCGCGAAAGTGTCAACAGTTGGGGCCGGAATTACCGGAATACCGGGTGTGACGGCCGACATCGTTCAGGCACTCACAGACAAGGGCATTTCAATTCTTCAATCTGCCGATTCCCATACGACCATCTGGGTTCTGATTAAGGAAGAAAACCTTATTTCTGCTGTCAATGCCCTCCATGACGTATTTCAGCTGAGTCATTCAACAAGAAAGGGAGAAATGCAGCCATGAGTTTTGGAAAAGTTTTAACGGCTATGGTCACTCCTTTTGATGATCAAAACAAAGTGGACTTTGATCAGACCTCCATCCTGATTGAACATCTCATAAGCAGTGGTTCTGACGGTCTTGTTATTACGGGGACGACAGGAGAATCTCCGACGCTGACACGGAGTGAAAAGATTTCCTTATGGAAACATGCCGTTCAGACCGTTCATCAACGGGTCCCCGTCATTGCGGGCACAGGCAGCAACAATACCAGCGATACCATTGAAATGTCCCGGCAGGCAGAGGCGGCAGGCGTTGATGCTGTTATGCTTGTTGCCCCCTATTATAATAAACCGGATCAGGAGGGGCTGTACCGGCACTTTAAGGCTGCAGCGGAATCCGTATCCCTCCCGGTCATGATTTACAATGTCCCTGGACGATCCGCAGCGAAAATAGAGCCGGAAACGGTCATCCGCCTTTCGAAAATCAGCAACATCACGTCTGTGAAGGAAGCCTCCGGGGACCTTAATGCCATTGCATCGATTGTGGCACACACGGACCCTGGATTTTCGGTGTACAGCGGGGATGACCATTTGACACTGCCCGCTTATGTCATCGGCGCTGCCGGGATCATTTCTGTAGCCTCCCATGTGATCGGAGATGAAATGCAGCGGATGCTCCGCCTGTTTGATCTTGGAAGAGGCCGGAAAGCAGGAGCCCTGCATCGGGAGCTGCTTCCTATATATGAGGGGATGTTTTCAGCGCCATCCCCGGCTCCAGTGAAAGAAGCGCTGCGCTGTATTGGGATCGAAACGGGTGGTGTGAGACTTCCGCTCCGTGCGTTGAATAAGGAGGAAAAGGAAGACATAAGATCCTTGTTAAATCATTCTTCTGTACAGAACTGACCGGCTGAGGTGCCGGTTTTTTCTTTTCCGATTCCTTTTCGTATCCAAAAGCATTGGATTTCCTGTATGTTTCTTTCTATTTTCAGTCATACTACAGGAAAAGAATGTGAAAGGAGCGGAACAGATGAAAGATGAACCTTCCAAAGAAAAAGATCAATCGAAATCCCAATCATCCCTTGTTGATAAAATCCAGCAGCTGGGGCAGAGCAATGTCCCCCAGCCGGCGGACTCAAACATCCATGTCCTGCCGATTATCGGCCAGGTGGAGGGCCATGTCCAGCTGCCTTCACAAAATAAAACCACCAAGTATGAGCACCTCATTCCACAGCTGATTGCCATTGAGCAGAACCCTAAAATTGAGGGCCTTGTCGTTCTCCTGAATACAGTTGGCGGTGATGTTGAAGCAGGACTTGCCATATCAGAAATGATTTCTTCCCTTTCCAAGCCGACAGTTTCCATCGTACTCGGCGGAGGGCATTCCATCGGCGTTCCGATATCCGTCGCAGCCGATTATTCGTTCATTGTGGAAACGGCGACGATGACTATTCACCCTATTCGTATGACCGGTCTTGTCATAGGGGTGCCGCAGACATTTGAGTATATGGATAAAATGCAGGAGCGGGTCATCAGCTTTGTGACGAAGCATTCCAATATTCCTGAAGAAAAGTTTAAGGAACTCATGTTTGATAAGGGAAATTTGACGAGGGATATCGGAACAAATGTTGTCGGGCAGCAGGCCGTGGATCACGGCCTCATTGATGCGGTTGGTGGTGTCAAGGAAGCCATGGCTAAATTGAACGAACTGATAGAAAGCAATAGAGATGCAGATAACCAGGTGGTCCAATGACGATTTTATATACACCTCTTAGTGAGTATGATGTATTTCCCGATGATACCAGCATGGAGATGGTGTACCATGAGCATGATAACTGTCCCATGATGTGCAGACAGGGGCAGGACGGAAAAAAACAGATTGTTCAGATTCTCTCCACAGATCCTATGCATTTCCTGGATCCGTCTTTACAGCCGGGACAATGGTTGGACTCGTAACAAGTGGATAAGCTGTGATATAATAAAAGAACTGAATGGCGGGATGTCGGTCGTTTTTCTTCAGCAGTGGATGAAGGAAGGGCCGGCATCCTTCTCTTTTCAGTTTAAGTCAGGAGGTGGAATGATTATGGCTGGAAAACGCAAAAAAAAGAAAAAGCCATCCAATTTAAAGAGCCACGTGAAGTTTGAACTCGTCGGGCTCCTGTTTCTTTTTCTTGCTGTGATTGGAAGCGGGGCCTCGGCTATCAGTGACGGAGCCATCCCGGGAGGACTTGAAAGGTTCTGGCAGTTCCTTTTCGGTGTTTGGTACTTTATCGCTTCTCTGTTCTTTCTTATTGTAGGGATCTTCTTAATGGTGAAAAGAAGGTGGCCTTCGTTCTTACATAAACGATTGTTTGGTATTTATCTCATTCTTATATCCTTGATCCTGTTCACCCATCTGGAGACCTTGTCTGCGGATTTAGGAACAGGTAACGGCTCCATTTTAACGATGACGTGGGAACGGATTACAGAAATGATGCGCGGCGAACGCTCCTTCTACAGCGCCGGAGGCGGATTGACTGGAGCCATCCTGTTGTCGATCACCTATTACCTGTTTGCTCAGGCAGGAGCTGCCATCGTCGCTTTTTTCCTGTTTATCACCGGACTGTTGTTCGTAAGCGAATGGTCACTTGGTGATTTGTTTACCATCATCGGAAAGAACATGAAAAAACTCGGCCGTGAGCAGGTGGCAAGAATGAAAAATCAAAAACAGAGCCGTAAAGTGAAGAAAGAAGAAAAGACGAAAGAACTGGAAGAAGAAGAAGCTGTTGTATATGAAATCAATGATCCGCCATCCCCAGTGCAGGAGGAATCGAAGAATGAACCGATCATTCAGGATTTCACAGAAACCGCTTATGCCGCACAGGAAAAAGGGGACCCAGCCTCAACGAAGAAGCCATCTGCCGGGAAAGCGGAACCTGAGGGAGACGATGCAGCGCTTGAAAAGTCCATGCCTACGGCAGAGCTTGAGAACCATGACTATCACCTCCCTGGTATAGAGCTGTTGGATGAACCCACCTCATCTCCCCAGAGTCAGGGACGTTCTCATATTCAGGCTACCGTAAGAAAGCTGGAGAAAACGTTCCAAAGCTTCGGGGTAAAGGCAAAAGTAACCAAAGTTCACGTCGGACCATCGGTTACAAAGTATGAAGTTTATCCGGATGTAGGTGTGAAAGTCAGTAAAATCGTAAATTTAAACGATGATTTGGCGTTGGCTCTTGCAGCGAAGGATATTCGAATCGAAGCACCGATTCCCGGAAAATCTGCGGTTGGAATTGAAGTACCGAACCAGGAAGTATCGATGGTTTCTCTAAGAGAAGTACTTGAAACAGGCAGATCCAACCCGGAATCAAAGCTGAGCTTTGCTCTTGGGCGCGACATATCCGGTGAAGCCGTTATGTCTGAATTGAATAAAATGCCGCATATGCTTGTCGCCGGTGCGACAGGGAGTGGTAAGAGTGTCTGCATTAACGGCATTATTACCAGTATTCTTATGAGAGCGAAGCCTCATGAAGTGAAAATGATGATGATAGACCCGAAAAAAGTAGAGTTGAATGTGTATAATGGCATTCCTCATCTTCTTGCTCCTGTTGTGACAGATCCTAAAAAAGCTTCCCGGGCCTTGAAGAAGGTTGTCTCGGAAATGGAGCGAAGGTATGATCTTTTCTCTGACACAGGGACAAGGAATATCGAAAGCTATAATGAATACATTAAAAAGCACAATCAGGAACAGGAGGATGAACAGCCTCAGCTTCCCTACATCGTTGTGCTGGTGGATGAGCTGGCTGATTTAATGATGGTCGCTTCCAATGAAGTGGAAGATGCCATTACACGCCTGGCCCAGATGGCCCGTGCAGCTGGGATCCACTTGATCATTGCCACTCAGCGTCCTTCTGTTGATGTTATTACGGGTGTTATTAAAGCCAACATTCCATCACGGATTGCCTTTAGTGTCTCTTCACAGACAGATTCAAGGACGATTCTCGATTCCGGAGGTGCGGAAAAGCTGCTCGGACGAGGGGATATGCTGTTTACCCCGGTCGGTTCCAACAAGCCTACCCGGGTACAGGGTGCCTTTTTATCTGATGAAGAAGTGGAACGTGTCGTCCAGTTCTGTGTAGATCAACAGAAAGCCCAGTATCAGGAGGAAATGATTCCCGAAGAGGAAAGTGAAGTGAAACAGGAAGTCGATGATGACCTTTATCCGGAAGCGGTTCAAATGGTCATAGAAATGCAGAGTGCGAGTGTTTCCATGCTTCAGCGCCGGTTCCGGGTCGGTTATACCCGCGCGGCGCGTCTGATTGATGCCATGGAGGATAACGGGATTGTCGGCCCTTATGAGGGAAGTAAACCACGTTCTGTGCTCGTCTCTCAGCAGAGTGAAGAACAGCATACTTCATAACACAAAAAGACAGCCTACTTGAGCGGGCTGTCTTTTTTGTATGTCAACGAAACCCATAAATGAGTTCAAGAAAGGTGCCTTGCTTAAAATTTCACAATCTGTCAAAAATGAAGCAAAATTCATAAAAATGATCTAATTCTATTTATTTATCTGTTGAATAGTGGTATATTATTGTCAAAATATGATGTGTCGAACGTCAGAGGTCAGATCACTGCTGTGACACTGACTGATCTATAGATTCCGGGGTGAAACATATGTCAATCAAACAGGATACACGTCACCTCTATCTGCAGGTGATCGAACAAATTAAACGGGATATTGAAAACGGTATCTTTAAAGAAAAACAGAAGCTTCCATCCGAGTTCCAACTCTCTAAGACGCTTGGCGTTTCCCGAGCTACTTTAAGGGAGGCTCTGCGGATTCTGGAGGAAGAAGGGGTTGTCACAAGACGTCACGGGGTGGGGACGTTTGTGAATCCGAAACCTCTGTTTACATCAGGGATTGAGGAACTGGACAGTGTGACAGGAATGATCTTGAAGTCCGGGATGACACCGGGAACCCAGTATCTTTCTGCTGATTTAGTAGAAGCAACTGAAGAGGATAAGAAACGTTTTTCGCCACTGGACGTCATAAACCTGGCGAAAGTCGAGCGGGTTCGGACAGCAGACCAGTACCCCGTCGTGTATTGTACGGATAAGATACCCGAAGGACTGCTTCCCATCGATCAAATCCGTGAAGCGGACTCTCTGTTTAATGTCCTGGAGAAATACACAGGGAAATCCATCGGCTACGCGGTCACGCATATTGAACCGATCGGCTTTCACGAACGGATTTCTCCGATTTTGAACTGTGAGCCTGATCAAGCCCTGCTTCTTCTTAAACAAATGCATTATTCCCAGGATGATGTCCCTATGCTGCTGTCTTCCAACTATTTCAGGGCTGATAAATTCAGCTTCCACGTTTTGAGAAAAAGAGTGTAAGCGTTTACAATTTGATAACTACAGGGAGGTGAGGCCTCTAAAAACTGCCGTAAGTTTCTCTTGCTCCAACTTATACTTCAACCAATAGGGGGTAAACGTTTTGTTGAAAAGTCGTTTTCTTATGGTATTTGTTTTGTTGGTAACGTTAGGAATGATCCTTGCAGCCTGTGGTTCATCAGATAATGAAGAAAGTACCGGAGGGGATTCCGGTGAAAGCTCTGGAAGTGAAGACTCAGGCGGAGACAGCGGCAGTGGGGACTTTTCTGTAGCGATGGTCACCGATGTTGGTGGAGTCGATGATAAGTCCTTCAACCAGTCTGCGTGGGAAGGACTGCAGGCATTTGGTGAGGAAAATGGAATGAGCAAAGGAGAAGGGATCGACTACGCCCAGTCTGAGAGTGATGCCGATTATGCAACTAACCTGAACCGTCTCGTCCGTCAGGATTATAACTTAATTTTCGGCATCGGCTATCTTCTGCAGCCGGCCATTAAAGAAGTAGCCGGCCAGTATCCGGATACAAGCTTTGCCCTTGTTGATTCTGTGCAGGAAGGGGATAACATCGCAAGTATCGTATTTAAGGAGCATCAGGGTTCCTTCCTTGCAGGAGTTGCCGCAGCCAAGAAAACGCAGTCCAACCAAATCGGTTTTATCGGCGGGGTTGATGGCAGCCTGATCAATAAATTCGAAGCCGGCTTTGTAGCGGGCGTCAAATCCGTAAATGCGGATATTGATGTGGAAATTGAATACGCGGAGAATTTTAATGATCCTGAAAAAGGACGAGCTTTAGCTTCCAATATGTATTCCAAAGGTGTGGACGTCATCTATCATGCTTCAGGAGGAACAGGTAATGGAGTCTTTGCGGAAGCGAAAGACTTGAAAAATGCCAATCCTGATGAAGACGTATGGGTGATCGGTGTTGACCGTGACCAGCATGAAGAAGGTCAAATCGGTGATGCGAACGTTACACTGACTTCCATGGTCAAGCGTGTGGATATTGCTGTTCAGGATGTATCGGAACAAGCGATGAACGGGGAATTCCCTGGTGGTGAAGTCATCGAATATGGTCTGGAGGACGATGCCATCAGCATTGCTGAAACAAATGAAGAAGCGATGACGGAGGAAATCCGTTCATCTGTTAATGAATGGAAAGAGAAAATCATCAACGGGGACGTGGAAGTTCCGAGTACCCGTGAAGAACTGGAATCCTTTGTAGACGCACTGTAGGAGGAGAAGGCTGGTGAGAGCCGGCCTTTTCTTATGTCAATGAAAATCACCAAATGAAAAGCTGTTCCGGCCCTTTTCCTTTGGTGATTTTTAAAGGTCAAACGGGGGAGGAACCGAGATGGAATATGTAATTGAAATGCTGAAAATCAGAAAAGAGTTTCCAGGCATTGTTGCCAATGATGATATTACACTCCGGGTTCAAAAAGGAGAAATCCATGCCCTGCTTGGAGAAAATGGGGCGGGTAAATCCACCTTGATGAATGTTTTATTCGGCCTTTATCAGCCGGAACAAGGCGAAATAAAAGTCCGGGGTGAACAAGTGAAAATTACGGACCCGAATACAGCGAACGCCCTGGGTATAGGGATGGTGCACCAGCACTTTATGCTTGTAGACACATTTACGGTTACGGAAAATATCATACTCGGCAGCGAACCGAAAAAAGGCGGTACGGTCGACATAAAGAAAGCGGAAAAGCAGGTCACAGAGTTATCAGAACAGTACGGATTGAATGTAGACCCCAGTGCCAGGATCCGGGATATATCTGTCGGCATGCAGCAGCGTGTGGAAATTTTGAAAACGCTTTACAGAGGGGCGGATATTTTAATATTCGATGAGCCCACCGCTGTCTTAACTCCTCAGGAAATTAAAGAGCTCATTGAAATTATGAATAACCTTGTGAACGAAGGCAAATCGATTATTCTGATCACTCATAAGCTGAAGGAAATTATGCAAGTATGTGACCGGTGTACAGTTATTAGAAAAGGGCGAGGGATCGGGACCGTGGAGGTGAAAGATACGAGTCCTGATCAACTGGCTTCACTTATGGTAGGTCGTGATGTCAGTTTTTCAACGGATAAAACGCCTGCTCTTCCAAAAGAAGTCTACCTTTCTATTCAAGGCCTTCGCGTAAAGGATGGACGTGGGGTAGAATTGGTCAAAGGGTTGAACCTCGATGTCCGGTCCGGAGAGATTGTGGGTATTGCCGGTGTGGACGGCAACGGGCAGTCTGAATTGATCGAAGCTATCACAGGCTTAAGGAAGAGTGAAGCAGGGACGATCCGACTGCACGAAAAAATCATTTCCAATCTTACGCCGCGGAAGGTTACACGGTCCGGTGTCTCTCACATTCCGCAGGACCGTCATAAATTTGGCCTCGTCCTTGATTTTCCGATCGGAGAAAACATGGTTCTTCAGACCTATTACGATGAGCCTTTCTCAAAAAATGGCGTGATGAATTTTAAAAAAATCTATGATAAAGCCAGAGATTTAATAGAGGAGTATGACGTTCGTACCCCCGATGCTTATACAAAAGCAAGAGCTCTATCGGGTGGAAACCAGCAGAAAGCGATCATTGGCAGGGAAGTGGACAGATCCCCGGATTTAATTATTGCTGCCCAGCCTACGAGGGGGCTGGATGTAGGAGCAATCGAGTTCATTCATAAAAAATTGATCGAGGAACGGGATAAAGGAAGGGCTGTACTGCTTCTTTCCTTTGAACTGGATGAAATTATGAATGTCAGCGACAGGATTGCGGTCATGTTTGATGGTTCCATCATTCGAGAAGTAGCTCCAGAGGATACGAATGAGCAGGAGCTCGGCCTCCTTATGGCCGGAAATACAGGCCAGAAAGCAGGTGGCGTCTAATGTTTTCGAACCGGATGATCAATATCCTGATCCCTGTGCTTTCTGTTCTTCTCGGTCTTGCCGCCGGGGCTGTAATCATGCTTATTTTCGGATACAATCCTGTGGATGGATTTGCAGCTCTGTGGAGAGGGGCTTTTGGAGATTCGTACTTTTTTGGTGAGACGATCCGTCAAGTAACCCCATACATTCTTTCGGGGCTAGCCGTTGCCTTTGCTCTAAGGTCCGGTCTGCTTAACATCGGCGTAGAGGGGCAGGTGTTTGCAGGATGGCTCGCATCTGTATGGATCGGGATATCCTTTGAACTTCCTATGGCTGTCCATCTGCCCCTGGCGATTGCTGCAGCGGCATTAGCAGGAGCAGTGTGGGGATTTATTCCAGGGCTTTTGAAAGCGAAATTAGGGGTGCATGAAGTGATTGTGACAATCATGATGAACTACATTGCCCTTTATGTGACGAATGCCGTCATCCGGAATTTGTTGACCGACGGTGCCGACAGGACCGAAAATATTGCTGCTACAGCTTCGTTGAAATCCGAGTGGCTGGCGCAGATGACATTTTACTCCCGGATCCACTATGGATTTATCATTGCCCTGGCGATGGCTGGTGTCATGTGGTTTATTCTGAACCGGACGACGAAAGGATTTGAACTGCGTGCCGTCGGTTTTAATCAGCACGCCTCAAACTATGCAGGAATGAACGTGGGCCGGAATATTATAACGGCCATGGTCATATCCGGAGCGTTTGCCGGACTTGCAGGTGCTATGGAAGGGCTGGGTACGTTTGGTTTTATGTCGATTAAATCAGGGTTTACCAATATCGGTTTTGATGGGATCGCTGTGGCCCTTTTAGGAGCTAATACAGCTGTCGGGGTGGTTCTTGCCGCCTTCTTATTCGGAATTCTTAAAATCGGGGCGCTCAATATGCCGACAGAAGCCGGTGTACCAACCGAACTTGTAGAAATTATCATCGCTCTTATCATTTTCTTTGTAGCATCCAGCTACATGATCCGCTGGGTCCTTCTACGGTTCAAGAAGGAGGGGAAATAAAATGGAATTCTTAGAGGTGTTCAGCCGTATCCTTGGCTCTGCTGTTATTTTTGCGACCCCGCTGATTTTCACAGCGCTCGGTGGAGTTTTCAGTGAGCGTTCAGGGGTCATCAACATCGGCCTTGAAGGTCTGATGATCATGGGGGCCTTTGTAGGCATCGTCTTTAATTTAACTTTCCACACGGTATTCGGCGCTGCCACTCCGTGGATATCGATGTTGGCGGCTGTCGTTGTATCCGCCCTGTTTTCTCTCGTTCATGCCGTGGCATCGATTACTTTTCGTGCCGATCAAGTAGTCAGCGGCGTGGCCATCAACTTCCTGGCTCTCGGCATCGGGCTGTTTCTTACAAAGCAGTGGTATGACAAAGGACAGACAGACTTCATCAAACAGCCTTTTTATTCCTCAGATGTCCCTGTATTGAATAAGATTCCCGTTATTGGAGAGATGTTGTTCAGTGGCTGGTACTGGACGTCTTATCTAGCCATCGGCATGGCATTTGCCGCCTGGTTTGTGCTCTATAAAACGCCGTTCGGTCTCCGGTTGAGGTCGGTGGGGGAACACCCGATGGCAGCTGACACCAATGGGATCCATGTGTACCGGATGCGCTATATCGGTGTGATGATTTCAGGTGCCCTCGGGGGGCTTGGAGGTTCGGTATATGCCATGACGGTTGCATTGAACTTTTCTCACGGCACCATTTTAGGACAGGGGTTCATCTCGCTCGCCGCCGTCATCTTTGGCAAATGGCATCCTCTTGGTGCCCTCGGTGCAGCTGTCTTTTTTGGATTTGCTCAAAGCCTGAGCATTGTTTCTTCCGATATTGCCTTTTTAGAAGATGTTCCTTCCGTCTTCATGCTCATAGCCCCTTATGTCCTGACGATTCTGGCTCTCGCTGGATTTATCGGCCGGGCTGAAGCACCTAAATCTCTCGGAGAAGCATATATTAAAGGAAACCGATAAATATCTGTCCGGTGCTTCGGTACCGGGCTGATTTTTTTACTTTTGTCAACATATCACTTACTATAAAACTTAGTTATAATGGATGAATATGGACATGTGCGTCTATACTACTAAAAAGTACAAGGAGGATGGAAATGAAAATTTCAAAAGAAACGATACTCGAAAAAGATGGGTACCGTCTACATATTTTACCAAGTAAAAAGTATAAAACGATTAATATAGTAGCAAAATTCAAAGCTCCCTTAAAACGTGAAGGTATTACGGAGAGGGCGCTTCTTCCGCATGTGCTTCAAAAAGCCACAAATAAGCACCCTTCTGTAAGGTCTTTTCAGGCGGCTTTTGAAAACCTTTATGGGACCGCCCTGTCCAGCGATGGATCGAAAAAAGGGGAGAACCACGTCATCAGCTTCCGTATGGAAGTAGTGAATGAATCCTATTTGAATGACAATGAGCCCATTCTTGAAGAAGCCTTCCAATTGTTCCATAACGTTTTATTCGATCCGAAAACCGTGGAAAACGGATTTGATCCTGAAATTGTTGAGCGGGAAAAACAGACGCTCGAACAGAAAATTACTTCGATTAAGGATGACAAAATGAGTTATGCAAATCTCCGTTTGATGGATCACATGTGTAAAGGAGAGCCTTACGCTCTACATGTGCATGGATACCAGGAAGATATGGCATCCATCACTCCGGAATCGCTCTACAATTACTATCAGCAGATGATCCAACAGGATATGCTGGATGTCTACGTCATCGGAGATATGGATGAAAAAGATGTGGAAGCACTGACAGACCGGTATTTCCAGCGCAGCGGCAGCACAAACGCGGATAACGATCAGGTTTCCGTATCCAAAGACGTTCAGGATTCTTCTGAAATCATTGAACGGGAGGAAGTCAATCAAGGTAAGCTGCATCTCGGATACCGCACATACACGAAGTTCGGGGATGACGATTATTACGCGCTGCAGGTGTTTAATGGGATTTTCGGCGGGTTTCCAAGCTCCAAGCTGTTCATGAATGTGCGTGAAAAACATAGCCTCGCCTATTATGCGGCCTCAAGATTTGAAAGTCACAAAGGTCTTCTCCTTGTTTTCAGCGGGGTGGATCCAAAAGATTATGATCAAGCGAAATCCATTATCCTTGAGCAGATGGAAGCGATGAAAAACGGAGACTTCACGGAAGAACAGGTGGAGGAGACGAAGGAGCAGGTCATTAACCAATTGAAAGAGACCATGGATAATGCGAACGGTTTGATCGAAGTGCTTTACCATCAAATGCTTTCCGGAATTGACATGCCGGCCGGCAAACTTATTGAAAACATCCGAAAAGTTACGAAAGAACAGGTTATCCAGATGGCGGAGAAGATTAAACTGGATACGATTTATTTCCTAACAAGTCACGAGGGAGGGGAAAAGTGATGGAAGAATTAGTCTATCAGCAATTGAATGAAACGGTATATCAGGAAACGCTCGACAACGGTTTGAAGGTCTTCCTTCTATCCAAACCTGAAATGGCGAAAACCTTCGGGATTTTCACAACCAATTATGGGTCTATCGATCAAACCTTTACACCTATCGGCCGGGATGAAAAGGTAACCGTTCCTGAGGGGATCGCTCACTTTTTGGAGCATAAGCTGTTTGAAAAAGAAGACCGGGATGTCTTTCAGGATTTCACCCGTCTGGGAGCCTCCGCGAATGCGTTTACCTCCTTTACGAAAACGGCCTATTTGTTCACAGCTACCAGCCAGGTGGAGAAGAATGTCCAAACCCTGCTTGATTTTGTCCAGGACCCTTACTTTTCCGAGGAATCGGTGGAAAAAGAAAAGGGCATTATTGCACAGGAGATCCGTATGTATGACGACCAGCCGGACTGGAGATCCTTTTTCGGAACCATCCAGAGCCTTTACCATAACCATCCGGTTAAGGTGGATATTGCAGGTACCGTCGAAAGCATCCAGGATATTACGAAAGACGATTTATATACGTGCTATGAAACGTTCTACCACCCATCCAACATGGTTTTGTTCGTTGCCGGGAACATTGAACCGGAAGCCATGATGAATTTAATCCGTGAGAATCAGGGGCAGAAGGAATTTCCGCCGGCACCTGAAATCAATCGTTCTTATCCGGAAGAACCTTCACATGTAGCTCAAAAGGAGCATTCCATCACAATGCCTGTGACAACGGCTAAAGCGATGGTTGGTGTGAAGGAAGATGTAAGCGGCTTGAAAGGGGGAGAGCTACTGCGCCGGGAACTTCTTTCAGGTATGATTCTTGATTATTATTTCTCCAAGAGCGGCGCCTTTTATGAGGAACTGTATAAAGCCGATCTTATTGATGACAGCTTCCAGTTTGAAACAGAACTTGACCGTCATTTTGGCTTTACTATCCTTGGCGGTGATTCAAGAAAGCCGGATGAAATGGCTGCCCGTGTAAAGGAAATGCTCCATGAATTAAAAGATATGCGTATAGCCGATGAAGATTTCACTCGGATGAAGCGCAAAAAAATTGGTCAATTTATGCGTGCGCTCAATTCACTTGAATTTATTGCGAATCAATTTACTCATTATCATACATTAGGCGTCGACTTGTTCGAAGTGCTTCCAGTGATTGAATCGCTGACAGCTGATGATGCGGAGGAGTACCTTAAAGACTGGATTAATGAAGAAGCCATTTCTGTTTTCCAGGTGAAACCGCAGTCCAATGAATCGTAAACGCTGCCTGATCCTTGGAGCCAGCGGCGGGATCGGCGAAGCCGTGGTGCATCGGGTCATTGAGGATGGGTATGCTGCAGCCGTCCAGTATTTCACGAATGAAGATAAAATCCGGACGATTCAGCAGGGGATTCCGGAAGATCAATGGGCTGGATCCTTCCAGGCCGATCTTTCGACTAAGGAAGGGCTGCAGGCTTTCTTCCGCGTGCTTCCTCCTGAGTGGGATGCTGTCGTTTTTGCTGGCGGGCACATGTACAGTGGTTTGTTCCAGGATATGAAAGAGGAGGATATGGATGCTTTGTATTACGTCCATGTGAAATCCCTTTGGATGACGGCCAGACACGTCCTGCCGTATATGATACAGCAGAAACAGGGGAACATTGCTGTGGTATCTTCCATTTTCGGAACAGAAGGAGCAAGCATGGAAGTGGCTTATAGTTCTGTTAAAGGTGCCCAGAACACGTTTGTAAAAGGACTGGCTCAGGAACTTGCTCCGAGTCATATCCGTGTAAACGCCGTGGCTCCTGGTTTAATCCAGACGAAAATGAATGGGCATCTTACCCTGGAGGACCTTCAAGCGCTCGAGAATGATATTCCGATGGGCCGGGCCGGAACCCCTGAAGAGGTGGCTGATGCCGTCGGTTTCCTCCTAAGCCGGTCTTCCCGTTATGTAACGGGCCAGATTCTACATGTTAATGGTGGCTGGTGTTAATTTTATGAATAAGACCTGCTTTTCCTTCTCATACTAAGCTTGAAAAAATTCAGAGGAGGGAACAAACATGTCTGTGCTCGATAATTGGGATTCTTGGAAAGACTTTCTTGGTGATCGTCTCCATCAGGCCGAAGGACAGGGGATTAATAACCGGGCCGTTTCAGAATTAGCGTATGAAATTGGTGGATATCTGGCCAATTCTGTAGATGCTAAAAATAATGAGGAAGCCGTTCTTCGTGACTTGTGGAACGTCGCAGATGAAAAAGAACAGCATGCGATTGCCAATATGATGGTGAAGCTTGTTCAAAATAACGGTTCCCAGCAGTAACTGCAAAAAATCCGTACAAAACTGTACGGATTTTTTATTTATAAATTTCTGCTATTTTTTTGAAGAGATCATGTTTCCCGGCTTTCCTATTTAAAGAAAATCCTTTATGATAGATAAAGAGTAGATCAATCCAAATATCACTCGTCTTTGACAAATACCGACATTTTTTTAGAGGGGTTGGAACATGGATAAAACAGAATGGTATCTGGAATATGAAATTCAATACAACCGTCCGGGACTTCTGGGGGACATCTCCTCGCTGTTGGGTATGATGGCCATTAATATCGTTACGATCAATGGAGTTGAAAATTCGCACAGAGGTATGCTTCTTCTCTGCAAGGATGATGAGCAGATTACCCGCTTAAAATCGATTTTAAATACAATGGATACGATTAAAGTAACGAAACTCCGGCGCCCGAAACTGAGAGATCGTTTAGCGGTTCGTCACGGAAGGTACATACACAGTGATATCGACGACCGTAAAACGTTTCGTTTCAACCGGGAGGACCTTGGACTCCTGGTCGATTTTATGGCGGAACTGTTTATGAAGGAGGGCCACAAGCTTGTCGGCATCCGGGGCATGCCGCGGGTGGGTAAAACCGAATCCGTAGTGGCGGCAAGCGTTTGTGCCAACAAGAGATGGCTGTTTGTTTCCAGTACTTTGTTGAAGCAGACCGTCCGAAACCAGCTGATCGATGAGGAGTACAGCGAAGACAACCTGTACATCATTGATGGAATCGTTTCTGCAAAGCGGGCCAACGAAAAGCACTGGCAGCTGGTCAGGGAAATTATGCGCCTGCCTGCGACCAAGGTGATCGAGCACCCGGATATTTTTGTTCAGGAAACAGAATACAAGCTGGATGACTTTGATTACATCATTGAACTCAGAAACAACGAGGATGAAGAAATTACTTATGAACCTGTGGAAAAACCGGAAATGAAGATGAATGAGGGATTTTCCATGTTTGATTTTTAAAATTGGATGGTGTTACACATGGAGATTGGTGCCAGATTAAAGGAAGCAAGAGAGGCGAAGGGCCTTTCCCTTGAGGACCTTCAAGAAACAACGAAAATACAGAAGCGATACCTTCAAGCCATAGAAAAAAATGATTTCCAAGTCCTGCCCGGGAAATTCTACACCCGTGCGTTCATCCGTGAATATGCATCAGCTGTCGGGCTTGATCCGGAGCAGGTGATGGAGGAGCATAAAAACGAGCTTCCTACATATGAAGAGGAGAACACGGTTCAGTTCAGCCGGGTGCAGAAATCAAAGCAGGAAGCGGCGCAGAAAAGCAGGGGGTCCTCCCGCTTTCTTCCGACTTTCCTTACAGTAGGACTTGTTGTCGGTCTTATTTTAGTCTTTTGGATTTTTATGCAGAGTGGCAGTGACGAAAACGGGGCACCTGCAGACAGTTCATCATCAGATGAAATCAGCGTACCAGCGGGGTCCGAAGGAAGCGGAAGCGAGGATCCGGCAAATGATGAGGAAGAGCAGGAAGAGAGTGGAGAAGGCAGCGGGGCACAGGAGGATGCGGTCGAGGAAACCGAAGAGGATAGCGCTGAAGAGCCTGAGGAAGAGGGCACGGGCGTGGAACTTTCCGAAGAGGGCTCTGGTTCATTTCCTATGCACACGTATGAAGTGTCACCTGCCGATGATTCCGAGGTAACTGTTGAATTCTCCGGTAATGTATATATGGAGGTTCAGTCGCCGCAGGGGGGAGAGAACCTTGTGACTCCTCGTGAATATACATCTTCAGACTCTCCTGTTACCATTGATATAGGAGATAAGCAGGAGTTGTACATTAAAACAGGAAATGCTCCTGGTATGACTGTGAAAGTAGATGATCAACCGGTGACATTCCCTGATCCGGAACTGACGACACAGAAGTTATTGTTGCAATTGAAGGAATAAAAACCATATAATCATGAACGGGCTGCCCTTTCAAATATCGACAGAGTGATAAAGCCTCTCGATTGACCGGGCAGCCTTTTACTTACTGTTTTGTAGGAGTGTGAAGAAATGAATTTACCAAACAAGATTACGTTATCCAGAATTTTTCTTATCCCCATCTTTATTATACTCATGAGTGTTCCATTTGGCTGGGGCACGTTGGAAATGGGAGAAAGGGAGCTTCCTGTAGCCCACCTTGCCGGTGCCGTTCTCTTTATTATTGCATCTACCACGGATTGGATTGATGGATATATAGCCCGGAAATACTCCCTTGTAACCAACCTGGGGAAATTTCTCGATCCACTGGCTGATAAACTGCTCGTAAGTGCGGCACTTATCCTGCTTGTGGAAATCGGACTTGCTCCGGCATGGATTGTCATCCTGATTATCAGCCGTGAGTTTGCCGTCACAGGGTTAAGGCTCGTAGCAGCAGGGGAAGGTAGTGTGCTGGCGGCCAGTCAAATGGGTAAATTGAAGACTTGGATACAGATCATCGCTATTTCAGCACTGCTTCTTCATAACTGGCCGTTCGCCTTCATCGGTTTCCCGTTCGGTATGATCACCCTGTACCTTGCCTTAATCATTACTGTATATTCTGGTTATGATTACTTTAAGAAAAACTGGCATGTAATGAGAGATTCCAAATGAGAACAGAGATTATAGCCGTAGGGACAGAATTGCTTTTGGGACAGATCGCGAACACAAATGCCCAGTGGATATCGCAGAGAATGGCGGAACTGGGACTGCCTGTATACAGTCATGCAGTCGTGGGCGATAATCTGGACCGTGTCGCAGGCTCTTTCAGGGAAGCGGCAAGGCGTTCGGATATTGTCATTGTTACAGGTGGTCTGGGACCGACCGAGGATGATTTGACCAGAGACGCCGGAAGCATGATTCTTGGGAAGACCGTTCACGAACATGCACCCAGTATGGAAAGAATCGAAGCCTATTATAAAAGAAACAATAAGAAAATGAGCCTGAATAACAGAAAGCAGTCGCACGTTTTTGAAGGAGCGCATGTTCTGGACAATATGGAAGGGATGGCCCCTGGGCAGATCATTCAACAGGGGGAAGTAACCTGGGTGTTTCTTCCCGGGGTCCCCCGCGAAATGAAGGCTTTAATGGAAAGTGGAGTCATTCCTTACCTCCAGCAGTCCTTTTCTATTCAATCAGAGATCGTTTCAGAGATGCTTCATTTTATCGGTATTGGAGAATCTGACCTTGAAACGGAACTGCAGACGCTTATTTCCGGTCAGACCAATCCCACACTGGCCCCTCTGGCCAGTGAAGGGGAAGTAGGTTTACGATTAACCGCGACAGGGGAAACCACAGAGGAAGCGAAAGCGAAGATTGCTGAAATGAAAACCACCGTTCTTGGTAAGGTTGGAGATTTCTATTATGGAAGTGATGATCAAACGATTGAGGGCACTGTGCAGCAGCTGCTTTCCCGGCACGGGTATCGTCTGGGGGCAGCGGAGAGCTTCACTGGAGGAAAATTCATGGAGCGTATCATTTCCCTTCCAGGGGCTTCCGCGGTCTGTCAGGGTGGACTGACGACTTATACAGCTGAAATGAAGGAGCAGGTACTTGATATTCCTAAATACCTGATCAGGGAGTACGGAACTATCAGCCACGAGTGTGCAGAGATGATGGCATTGAATACTCAATCTCTGCTTGACGTCGATGTTGCGGTTAGTTTCACAGGTGTCGCCGGCCCGGACTCAAGTGAAGGGAAAGAGCCCGGCACAGTCTTTATCGGGCTGCAGATCAAGGATAAGAGTCCTGAAGTTCACCGGTTCCAGTTTCCGGGCGGTCGTGACCAGGTAAGGGAACGCGCTGTGAAGAAGGGTTTTGAACTTTTATTTCATCGCTTGAAAAATTGAAATTTCAATAAGGTCATGCGAAAGGTTTTTGAAAATCTCCGTAGGAGAACATCAAAAACCTTTTGTTCCCTTTGGATAAAAAAACGGGAACAAATATTCGCTTTTTGGTTGGCAAATGTTCCAAAACAAGTTATGATAGGTATAGAAATTTTGAAAGGCGGTATACAATGAGCGATCGTAAACAAGCATTAGATATGGCACTTCGTCAAATAGAGAAACAATTCGGAAAAGGTTCGATCATGAAGATGGGGGAAGGCGCTGAGCAGAGGGTCAATACGGTTCCCAGTGGATCTCTGGCTCTTGATGTGGCCCTTGGAGTCGGCGGCTATCCACGCGGTCGGATCGTGGAAATATATGGACCTGAATCTTCAGGTAAAACGACTGTTGCCCTTCACGCGATTGCTGAAGCGCAGAGAAAAGGCGGCCAGGCGGCATTCATTGATGCGGAGCACGCTTTGGACCCGGTCTATGCAAGAGCCCTTGGAGTGGACATTGAAGAACTTCTCCTTTCCCAGCCGGATACAGGGGAACAGGCTTTGGAAATCGCTGAAGCCCTGGTACGCAGCGGCGCTGTAGATATGGTGGTTATTGACTCTGTGGCTGCCCTTGTACCAAAAGCGGAGATTGAAGGGGAAATGGGAGATTCCCACGTGGGTCTGCAGGCCCGCCTGATGTCCCAGGCTCTTCGTAAGCTTTCCGGAGCGATTAATAAATCGAAGACGACGGCTATCTTCATCAACCAGATTCGTGAAAAGGTCGGCGTTATGTTTGGTAACCCGGAAACGACGCCCGGCGGCCGCGCTCTGAAATTCTACTCTTCTGTACGCCTTGAAGTACGCCGTGCAGAAACGTTGAAACAGGGGAACGAAATGGTGGGGAATAAAACCCGCTTGAAAGTGGTCAAGAACAAAGTGGCACCACCATTCAGACAGGCGGAAGTCGATATTATGTACGGGGAAGGCATCTCCAGAGAGGGAGAGCTTCTTGATATTGGAACAGACCTGGACCTTATTCAGAAGAGCGGATCGTGGTATTCTTATAACGATGACCGCCTTGGTCAGGGACGTGAAAATGCCAAACAGTATCTTAAAGAGAACGTTGAAGTTTATGAGGAAGTGAAACGTCTGATCCGCGACCATTATGGTATGGAAGCAGATGAGGAAGCAGCTGAAACTTCCAACAAGGATAACCAGGAAACGCTGGATGTGTAACCCGGTCCCTGCCGTTAATTGGCAGTTGAAAATGAAAAAAAGCAGCGCTTAAACAGCGCTGCTTTTCCAGTATTATCACATGTGGGAATAGACTGATATTTTTTAATTTTTGCATATGTCAGCAGATACATAGCGGGATTCCTTGACATTCCGCATAGGCAGGCATAAAATGAATGTGTATCATTTTCATCTTTATACCCTTAATTTAACAAATGAAACTGAAAATGAATCGTTTGTATTTACCGACAAACGGACCAAGTTCATAGCAAGAGGAGGTGAAATTATGGATTTGATATCCTCGCTCATCTTCATTTTGCTTGCCCTTATCATCGGTTCTGTTGTTGGTTATCTTATTCGGAAGTCGATAGCGGAAGCGAAAATTTCCAGTGCTGAGGAATTAGCCAGACAGATTGTGGAGGAAGGACACCGCAATGCTGAATCGGCCAAAAAAGAGGCTCTTCTTGAAGCGAAAGAAGAGAACCAGAAATTCCGCCAGGAAGCTGAAAGTGAAGTTCGCGAACGCCGCTTGGAACTGCAGAAAACTGAAAACCGTTTGAATCAGAAAGAAGAGAATCTTGATCGTAAGAGTGGGACGCTGGATCAGCGTGATCTTTCACTCGAGAAGAAAGAAGGAACTCTTGCCGAGAGACAACAACAAATTGAAGAAATGGAAAGCAAAGTGAAAGCTATGCTTCAAGAACAGCAGACAGAGCTTGAAAGAATTTCAAGTTTAACATCTGATCAGGCCAAACAGGTTATTTTGGAGCGTGTTGAACAGGAAGTCTCTCATGAGTCGGCGCTGATGATTAAAGAAGCGGAGAACCGGGCGAAAGAGGAAGCAGATAAAAAAGCAAAAAATATTCTATCCCTTGCCCTGCAGCGTTGCGCCGCTGATCACGTAGCCGAAACCACCGTATCTGTTGTCAATCTGCCGAACGATGAAATGAAAGGTAGAATTATCGGTCGGGAAGGACGAAATATCCGTACGCTGGAAACCTTAACTGGTATTGACCTTATCATTGATGATACACCTGAAGCGGTTATTTTATCCGGCTTTGATCCGATCCGGAGAGAAACAGCTCGGATGGCCCTTGAGAAACTTGTTCAAGACGGGCGTATACACCCTGCGAGAATTGAAGAAATGGTTGATAAGTCCCGCCGTGAAGTGGATGATTACATCCGCGAGGTCGGGGAACAAACAACCTTCGAAGTCGGGGTTCACGGTCTTCATCCAGACCTTATCAAGATACTCGGCCGCCTTAAATACCGTACGAGTTATGGTCAGAATGTCCTTAAGCACTCCACGGAAGTTGCCTACTTATCCGGCCTGCTGGCCGCAGAATTAGGTGAAGATGAAATGCTTGCCCGTCGTGCTGGACTTCTTCATGACATCGGAAAAGCGATAGACCATGAGGTAGAAGGAAGCCACGTTGAAATTGGTAAGGAACTTGCGATTAAGTATAAGGAAAATGACACTGTCGTGAACGCGGTTGCTTCCCACCACGGAGACGAAGAACCGACATCAGTTATTTCTGTACTCGTTGCGGCTGCCGATGCTTTATCTGCAGCACGTCCAGGCGCTAGAAGCGAAACGCTCGAAAACTATATTAAGCGCCTTGAAAAACTTGAGGAAATTTCTGAGTCTTACGAAGGTGTGGAGAAATCCTTTGCGATTCAGGCAGGTCGTGAAGTACGGATTATGGTCCGCCCTGATGAAATTGATGATCTTGAAGCGACAAGACTGGCGCGCGATATCCGGAACAGAATCGAGGGAGAACTCGATTATCCGGGTCATATTAAAGTAACGGTCATTCGTGAAACGCGCTCTGTCGAGTATGCGAAATAAGTAAAGCGGCCTTAAGGGCCGCTTTACTTATTTTTTAAAGGAAAACCGGATACATTATAGTAAAAGGAATGAATGATTTATGAGAATTTTATTTATTGGAGACGTCGTTGGCTCTCCGGGTAGAGATATGGTAGAGACTTATCTTCCAAAATTGAAAAAGAAGTTCCAGCCGGCAGTTACAATTATCAATGGGGAAAACGCGGCTTCAGGTAAAGGGATAACAGAGAAAATTTACCGAAGATTTCTTGAGCTGGGGGCGCAGGCGGTCACTCTGGGGAATCATGCGTGGGACAAGAAAGAAATCTTTGAATTCATCGATGATGCGGATTATCTGGTCCGCCCGGCCAATTTCCCGGAAGGTACACCCGGACGAGGTCTTACGTACGTGAAGACACCAAAAGGCGAGATTGCTGTGATTAACCTGCAAGGCCGTACGTTTATGGCCCCCAATGATGATCCGTTTCGAAAAGTGGATGAATTAATAGAACAGGCTTCCAAGCGCACATCGCTGATTTTTCTGGATTTCCATGCAGAAACGACGAGTGAAAAGCAGGCGATGGGCTGGTACGTAGACGGGCGTGTCAGTGTCCAGGTTGGGACACACACCCATGTGCAGACAGCTGATGATCGCATTCTCCCTTCCGGCACTGGATATATTTCGGACGTAGGAATGACCGGCCCTTATGATGGTATTCTCGGCATGGACAGGGAAGCGGTCTTAAAACGTTTTAAAACGAATCTGCCTGTACGTTTTGAAGTGCCTAAAACGGGAAGAGCACAACTAAGTGCCTTCTTGGTGGATGTAGATGATAAAACAGGCAGAACAGGGAAAGTGAAGCGAATCTTAATCAACGACGACCATCCTTTTTTTGAGTGATTATTTGAATTTTGTGACAAATTCATTCATAATGAAAAGGTAATATCCTACATCTCCAAGAATATAGTAGTTATGGAACAACTATAGTGATTGAAGGAGGAGCTAGTAATGGAAGTCTTAAAAGTATCAGCTAAATCTGTACCTAATTCTGTAGCAGGGGCTTTAGCGAATGTCATAAGAGAAAGAGGGACTGCTGAAATTCAAGCCATTGGTGCAGGGGCACTAAACCAGGCTGTAAAAGCGGTAGCCATTGCCCGCGGATTTGTCGCCCCCAGCGGAATGGATTTAATATGTATTCCAGCTTTTACGGATATTCTAATTGATGAAGAAGAACGAACAGCGATTAAACTGATTGTTGAGCCAAGATAACTGATCTTTCAGGGAGATCCATTACTTCATATTACCTGTTTCATTTAAAAGGACAAACCGCACTTAGACAGTGCGGTTTTTTATATGGGTTTAAAGAGGGGCGGCTTCCATCGTAAGCGGTATCATTATATGGCCGATTGTATTTACCCAGTGGACAGTTTAATTTGATTAATTTTTAATTCATGTTAAAATTGTTTTTATAAAGGGATAAAGATGAAAAAATATTCAAGGGAGATGTTCACTGTGAATGGAAAGATGAGAGCGATCATAAAACATCACCGCGGCCCTGGAGCGAAGCTTGAGGAAGTGGATATACCTCAGGTGAAAGACGATGAAGTACTGATTCGTGTAAAGGCTACCTCCATCTGCGGAACAGATGTACATATATATAATTGGGATGAATGGTCAGAGAGTCGTGTCCAGCCGCCTTATGTGTTCGGACATGAATTTTCGGGTGAAATTGTTGAAACAGGATCAAATGTCGAACACTTTCATACAGGGGATTATGTTAGTGCTGAAACCCACCTTGTCTGCGGCCACTGCCCACAGTGCTTGACAGGGAAATATCATATTTGTGCCCATACTAAGATCATTGGTGTAGATACACAGGGTTGTTTTGCTGAATACGTGGCCCTTCCCGCAGAAAATTTATGGAGAAATCCAGAAGACCTTCCTACAGATTTGGCTTCCATTCAAGAGCCGATGGGGAATGCTGTTCATACCGTCTTAAACGGAGAAGTAACAGGAAAAACGGTGGCTGTCATCGGGTGTGGTCCGATCGGTCTGATGGCTGTTGGAGTAGCTGTAGCAGCCGGAGCATCCCAGGTGCTGGCTTTTGATTTAAACCCATACCGTTTGGAACTCGCCGGGAAAATGGGGGCAACTGCTGTTATTCATTCGTCCGAAGAAGACCCGGTGGAAAAAGCGCTGGCTCTGACAAATGGCCATGGTGTAGATGTCGTCTGTGAAATGAGCGGACATCCAGTAGCTATGGATCAAGGGTTTAAAATGGTAACAAATGGAGGCCGCGTTTCCATCCTGAGTCTCCCGACGAAACGTGTAAGCCTTGATGTGACCAACGACATTGTCTTCAAAGGGGTGGAAGTTCAGGGCATTACCGGCAGAAAGATGTATAAAACGTGGCAGCAGGTATCCCGTCTTTTACAATCGGGCCAGGTGGATGTGAAACCGATGATTACTCATCATTTGAAGATGGAAGAATTTGAAAAAGGTTTTGATCTAATGAATAAAGGCTTGTGTGGAAAAGTAATTCTTCACCCATAACAAAAGGAGGATGAACAATGAAAGGCTTTGAGTATCTTCAGAAAGAACTGGACGAAATGCAGGAACAAGGAACGTTCAGACATTTAATTCCATTGGAGTCCGCTCAAGGATCCAAAGTGACAATCAAAGGAAAGGAAGTCATACAGCTTTCTTCCAACAATTATTTAGGACTGACCTCTCATCCGAGATTGAAAGCAGCTGCTGAAGAAGCCAATGCCCGGTATGGCGTAGGGACAGGGTCGGTGAGAACCATTGCGGGTACGCTGAAGATGCATGAAGATTTTGAAGAGAAGCTGGCCGAATTCAAACATACAGAAGCGGCTCTTGTCTTCCAATCCGGATTTACAACGAACCAGGGGGTATTATCCTCAATCCTTGGAAAAGACGATGTCGTCATTTCTGATGAGCTGAATCATGCTTCCATCATTGACGGGATCCGCTTGACCAAAGCGGACCGGAAAATTTACAAGCATGTAAATATGGAATCTCTGGAACAGGCTTTGAAGGAAAGCAGTAACTACCGGACACGTCTTGTCGTAACCGATGGCGTTTTCTCCATGGATGGAAATATAGCACCGCTTCCTGCCATTGTTGAACTGGCAGAAAAGTACGATGCTTTGATTATGGTGGACGATGCGCATGCGAGCGGAGTCCTTGGCGATAATGGACGTGGAACAGTGAATCATTTTCATTTAGATGGCCGTGTTCACATCCAGGTCGGAACATTAAGTAAAGCCATTGGCGTTCTCGGCGGCTATGTAGCCAGCACGAAAACCCTTAGGGAATATTTGATTCATAAAGGGCGCCCGTTCCTGTTTAGTACCTCTCATCCTCCGGCAGTCACGGCTGCCAACGAAGCTGCTATTGACGTCCTTTTGGAAGAGCCCGAACTCATTGAGCGACTCTGGGATAATACATCTTTCTTTAAGGATGGATTGAGTAAACTCGGATTTGATACAGGAATCAGTGAAACTCCGGTGACCCCGGTTATGATCGGTGATGACGCCCTGACCCACAAATTCTCTGATGAATTATTTGAAGAAGGAGTGTTTGCGCAGGGAATCGTATTCCCGACCGTGCAGCGAGGAAAAGGCCGCATACGTACGATCGTAACGGCAGAGCATTCCAAAGAAGAGCTTCAGCAGGCCCTGGACGCTTTTGAAACAGTGGGAAGGAGACTGGACATTATCTAAACCAGTCCCTCTTAAAGGACCTTTCTTTGTCTGCTGCATACGGACAGGACAGCCGCCTGTGTATCCAGGCGGTGAGCTTCCTCTGTAAGGACCATGAGGAAAAATCAGTAAGAATAAAAATCTTTTAAAGGATCGTTCGGTTTCATAGATGCCATAACGATCCTTTTTGTTCTGTATTTTTCCATTTGACTTAATTTATCATCAAAAACTTGATATAATGGTACAGTTAGAAGGATCGGCTTGAAAGGAGATTATAATGAACGAACAGCAGAGAAAAGAAATGTCTCAGATCCGTCAGACAGATACTTCCGCTGCAGATCAGGACAACTTGAACCGATTGAAACAGAAGACAAGTGAAGATTATATGAAATATTTTCAAACGACCTATCAGCCTCCAAATATGAGAGATGCTCAGCGCCGTAAGCGTAAGGAAACAGACATCCATTATGACTTTGAAATTCCGGAAGACATGGATCAGGCCGGTCGTGGAAAGAAATATATGATCCGTACATATGGATGCCAGATGAATGAACACGATACAGAAGTCATGGCTGGTATTTTTGAAGAGATGGGCTATGAACCCACGAATGATACGAAACAAGCAGATATTATTCTATTGAATACGTGTGCAATCCGCGAAAATGCTGAAAACAAAGTTTTCGGAGAAATCGGACACCTTAAGCCGTTGAAAATGGAGAATCCGAATCTGGTTATCGGGATCTGCGGCTGTATGTCTCAGGAAGAGTCTGTTGTGAATCGAATTTTGAAGAAGCACCCATTTATTGACCTGATCTTCGGTACTCATAACATCCACCGTCTTCCTCAGCTGGTGAAGGAAGCGATGTTCGGGAAGGAAATGGTTATTGATGTATGGTCGAAGGAAGGGGATATCATTGAAAACCTTCCCCGTTCTCGAAAAGGAAAAATCAAGGCCTGGGTCAACATCATGTATGGCTGTGACAAATTCTGTACGTACTGCATCGTTCCATACACGCGCGGCAAAGAGCGCAGCCGTCTTCCAAAAGACATCATTCAGGAAGTTCGTCACCTCGCCGCCCAAGGCTACAAGGAAGTCACACTTCTCGGTCAGAATGTGAACGCTTACGGGAAAGATCTTGATATGGAGTATGGCCTTGGAGACTTGATGGATGAGCTGCGGAGCATCGATATTCCGCGTGTCCGCTTTACCACATCTCATCCGCGCGATTTTGATGATCGTCTGATCGAGGTGCTTGCCAAAGGCGGGAACATGCTGGATCATATCCATCTTCCTGTCCAGTCCGGAAATACGGATGTCCTTAAAATTATGGGCCGTAAATATTCCCGGGAGGAGTATCTGGAGCTCGTCCGAAATATTCGCGACGCAATGCCGGGGGCAACCTTAACGACAGATATTATTGTCGGCTTCCCTAATGAGACAGAAGAACAGTTCCAGGATACTCTTTCTCTTGTAGAAGAGGTTGGATTTGAAGCAGCCTATACTTTCATTTACTCACCAAGGGATAATACACCTGCTGCGAAAATGAAAGATAACGTGTCGATGGAAGAAAAGAAAGACCGTCTTCAGCGCTTGAATAAATTGGTGAATCAGCAGTCAGCAGATGCGATGAGTCAATATGATGGCGAAATTGTAGATGTACTTGTCGAAGGGGAAAGTAAAAATAATCCTGATGTCCTGGCCGGATACACGAAGCGGAACAAACTTGTGAATTTCCGTGGACCCCGGTCCATTATCGGAAAGATTGTCCCTGTTAAAGTAATAAAGGCAAAAACTTGGTCTTTAGATGGAGAACTAGTAGAATCTAGCGTAGAGGTGAATTAAATGGCACAATACACACGTCAAGAAGTAGTCGATGAAGCAAAAAAACTAGCAAAAATGATGGCTGACATTGAAGAGATTGACCGTTTCAAGCAGCTGGAATCCAAGTTGAATGAAAATCAGAAAGTGCAGTCCCACATAAAGAAAATCAAGGCACTTCAAAAGCAGGCCGTCAATTTTCAGGCTTACGGAAAAACAGAAGCCTTGAACCGGATTGAAAAGGAAATTGACCGTCTCCAGGATGAACTGGACGAAATCCCGGTCGTCGCTGAGTTTAAAGAAACGCAGACGGTCATTAATGATATTCTGCAGATGGTTTCGAGTACGATTTCCCGCGAAGTAACCAATGAAGTGATCCGCTCTACAGGAGGAGATCTTCTGCAGGGGGAAACAGGTTCTTCCAACAATCAAAGTCATGGCTGCAGCCGTTGATGCATACACTTCCGTCAGAGGGGTTTCCCTCCGGCGGATTTTTTTTTGTACAATTTTATAGGCTCGTGCATACAATGAAGTAAACACGTCCTCAGGCTTTTCCCATGGAGTCACCATTCGCCCAGACCATGCATAGGATGGGTGGTAGAATAAGGAGGAATGAGAGCTCATGTCTTTTTTTGAACGGGATTACAGAGAAATTATTACCAAAGCTGTAATCGGTAAAGGTAAAAAGTTTACAGAATCCACGCACACCATCAGCCCTTCCCACCGTCCAACAAGTATTCTGGGATGCTGGGTGATCAACCACATCTACAATGCGAAAAAGAAAGGAGATCACGTAGAAGTTTCCGGCAGTTACGACATCAACGTCTGGTATTCCTACAACGACAATACAAAAACGGAAGTGGTAACAGAACGGGTGACGTATTGTGATTACGTTAAGCTGAGTGTGAAAGACGACAACTGCATCCATGATGATTTCGAAGTCATAGCCAAAGTCGTCCAGCAGCCGAACTGCCTGGAAGCTACGATTTCGGGGAACGGCCAGAAGATTGTAGTAGAAGTAGAAAGAGAGTTTGTCGTTGATGTGATTGGTGAAACCAAGCTTTGCGTAAAAGTGGACCCGCATGGCTGCGGCCACGATCATGACTACGAACAAGATTTGTCATCCGATGATTATTCAGCTATTGAAACGGACTTCCTTCCATCTTCTTCAAGCAGTGATGACCATGACGATAAGCATTAACTCCCTGTCATTCAGCAGGGGGTTCTTTTTTTTTGGAAAGGCCTGACAAGCGGAGTCATCAAAAAGGGCCCCGGTGTCTTATGGATGAGCGGTTTGTTAAAGAGGGTTGTTCCTATATGCTATAATGGATGAAGAATTCTACGTACGTTTTGGAGGATTGAACGAATGGCACAGTATACACCAATGATGCAGCAATATTTAAAGATTAAAGCCGACCAGAAGGACGCGTTTTTATTCTTCAGGCTCGGGGATTTTTATGAGCTGTTTTTTGAAGATGCCCTGAAAGCATCGCAGGAACTTGAAATTACATTAACGAGCAGAGATGGTGGGGGAAGTGAACGTATACCTATGTGCGGCGTCCCTTATCATTCGGCTGAAAACTACATAAGGCAGCTGATTGAAAAAGGCTACAAGGTGGCCATTTGTGAACAGGTGGAAGACCCGAAAGCAGCCAAAGGCGTCGTCAAAAGAGAGGTCGTCCAGCTCATCACTCCCGGTACCGTTATGGAAGGCAGTATGCTTGATGAGAAGGAAAACAATTATATTGCTTCCTTGAGCGCTTTTGAAGATGGATCGTATGCAGTGAGTTACAACGACCTCACCACAGGGGAAAATAGTACGGCCCTTATTTCAGGAGGGTTTGATGCAGCCTTGAGTGAACTGTACAGCCGCCCTGTTCGTGAAGTCGTCGTCGCATCGGATTTTGATGAGGAGCGGCAGTTGATGCTTAAGGAACGGCTTGGCTACACGCTCTCCCATCAGGATGACACATCCCTGGATGGAGACCTGGCCTCGTTGACAGCCGAAATCCAACAGGACAAGTTGTTGACAGGCACCGGCCGGTTGTTGAATTACATCCAGCACACCCAGAAGCGTTCCCTCGATCACCTGCAGCCGGTGAAAGTCATTGAATTGAAGCAGTATATGACGCTGGATATGTATTCGAAGAGAAACCTAGAACTGTTGGAAACCATCCGGAAGCAGGGGAAAACAGGGAGCCTGCTTTCTGTCGTGGATAAAACGAAGACATCCATGGGCGCGCGCATGCTGAAAAAATGGATGGAGCGCCCGCTTCTTTCTAAACAGGCGATCCAGACTCGACACGAGCAGGTGGAAGGATTCCTTGACCGATTCTTCGAAAGGGAGACCCTGCGTGAACAACTGACGAACGTTTATGATCTGGAACGGCTGGCCGGAAGGGTGGCCTTTGGGAACGTCAACGCACGAGATCTGCTGCAGTTGAAAAATTCCCTTGCCAGAATCCCTGAAATACTTGGCACCCTCCAGCAGTTTGACAACGATGCTGTGAAAGAGCTGTATCAGACGATTGACCCTCTGGAAGAGCTGAAGGATCTGTTGGAGCAGAGTATTGCCGAAGACCCTCCCATCAGTGTGAAAGAAGGGGGGCTGATTTGTGACGGGTATAACCAACAGCTGGATGACTATCGTGCAGCTTCGAAAAATGGAAAGCAGTGGATTGCTGAGCTTGAAAAGAAAGAGCGGGAAAAAACAGGCATTAAATCACTGAAGGTCGGGTATAATCGTGTCTTCGGCTACTATATTGAAGTGACAAAAGCCAATCTCCGCTATCTGCCTGAAGGGATGTATGAACGTAAACAGACATTAACGAACGCAGAGCGGTTCATTACACCGGAGCTGAAAGAAAAGGAAACATTGATTCTGGAAGCGCAGGAAAAAAGTGTGGAACTGGAGTATCAGTTATTCCTGAATGTAAGGGAAAGCGTGAAGTCATATGTTCAAAGACTGCAGCATCTGGCTGAACAGATCAGCCGTATTGATGTGCTGCAGGGATTTGCACAGGTGGCAGAGGCTTATCAATATGTGCGCCCGTCCTATAATGAGCAGCGCCGGGTGGATATACAGGAAGGCCGCCACCCGGTCATTGAACGAGTCATGCAGGATGGAACGTTTGTGCCGAATGACATTTACATGGATGACAAAACCGATGTACTTTTGATTACCGGCCCGAACATGTCCGGTAAGAGTACGTACATGAGGCAGCTGGCTTTAACGGCTGTGCTTGGACAGATGGGGAGTTTCGTTCCATGCGGCTCGGCCTCTCTTCCGATTTTCGATCAGATTTTCACCCGGATCGGGGCGGCTGATGATATTGTTTCCGGACACAGTACATTCATGGTCGAAATGCTGGAAGCGAACCATGCCCTCACCCATGCCACAGAAAACAGTATGATCCTGCTGGATGAAATCGGCAGAGGAACGAGTACGTATGACGGAATGGCACTTGCCCAGTCGATTGTGGAGTACATTCACGGAACAATTAAGGCTAAAACATTATTCTCCACGCACTATCATGAATTAACGTCGTTGGAAAATGAACTGGAGCGTTTGAAAAACGTCCACGTGCGGGCGGAAGAATATGAAGGGAATGTCGTCTTTCTGCACCAGATCAAAGACGGTCCAGCAGATGAGAGCTACGGCATTCATGTCGCAAAGCTTGCCGACCTTCCTGATTCGTTGATCAAGCGGGCGACAGAGCTCCTGGACCACCTTGAGGGATCATCGGGCGCTGAGGAATCGGCAGCTGTGGATGAAGAGGAGCAGCTCAGTTTATTTGTGGAAGAACCAAAAGAAAAACCAAAACAGGCCAGACACACCGACACGTCTATTCTGGAGAAGCGGCTCTCGTCGCTTGATTTAATGGAAATGACTCCAATGGATGCTATGAACGAACTGTATCAGCTTCAAAAAAGCTTAAAGAAATAAAGGAGGTTCATATATGGCACGCATTCGACTAATGCCTGATCACCTGGCCAACAAAATTGCAGCCGGAGAAGTGGTCGAGCGGCCTGCCTCTGTGGTAAAGGAACTGGTGGAAAACAGTATAGACGCAGGATCTTCCTGGGTGAAGATCGACTTGATGGAAGCCGGTCTTCAACGGATCCGTATCATTGATAATGGAGCAGGGATGGAGGAAGAGGACTGTGAGCGGGCTTTTCACCGTCATGCAACGAGTAAAATCCTGGATGAAAATGATTTGTTTCACGTGCGTACCCTTGGTTTCCGGGGGGAAGCCCTGGCAAGTATCGCAGCTGTCAGCCGGCTGAGTATTCAGACGTCTACGGGCGAAGAAGCAGGAACGAAACTCGACCTGGAAGGTGGTCACCTTATGCAGAAGGGCAGAGGGGATGCCCGCAAAGGGACGGATATCACGGTGGAGGAATTATTTTTCAACACTCCGGCGCGTCTGAAATATATGAAGACCATCCATACAGAGCTGGGTCACATTACCGATGTGTTGAACCGGATTTCCCTGGCCCATCCGGAAGTGCAGTTTGTCTGTACGCACAACGAAAAGCAGATTTTCAAGACCAACGGCCGCGGGGATCTGCTTCAGGTGATCGCAAGCATCTACGGGATGAACGTGGCAAGGAAAATGGTTCCAGTTGAAATGGAGACGTCGGACTTCAAAGTGAAGGGGTATATAGCCAAACCGGAAGTGTACAGGGCTTCAAGACAGTACATGTCTACGATCATCAACGGCCGCTATATAAAAAGTGTGCCGTTGAACAAGGCGGTCCAACAGGGGTATCACACCCTTCTTCCCATTGGCAAAAATCCGATTGTTGTGTTGAATATTGATATGGATCCAATTCTTGTCGATGTCAACGTCCACCCTTCCAAGTTGGAAGTGCGGTTTAGTAAGGAAAAGGAGTTGTATGCCCTTTTGGAAGAAACGATCCGGAATACGTTTCGAAAAGAAACCCTTATTCCGGATGTTCAGGAAACAAAAGCCAAGCCGAAAAAAGAGTATTCCGAACAGAAAACTTTTGAATTCCATGAAACAAGGAAACAGGAGGCTCACAACCAAAGAGAGTCAGCCGTCGATCATCTGCTGAAAGAAGAACCTCCGGCTGCAGCGGAGGCTGAAGAGGAGAAGTCCGAGGTATTTGCGGGGAAACAGGAAGCGATGCTGAAGGAAATGATGGCTGATTTCAAACCGGAGAAGAATGAAGATGAAGAAAATGTCGGGCAGGAGGAGGTACCTACAGCCCCCTCCAAGAAGGAGAGCAGCCGAAGGGTTCCTGTGATGTATCCAATCGGCCAGCTTCACGGCACCTACATTCTAGCTCAGAATGAAGAAGGTATGTACATCGTCGATCAGCACGCTGCACAGGAACGGATTAAATATGAATTTTTCCGGGATAAACTGGCACAGGTGGATCATGAAGTGCAGGAACTTTTAATTCCATTAACTTTCGATTTTTCTAAACAGGAAGCATTGAAGATTGAGGAATATAAAGAGGAACTGGAACAGGTCGGGTTGTTTTTTGAACCTTTCGGTGATACGACGTATATCATCCGCAGCCACCCGACATGGTTTCCAACAGGTTTTGAGCAGGAAGTCATTGATGATATGATCCAGCAGCTTGTTCAGGATGAGCGGATCAACATTTTGAAATTAAGGGAAGAAGCGGCCATCCTTATGTCATGCAAACGCTCCATTAAAGCGAACCATTACTTGAATCAATCCGATATGTTCCAGCTCCTTGAAGAGCTGCGCACATCGACGGATCCATTCACTTGTCCGCACGGCCGCCCCATCATCGTTTTCTTCTCTGAATATGAGATGGAAAAAATGTTCAAGCGGGTCATGTAAATAAAAAAGACAGCCGGATTTTAACCGGCTGTCTTTTTTTATGGACAATATATAAAAGAGGTATAAGTTGTTTACATAATATTATTACTGTATTTTGTATGACTCATCAAAAATAGGGGAGGGTCAGGAAATGTTTTTCTGCTGGAGCAGAAAACGGAAGTAATTATCTATCTGCTTAATATCCTCCGGCTGTATTCCAAACCAGGCTTTTTTATCAAAGAACACGGGTTTTGAATATCCTTTTGTTTCCAAAAGGTGCTTTATTTCCCTCATTTCATCTTCCAGCTCATCGCTCAGTCCAAGGAGATAATCTGCGGTGGTGTGAAGAGCATGAGCAATCTTCGACAAGTCTTCAAGATCAGGGGAAGTGTAACTGCGCTCCCAGTTGGATACCACCTGGGGAGAAACACCGACTTTTTCAGCCAGCATCGCCTGAGTCAAACGTCTTTCTTTCCGAAGTGTGCGAATCCTTTCATGAACCACGTTAGACGCCTCCTTTTTTTATACTATAACACAAACTAACGACATGCGATAGTAAGACTAACGAATATTTTGATTTTTAGTAACGGAATCCGTTAGTAACACTAACGGATTCCGTTAATTAAGTCGATGAGGTATGATTGTAGAGCCATTCATGTATAATAGAGGTGAAATAAAGGAGGTGGAAGTTTGAAACCAATCGTAGCTGCTGTTGTTGGACCGACAGCGGTCGGTAAAACAAAGCTGGGCGTACAATTAGCTCAAAAGTTTAATGGAGAAGTCATCAGTGGTGATTCCATGCAGATCTACCGGACAATGGACATTGGAACGGCTAAGGTCACCGAAGAGGAGATGCAGGGCGTCCCTCATCATATGATTGACATCAAGGATCCTCAGCAGGATTTTTCTGCCGCTGAATTTCAAAAAAGGGTTCAGTCGTTGATCTATGAGATTCACGAACGAGGGAAGCTCCCTGTCTTAGTAGGGGGAACCGGCCTTTACATACAAGCAACCTTGTTTAATTTTGAGTTTACTGAGGAAAAGAAGGATGAAACAATTATGAAGCGCCTGGAGGAGGAGGCAGCCGTTCACGGTCCTGTTTATATGTACGAAAGGCTGGAACGCCTGGATCCTGATCAAGCGGCTAAAGTTCATCCGAATAACAGCCGCCGGGTGCTGCGGGCGCTTGAGATTTATGAAACGACAGGGAAAAAGATGAGTGAGCAGAAGGCGGCAGAGTCGTCCGATTCTTCATTCACCCCTTTCCTGATCGGCCTTGAGATGGATAGAGAACGCCTTTATGAGCGTATCAACACCCGTGTGGATCAAATGATGGAGGAAGGACTTTTAGATGAAGTGCATCGTTTATATCAAGCAGGACTGAAGGATGCCCAGTCTATGAAGGCTATCGGCTATAAAGAACTGATTCCATACCTGGAAGGAGACGTGGACCTCCAGGAAGCGGTTGATCTTCTCAAGCGTAATTCGAGGCGGTATGCCAAACGCCAGTACACGTACTTTAAAAATAAGCTGGATGTCCATTGGTATGAAGTTACCCCTGAGAATTATGAGCATAAATTTCAAACGATTTTCGCAGATTTAGCAGGAATGATCGACAAAAGCGGCGAATCGTAATATTACAGATAGAAAAGAGGAGGAAGATCCATGGCTCAATCAGTAAATATCCAAGACAACTATTTAAATCAACTACGCAAGGAACGTATGCAGGTCACTGTCTTTCTGACCAATGGTTTCCAATTGCGTGGAATAATCAAGGCTTTTGACAATTTTACTATTCTATTGGAAACGGAAGGGAAACAGCAGCTGATATTCAAGCATGCCATCTCTACATTCGCGCCGATTAAGAATGTATCGCTGGATAAGGAATAAGGCTTACATAAGTCTTGAATGGATGGGGAAAGCGGATGCTCTTGAAGCATCCGCTTTTTTGTATTTCAATTGGAACGTATTCGCTGTGGGCGTTTGTCACAGGTTCTTTCCTTATTGCGTATGATGAAGCAGAATAAGGAGGGATCCACGTGTATCCGCAAGCCAAAACAGCAAGGCCCGGTACGATTAACATTGTCCTTCAAGATACAAGTTCAAGGTCTGCGCCTGAAAGCAGGGCCCTCACCCAGGAACGATCACCTTTCCGGATGATCGAAGACTTCTTTTCTTCCATCGTAGGCCTTGAAGCATTGAAAAGGCAGATGAAAGAGATTTATGCACAGGTGGTCATCGCGGGTAAGAGAGCGGATGCCGGTTTGAAAAAGAACCAGCAGGTGCTTCACATGGTGTTTAAAGGGAATCCGGGGACAGGGAAAACGACATTGGCCCGCATGGTCGCCCGGTTGTTTCATGAAGCGGGAGTTCTTGAGAAGGGGCATTTCATCGAGGCGGACAGAAGTGACCTCGTGGGGGAATACATTGGACACACAGCTCAAAAAACAAAGGATTTAATCCATAAAGCCCTTGGAGGGGTTCTTTTTATTGACGAGGCGTATTCTCTGGCGCGGGGAGGCGAAAAAGACTTCGGTAAGGAAGCGATTGATACGATTGTGAAATGCATGGAGGATCACCATGACGAACTCGTCATTATCCTTGCCGGGTACCCGGATGAGATGGAAGATTTTCTAACCATCAACCCCGGCCTCGCCTCCAGGTTTCCGCTGAAGCTTACCTTTAAGGATTATTCGTGGCGCGAGTTGTCTGCCATAGCCGCGGGAATGCTTGAGGACAGGGAGTACCAGCTGACTCCGGCGGCCGATGTGAAACTGCAGGAGCACCTGAGGTCGGTCTGTTCCCGGTCCCTCTTGAACTTTTCCAACGCCAGATATGTAAGGAATATGATTGAGGAGGCTGTCCGCCGGCATGCGTTTCGTGTCATGGCAGAAGAGTCTCCACAAAAAGAGGTGCTGATGACACTTGAGGCTGAAGATTTTTCTTTTCCAAAAGATGAAGAGCGTGTCCATTAGAAGGGGATGATACTCATAGATCCCCTTTTTCTGTTATGATGAAAGTGGATGATACAGGTGTAGAAAAGAAGGTGTTTAGATGAGTGCTAACGAACGCGTCGTTTTAGTAGCAAGAAAAGATCCGGCTGAGCTGGAGGAACGCTTCCAGTCTTCTTTGGAGGAATTGCAGTCCTTAACAGAAACCGCCGAGGGTGAAGTGTGTAAGATTATTACACAAAAGCGTGACCGGGTTCACCCCGCCACCTATCTTGGGGAAGGGAAGCTTCAGGAAATTAAGGAAGCTGCGGAAGAAAATGAAGCGGAACTGATCATATTTAATGATGAGCTTTCTCCGGGGCAGCTCCGGAATATTCAGGATATCGCTGAGGTCAGGGTCATTGACCGCAGCCAGCTGATCCTGGATATTTTTGCGGGCAGAGCGCGGACGAAAGAAGGGAAGCTTCAGGTGGAGCTTGCCCAGCTGCAGTATCTTCTGCCCCGCTTGTCAGGACAGGGGACAGCTTTGTCGCGTCTCGGGGGAGGGATTGGAACCCGTGGTCCCGGGGAGACAAAACTGGAGACAGACAGGCGTCATATCCAGCGCCGCATTGATGATATCAAACGGAGGCTGGATGCCGTTGTAAAACAAAGGGAGCAGTATAGAAAGAGGCGGAAGGAAAACCGGGCGTTCCAGGTAGCTATTGTAGGGTATACCAACGCAGGAAAGTCGACGTTTTTCAATAGAGTGACAGACAGCCGGTCGTTCGAAGAGGACCTCTTGTTTGCCACGCTTGACCCGCTGACACGTCAGATGAGCCTGCCTTCCGGTTTTCAGGCACTCGTATCGGATACGGTCGGGTTTATCCAGGATCTGCCGACAACGCTGATTGCTGCCTTCCGTTCCACATTGGAAGAAGTGACAGAAGCCGATTTCATCGTCCATATGGTGGATGCGTCTCATCCTGATCATATTCAGCAGGAGAAAACAGTACTCCGGCTTCTTGAAGATCTTGGTGCAGCGAAGCTTCCTATGCTGACGGTCTATAATAAGATGGATCTCCTGAATGAGGATTTCATTCCGGATTCCTTTCCTTCTATAACCGTGAGTGTCCATGATTCCATTGATTTGAAGCGGATCCTTCATAAAATTGAAGAGGTTCTTAAAGAAGAGTGGGACGAGTACGATGTGTTCATTCCAGCTTCTGAAGGGAAACGTCTGCAGCAGTTTAAGACGTACAGCATGGTTACATCGCTTACGTTCCATGAGGATAAGGAAGGATATGCGCTTCACGGATTTATCCATCCCGACCATCCATTGAAGCATCAGATTTATTAATAGAAAGAGAGTGCAGCATGAATATTCAAGCTTTGAAAGAACAAGTAGAAATCCAAATAACAGAACAGCACAGGAAAATCGGCCGGATTGTGGAAGAGAATCAATCCAAGGTTCTGGATGCGTTTCATAAACTACGGGTCAGCGATTCCCATTTCAATCCAACGACAGGGTATGGGTATGATGACTTTGGCAGAGATACACTGGAAGCCTTGTATGCAGAGATATTCCGGGCTGAGGATGCCCTCGTTCGTCCTCAGCTGATTTCCGGTACGCATGCGATTACGACGGCACTATTCGGGGTCCTTCGTCCAGGGGATGAGCTGCTTTACATATCCGGGGAGCCTTATGACACGCTCACGGAAGTGATTGGCACTGAAAATGGAACAGATAAAGGTTCCCTTAAAGATTTCGGTGTGGCTTACCAGTCCATCCCTCTGGATGAACAGGGTGGATTTTCCAAGCAGAAAATCCAAGCGGCTGTATCGGAGCGGACGAAGGTCGTCGCCGTTCAGCGCTCCAAAGGGTACGACAACAGACCGTCCTTCCCGATCAAGAAGATTGAGGAGATCATTGCGTTCGTCCGCAGTCTGAAAGAAGACGTAATCATTTTTGTCGATAATTGTTATGGAGAATTTGTAGAAACAAGAGAACCACTGGAAGCAGGGGCGGATCTTATCGCAGGGTCCTTAATTAAAAATCCAGGTGGAGGTATTGCCCGGATCGGTGGATATATTGCAGGGAAGGAAAATCTGATCGAACAATGCAGCTATCGTTTGACAGCACCAGGTTTAGGCAAAGAAACCGGAGCCAGTCTGAACAGCCTCCAGGAAATGTATCAGGGGATTTTTCTTGCGCCCCATGTCGTGGGAGAAGCTTTGAAAGGTGCCGTCTTCACATCGAGGTTTTTAAGTGAATTAGGTTTTGATACGAATCCTTCCTACGATGCACCAAGGACGGACTTGATCCAGTCCGTGAATTTTGAGAATGCAGACCAGATGATCCGTTTCTGTCAGGCTATCCAGCAGGCATCACCTGTAAATTCTCATGTAACACCACAGCCTGGTGCCATGCCGGGTTATGAAGATGAGGTTATTATGGCTGCGGGAACCTTTATTCAAGGAGCGAGCCTTGAACTTACAGCGGACGGACCTGTTCGTCCGCCTTACACCGCCTATGTCCAGGGCGGGCTCACGTATGCCCATGTCAAAACAGCCGTAATGAAAGCTGTGCAGGGGCTGGAAGATGAAGGAATGGTAAAAGTGGATTCCAAAGCCTTTTAAAGCCCTTTCAAAAAATGCAGGAGAAACAGTGTAAACATTCCTCACATATGTTGACATCTTCCCTCTGTAACGTATAATTAAAGTATCATCTTTACGGGAGGAGGCACATCGATGAGTGATGAAATTCGTCGTTCCATGCCGTTGTTCCCGATGGGGATTGTTCAATCGTTAACAGACCTTACAGCCAGGCAGATCCGTTATTATGAACAGCATGAGCTGATTCATCCTGCCCGGTCTGAAGGAAACCGCCGGATTTTTTCCTTCAATGATGTCGATCGACTGCTTGAAATTAAGGATCTCATTGACCAGGGAGTTAATATGGCGGGAATCAAAAAAGTTCTCAAGCTTGAAGAACAGCCGCAGAACGAGGCATATGATGGAGATCGTGTGAAGGAAGTTCACAATGAATTAACCGATAAACAGCTCCGCCGTATGCTGCAGCAGGAACTATTCACCGCGGGAAGACAAGGGAAACTAGCCATCAGGCAGGGAGAAATGTCAAGGTTCTTCCATTAATGAATTTTTGTTGGAGAGGGGTATTTCTATGGGTTTAACAAGAGAAGAAATATTTAAGAAAATCGACGAGGAAAATGTCAAGTTCATCCGTCTGCAGTTTACGGATATGCTCGGCACAATCAAAAATGTGGAGATTCCACTAAGCCAGCTCGACAAGGCACTGGACGGAAAAATGATGTTTGACGGATCCTCCATTGAAGGGTTCGTGCGTATCGAGGAATCGGATATGTATCTGGTTCCAGATCTGGATACGTTTGTCGTTTTCCCTTGGACGTCTGAAAAGGGGAAAGTGGCCCGATTCATCTGCGATATTTACAACCCGGACGAAACTCCTTTCGAGGGATGCCCGCGCTATAACCTGAAGCGCAACATTAAAAAAATGGAGAAGCTCGGATTTTCTGCCTTTAATATCGGTACAGAGCCTGAATTCTTCTTGTTTAAATTGGACGAAAAAGGCGACCCTTCCATGGAGCTGAATGACCGTGGCGGTTATTTTGACCTGGCTCCTACCGATCTTGGGGAAAACTGCCGTCGTGATATCGTGCTGGAACTCGAGGAGATGGGCTTTGAAATTGAAGCCTCCCACCACGAGGTTGCCCCTGGCCAGCATGAAATTGATTTTAAATATGCGGATGCTGTGAAGCACTGTGATGATATCCAGACCTTTAAACTGGTTGTCAAAACAATTGCGCGCCGGCACGGCCTGCATGCAACCTTCATGCCGAAGCCGCTGTTTGGTGTGAATGGATCCGGTATGCACGCTAACATGTCCCTCTTCAAAAATGGAAATAATGCTTTCTTTGATGAAGGTGGAAAAGAGCAGCTTTCCGATGTGGCCTATCAGTTTACGGCAGGTATTATTAAGCACGCCACGAACTTTACAGCGGTTACCAACCCGACTGTAAACTCCTATAAGCGTCTTGTACCTGGATATGAAGCGCCGTGCTACGTAGCCTGGTCCGGACAGAACCGCAGTCCGCTTGTCCGTGTACCAACATCACGTGGTCTCAGTACGCGTATTGAAGTGAGAAGTGTGGATCCGTCCGCCAACCCTTACATGGCTATGGCTGTCCTTCTGGCTGCAGGCCTTGATGGTGTGGAGAACGGCCTGCAGGCTCCAGCTCCAGTAGACCGTAACATTTACGTTATGGATAAGAAAGAACGTGAAGCCCATGGGGTCAAGGATCTGCCTGCAACATTGTATGACGCTCTGGAAGAGCTTCAGGAAGATCCGATCATGGTGGAAGCTCTTGGAGAGCACTTATTTGAGCACTTCATTGAAGCAAAAGAAATTGAGTGGGATATGTTCCGTACCCAGGTTCATCCATGGGAGCGCGAACAGTATCTGCAGACCTACTAATTCAAGAAGAAGGGCCCTGACTATAAGTCAGGGCTCTTTTTATGTTTCTCAGGGCGGCATCCGGTTGAAACACCGTCGTCTATAGCTGGCAGAAAATCTGACAGGATTCCTCCTTTTGTATGAAAGGCCGGCACCAAGGTTAGTATCCAAGCATACAGATGGAGTAGGATGATAGAAGAATGTCCTAGTAAACCACCTTTTCCAGAAAGGAAAAGTGGAGAGGGGGATGTATATGGCTAGATTAATCAATCCACCAGGGAGGTGGAATGGGCGTACTGTTGCTTTGGATGATGGGCATGGAATGGAAACACCAGGGAAAAGAACGCCATATATCCAGGAAATAGGAAGACAGATAAAGGAAAATGAATTCAACCGGAAAGTTGTGCAGTATTTAACGCCGATTCTGCTGGATCATGGATTCCGTGTGCTGCTCGTAGCACCAACAAATGAGGATACACCGTTATCCTACCGGACACGGGCAGCCAATGAGAACAAATCTGACATCTATGTATCGGTGCATTACAATGCTTTTGACGGATCTTTTGGTGGGGCGGATCCAAATGGCATCGAACTTTACGTCTATCCCGGTTATTTAAACCGATCAGCCGGAAAACTGGCGTCATCACTCGCAAAATACTTACGCCAGGGCACCGATCAGAACTTCAGAGGCATCAAAGAGGCGAACTTCCACGTATTGCGGGAAACGGACATGCCGGCGGTGTTAACAGAGAACGGCTATATGGATAACAAGCGGGAAGCTTTATTGATGATTGATGAAAGTTTTCAAAAAGAGGTTGCCGAGGAGCACGCCCGTGGTATTTTAGATTATTTCGGTATCCCGTATAAAGGCGGATTGGACTATCTTTCGCTCGGAGACACGGGCGCGGAAGTGAAAGAGATGCAGGAAAATTTATTAAAGCTGGGTTATACGATGAATGGTTTTGGAGCCGACGGCAGTTTCGGTCCTGCCACAGAAGCGGCCGTCAAGGCTTTTCAAAAGGATCAGAATCTTGAAGTGGACGGCTTTTATGGACCGAAAACGAAGGCGGCTATGGAGAAAGCTTTAGAAGACCTGGATAAAGGAGAAGAGGAAATGGAAAAACTGGCAGTTGTCATAAACTCTTTTGCAGATTTTCCCGCTGTAGAGGCGCTGGCCATCCGCAAAAATGCCTTAATTGCCCTCAGGGCGGTGGCAGAAAAGCGGCAGGTCGCTGAACAGATTATTGTGGCCGGGGGCGGCACGGATGGGCTTAAAGGAAGTAATTTTATCGACTTAACCGGGAAAACACGATTGGAGACCTCCCAGAATATTAAAAATTATTTAAGTCAATAAAAGGGCTGTAAAACATTCCAGTGTACATTTTCCATGTGTGCGCATATAATAAAAGAAACGGAACGCACGTTCGTGTTAGGGGTGTTCACATTGGAGACAATTTTTAACCAGTCTATAGAAAACAAGCAGGTCATTGATATGATCTATTTATCCGAGGGAAAGCATTGGTCCCAGCGATCCGTTCGAGTGATCAAAAATCACCCTGATGTTGTCCTTGCTTACTGTCTGCAGAAGAGGAGCGTCCGCACATTTCTGAAGAGGAACATTTATTCGGCTGATATCCATCGCCGGAATAAAAGGAATCGTACGGGTGCCTCTTAACGTTCCTGGATATGTTCAATATAAAAAAACGGCGGGAGATCCCGTGGCCACTGAAAAACTCCTTTTCCTATCAAGAGAAGTGGTTAAAGGTTGTTGTTGATTCTCACGAATCGCTTGTCGATGGATGCTTGCCGCGGGCACGGCCTCAGCTAACTTGGTCAAGAAGATCA
>NZ_WMEW01000003.1 GCF_009856355.1 Halobacillus litoralis | reverse complement strand
TCGCTGGGTAGCTACGTGTGGTCGGGATAAGTGCTGAAAGCATCTAAGCATGAAGCCCCCCTTGAGATGAGATTTCCCTCTGCTTCGAGCAGATAAGATCCCTCAGAGACGATGAGGTTGATAGGTCCGAGGTGGAAGCGTGGTGACACGTGGAGCTGACGGATACTAATGGATCGATGACTTATCTATATGAACTTCGTGAATGATGTTTGATCAATGAATGTTTCCTTATCCAGTTTTGAGGGTTTTCAAAAAAAAACTTTCAAAAACACCTTGATTTTCAAAACAAGATACAGTATAATAGTTCTTGTCCTTGAAAAAAAGGAGTTAAAAAAGATCTGGTGATGAAGGCGAAGAGGTCACACCTGTTCCCATGCCGAACACAGCAGTTAAGCTCTTCAGCGCCGATGGTAGTCGGGTTTACCCCCGTGAGAGTAGGACGTCGCCAGATTGATACATTATTTCATGGGATACATTCCCACAATATCGCGGGGTAGAGCAGTCTGGTAGCTCGTCGGGCTCATAACCCGGAGGTCACAGGTTCAAATCCTGTCCCCGCAACCAAATGATTTCTTGGTCGTGCTTCACAGGCGCTTCCAAAAATTTTTTTGTCTAAAATGGATTTTCCATATGCTGGTCCGGTAGTTCAGTTGGTTAGAATGCCTGCCTGTCACGCAGGAGGTCGCGGGTTCGAGTCCCGTCCGGACCGCCACTATTATTAAACTTTTAAATGTTATACATACAGCCTTAGGATGCTTTCCTAAGGCTTTTATTATGGATTTTTTTATTACAGGGCGTGTCCTGGTATACTAGGAGTAATCATAACGTGCGGAAAGGGTTAGAATGATGGATGAGTTTTCATTTATACGTTCCATACAACCGAAGTTTTACCGTCAGTCCTCGGTCATCAAGGGGATCAGTGATGATGCAGCTGTCATTCGTCCGGTAGACGGTGATTTTGTAACTGCTGTAGATACGATGGTCGAGGGTGTCCATTTTACAAGGGAAACCATGGAGCCGGAACATATCGGCTGGCGGGTGCTCGCTGCTAATTTAAGTGATCTGGCTGCGATGGGGAGTACGCCCCGTTTTTACATGGTTTCGATTACGGTTCCAAGATGCTGGTCAGAGAAAGAACTTCAATCGGTCTATCGAGGGATGAAACAGCTCGCTGACAAATATGCTGTCGACTTGATCGGCGGCGACACCGTGGCCGGAAAGGAGCTTTCGCTCACCGTGACCGTGATCGGATCTGTAGCCAAGGATAAAGCCCGCTACCGGTCTCATGCCCAATCGGGGGATCTTCTTTTTGTTACCGGTACGCTTGGAGATTCAAGGGGCGGCTTGGAATATCTGCTTTCTGGGCAAGCTGCCTGCTCCAAAGCCCATGATTATCTGATCAGGCGTCACCGTACACCGGAGCCGAGAATTACAACAGCCTCGTCTCTGTCATCCTTACAAAGGATTGCTCTGAATGATGTGAGTGATGGAATCGCCAGTGAAGCCAATGAAATTGCTGAAGCTTCGCAGGTGGAAGTAATTATCAATCATGAGGCCGTTCCTTACTCTGAAGCTCTGTCAACATGTTATCCTGACCACTATCAAGCATGGATGTTCTCCGGTGGAGAAGATTTCGAACTGCTTGGCACGGTTCCGGAGAAAGACTGGCCCACTGTTGAAAAAACGGCTGAATCCGCAGGGGTTCGTGTAACCAAAATCGGTTATGTTCAGAATATGAGGTCACCCAGCCCCTGTGTATGGCTGGATAAAGACGGAAGGCGGGAAAGACTCGCGGCCTCCGGATATACACATTTAAAGGAAGAGGGTGAGTAAATGACTGCATTTGAATGGAGAAGCAGTTCAGTAGAAGAGACGAATGATATGGCTGTCCGGCTTGGAGAAAAGCTGACTGCGGGTGATGTACTCACCCTTGAAGGAGACCTCGGAGCAGGGAAGACGACGTTTACGAAGGGGCTCGGGAAAGGTCTTGGCGTGCGGCGGACGATTAACAGCCCGACCTTTACGATCATTAAGGAATATCAGGGGCGTGTGCCTTTTTATCATATGGACGTTTATCGACTGGAAGACAGCGATGAAGACCTCGGCTTTGATGAGTATTTTGACGGGCACGGGGTTACAGTTGTGGAATGGGCTCAGTTCATTGAGGAGTATCTTCCCCAAGAGCGTCTGGATATCACAATCCGGTACCTGGATGATACCGTACGTGTCTTTCACTTTGAAACAGCCTCTCCTCGATTGGAACAGGTATGTAAGGAGATTTTGTCATGAATATATTAGCGATCGATACCTCGAATTACGTAATGGGTGTCGCTGTTCTCAGAGACGGTGATGTAGCCGGGGAATATGTGACCCATATAAAAAAGAACCATTCCATCCGGTTGATGCCGGCCATTGACCAGGTTATGAAGGATACAGAGATGAAGCCGGAAGAACTGGACAGGATTGCTGTCGCTCACGGGCCCGGGTCCTATACTGGAGTCCGTATCGGGCTGACGACGGCCAAAACAATGGCATGGTCGCTTGGAATTCCTGTGGTCGGCGTATCCAGCCTGGAGGCAGCCGCACGTCAGGGAGCCTTTTTTCAAGGACATATCAGCCCGTTTTTCGATGCCAGACGCGGTCTTGTTTATACCGGGTTGTATGATGGAGAGATGAACCTTGTGAAAGAGGAGCGCAACATGCTGATGGAGGACTGGCTTCAGGAACTGAAAGAGTCAGGGGAACAGGTTCTCTTTATCAGCCAGGATATAGCTGTGCATAAGGAACGGATTCTTGAAGTCCTCGGGAGCCAGGCTGTCATTCCGGCTGCCCCTTACCAATTTGCAAGACCTTCATTAATTGCAGCTGCCGGTGCTGAACAGGAGCCGGGGCCGCTGCATGACCTTGTTCCGAATTATCTGCGCCTTCCAGAAGCAGAGGCGAAATGGCTGGCCCAACAGGAGAACAAGTAAGATGGCGTCCGTCCGGCGAATGACCATTGACGATGTCGAAGCTGTGATGCAGGTGGAAAAAGCGTCTTTTGCTGTCCCCTGGTCACAGGAAACGTTTGAAAAGGAAATGACCGACAATCCCTATTCCTTCTATTATGTAGTGGAAGAGGATGAGAAAATCATCGGGTATTGTGGATTGTGGTTAATTATCGATGAAGCGCATATTACCAACATTGCTATTCTTCCTGAATACCGCGGGTACAAATACGGCGAACTGCTTTTCGGCCACACGTGCCGGGAAGCCGTCGAGCGGGGGGCTGTCCAGCTTTCCCTGGAAGTCCGTGTTTCCAACATGGCTGCCCAGCGTCTATATCGCAAATTCGGTCTTGTTCCCGGTGGTGTACGGAAGAGGTATTATACAGACAATGGGGAAGATGCGCTCGTTATGTGGGTGGGATTAAAATGAACGAAGATCAATACATTCTGGCGATCGAAACGAGTTGTGATGAAACAGCCGTTGCCGTCGTAAAAAATGAAACCGAGCTGATGACCAACGTCGTAGCCTCGCAGATTGAGAGCCATAAGCGATTTGGTGGAGTGGTCCCGGAAATCGCGTCACGTCACCACATTGAACAAATGACCATTACGCTCCAGCAGGCTCTGGATGAGTCGGGCATGACGATTGATGATATGGATGCCATTGCTGTGACAGAAGGGCCGGGGTTAGTCGGTGCCCTTCTGGTCGGTGTGAATTCGGCCAAGTCGCTCGCTTTTGCGAAACAAAAGCCGCTCGTTGGTGTACACCACATTGCCGGTCATATTTATGCCAATCGTCTGGAAAAAGAATTTCAGTTCCCGCTGCTGGCTCTCGTTGTCTCCGGAGGGCATACGGAGCTGGTGCTGATGCGTGAGCATGGCTCGTTTGAAATTATTGGCGCAACGCGGGATGATGCAGCAGGTGAGGCTTATGATAAAGTAGCACGCACACTGAAGCTTCCTTATCCAGGCGGGCCGCATATCGACCGTCTGGCTCATGAAGGGGAGGAAACGCTCGATTTTCCACGGGCATGGCTTGAGGATGGATCCTATGATTTCAGCTTCAGTGGATTGAAGTCAGCCGTCATTAACCGTCTCCATAAGGCGAAGCAGCGTGGGGAAGAGCTGAAGGCCGAGGACGTTGCGGCCAGCTTCCAGGCCAGCGTTGTCGATGTCCTATCTACGAAAGCTCTACGTGCTGCGGAGGAATACGGTGTGAAGCAGATGATCGTTGCCGGCGGGGTGGCCGCCAACAAAGGATTAAGAAAAGCGCTGGAGGAAAAATTCGAGAACAGTGAGGCAGAACTGCTCATTCCGCCGCTTCATTTATGCACGGACAATGCAGCGATGATTGCTGCGGCCGGTGCTGTGGCATTCAATCAAGGGCACCGTTCGGGATGGGATTTGAATGCCAACCCGGGACTTGATCTTGAGATGTACGGAGCAAGAAAAACAGGCTCTCCTTCCTAAAGGGGAGCTTTCTTTTGTTTAGTTATCCACATGTGTATAAGTGAGAATTCCAATAAAAGGTTGTGGGCAAGTAGATATTGGGAAGAAAACGCTGCCATTTTATGTGGGTAAACAAGGTCATTCCTGTGGATAATGTGAATAACCCTGTTGAGAACTGTAAATACGCATGTGGATCTGTTGAAAACTTTGTGGATATTGAATAGTGGTTCACAGTGTTCAGAGAAGGAGCACAGGATGCCGGGAAGTGTTTCGGAAGCATCATAAAACCCGTTCCTTTTTCAACGGTCTAAAAAAGCCGGCGATGATCCGCCGGCTTTCTTATTTACTCATGAAGAGCTTCCCATTCTTCCATTAAAGCTTCTAAACGGGTATTCTTTTCTTTATTGTCTTCGGTAATTTCGAGGGAGCGTTCGTGGTCCTGATAAATATCCGGATCACAGAGAAGCTCTTCATTTTCTTCCAATGCGGCTTCTACTTCCTCGATTTCCTTTTCAATTTCAGCGATGCGGCGGTTTCTGCGGCGTTCCTCACGTTTAACGGCCTTATCTTCTTCAAAGCTGTTCTTCGGAGGAGCCTGCTTTTCCGCCGGTGTTTCCTGGGCGCGTTCAGCCTCTTCCAGCTGCTGCAGTTCGTATTCTTCCTGCTTCTTCTCCACATAATAATCGTAGTCCCCGAGGAACAGGCGGGTGTTCTCCGGCTTCATCTCCACGACTTGATCCGCAATCTTGTTGATGAAGTAACGGTCATGGGAAACGAACAGCAGGGTGCCTGGATAGTCGACGAGTGCCGCTTCCAGTACTTCTTTACTGTCCAGGTCCAGGTGGTTGGTCGGCTCATCAAGAATGAGGAAGTTGGCTTCCTGCATCATCAGCTTGGCAAGGGAAAGCCGTGCTTTTTCTCCACCACTTAAAGCGGAAACCGGCTTCAGGACATCCTCCCCGGAAAACAGGAAGTTGCCGAGAATGGTGCGGATATCTCTCTCATTTTTCATCGGGTAATCGTCCCACAGCTCGTTCAGCACGGTTTTCTTTGACTGAAGCTTCAGCTGTTCCTGGTCATAATACCCGATCTGGACGTTGGTGCCGATCAGCTTTTTCCCTTTCGTCGCTTCCAGTTCGCCGACAAGCGTTTTGAGAAGGGTTGTTTTTCCGACGCCGTTAGGTCCAACGAGCGCCACAGAGTCACCGCGGTTCAAATCAAGCGTCAGGTTATCGAATAAATAAGATGAGCTGTCTGAATAGCGGAAGGCATAGTCTCTCAGCTTCAGTACATCATTGCCGCTTCTTCTGGCGGCCTGGAAGCTGAACTTCGCGGACAGGTTGTCTTCCTTCGGTTTGTCGAGCTTATCCATCTTCTCCAGCTGCTTACGGCGGCTCTGGGCCCGTTTACTTGTGGTGGCACGGACGAGGTTTTTCTGAATGAAGTCCTCCATCCGTTTGATTTCTTCCTGCTGCTTTTCAAAGCGTTTCATTTCCTGCTCGAAGTCGGCTTCCTTTTTCTTTAAATAGTCGCTGTAGCTGCCGTGATACTTCTTCGACGATTGAAACGCGATTTCGTATACGGTATCGACGATTTTATCCAGGAAGTAGCGGTCGTGCGAGACGATGACTACAGCTCCCGGGTAGCCCTGGAGATAGTTTTCCAGCCAGCTCAGTGTATCGATATCCAGGTGGTTGGTCGGCTCATCAAGAATCAGAAGATCGGGACTGGTCAACAGCAGTTTCCCGAGTGCCAGCCGTGTTTTCTGACCACCACTTAATGTGGAAATCGGGGTAGTCCAATCAAAGTCCTTGAAGTTGAGTCCGTTCAATACGGCGCGGATATCGGCTTCATACTGATAACCACCCGCTGTCTTGAACTGCTCCTGCTTCCGGTCGTAGTCCTTCAGCAGCTGCTGATAGCGCGCCTGATCTTCCATCAATGCAGGATCGGCCATCTGTCCTTCCATGGAGCGGAGTTCTTTTTCCAGAGCCTTCAAATGGTCGAAAACCTGCTCCATCTCATCCCAGATCGATTTATCGGACTGCAGGCCTGTATGCTGCTCCAAGTAACCGACGGATGTATCTTTCGGTTTGAACAAATCTCCGGAATCGTAGCTCATCTCCTGGGCCATAATTTTCAACAGGGTCGATTTTCCTGCCCCGTTCCGGCCGACGATGGCGATCCGGTCATTCTTTTGTATTTCCAATTTAATATTCGTTAAAATCAACTCGGCGCCGAAACGCTTCGTCAGTTGATTCAGCTGCATGAGAATCATGTCGTTTCACCTCGATGAATTAAGTGTATCTTATCCTCATACCCGCTAGCAACAGAATCCCCCGTCTGAAAAGCGATCGTTGGCGACTCTTGTTTGATTTTTTGGTAGAATAAGAGTAGTGTTTCAATCAGAACCATGTAGAAAAAGGGGAACGTGCCAATGGCGGAATTTAGTCATTTCAATGAAGAAGGCCGTGCCCGGATGGTGGATATATCCGGCAAGGAAGATACCGTAAGGACGGCTGTCGCCTTCACAAGTGTAGAAGTGAACAAGGAGATTTATCATAAAATTACAGAACGGACGATGGAAAAGGGTGACGTTCTGTCTGTCGCGCAGGTGGCCGGAATTATGGCTGCCAAAAAAACACCGGACTGGATTCCGATGTGCCACCCCCTGCCGTTGAAGGGTGTCGATATTTCCTTTGACTGGGAGCTTGAGGGAGAGAAACCGCGTTTGATCATCGAGGTTTCCGCCAGAACGAAAGGAAGCACAGGCGTGGAAATGGAAGCGCTCACGGCTGCCTCTGCAGCTGCGCTTACAGTGTATGACATGTGTAAAGCCGTTGATAAAGGGATGGTCATCGGACCGACGTATTTGTCGGAGAAGACCGGTGGCAAAAATGGCGACTATAAACGAACGGATCGTTAAAGGAGGTCGGAGCAATGGATATGGAACAAGCGAAAATTCCCCAGGCGACAGCCAAGCGGCTGCCCCTGTATTACCGCTTCTTGAATAACCTGCACAGTCAGGGAAAGCTGCGTGTATCATCGAAGGAGCTGAGTGAGGCGGTGAAAGTCGACTCCGCTACGATCCGACGGGACTTCTCCTACTTCGGCGCCCTCGGTAAGAAAGGGTACGGATACAATGTAGAGTATCTGCTGTCCTTCTTCAGAAAGACGCTCGATCAGGATGAAACGACGAAGGTCGCCCTGATTGGTGTAGGGAACCTGGGGACGGCTTTTCTGAATTACAACTTTACGAAAAACAACAACACAAAAATCGAAATGGCCTTTGATGCCAATGAGGAGCGGGTCGGTACAGAAGTCGGCGGTGTCCAGGTGCATCACATCGATGACTTGGAAAATAAGCTCGGCGACCTTGAGGTGGCCATCTTAACTGTTCCGGCTTCCGCCGCCCAGGGCATAGCAGAACGCCTTGTGGAAGCGGGCGTAAGCGGGATTCTCAACTTCACCCCGGCGCGTATCAGTGTTCCATCACGTGTGCGGGTGCATCATATCGATCTTGCGATTGAACTGCAGGCCCTCGTCTACTTCCTGAAGCATTACCCGCTGATGGAGGATGAACCGCTGGATGAAGCATAAAAAAGACTTAGAGCGTTGTCTGCTCTAAGTCTTTTTTGTTACTCAGCTGTTTCTTTCCAGCTGTTGTCCATCAGCATTTTTCCCGGCCACGTGTAGGCGGTCAGTCCACCGTCCACGGTAAGATCTTCGCCGGTGATGAATGAGCTTTCCTCAGAAGCAAGGAAGAGGGCGGCGGAGGCGATTTCCTCCGGCTTTCCTAAGCGGCCCATCGGTGTCACCCATTTCTGTGCTTCCCGGAATTCACGGCCTTCCTCTTCTTTTTTCGTACCGGCCAGTTCATCCACAAGCGGGGTTTCAATCGTGCCCGGGGATACGGCATTTACACGGATGCCCTGGCGTGCGTAATCAATCGCCATCGCCCGGGTAAAGTTGGTGATTCCGCCCTTGGCTGCGTTGTAGCCGGAGCGGTCCAGATCAGCCGCCTGTCCGGACATGGATGATGTATTGATGATCGAACCACCCTTTTCAAACATGAGGGGAAGCAGATATTTACTGACTAAAAAGGTGCCTCGAAGATCAACGGAAATGATCTGATCGAATAAATCGACCGGATATTCGTGCACCTTGCCGCCTTCTTCATCGACGCCGGCGTTGTTGAACAGCACATCAATCGTTCCGTACGTTTCCTCTACATAATTGGCAAAAACGCGGACGCTTTCCTGTTCGGATACATCCAGGGCGTACGATTCTGCCTGTCCGCCATTGTTTTTGATTTCTTCAACCGTTTCGCGGACATCCTCTTCATCGACATCGGCGCAGATGACGCGGGCGCCTTCCTGTGCGAAAAGCTTCACGGTCGCTTTTCCGATTCCTGTTGCGGCTCCTGTAACGACCGCCGTTTTATTATCTAAACGTCCCATATGATCTTCCTCCTTTATTCATCTGATTGTATGGTACCCAGGGGTTATAGACTGGAAACATAAGGGAACGCTTACACTGCTCATTTGATGAAAAACAAGCGGGAATGGCGGATGGAAGGGTTAATCCGTTTCCGAGGTGGTATAGTAGATAATAGTGTACGAATCGACAGAAAGTGAGGGACATCTATGAGTAAGCTGCCGAATAAATGGCTTGTCGTCATATCGGTTCTGTTTGGAACGTTTACCGTCATCTTAAATAATAGTATGCTGAACCCGATTTTACCGCGGTTCATTGAAATCTTTGATTCCAACGCCGTAGCCGTCGGGTGGATCTTAACGATCTTCATGGTCGCCATGGGGATGACGATGCCGCTGACCGGCTATTTCGCTGACCGGTTTGGGAAAAAGAAGGTCTATCTGACCGGGTTGTTTATTTTCATCCTCGGTTCGTTATCGGGCTTCTTTTCCTCCACGCTCAGCATGGTGATCATCTCCCGGGCAATCCAGGGGATGGCCGGGGGCTTGATGCTGCCGATTGCCATGGCGCTCATTTTCAATTCATTCCCGAGACATGAGCGGGGGCTCGCGGTCGGGGTATACGGAGTTGCGGCGATGGTCGCTCCAGCGATCGGTCCGACCGTCGGGGGACTGCTCATCCAGTATGTGGACTGGCCGTGGCTGTTCGCCTTCAACATTCCGTTCGGCCTGACGGGGCTGATTTTATCCGCGAAGTTTCTGGAGCGGACGGAAACTCATCCGGAGAAGAAGTTCGATCTTGTCGGGTTTCTTATCATTTCCTTAGGTATCGGATCCGTGTTGTTCGCGCTCGGGCGCGGGCGGACATTGGATAAATTGATGGATCCGTTGAACCTGACACTTGTGGTGGTCGGATTGTTGGCAATCGTTCTGTTTGTCTATTACGAAAACCGTCAGGACGATCCGCTTCTCAATCTATCGGTCTTCAAGGTACCGACGTATTCTGTGTCGATCGTGGTGACTTCGGCTGCGTCGATCGGATTGTTCTCAGGGATTTTCCTGCTGCCGCTGCTCATTCAAAATGTCTACGGCTTGAATGAAGTCATGACAGGGCTGTTGTTCCTGCCGGCAGCCGCTGCGAGCGGAGTGTTCATGTCGATCGGCGGACGGATCCTTGATAAAAAGGGGCCGAAGTACGTCGTTCCGCCGGGTCTTGCGATTATGGCCCTGGCGACGCTCGGTCTTGGGATGCTGAACCTTTCCACCCCATACTGGATGATTCTCGCCTTGAATACGGTGCGCGGTCTCGGCATGGGGATGGGGAACATGCCGGCGACGACGTCCGGAATGAATGCCATTCCTGAGCATCTGGTCGCACAGGGAAGTGCGATGAACAACATCATCCGGCAGATTTCCTCCTCGCTCGGTATCGTCTTTTTCTCTATTTATTATGAAGTCCGCCGCGCGCAGATTTCCGCAGGAGGAGATATTGATATGCAGGCAGCCACCCTGCAGACATTAAATGAAGCTTTCCTTGTGTCGGCTGTTGTGCTGCTGATTGCGCTGCCGTTTTCCTTTATTCTGAAAGGCGTTCCGAATGAGGATGAAAAGGAAGCATAATTAAAGGGCTTGTTCTCGCCTGGAAAGTATGTGGATGGTCGTGTTCCGCTTATCGGTGGATGACTGCCCGCAGGCACGGCCACCTTAATAAACATAAAAAAACGCAGGCATCACGCCTGCGTTTTTCTTATTTCTTCGTATTCTTAATTTTGTTATGAAGGTTGTATAAACGAACGGCCACGGCAATGTTGAAGGTGGCGACAAGCGACAAAATGATCGTCGTTGCATTCCAGATCGTTTCAACCGCTGCCTGGGCGGCAATATACGTAAAGGCAATCCCTAAGGAAAAATACAACAGCGCCATGAATAATGGAGATGTTCTCATAGATTTAGAATAACCCTCCAATGAAGATCGTCTCGATCTGCTCCTGCATCCGGCGGATATCTTCCTCTGTCAAAAAGTACTGGGTTGCGACAACAAACGAGTTCATCGCCATATGAGCCACGATTGGTGTAATAATTCGTTTTGTTTTGACGTATAGGAAGGCGAATACAACACCCATGGAGAAGTAGACTAACATGTGCTTAAAGTCGAAGTGGAACGCACCGAATACGAGCGCGGAAACGAGGACCGCAAGCAGGAAGTTCGTACGTTTGTAAATTTCTCCAAAGATAATTTTACGAAAAATAATCTCTTCTGTAATCGGAGCGAACACAACAGGGAGTAGAATGAAAAGCGGGGCTTCCCGGGCAATTTCCATCAAGCCCATCGTATTTTCCGAACCAGCCGGCACACCGAACACCTCGCGTTCAATGGTGGCGGCAATCGCTTGTGCGAATAAAGCGAGAAATACGCCGGCGATCGACCAGAGAATGACTTTTCCGGCACCGGCTTTTTCATCGCGTGCGTACGCATCCTTTCTTTCCGGACGGAGCAGCAGCAGAATGATCAATGTCGCGATTGTAAAGCTGACGACCGACCAGATGGCAATCGCGTCAAACTGCTCAAGTCCCGCAGCCATCAGAAGCGGAGCGAAGACAACTGTGGAAAGCTGTGTCACTACATAAGTTAAAATGATATACCAATATCGTTTGGGCATACGTTTACGACTCCTTTTATTCAGCAGCAGGAACACTTCCTGCACTACATACTTTATGTATTTTATCACAGTTTCAAAACCACACGTAAGCGATACGCAGGAACGTGCGATTTTTGTCGAAAAACTTGGATAAATTTCTAGAGTTTCTACTTGAAAAACAGAAGTGAATTGATTATGATAAGAATTGTGTTAGCACTCACCTATGTCGAGTGCTAATAAACGACCAAAATCTGAAACAACCATATCAAGGAGGGTGTCCTAATTGTTAAAGCCACTTGGTGATCGTATTGTCATTGAACTAGTTGAAGAAGAGCAGACTACTGCAAGCGGAATCGTACTTCCGGATTCTGCGAAGGAAAAGCCGTTGGAAGGTAAAGTTGTTGCTGTCGGTAACGGCCGCGTAACCGAACACGGCGAGAAAGTAGCACTTGAAGTCGCAACCGGCGACCGCGTGATCTACTCCAAATTCGCAGGTACCGAAGTGAAGTATGAAGGCAGTGAATATTTGATTCTCCGCGAATCCGACGTACTTGCTGTCATTCAGTAAATTCTTCAAAATTACTTAAACATACGATATTAATGAGGAGGGCATTTTAAATGGCTAAAGAAATCAAATTTAGTGAAGACGCACGCCGCTCCATGCTGCGTGGTGTAGATACATTAGCAAATGCTGTTAAAGTTACACTCGGACCAAAAGGACGTAACGTCGTTCTTGATAAAAAATTCGGTTCTCCACTCATTACAAATGATGGTGTAACGATCGCAAAAGAGATCGAGCTGGAAGACCACTTCGAAAACATGGGTGCTCAGCTTGTATCCGAAGTTGCTTCCAAAACCAACGATGTGGCCGGTGACGGTACGACGACAGCAACGGTTCTTGCTCAGGCGATGATCCGCGAAGGTCTTAAAAACGTAACATCCGGTGCGAACCCTGTCGGTATCCGTAAAGGAATCGAGAAAGCGACAGCTGTAGCAACGGAAGAGCTTCGCAAAATCTCCAAGCCGATCGAAGGCCGCGATTCCATCGCGCAGGTCGCAAGCATCTCTGCTGCTGACAACGAAGTCGGCCAGCTGATCGCTGAAGCTATGGAGCGCGTAGGTAACGACGGTGTTATCACGATTGAAGAATCCAAAGGTTTCAACACTGAGCTTGAAGTGGTTGAAGGTATGCAGTTCGACCGCGGCTATGCTTCTCCTTACATGGTCACTGACCAGGATAAGATGGAAGCGGTTCTTGAAGATCCATACATTCTAATTACAGATAAGAAGATCAACAACATCCAGGAAGTTCTTCCTGTCCTTGAGCAAGTGGTTCAGCAGTCCAAGCCGCTTCTATTGATCTCTGAAGACGTTGAAGGCGAAGCACTTGCTACACTTGTAGTGAACAAGCTGCGCGGTACATTCAACGCGGTAGCTGTTAAAGCTCCAGGCTTCGGTGATCGTCGTAAAGCGATGCTTGAAGACATTGCGACACTTACGGGCGGCCAGGTCATCACAGAAGATCTTGGTCTTGAATTGAAGAATACAACCATCGATCAGCTTGGACGCGCGTCCAAAGCGGTCATCACTAAAGAAAACACAACCATCGTCGAAGGTGCCGGAAACCCTGAGCAGATCTCTTCCCGTGTCGCTCAAATCCGTGCCCAGGCAGAAGAAACGACTTCTGAATTCGACAAGGAAAAACTGCAGGAGCGTCTTGCTAAACTTTCCGGCGGCGTAGCTGTCATCAAAGTCGGCGCTGCTACAGAAACAGAATTGAAAGAGCGTAAACTACGCATCGAAGACGCCTTGAACTCTACTCGAGCAGCTGTAGAAGAAGGCATCGTAGCCGGTGGTGGTACAGCGCTTGTCAACATCATCAACTCTGTCGAAGGCCTTGGCCTTGTCGACGACGAAGCGACAGGTGCAAGCATCGTTTTACGTGCGCTTGAAGAGCCGGTCCGCCAGATCGTCCACAACGCAGGTCTTGAAGGATCCATCATCGTTGAGCGTCTGAAAGGCGAAGAAGTCGGCGTCGGCTTCAACGCAGCCACAGGCGAATGGGTAAACATGGTTGAGCAGGGTATCGTTGACCCAACCAAAGTAACTCGTTCAGCGCTTCAAAACGCAGCATCCGTAGCCGCTATGTTCTTGACTACTGAAGCGGTCGTAGCGGATCACCCAGAAGAAGATAACTCCGGTGGCGGTATGCCGGATATGGGTGGCATGGGCGGAATGGGCGGCATGATGTAATAACGCTCAAACCACTTATGTAATAGGCTTTTTCTATAAACAGTTTGAAACACAAAAAAAGTCTCTGGAACTCTTCAAGTCATGTATAAATAGTTAGTAATCAAAGGACTACTTCCTAAATAAAGGATGTAGTCCTTTTGTGCTTTTTTATTTCAGTTTTTTTAGAAGGCAGTACATTTTAGCCAACGGAAAAAAGAGCAGATATTATGAATATCTAAAGTCCTCATAGCCGAATGGTTTATACAGTAAAGAAGCTTAGGTGTAAAAGGGGGCTAATGCATACCTCTTTTCCTGATAGTTCTTTTATTAGTTTTGTTCAAAGTAAAGAATGCACAATACTCCAGCCCTGGGTGATGTGATATTGTACTTGTATGGAGGAATATTTTACGACGAATATTCTTTGATGAACATCAACATTGGGAAGCCGTTAAGAACAAATATGGAGCTAAGATCCGGCCATTTTTTCAAAAGAAAGTGAAAAAATTTCGCGATGGTGGAAATCTTAAGGGTTTAAGCTTTTAGTATAGGAATAATTACACTAAACATACTGGAATACGAATGGAGGTGACCGAGTGGAGGATACAGAGGACTTGATTGAGTTATGTTTATTAATGGGGAAGATCATGCAGCAAAATGGAGCAGAAACCTATCGTGTGGAAGATACGATGACGCGGATTGCCCAATCTTTCGGACGGGATGAATCCCAAAGTTATGTAACACCTACTGGGATTATGTTTACGATCAGCCCTGGTGCCCATGCAAAATTAGTAAGAGTTTCGGCACGAGAGACAAATCTCGAGAAAGTGAACCTTGCGAATAATGTCTCCAGAAAGATTGCAAGTGGGGAATTGTCTACTCAAGCAGCGTATAAAGAGCTCAGAACGATTGAAACCAGTCCTACAGACTATTCCATGCGCATGCAAATCATCGCTGCCACGTTAGCAAGTGGTTTCTTTACTATCATGTTTCAGGGGAGCTGGTACGATTTCCTGCCAGCCTGCTTAGCAGGAGGACTGGGGTTTATTGCATTGATTAACTTTATTCGTTTATTTGAAATTAAATTCGTTGCTGAATTCGTTGCTTCATTGTTGATCGGTTTTACAGCCTTCTCCCTTTTTTCATTCGGTATTGGGAAGGAAGTGGATAAGATCGTTATCGGTTCAATCATGCCGTTGGTCCCTGGTCTGCTCATCACCAACGCTGTAAGAGATTTGATGGCAGGCCATCTGATCTCAGGACTCGCCAAGGGGGCGGAGGCTTTTTTAACAGCTTTTGCAATTGGGGCAGGTATTGCTGTGATGTTTGCACTATTTTAGAGATCGTGAGGAATGACTATGTTGATTGAATACGCCATAGCAAGCTTTTTTGCATCAGCTGCCTTTGGGATCATCTATCAGGCGCCAAGAAATACAATCATCAAATGCGGTCTTGTCGGCATGATTGGTTGGGTCATTTACATATCCTTAGTATGGGGAGAAGTCGACAGTGTCCCAGCTACACTCACCGCCTCCTTTGTTATTGCCATGGTCAGCCAGATGCTGGCAAGGATAAACAAAACGCCTATGATTATATTTAGCGTACCAGGGATTATTCCTCTCGTACCAGGAAGTCTCGCTTATGACGCGATGCGGAACTTTGTACAAAATGACTACAGCGCCGCAATCTCTATTGCAGCGAAAGCTTTTATGATATCTGGTGCTATTGCATTTGGGCTCGTGTTCTCGGAAGTGCTTAATCAGATTATAAAAAAGATAAGACAAACAAAAGCGCAAATGAGGTAATGGGTGAGCCTCACTTGCGCTTTTGTTTGTCTTTATAATCCACGGAATTAATCCCTGTTTTGGCATTCAGCTACAATAGTTTGCAGGCAGGTATGACTGCCGAGCAGCGTAAAGGATATTCCATTATTTAAAAGGCGAGAAAACATGGGCACGTATCACTGTATCCTCAAATAACATGTGAACAATGATTTACTTAATAGCCTCTAAAATCTCTTCAATCTGCTCAATGTGGCGTTGTTCATGCTCGGCTATGAGAGTGAAAATGCTGTTGGCAGGAATATCTCCAAATCGCGGATGGGACACGACATATCGTTCGATGTATTTGTTCTCATTTAAAAAAGCTTCGGTTGCGTTTCTTGAGTTCTGCAGCAATTGGATGCAGTATTCTGCATTTTTGTGGACAGTGGAAGGCTCCTGCTGTGCCTTCATTTTCACGGAACGATCCCGCAGGATGGAGAAATCTTTTTCCTCAGCATGTCCTATGTGTTTCTGCTTCATAGCGTTCTCCACCAGCCCTAGAAAATTCACCTCAGCCACTGCCAGATGATCGACCACCTGTGCAACCGTCCAACCTCCAAGTTCCGTAGCAGTATTTAACTCGTAATCATTTAAATGCCTTAGCAAACTGATCAACTTTTCTCTCGTTTTAATGAATGACTGATCCAGGATTGCTCCTCCCTTAGGTGTGTAAAAATTACGATTTCTTTTTTGATTTTATCACATGAGATGAACGAGGGTGTAAAAGAAGCCCGAAGCGGAGCCCGAGCTTTTGGAACTGATCATTTTAGATCTATAAAGAACATGGGTAAGGGGAATCTACATCAGTACCCGCTGGTGCACACATGAAGACTTGTGCGCAGCGGGTAAAAGAAAAAAGGGTTTACTGCAAAGGCACTTATCCCCCATCCAGCAAAGCTTCAGCCAAATGGGGGGAAAAGGCATCGACCAAAGCAATGACAGATATCTCTTACTTATAAAGCTTTTCATATATCGATTGAACAACAACTAAATCAAATATGGCAGCCCCTACAGATTTGTAAACGATCGTCTTTTCTTCTAAATCCTGCGGCGGATCATTTTCGGTGATGATTTTTTCGAGGTCCCAGGAGTTCTCTAAGCCCGAACGTAAATGCCCGGCCTGGATCATATCCCCGGATTCATGCAGGGCTGATCTGGCATCTACAAATACTTCATCAGCGATTCTTAGTACTTGATCAGAGATTTCCTGCATGGAAGGGCGGAAGGAGCCGACTCCTACAATGAGTTTGCCTTTCCAATCTGAATCGTGTAATTCAAGAAGTACAGGTGTGGTGGAGGTCGTAGTTGTTACGATAATGTCTGACTGTCTGGCTAATTCTTCTACAGAGGAAACGGTAAACGTGACTTGCGGAAAGCGGGTCTCTGCTTTTACTTTAAACTGATGGGCTTTCTCTTCGGTGCGGTTATAAATATGTACATGTTTGATATCTCTGGCAGCAAGGGCTGATTCCAGGTGACTCCATCCTTGTGTGCCGGTTCCGATAATGCCTAACGTTTCCGCGTCTGCTTTAGCCATGTATTTGATTCCGAGCCCTCCCAGAGCGCCCGTACGAAGGGCCGTAATGGCAATGGCATCACACAAGAAAAGGGGTTCCATCGTCTTGCGGTCATTCAGAACCATCAAGCCGTGGATTGTGTCTTTTCCAGCATTTTTGTTTTCAGGAGCAACGCCTGCAAGTTTCGTGGAGTAATAATCTCCATAAAAGGCCGGCATCAGCAAAGCCGTATTCTCCCCATCTTCTATATGCATTCGGTCCGGCGAAATGAATTCGCTCTCTTTTTTGGCGTAAAAAGATTCGATGCTGTCCATCGTTTCCTTCATAGAAAAATTACTCGTAATCTCTTCTTTCGATATGACTTTCATGACTATCCCTCCTTTATGATTTACTACAGATACTATCAAATCTTTCTGAACAAGTGAAAGTCCTGCTGAATCTGGTGTATGACTATAAAACGTCATTAGAGAGCATGGAATTTTGAGGCGGGAAGGGGAGACCACTTATGATTATGGAACAATGTTTGCGGATATTAATTGGGCATAAAAATAGAAGAAAACAGGAGAGATTCTGCTATATGGATTAACAAAGATTTTTTAATGTACAAGAAAGTTGTTGCCAAGGATTTGAAATTATGATTTAATAACAGTATTCTTCATTTAATCGTAACGATTACTATTTATTGCACGTAGTTAGATTTGTTGCAGGTTGTCTATGAGGAGAATAAATGGAGTGTGTCACGAAATGAAAACGGCAATCGTAACCCAGCTTCTCTAAGAGGCCAAGGTTACATACAGAGGTGAGATCATGAGTGAATATCTACAGAAAATCCTAACGGAGAACATTCTCAGCACTCTGCCTGAACAACAGAAAGATCTATATCATTATGTGATAAAGATGGAAGATGATATTGCAGAGGAAGTTGATTCTCGAGAACAATTTATGACTCATCTCAGGAGTGTTTCGCCGCATGAGCACGCAGCGAAACATTTCAATATGACTTTGTTTGAACTTCTGAACGTCATGAAGCAGGTAGAAGAAGAGATCAGCCGCCAGCTTATACCGATGATGGACGCGGTTAAGTGGAAAGATTGCACGGAATTTGTTCTCTCCAGGTCACAGTTGAAAGAAAATCATAAAGTATTTTTTGTATCTATTCCCCGTGTTGATCGTTTGCAGAAGTGAATTTTTTTTGCTTTAAGTTAAATAGTAATCATTACATATAAAAGAAAGGTTGATTTTAAATGGCTAAGAAATCAAAAGTAGCAAAAGAAAAAAAGAGACAGGAAATGGTAGCGAAATACGCTGATCTTCGAAGAGAACTAAAAGCGAAAGGAGACTACGAAGCACTAAGGAAGCTTCCGCGTGATTCTTCTCCCACTCGTTTGACCGGCAGGTGTGAAGTGACCGGGAGACCGCGCGGCTATATGAGGAAGTTCAAAATGTCCCGTATTGCTTTTAGGGAATATGCTCATAAAGGACAGGTTCCAGGTGTGAAAAAATCAAGCTGGTAAGCGAAAAGGGTGCGGGTATGAATAGCTGAGTAAATCATCATTGGTGCTCGAATTCAAGGGTGCTGGAGGAGCGGCGGAATGACTCATGCCATCCGCTAAGGAGGAGAAAACATGCCAAAGAAGATACCAGTAACCGTTTTGAGTGGTTATTTAGGGTCCGGAAAAACGACGCTGTTAAACCACTTGTTACACAATAGAGAGGACCTAAAAATTGCGGTTATTGTAAATGATATGAGTGAAGTCAACATAGATGCAGGTATGATTAAGCAGGGTGGGTTCAGCCGGACAAAGGAAAAGCTGGTTGAATTACAGAATGGCTGTATCTGCTGTACGCTGAGGGACGATTTAATTAAGGAGGTAGAAAAGCTTTCCAACCTGGACATTGATTATATCGTTATTGAGTCCACCGGAATATCAGAACCCATTCCCGTTGCCCAGAGCTTTACGTATGAAGATGAAGAACTGGGAATCAACCTTGGTAACCACTGCCGGTTAGACACCATGGTAACCGTCGTCGATGCCAATCGTTTCTGGGATGATTATGGGTCAGGAGAAACCTTACTGGACCGTAATCAAGGGGCTGATGAAAACGATGTTAGAGAAGTGATCGACCTATTAATCGACCAAATTGAATTCGCGAATGTCATTCTTTTGAATAAAATCGATTTAGTAGAAGAAGTCAATAGAGAGGAATTAAAGGCTGTTATCAAACAATTAAATCCTCATGCCAAAGTTGTGGATACGACTTACAGCCAAGTGCCTCTCCATGAAGTTCTGAATACAGGTTTATTTGATTTTGAACAAGCCATTCAGGGAGCAGGGTGGATAAAAGAACTAAATGAAGAACATGTCCCGGAAAGTGAAGAATACGGGATTGGCTCTTTAGTTTATCGGAGGAAGAGGCCGTTTCACCCGGAACGCTGGATGAATTGGCTGGAGAACTGGCCGGAAGGAATCGTTCGATCCAAAGGATTCTTCTGGCTGGCTTCGAGAAATGACACGTCTGGGTTGTTATCTCAGGCTGGACCTTCTCTCGTTATCCAAGGAGTCGGGGACTGGATAGCGGTGTATCCAGAACAAGAACAGGAAGAAATCCTGAAAGAAGAACCAGAGTTAGCCGAACGATGGGATGATGAATATGGAGATCGTATGACGGAACTGGTATTTATCGGTATGAAAATGGATAAGGAAGAAATCATCAAGGGACTCGATCACTGCCTGCTGACAGATGAAGAAATGAGATTGGACTGGCACGATCTCCATGACCCACTACCATCCTTTACCGACTGAGATAACTAAAGGCATCACAACCTCATAGAGGCTGCGATGCCCTACACCAAGCGTTGCTTCAAGTCTTAATCATGAGCGGTGAAGATCAGCATATATTTTAAGTTTTGGGTTAAGGTATTCAATGATTTTAGGCTGGCTGAAATTTGCGGAATCTATCGTAATGATTACCATTTACAATTCGTAATCATTACGATAGGATAATTGAGGTACATAAGAAGGAGGAGAAATAATGAAAAAAATATTTGGCGCAGTTGGTTTATTTGCATTTATTTTATTACTTACCGCATGTGGAGAAGAAGAATCAAGCAGTAGTGAAGAAGGGGAACAATCCGATGCTTCTGAAGAATTGAATATCTATACGACGGTTTATCCCCTTCAGTATTTTGCCGAGCAGATTGCAGGGGAGCAGGCGGATGTGCAATCGATTCTGCCTCCGGGTTCAGATCCTCACACATATGAACCAACATCAAAAGAAATGATTGAAATGGCAGAAGCAGACGCATTTATTTACAACGGTGCCGGGTTAGAACCTTATGCCGAAAAAATCTCAGATTCTATTAAATCTGAAGACGTGAAAATTCTGGAAGCATCCATGGGGATTGAATTAAAAGAGCATGCTCATAACCATGAGGAAGAGGAAAGCTCTCATGAGGATGAACACGCTGGACATAATCACGGGGACCAGGACCCGCACGTCTGGCTTGACCCCGTCCTTTCTATTCAGGTAGCTGAGAATATCAAAGATACACTGGTTGAACTGAATCCCGGGCAGGAAGACACTTATAATGAAAACTTCCAGGAACTAAAAAGTAACCTAGAAGAGCTGGATCAGGAATTCCACGATCAATTGGAAGCTGCACCAAAGAATAAATTCATCGTTTCTCATGCCGCTTATGGATACTGGGAACAATCCTACGGCGTCGAGCAGGTTTCTGTTTCCGGTTTAAGCCCGACCAATGAACCTTCTCAAAAAGATTTGGAAGCCATAGTTGAAACGGCTGAACAGCATAACATCAAACACGTATTCTTTGAGCAGAATGTTACCCCTAAAGTTGCGGATGTCGTTAGAAAAGAAATCGGGGCAGAATCTCTGCGTCTTCACAATTTGTCTGTATTGACGGAAGAAGATATCAACAATGAAGAGGATTATTTCACTCTGATGCAGCGCAATTTAGAAGTATTGACAGAAGGGTTATCCGGAGAACCGTCTGATTCAGAGGAATCTTCTGAATCAGAAGAACACAGCGAACACAACCATAACCATGGCCATGCGGATGACGAAGAAGCCCAGCAGATTTATGATGGGTACTTTGAAGATGGGCAGGTGGAGGATCGTGAGCTGACAGACTGGGAAGGGGACTGGCAGTCTGTGTACCCTTATCTTCAGGATGGAACACTTGATGAAGTGTTTGCCCATAAGGCTGAGAATGATGGAGACATGACAGCGGAAGAATATAAAGAGTACTATAAGATCGGTTATGAAACCGATGTGGAACGCATTATTTTTGATGGAAATGATGTAACGTTCTTCGAAGATGGAGAAAAGTCGTCGGGAACCTATACCTATGATGGTTATGAAATCCTTACCTATGAAGCAGGCAATAGAGGGGTCCGTTATATTTATGAGTTAACGGAAGAGGATGGGGATCTTCCTCAATACATCCAGTTCAGCGATCACAGTATTGCTCCAACTGATGCGGATCACTACCACCTTTACTGGGGAGATGACCGTGAAGCTTTATTGGATGAAGTGACAAACTGGCCGACGTATTATCCATCAGACATGGATGGTCATGAGATCGCCCATGAAATGATGGCTCACTAATCATCACTTTTTCACTATCATAAACGTTAAGCTGGAGGCCAATGGTATGGTCTCCAGCTTATTTTAGATTGGCGGGATTCTGTAATGAAATGGGAAGCGAAAAGGTTCCGGGGGTATGCAGACGCTTCTTTCTTGCCGCTTATGGATTAGACAAGGACGGCTTCTGTACGTATAATCAGTTTTTGCGAATAGGAACGAAATTGAATTTGAATCCTGAATCATGAATGAATAAACGGAGGGAAACGTATGGCCGACTTAACGAACCAAGTCATTTTGATCACGGGAGCCAATCGAGGGCAGGGCAAAGCGATGGCCGAGCATCTTGCAACGCTGGGAGCGAAGGTCATCGTAGGCGCGAGGAACCTTGAGAATGCTCAAGAAATAGCATAAGAAATAGGGGAAGACCATGCCTATCCTGTTCAGCTGGATGTTACGAAAGGTCAGGATTGGGAAGAGGCAGTAAACGAAGCCGTAGAAAAGTTCGGAGCAATCGACGTCCTTATCAATAATGCTGGAATTCTGATCCGTAAACCATTTGAGGAGATCTCCATGGAGGAATACCAGGAGATGATTGATGTGAATCAGCTCGGGGTCTTTCGAGGGATGAAGGCTGTTACACCTCAAATGGAGAAACAGCGGAAAGGGTCCATCATCAACAATTTATCGATTTCTTCGTTCGCTCCCATTGCCAAGTCATCCGCTTATGCCGCAACGAAAGCATCGGTTGTAGCGATGTCGAAAGCAGCAGCGATTGAATTAGGGAAGAAAGGGATCCGGGTGAATATGATCCACCCCGGTGGTATTGAGACGGAAATGGCTACCCAGGGAGAGGGAGTTCCCTCGTTTTACGATTCGATTCCTCTTGGACGCATTGGACAGCCGGTTGAAATTGCCCGCGCTGCCGCATTTCTTGCATCTGATGAGAGTTCATACTGCACCGGTACGGAAATTGTAGTGGATGGAGGCATGACGCTTGGAGTGAATGAGGGAGAATAGCTGTACCTTTGTGGAAATATAGGATAGTACCATTCAAATAACAAGTGGTTTTACTCCTTATTAAGTGAATGGTTTCATTATCTTAAAAGCCTCATCGTGGTTTATAAACCACGATGAGGCTTTTTGTAATTACGCTTCATTCCTGATTTAAAAGTCATCTCCCTTACGTAAGGATCCATGTAAGCGACACCTGATAAAGAAACCCAAAGAGAACCGTATAAATGCACCACGGACTTCTTCACACGGATGGTTCTGCATATCTTTATAAGAAGTTTTCCTATGGAGTTCACCGTCATTTTTGATACATATCCTGCAGGCCTGAACATAGTTATTTTTGTGAAAGTATTGGAGTGGAGGAAAAACTTTTTCTTGATTGTTAAACCCAACGAAGCGGAGGAGCCCATGTCTAAATTTGAAAAAACCAAAGATATTGTAGAGCTTCTTGATATCAGTGAAGGTGATGTGGTTTTAGTTGGTTCTGATATTACCCGATTAGCGGTTGAGGCACTGAGGAATGGAGAAAAGTTTGAGGTTCATACATTTATTGATGGTTTGATAAACAAAGTGGGTGGAAATGGCACACTGCTGTTTCCGACATTTAACTGGGATTTTTGTAAGGGTGGAACCTTCGATTATCACCACACGGTTTCTAAGACAGGGGCATTAACGAACGCTGCTTTAAAAAGAAAGGATTTTGTCCGCACACGACACCCGATCTATTCATTTGCCGTGTGGGGCAGAGATAAAAACAAGCTGTATCAAATGAATAACATAAGTTCTTTTGGCAGTGATTCCCCATTTGCCTACTTACATAAAAAGAAAGCGAAAATGCTGATCATCGGCTTAAGTTACCAGCATTCATTCACATTCGTTCATTATGTTGAAGAAATGGAGAAAGTAACATACCGATTCATGAAGCCGTTTTCCGGCCTTTATATAGATGAAAATGGCAGGGGAAGTGTACGGACATACACGATGTATGTCAGGGACCTCGACAAATCCGTTGTCACAAGAATTAATCCAATAGGGGAGGAACTGGAAAAAAGAAACATCTCAAAATGTAAAACCATCAATGGTGTCTCGTTCTGCTTCATCCACTTGTTTGAGGCTTACGAAGTGATCAGGGAAGACATCATCCACAATGGAGCAGGAAAGCTGTTTAGTATAGATCATCAAAGCTAGGAGGTTATCATGACTAGAAGGGAAAGACAGGTTGGAGAGGATATGTATGAATTAATGAAGAGACTTTTTCCTATATGCCGAAGTATCACCGGGGAAGGAGTAAGAGAAACCTTACGCATTCTGAAAGAAACGATTCCCTTGGACATCATCGAGGTCCCCACGGGAACGAAAGTATTGGATTGGGAAATACCTCAGGAGTGGAATGTTAAAGATGCGTACGTCATGAATGAAAAAGGCGAGAGAATTATTGATTTCAGGGAAAATAACCTGCATTTGGTCAGTTATTCCCGTCCTGTTAACAAGACAGTATCCCTGGAATACTTGCAGAACCATTTGTTTTCATTGGAGGACCAGCCGAGTGTGATCCCCTATGTCACTTCTTACTACAATGATTATTGGGGCTTTTGTATGTCTCATGAGCAGAGGGAAACGTTGAAGGATGAAGAGTACAAAGTCGTGATAGATAGTGAGTTGAAAGATGGCAGTTTGACCTATGGAGAATTGGTCATTCCAGGCCGGTCCAGGAAAGAGGTCTTTTTATCCACTTATATATGTCATCCTTCTATGGCGAATAATGAGCTTTCGGGCCCGGTTTTAACAACGTTTTTAGCGAAATGGCTGTTGGGTCGGAAGAGAAGGTATACATATAGAATCGTCTTTGTTCCGGAAACCATTGGATCAATCACTTATCTAAGTAAACATATGGACGAAATGAAAGAGAAGATCATTGCCGGGTATAACATCACGTGTACAGGGGATGAAAGGGGATATTCTTTCTTACCGTCCAGATACGGAAATACGCTTGCGGATAAAGCAGCTTTAAACATATTAAAAACCAATCAAATGGACTTCGTGAAGTATTCATTCCTTGAAAGAGGAAGTGACGAACGTCAATACTGCAGCCCCGGAATCGATCTGCCTGTAGCAAGTATTATGAGAACAAAATACGGTGAATATCCGGAGTATCATACATCAGATGATAACCTGAATCTGGTCACTGCTCATGGCTTGCAGGGAAGCTACAACATTTACCAACAATGTCTACAGGCGATTGAACAGAACGAGGTGTATAAGGTGAAATGCTTAGGTGAACCTCAATTAGGTAAGAGAGGCTTACGTTCCACCCTCAGTACAAAAGAATCTGGAAAAGCAGTGAGAGATATGATGAATTTTATCGCTTATGCAGATGGTGAGAATGACCTTATTGATATAAGTAATCGAATCCATGTCCCATTGGAAAGTTTGTATCCCATTATTGAGAAGTTAACGGAAAATGATCTGCTGATAAAAATGCCCCATTAGGAGCTGCCTGACCTGTCACTAAGAGATTGATTTCATATCATCCGATTAAATGAGGTGGAGAATTGGCAAAAAATAAAAGAGTGCGTGTGATCGACTCCTCCCAATTTAAACTGAAGCCTAGGAAAACAAAAAGGAAGAAGGGTTTGAATAAAAACAGGAAGAGTTCTAATAAAAGCAGGAGAAGAAAGATCGTAAAGAGCTCGAGAAAATGGGTGTATATCGTCATCGAAACGAAAGTCAGGGAATTGGATGCCAAGCTATTATTGGCTTACTATTTACTCAAAGAGGGGTACAATGTTGTCCTGGGCCATACGCTTACCATTGAAAAATGTCTGGAGTTTTTTCCGCCGGGTATTTTTCTGGATAAAGGAGTGGGCACGAAAGATAAAATCAGAAGGTTCAAAGAAGCAAAGAAGTATGGTCATGCCGTAGTCAATTTAGAGGAAGAGGGATTTCCCTTATCAGAAAAGAACCTATATATTAATGGATATCTTAGTCATGAAAGTCTTAAACTACTAGATTATGAATTCTGCTGGGGTGAAATACAAAAAAAGGTCATCGTGGATCATTATCCACAGTTTAAAAGCAAATGTGTGATAACTGGAAACGCACGATTTGATCTACTGAAAAGAAAATACCGCCCTATATTCGCTGAGGAAGTCACGAATTTAAAAGGTAAACATGGCGATTTTATTCTTATCAATACAAGATTCCCTCCTTATACGAAAACGATTAATGAAGATGGATCCATAGACACCAATCGTATGAAGCGTTATCAGATGATGTACGGGACAGAAAAGATTAAAGAATATGGAGACTTGTACAGGGGATTCATAGCGTTAGTCAGAGACCTGAGTCATAGGTATCCGCAATATAAAATCATCATCAGACCTCATCCAAGTGACATTACAGATGTATACAGGAAAGACTTATCAGGGCTGAAGAATGTGTCGATCATCAGGGAAGGGAATGTCGTGAATTGGATTTTAGCTTCAAAGCTGGTCATCCATAATGGCTGCACCACAGGAGCTGAGAGCTTCCTGCTTGAAAAACCTGTCATTTCTTATATTCCTGTTCAGACGTATAAGAGTCATTTACCGGATGATTTGAGTATTAAAATGTACAATGCTGAACGTGTATGTACATTCATTGATCATGAACTTAAAACCTATAATTTCAGGGATAATAAGTATAGAGAACTGGAAAAAAACGCATTATTATCAAGGTACAGTGCAGGAGTCGGAAATACCTTTGCATATCAAAACATCATCAGACATTTAAAGACCCTGCCTGTTCAACCGTCTGGTACGAATAGAATCCACATGTCTCCGAGGTTCAAGAAAAAGCTGCAGAAGGAATTGAGTAAAAAGATTTATAAAAACCCGCTTGCTATGGAATACTTACCCAGTTTGACCACAAGCGAGATACGTCATTTCATTGATAAAATACAATCCATAGAGAACGATCAGGATGACATTAACATTCGTTTGTTTAAAAATAAAATATGTGAGATCAGGTTGGATTAAGGGAATAGAAAGCTGATGACAAAAGTATGCGTGCATTCATTTCGTGACTATGTGAAAGGGGCGGGTTCCACAAGGAATCCGTTCTTTCATTTTTATTTGAAATTAAAAGCTGTGATATATTTTTGCCGTCATTATACAGCTGGACTCTGCCTGATTATAGCAGGGTGCTGTTTTATTACCATGAAGGCTGGTGAATCATGTCTTCTTTCCGAGGAGAGGAGAGTAATATTTCCTGGGAAATCATCAAAGGTCGACAATGATTTCCGGTAGTCTTTCTTTTGTTCACAAACCAGCAACAATTCTGCCACGGAGCTGACAAAAATACGTGCACCATTTTTCATGAAAAAGAGGTAAAGTAGAAGTGTAATCATATGTGAAATAATGAACATAAAGAAGTGTCTAAAATGGACGGTGTGTGGTGAAAGAAACATCCAAGCAGGCCGTGCGTCAGGAGGAAAGCAGAATGAAATCACTGATTGTGTACACATCCAAACATGGAAGCACAAAAAAAGCCGTTCAGCTGCTGGTGGATCGATTAGAAGGGGAAGTCGCAGCCGTTAAAGTGGAAGACGCCTGGGGAATCGACCTTCATTCCTATGACAGGGTGATCCTCGGCGGCCCCATCTATAATGGTCAGATCTCCATGGAGCTCAGTTCCTATGCGGTTTGTCATCTGCACACATTAATGGAGAGGCAGGTTGGTTTATTCATTCTGGCTGCAGCGGAAGACGTTTTCACGCTGGAGCGGGAACTGGAAGATGCGTTTCCTGATCCCCTCTATGCCTATGCTTCTGCGAAAGAAGCTTTTGGTTATGAACTGCAGTTGGATCAATTGAGTGCTTTAGAAAAAATGATTCTCGAAGCCAATGGTATTTCTCGTAATGCTTCCAAATTGTCAGTGTCAGGCATCGAGCATTTTGCAGAAACGTTGAACAAAAAATGAAAATCTGCTGGTGAGAAACAGTCGGATGAAAAGACATGAGCTGCAGCCATTGGTTATGTCTCCTTTTTGTTAGAGTTCCCGTGCGCTTGATTCAGTTACAAGAAGAAAACAATCTCTCTGAATTTATAAAAATTCGGCATCACTTCTCTCCCTTCAACCCATAAAAGAGAAGAATTTGATATGAGGGAAAAGGATAGGGCATTTATCATAAGCGCGAAGTTTGCTAAACGAATCATTCTATGATTAAATAGAACTACACTATATAAAACGTAATGATTACGATTTTGGTGATGGGAGCCATCTCTATACTAAGAGTCAATTTCAAAAAAATTTCCCTCAAATTAAATAGTAATGATTACATTTTATTTGGTGACTACTATTATGAATCCTTCAAGTTTAGATAAGGACGTATTTTTATAAAAGATTGGAGATCTAACATGGCGAAAGCATCAAAAATAGCAAAAGAGAAAAAGAGACAGGCGATGGTAGCGAAATATGCGGACTTGCGGAAGGAGTTGAAAGAGAAGGGCGACTATGAAGCCCTTCGAAAACTCCCTCGCGATTCTTCCCCTACACGTTTGAAAGGCCGCTGTGAAGTAACCGGCAGGCCCAGGGGTTATATGAGGAAATTTAATATGTCCCGTATTGCTTTCAGAGACTACGCCCATAAAGGACAGATCCCTGGTGTAAAAAAAGCCAGCTGGTAATCGAAAGCGCATGGTTTCCTTCCGTTTTTATTGAAGCGGAAGATAACCATGCGCTTTTTCTATGTCCTGATATAGTATGGACGCATCATCTCATAGTCTTCGTGCTCTAAGATATGACAGTGCCACACGAACAAGCCGGGATAGGGGCCGAACTTCATGATGATCCGCGTCACTTCACCGGGGCGGGAACGGACAGTATCCTTCCAGCCTCTTTCGTTCCAATCCGGGGGCACACGCGGACCTGTAAAAACGGTTCTTCCTTCCTGTTTGTAAACATCCACATCGAAAGGCTGGCGGTCAAGGATTTGGAAGCGGACCAAGTGAAGGTGGATCGGGTGGATCGCTTCTGTTCCATTTACGATCCTCCACACTTCTGTCTGTCCAAGCTTTGGAACTTCAGTAACGGGGTCCGACCATAAGCGGTCATCCAACAGGTGAATATTACGTCCGTATGAATCTTTCCGCATGTTCAGTTTCAGTGTCCGGGTTCTGTCCACATGTGTAAATCTTGGAACAGGAGCGAGCCATCCAGGGATGGAGCTGTGATCGGTGCGGGAAAGACGCTGATTGACTCGGAACTGCATGATCGTTCCTGTCGTTTCTGGATCCGCTTTTCCATCCTTGGATTCGAAATCATTCTCCAGGATAATGGTTTTCCCATAACAAGTGGAGAAATCAATGATCACATCCGCTCTTTCAGCAGGAGCTAATACGAGAGAGGGAACGCGTACGGGGGTTTCAAGCAGTCCCTGGTCGGTGCCGATCTGGATAAGAGGAGCACCGTTGGAAAGGGAAAACCTGTAGAATCGGGCGTTTGACCCATTCAGGATACGAAACCGGTATTTTCTAGGTTCGACATTTAAATAGGGCCATACTTTTCCATTCACTAAAATGGTGTCTCCGTAAAAATCGGGGATGACCGAAGGGGTGGGAGCCGTTTCCGGCTGATTTGGTCGTGATGGATAGTAAAGGCTGCCATCTTCCCGGAACGAACGGTCCTGGATGATCAATGGGAGATCGAAGGGGCCGCAGGGAAGGTTCAATCGGACTTCATTTTCATCATGGACGATATACATCCCTGAAAGACCGGCGTAAATGTTGAGACGGGTAATCCCCATGGCGTGGTCGTGGTACCAGAGGTTGGCAGCGTCTTGGTGATTGGGGTAGGTGTACATTCGATGAGAAAAGTAAGGGCCCACTTTTTTAAAGTGACGGGTGAACCAGGCTTCTGGATAGCCATCACTGGTATCCGGCGTCACCCCTCCATGCAGGTGTACGACGGTCCGTACTTCCGGCTGGTTTTTTTCTGCTCCGTGAACGGTTGTATCAATCGGGAGAAAATGTCGGTCAGGCAGTTCATTTTTCCATAAGACGTGGATCGGCTGATGCTTCCATACGTGAAATGTCGGCCCTGGATACTGCCCGTTGTAGCCCCACACTTTTGTAGGAGGGAGGTCTCGGTGCAGTTTCTGGAATGTTTGCTTCATGGTCACTTCAAAATAGGGGACACCGTGAAGACAGCCTGCCGGACGCATGGTTTTCATGATGGGAAGGGAATCGACGAACTTTTTTAACATACGAATCGCTCCTAAACGTTGCTTGGATATTCTAGTTTATTGAACGGGGGAGAGAATTACGCCTCTTGTTCAGACAGCGCCTTTCCATTCATCCATGGATTCCAAATTGATAAAATGTATGACTACTGATAACATTATGGGAAAATGAACAAAAATCACTACTATCCATCAGTGGTTTAACAGCTGAGTATTTAGTGTCCTTACAGGAACCCCTCAAAAGGTTATGAACTTCTTGAGGGGTTTTTTCATAACGTACCAGAGAGATCGATCAAAGGATTGCCAAAATGGGGATCTTGTGATTAAATAAGGGTACGATTCTAAAAAGTAATCATTACCGTTTAACTTGTACATAAACGTAGGTAGTAGAGAAGGGGAAGAGATAGGTCAAAAATTTTTCGTCAATTTTAAATAGTAATGATTACTTTTTATATTGCGAGTCTTTGATTAATCATTTTTTTCAGCTCGGAGACATGGTACGCAGGCCGGGCGTCATATATGAAAAAGTCCAGCTGGTAAAGTAAAGGAGATCGATGGTTATGTACAAGTGGATCATTATTGGTGGTGGCGTTCAAGGCTGCTGTGTAGCAAGGGGGCTTCTCGAAGAAAAAGCAGGAAACGAAGAATTGTTGATCATTGATCCCTATCCCGGGCCCATGCACGTGTGGCAGGCGTTAACGAAAAAAATCGGAATGTCTCACTTAAGGTCTCCTTCTGTCCACCACCTGGACACAGATCCATACAGCCTTAACAAATATGCCAAAGGCTGTGACTTCGCCCAGCCTTTCAGAGGGAGGTATGCGAGACCTCAATTGGACATGTTTAATCAGCACAGCCTGGATGTGTTTGATGATGTGCGCCTGGAAGAATGCTGGAAGCAGGGGGCAGTCAATGGCATTTCCAAAGAACATAACCATTGGAATGTGTTTCATGAAGATGGTTCTCTCGTCCAAGGGGAGAAGGTGGTACTGGCTGTGGGTGTCAATCATTCCCCGCATTATCCAGACTGGGCTCGTGAAGGGGAGTTTTCTGTCACTCATGTGTTTGATATGCAGACCCCTCTTCCTGAAAAAGGCCGCGTTGTCATTGTTGGAGGAGGGATGACGGCGGCTCACCTGGCTAACACCTTGTCGAACAAAACCTCGGTGGCAGCTGTTTCTTTAGTGAAGCGTCATCCCTTCCGCATAGAGGATTTTGACAGCGATCCCGGGTGGCTTGGACCGAAGTTTTTAAACGACTATGAGAAAGTGACCTGCTATGACCAGCGCCGGCGGTTGATCCAACAGGCAAGACATAAAGGTTCTATTACAAGAGATCTCCATGTTCAGTTAAAACGGCAGGGGAGTGCCTCCAGATTAAAGATATATACCGGGGAAGTAGAAAAAGCTGTGAAAGGGGAGCATGGTTTCAATCTTCATTTGACAGGTGAGCAGCTTGCGTCGGGAGACTCTATCGTTCTGGCTACAGGAGCGGAAGCGGGTCTTCCCGGGCAGAAGTGGCTGGATCCTCTCATTGAACAGTGCGGTCTGCCATGCGCTCCCTGCGGATTCCCTATCGTTTCGACTTCATTGGAATGGAAGGAAGGGTTGTATGTCGCAGGAGCTCTTGCTGAACTGGAAATCGGTCCTGCAGCAAGAAATATAGCGGGTGCGCGTAAATCAGCGGAGCGAATTGTACGGTCTGCCTGATATAAAAAGTCACAGCCGGTCAGGGCTGTGACTTTTTAGTTATCCGCCAAACTCTAAGTCCTCATAGACGTACGGTTCCGGAGGCGTCTCCATCGGTTTGATCGCTTCCGGCTGGATGAGAGGAAGCTCCCAGCCATTCGCCTCTACTTTTTCAAGCGTTCCTGTTACTTCCACCCAGGTATCATTTTTATATTGTTCAAGGTTCTCCCCTTGAACGAGGATGCCGTAAATTCCTGCATCGGCCACACAGCAGCTGATCCCGAACCGCCCTATGACGATTTGGTTATCCGGGAAGTTGTCATCCCGGAATACGAATCCGTGAGTCGTCAGCTTTTTCCCCACATAAGGGTCCATATCGTCTTCCATTAATGTGATCGCGCCAATATAGTTGTCGGCTGTCATGTGTATGGAATTTGTGCTCTGCAGTTCTTTGGATAGCTCAGGGTATCTTTTTTCGGCAGTAAGGATGGCCGGGTTTTCGGTTTGTTCCGACGTATCTGCTTCAGCCGTTTGATCAGGGGCATTGATATCAGATGAGTCGGATCCACCGCGCATTTCATATTTGAATCCTTTATTGGAAGCAGCTGAACTTCCAATCACATGGTCGGAAAACATCATCCCGGTCATCACCGGGATAATGAATAATAAGTAAATGATGGTGGAACGGAGTCTGGATTTGGAGTAATCATGGTCGTGACCGCATCCGCAGTCATCCCCTTGTTCTTCAAACCCACTCTTGAAAAATTGGATACTCGCAAGAACTCCCAAAACGATTAAGGTGAAATACATATAAGGCATCATGCGGGGAGCGATAAACTTTTGAATATCTCCTGAGACCATGAGCTTGATGAGAAATAATACGAAACCAAATAAAATAATGCTTCTCAAAAATTGATGCGAGGGCCGGTTCATCTTCCTCCTCCTTTATATAAAGAATGCGTCATACCACAGGCTGACGGCGTAAACGACAACGGTGACGATCACTAAAAAGGCAAGGACAAACCTTTTTTTGAAATAAGCCAGCATTAAAATCGTGTTTTTTAAGTCCGTCATCGGTCCGTAAACGAGAAAAGCAAGAATAGAGGTCGAAGAAAAGAGTCCTTTAAAAGAAGAAGCCACAAAGGCATCAGCTTCTGAACACAAGGATAAGATGTAGGCAAGTCCCATCATCACTGCGGGTCCTGCCAATGCCCCGTTTCCGATCTCCATCAACGTTTCCCTTGCGACAAAGGTTTGAACGATACCGGCAAATAAAGCTCCAATAATGAGGAACTTTCCCATGTCGAAGAATTCATCACTGGCATGCTGGAAGGTTTCTGCTATCTTACCTCCCCGATCGTTGGCGTGAGCATGATTGTGATGGTGATTCATGGCTTCGGTCGTGGCTTTATTCAGCTGCCAGCGATTCCCGAAAAATTGATAAATCACTGCGCCCACTAGTAGAGAGACGACGAAGGCCAGCCCCATGCGTGCCCAGGCAATGCTGAGGTCCGTCTGGAAAGCATAAAACGTCGACAAAAACACGATGGGATTCAGGACAGGGGCGGAGACAAGGATGACAATTCCCACATGGAGGGGCATCCCTTTTTGTATCAACCTTCTGACAATCGGGACAATCGCACATTCACATACCGGAAAGACAGCTCCAATGGCAACTGCAGGGAACAGAGCGAGATAGGGATTGGCGGGTATGAATTTTTTAAGCGTTTCTTCTTTTAAAAAGGTTTGGATAATGGCAGATATAAACACCCCCAGAAGGACAAAGGGGATGGCTTCCAATACAATGCTGATGAACATCGTGTTTAAATCCAATAAAGAAGGCGGGATGGAAAACAAGGCCTCAAAAGGGAGGGTGTCCCCAAAAAGAAAGAGAGCGAAAAAGACGACCAATAGTAAATAAATCATACTGGATGGCGAAGAGTGATCCTGGTACAAATGCAGTCCTCCTTGAATGTGAATCGTAATCCCTCGATTATATACATGTACGGTCAACCGGGAATTAACAGCTTTGTCCATGCTAGATACAAGAAAAGTATATGATAGAAAAGGGAGGTTAATTCGTAGTGGTTACAATTTGTTTAATAGAGATTTGGAAGAATAGATAAAGGTGAACGAAGAGTACATGCATGAAGAACTTTTTTGTAAATCTCCATAAAACAAGTAACTCAATTACCGCAATTTGGTAAATGAAGGGTGTGAAAAATGATTGGAGTGAGAGGGGTAATGACCAAACAAAAGTGGGGGGCCCTATTCGTCGTTTCAAGCGCAGCCTCAATGATAATCAACTTGGCATACTTCAAGTCAGGAGACTATTATGATGTTATCCGGATCCTTTCCTACGCTGTGTTCATCATAGGGTCACTTATGATTCCCACCTATGCAAAAGCTGAAAAAAAGACGGATTCCTAATCAAAGGGAGTTCGTCTTTTTTTATTTATGTAATCGCATACAATTGTCTGTTCTTCATAAAGAACTAAACTTTTTATAAATGTTATAAACTTATTATAAACTTCAAAATAACAATCAATAGTAAATTTTTTCTAAGAACCGTCTATCCCAGGCGTGCGGGCACATTCAGCGTATAAAAGTTATTTTGTAAACCCTTTCATTTTATAGGGAATGTTTTAAAAGTCGAGATTCAGAGAAATGTATAGCTAAGATTTCATATTTACCTATTTATTGAAGTTCAAAGGCTGAAGGAGGGAGCAGGAGCTTTCAGGAGGTAATCAATATGGAATGCATTCCATATCATTCAAGCAACGTACTGTTATAGTCATCGAATTACTAAGAGAGGATGTTCCAAGCAGATGAAACGAAGTCGGACGTATATTATATTCTTATCAGTCATTGCAGCATTGGGAGGGCTTTTGTTCGGCTATGATACAGCTGTTATCTCTGGTGCAGAACAGTCTCTGGAAGTCTACTTCATAGATAGTTTAGGATTGAGTAAATTATTTCAAGGGTTGACGGTTTCCAGTGCTTTGATTGGTTGTATTGCTGGTGGATTGATGAGCGGGATGATTTCCGATCGGATTGGACGGAGGAATTCACTGATCGTTGCGGCTGTCCTGTTTTTCTTTTCCGCACTCCTTTCCAGTTCACCGGAGTTTTTATTCTTTACTAAAGGTGAACCGACCATGGGTCTTTTCATTATGTTCAATATTTATAGAATCATTGGTGGTATCGGCGTAGGGCTTGCATCCGGACTGGGGCCGTTGTATATCAGTGAAACGGCACCGGCGAAAATCCGAGGGAAGCTGGTCACTCTGTATAACCTCGCGATTATTTTCGGGATGCTGGTTGTATACATTATTAACTGGAGAATCGTTGCAGGACAAAGTATGAGCTGGATCAATGATATTGGCTGGAGGTATATGTTTGCTTCAGAAGCTATACCGGCTCTGTTGTTCTTCGGATTATTGTTCCTCGTACCGGAGACGCCGCGTTATCTGGTTATGAAAAATAAGGATAAAAAAGCGATGAATATTCTTAAGAAAGTGAACGGCTCTGAAGAAGCGGCTCGGGAGATTTATAAAAATATCAGACAGGCCGTTGACAAGCTTGATAAGACGAAAACGAGCATCTTCTCTTATGGTAAATTGGTCGTCTCTGTAGGACTGCTGCTGGCAATCGCTCAACAATTCGTCGGAATCAACGTTATCCTTTATTACGCGCCGCGTATTTTCGCCAACATGGGTGCATCTTCAGACAGCTCCATGCTGCAGACGATCATGATTGGTGTTGTAAACTTCATCTTCGTCCTGATTGCTCTTATGTTCGTTGAAAAAGTGGGTCGTAAGCGACTGCTTCTTATCGGTTCTGTCGGAATGGCAGTGGGGATGTTCGGCATTGCTGCCCTGTCATTCGCCGGATCGATGGGCATTGGCGCACTGATTTCCATCCTGGTGTTTGTGGCATTTTACAACTTATCTTTCGGTCCGTTGACATGGGTGCTCGCATCAGAACTATTCCCGAACAAAATCCGTGGGCAGGTCATGGCTTTGACCGTTGCGGTGAACTGGGGAAGTAACCTGCTCGTGTCAACGACGTTCCCGACTCTTCTTGAATTGGGTGCAGGCTTCACGTATGGTCTCTACGGCCTGATGTGTGTTCTATCCTTTGCTTTCGTCTGGAAGCTCGTTCCGGAAACGAAAGGGAAGACACTCGAAGAAATCGAGCAGTACTGGCTCAGTAAACAGCAGAAGAAAAAGCAAACCAAAGAAATCGGTGTGAAGAAGCTGAGCGGGAAAAAGGTATCCTGGTAATTTCATAGAAAAAGGACGCTGAACAAACACCTCGGAGGGGCGGTTCAGCGTCCTTTCTTTTGTGGAAAATATCTTGATTCTTCTATTATTGATATTGCGGAACGTGGAGTGAATGACGAACGGATGCCTGAGCTGCTGCCAGCCGGGCGGAAGGGACCCGGAAAGGGGAGCAGCTGACATAATCCATCCCCAGGTTAAAGCAGAACTGGATGGATGTCTTCTCGCCACCGTGTTCTCCGCAGATGCCGGTTTTTAAAGATGGCTTCGTCTGACGGCCCAGCTTCACGCCGCTTTCTACCAATTTCCCGACGCCATCCTGATCCAGTGATACGAACGGATTTTGTGGAAGGACATCGTTTTCGACGTAATGGTGGAGGAATTTCCCTTCTGCGTCATCCCGGCTGAACCCGAATGTGGTCTGGGTCAAGTCGTTCGTTCCAAAGGAGAAAAAGTCGGCTTCCTGTGCGACCTGGTCGGCCGTTAACGCGGCTCTCGGCGTTTCAATCATCGTTCCGATCGAGTATTGAAACGCCTCTCCTTCCTGCTCTTCCACCTGACGGCTGATGTTCAGGACGAGTCGGCGCATGTGTTTCAGTTCGTTGACATGGGTTACTAAAGGGATCATGATTTCGGGGATGACCGTGATTCCTTTTTTCATAACATTGGCCGCGGCTTGGAAGACGGCTCTGACCTGCATTTCATAGATTTCAGGATGGATCATACCGAGACGACAGCCGCGGTGGCCGAGCATCGGATTGGATTCTTCCAGAAGCCGCACTTTACGCAGCATGTCTTTCTTCGTCTGCAGTTCCTGCGAGTCAGGATCCGTGTAGGAAAGTCTTGTTACGTCGACGAGCAGTTCTTCCTTATCAGGGAGGAATTCGTGGAGTGGTGGATCCAACAAGCGGATCGTAATCGGATGTCCCTGCATGACTTCAAAGATTTTCTCGTAATCCTCCTGCTGCATCGGCAGCAGCTTATCCAATGCTTCTTTCCGTTCGATGGTCGTTTCTGACAAAATCATACTCTGTACCGTCGGCAGCCGGGAAGCGTCCATGAACATGTGCTCGGTCCGGCAGAGCCCGATGCCGTCTGCACCGAATTCCAAAGCTTTGGCAGCGTCGACTGGGTTGTCGGCGTTGGCCCGCACACCCATATGAGCTTCCTCATCGGCCCAGTGAAGGAGCAGCTGGAATTCATCGGAAAGCTCCGGCTCAATCATCGGAATGGCTCCGTCGAAAATATCACCAGTGCCTCCGTCGATCGTAATCAGATCGCCGTGCTTGATCGTGACAGATCCTGTGGTGAACTGTTCGGTTTCAAGATCAATCTTGATGGAGTCACAGCCGCAGATGCACGCTTTCCCCATGCCTCTGGCGACAACGGCCGCATGACTGGTCATTCCGCCGCGGCTTGTGACGACAGCCTGTGCTGCTACAATGCCGTGAATATCATCCGGTGTCGTGTCCGGGCGGACGAGGATGACCTTCTTTCCGTTTCCGGCCAGTTCTTCGGCTTCATCGGCATCAAAAACGACTTGTCCAGAGGCAGCTCCTGGAGATGCCGGCAGTCCTGATGCGATCTGAGGGCGCCCGTGTCCTGGATCAATGCGGTGGTGGAGGAGCTGGTGGAGCTGATCCGGATCTACGCGCAGCAGGGCCTCGCGCTTGTCCATAATCTGCTCCCGTACCATCTCAACGGCAATCCGGATGGCGGCTTGAGCTGTGCGTTTTCCTGTGCGGGTCTGCAGAATATATAGATGTCCGCGTTCCACCGTGAATTCGATATCCTGCATATCTTTATAGTGATTTTCTAACAGATTACACGTGTCCACCAGCTGTTGATAGACCTCCGGCATGTCGTCTTCCAGGCTGGCGATTGGCTGTGGGGTACGGATGCCGGCAACGACGTCTTCACCTTGGGCGTTGATGAGGTATTCTCCGTATAGCTTGGCTTCGCCGGTGGACGGATTTCGGGTGAACGCTACACCTGTACCGGAATCTTCGCCCATGTTACCGAAAACCATGCTCTGGACATTGACGGCTGTTCCGAGGTGGCCTGGGATTTGGTTGAGACGGCGGTATAAAACGGCACGCTGATTGTTCCAGGAGTCAAAAACAGCCCGGATAGTGAGAAACAACTGTTCCTTCGGGTCCTCCGGGAAAGTCCGGTCGGTCTGGGCGCTGACAATGGATTTGAAATCCTCGATGATGCCTTTCCAATCCTCTGCAGTGATTTGCGTATCAGAAGTGTATCCATTTTCAGCCCGTGCGTTTTCGAGACGCTGCTCAAAATGATAGTGATCCACTTTTAAAACGACATTACTGAACATTTGAATGAAGCGGCGGTAGGAGTCATAGGCGAAACGGGGGTTTCCGGTCAGTTCGGCCATCCCCTTGACCGTGTCATCATTCATGCCAAGGTTCAAAACGGTGTCCATCATCCCGGGCATGGAATGAACCGCACCGGAACGGACAGACACGAGAAGGGGATTTGATGGACTGCCCAACTCCTTGCCTGTGGTCTCCTCCAGTTTTTTCAGCGCATCAAGCACCTGTCCTTCGACCTCTTCGGGAAGCTGCTGGCCGGAGTCGTAGTAGGAGCGGCACGTATCTGTCGTGATCGTAAAACCGTAAGGAACCGGCAGGCCGATTTTCGTCATTTCTGCCAGGTTGGCTCCTTTCCCTCCCAACAGTTCCTTACCTGCCTTTTTTATTTGATCGAACATATAAACGAATGTTTTCTCTATCACGCAAAACTCCCCCTTTTGTTATATAGATCTAAAATAATGTCAGCCGTTTCTTCGATGGCTTTATTGGATACGTCGATGATTGGACACCCGATGCGTTTCATAATGTTCTGCGCATAATCCAGCTCGTCCAAAATCCTGTTCAGTGAAGCGTAATTGGCCGGGCCGGTAAGTCCGAGATTTTTCAACCGTTCTTTACGGATGTCGTTCAGTTTCTCGGGAGTGATGATCAGTCCGATGCATTGGATTCCAGGGATTGAGAAAAGTTCCGGTGGTGGCGGAATCTCAGGGATAAGCGGCACATTGGCGGTTTTAATTTTCTTATTCGCTAAATACATCGATAACGGTGTTTTGGATGTCCGGGAGACACCGACGAGTACAAGATCTGCCTGGTTCAACCCTCTTGCTTCCTGGCCGTCATCGTACTTTACGGCAAATTCAATCGCTTCGATTCTCTTGAAGTAGTCTTCGTCCAGCTTTCTGATCTGTCCTGGTTCACAGGTGGGTTCCATTAGAAACTTTTGAGAAAACACATCCATGAGCGGATTCATCATATCCACAGCCGTCATTCCTTCTTCTTCCGCACGCTGATCAAGATAATGTTTGAGCACGGGCGTGACGATCGTATAGGCGATGATGGAAGGGTTGTACTTGGCTAATGTGATGACATTTTCCATTTCCTGATGATCCTGCACATAGGAAAAATGCTTCATGATGATATCCTGACCAGTAAATTGACTCATGACTGTCTTAATCATAAGATCGGCGGACTCACCCGCGGAGTCCGAAACAATGTATACCGTTATTTGTTTAGTCACAAGACCTCTCCCTGTTTGGTTAATGGCCGCAGTATCCGAGGATGTTAGAGTTATTTCGCTATTCTTTTTTGGATTGCGACTTAATATGACACACTAATGAGCGAATGTAAGTTAATGTGTCATACTATTTATGGATAGTATGATATCACCATTCCCGGGGAGTTACAATAGGAAGTTTTTTATAGAGTCGTCTGTTTTTTCAGCATCTGTGGACTGCTGGGAGAAAGGGAACATCAGCACCTTCCTTGAAAGATTTTTGCGCTAAGCCAACCCTTTTGGTACATAAGGAATGCCAAAGGGGTTTTTATATGGAAGGTTTTCTTTATTCAATATTTACTTTCTATTTATCTTGAGGTAACATATCTTTATTAACTTATAAGTATATACTTATATAACTATTTTAAGGAGGGTGTGTATGGTTACTCGAAAATCTGGTGAGGGATATGGGATGGAGAGGTCATGATTCCTTTTGATTCTCTTATGTTTTTATGGTCTATTCTGATTGGAAGTTATTTGCTGCTGCGTTTTGCAGGCCGTCCTGTCCGGTCGAAGGATAGGGGGGACCTATGGAGTCCCTGGAAGGACAAAGAAAAGGAAAAGGGGTAATTTCATGTTGCAAATATAAGCATATACTTATACACTGATGGTTGAGGTGATGTTATGGAGAAGACCATAATAACGTTGGAAGAAGCTGCAAAAACGCTGAAGCTTCTTGGAGATAAAACCCGTCTGACAATTGTTGGACTGCTGAAAGATGGCGAATGCTGTGTCTGCGAATTTGTAGATGTCCTGGAGATGAGTCAGCCTTCGGTCAGCCAGCATCTAAGGAAGCTGCGGGATGCCGGCTTAGTCAAGGAGAAGCGCAAAGGGCAGTGGGTTTTCTATTCCTTGAACACTAGTCATGAGACGTACCCCATTATGGAAGAGATATTAAATCAAATACCTGATCAAAAAGAAAAGTTAATCGCATTGGATAAAGCTGGTAAACGCATCCAGTGTGACTAGTAGGAGGATTGTTTGGATTTGGCATGGATAGCAACGATTATATTTATACTTACCTTGATTTTTGTCATCTGGCAGCCTAAAAATCTCGGGATTGGATGGTCCGCCTGTGCGGGTGCCATACTTGCTCTGATTTTTGGTGTCGTTGATTTTCAGGATGTTCTCGCTGTGACGGATATCGTCTGGAACGCCACTCTCGCGTTCGTGGCGATTATCATCATATCGCTGATTTTGGATGAGATCGGCTTTTTCGAATGGGCGGCGCTGCATATGGCCCGTGCTGCTAAAGGAAATGGCCGGCGTATGTTTATATACGTCACCCTGCTTGGAGCGGTCGTAGCCGCTTTATTCGCTAATGATGGGGCGGCGCTCATTTTGACCCCGATCGTTCTGGCGATGGTACGAAACTTGAACTTTAAGGAAGCGATGGTGCTTCCGTTTATTATGGCGAGTGGTTTTATTGCGGATACGACTTCTCTGCCGCTGATTGTCAGTAACCTCGTCAACATCGTATCTGCGGACTTTTTTGAGATTGGCTTTATTGAATACGCATCCCGGATGATTGTACCGAACTTGTTTTCCTTAGCGGCAAGTATCCTCGTTCTATTCTTGTTTTTCAGAAAGAGTATCCCGGGGCAGTATGATCTGGCACAGTTGAAAAAGCCGGTGGATGCGATCCAGGATCATAAAATGTTCCGCTTATCGTGGGCCGTTCTGGCGGTTCTGTTAGTTGGATACTTCGCGAGTGAACCGCTTGGTATTCCAGTATCGATCATTGCCGGCATTGTGGCCATCTTCTTCTTAATGATGGCGCGCAGAAGTGCCGCTGTAAAAACAGGAGAAGTCATCAAGGGAGCCCCATGGGCCATCGTTTTCTTCTCGGTTGGGATGTATGTCGTTGTTTACGGTCTGCGTAATGCCGGGTTAACAGATGTCCTGGCTGATGTGATTCAGGCCACAGCAGACCAAGGGTTGTTTGTCGGTACCGTATCGATGGGATTCATTGCGGCGATCCTGTCGTCCATTATGAATAACATGCCGACAGTAATGATTGATGCTCTGGCGATTGCTGAGACGAATACAACGGGAACGATGAGAGAAGCCTTGATTTATGCCAACGTCATCGGTTCTGACCTTGGACCGAAGATAACCCCGATCGGCTCCCTGGCCACTTTATTATGGCTTCACGTCCTTTCAACAAAAGGTGTGAAAATCTCATGGGGCTATTACTTTAAGATCGGAGTCATTCTTACCGTACCTACCTTATTCATTACACTGGCCGGCCTTTATGTCTGGCTGCTCATTTTATAATTATAATTCAAGAAGGAGAACTGCCTTATGTCTAACAAACCAGTCATTTACTTTCTATGTACAGGAAATTCCTGCCGCAGCCAAATAGCGGAAGGATTCGGAAAAGAATACCTGGGAGAGGAGTTCGACGTCCGTTCGGCTGGAATTGAAGCCCACGGCTTAAACCCGAACGCTGTAAAAGCGATGAATGAAATGGGGATCGATATCAGCGGTCAGAAGTCTGAGATCATTGATAACGATGTTCTGAATAACGCGGCTTATGCGATTACCCTCTGCGGAGATGCCAATGATAAGTGCCCGATGACACCTCCGCACGTCACACGTTTCCACTGGGGATTCGATGATCCAGCGAAAGCGGAAGGGACAGAGGAAGAAAAATGGGCGGTCTTCCAACGTGTCCGTGACGAAATTGCCGACCGCATCAAGACATTTGCCGAAGAGAAAAAATAAGAATGAGAAAAGCCGGGACTGTATTAAGTCCCGGCTTCTTTCTATCAGCTGCTTTTTTTCAGATACCGATCGATAACGGCGAGGGCTTCCTGCGGGCCGCCGCAGTGATCGAAGCTTTCCTTTATTTTTCGGATTCCTTCCAGATATGCCTCATCATTCACGACTTGATCCACCCCTCGGTGCAGCGCTTCTTTCGATACGTCGTTCGGGAAAATCGGATAACCGGCGTGAAGCTCCTCAAGCCTTGCTGCCACCATAGGTTGATCTTTATCCCGGGGAAGAACAACCATCGGGACTTCCCGGTCAATGGCCTCATTCACGCTGTTCATCCCGCCATGGGTCAAAAAGACATGGGTGTATTCCAACACTTCGAGCTGAGGGACGTAGGACCGGATGATAAAGTTTTCCGGAGCACTTTTGATTTTGTTAAAGTCGGCAAATGTCCCGGCCGCAATGACTACTTTTCCGTTGAAATCGGCAAAAGCGTCAATACATTGGTTGAAAAATTCCTCTACTTGATCGAGGACGGTGCCCATCGAGATGTAGAGCACTTTTTCATCCTTCAATTCATGTAGAGGGAAATCATGGGCGCCCTTCCGCTCAGGAAAGCTTGGGCCGATAAAGTGATTCTCTTCACCAAATTCCTCTAAGCGGGGCTGAAAATAGGCACTTGTGTAGACCATTGTCCGTCCGCCCTGATTGTTCATGAATTGAAGCATGGACGATGGCGCCACTCCGTATTCCTGTTTCATAGTTTCCAACAACTGTCTGTTTTTTTCGCTGTACTCCAGTGTACCAGTGTTTTCCGGATGAAGCGGAAGACGTTTGCGGTAGTCTTCAGGAATCAGGAAAGAAGCCGACGATGAGAAGCCGGGGACCTCCAGGTAGTCACGGACGAGTTCACCTGCACCAAAGGAATCATAATAGACAAAATCAAAGGAGATCTCTTCTGCCAGCTGTTTCGTTATCGATAAAATATCAAGTGAGGTCTTCAGCATCACGTTCATGAAGAAATGGATGCCTTCTTCTGAAGCAGGATCCACGCCGCCGATCAACAGGTGATCCTCGTGTAGATAGACGTGTGCGCCTACACCTTCAAGGCGGGCTTTATATTTTTCAGTAGTTATGTAGTGGACGTTGTCTCCACGGTCGACAAAGGCTTTCGCAACACCCAGGCTCGGGTTTACATGGCCCTCTGCAGGGACGTTTATCATCAAGATATCAGCCAATTTTCGTCACTCCTTTATGAAATGTGAGTCAACACTCACGTTTCATGTTAAAGGGAGGAGAAGCTGGAGGGAACCATCATGATTATAAATGGGAGAAAAGAGGGAGAGGTGGAAGAAGAGTGAAAATGATTCTTTTTATCAGTGTGGTGGAAAAAAAGAGCAGCCGTGAAGGCCACTATGAATAGGGAGACCGTTACGCTTCTTTTGCTTCAAATGTCCGGCAGTCGGTTTCTTCCTGAGAGGAAGCGGTCCTTCCGGATTCGCTTACGATGGAGATCGCAGGGGCTCCGCATTTTTCTCCACCTTCATTATGGATACAGTTGTTCACTTCGCAAAGGACTTCCAAAGCCATTCGGGTTCACCTCCCTGAATGTTATAAACCTATACCCTCATTTCTTAACCATTACACAACACCTCGTCCATAATAGATATATATGATGGAAAACGACCTCCATGACACGGGAGGCCGCTGTTGATGAATCTACAGAGCCGTTCGAAGTCAGGTTTGTTTATGAAGGAAGGTCTCCAGGAGCGTATTGAATCTGCCGGGGTGCTCCCAGAACATCATATGGCCTCCGAGCACATCGACCTCTGCTTTCGGAGCAAGTTTGTTTAAGTAAGGGCGGGCCGTGCTGCTCCAGTGCTCAGCTACGACGTACAGCGTTGGAATTTGTTTACTTCCTGATTCAGATTCCTCCCGGTAGTCTGAAAACAGCCCGGACGAAAAGAGGTTCGCTGCAATGTAATAAGGCGTCGTGAGGGATTGTTCCACGAGCCATGCCAGTTCGTCATTTGTTAAATCCCGCTGGACCATCACACCATTTGCATAAGCCGAAATGAAATCCCGCTGTCCCTTAGGATGGCGGAGGTAGTTGGTGTAGGCAGCCGCCATATCATCAATCTTTCCTTCTACCCAGTCCCGATTCTCGTTAAGGGATAAAGATTTTGGAGGCATATCAATAAGGACCTGCCCTTTTATTCCTTTTGTGCCGAACTGGCGGATGTATTCCCAAACCGTTAGACAACCGAATGACCAGCCGATCAGCGTGGGGTTCTCGATATTCATCTCTTGTAAGACTTTCTTCAGATCGGTTCCATGCGTGACATAATCGTTGCCGTGAACCGTCATTGTCGAGCGCCCGTGACTTCTTGGATCGATGACAATCGTCCGGTATGTCTTGGAAAAGTAGTTCACCTGCCTGGAGAAAACCTCTGTCGTGAAAGTAAATCCCGGTATGAAAACGAGGGCGTCTCCCGCTCCGTGCTCTTCTACATATAACTCGACACCTGGCTCTACTTCAATATACGTTTTCATGCTCCACCTCCGAAGGTTGTTACCTCATTCTATTCATATCAACCGATTCCCATTTCTTTGAACCGTCATACTAAAAAACGACAGGCTGAACGCCTGTCGTCGGATTTTAGAGTAAAAGTGTTTCTCATCTAATGGAGCTGCAATGGTCACGTTTCGCTGATCGGTGGATGCCTGCCTGCGGCTCGCGCTGTTCCCGCAGGCGTCACGACCGGACACTCCATGTGCCCTTCCTAATCTCTTTTGGGAGTGGTCGCAGCTCCTGAGGACCGGTGGAAGGGCTGTCGTTTTATATTATAGGAAGAAGAAAACAACAAGCTGTAGATACAGCTGCACCATTAAATAAAAGACGATTGCATATTTGTAGTTGAACATCAGTCCGTTTTTGACGATGCTTAATTTATTTACGGAGCTTAAGATGATAGACGGTAGAATGAGCGGCGATACCATGATGGAAATTACGCTTCCCGATGTGATGCCGAGAACGACAATTTCCGGCGGGTATGGAAGTTCCACCCCTTGAAGAATTCCGGATACAAGAACGATGACCGTCAACGGTCCCAGACCAATGAATCCGAGGACGATAACAACAAATGGCAGCACCCAGAGGAAGTTCAGGAACGGGACAACATCGGTCAGGTAAAACAACCCATCGATAATGTATTCGCCATATCCTGATTGGTTGACCGCATTAATTAAGAAGCCGGCCGCCAGCAGAATGGAAAACTGCTGCGCTTTATTTGGAATACTTTCCTTCAAATAAACCTTTCCGTTCTCTACGATCGCTCCCGTGCGCCCTCGGACGATGAAGTAGAGAATGACCCAGGCGGTAATGACGATGGGAATGATCAACAGCAGATCGACAGCCCATACGGCATTCAGGAAGAAGATGGATCCGAACAAGGTCACAAATAATACAGCAAACTCGACGGCGTCTTTATTGCCGCGGGAATCCTGCTTTTTCTGTTCAGCAATTTCAGCCAGCTGCTCCTGGATGCCGGCCGTTAAATCCACTCCGTAGTGACGTTCCTGATATTTGGAAAAGAGAACAGACAGAAGGATACCGGCAAAGGAAATAAAGAACCCCTGCAAAATCGATAACCCGAGTGAGGCACCGAGGGCATCCACGGCGAAAATGAAGCTCGGGATACTGACGACCCACATCGTTGTTAAACTGAAGGCCCGCAGCAGAGCCGTCCCTTTATAGTTCTCCCATGCTTCTCCTTTCTGTTTATTGAGGAAATCGTTGATCATTCCATAGACCATTGGTATGGATCCGAACAACAGGAAGTAGGAGATGATCTGAGTAATGACCATCATTCCGAAATAAAACTTCCGGCTCGTATTCAACAGTCTCTGCGCAAAGTTGATCACAGACTCGATGTATGGCTTTTCCTCAAGCACCCAGCTGATCGCAGGGACGATAAGAAGAAGCGCAATCAATCCGCTCATCACTGTAAAGCCATCAACCACTCCCTGGGTGAGCGATGTACCCGCAACGAGGTGTACGATCAGGGCAATGATTAACAGAAGTAAGGAAATCCATGCCTGCTTTACAGGCAGGAGGACATAACCGATGATAAAGGCGGCCAGACCAAACAACGACATAGCTGTGGACAAGGTCTCTCCGCCCGTAAACGAAACGATAAAATAAATAAGGACATAGAGGCTGATGAATAAAGTGTAGCCTCGTTTGGCCATTGCTTTCATGGTGGATGCTCCCATCTCTTGCTTTGTATTGACTCACATATCGTATCACATGGCGGCGCAATTATCTTAAGATGTGCACAGAAGCGAGGGGCTGCTTTCTTTAGTATGATGAATAGGAAGGAATGATTTATACATAAGGGGGAAAGAAGATGAGACGTGTGATCATTGATACGGATACTGCCGGCGACGATACAATTGCTCTGTTGACGACTCTTCATCATTTCAAGGTCGAGGGTGTAACGATTACCGGAGGGAATGTTGCATTTGATCAGGAAGTAGAAAATGCCCTTTATACGATTCAGGTCGCATCCCCGGGGGAGAGGGTGCCGGTATATAAAGGGATGGAACGCCCCCTGAATGCGGTGGGCATGACCACTCACCGGACGGTCGAGGAGGTCCACGGAAAGGACGGCATGGGAAATGCCTTTTTTGATCAAGCCGTTCAGCGGCCTGAAACGAAGCATGCGGTGGATTTTATCATTGAATCCATCAGGAACAATCCAGGAGACATTGAGCTTTTAGCTATAGCGCCGCTGACCAACATTGCCATGGCTTTTCAAAAAGACCCGGGTATTATTCCGCTGATTCCACATGTGTACATCATGGGAGGGACGAACAACTCCCTGGGCAACATTACAGCCGCCGCTGAATACAACTTCTGGGTCGATCCGGAAGCGGCCAATATCGTCCTGCATGCCGGGGTTCCGATTACGATGGTCGGCTGGGATATGTGCGTGGATTATTCAGTCATGGATGAGGAAGACCACAGGGAAATTGAGGAGCTGGGTACCGCGGGTTCACGATTTTTCACAGCCGTCAACCAGGTGGTAAGGCAGTTTAATAAAGAAGTCCACCGCCTCCCGGGAACGACCCATCCGGACACACTGCTTGCTGCGATAGCCGCGGATGCTTCTATCATGACTGGAGCGCATTCTTATTATGTCGAAGTGGAGACCCAAGGGAAGCTGACCCGGGGCTACAGCATGGTCGATATTCATAATAGAAGTGGACGTGAACCAAACGTCCGTGTCTGTGAGTCTGTCAATCGTCATAAGTTTAAGCAGACCTTACTCCGCGTGCTGTCTTCTATAGAATAGTTCCGGTAAGGGTGCCGGCGGGAGTCATGCAGAACAGCGATTCCTCAAAAAAAGAAGAGTAATGACTGCTTTATAATGGTAATGAAAAGGAAGAAGGTCCTGCTTGTTCCCAAGTTTCATTTGGTGGCCGCGGCCGCCCCGTGTATAGTAGATATATCAGGATAAATCGTAAAGGAGTGATGGCCATGAAGACCATCGGTATTGATTTAGGAGGCACTAACCTCCGGGCAGGTGTCGTAGATGAAAAGGGAAGCATTCTTGTTGAGAAAAGCATCCGTACCGAAACGGATAAAGAGCCGGTTTATGTGATTCAGCAGATGAACGACATGATCAAGGAACTGATGGACAGCCATGACATTGCATCCATCGGAATCGGATCTCCAGGTCCACTGAACCCTCACGAAGGAAGAATTCTCAGCCCCCCAAATCTACCGGGGTGGGATGATGTTCCGCTTGTTGATGAAGTGCAGGCAGCCGTCGATATTCCGGTGTATCTCGACAATGACGCCAATGCGGCTGCACTCGCTGAGGCGAAATTCGGCGCTGGTCGTGGTCATAGCTCCAGTTACTACATAACGATCAGCACCGGGATCGGCGGTGGGTACGTCCTCGACGGGAAAATCGTTCAAGGGGCCCAGGGGTATGCCGGGGAAATCGGCAATATGATTTTAAAGCCGGACGGTCCGAGCTGGTCCAACCTGAACGCTGGTTCCTTTGAAGCGCTCGCTTCCGGAACGTCTATCGGAAGAGAAGGAAAAGCGCGCCTTGGTGTCGATGGCGGAGCGGAAGAAGTTTTCCGGAAAGTGAAGGAAGGACACGAAGGAGCGGCCATCATCATCGATGATACGATCACCTATTTAGCCATGGGCATTGCCAACCTCACTCACATTGTAAATCCTTCTGTGTTTGTTCTCGGAGGTGGAGTGATGCAGGCGGAAGATCTGCTGCTTGTTCCTCTGCGGGAACGTTTGAATGATTTTCTGTATCCGCAATTGAGGAATCAGGTGAAACTTGAGCCGGCGGAACTGGGAACGAAATCAGGGTTGATTGGAGCAGCTCTTTTAGGTCGGACAGAAGCGCTTTAAAAATCGGTGGTAATGTAACAGTCCCATAGGAATAGGGGCTGACGCTCAGAAAACCGTTTTTCTCCTAAATAAAACAGGCATCTGATGAATTTCAGATGCCTGTTTTTTATAGGTCTCCAGTCAAAAATTGAGCTTTCCCGCCGCCGAAGCTCCAATCTTCGTCTCCATTTACGGAGATGGAGATCATTAAGTCCTCAGATGTAATGCCGAATTGTTCATCGAGAGCATGAGCCAGGTTTTCATAAAAAGAGGTCACCTGTTTCTTTGTCCGCTTTCTCGAAATCATATGGATCAGTAGGAATTTTTCGGATCGTGTAAAACCTAGACCTGTATCCTCCATGATCATCTGGTATGGTTTATGTTCGTGCACCACTTGATAGCGGTCTCTTTCTGGTACTTCAAAAGCATTGACCATCACTTCATGGGTAACGTCCAGCAGCTCCTTCACTTCCTGTTCTGTTCTTCCTTCATACATATGGAATTTCAATAATGGCACAATGACCCTCTCCTTTATACAGTAATCAGCGTTTTATTCGCTTTTTGAATCTCTTCGGCATAGGACGTATCCACGCTGCTGTCGGTAACGATGGTGTTCACACCCTGCAGGTTGCAGTAGGTGAACAAGGAGCTTTTTCCAAATTTCGTAGAGTCAATCAGCAGGTATACTTCATTGGCTCGGTCACAGACCTCTTTTTTAATGCGGTTTTCCAGAAGGTCTGAGTTGGAGGCTCCGTTATTGATGGAAAATGCTGTTGCGGACATGAATGCCTTATTGATGTTGAATTTGGTAATTGTCTGTTCATCAGTAATTCCCGTGAAGGATTTGGTTGAGCGTTTGTACGTTTCCCCGATGATCATAACGTTCACATTAGGGAAAATGACCGCTTTATTGATGACTTCAAGGCTGTTCGTGATCAGAGTGAACTCCATGTCTGACGGCAGTTCATCTAATATGAAGTGGGTGGTCGTCCCGGAATCGATGTAGACGATGTCGTGCTGCTCGATATACTGGCAGCAGTAGCGGCCGATCCTTTTCTTCTCGGCAAGCCGGTTGATATTTCTTACTTCATACGTGGTCGTTGTCGAAGTGTTTTTGTTGTAAACGACACCGCCGTATACTTTTTTGATCTTTCCAGCCTTGGTCAGTTCATTGATATCCCGGCGGATCGTATTGAGGGAAACATCAAAGTAGTCTTTTAATTCCTCTAAAGAGGCCTCTTGTTTCTGCTCTAAATATTCTTCAATCTGGTTGATTCTCTTTACCTTCATCCAATCACCTCCTCGTGTATGTGTGGTCTGATAGGTGTTCTTCCAAAACTAGTGTATCATGTTTTGTTTTATTTATACATATATTTTGGATAAGTTACTCAAAAAATAACCAAAATTTAATTAAGACTTGACTAATTTTGCGAATATTTATAGAATTAAACCAGAAGTTATCCAAAGTGTTTGAAAACGATTACCAAGGAGGAGAGAAAATGGCAGAAGTAACGACAGTAAAAACTTTGAAGAACTACATTAACGGTGAATGGGTGGAAAGTGAGAGTACGGACACCCTTGATGTGTACAACCCGGCAACAAAAGAAGTGATGGCAAAAGCACCACTTTCTACACGCAGCGAACTGGATGAAGCGGCAAGAACAGCGCAGGAAGCTTTTGAGGATTGGAAGGAGACAGCCGTACCGAAACGCGCACGGATCTTATTTAAGTTTCAGCAGCTGTTGATCGATAACAAACAAGAACTGGCTGAAATCATTACAAAAGAAAACGGCAAAAGCTTGAAGGAGTCTCTTGGTGAAGTTCAGCGCGGGATTGAGAACGTGGAATTTGCTGCAGGAGCTCCGACATTAATGATGGGCGATTCCCTTCCTTCCATTGCGACGGATATTGAAGGAACGAACTACCGATATCCGGTCGGTGTCGTCGGAGGCATTACACCGTTCAACTTCCCGATGATGGTCCCTTGCTGGATGTTCCCGATGGCCATCGCAACAGGTAATACTTTCGTTTTGAAGCCATCAGAAAAAACACCGCTGTTGATTGAGAAAATTGTAACTCTGCTTGAAGAAGCAGGACTTCCAAAAGGCGTATTCAATGTTGTCAACGGTGCCCACGATGTCGTGAACGGCATTTTAGAAAACGAACACATTAAAGCGATTTCATTTGTCGGATCCAAACCTGTAGGTGAATATGTCTACAAAAAAGGAACCGATAACCTGAAACGCGTTCAGGCGCTGACTGGTGCGAAGAACCATACCATCGTATTGAACGATGCCAACGTTGATCAGGCCGTTAAGGAAGTCATCGGAGCCGCTTTCGGTTCTGCCGGCGAGCGCTGCATGGCAGCTGCTGTCATTGCAGTCGAAGAAGGCATTTACGATACATTTATCCAGAAATTAAAAACGGAAGCAGAAAATATTCAAATGGGGAATGGCCTTGATGATGGCGTCTTCCTGGGGCCTGTCATCCGTGAGGAGAACAAGGAACGGACGCTTCAATATATCAATCAGGGAGAAGAAGAAGGTGCGAAGCTTGCCCTGGATGGTCGTGACCGCTGCTCAGATGATGGCTACTTCGTCGGTCCAACGATTTTTGAAGATGTCACAACAGATATGAAGATCTGGCAGGATGAAATCTTCGCTCCCGTACTTTCTGTCATGAAAGTTAAAAACTTGAAAGACGGTATCCGCACAGCCAACCAATCAGAATTTGCGAACGGTGCCTGCTTGTTCAGTGACAGTGCTTCAAGCATCCGCTACTTCCGTGAAAATATTGATGCGGGAATGCTCGGCATCAACCTTGGTGTACCAGCGCCGATGGCGATTTTCCCATTCTCCGGATGGAAGTCCTCTTTCTTCGGATCTCTGCATGCCAATGGGAAAGACGGCGTCGAGTTTTATACGCGTAAGAAAGTCGTTACCGCGCGTCACCTGAAACCTCAATTCGAAGGGGAGGAGTAAGCGATGGCGGACCTGTTGTATAAACGTAGAGAATTGAAGTTATCTGAAGGCGTTACGTTAATTCAAGACTTAAACAAGGAAGCGACAGGTCTTGAATACGTACAGTTTAAGGTCATTGAAATGGAGGAGGGCGCACGTTATGCGGAAACGCTGGAAAGCACCGAGTTGTGCGCCGTCGTCCTGACGGGGAATGTCGATGTAACCGTTGAGGAAAAAGTCTACAGCGAACTTGGTACACGCGAAACGGTTTTTGAGAAGAAACCGACAGACAGCATTTACATTCCGTCTTCGAAAAGCTTCCATGTTGAGGCTAATCAACCGGCAAAGCTTGCGTTATGTTACTCCAACTCCACGAAAATGAAGGACACGAAGGTAATTCGGGCAGCCGATAATGATATTGAACACCGAGGGCAGTATTCCAACAAGCGTCTGGTTCATAACATTCTGCCGGACTACGTCGATATCCCTGAGAACCTGCTCGTCGTTGAAGTCTATACGGAAAGTGGAAACTTTTCCAGCTATCCTCCACACAAACACGATCAGGACAACCTCCCCGAAGAATCTTTCTTGGAGGAAACCTATTACCATGAAATCGATCCTGAGCAGGGGTTTGTCTTCCAGCGGGTCTATACCGATGACCGCAGCCTCGATGAAACGATGGCTGTCGAACACCAGGACTGCGTGTCCGTTCCGAAAGGGTACCATCCTGTAGGTGTTCCTGATGGTTATGACTTATATTATTTGAACGTTATGGCTGGACCGAAACGGAAATGGAAGTTTCATAATGATAAAGACCACGAATGGATATTGGAGAGGGATTGATTATGAAAAAACTAGATATTATCACGTTCGGAAGAGCAGCCGTTGATTTGAATGCCGTTGAGTATAATATGCCGATGGAAGAAACAATGACCTTTAAGAAGTATGTCGGAGGATCACCGGCGAACATTGCGATTGGTACATCGAAGCTCGGTTTAAAGGCCGGCATGATCGCTAAAGTTTCAGATGATCAGCACGGAAATTTTGTTATTGATTATATGAACAAAGTCGGCGTAGAAACGTCTTCGATAAAAAAAGATACCGAAGGCCGTAAAATCGGTCTTACGTTTACAGAAATCAAGAGTCCTGAAGAGTGCAGCATCCTTATGTACCGCGATCAGGCAGCTGATCTGTACTTGAGTGTTGATGATTTTGATGAGGATTACATCAAAAGCGCGGAAACCCTTCTCATCTCGGGAACGGCACTCAGTCAATCTCCGTCCAGGGAAGCCGCTCTTCATGCCATGGATATTGCGAAAAAGAACGGGGTGGAAGTAATCTTCGAATTGGATTACCGCCCTTATACGTGGAAAAGTGAGGCGGAAACATCCGTCTATATGACTCTTGCTGCCCGCTCCGCAGATATCGTTATTGGAACGCGTGACGAATTCAACGTTCTGGAGAATTCCGAGGGGAACTCTGACAAAGAATCTGTGCAGCAGTTGTTCAACTATTCACCTCATCTCGTCGTCGTCAAGCACGGAGTCAAGGGTTCCAAGGCCTTTACGAGAGATGGGGAAGTCATTGAAGGAGACATTTATAAGACACAGGTATTGAAGACCTTCGGCGCCGGGGATTCCTTCGCTTCCGGTTTCATTTATGCTCTGAAAAAGGAGAAAGGCATTCAGGAAGCGCTGAAATACGGAAGCGCTGCGGCATCCATCGTTGTTTCCAAACACAGTTCCTCTGATGCTATGCCGACAGTTGAAGAGATTGAACAGTTGATTCATAGTCAGGAAGGGTGAAACGAGCATGACAGAGAAAGTGAAACTTACAACCTCACAGGCACTCGTGAAATTCTTAAATAACCAATACATCCACTTCGACGGTGAAGAAACACCTTTCGTCGAAGGGGTGTTCAATATATTTGGTCACGGAAATGTTTTGGGCATCGGCCAGGCCCTGCAGGAGGATCCGGGACATTTGAATGTGATCCAGGGAAAAAATGAGCAGGGTATGGCGCATGCGGCCGCTGCTTTTTCCAAGGAGCATTTCAGAAGAAAGATTTATGCGGTGACATCATCCGTAGGTCCTGGTTCCGCCAACTTAGTGACAGCCAGTGCGACCGCCCTTGCGAATAATCTTCCTGTTTTATTCCTTCCGGGCGATACGTTCGCAAGCCGTCAGCCTGACCCCGTACTGCAGCAGATTGAGCAGCTGCACAGCCACAGCATCACGACCAACGATGCTCTGAAGCCTGTATCCCGCTACTGGGATAGAATTGAGCGTCCGGAACAGCTGATGTCTGCTTTACTCCGAGCGTTTGAAGTTCTGACAAATCCGGAAACCGCCGGGCCTGTCACATTGTCGATCGCCCAGGATGTTGAAGGGGAGACGTTTGAATACGAAAAAGCCTTCTTTAAAAAGCGGGTCCATTACGTCGACCGTATCCTTCCATCCGAAGCGGCACTCCAGCGTGCGGTGGACGAAATTCAGAAAGCTGAAAAGCCCCTGATCGTCGTAGGTGGTGGAGCAAAATACTCTCTTTCAGGGGAGGCGATTGCTGCTTTTTCTGATAAGTATGGAGTGGCACTTGCGGAAACGCAGGCAGGAAAGTCAACGGTTTCCTCAGAGCACCGCTTCAACATGGGAGGACTTGGCGTAACCGGGACGCTGGCAGCCAACAAAGCGGCTAAAGAATCCGATTTGATTATCGGGATCGGAACGCGCTACACCGACTTTACCTCGTCTTCAAAAACCGCATTTAATTTTGACGAATCTACGTTCATTAATATTAACGTCAGCCGGATGCAGACCTATAAAATGGATGCGCACCAGCTTGTCGGCGATGCAAAAGCGACTGTAGAAAAGCTCGACAGCATGCTTGAGGGTTATGAGAGCGGTTTTTCAGGATTGCTCGAGCAGTATAAAATAGAATGGAAAGAGGAACGTCAGCGTCTGGCAGACATTCAAGTGAAGCTGGGTGATGACAGTTATCAGCCTGAGATTCAGGACGAATTTGGTCGTGAGAAGCTGAAATCGTATGCGGAAGCTCTGGATACGACATATGCGCAGACATCTGCCTTGATCAAAGTCAATGAACTGGTGGATCCGTCCAGCTATGTTGTTACTTCCGCAGGTTCCCTGCCTGGAGATATGCACCGGTTGTGGAATCCGTCTGTAGCCAATACGTATCACGTTGAGTACGGATATTCAGCCATGGGGTATGAGATTGCCGGGAGTCTTGGCGTGAAACTGGCCCATCCAGATAAGGAAGTTTACAGCTTTGTCGGGGATGGCAGCTTTCTAATGCTGCACACAGAAATGGTGACGGCACTCCAGTACGGACAGAAATTGAACATTGTTTTGTTTGATAACTCCGGATATGGCTGCATCAACAATCTGCAGATGGGGCACGGAAGTGACAGTTACTGCACGGAATTCACAAAGTCCGACGGCAGCGTGCTTGCTGTTGATTATGCCAAAGTAGCGGAGGGGTATGGATTTGATACCTTTACAGCTTCCAATGAGGCAGAGCTTGAAGACGCCGTGAGAAAATCTAAAGAAACGGACAACTCTACGCTTATTCATATCCGGGTACTTCCTAAAACGATGACGGATGGATACGAAAGCTTTTGGAACGTCGGCATTTCTGAGCATTCCACGAACGAGCGGGTGAACGAAAAAGCCGAGGAAGTGATCGGTATCCGGATGAAAGCCAGGCAGTATTAAGAGAAAACGTGGGGCTGTGCCTCAATCATATGCATATGAGTGTCGCTGGATTAAGCCTTCAAGGCTTGATCCAAGACGACAACATATAACTTATAGGGATATGAATTGCCCTCTTTTAACTTAGAGCCTACATAGATGAAAGACGGCTTTCGACTGAGGTTCCAGCCATATGAAGAGGCAGGGGAGGACCAGCGTTTTTCGAAGAGAGTGTGAACTTTAAACTTTTATATTAAGGAGGTCGGAAAATGGGAAACCAAATCAAACTGGGGTGTGCACCAATTGCCTGGACGAATGATGATATGCCTGAGCTTGGGAGAAACAATTCCTTTGAGCAGTGTATCAGCGAAATGGCACTTGCCGGATATACGGGAACAGAAATTGGTAACAAATATCCCCGTGACCCTGAAGTGTTGAAGCATTATTTGGATATCCGGGGCCTTGAAGTAGCCAGTGCCTGGTTCAGTTCCTTTTTAACAACACAGCCGTTGGAAGAAGTGAAAGCTGATTTCATCGAGCACCGGGATTTTCTCTATGCTATGGGGGCTGAAGTTATTGTCGTGTCTGAGCAGGGGAGCAGCATTCAAGGTCAGGTGGATACCCCGCTTTTTGCAGAAAAGCCTGTTTTTAATGAAAAAGAATGGAAGCGTTTTACTGATGGGTTGGAAGCACTTGGCGAACTGGCAGCCGAGAAGGGAATGTCCATCGTTTACCATCACCATATGGGGACCGGCGTGCAGACGACAGAGGAAATTGACCAGCTGATGTCCTCTACGGATCCGGATAAAGTCAGCCTGCTGTTTGATACCGGCCATCTCGTTTTTTCAGGCGAAGATCCTCTTGAAATTCTTGAGAAGTATTTTGACCGCATTAAACACGTCCACTTCAAAGATATACGGAGAAATATCGCTGCGGCAGTACGAAGAGAACAAGACAGCTTTCTGACAGGAGTGAAAAAGGGGGCTTTCACGGTACCCGGGGACGGCATGATTGATTTCGCTCCCATTATGAACTATCTGACACGCCACCACTACAGTGGGTGGATCGTTGTAGAAGCAGAGCAGGACCCGGATGTATGCAATGCTTTTGAATATGCTTTAAAAGCGAAGCGGTACATTGACGAAATACTTCAAAAGGGTAAGGTTCGATGACTGGTATGTCTTTTTTATAAGCCGGCAGTCTTAGCATCTTTAATTGAAGGGGAGTACACGATGAAAAAAGTAACGGTTGGTATCATCGGTGCAGGACGTATCGGGAAGCTGCACATTGATAATCTTAGGAAAAATCCTTATGTCCGCTTGAAGAAAGTCTCAGACCTTTTCACAGACCAGCTGATGGACTGGTTTGAAACGAGCGGAGTGGAAGAAATGACAAAGGATTACGATGATATTTTTCAAGATCAGGAAATTGATGCGGTCTTTATCTGTTCGCCTACAAGCACTCATGCGGATTTAATTAAACGGGCGGCTCAGCACAATAAACATATTTTTTGTGAGAAGCCGGTCAGCTTCAGTGACGAGGAAACGTTAGAAGCTTACGAGGAAGTCCGGAAGGCGGGCGTTCACTTTCAAGTCGGGTTCAATCGACGGTTTGACAATAATTTTTCTGAGCTGAAAGCACGGGTCGAGCGCAGGGATATCGGAGATGTACATGTTCTGAAGATTACTTCTAGAGATCTGAACCCACCCCACCTTGATTATATTACTTCTTCCGGCGGACTTTTTATGGATATGACAATTCATGACTTCGATATGGCGAGACACCTGGTTGGTGAAGAAGTTGTGGAGGTGTATGCCAAAGGCGGCAACCTTGTCGACCCAGCCATCGGTCAAAAAGGGGATATTGACACCGCCATTGTCACCTTGACCTTTGCCAATGGAGCTTTAGGCGTCATTGATAACAGCCGGGAAGCGGTATACGGTTATGATCAGCGAATTGAAATATTCGGAAACGGCGGCGCCCTTGTGGCCGACAATCAGACGTCGACAAACTTGAAGTATTACCACTCCGGTACGGTGGAGTCAGATAAGCCGCTGCCATTCTTTTTAGAAAGGTATAATGAGTCGTTCATCCATGAAACGGAACAGTTTATTGCAAGTATTCTTCAAGACCGTCCGACAGGCGTTCAATTCGAGGACGGTATTATGGCGCAGCGGATTGCACGGGCGGCGCAGGAATCCTATGAGACGGGAAAACCGGTTCAAGTCAATTATGAAATTGGGCGATCCTATGTATAACATTTTAGATGACGCTTTAGAAAACAATTACGCCGTTCCTCAGTTCAACATGAATGGCTGGATCTGGCTTGAGGCCATTTTAAAAACTGCAGAAGCGTGCCGGGCTCCGGTCATTGTGGGGACGACAGATAAAATCGTCGATCAAATAGGAGGATTCCGTCTGCTGTCTGAATCCTTTTCGATTATGAAAGAAGAAATCGGCCTGACGGTTCCGGCTGTTCTTCATCTCGATCACGGTCAGACCGTGGAGCGCTGCATGGAAGCCGTCGATGCCGGCTATGATTCTGTCATGTATGACGGCTCCAAACTTTCCATTGAGGAAAATGTGGAGAATACGAAGAAGGTGGTCTCCTACGCTCATAAGCATGGGGTGACGGTTGAAGCGGAAGTCGGCAGCGTCGGAGGTACAGAAGATGGCATTTACAGCGATCTATTGTACGCCGATTTGAATGAATGCCGTACATTAATAGAAGAAACGGGTGTCGACAGCCTTGCCCCGGCTCTCGGTTCTGTGCACGGAAAGTACAACGGTGAGCCGAATCTTGGATTCGAGGAAATGGCCGCGCTTCGTGAATCGACCCCTGTGCCTTTCGTCCTTCACGGAGCCTCGGGTATCAGTAATGAAGATCTGGGCAGGGCCATCAGCTACGGCCATGCGAAAATTAACTACAACACGGAGTTGAACATTGCCTGGTCACAGGCGACGCGTCGAATATTGGAAGGCAATGTAGATCTTTATGCCCCGATGGAAATCTTGAAACCGGGAAAAGAAGCCCTGAAGGAAACAGTGGCCACCGTCCTCAGGCGGACAGGTGCTTACCACCAGGTGAAATAACTTAGAGATTGTGTTCTAAAAGGGGAAGGCTGTCGAGAGAATTATCGACAGCCTTTTTTTATTTACATGATCCATCGATCTTCTCTTGCTTTCCAGCCTGTCTCATAGTACTCTTGTGGTCTATTGAAGGGAGTGGAAGACCATGGAAAAGGTGGTCATCTTAGCTGAAAAACCCTCGCAGGCAAAAGCCTATGCCGAGGCCTTTACCGTGCAAAATAAAACGAAAACCTATATACAATTAAAACCTGACCATACGTTCCCGGATGGAGCGGTCATTACGTGGGGGGTCGGCCATTTAGTTGAGCTGAAGGAGCCCCACGATTATAAGCCCGAATGGAAAAAGTGGAAGCTGGATCAGCTGCCGATCGTTCCGGACCGGTACCTTGAAAAAGTGTCCAAAGGGAAATGGGATCAGTTCCAAGCCGTCAAAAAACTGTTCCAAAGCGCTGATGTCATCATCAATGCTGCGGACGTCGACCGGGAAGGCTCCAACATTTTCTACAGCATCCTCCGCCTTACGGGTGTGAAAAACAAGCCTGTCAAAAGACTTTGGATCAACTCCCTCGAGCGGGACGAAGTGCGCAAAGGATTTCAAAACCTGCAGGCCAATGATAAGGATCTGCGAATGTTCGAAGAAGCCAAAGCCCGGCAGATTAGTGACTGGCTGGTCGGGATCAATGCCAGCCGATTGTTTACCCTGCTGCTGCAGAAAAAGGGTTTTGGCAGCTACTTGTCGATAGGACGCGTCCAGTCCCCGACCGTGTATTTGATCTACCAGCGTCATAAGGAAATTGAAAGCTTTGTCTCTGAACCCTTTTACCAGATTGAAGGTCAGTTCCAGGCGGAGAAAGGCTCTTATAAAGGGCTGGCTGAAATCAAGGAGAAGGACAAGGCGAAGGTTCAGGCCTTGATGGATGAGTACGGTTTAAAGGAGAATGAACCGCTGTCTGGTGTTGTGGAAAATGTTGATAAAAAGACGAAATACATCAAATCACCTAAGCTTCATTCGCTATCCACGCTGCAGAGTGTCGCGAACCGGCGTTGGAAGTATACACCATCCCATGTATTGAAAACGATGCAGAAGCTGTATGAGAAAAAACTCGTCACCTATCCACGTACGGACTGTAATTTCATAACAGAAAGTGAATTTTCCTACCTGGTAAAAAATCTCGAAGGGTATCAAAAGACGTTGAATGTCTCTTTTACTCCGGTTTCCAAGAAGCCGAAAAAGCGGTACGTGGACAGCAGCAAGGTACAGGAGCACTATGCGATCATACCGACGAAATCCGTACCGACAGAGAAAAAACTGAGCGGCCTGAGCCGTGATGAGCAGAACATTTACAATGAGGTGCTTGCAACGACGCTTGCCATGTTCCATACCGATTACATTTATGAAGAAACCACCCTTTACACACACGTAAAAGAACTGCCGTTTAAAACGACCGGAAAGCTGGACGTCAGCCAGGGGTGGAAGGAGCTGTTTCCGAAGCCGGCCAAAGCGAAGGAAAAGGAACCCCTCCTCCCTGAAGTCCACCAAGGAGAAGAAGTTGGGGCTGAGCTTCATATCAAAGAAAGTATGACACAGCCTCCAAAGCCGTACACTGAAGGTCAGCTGATCAATATGATGAAGACATGCGGAAAATTGATGGATGATGAAGGGGACGTTGAAATTCTTAAAGAAGTCGAAGGTCTGGGAACTGAAGCGACGCGTTCAAGCATCATTGAGACTATCAAAGCGCAGAATTATATTGAAGTGAAGAAGAATAACGTCTATGTAACGGAAAAAGGCAAGATGCTCTGTGAAGCCATCGAAGGCACACTGTTGTCGAGTCCATCCCTTACGGCTAAGTGGGAGACGTATTTGAAGAAAATCGGCAGCGGTGAAGGCTCCAGACAGGTGTTTCTTAAGCAGACCGGCCAATTTATAGAAAAACTCATTCAGGAGACCCCGGAGGCTCTGCAGAAGGTGGAAGTCCGCAGTACCGGGGAAAAGACATCCCGGGGCAGCAGCAAAGAACCGATTGCAAAATGTCCATCCTGTCAGTCTGGTGAAATTATGGACCGGTATAAGTTTTATGGCTGTTCCAATTACAAGGAAGGCTGTAAGGTGACTTTTCCGAAGAAGCTTGCCGGCAAGACTCTGACAAGAAATATGATAAAGACGCTTTGTGAGAAGAAGAAAACGAAGGTCCTCAAAGGATTTAAGGGAAAAAAGCCGTTCAGCACAGCCTTGAAACTGGATGAGAACTTCAGTATCAAGTTTGACTTTGAGAGCAGAAATAAGCAGACCACATAAAAAGGAGTTCCGTCTGAGGACTCCTTTTTATATTCGTGTAGAAACTCAATCCCCCGTTGTATCTCTCCTGCATAGGTTTTAGTTTCAATGGCTGTGGTCATGATTTAGGTGAACCGTTGAGATGGAGTGTATTTGTTGAATTTTTGTAAAATAAACAGGAGAATAATGAGTAGGGATTTCATGATGTGGTGATAGTTAAGAAAATGGATCAGGAAACGGTAGGAAGAAAAACAGCGGAGACCGGCTCTGTATGCCGGAATACGGATTCATAGTGGAAAGTGAGTGGTCATGATGAAAAGATTCGGTGTATTAACAAGTGGAGCAGATGCTCCGGGAATGAATGCAGCCATCCGGGCTGTTGTCCGTTCCGGTATTTATTACGGTGTAGATATGCTTGGAATCCAATACGGCTTCCAGGGCCTTATAGATGGAAAAATCGAGAAGATGGATGCCGCATCTGTCGGATCGATCATGCAGCGGGGCGGAACGATTCTCCAGTCCTCTCCTTCGGATGCTGTTTTCACAGACGAAGGAAAAGAAAGCGCCCTGCAGACGATCAAGGATCATGGAATCGATTCCCTTATCGTCATCGGAGGGAAAGAAGCGGTGCAGGCAGCGGCTGTCCTGGAGGAATCAGGGGTACCGACCGCTGCCATTCCGGCCACGATCGATTCAGATATCCCAGGTGTTTCCGAAGTCATCGGTTTTGATACAGCTCTGAATACGGTGATGGATTATATTGATCGGATCCGGGACACCGCTTCCTCTCATGAAAAATCATCGATTATCGAAGTCATGGGACGGGATACCGGAAACCTTGCCTTGTGGTCCGGCCTGGCCGGCGGGGCAGAAAACATTCTGATTCCTGAGAAGAAAGAGGATCTGGATTCCATCGTCGAGCAGATTAAGCAGGGGCCGTCCCGGAGCAAGCGTTACAGCATTGTCGTTGTTGCAGAAGGCAGTGTGAGTGGAATTGATCTTAATGAGCGGCTGAAGCAGGAGGCGGGAATCGAATCCCGTGTCACTGTTCTCGGACATACCCAGCGCGGAGGTGCCCCGACAGCGGCGGATCGAATCCTTGCCAGCCGTCTTGGTGCCTATGCGGTCGAACAGCTGATGAATGAAAAATCGGGTGTAGTCGTCACTCTGAAAGACAATCAGCCTGAGGCCTTTTCCTATCATGCTGTTCATGAACAGGCGGTGCAGGTGGATGAATACGTGTACAACTTATCCTCCCGTTTATCAATATAGTCATGAAGCTTCCATCTTAGAGATGGGAGCTTTTTTTGTGAAGACCGGTCCTCTTGAACGAACGCTGTGAAATTTGAAATGATGGAAACGTAAGGGGAAGTAGGGATACAATAGAACCATCCGGACTCATATTCAGTTGCTGAAACTGGTTCGAAATTTACTTTTTAAGGAGTTAATGATGAAACAAGTTGTGAAGATCCTGCTGATCATTGTCGGAAGTCTATCGCTTGGGCTGGGTATTCTTGGGATCGTCCTGCCGTTAATCCCGACGACTCCGTTTCTACTATTAACAGCGGCCTGTTATGTGCGGAGCTCTGATCGTCTGTACAACTGGCTGATGACCAACAAATGGTTTGGCAGTTATATACAAAATTATAAATCCGGACGGGGCCTCCCTATGAAAGCGAAAATCTCCATCCTGATCATGATTTGGTTTTCCTTTCTGTTTTCCGCCTTTTATATTGCTCCCAACCTGCTCATGAAGGCAGGGTTCATTTTTGGCGGGTGCTTTTTTACAGTAGTGATCTATCTGACAAAAACGTACAGGCCGGAAGAGGATCAATCCTGAATTTTCTATTCCGCCTTATAGAATGGTTGGAAACGTGGTAGGATGAGGACTGGTGTGAAAAACGCGTGCAAACATACAGGAGGTTATCATATGGATAATAACGATATATTGATCCGTCTGCGTTATGCCCTTGATATAAGGGACAGCGAAATGACGGAAATCTTCGAGCTCGGTGGCGAAGACCTGACGGTGGAAGAAGTCAAACTGGTGCTGACAAAAGTAGAGGAAGATGATGAGGAAGCTGTGGACGGTATGGATTACATTAAATGTACAAACAGCATGCTGGAATCTTTCCTGAATGGTTTGATCATTTATAAACGCGGCCCTCAAAAAACGAAAGACGGTGAAACCGTGAAGCCGGACCGTTCCATCAAAAACCGCTCCAGTGTGAATAACGTCATGATGAAAAAGGTGAAAATCGCCCTTCAGCTGAAAAATGAAGATGTGATCGACATCCTTGATGAAGCGGGTGTGACGATCAGCAAAGGCGAACTCGGTGCGATCCTAAGGAAAGAGGGGCACAAAAACTATAAGCCCTGCCTGGATAAGTTTGCCCGGAACTTCCTAAAAGGTCTGGCCATTAAGTATCGTACTTGAATTAAAAAATCGTCCGGATCAAACGAGGCCACTGAAAAAACTTCTTTCTATCAAGAGAAGTGGTTAAAGGTGATTGTTGATTCTCACGAATCGCTTGTCGATGGATGCTTGCCGCGGGCACGGCCTCAGCTAACTTGGTCAAGAAGATCATTTGACCAAGTGGATCTTCGGCTCGTGCTGTTCCCGCAGGCGTCACCATCGAACGCTCATCGTGAAATCAACTGTGTCCCATCTAAAAAGAGTGATGTTCTGTGATTTATAGAAGAACATCACTCTTTTTTCTTTTACAATCTAAAGAATACATGAAGACATGTATATGGGGCTGCCTCATCTTCGGTCTCGAAGGCATGCGCCTTCAAGGTGCCATGGCCATTTTTACAGCGAATGTGAAACGAATCGTGAAACTAATGAAGGAATAGAAAGGATAAAGTTAAAAAATCCTCAATTTTTCAGTGGCCTCGGATCAAACCGGACGATTTTTTTATATGGAAGACACGTGGACGGGATCGATGGTGCTTGTGAGCGGGTACTTCACCCGGAATTTACGATTGATGGCATGGATCAGTGTTCGTTTACCATCCTCCGACTTTATGACACCTTCTTCAATATCCTCATGTTCCATCTTCACTTCGAAATCGATATGGTGATGTTTATAATGAATTTTTCCAGAAACGACCATAGGAAAGAACCCCTCCTTATGTAGGTCTTTTTAAAGGGAAGTTCCCTTCGGGCCTCTTGGTAAAACCTGTCTTATCAACAGCCTGAAATCGTTTAAAGGGAACCCGGCTCATCAGGTTGACGTTCGCTTCCCTGCTTTCTGTTAATCTGAAATATCCAGGCTGCAGGCTTTCGATTCTTTGGTCAATCTTCATACACCTCGCATTCAATCGTGTCCATCTTATCCATGGCTTTTTTCATCCGTTCATATTTAACTTCATCGACCATATCCTGCATACGCTCGCCTGAGCTGACGAGCAGAAACTTCATGTCATGGGAAACTTCCCTCATGATCGGACGCAGGGTTCGTTTAATGACTGGAAAGACGGCGGATCCGGCGATGAAAACGACAGATCCCACGGCCGCTGTCTGGATAAATCGTAAGAACATGTGAGGCACCTCCATAATGATCGGTCTTGTCTTAAGGGTTGCCCCTGACTGCTGCCTTTATGCAAGGGAGCTGTGCGGTGGCTTTTATCATTTGATTTTCAGCAGGTGACGATGGTGGAAATTCCATATGAGTCCCTATATGAACAGTGAAGGTGCTGGGTCGTTTTCTTATGGGGGAAGGTTCCTACGTTTCTTTTTCATGAAAAGGGGATACATAAAGAGAGAGATACTTATCGATGAAAGGAATGGTTTTCCATGAAAGTACTTGTTGTAGGAGCAAACGGTCAGGTAGGAAAACATCTCGTACAGAAAATACAAAGTCATCATGATATAGAAGCGGTAGCTATGATTCGTAAAGAGGAGCAGGCTTCCTATTTCAAGGACCTTGGAGCAGAGACGGTGCTTGTCGACCTTGAAGATAACACAGAAAAAATGGCAGAAGCCTTCGATGATGTGGATGCGGTTGTCTTTACAGCAGGATCAGGACCGAATACAGGGCCGGATAAAACCGTAATGATCGATCTTGACGGAGCTGTGAAAACCATTGAAGCGGCCAAACAAAAGGGAGTCAACCGTTATGTGATGGTCAGTTCCTTTGATACGACACGTGAAGCGATTCAAGGAGCGCCGGCGTCCTTCGCTCCGTACGTCGTTGCGAAGCATTATGCGGACGACTGGCTGCGTCGTACGAACTTGAATTATACGATTGTCCACCCGGGCATCCTGACAAACGAAGATGGAACAGGTCAGGTGCAGGCAGCGGAAACCGTCGAGCGCGGTGAAATTTCCCGTGAGGATGTCGCTGGTGTCCTGCTTGCTGTACTTGAAAATGAATCAACGATTGGGAAAGAGTTTCAAGTTGTTGGTGGATCCACATCCATCAAGGATGCTGTGAACAAACTCTAAGCTTTCAAACCGGGACAGCCTGCTGATTCAGCAGGCTGTTCGTCTGTAGAAAAAATATATGTATGTCAGCGCAGTCCTCCGTTATTCGTGCAGCCGGCCACTTTCCGCTTCATGGTGGATGCTTGCCGCGGGCACGGCCTCAGCTAACTTGGACAGGAAATTCACCTGACCAAGTGGATCTTCGGCTCGTGCTGTTCCCGCAGGCGTCACCACCAAACGCTGCTCGTGACAGTAAATGATGAATGGAAAGAAGAGGATATCTTCTGTGCAACATACGGTATTTCTTTTTTATAAGAGCGCAGGAAGGATATGCTGTACCCCAACATGAGGTTTTGAACAAGAACCTCTCGTAAAGGTCGTGTACAGATACCGGCTCGGTGCCTATACTTGAGACGGATTTGTAAGAGGTAAGGGAAAGGCTTGTAGAGAACCCCCTGTTTATTTACAAGCTTTTTTTCTTCTTTACCGCCAGGAGCGTAAGCCCCTTCCCTTTCCGCGGACGAGCGCCCGAGCTTCCTCGCAAAACCCACGCTCGGCGATCTCGGCCCACTCGTTCTTCCGCAGGAGTGAAAGGGGCACCGCTCCTTGGGAATTCTTTAAAATCGAAAAGCCCTTCCTTTACCCAGCTCACCCTTGCTGGATGGAGGGCCGTCTTTTTCATATTCCGACAGGCAGCCGTCATCAGCGGCTGTGCTTTCCCTTTTTCTTTTCCACGCGAGGGGCTATAGTGCAGCCCAAGCCGTTCTCGATAAGCAGCATTTGTTTGAATCTGCCGTTCTAACTCACGTTCGGATGCCAAGAGTAAGTGATTTCCGGGGACAAGCTCTTCTATAGTTACGATGTCCATTTCGTTTTGTCGTTCTTTTCTTGACTGAAACCAAAAAATTCCTCCTATACAGATGGTTATTATAGGCTGACAAATGAACAAGGTGAAGAATAAAAGAAATTAGAAAGAAAGGCTGTCGATACTTTCTCGGCAGCCTGAGCCTGCTGATTCAGCAGGCTGATTTGTTATGTTTTCTGTGCTGCTGCTTCTTTGATTACGAGGGGATTACAGAATTAAAAGAACATAACAGATTATTTAAAACAAGGGGTTTTTCTTTAAAATATGTTATGATCAGTTTTGTCGTAGAAAAAACGGCAGCCATGATGCAGCGATTACGCTGTCGGAAATAAATGATTTTGTTTATCACAACGGAGGTTATTTCATGATTTCTAAATGGAAAGCTAAATTGAAAGACCCCGCCAATAAGAAGAAAGTTTTGATTTATACGGCTGTTATGGCTGTTTTCTGGCTGAAGATGTATATCGTCCAGAGCGGCATTTTCAATCTTGATATTGAAAACTTCAATGAAGCGCTGATTCTGGCCTTCAATCCACTCAGCAGTATATTTCTCTTATTTGGTGTAGGGATTCTGCTTGCCGGCCGTAAAGGTATGCTGGCGATGTATATTGTCGGGTCGCTTTTATTGTATTTTAATATTTTGTTTTACAGAGAATATTCGGATTTCCTGACGATCCCTATGCTTGGGCAGGCGGCAAACCTTGCCGGGCTGGGAGGAAGTATTACGGATATCCTGTCATGGACAGATCTATTCTTGTTTGTTGATATTTTTGCAGCGGTGTTCCTTCTGTTCTACTTGAACGGAAAACGTCTGACGTCATTCCAGCCGAAGCGTAAGGAAGGTTTCATTCTTGCGGCATTGGCTGTTCCGCTGTTCATCGTGAACATCGGCTGGGCGCAGACGGAGCGTACAGAGCTGCTGCAGCGGGCATTTGACCGCAATATGCTTGTGAAATATATCGGTGTTCTGAATTTCCACGCTTATGACATCGTCCTGCAGGGGCAGACGGAAGCGAAGAAAACGTTCGCTGACAGCAACGAACTTGTCCCTGTGCTTAACTATTTGAATGAAACGAAATCCGGTGCCGGCGAAGAAATGAAGGGGGCAGCGGAAGGGAAGAACGTCATCCTTCTTTCCCTTGAGAGTACCCAGACGTTTGTCGTGGACAACACTTTGAACGGAGAAGAGCTGACCCCGTATTTCAATGATTTGAAGGAAGAAGGGGCCTACTTCAGCAACTTCTATCACCAGGTGAAGCAGGGACGAACGTCCGATTCTGAGTTTCTGCTCGATAATTCCCTGTATGGATTGAACCGCGGGGCGGCCTTCTTTACCCACGCAGGAAATGAGTATGAGGCCACACCGGAAGTGCTGGATAAGGAAGGGTACACATCTTCCGTGATGCACGCGAATGACGCGACCTTCTGGAACCGGAATGTTATGTACGATTCTCTTGGATACGACCGTTTCTATTCGAAAAAAGACTTTGATGTGACCGAAGAAAAATCCCACAGCTGGGGATATATGGACGAGTACTTCTTCGAGGATTCCTTAGAGAAGATGGAACAGATGGAGGAGCCTTTCTACAACAAGATGATTACGCTCACCAACCACCATCCATTCACTCTTCCAGAGGACAAGCAGCTGATTGAAAAAGGGGAAACGTCCAGCCAGACACTGAATAATTACTTCCAGACGATCCGTTATCAGGATGAGGCCTTGAAGCAGTTCGTGGAAGAATTCAAGCAGTCTGATCTGTATGACGATACCGTTCTTGTCATCTACGGAGACCACTTCGGGATTTCTGAAAACCACCAGCAGGCCATGGGTGAATATCTTGATAAAGATATTAACGACTACGAGCAGTTCCAGCTTCAGCGAGTGCCGCTTCTAATGATTGGAGAAGGCATTGAAGGCAAGGAATATGACACGGTCGGCGGACAGATCGACCTTCGTCCGACCCTTATGAACATGCTTGGTGTGGAAGATAATAATCCGATCCAGTTCGGTCAGGACCTGTTCAATGAGGACCGTCAGGAACTGATGGTGACGCGTGACGGGAACTTTGCCAACGAAGAGTATGTCGGCGTCAACGGCACCTGCTATGACCGGGAAACCGGCGAAGAGGTGGAAGACGCAGCTTGTGGAGAAGGATTTGAACAAGCAGAAGAAGAGCTTGCCTTGTCCGACTCCGTCGTATACGGAGACCTGCTCCGCTACCTTGATGAAACAGAGATGATTGAAGAAAAAGAGACGACTGACAAATAAAAATAGAGAAAGAAGAGTCTGCTTGCACAGGCTCTTCAGGCTGTCGAGGAACTTCTCGGCAGCCTTTTTTGATGATTCTATAAGAGGGGATTTTCCAAGCAGAGAAATACTCTCTTTTTTGTAAATAGTTTTTGGATGTTACGAAGAATGTTGAGCTTTTGGAGGGCCTTACCGATGAACGTCATCACGAACACCAATGATCAATCCTTTCACTGGATGAAAAATACAGGGGACATACGTTTGTTTAATATGCATCATGACGCTTGAAGCAGCTCCAGACGGGTATCGTACAGTAGGACTCATTTCACAAAGACGATATCTTAGATAAAAGGAAGGAGCACAGATTCATGTCTTCCATGATTGAAACAGAAGTGTTGATCATTGGAGCCGGGCCTACGGGGTTGATGGCGGCCAATGAATTGAAAAAGCGGGACGTTGATTTCGTCTGTCTGGAGAAACGGGAAGCACCATCGGATCTCTCCAAGGCGCTCGGAATCCAGGCACGGACGATGGAAATGTTTGAGCTTCTGGGCGTGCACAAGGAATTTCTCGAAAAAGGATACCCCGGCCCCGGAGCGAAGCTTCACCTTGGAGGAGAGAACGCCTCCGTCGTGGAACTGTATCATATTGAAAGCCGCTACCCTTACCTCTTGATCCTTCCTCAAAGTGAAACCGAGCAAATTCTTGAAGACCATCTCGCCTCGCTCGGAGGCACGGTCGATCGCGGGCATGATGTGATGGATGTCCAACAGGATGCGGGCGGTGTGTATGTCAAGGCGTCGTATAACGGTGAAGTAAAGGAATATAAAGCGGACTACTTAATTGCTGCGGACGGTGCCCATAGTAAGGTGCGGGATGCCCTTCACATCGATTTTGAAGGAGAAGATGAAGGGTACACCTTTTTCCTCGGTGATGTCGATGTTCCCGGGCTTGAAGAGATTTTTATTCATATGCACTTGAATGACCGCGGGGCTGTCGCTTTCTTTCCTTACAAAGACGGCAGCTACCGGGTGGTAGGGTTTGACCGTGCCAAGCAGGGTCTTCCCCACAAGGATGAGCTGACAATGGAAGAACTGCAGGAGAGCGTCAATACGGTTCTGAAATATTCCTACCGTCTTGAAAATCCGACATGGCTTTCCTATTTCGGTACCGCTCATCGTCAGGTTCCTGATTATCGGGAGAAGCGGGTGTTTTTTGTTGGAGATGCCGCCCATATTCATAACCCGTTCGGAGGACAGGGGATGAATCTCGGGCTTCAGGACGCTTCCAACCTGGGCTGGAAGCTGGCTTCTGTATTGAAAGGTTTTGCCCAAGATTCATTCCTGGACAGTTATCAGGATGAACGTTTTCCCATTGGGGAGGATGTCTTGAAAGAAACGTCGCGCATGTTGAAAGTGGTGAATCTGGAGGGGACGCAGGGGAAAGTCCGCAACTGGGCTGGAAAGGCAGCGCTGACTCAGGACTGGGTGCAGCAGAAGATTGCCAACCATTTATCCAACATTTATAACGAATATGAAAAGGTGAAGCGCAACAAGGAGTTGAAGGATTCTTCACTCTCCCGTAAGGCTCTTCAAGCCGGCCGGCGTGTCCCGGACCATCTCTTGTTTTTTGACGGGGCGAAGGATGAACGGCTGTATCCGTTTATCTGTGAATACGGCTTTGTCTGTCTGATTTATATCGATGCCCAGCACCCGGATGTCATTGATTACGCCTACACTTTTGCCGGGAAAGTGAATGAACAGTACCCCGGCTTGCTGAAGATCTTCCTTGTGGCTAAAGGAGGGACCGTCCATACCGATGGCGATGACCTGCCGATTATCTATGACGTTCACCGCCACATGGAACGGAAGCTGGGAATGAAAAAAGGAAGTGCTCTTATGATCCGTCCGGATGGTCATGTCGCCTTTCATGATACGTCGCTGGATGAAGAAAAAACCCTTCGTAAGCTTCACCAGCTGTTTCAATAAAACCCCTGAATCTCTGGAAACCTGCTCCAATTACGGAGCAGGTTTTCGCTTGTAGCCCCCCGCGTTTTCCTGTGCCTGAAAAATTTATATTCATGCTCTGCTGTGCGGTTTGGTGAGGCTTTCATGAAGGTGTCTCCCTTTTCACTTCACGAACATTCCTATATAATTTCTTCTCGTAGATAAAACTAACGTGTACTCATGTACTCCCATTCAAAAAACATGACGAACGTATAGGAGCATCATAAATGAAGAACATATGGAAAATATTCAGCAGAGACTGGAAAAATACCGCCACGAACTGGGTAGCGTTGATTTTGATTCTGGGACTCGCTGTCCTTCCTTCCCTGTATGCCTGGTTTAATATCAAGGCATCGTGGGACCCTTACAGTCAGACGGACCAGCTGCCTGTAGCCGTGGTCAATGAAGACCAGGGGGCCGTTGTCCGTGATAAGGATATCGATGTCGGTCAGGAATTAGTGGATAACTTGAAGGATGAAGAAAGTTTCGACTGGCAGTTTACAGATCGTGATGAGGCCATGGATAAGCTGGAATACGGGGATTACTATGCTGTCATTGTCATCCCGGAGACCTTTTCTGAACACTTAGGAACAGTCGTTGAAGGAAATCCGGAAAAGTCGGAAGTTCAATACTATGTAAACGAAAAGATTAATGCCATCGCTCCTAAGATCACTGAAAAAGGAGCCACCGTGCTGGTCGATCAAATTACCAGCCAGTTCATATCAGAAGTGAACGGGACGGTTGCTGAGCTCTTCAATGACCTTGGACTTGAATTGGAAAACGACCTGCCGGACATTAAACGCTTTGAAGAATACATTTTTAAATTGGAAGAGAATCTACCGGAAATTTATCAATTGATTTCCGATGCCTATGACGACTCCCAGGATGCCTCGTCTGTCATCAACAATGTGCAGGGGCTCATCCCGCAGGCCGAGCAGGCAGCAGGAGAAGGGCTGAGTACCATTGATGAAACGACAGCATTCATTGATGATGCCGAGCAGCGTTTGAACGAACTTTCACCACAGGTGAAGGAAGATTTGAACGCGGCCCAGCAGACAGCTGAGGACGTGAATGCCTTCTTGAAGGAGGCCCGGTCGGTTGATGTGAATGTGGAGTCGATTGGTGAAATACGCAATCAAATCAACAGCCGGACGAGTCAGTCCCTGGAGGAAATCGCTGCGGTCGAAGAGCTTCTTCAACAAGTGAAGGAACAGCAGCAGACCAGTCAAGCGAATGAAGAAAACCAGGAAGACAATGGGGAAGAGGGGAATGAAGAAAATACGCCGCAGCCGTCCCCGCAGATTCCTGAGGAAACGATTGACCAGGCGATTGCTGATGTGCAGGCCATTGAAGATGCGCTCACCGCTATTCAAGAAGACAGCAGTCAAATCGGCGATCGATTATCGGAAGCCCAGGAAAATATCGACCAAACCCTCTCCTCCCTTGAAGAAAAGTCGGGAGAAACAGCGGATCAGATTGATGCTTTCTTGAAAGAATACAACGAAAACATTGAGCCGCAGGTGCTTGCGGAAATCGATAAAGCTCAGAGCACACTCGCAAATGCCCGCTCCATTTTGGTGGATGTCCAATCGACGGTTCCGGAAGTCGAGCGTATTCTGAACAGCACGGAGGGGAACATTGCCGAAGGGCAGGATATTCTCGAGTACATGATGAATGAATATCCGTACGTCAATCAAAAAGTGAATGAAATGGCAGACCGGATTCGTGATATCCAGGGAGAGACGGATATCAATGAAATCATCGAACTGTTGAAAAATGACCCGTCAGCCGAGGAGAACTTCTTTGAAGAACCGGTCACTTTAAGCAAAAATGCCTTGTTCCCGATTGAAAACTACGGCACAGGCATGACACCGTTCTATACGGTCCTGTCCTTATGGGTCGGTGCTCTGCTGCTGGTATCGTTATTGTCTACGGATCCAGTCAACCTTCAGGAATACCGGAGCTATGAGCAATACTTCGGTAAACTCGCAACGTTTGTGAGTATCGGGTTCCTTCAGACACTTGTCGTCACGCTTGGAAATGTATTTCTTCTTGATATCGGGGTGGCCGAAGTTGTTCCGTTTGTCCTGTTCGGGCTGCTGATCAGCTTTGTCTTTATGACGCTCGTCTTCACTCTTGTGTCTGTGCTTGGTGACGTCGGAAAGGCCGGAGCGATTGTCATGCTCGTGCTCCAGATCGCCGGATCAGGAGGGACTTACCCAGTGGCTCTTCTTCCTGAGTTTTTCCAGACGATTCATCCATTCCTCCCGTTTTCCTACGCCATCGATTTGATGCGGGAAGCCGTCGGAGGCATTGTGCCGGCACGCGTAAAAACGGATCTGTTGTTTTTAGGTATATTCGGCGGGGTCTTTCTATTGATTGGAATCTTCCTGAAAGGACCGCTGCATAACCGGACAAGACAAGTGAAGGCTAAATCAAGGGAATCCGGACTGTTCCATTAACAAAAAAAGGAGAGATCCGATGAAGCTTGTCGATATTTACCGTGTAAAAACGTATGTGATTCCAGAGTATGCCGACAAAGTCATTCAAAGTGTGTTGAGCGTGGATGAACTGCAGGTCGGTCAGTACAAGAATGTGATGTGGCAGACGAAGGATGGGATGGAGCAGTTCGTCCCATCCGGCACTGCCGTACCTACGGAAGGGAAAAAGGGAGAAAAGGAACGGGTGACTTCCTTCCGCATTGAATTTTCCATACCGAGGGACGAGGGACTGCTGACCAAAGTGATTGAGCAGGGCATTTATGCCGCTCACCCATGGGATGAGCCTGTCGTGCAGGTAACCGAAGAACGAGAAGCCAGAAAACATGAATCATGATTGATAAAGCCGCTTGCGTCGTCAGACGCAAGCGGCTTTCAGTTTGGAAACAAGTCCAGTGTTTTTCTAGTACCTGCACCGTTGCTGGGTAGAGGGTAATCTTTTTTATCTTCTTATAATCAGCTGTCATCAGCGTTTGTTTCAGACCATTGTCATTTCCACGCGAACGAAAATTACGGCGTAAGTGCAGCTCTTTTGAATCTGCGAAGCTAAGCTCAAATTGTCCTTCTCTGATAAGATACCCATTTTCCTTTCGTATGTGCTGTACTTTTGGCGCGAGGAGCGTGCGGTGGTGACGCCTGCGGGAAAAGCGCGAGCCGAAGATCCACTTGGGCAGGTGGTTTTCCTGCCCAAGTTAGCTGAGGCCGTGCCCGCGGCAAGCATCCACCGATAAGCGGAACGTGACCACTACCCGGACATACAGACAACTCTACTGGATGACATGTATGATTTCTACAGCGTGAAAGCCGCTCACGTTATGGAACGTAAGCGGCTTTTTTAATCGAAATGGGAAAGGCCATGGAGGATGAAATGATTGACCATGACCGCCATTTCCTCTGGCGGCTGGTCCATGTCGTTCTGTATCCAGTCTTTAATCACGTGGATAACGCCGCTGATCACAAACGTGCTGACGTACTCGGATTCCTGTTTGGAAATGACCTTATCCGATGTTAAATTATCCAGCATGAATCCTCTCGTCAAATTCATCATCCGTTTTTCAAAGGAGGGAGCTGCTTCTCCTTTCAGGAGCGTTTGAAAAAGGAGCTTATTTTCAAGGACATACGTAAGGATTTTCTCTGTCATCTGAATCGATTCTTCCTCCAGTTCATGATCATATTGACTGAGATAGGTGTTCATATCGGCTGTAATTTCCTCTTCAATCCGACCCAGCAGATCGTACTGGTCGGAATAGTGGGTGTAGAACGTGGAGCGGTTGATGTCCGCCCGTGCACAGATCTCTTTTACAGTAATGTCAGCGATCGGCTTCTCGTTCAGCAGGTGGATCAGACTTTCCTTCAGTACGCGGCGGGTATACTTTTTGCGGCGGTCCATTTTTTCACTCATAGCGGGACTCCTTTTTTTACATTTTTATGACAATCCAACATTCGCCTACAGGTATGTTGGATAAATGACGAAATTTAAAAAACTGTTTGTTGAATATCCAACACGGTGTCAATAAAATAGTATAGTGTATGAATGGGAGATGCAAGAGAGGGTGACGCTTTATCGGATGGACAGCACGAATCATAAAGCATAAAAAAAGTATTGTCCTTATTTTTGTTATACTTACGCTGTTAAGTGCGGCGGCTCAGTTCGCCGTGTCCGTCAACTACAATATGATTGATTACCTGCCGGAGGACGCCCCTTCGATTGAAGCGGTGGACTTGATGGAGCAGGAATTCGATGAACCGGTGGAAAATGCCAGGGTCATGATTGAGGATGTTTCGATCACCGAAGCGCTCAGCTATAAGCAGCAGCTGGAGAACGTGGATGGTGTCGAAAGTGTCACATGGCTCGATGATATCATCGATGTGAAAGTACCATTGGAGATGGCTTCTGCGGATACTGTTGAATCCTATTACCTGGATCAAAAAGCACTCTATTCCCTTCACATTGAGGAAGGGGAGGAAGTTGCAGCCACAGACGCGATTTATGAACTGATTGGAGAAGAGAACGCGGTAGCTGGTGAAGCCGTTAACACAGCCGTCTCGCAGAAAATGACAGGCAGTGAATCGATGTATGCGGCAGCACTGCTCGTTCCAATCATCATTCTGATTTTAATTTTATCGACGACCTCATGGATGGAACCGGTCTTCTTCCTCGTGGCCATTGGTGTATCCGTCCTGATTAATTTAGGCACCAACATTTTCATCGGAGAGATATCCTTTGTCACGCAGTCGGTCGCTCCGATTCTACAGCTGGCCGTTTCGCTCGACTATGCGATATTCCTCCTCCACAGCTTTTCGGATTACCGGAAGGAAGTCGAGGATCCGAAGGAAGCGATGCAGCTGGCGATGAAACGTTCTTTTCCGGCGATTGTCGCGAGTGCCTCGACAACATTCTTTGGGTTTACCGCCTTAACCTTCATGGACTTCGGTATCGGCGCCGATCTGGGATTGAACCTTTTGAAAGGAATACTTCTCAGCTTTATCAGTGTGATGGTCTTCCTGCCTGCGCTGACGATGATGTTTTATCATTGGATCGATAAGACCAAGCACCGTCCGTTTGTACCTGATTTCAAGGGGATCGGCCGTCACGTGATGAAGCTGCGTCTGCCGAGTTTTATTCTGCTTCTGATCATCATTGTGCCTGCTTTTCTGGCTCAAAATGAAACGAGCTTTATTTATGGAACAGGAGAACAGCCGGAGAACACAAGGGCCGGTCAGGATGTAGCCGCCATCCAGGATTCTTTTGGCAAGAACATCCCGATGGTTCTCCTCGTACCTGAAGGAGACCGGGCGAAAGAGGAGGAGCTTGTTCAGGACCTGGAGCAGCTTACAGATGTCTCGAGCGTCGTGTCCTATGTCAATATCGTCAGCCCGGCGATTCCACCTGAGTATTTAGAACAATCCGTGACCGAATCGTTTTATTCCGAGCATTACGCTAGAATCACCTTATATACGGAAACCGATGCGGAAGGTGAAAAGGCCTTTTCTCTTATTGAAGAGGTGAAAGAAACCGCAGATGGCTACTATGAGGAGACCCATCTGCTGGGGGAAAGCGTTACGTTGTATGATATGAAAAATATTGTGCAGAAGGATAATACCCTTGTGAACTGGCTGACCATCGCTGCGGTTGCGGCTGTATTGATTCTTACGTTCCGTTCCGTTTCCATCCCGGTCGTCCTGCTTATTACGATTCAGGCCTCGGTATGGGTGAACCTCGCTTTTCCATATTTCATGGATACGCCGCTCGTCTATGTCGGGTATCTATTGATCAGCACGATTCAATTGGCAGCGACCGTAGACTATGCCATTTTATTTACGGAGAATTACAATCATCTGCGGAAAGACATGTCAGCGCTTGAGGCGATTAAGAAAACGATTGATGACAAGATTTTCGCCATTTTTGTTTCGGCTTCGATATTGTCCAGTGTCGGCTTTATTTTATGGATGACCTCAACGAATCCGATTGTTTCGTCTATTGGTCTTCTGCTGGGGAGAGGAGCGCTGCTCGCGTTTCTGATGGTCGTCCTCGTCCTGCCTGCACTTCTTGTGATTCTGGATCGGTTGATTGAAAAAACGACATGGAAAGCAAACTTTTATAAGGGGAAATGATAATGATAGGTAAACGTTCATCTCTGCTGATCATGGCTTTTCTTCTTGCTGTGCCCGCCGCCCCTGCTTCTGCTGAAGAAGATGGAAAAGCGGAGGAAGGCAGTTTCTCTGAAAAGCGTGAAGTCGTATATGCCACTTTGAATGCAGATGGAAGCCAGAAAGACATGTATGTAGTCAATAACTTTGATATTGAAGATCCGGGAACCATTGTCGATTACGGCCTATATTCCAGTGTGGAAAATTTAACGAATGTAAATGAAATCAAACAGAAAAACTCGCGGATTGAAGTGAGAGCTGAAGAAGAGGAGTTTTATTACCAGGGGAATCTTGAAGATCAAAATCTTCCTTGGAACATCAATTTTTCCTATAAGCTGGACGGAGAAGAAATCAATCCGGAAGAACTCCTTGGAAAGGATGGACAGCTGGAAATCGGTATCGAGACGTCAGAAAAAGAAGGGGCCGATCCTGTCTTTTTCAACAACTATACCGTGCAGATTACGGTCCCTTTAGATGCAGAAATCTTCGAGAATATTGAGGCACCGGACGGAACGGTCGCCAATTCAGGGAAAGACAGACAAGTTACGTTCACCGTTCTTCCTGAGAAAGAAGAAAGCTTCAAAGTGACAGCCGATGCTGAGAATATCGAAATGGACAGCATCGAAATGGCAGCGGTGCCTGCCTCTTTATCCATGGAAGAGCCAGATATTGATGGCGTGAAGAAGGATATGAATTCACTCGCGGATGCAACCGCCGCTATCAATGATGGAGCTTCCGGCCTTGCCGACGGGATTGCTGAACTGAATAACGGAACAGCGCAGGTCTATAGTGGATCAGAACAGTATTTGAACGGCATCCAGGAATTGAACAGTGGTTCGGCTTCCCTTGTCGAAGGTTCCGCCTCGATCAAAAGTGCGCTTGCGGAAATGAGCCGACTGGCTTCACAGGGGCCGGGGGATTTGAACCTTGGAGACCTCTCACAAATGCAGGAGAACTTGAGAGAACTCTCTTCCGGTCTTCAGAAAGCGGAAGATGGCCTGGTTGATTTGAGAACAAACTATACCAATGCTCACGATCAACTGGATGAGGCGATGGCCTCCATTCCGGGGTATGAAGTGACTGAGGAGGATATCCAGGCGCTTCGTGAGTCAGGAGTCGATCAGGAAGTGGTCGATCATCTCATTGAAACGTATCACGCAGCTCAGGAAGCCAAAGCGGTCTATGGAGATGCAGAAGGCGCATTTGATGCGGCAGGTCCTGCCCTGGATCAGGCAGTAGCTTCCTTGAGTGAGATCAATGATCAGCTCGCAGCGGCTGCGGATACGATCGAAACAAATCTAGGCAGTGTGAATGTGGATGAATCCATCAAGGAACTGCAGCAGGGCATACAGGGTTTCTCCTCACAGTACAATGATTTTCATGCCGGACTTGTAGACTATACGAACGGTGTCGGACAGCTGGCCGGATCGTATGAAGAGGTGCATGCCGGTATCGGTGGTTTGACGAGTGGAACGGCAGACTTGCAATCCGGAGCTGCTGATCTTCAGAATGGTACATCAGAACTTTCTGCCTCCACGAGTGATCTGCCTGAGGAAATGCAGTCGGAAATCGACCAGCTGATGAGCGAATATGATTATTCCGATTTCGAACCGGTCTCTTTTGTTTCCGAAGAGAATGAGAATATTGAATCCGTTCAATTTGTCATCAAAACAGAAAGTATTAAAAAAGAAGAGCAGGAAGAAGAGCAGGAGCAGGAAGACGAGAAAAGTCTCTGGGACCGCTTTTTGGATCTGTTCCGCTAGATCACGGCCGTCTTCTCTCCTTGATGGGGGAGAAGGCTTTTTTTAATGGAGTGAATGAGTTTCGAAACTCGAAATGGTATAGTATACTCTTTATTGGAATAACACAGCAATGTAAACTCAAAATAAAAATGGTGTAAATGTTTATCAGGATATAAAGAAAGACATAGGCTCCATTTGAATTCTTACGTACGGGAGAGATCAAGATGAGCATGAAGCTGTTTACGCTTAACTCCAACGAACCGTTGGCAGAGGAAATCTCAGATATTCTGGATGTTCCTTTAGGAGAAAGTTCTGTAGTGAGGTTCAGTGATGGTGAAATTCAGATCACGATCGAGGAAAGTGTCCGTGGTGATGATATTTACTTGATTCAATCGACGGCCCAGCCGGTCAATGAACACATCATGGAGCTTTTGATCATGGTGGATGCTTTGAAGAGGGCGTCTGCCAAAACGATTAATGTGGTCATTCCTTATTATGGGTATGCTCGTCAGGATCGGAAAGCACGTCCGCGTGAACCAATTACGGCCAAATTGGTTGCTAACCTATTGGAAAAAGCAGGCGTATCAAGAGTCGTGGCTCTTGATCTGCATGCACCGCAGATTCAGGGATTCTTCAACATTCCGGTCGATCAGCTGCTCGGCATTCCGATTATTGCTCAGTATTACAAGGAGAAAAACATCGAGGATGTCGTCGTTGTCGCTCCTGATACGAGTGGTCTGCGCCGGGCACGCCGCATGGCGGATATTCTGGATGCGCCGATAGCCTTCGTGGATAAACGCCGTCCTGAACCAAATATGGCAGAAGCCTTGAATGTGGTTGGAAACATTGAAGGGAAAAATGTCATTATCGTGGATGATATGATTGATACAGCTGGAACCATCGATCAAGCGGCTGCCGCTCTTCTTGAAAAGGGAGCCAATGATATATACGCATGCGGCACCCATGCCGTATTGTCCGATCCTTCAGTGAAGATCATCGAGGATTCACCGATCAAGGAATTGGTCGTGACGAACTCCGTTTATCTTCCTGAGGAGAAGCGTATCGATAAGATTGTATCTCTATCCGTTGCCCCGTTGTTTGCCGATGCGTTGACACGTGTACAGAAAGAGCAGTCCGTCAGTGTACTGTTCGATTAATCATTAAAACCCCCGCTTTTCAAAAGCGGGGGTTTTTTTACCTCTCAGCTCTGTGCCTGGGCCACGGTCCGCTTATCGGTGGATGCTTGCCGCGGGCACGGCCTCAGCTAACTTGGTCAACAAAACCACTTGACCAAGTGGATGCTTGCCGCGGGCACGGCCTCAGCTAACTTGGTCAACAAAACCACTTGACCAAGTGGATCTTCGGCTCGCGCTGTTCCCGCAGGCGTCACCACCGAACGCTCCCCGTGTCCTTCCCTTATCATGGCTGAAAGGGGTGGTTCTTTTATTAAACAGAGGATCATTCTTTTCATAACTTTACATTTATAAGGGAGATAAAAAAAGGCCTCTTCAGGACCGGAGGGAGCACAAACCATTTCACTCCTGCGGAAAAACGGGCGGCCGAGACCCCGGAAGGCGGTTTTCCTGAGGAGGCTTGGACGTTCGTCCGCGGAAAGGAAATGGTTTGTGCTCCCGAAGGTTGTAGGAAAAAGTGTTTTATCTACAAACAAAAACCTCCGCTCATATCAGCGGAGGTTTTTTGGCTGTTTATTTATTGACGGAAGCTTCATAAATGGAGCTTACGGAATGATTCAGGGACTGGTCGAACTCTTCCTGTGACTGATCCACATGCAGATCGCCGACAAGGGCTCTGGAGAAGCTTGCAATCAGACCTTCATTATCCTTCAGCTTTTCATTGGCTTCTTCACGGGAGTATCCACCGGAAAGAGCGACAACACGAACCACACGTGGATGGTTGATGATTTCCTGGTACGCGTTCGGTTTCGTAGGGATCGTCAGCTTCAGCATCACGTTTTGATCTTCGTGCAGCTGATTAAGCTGATTGAGGATCTCACCGCGCAGAATATCCTCACATTTTTCTTTTTCCTCACTGTTGATGTCTACTTCCGGTTCAATGATTGGTACAAGGCCGGCAGCAAGAATTTCTTTAGCGACTTCAAACTGCTGGTCGACGACAGCTTTGATGCCCTCATAATTCGCTTCGTGAATGACAGAACGCATTTTTGTCCCAAAGATGTTGCGTTCATTGGCACGTCGCAGCATATCATCAAGGTCAGGGATCGGCTTCATCATCTGGACACCGTTTTCCTTTTCTGCAAGTCCTTTGTCCACTTTAAGAAAAGGAACGATACCTTTGGAAGAAAGGTAGTCTGCTGTGAATTTCCCTTCCACTTCACGGTCCATCGTCTGTTCAAATAGGATGGCTCCGAGAATCTGTTCTGCATTGAAGGAAGGGGAGGTGAGAATTCTTGTTCTCATCTGGTGGACCTGGTTGAACATTTCCTCCTCATTGGCATAAGCATCCTCGTGTACGCCATAGGCAGCAAGAGCCTTAGGTGTGCTTCCACCGCTCTGGTCCAGTGCAGCAATAAATCCTTCTTCATTTTTCATTCGTTCAAAATGACGGGTGTTCATGAAATCCGCTCCTTTTACGAAATTTAGAAACTCCATGGATCCTTTTCCCTCTATCACCTATTCTTTAACATCCGATCATCTCCTTCAAAACTTTTTCTTTTTCCTATTCTCCAACAAAAAACTGTTGTTCTTAAGTGATGCAGGAATAGGAGGGGGAAAGGAGTCCGTAGTTGCTGTAGAGCGCTATTATTATTGACCCTCCAGTTACTGGAGGGTTTAGCATGGAAAGAAGCCTAAAGGTTCTCGTGTAGAAATAGATCGAAAATTTTGTTGATAATGATAATCGTTATCATTATAATGGAGTATATTAGAAAGAATAGAGGGGAGGTCCAGCTTTTTTAATTGAGAATGATTATCTTTGTCGTGTTGGAGATTGAGGCATTCCATTAAGAAGTACGTGTATGAGAGTTTTATACTTAGCTGTAACTTTAGTCATTTTATCCATAGCATCTATTTTCATCGGCGTATCGGAGCTGTCCATTATGGACATTGGCAGGCTGACCTCCCAGCAGCAGGAGATTCTGTTTGTCAGCCGGATCCCAAGGCTGCTCAGTATTCTGATTGCAGGGATGAGCATGAGTGTCATCGGCTTTATTATGCAGCAGCTGAGCCGGAACAAATTCGTGTCACCGACAACGGCCGGGACGATGGACTCTGCGAGGCTCGGCATTCTTGCAGCGCTTATCCTTTTTCCGACAGCGAGCATGCTGATGAAGGTTTCCGTCGCTTTTGTGTTTGCGCTGGCCGGGACATTTCTATTCATGAAGATTCTCGACCGGATCAAATTCAAGGACACCATTTTTATCCCGCTCGTTGGTTTGATGTTCGGGAATATCGTTGGGTCTCTGACAACGTTCATCGCCTACCGTTTTGATATGATCCAGAGCATCGGCTCCTGGCTGCAGGGAGATTTCTCGATGATATTAAAAGGAAGGTACGAGCTGTTGTATTTGAGCATTCCGGCTTTGATTATTGCCTACTTCTATGCCAACCGCTTTACGATCGCCGGAATGGGCAGGGACTTTGCGAGCAACCTGGGGCTCCAGTACAAACAGATCGTAAACATCGGTCTTGTCATTGTCGCGTTCGTATCGTCCATTGTTCTGCTGACGGTCGGCTCTCTGCCGTTTCTGGGCTTGATCATTCCGAATATCGTGTCCATCTATCAGGGAGACCACCTGCAGAAAAATTTGATCCACACCGCTCTCTTGGGAGCCCTTTTCGTTCTTGTATGCGACATTCTTGGACGTGTGTTGATCTTCCCATATGAAATATCCATTGGTTTAACGGTGGGCGTTCTTGGAAGCGGCATCTTCCTGTTTCTGCTGTTAAGGAGGAATGCTTATGCTTCTTAAAAAGAAAATCCTCCTGCTTGTGGGGCTGGCTGCCGCTTTTTCAGGTCTCTTTTTGTTCTGGGATATCGGACCGGCCATTGGCTATGTATTTCCGCGCCGGTTGATGAAAGTCGCCGCTATTATTTTGACGGGAAGCTGTATCGCTTTCTCCACCGTCATATTTCAAACGATTACGAATAACCGGATTTTGACGCCGAGCTTAATCGGACTCGATTCTTTGTACATGCTGATCCAGACGGCCATCGTATTTGTATTCGGCGGGCAGCAGCTGGCGATGATGGAGAATCGATTCCACTTTGTGTTGTCTGTAGGTTTAATGGTTCTGTTCGCTCTGCTTCTGTTCAGGCTTGTTTTCAGAATGGAGCAGCGTAATATTTACTTCCTGCTTTTGATCGGAATTATATGCGGGACCTTTTTCAGCAGCATCTCTTCCTTCATGCAGATGCTGATTGACCCGAATGAATTTTCGATTGTTCAGGATTCCATGTTTGCCAGCTTCAACAATGTCAATGATGATCTGCTTGGTATTTCCGTCATCATTATTATTCTAACCGGGGTTTATGCTCTGCCTATGTTGAAATATTTGAATGTCATGGCCCTTGGACAGGACCAGGCCGTGAACCTCGGAATTCCTTATAACAAAATTGTCCGGCGCTGGCTGATCATTATCGCTGTCCTTGTTTCTGTATCGACAGCATTGGTGGGGCCGATCACATTTCTCGGCCTGCTCGTCGCCAACGTCGCACATCAGCTGTTTCAAACCTACCGCCACAGCTTCTTGATTATGGGAGCCGTTTTGATCAGCATCATCACACTGGCAGGTGGGCAGTTTATCGTCGAGCATCTGTTCACATTCTCGATCCCAATCAGTGTCATCGTTAACTTCGTCGGCGGTGTTTACTTTCTTTACTTATTGTTGAAGGAGAATCGTTCATGGTAGAAGTGAAACACGTATCAAAAACGTATGGCTCGAAAAAAATCATAGAAAATTTATCCGTGGATATCCATCCCGGAAAAATCACATCATTCATAGGGTCGAACGGGGCAGGGAAAAGCACCCTGCTTTCCATGCTCAGCCGGCTGATTTCCAAGGATGAGGGCCGGGTGCTTCTGCACGGCCGGGATATTCATTCAATTAAGCCGAACGATCTGGCTAAAGAGCTTTCCATTCTGAAACAGTCCAATCATATTGATCTGAGGATCCAAGTCCGTGATTTGATCAGTTTTGGACGCTTCCCTTACTCGCAGGGGCGTTTAACAAAAGAGGACTGGGTGGAAATCAACAAAGCCATCCATTATATGGAGCTTGAGGAGATCCAGGAGCGTTATATCGATGAGTTGAGTGGCGGTCAGCTGCAGCGGGCTTACATTGCCATGATCATTGCACAGGATACGGACTACGTGATGCTCGATGAACCTTTGAACAACCTGGACATGAAGCATTCCGTACAAATTATGAAATCGCTGAGGAAAATGGTTGAGGAAATGGGAAAAACGGTGGTCATTGTGATTCACGACATTAACTTTGCCTCCTGCTACTCCGACCGTATTGTTGCTTTGAAGGAGGGAGAGATTGTCCGGGAAGGCCCGACGGAGGAAATGATCAATAGTGACATGCTGAAGGAAGTCTATGACATGGATATTCCTGTGCAGCTAATTAATGGTGAACGAATTTGTCTACATTTTAAATAAAAGAAAAAAGGATGAGTCGATGATGAAAAAAGTATGGTTGTTCGGTTTGTTTATTGCTGCTGTTATGTTTTTGGCGGCCTGTTCATCTCAGGGAGAAGGGAACAGTGCGGAAGCTGAAACGGATAATGAATCGGAAGAAACGAATGAAACTTTTACTATTGAACATGAATTAGGGACAACAGAAGTGCCGGCAAACCCTGAAAAAATAGCTGTTTTCAACTATGGTACACTGTCTGCGCTGGATCAGCTTGGAATTGAAGCCTCAGGTGTGGCAAAATCAAGTAACATCCCTTCGTATCTTTCCAAGTATGAAGGTGAGGACTATACGAATCTTGGAAGTTTGAAAGAGCCGGATTTTGAAACGATATATGAAATGCAGCCGGATCTGATCATTATTGCCGGACGCCAGGGAGAGGCCTACGAGGAACTGAAGGACATTGCACCAACGTTATATCTATCGGCTGATCCAGCTGATTTTATGGCATCCTATAAACAGGGCATGGAAACACTGGGGCAGATTTTTGATAAGGAAGATGAAGTGCAGACCAAGCTTGAGGAACTTGATGAAACCGTCGCGTCTATGAAAGAAACAGCGGAAAGCAATGGACAGGATGGTCTTGTTGTTCTGTCCAACGGTGGAAAGGTAAGCGCCTATGGTCCTGGATCACGTTTCGGTATGCTTCATGATGTATTCGGAGTGAAGCCGACAGCTGATGATATCGAATCATCTACGCACGGGATGGATATTTCTTTTGAGTATATTGCGGAAAAAGACCCGTCCTACCTGTTCGTTGTCGACCGTGATCAAGTGGTTAATGGAGAATCCGCAGCAGCTGAAACATTGAACAACGACTTGGTAAACGGTACGACAGCGGCTCAAAATGACCAGATCATTTATTTGGATCCTGAATTGTGGTATTTATCAAGTGGACTTCCTCCGATCGACCTTATGGCTGAGGAAGTGAAGAGTGCTTTGGAAGAATAAACATCAGATAGAAGCGAGGGGGAAAGATGAAAAGAACGTTTACGATCGGCCAAATGTCCAAACTGAATAACATTTCGGTCAAAACCCTTCGTTATTACGATGATATCGGTCTGTTCGTTCCTTATGAAGTGGATGAACAGACCGGATACAGGTATTATTCGATTGAACAATTCAAGAAACTGGACATGATCACTTTTTTGAAAAATATGGGTGTACCGCTCCGGGAAATCAAGAGAAAGGTCGAGCACAGTACAGTGGATGAATTCATTGAAGTGCTGGCGGAGTACAAACAGAAAAATGAAGAGCTGATTGAAGATCTTACTCGTATGAACCGGCTTCTTCATCAGAAGATATCGGAACTTGAATCCTCCAAGGATCATCGGGTTAGAAATCAGACGAACGTGGACTTCTATCCGGAACGTTCGATCATTGAAGTGCGGGGACGATTTGGAAAGCTGGATGATGTAGAAGAGGTTCTCCGTACGTTGAAAAAGCAGGTGAGTGCTAAATCTCCAATCATGGTCGGCACGGTTGGTATGGTCGTAGAACAGGCGGATGTTTTTAAATCGGAGTCTGTCGATTACAGTGCTGTTTTCATCACCCTGGATGAAAATCAGGAAGAATCACACGATAAGCGGAAAGTTCTTGAGGAAGGCTTTTATGCGGCATCCTATGTGAAAGCGCAGGAAAGCCGGAGTCCGGAAGTTTATCAGAGAATCCTGGAAAGCATTGAGAATGCTGGTTGGAAACCGGACGGGCCGTTTCTCGTCCGTACCATCGTGGAATCGTTTATTTCTCATAAGGAAGAAGAACATACCAGGGAAATTCAAATGAAAGTGAAACAGTAAAAGGCTGTCGGGAAATTTCCGGCAGTCTTTTTTTGTGGTTGACCCTCCAGTGGGGGGACCCCGTACAATAGCCCGGTATGTATAAAGGAGGAACGAACGGATGAATCACACAGAAGCTTATCAGGAAAACACGAATAAACGGAGTCCTGTTGCTGTATTTATTTTTATTTTAGGATCATTGAGTGCCTTCGGTCCGTTGACCATAGATATGTATCTTCCAGCGCTTCCCACAATAGCGGATGAGCTTGGAACGACAACATCGATGACCCAGCTCAGTTTGACGGCTTGTTTGATCGGCCTTGCTGTCGGTCAGCTGGTGATGGGGCCGTTAAGTGATGTCAGAGGTCGGAAAAAGCCGTTGATCATTGCGCTCGGAGTTTATATGCTGGCTTCATTTTTATGCTTGTTTACAGGTTCCATCTGGAGCTTTGTGGCTTTGAGGCTCCTGCAGGGATTGTCCGGCGCGGCCGGACTGGTCATTTCAAGAGCAACAGCAAGAGACTTGTTTTCAGGACCTGAGCTCACAAAATTCTTCGCCTTGCTCATGCTTGTAAACGGTCTTGCCCCGATTCTTGCACCTGTAGCGGGTGGACAGCTGCTGCAGGTGATGCCGTGGCGTGGCATTTTTGGTGTGCTTACGGGTCTTGGCCTTATCATGCTTCTTGCTGCAGCCTTGTTTTTAGAAGAAACACTTCCTGAGCAGAACCGTAAAACAGGGGGACTGAAGGAGACCATAGAGACGTTTGGTTCATTGATCAAAGACCGGACCTTTATGGGCTATGTGTTAAGTAAAGGGTTCATTATGAGTGGGATGTTCGCTTATATTTCCGGTTCGACCTTTGTCCTTCAAGAAGTGTATGAATTATCCGCCCAGCAGTTCAGTCTTGTTTTTGCAGTGAATGGACTGGGCCTTGTGGCGGCGACGCAGCTTACCGGATGGCTCAGTCAAAGAATCAGCGGCACAGCCTTGTTCCGCTATGGACTGCTTCAAGCGTTTGTTGGTGGGATTCTCCTTGTCGGTGCGGCCCTGATGGAAGCCCCTGTGATTCTAATATGTTTGACACTTTTCCTTGCTGTGACAAGTGTTGGGATCGTCAATACGACTGTTTTTGCACTGGCTATGGAAAATCAGGCTGCGCAGGCTGGTAGTGCCTCAGCGCTGCTGGGGCTGCTGCCTTTCTTACTCGGAGCCATCGCTTCACCGCTCGTAGGTCTTGGGGACGGCGCCCTTCCAATGGCTCTTGTCATTGCTTCCTGCTCAACCGCAGCTGTGTTGTTTTATATGCTCCTGAACCGCCCTGTGAAACATTCGGTTTCCTGATTCCCTGACAAATGATCGCTGCTCAGCAGGGACGGGCATGGCTGGACCTGCATAGAATGATAGAAGGCATGAAGTGCCGGAGAACAGCGGGGCTCTACTTTCAGATAACCGCGTGGAGGTAGGAAAAAATTGAATCAGGATCATGCTGTTTTTGTTACAGATTTCACCGGGAGTGACGCACAGAAAGTGCAGCAGGCGATTGATCATGCAGCAATCAATGGAAATCCAAGTGTTGTGTATGTACCGGATGGAGATTATGTCATTACTGAAACGTTGATTCTTCGGGAAGGGGTAAGTCTGATCTTTGCTTATGACGCCCGCTTTGTTGTATATGGCAATCAGGATGTGCTGCATATTGAGAAGAATGCGGGAATCACAGGCGCTTATATCGCGATAGACGACAGCCGTTTTAACCGTAGAATTCTTGTGTTTGATGGGAAGTACAAGTATTACAACTCCTGGAACCGCTCCAGGTTTCAACAGATTAATATGGTGAACTGGTCGGGATCTCATAAGGGCACCGGAATCTATCTATCTTCCAGCCAGCCTTCTGATGAAATTTCCTTTTTGCAATTTGACGATATTAAAGCCGTGGGGCTTCATACAGCTTTAGAAGTAAGGGTAACGAAACCTTCCTCCGGTTACAGCTGGGTAAATGCTAATAATTTTATGAATGTCACCATTGATGACTGTGTCAGAGGGATATGGATGAATTCTTCCAAAACTATTCCGAATGAAGCAAGCGGCAACAACTTTACGAACCTGCAGATCCAGCTCTCCAGTATCAGCCGGAGCGCTGTTCGTGTCACAGGAGATTACAATTACCTGCAGGGAATGATCTGGGATGCTTACCTCGCTTCCCAGATGGGAGATCTCGTTCATCTGACTTCTAACAGCAGTCATACAGAGTGCAGGCTCCGTGGGAATCACAGCGTCCTTGACCAAGGGACGGACAATACCTACTAAGGCCGCGAATTATGAAGAAAGACCATCCTGAGTGCAGAATGGTCTTTGGCTGTAGAAAAAGCTTGAGTTAACCAGTTAGAGTTGTCCGCATGTCGTGTTGAGAGGGCACGTTCCGCTTATCGGCGGATGCCTGCCGCGGGCACGGCCTCAGCTGTTCCCGCAGGCGTCACCATCGAACGCTCTTCGTGCCGGTCCCTGTGGTAAACTACGCTGCGATACAATGAAGGAAAGTGGATATGCCGTATGAGAAAAGAGAAAGTCGAGCGTTGCATAGCAGATTCAAAAGAACGGCATGGGCTGCGCTGATGCCCTCTGCCTGCGGGAATATGAAGAAGAGTCTTTTTCGATTTTTAGAGAACCCCCAAGGAGCGGTGCCTCTTCCACTCCTGCGGAAGAACGAGTGGTCCGAGATCGCCGAGCGTGGGTTTTGCGAGGAAGCTCGGGCGCTCGTCCGCTCGTCCGCTCGTCCGCGGAAAGAGAAGGGGCTTTCGCTCCCGGCGGTAAGAAAGAAAAAAGCTTATAAAGAAACAGGGGTTTCTCTACAAGCAGAGACCATCCTGAGTGCAGGATGGTCTTTTCTTTATTTTCCGAGAAGACTGGAAGTAACCATGGCGGTCTGCTTCAAACCGGTTGGATCGGCAGAGGTTTTCAACTTCGTGAATTCCTCAGACCATTCCGAGGTTCTCATCCGAAGGGGAAGGGTGTCTTTCTCTAATTCCACCATCATGCGCTCGGCAATTTCTTCAGGCGTCTGGAACACTCCTGAATCTTGATTCCCCCGCTGTCCCATGAAATCGTTGAGGACCTGTTCATACTCGTCCTTTGGAAATCCACCTGTCTTTTCAATGTCTGCAAGAACAGAATTGGCAAATTCCGATTCAATACCACCGGGTTCGACAATCATAAATTCAACGCCGAAATAGGGGGTTACATAGGTGGCAAGACTTTCATAATAGCCCTCCAGTGCAAATTTAGACGCACAGTAAATTTCATGCATCGGTTGTCCGACGAGTCCGCCGACAGAGGAGATGGATACGATACGTCCTGCTTTCTGTGTTCTCATGTGAGGGAGCAGGGCTTTTGTGCAGCGGATCGGTCCGTATGTGTTGATATCAAAGATCCGTTTGTAATCCTCTTCTGACGATTGTTCGGTGTTGCGGATGAAGCCTATGCCTGCATTGTTGATAAACAAATCAATGCGGCCTTCTTCGTCAATCACGGTTTGGACAGCCTGATCTACAGACACTTGTGACTGTACGTCCAGCTGGAGAAGTTCGATATCCAGTCCTGACTGCTGCAGATCCTTTACCGGTGTTCCTTTATCGAGGTTCCGCATCGTTGCATAAACCTTCCATCCTGCTTCTGCTAAGACTTTACTAATTCCAAGGCCAAGGCCTGAGGAAGTTCCCGTAACAACAGCAATCCTTTTATTCATTGTCATCCCATCCTTTATTGTTTTGGCTCTCTTTATCCATGTGGCATCATTTGATCATCATCAATCCGGATTGTTCAACGTAACTATAATGGTTGGAGTGAACTCTAACGCAAGAGGAAAATATAAAATCGTTTGGATTTATTTTCTGGTTGGTACGGATATGTTTTATTCCGGGGTGAGAAGGAATAATAATGAAACATCAGCAACTTATAGAAGGGATGTTTGTTATGGGGAAATTTCTGATGAATCTGGCTGCGTTCCTCCTCGTCGTAATTGTGAATGGGTTGGCGAATGCACTGCCTTTGAATGGTCAGACGACAGGGGAAATATCGAACAGGCTGGATGTCCTGTTCACGCCCGCCGGCTATGTGTTCAGTATATGGGGACTTATTTACTTATTACTCGGCATATGGGTGCTCAGTATGTTTCCGGAAAGCCGCAGAAATCTGCCGGTGTACCAGAATACGAGCGGCCTGTTTGTATTGAGCTCGCTGTTGAACAGTTTTTGGATTTTCATGTGGCATTACGAGTTCTTCGGCCTGTCCGTCCTTGTTATGCTCCTCCTTCTGCTCACGCTCATCCGCCTTTATCTTAAGCTTCAGGAAGCAGGAGCTTCGTTTTGGGAGCGGCTTCCTTTTTCCGTCTACTTAGGATGGATCAGTGTCGCGACGATTGCCAATATCAGTTATTTCTTGACGTATATCGGATGGGACGGCTTTGGGATTTCTGCCTCTGCCTGGACGATCCTTCTTTTGATTGTCGGGTTCCTGCTTGCTTTAGTCTTTATGACCAGCCAGAACGACTGGATTTATCCACTTGTTTTCGTCTGGGCGTTTATTGGCATCGCTGTAAAAAATGAAGGCGCAGGAGTTCCGGGCGTGGTGTATACAGCCTATATTCTTGCCGGATTATTATTGGTTCTTACCGTATTTTATGCCCTGCGTCAGCGGAAGGTATAAATGGTTGATGGAAAGGCGTCTCCTTGAGGCGTCTTTTTGTATGGTCACTTTTTTGATACAAGGGATCTTTGAAGTACCTTCTTGCTGCCGGACGTGCTGTGCACTGAAATGAAGGGATTAAAGTGAAATACAGGAAGAGAGAACAAAAAGAACCCAGGACCGCGGAAAATGCGGACCTGGGTTTCTTTATTACCTGTAGGATAGCTGGACAGGCAGCGACTGAAGGCCTCTGAGCAGGAAGACGGGACGCCATTCCGGAAGCTCACGTTCGGAATCAAGGTGAATATCTGGAAATGTGTGGAGCAGCTTTTCAACAGCCGCTTTTCCTTCCATGCGCGCGAGCGGCGCACCGAGGCAGAAATGAATCCCGAAACCAAAAGCGACATGAGCATTTTTCTGCCGGGTAATATCGAAATGATCCGCATGAATGAATTTCGCTTCATCACGGTTCGCTGAGCTGATCGAGGCCAAAATGAAGTCGCCTTTTCTTATCGTCTCTCCGTGAAGATCCATATCCTCCGCGGCCCACCGTGCTGTAGAAAAATCAACGGGACTATAGAAACGCAGGCCTTCTTCCAGCGTTTGAGGTACAAGGGATAGATCCTCTTTTAACCGTTTGAGCTGATCGGGGTGTTCAAATAGTGCATACATCGTATTGCCTATTAAATTGACGGTTGTTTCATGGCCGGCGATAATGAGCAGAACAACCATGGAATACAACTCATTCTTACTCAGCTGGTCGCCCTCATCTTCCGTCTGGAGCAGGTAGGAAATCAAGTCTTCCCGGGGATGAGCCCGGCGTTTTTCAAAGAGATCGGTTAAGTATAAGGTGAAAGCTTCGACATCCTCCACGAAATCCCCCGCCATGTTATCAGAGGCAGCTACGATTGTGTTGGACCATTTACGGAATTTCTCTCGATCCTCAACAGGCACACCGAGCATTTCACTAATCACTATAATCGGAAGCGGAAAAGCAAAATCATCAATTAAATCGACCGGTGCTGTCTTACTTTCCATTTCGGCGAGTAGTTCGTCCGTAATCTCGTGAATGCGTGGTTCTAAAAGTTTGATTGTCTTTGGGTTGAAATAAGGCTGGACGAGTTTTCGCAGTCTCGTATGATCGGGTGGGTCGGCATCGAGCATCATGTTCTCGAAAATATTCAGCCCCTGATCCGGGGATGGTTTGTCTTTAGTGGCGTATAAACGGCTCTGGTCTTTAATAAAGCTTGAGGATTTTAATAGTTCTTTGACATCGTCATACTTCGTAACAAGCCAGGATGTATACCCATTGTCCTCAGACATGGGGAAGACGGGCTGCGTCCTCCGTTTATCTTCATAAAACGGATAGGCTCCTGTTTTGAACTGTGAGGAATACAACGTTTCCATTTCTCCCATTTCCAAATTCCTCCTTATTTTCCCTTATATATGGAGTATAAGGGATGAGGGAAAGGCTCACAAATCCCCTGCTTTACGCATATCTTGGTGTCCGCGGCGTACATTGTAAAACAAATGTTGTGAATGAGGAGTGGGAGCGGTGAGAACAGCGGTCGCGGTCCGGGATATCACCCGGTTAGTCGAAAAACAGCTCGATCATTTATTCTTATATGATAAGCAGAAGGAAGGGATTCTTCTTGCCTCAGCCGTCAGTAAAGCTCTCAAAAAAACAGCTGTAAATTTCTCCGAATGCCGGAACAAGTATTATAGAAAAGATGGAGAAGTTTATTTCAATCCTTTTCATTCGGGACAATATACGGTATTTCTATACTATTTATCGCGAGTTGTCCGGGAGTATGAGGCGTTTTCACTGGCAGACCGAATCTATTATTTGAATAAGGCTTTGAATGCTGTCGATCTTTATTACGAAATTGAACTTCCGGATCTCTTCTTTCTTGATCATCCGGTCGGAACCCTTCTCGGAAGGGCGGATTATGGGGACTATTTTGTGTTTTCCCAGCACATTACCGTTGGCAATAATCATGATATTTATCCCGTTTTTGATGAAAGAGTGTCCCTGCTTGCGGGAGCCGTCGTGATTGGGAACTCCCGGATCGGCAGGAACACGATTGTCAGCGCGGAGTCCTTTATTAAGGATGAGGAGATTCCACCCAACAGCGTTGTTTTCGGGCAGTCCCCACACTTGGTTATTAAAACAATGCCGGACAGCTATTTCGACGATTACTTCCACGCGAAGTTTTTTCTAGATTCGTAGTCTTTTCCCTGGAGGAAGGTATAAAAGGCGCATTCATTGACGACAATGATGGTAATAGATCATTGGAGTGGATGAACAATGTATTTGCTGCTTGTTATTATTGTGTGGGTTTTGTTTGCTTGGAGGTTCATTGACTGGACTCAGTGGCGCCGGCAGTATCCAACAGTATTATTCTTTATGCTTGCTAATTTTCTTTATAACTATTTTTACTACAACCATACATTGTGGGCTTTCCGTGGAATTACGGCAGAGTGGCTGAACCATTCGATCATCAATTTCGCATTCACATTCATCATATGTCCAGCCGGGCTGGTCATTTTTCTACAGCGGATGCCGAAGTCAAAATCCAACCGCATCTTTTACTTTGCCGTCTGGATTGGTTTCTATACAGCGCTTGAGTGGCTGTTTTCCATGAAAGGGATGTATGTCTATGATCATGGATGGAACAACTGGCTCAACATCCCGTTGAATGCCCTGTTGTTTATCATCCTTGCGGTACATTACAAGCGTCCGGCGCTTGCTCTGCTTCTGGCTGTTCCGATTGGTGTCCTGTTTTATGTATGCTTCCCGTTTCCTCTGGACAGCTTAAAATAATAAAGGGGGATGGGTGGGACATATGATCATTCGTGATTTGCTGTCAGTTCCATTGTTTTTGGTTCTTTTGCTCCTTGCCTACGCAGCGATGTGGATGTACATCGCGGGAAAGAAAATCAATAAGAAGGAATAAGACGTCGACAGAGGCGTCTTTTTTTGTGCATCCAAGCATGTGACTTCGCTGTGGAATATCGTATTAAAAAGCGGAGGAGTACACAGCGTGGACATCTTAATTAAGGAAATTCCATTTGAAGAAGCCCTGTCCTTGAAATGTGCTTTCAAGAGGGAACATCTGAAATTAAGGAAAACGAGGAAAACGGTATGGCTTGGAGCCTACTACAAAGGGAGGCTTGCAGGTGTGTGTGCTTTCAGGAGGACGAAATACGGGGTCAAATGTAAAAGTGATCTCGTTCTTGAAGAATTCCGAGGACTTGGGTTGTACCGCCGTCTGTTTGAAAAACGACTGGAACATGTCCTTACTTTGGAAACGGATAGGGTTTATGCGTACTGCAATAGAAACAGCCGTCCGATATATGAAAAGTACGGATTCACGCAGAAAGGAAGACGGAAGCGCTACACGTGTATGGAATGGAAACAACCCTGACCCGGTTTCCGGCTCAGGGCTGCTGCATTTGATCATATAGAAATCGTCCGTATCCGACAGGGTTGGTATGCTTGGCTTTCCATTCCTCCAGACGCTTCCCCTTATAACGGACGTTTCCATAACGCCCCCGGAAGTTGCTTTCGATGAAATACACACGCCCCGAAGCATCCAAGGCCAGATCGAAGGCAATATCTGCGATGTGTCTGGCGTACCTATCGATGTGCCGGGCCAGCTGGAGGGCGGTTTTTTCAATAACGTCCCTTGTTTGACCCAACGGAAGGTCAGGATGATTGGTGAGCACTTCATCAAAGCTCAGAGAATCTCCTCCCTGGCTGATATTCGTGATGAACTGATCCGTGCTCGGTGATACTTTACATAAGATCCCTGCCAGCACCCACTCTCCGGTATGGTCCCTCTGGACAACGACGCGGAGGTCAAACGGCCGGCCTTCATGGGTGGCAAGCAGAATCTTTTCCTGAATCAGATAAGGTCTGGCTTCGAAGGCTTTTAGAATCACATCAGGAATCTCATGCTGGAACGTCTTCGTTTCCCACTGCTTTCGTTTCATCTGGAATTCCACACGCCAGCTGTTCTTTGAAACTTTTTCTACGTGCATAATCCCAGCCCCGAGGCTTCCGTCCACCGGCTTCAATATAAGAGAATCATAGGTTCTCATCATCGTATGGAAAGTGGTCCTGTCTGCTCTTTCTGTACGGGGCAGGCAGTGCCGGAGCTCAGGATCTTCCTCAATCATGGTGTGCATCCGGTATTTGTCGTGCTTGAAGCCTTTTTGATTATAGAAAAGGATCCCTTTTTCAGTTAGAAACTTCTGCTGCCGCCTGGACAAGAAAGCACGGGTATACATGACTTTTGGAAGAGGGATGGTCATCTGATGATATCCATTTTCTTGTTTGATCCAGGCGCTTATCGTCGGCCTGCCGGGTTTGATATCTTTTACCTTGAAGAAGGCGGCCGTCAAGTTGAACTGGTCGGCGGCTTCCTGATAAGCGCGGACATTGATCTGACTCCTGCCGTCTGCCAAGCGGTCGTAAACGCTGGCAGGAAGGATGATGCCGATGGTTTCGTCTGTCTGTATGTCTCCCACCTCCCGGGTTTTCCATTTATTCTATGTGTAAAAAAGGAAGAAAAGATATGTTCTTTCCGGTGATTCATAAATATAAAAGAAGCCGGAAAATGAACAGGAGGAGACGTATGTATCGAGTGGACAAAGGAACAGAGGCCGGGCTGTCGGTAACCCTCCACCCTTCCTCCGCTTTGGAAAAGGGCCTGACGAGCGGGCATGTCTACACGTGGGAATTTGGACTGCAGACGTGCAGAGGGGCGCTTAGGACATCTGAACAAGTGGAAACGGATGAGATGATTTTTTCAGAGGAAGCGGTTGATAGGCTGATGATTCCATTAGAGCCTCATTATGATATAAGGTGTGAGGAAAACATCGTTCACATCGGTCCAATCATCGGTATTGTCGCATCGAACCGGCTGGCAGGCTTACAGGAAATGCTGCACAGGCTGCGTCGTTATGTGAAGAATTATGCCTCGTTCGGGGGAGCGGTCATAGCTTTTTCCAATGAAGCCATAGACGTTGATAAACAGCTCGTGGCCGGCTATATCTACCACCCTGAAAAAGGCGGCTGGAAGGCCGGTGTTTACCCGTTTCCGCAGGTCATCTTCAAACGCGTTCCTTTGAAAAAGAAATGGCAGAAGCACTTTCGAAGATTCATCGGAGATCGAATATTTAATTCCGGGACATTCAATAAATGGGAGATGTATACGTGGTTTCAATCTTCTTCTTTTTTGAAGACGTACCTTCCGGATACGAGATTCTTTCATGACGCTGCAGATATTCTCGAAATGCTGGAAATCTATGGATCGGTTTATGTGAAGCCTGTTAAAGGGATGCAGGGCAAGCGGGTAGCGAAGGTGATACGACAAGAGGATGGGCTGGTCGTGCATTATATTCACTCGGAGGAGAAAGAAGAGCTTTTCTTCCCTCGATCTGCAGAGATGCTGGTCTTCTTAAGGGACGCTTTCTCAGGAAATGACTTCATCGTTCAGCAGGCTCTTGATCTTCAGTATGATGACAGAGTCAATGATTTTCGGGCGGTTATGGTGAAAAACGGAGAAGGGAGATGGGTATGCTTTGGACTGATGGGAAGAAACAGTCAAAAAGGGAATATCGTAAGCAATCGTCATCAAGGTGGAAAAATCGAACCTGCGGAGGCACTGCTTGAACAGATGTTCAACGATAAGCAGAAAGTGTCCGGCCTCATCCGGGAAATGGAGGAGCTGGCCCTCCATGCATCGAATGTGATTGAAAATTGTGGCTTTCATTTTTGTAAACTAGGTATTGATATCGGTGTAGATCAAGAGGGGCGTGTGTGGCTGATTGAAATCAACCACCGGAATCCGAATGATTTTGTCGCTTATTTCACAGGAGATAAAGACTTTGCCAACCGTATCCGGACGGCTAATATGCTGTATGCGAAACGCGTCGCAGGGTTCAAATGAAATCAGTCCTTCGATGCAGGGGCATCCATCCGGCTTTCATACCGCTTTCCGAGGACTTGAAAAAATATAAAAGCAGTCGAGAATGTTCTCGACTGCTTTTTAAGACTCCTCCCTGAGGACGCTGATGAAATCTTTGTAGGAGTCCCGCATGGACGTTTTGATTAGACAGACGGTATCAGCATCTGCAAATTTCTGAATCAGGGTAAGAGCACGTTCAGAGGTATCACACATATAGACATGTCGTGCTCTCATGCCGCACTTTACGGCTTCCCTTGCCATGACGGCCGCACGTTCTCCGATGGTAATGAGACGTCCGGGCTGATGGTTGTAAATGAGGCGTCCGATTTTTTTATACTCCTGAAGTTCTTCCATACCAAGCTCATTGATCTGTCCGATTACGGCTACACTGTTTTTACCGCGGGCTTTCTCCTGCAGTACGGCAAGGGCAGCTTCAATCGATCCGGAGTTGGAGTTCCATGAATCGTCTATCAATGTCGATCCGTTCACGCCGGGGACGATTTCCAAGTGGCGCTTCAACGGAGGGAACGTTCGAAGACGCTCCAGCAGGATTTTCATATCCACCCCGTAGGTATGGGCCGCCGCAATGGCGCCGAGGGCATTGCGGACCATATGAACGCCAAAGGCAGGAACAAAGGCTTCATAGCTTCTGTCTGCATGAGTCAGGGTGAACAGCATACCCTCGCCTGAATATTTGATGTGAGATCCTCTGTAATCGGCTTGTTCATCCATTCCGAACCAAATGATCCGCTCGGGTCGAAGCGATCGGGCATACCTCTTGGAATATTCACATTCTGAATTCAGGAAGACAGACTGCTCCTCTTCAGCCCCCTTGATTATTTTAGCTTTTTCCGCAGTATAAAGATGCTGGGATCCATAGCGGTCAATATGATCGGTTCCGATACCGGTGATCAATACCGAAAAGGGGCTGAAGCAGCGGACGCACTTATCCAGGTGTCCTTCTTTCCCAACACCGAATTCGAAAATACCGATGTCGGTGTTTTCGTTCATCCTGGTCAAAACTGCCGCATTAGAACGGAAGAGATTGTAATTTCCTTTTGTTGCTTTCACGCGATGCTCCTCAGATAACAGGTATTTGACCATCTCTTTCGTCGTCGTCTTTCCATAACTGCCGGTAATCGCGAGAATCGGTATCGCAAGGAGGCGGCGGTACAAGGCGAGAAACTGCCGATAAGCTTCTCTTGTCTTTTTAACTTGAATAACGGTGATATCTCCTTGAACCGATTGGAATTTTTGCGGACGGCTTGTCACGATGACGCATGCCGGCAGCTGCTCCACATCTGCTGCTTTATCCAGACAGAAGTACAGGCTTCCAGACCTCACTTTCTTCATACGTTTCGCCGTATATTTCACCACTGACTGGGAGCCTTGACGTACAACAACACCATCCAGCTCTTTGATAAGGTCACTGACCAATAGTTTTTTCACAGGATTCTCCTTTGCAGCGGAGCGTGAATGCTACCACTTCGGCTCCACAATAATGTCTCGCTTCAATAAATCGATATTCAAACAGGAGAGGGAGGAAAACGCAGGGACAGGCTGGGTAATCAGACAATGCGTCCGTTTCAGAGCATAGATTTCTTCCATCCATCCAGCCGGTTCCCCATAAATCGTATAAGGCTGGAGAAGGGAAAGAAGGACGCTCTGGTCTTCCTTATGGATGGCTTCAAGGCGGAAACACCAGGTTTGAAAAGGCTTTCCTCCAATGGTTCCCTGGGTGGAAAATGGGAGGGGGGAGTCCTGTTTAAATAAGGAGAAGGGAATGGTGTCGACACGCATGAGTTTAGCCAGAAGCGGGCTGCAAGCATCCTCCGGATCTCCCTGGAGTTCCTGCTGTTGATGATAAAGAATTTCAAAGCTTTTCATTAAACCGGCTTCTTCCTTCAGCATTTCCACCCCCTTTGGCTCACCTTTTTGATTTATACTGACGAGCTGTGTAACAGGCGTACGGAATCATATGACGGGCAATGGCAAACTCCCTGTGCCGGCTCCCCGGACGCCAGTTCACTTCATAGATCCATATCTTATGATTACGGTCAACGGCTGCATCAATGCCGAGTTCATCGAACGAACGCCCGGGGTACAGGGATTCAAAATGAGCAGCAAAGTGAACGGCGAAGTATTCAAGGAGCTGCTTTATGTTGTAGTACTCCCTGTCGAATTCTTCCTTTAGGAAGGGGATCAGCTCACCACGATAGCCCCCGCGGCTGACGTTGCTTGTTAATCGTTCGGTTCCGCTGACCCGTGGATATATTAAAGCTGTCTGCCACCGGCCTTCTTTATTTTTATGGACATGAAGACGAAAGTCGTAGCTGAACCCGGCTTTCGTTCTGCATTCGATATACGGTTGAATCAGATACCTTTTTTCACGGAGCAGTCCAGTCACTTTCTCTTCCCACGTATCTGAAGGAAAGGTCTGTTGATCGACGCCGGTCTGCCAGGTAATCGAACCATTCTCCTGCCTGGTAATGAAATGGATGGACTCTCCTTTACGGCCTGAGAGGGGCTTGATGACAGCTTCCGGGTGATCCTTCAGAAACGACCGGACATCTTCGATTTTTTCGATGGGCCGGCTTGGGATCAAGTGGCCCGCGAACTGCCGGCCTTTTTTAATTTTGTTATAAACGGTCAGCTTACTTCCAATCGACCGGCTGATAAATGGGATCTGCAGGCGGAGGGCACGGCTGACAGCTTTCTGTTTTGATGACCTCGGTGCACTGATATTGATGATGACCTCTGGGAAGGGAAAATCCTGCTGATGCCAGTCTCCTTCCTGATAGACCCAGCCGTTGATTCGTCTCTGCTCAAAATCAATACCCGTATAAGAAAAATAGAAAAAATCTGATCCATGCATTTTCGCTGCGGCTGCATAAGCGAAGGGTTTCGTAACGTGATGCGGTTTCTGGCGGTAATGAAGCATTCCAATCCGTGTCATATCCCACACCCTAAACCGGTTCTAAATGAAATTTGATTTCCCGCGCCGCTGACGTTGCTGCGCTGACTGCTTCGTCTGGATCCGGTGCAGCCGCGATGACATACGCATAGCGGTGTCCCATCGAAACAGGAGCGGATAGAATTGATCCCCTGCGCGGCTTCACATAGACCTTTTTAATATGTTCAACCGTTTTCGCTTTTTGTTTCCCTGTTACTTTAATCAGTTTCCCTTTCCGTTGCATGGTGATGAAGTGAGCATAGGCGGAAAGTTGATTCTTCGGCGTACAGTCGATCGGATAACCGAGGTTTAATTTCAACGTTTCTTTTACTAAGGAAATGCCGGTGGATTCATAAATGAGCTGGTTGACAGCACTTCCTGATATGCGTGGGTTGATCTCAATCAGTTTCCACCCATGGACCGTCCGCCTCATTTCCGCGTGGCAGGTGCCATGGGAGAGACCAAGCTGCTCAACAATACTTTCCATAACGGTCTGCAGTTCTTCCAAACTTGAATCAGGGAGTGGGGCCGGCATCAGGTACCCGGTAATTATGAAGCGGGCTTCCTTGGATATGACCTGTTCAATGACTGCTGCCAGATGAACATTTCCGTGTTCGACGATGATTTCAATCAAATACTGTGGTCCTTCCACATATTCTTCCAGCAGGAGAGAGGACAGGCCGGCCTGCTTTTTGAAATAGGAGCAGGCCGTAAGGAAAGCGTCTTTGTCATCGATCAAAAGCACGTCCTTGGAACCGTTGGAAACAGGTGACTTCAAAATTACGGGGAGTTGATTCACATGCGTATGAAACAGAGTATCTCCGTCTTCCTTCAGCGGTAGAACAGCATGCTCTGGAGCAGCGGGGTGTCCCTTCAGCGTTTCTCTGAATCTTGTTTTATCCTCCATCTTATACAACGCGTCTACAGATAAGGAGGCTGAACCAAGTTCAGCGGCTATCTCTGCAGCCAGGTGGACGAAAGGATCGACAAAGCTGACGAGGGCTTTGATTTGTTTTTCTTGTTTATTTATAATCCTCAGATGCTCATAAATGACGCCTTTATCCCGTAAATCTTTCACGAAAATCATTTGATGTACATCCGGGTACTCCTCACGCTGGTGCAGCTTCTTCATCTGCTGGGTGAAAAGGATCGTGAAGAAGCCCATCTGGACGGCTGCTTCGACAGCGTCCCTGCTGGAGCCGGATTTGTGGGTTTCTAAGAATACAATACACTCCATAACCATCCATATCCCTTTCTTTATTGGTTTTCCTTGATGTGTTCCTGTGGAAAACCACACATACCTAGTAAAGTGTCTACGTAGGATTTTTGTATATGCCAATATAAATCATCATCCCCTGCTTGAAGGGGAAGGCGGTCATCCACGTACCGGTGATTCATTTCAATCAGCCAGATCTTCTTTTCTTTGTCCAGTGCGATATCCACACCAAAGTAGCCAAAAACGGTGCCGGACTCCTTCTCCAAGCGTTCTGCTGCCCGGCAGCAAACGGAAAACACCTCTTCACGCAGATGATCGGCCTGTGCTTTAGTTAAGGAAAAACACGATTTTATCCGATCCTCCGCTGAAGAGACTTGCCCGCCGCCTGCAAGGTTGCTGACGATACTACCCGCAGCCCCGGTTTTAGCGACCCACCCAGTGGCTTTCCACTGCGCCTGCCTATCCTTATGCAGATAGATACGGTAATCGATCACGTGATGATCGAAGGTGATGTCCAGTCTTTTCTGCGCAATATAGGGTTTTCGTCCGATGATTTCTTTTAGATGAACAACTGCTTCTTCCGGCGTCAGTCGTTTCTGGATGCTGCTGTTGTTTTCTCTCGTTTGTACGCGCCAGTCCCTGCTCCCGGCAAAAGGTGAGATTTGAATGGTTTTACGTCCATACGAACCTTTGACAGGTTTTAAAAATACGCCCCCCCACTGGTTCATCCAATCTGTTGTATTCTCTCTTCCTGTATAAAGAGCTGTAGGAGGAAGGTGCGGCGAGAGGGCCGGATCATCTTTTAAACATTGATAAACCTGCCATTTCGAATAGGAAGCTTGATTAAAGACAGCGCCGCTGATATGACGATCGAAGTCCGCCTTCAGCTCTTTTTTTAACGACATCCGCTTATACACGGCATCAGGATAGGGGAGGAGTCTTTTCTCCCAGCTTTGATGCAGGGGGTTATACATATAACCACTCAGCTGCGTGTGGGTGGATTGGATGCTGTCCAGAGAGAAGAGGGTGAGGATACCGGTTTGGAGTGGATGATCCTGAAAAACCCGGTTGAAACGTCTGACTTTCCCGGGCAGGTATTTTTCCCTGTTTGCGGCTAAGATTCCTAAATGAGGACCAATCCTGAGATGGCCTCTTTTATACTGCAGTTGAAATATTCCCTCTTCGGGGAAAAGCAGTTCATCAGCAGTCGCAGAGGAGAGGCGCCCGTTTTGTGCCTTCGTTCCTTTCAACGTTACAGCGGCCGCTTTTGAACCGAACTCCACAATCACCGGCGTTCCTTCCTGAATAGCGAACTCTTGAAGGAGGCTGTGTGGAAGATGTAAATCCTGCCCTTTTTGGTTTTCTTTCTGAAGGTGAATAGAGCCGTTCATTCTGCATCCCCTCTCGTCGGATTGAGGTACAGCATATGGTATTCGTGGACAATAGAAGCGTGTGACTAAAATGCATTCCAGCTTTGTTCTGATGGCTTTTACAGGTGGGAGGGAGCCTTTTGTTTATAAAAACGAATCCGCAGTTGAGGCAGGGGTCCGCTGCTTTCCCTTCTTTTATGAAGGAAGTTTTAGGGTTGAACGGGGGAGAACGCCTGGATGTTCATCTTGGTCTTTGGAAACGGAACATCTGTGTCCTTTATCATGATCGTATAAAAGAGGAAGTGGTTGAGTTTTCCCCGGACCTGCTTCGGGGTCTGTCGATATCTGAGCATATTGATTTTGAATGGATGCGGAGGAGGGATGGATTCCATCTTGGTCCGGTTCTTGGGATTGTAAGAGGGACTTCTTTGGAGAACATCCGACCGGGCGTTTTGAAGATTATGCGCCGCTGGGTTGTGGATTACACAGCCTTGAAAGGACTCGTGATCGTTTTTCCAAGGAATGAGGTGCATGCGGGAGCTGAGGTTGTGACAGGGTATGGCTTTGCCGGTGGGGAAGGATTCCATGCAGGGACATACCCCTTCCCAAGTGCTGTGTTCAGCCGTCCAAGTGCCGGTGGAGAACGGACGTACCGATTGCTTGATGTTTTGACCTCCGGACGGGTCTTTAATAGAAAAGGGGCGGGGAAGTGGGGGTTTTATTGTGCGCTCAGACAGGATCCGGCTACTGAGAAGCTTGTCCCCCATACAGAAAAATATTCTACAGATGCCCGGCTGGTGGAGCTTCTCGACCATTATTCCATCGTGTATTGGAAGCGTAAATATGGAGCCAAAGGGTATGGGATGATACAAATGAAAAAAGAAGAAAACAGCTATGTCGTCACAAGAGTGTTGAGAGGAGAGCAGAAGAAAGACATTTTTTCCAATACAGAGCAGTTTAAAGCGTATATGTCGGGGATTCCTGACAGGAATCGAGGGCTCATACAGCAGGGTGTTCCTTATGCGTCGGAAGGAAAGCAGGTGGATTTCAGGGCTTATGTACAGAAAGACCCTGATTCTACCTGGAAAGTGCGGGGTTTTGTCGGTCGTGTTGCCCGCACAGGAAGTGTGATCACGAATTTACGGTATACCGAAAAGGTGATGAACGGCTCCGCTGCGCTCCAACAGATTTACAAGCTTGGCAGAAAGGAGCGTAAACGACTGGAAAAAAGGGTGGAAGCCGCCTGTCTCCTTGCTGCAGAACGTTTGGATGAGGCTGTTGGACACTTTGGCGATATCGCGCTGGATTTTATTATCAATGGAGATAAGGAGATTTATTTTCTCGAGGTCAATGCGAACTACGGGCATACGAGTCTGGTGAGGATCGGTGATGCCGCTTTGAAGCACAGCATTTACCGTTCCCCGCTCGCCTATGCTAAATCACTGGCCGGATTCTCCAATGAAAATCAACCTCTTTTGTAGGCGCGGATCGTTTTATATTCATGAAGGTCCGGTAAATTCCTGAACATCTTAATATCCGGCTTCGTATTGGCTTCAATGATCCATAGGTGACCGTGCGTATCGACTGCGATATCAAGACCGAATAGGCGGTGCTCCTGATCATGCGGGGCAATATGGCGTACAACATCCAAAGCGAGCTGGTCCAATTGCTGCATGATCTCTACGGTCGTTTCTTCCCCAAAAACCGCAGATAGAGCTTGGGAAGCGGGCAGCATCTGTTTGGTATAGTTGGTGACGACAAAAGGAGCGGCCGCTACTTTGGCGAGTTTTCCCGTCACATGCCAGTCCTTCTGGAATGATTTTCTCTGGACCATGACTCGAAAATCGAACGGACAGCCATCCATTTCTGCCAGGCGGATTTTCTGCTGAATCAAATACCGTCTGTGGCCATACTCATGTAAAAAATGATCGTAGAGCCCGGGTAAACCGTTTGAACGGATTTTTTTATGCTTGATATGCCATTCGAAGGTATCGTGTCCTAAATCGGACAGCTGGATGACACCTCTGCCTTTATAGCCAAGCACGGGTTTTAAGATCACCTGTTGATGTCTTTTCATCATATCCACCATTGTACCGGGAGTGAGTCGTTTCGTTTCCGGCAGAAAAGGGCGGAGGCCGTCAGACTGCTTCATCCATTGATATTTTCTCCACTTGCTCGTCTTCACGTGATACGTTCCTTTCCTGGACCCGGATGATAAAAAAACCCCTGAATTTCAGGGGATGGGTCCAAACTGTTGGTTTATGCCAGTGGACAGTAGAGGTTGTTGTAGGCTGCGAACAGGCTTATGGCTTCTTCATAGTTTTCTGTTTCTACAGCTTCCTGGAAAATGGCGATGACTTCTTCTTCCGTGAGTGGGTAGTTTACGAGTGGGTGCGCTGCGTTGAGAAGAGCCGCTGTTCCTTCAACAGCCAGTTCCTGTGTCAAAGTGGAAGGGACGGGAAGATTGAGAGCGAACAAAAGGTTAAGGTTGTCTTTGTAAATGCAGACATCGAATACGTGGTTGACGCGGTCGCATATCGAATAGTCTTCCGGCCATTGAGGGATATTTTGAAGTGCCCCCCAGAAATCTGCGCTGCATCCTGTATTGACCCCCATGATCAACACCTCCTTACTTATCTACTATATGTGAAGGGGATGGAAGTGTCTGTGTGGGAGGTTCATGAAAAAAGCCTGAAGGGATTCCCTTCAGGCTTTTGCTGTGACTGCATGATATTTAAAATCGCTGATAGCTTTTTTCTTCATCTTTGTATTCAGGTAAAGGCTCGCGGAATGCGGTCGCATCCTCGGGACGTGCAAATTCAGAAGGGACTTTAGGAGCCGTTGATTTATAACGGATATGAAATTCCTCTTCATACTCCGCTGATATTCCGGCTTTCGGCTGCTTCATTCCAATGATCCAGGTTTCAAAGTTGTACATGCCGCGGTCGATGATGACGCCCAGATCTTCCAAAGACTGGGTCAGCTCATTCAAGCAGTCCAGACCATTTCTTAAAATAATCCCACGTTCTTTAGCTTTGTCCACCGAATGATCCAGTCTGTACACTTCTCCCTGATAGGAAAACTCAATATAGCAGCTGTTCCGGTCCCAGTTGAAATGAAAATCTTCAATTTTCAAGCGCTTAATTGCCTTGACAAGTTTACGCTCGCAAACACTCTGTTCCTTATGAGGCATCCATTGGAATAGAATATTCTTGAATATACGATTCTTGAACAAACCATCCACCATCCTTTTTATAAGCCTAATCAATGAGAGCAGTGACAAACAAAGTATATAGTTTACTATTTCTTCAAAAAAAGTAAAATCCCTCTAAAAAGATGAGAAAAGTTGTAAAAAAACTTTATTCCGACACGATGATTTTATTATAATCCTTAAAAAGTACCGATAGAATAGTTCCAATGGACGGATTCGATTAAAGCCCCCGCAGAAGTTGTTTGTTCTGCTCGCGCAGCTGATCGTAGGCCTGCTTCAATGGTTCAGGAACGAGTGTCCGGCCGTAATCCCAGGCGTTCGTTTCAATAACCGCTTTTAATTCAGCGATTTCTTCGTCTTCGCCGTACATGAGTGTGCGGAGGTCATGCTTATGCTTTTTGAAGGTAAGATAATATCCCAGTTCATGACAGACCATCAGCTGTACGTATTCTTCCTTTGCGATGCCCAGCTGGGCTTTACTCATAAAGCCGTTCACCTCAAGGTAATTAAAGGTCAGTGTATTGTTCGACACGTTAAAGCTCATAGGAGCTTTCAGTTGGTTGTCTGCTGCCCAGCTGATATCCAGTTGGTGGTCGCTGATCGTCTGCTGGATGATTTCTTCAATTTTCCATATGTATAACATCAATAGCTTCCTATCCTTTCTTCCTGGCTTTCTCTAAGTATAAAAGAAAGAAGGGCGGACTTTACAGGGGAAATATGTCTTTTCTTGAAGTTGTACTTTACTTTTTCCACCTATAACAACGGCCATCCTTCTATAAATAAGAAAGGATGGCCGCTGCTGTCACCTTTTGTGTTCAGGATCTATCTCAGGAAGAATAGTTTTTGCTACTTTTTCATCTAAAGCTTCATAATCATAATAATCAATGGTTTCATAGAGTTCCTGTCTTGTCTGCATATCCTCCAGCTTCTCCTGCTGTGTGCCTTTTTCCATGATATCTGCAAAGACTCGTTCATAAGCTTTCGCTGCCGCGCGCAGGGAAGTAACCGGATAAATGACCATATCAGCGCCAAAAGAGGCAAACTGCTGATCTGTATAGTAAGGGGTCCGGCCGAATTCTGTCATATTGGCGAGAATTGGAACATCCAAAGCAGAAGATGCCTGTCTGAAATCCTCTTCACTTATGAAAGCTTCCGGGAAGATCGCATCCGCCCCTGCTTCTATATAGCTTTGGGCACGGTTAATGGCTTGATCGATGCCCTCAACGGCTTTGGCGTCTGTCCTTGCCACGACAATTATCTCGGGAGCTGCTTCTTTGATGGCTTGAATTTTCTGCATCATTTCTTCTTTAGGAATTAATTGTTTTCCGTTAAGATGCCCGCATTTTTTAGGCATCAACTGATCTTCAATCTGTACAGCAGCGGCGCCTGCTTCCACCATCTCCTTCGCTGCTCTTGCGGCGTTCAGCACACCGCCATACCCTGTATCGATATCAACAAGAAGCGGAAGATCGGAAGCACGGACAAGTTCCCTGGCTTTCTCAGCCATTTCATTGGAATAAATGAGACCGAGGTCCGGCAGTGCCTGGCTGGCTGTATAAGCGGCACCAGACAAGTAGAGAGCTTGAAAACCCAGGTCCTTGGCAATTTTGGCACTCATACCATCATGTGTACCGGGGATTTTCAGCAGTTCATCGCTCTTCATCAATCTTTGAAAGACCTGGGCGCGTTCCTTCTGGGTTGAAGCCGGCTGTACGAGCCATGTCATCGTTCATTCCTCCATTCATAATTGGAAATTGTTCATAAACTGCGGCACTGTCGTTCGTGATAATGCCTCGTAATCCTCGCAGAGATTCAATATTTTGTTCGTCTGTTTAAATGAAAAGCGTGTTTTCACGTTAGCTTGAAACTTGTTTAATAGAAGGGGGATGCCTTCGTCCCTGCGTCTGCGATGACCGATCGGGTACTCCACGGCTGCTTGCTCGGTAGAGGTTCCATCTGCGAAAAACACTTGAACGGCATTGGCGATGGAGCGCTTGTCCGGATCCAGGTAGTCCCGGCTGTACGTTTCATCCTCAATGGTTTCCATCACATCCCTCAATTTATCGATGGCCGGATTCCGCGCCGTTTCATCTTCGTAATGATCGGCGTTCACATCGCCGTACAGCAGACCGATCGCTGTAATATACTGAAGGCAGTGGTCCCTGTCTGCCGGGTTGTGGAGCGGTCCTTTTTTATCAATGATCCGGATGGCCGACTCATGGGTGGTAATCGTGATTTTTTCTATGGCTTCCAGTTTATCCTTCACCTGACTGTGCAGCTGGACAGCGGCTTCTGCTGCCGTCTGGGCGTGAAACTCAGCAGGGAAGGAAATTTTAAATAGAATATTCTCCATCACATAAGAGCCCAACGGCCGTTGAAGCGTCAGTTCCTTCCCGCTGAACAGGACATCCTGGAATCCCCATCCAGGTGCAGAAAGAGCTGAAGGGTAGCCCATTTCACCTTTCATTGTCATCAGAGCTAAACGGACACCGCGGCTTGTGGCATCTCCGGCGGCCCAGGATTTTCTTGATCCGGTGTTCGGTGCATGCCGGTAAGTGCGAAGGCTGGAGTTATCCAGCCATGCCTGGGACACCGCGTTTGTCACATCTTCCTTTTTTCCACCGAGCATAGCGGTCACGACAGCTGTCGTCGCTACTTTCACATAGAGCACATGATCAAGGCCTTCCCGGTTCAAACTGTTATCCAGGGCAAGAATGCCTTGAATTTCGTGAGCCTTCACAATGTATTCCAGGACCTCATGCATTGTCATGGGTTCCTGTCCGGAACTCAAGGAGGACCGGCTGATATAATCAGCCGCTGCAAGGATGCCTCCGATGTTATCGGAAGGGTGCCCCCATTCGGCAGCAAGCCATGTGTCGTTATAGTCCAGCCATCGGATCATACACCCGATGTTAAACGCAGCATGGACCGGATCGAGCACATAGGATGTCCCTGGAACTCTGGACCCGTCAGGAACCACCGTGCCGGGTACGATCGGCCCCAGATGCTTGGTGCATTCCGGATAGCGGAGCGCTAAAAAGCCGCATCCAAGCGTATCCATTAAAACGTATTGAGCCGTTTCCATCGCCTCTTCGCTCGTAATTTCCCCATCAACGGCGTAGGAAGCGATTTCTTCCAGGATTGCGTCGACACCAGTATGCTGTACTTTTGTTTCATTCATCGTCTATCTCCACCTTCGTTTGAAAATTGGATGAAAGAGGGAGGGCCCCTCTCTAAGATTTATGGATGCAGTCCCCGTGGCCCTGTGTAATGAACCCTTGGCCGGAACAATTTATTGTCCGCATATTGTTCGGTCACATGAGCACAGATGCCAAGCGTACGGGCCGCGAAGAAAATCGGCGTGTACAGATCAATCGGTATGCCGAGCAGGTAATAGACAGGAGCTGCGTAATAATCCAGGTTCGGATATAATCCTTTTTCTTCCTTCATCAATTCTTCCCCTGCTTCACAGCACGCCAGCAGGTCTTCTCTGTCTTTTTCAGCCGCAAGCTTCCGGAGGGCTTCCTTCATCAAGGCAGCGCGGGGATCCATTTTCTTCATATACACCCGGTGCCCGAAGCCCATTACTTTTTCTTTGCGAGAGAGCTTATCGAGCAAAAGACGCCGGAAACCTTCGACAGAACCACCTTCCAGCAGCATATGCATGACGGCTTCATTGGCTCCGCCGTGAAGGTTCCCCTTAAGAGAAGCAACGGCGCCTGTGAGCGCTCCATATAAGTCGGAATTGGTGGAGGCAATCACTCGGGCGGTGAAGGTGGAATTCGGCATTTCATGTTCGCTGTACACCATTAAGGATTGGTCAAAGATGGCAGCCTCCTGCTCATCCGGCGTGCGTCCTGTCAGCCTGTACAGAAAGTTGGCACTGTAGGACAGCGATGGATCAGGGTCGACGATGCTCTGCTGATGCAGCAGATGGTAACTGCCGGCAGTAATCGCCGGTATTTTAGCCAGTAGACGAAGTACAGTTTTCTCCAGGTTGATTCGTTCACCGAGGTTTTTATCGTATCCGGCGAGAGCGGAAATACCGGTCCGTAATGCATCCATTGGATGAGTGCCTTTAGGAAGCTTACCTAATATTTCAACCAAACTGTCGGAAAGGTGGGCTTCTTCTTTTAAGGCTGCCTCCAGCTCCTGTTGTTCCGAAAGGGTAGGGAGGCGGCCGTGTAGAAGCAGTTGGATCAGGTCGATGTACTGCTGTTTTTCAGCCAGCTCAATCAAATCATACCCGCGGATAACAATTTCCTCTGCCTCTACATCCAGGTAGGAAAGCTTCGTTTCCGCAGCAATCACTCCGTTCAATCCAGGTTGAAACGTTGTCATTTTATCCATATCGTTCCTCCTTCATACGAGTAAACGCTTACAATAAAGCACAGCGGTCTCAGCCGATCAATTCTCTGCGAACCTGTTGATAAGCTTCTTTCAGATACCTGACCTCTTCATCCCTAAGCCCGGAGTGAAGGGTTTGATACATACGGTCCAATGGTTGCCGTGTCCCACAACTGAATTGGAGCATGATGCTGGATCTCAATTGGTTTATAAAATCTTCCTTCAGCGATGACAACGGGAATTTATCTCATCCCTAACAGAATAACGACCACAAAAAAACAACTTCCTGTGAGAAGTTGTTAAGTTTACGTATTAAAAAGGAAACAGACAGGCAGAAAACTGCCCATATGGAAACCATTCGACCGCACTTAACACCTCCTATCCTCGTAGGTTTTGATGTCTGCTGATACAGGCAGGTCTCCTGGCTTATGGTCATTGCAGTCCGAAACCTTCCCATCTTCATGTGTGAAGACAGTGGTATGAAAGGACCGCTCCCAAATTACAGTTGCGGGACAGCACCGGATTTTCACCGGTTTCCCTATTAATCCTCTTCTGTGAAAGAAGAGGAACCTGTATCTACAACGCTATTCAATTTTCTCTTTCAATATAGCAAAGATTTGGAAAATAAACAATTTTATTATAAAACCCGCAAAAGTTATTCCGGATGGCATGGGCGCACATATCAAACGGAATGAGAAGAGCGGCGTATACTATCAGGACTGAATGAATAAGGAGTGAAAACGATGAGTTATGATTATGAAAGCTCAAGTTACAGTTATGACCATAAACATAAAGACCACTGTGGAAAGTCTAAAAAAATGAAGCATTACAAAAACTGTGTGGAAGATGTACTGGAGGCGATTGTTTACGCTCAGGATAAAGTGGAAGATGACAGCTGCCACACGTCATGCCAGCAGTCGATTGACTCCCTGCTGGGTGATCGTAAAGTAAAGAAAAACACCGTGCCTGTCATCCTGTACTGCGGCTGTGATCCTTTTAAGGGAACAGGGGTGACGACCTATTCATGTCATGCAGAAAAAGAAACATTCAAGTGTGTCCATACACACTTGTTTAAAGTGAAGGACGTTCATAAAGGATGTGCGGTTCTTGAACTGCTTGTTTTTAAATCCGACTGGAAGAGCGACGGAAAGCACAGACATTCTGCATGCAGCCAGATTGATGGGAAGGCGGTTCGTGACCTTGTAGGTACAGGCATCTGCATCACTGTGGATTTATCCTGCTTCTGCGCGGTTACCTGTCTCCCGGCTGTCCGTCTCCATTAATCTGGAAAAGGATCAATCAAGTGCCGCCATGCATCAATTCCATTAGAAAAGCCGGCCTCAGCCGGCTTTTCTGATTTATCCTCCGAAGGCTTCCAACATATCTTCCAGTTCTTTTTGATCGATCAAACCGGAAGAATGAAGCGCGGGGGCGGAGCAGCTGCTTGGAGCGCCGGAAGGCCGGGTGCCTCTCGTGAGCATCTCCTTGATCGTGCGGAGCTCTCTGAGTACAGGATCTTCTCCGGAGGGGCGTCCTTCTCCTGGTGCGGATAAGTACTGATGCAGGGCAGAAAGAAGAAAGTGCTGGAGCGTATTATTTTCCGCATGATAGGCCAGTTCCTTCCTCACTTTCGCCTCAACAGCTTCAGAGTGTCCGGTTCTGACGTTTATATATTTGTCTGGAATGGTGACAACGGTTTCGTTGAAATAATCACGGTAGGTGTGTGACATCGTTTCACCTTCTCGCTCTTAGGACCTGTCAGCGGTCTGTTTTTTACTGAAGAGCTGCATGCCAGCAAGAATCATCAGCCCCCGCACATTCAATTTGGCCATGTCTTCCGGAAACAACAATTCAATCGGCCGTCCTTTTTCGCTCCATGCGACAGCGGCTTCACGGATCTGGCGTTCGGCGATCTGGGCTGCGCCTCCGACGGCGATGTAGCGGGCAGCCCCTTTGATTTCGTGGGAACTTGTGCGGACGCGGTCGAAGTGTTCCAAGTACTTCACAGCCATCAGCCGCAGCTGGGGAAGAATGTATCGGCTGATGTCTTTTTTTACGCCGGCAAAAGGTTCTACATACCATTCCGACTGGCCTCGCGCCAGCTTTTCCTCCAGCTCTGATCTGGAATTGAAGCTGTACAGTTCATTCTGGCTGACTTTTTGTATGATGGTATCGAGAAAAGGGTTGATGCCGAAGGGCTCACCTTCCACGGAAGCGACCGGTTTATTATGTTTGATACCGACAAAGTCAACGGAATCCCCTCCCAGATCTCCGATAATGATGCCGCGTTCCGATTCCTTTACAAGGGACTCATCAGAGACAGCGAGCGTTTCTGGATCGCGGGTGAGAGCTAAATAAGCGAGAGCTCCTTCTGCACCGACGATGACATCTTCAATATGAAGGGTAACGACCGCTTCCTTTGGCTCTCTGAGACCGGGGACTTTATGAAAAATGATTGTATGGGTCCCGGTAAGCCGGCTCTTCAGGGTATCCTTTCTGCGTTTGTACTGCGTCGTCGGCAGAGAAACAGCCAGCTGGTCAATCGTATAATCGACATCTTTTTCTGAACCACTGCCAAGCAGGGCGTGGTAAGCAGCCGCGGCAAAGAGGAGGATGTACGTCCGTTCCTCATCGACCTTCTGATTGTTAAAAGAAGTCAGGCTGACATTTCTCTGTTTGACCGCTGACTTGCCGATATAATAAATATCCCGGCGGTCCTGAATGGCCGGACTTTTAATTTCCACAATCATGTTTTCTTCATAATCGACGTCTTCTTCGTCATACGGCATTTCGTAAAATTCTTCGTCAAATAAAGCAATGGCGTTCGGTATTTGATAATCCATCAATCCCCCATCATCGGATGCGAGGATCTTATACCAGCTGTTCCCGATATCTACAGAGAAAATATGCTCGTTTTTCATTTTCTCCCTCCTGACGTTAAAGCATATGCGCAGCTTTCCGGGCTGTGCCAGTACTCCTCTTCTGTCCCTCTGATAGATTTGGGCGCTTCTTTTCTATGAATCTTTTATCCGGACTTGTCTTAAAAGTTCCACGTTTATACTAATGCAACTGACCATGCCTTCGAAATCATAGAGCATAGACTACAGTGAGGTTACTATAAAGGAGGAAAATATAATGAGAAAAAATGACCGTCATTGTGTAAACCTGAATGAATCTGCTTCTATTGAACAGTGTACAAATACGAGTACGGATACTGCGATCACTCCAACTGGGGAGCGTATCGTCCGAATTCCGGTTGAGCTGGGAGCCTATAATGTGACGACCAACCTCGTCGCCAACATTTCATTCCCTGATCCGGTTCTTGAAATTAAAGATATTAAAAAACGGGTGATTATTACCCAGTGCCGTCTGCTTACTCGTACGTCCACAGGCGCCGACGATGACCAGTTTTCTGCAGGTCCGTTCCCATTGTTCCTGAAAGGTTATGTACGTAAAAACATCCAATACGCGACACCTTCCCACAACGCTGATGGGGAATGCATCTCTTCTGAAATCAAGTCTCTTACTGTAAAAGTTCCATTTGAGTGCATGACAACTGTTGATCTTGAGTCACCAGCTCAGCTTCCACTTCGTAATCGCAGGGATGAATACGATTTCTTCAGAGCCCAGGACCTTGGCACCGGCTATCCTGAAAAAGATCAGTATTTGTCCAGCGACCTTTCCCAATTCCATCAGGAAAGCTTCCAGGGTTACAATCAACTTCCATTCTGTGAGCTTGTTTCCAGTCAGATCCTTGAGTGGGACGAAGCGACCGATCGTCAATTTATCGGCGACGGACCGGTTGATGAAGGATACTTCCAACACATGGTAGAAAAAATGCAGGTGCGATTCACCATCAAAGTGCTTCAAAACCAGCAGGTGCGCGTAGACGCTCTGTAATCGAAGAAGGTGGCAGTCCATAAGGGCTGTCATCTTTTTTTACTGTTTCACCAATGTTTTGAAATCAGGATAAGAGCCCAGACACAGAAAAAGGTCTTACATACGATGTGGGTATCTTTTGTTTAGGGGGCAGACAAATGACGGGTGTTTTTAAAGAAGAGGATGGGTTGGCGCATCACTGTGAAAGGAAGCCGCACGTCAGTATCGGAAAAATCATTACCAAGGTTCCAGTCGTGCTGGCGGAATTGAAACTGCAGATTTACGTAAGTGAAACAATCACTTTTCCAGAGCCGGTGCTCGAGATCAAAGATATTAAGAAACGCGTGCACTTAACTCAGTGCCGACTGCTGCTGCCATCTAAGAAACTGTTCATCAAAGGTTTTGTACGCAAAAATATTCAATACGCCAGTCCCTGCAGTGAAATCGAACTGCCGACAGAAACAAGTGTCGCGTCAGATCTCCACTCCTTTACTGTCGATATCCCATTTGAGCAGGTGACGGAAATCAATGAATTTCTCTCGATGCCGGTGATGCCTAAAAACAATACAAGGGAAGAATTCGATTTCATCCGTTCCAAAACGCTGCCGGACGGTTTTCCTGAAAAGGATGAACTGATGGGGAATGATATCTCCCAGTATCATCAGGAAAGCAGTCAATTTTATAATGAGCTGCCATTCTGCGAGCTTCTGTCCAGCAGGATTGTGGAGTGGGATGAAGCGCTGGATCGTATGCCGCTTCCGGGTCATGCTCCTTTTCATGAAGGGGTTTTCACTCAGATGGAAGAAAAAATGGTGCTGGATATCTGTTTGAATGTTCTGCAGAAGCAGCAGATCCGTGTCGCTTCTACGACAAACGATGACTGTATGATGTGAGGGTTGATCGTAAGTGAGCAATCATCCGCGTTTCAACGAGGTATCCTCATACAAGAAAGGGGGAGGGAGGATGGCCTTCCATAGGCTGTGAAACGTGATGTGATAACTTTTAAACAGACGCATTGGGTTAACCCGAAGGACAGAAAAAAGCTTCGGCCGGACAGAGGCCCGGTTTCTGATGGATGGATCACAGAGAGCGGTGATGACCAGGCAGGGGGTCCGCTGTTCCTTCCTTCTACCACTGTTGAAAAGGAGGAAATGGTCTTGTTTAAGCCGGAGGGGGATGAAGGGAGGGAGAACGACAGGATGGCAGACTACCATGACGCACAGATGCATGAAGCGGAAGTGCGAAAGCGCAGGTCCACCCTTGAAAAAGGGTTCACTTCTATGCTGGGCGAATCCAGTGAGAATTTTTTTGAAGGTGCAGAGGCAGAGGACAACCCGGATGTTCTGCCTGAAATTTTTGCTCTTCTGGATGAATCCTATGACTCTTTCCAAGACGAACGGCAGGTCTCTGATGATGAAGAACACCCTTCTATCCTTGGTGATATTGCAGCTTCCATAGAAGAGTCTTCCAGTGAGTTCAAGCATCATTACCTTTCTCAGAAAGCTTTGTCGGAATCGATGATTCCCTCTTCTGCTGACGTAGAAGCAGAGGATGAGAGAGACCTCTTTTCTGCAGATGGTGGTACCGATTTTTCTTCCTTTACGGGGGAGGAAAGCTGTGAGGATCCTTTTGAAGCGAGTTCGGTTGATGACATGTTCGAATGCGAATCTTCTTCCAGTTCTTCGTCATCTTCTTCCTCAAGCAGTGCGGTTATTTGTAGTTGTTCAGACGATATCGAGGAAGAGGACGGGGAGGAAAGGATGGTGAAAGTGCCTGTCCTTTTAACAAATGTTCCTCTTCAATGGAACATCCAGGAAACGTTTGCCGCAGGGTATGACTTTGACTCCATTACAGAAACAGCATGGACATTGAATAATATTGACATGCGTATCTACCCCAACGCCTCTGTGGTTTTGTATGGACGGTATCGTGTAACCATCGATTATCAGGTGAATGGTGAGATCAAGCGGGATTATGTACTCCTCCCATTTGAGCAAACGGTATACGTGAAATGGGTGGTTCCACCGGAACTCCCTTCCAGTTTTGAAAAAGAATACGAGTCTGAAGAAGCAGAGATCCATATGGAAATTCATCATACCTATTCTTCTTCTGTGGAAAAAGAAGTGGTGGAAACAGCTTTCATCACTCACCAACAGAAGTGGGAAGATGGAGAGGTGTATGTGCAGGGCGTCTTTCAAGGGAAGCTTTATCTTTATCAGCAGCAGTACCGTCTGCTGGAGGTGCTGGAGTAGAAGGCACAAAAAGAAAGAGGATTCCGCAGGAAGGAATCCTCTTTTTTATAGATTAACGTCCGAGGTAATTTCTAAATTGATTGAAGGCGGATTGTGGAAGAGCAGCTGCCTGCGTGTCTCCATCATCATCTGGTGATGGAAGAGTGTCCGGGAAGTCAGGCTGCTGTTTCTGGGTCAACTTGATAACGAGGACAATGTCCATCTTTTCGGTCACTTTGTTGAAGCGTCCCCACTTGTCAAAATCGCTGACAAGGTCAAGTTGGTTGACAGCATGGGCAAGCAGTTTGCAATGGATCGGTTCGTTATTGATTTCAAACGTCACTGATCCAAACTCACAGCGGTCAGATCCCATACCGTCATCCGAAAGCTCACGGTACTGAAGAACATTTTCTTTAACACTGTATTCGAAGCCGAATGGGTAATCAATATCCTCCTGGAGGTTAACAAGGTCATAAGCTTTAAACGGGATATCGATGCTGTAGTCACGCACGTATCCGAAAGCATCCTCCACGTACTGGATGTTTTTGTGGATGACTCCTTCTACAAACAGTTTTACACGGTCGCGGCGTCCAACTACTGGAATGGCCTTACATTGAGTCAACGTCATGTTTTTCTCAATGTTTTTAATCGCACGTGCAGGTGTCGGTAAGTGAAAATCCGCTTCAGTCAACGACTGAATGATGACATCTCCGAGCACGACCGTCTGCTCTTCACCACCGCCGAAAGATGCAGATTCTGTGTAGAGGCTTTTCGATTTCGCTTTGTCGCTGGCAGGCAGGTCCGGACACTTTTTGTGTCCTTTTCCACATCCTGTGTTTTTTCTCATACATGTTCACTCCTTGATAGATTGTGCCAAAAGCTCTCTCTATTAGACAAGTTTCTTTTGACTCAGTACTACTATATGTTCTCTATGAACAATTGGCATGGACAGGTGCCGGCAGATCTTGAATTTAGGTCAACAACCAGCGGAAAAATGATAGTTTTCTATACTGGTATAGGAAGTTCTTTTCCGATGGCCTGTACATATACTAGAAAACAGTGGTTTGACAGAAGGAGGGGGAGACGTTGGAAGGAGCGTTTATCATCATGGTGTTGTCCGCCATGGCTACGGGAGTGGGAGCACTTCCGGTCCTGTTGATCCGACGGGTATCCCATCGGAAAATGGACAGCATACTCGCCTATACGGCTGGTGTGATGATGGCAGCATCAACGTATGGCCTTATCCCGGCTTCTTTGAAACTGACGAATTTGACGATCCTTTGTTTCGGTGTGCTTGGAGGTGCGCTGATCCTGAACCTGCTTGAATATTTTCTCCCGCATGTGGATATGGATCATAAGCGAAAGGACCCCGTACTCCCGCACCAATCGTTGATGCTCGTGGCGGCGATGACGCTGCATAATATTCCGGAGGGATTGTCGGTCGGCGCCAGTCTGGCCAGTCAAGTCGAGCATCTCGGAGTAGTTGTTGCCTTCTCCATGGGCCTTCAGAACGCGCCGGAAGGATTCCTTGTGGCTTTATTTCTGCTTCATCAGCACGTTCCTAAACGAACAGCTATCTTTATGGCGCTGCTTACAGGCGGAATCGAGTGCGTCTCCAGTTTTATCGGATTTTACGTCGTACATATGTCGTTGTTTCTCGTTCCTTATGGACTCGCTTTTGCAGCTGGTGCCATGTTGTTTATCGTTTATAAAGAGTTGATTCCGGAAACCCACGGCCATGGCTATGAGCGCCTGGCTACATTCTCCTTTCTGCTTGGTCTGCTCAGCATGATCGGTATTGTGGAATGGTTCCGCTGACACCTGCCGGAGGACATGGCGGTCTTTTTGTATCTTCACTCCTTTTCCCTTGTTAGTGAGGGGGGAAAGGAGTGTTTTTACGTTGGAAATATTTTATTGGGAAAATATCGTTATATCTCGTTTTTCAGCGGGTATGCAGAAATTGGGAGGAGATAGCATGAATAAAAAGATGATTGATTACAAAATATTCATTCCATCACTTTTACTGATGGCCGCCATCAGTATCCCTTTCGCTCTGTATGAATCACAGTCTTTAGAACTTATGAATACGGTCTTTGATTCGATTGTGGCATCATTCAGCTGGGGATACTTATGGTACGGCATTTTACTGGTAGCCGCAGGACTTTATTTATCCTTTTCCAAATACGGAAAAGTGGTGCTTGGGGATCCAAAGGAGAAACCACGGTTCACCCTTTTTGAATACGCTTCGATTTTAGTCGCGATGGGAGTCGGATCGACGATCATGCGGACAGGGATGCTGCAGTGGACATCTGTCGCCAACGACCCGCCCGCAGGAGTGGAAGCTGGTTCTGCGGAGGCTCTGCTGTGGGGAAATGCCTACAGTATGTTTTTATGGGGCTTTCAAGTATTCGCTATTTTCGTCATGATCGCACCAGCCATGGGGTACATACTGCACGTGAAAAAACGCCCGTTAATGAGGATTTCAGAAGCCTGCCGGATTCTGTTCGGGGATAAATTCACAGACGGTATCGGAGGCCGGCTGCTGGATGTGTTGTTTTTAATCAGTATCCTTTCCGGAGCAGCTGTAACGCTCGGACTTGGTGCGCCGATTATTACGCAGAACCTTTCTCATCTGCTCGGTATCCAGGTGAATTTCACACTGACGATTATTGTTACGATCGTCTGGGTCTTTTTATTTTCCCTGAGTGCTTACCTGGGCATTGAAAAAGGAATCAAGCGGTTGAGTACATGGAACATGTATATTGCCGGATTTTTAGCGTTGTTTATTCTCGTCGGTGGTCCCGGTGTTTTCATCCTGAACTACTTTACGGACAGCGTATCCATGCTGTTGACCAATTACCTGGACTTTTCATTGAACACCGAATCCGTCTATCAGGGGGAAACCTCACATATTCAAAGCAACACGATTTTCTGGTTTGCCTACAGTGCTACCTGGGCCATGCTTCACAGTGTGTTCGCAGCAAAAATTTCACGGGGGCGGACGATCAAGGAAATGATTCTCACCTACCTGCTTGCTCCAACGCTGCTTTCCTGGCTGGCAACAGGGGTGCTTGGCGGGCTTGGTGTCCACCGTTATCTGACTGGAAACCTTGATATTCTGAACTTTGTGGAAGAAGAAGCACGTATGGCGGCGATACCGGAGATTTTAAATACGCTTCCTTTCGGTGAAATCGCTATAGTCATCTTTATGATTGTTGCGCTGATTTTCTTGACCACGACCCTTGATTCGACAACGTATACGATTGCTGCTTATACAAGTACGAGGGATATGAGCCGCTTTGAGCCGCCGAAGATACTGCGGATTATCATTGCGGCTGTCATTACCGCTTTTGCCCTGATTCTGATGCGGATCGGCGGTCTGGCGCCTCTGAATGTCGTTTCAGGAATTATGGGTCTGCCGATCATCGTCATCCAATTTATTCTCATTTACGCAGCGAAGAAAATGATCGATACCGATCAAGCCTGGCTTACGAACGTGCGTCAAAAAGATAAGCCGTCGACGGCTTATGAAGCGAAGCGCAAGGTGGAATAGTCTGCCAAAGTGGATTACACTGATAGCAGAGTGACTTTTAAAGGGGGACCTGTACATGTATGAATCACTGCACCACGTATCTGTCATTGTGACGGATATTGATCGAGCCAAACATTTTTACGGAGAGGTGCTCGGTTTTGAAGAAAGTCCGGACCGTCCTGATTTCGACTTTCCCGGCGCCTGGTATCAGGTAGGGGCAACGCAGATTCACTTGATTGCTTATGAAGAAGGTCAAACGCTGCGCGGGACAACAGACATTGACTCCCGTGATGGACATTTTGCGGTAAGGGTCCGTGATGTTGAAGCGTTTATTGAACGGATGGAAAAACATGAAGTGGAGATGCTGAATAAGCCTGTCAATAAAACAGAATGGCATCAGGTGTACATCACAGATCCCGATGGCAACATTATTGAATTTAATAGATAAAGCTGGAGACGGTCGATACCATTCGATCGTCTTTTTTGTTTTTTCAGTGGTGTAGCTGCTTCGTCGTTCTAATGATCGCGTTCCGCTTGTCGGTGGGTGCTTGCCGCGGACACGGCCTCAGCTGAATTGAGCAGGAAATCCGCCTGCTCAAGTGGATCTTCAGCTCGTACTGTTCCCGCAGGCGTCACCACCGAACGCTCCTCATAATCTCACTAAATCATGAGCGGAAAGGGGCGGTGCTTTACTTGACATTGGAGCGGTCCCTTTTTATACAACGTGATTTGATGTAAGAGACGTATCCAGCAATCCTGAATATGTGAAAAGCAGCCTTTATCGGCAGGGGGGGGTGGCGGCCATCTTTTTTTCAGGAACATCCTTACATTTCCAGTTCAACAGGCGGCTTTTATCTGAGTAAGAAGATTTATACAGAAAGACTTCGATGATTTTTCTCGAAAGTCAAAGACGGTCGATACCATTCGATCGTCTTTTTTTTGTTTTTTTCTTCCTTTTTTTCGAAACGATGGTACGTCTGAGTTGTCAGCGCTTACTTAACATGTGTATGTCAGTTTTTCTAACATGAGGTGTTGATTCCACGTAAGCATTTGTTGTATTATTCAGCATATTAAGAATATTGGAGGAAAAATATGCTTCCCACTTACGCTGGTTATTCGTTGCTGCTCGTTTTTGGATTGTTTTTCACTATCGTAACGCTTGTGATGCAGCACAGAAAAAAACAGAAAATGACCGCTGAACAGTTCAGTACTGCTGGCAGAAGCATTGGTGTCGGTCTGGCAAGTGCGTCTATCATTGCTGCCTGGACATGGGCGGCTACGTTAATGATGTCCTCGGCTACAGGGTTTCAGTACGGCATCAGCGGACCGTACTGGTATGCCGCTGGTGCCTGTATCCAGGTGCTTCTTTTCGCAATTGTGGCTATCAACTTGAAGAAGCGGGCTCCGAAAGCTCACACCTTTCTTGAATTCATTGCCCAGCGCTTTGATAAGAAGAACCACCGCTTGATTATGGGCTTTGCATTGATGACCAACATTCTTGTCACCGCGATGGTCGTTCTTGGAGGAGCCATTGCTCTAAACTCTTTGACAGGTATGAATGTTTATGCCGCAGCCTTCTTGATCCCTCTTACATTCACGATCTACACCATGATTGGTGGGTTGAAAGCGTCCTTCATCGCTGATTATTTCAACACCGTTATGATTTTTGGCATTCTGGCTGTTTTCGCTGCCGCCATCTATGTGAAGTTCGGCATTGATCCAATTTATGAAGGACTTCAGAACATGCCTTCCTCCGCCTCGATGCTGACGATGGCGTCTATTCCAGGCCTTTTGTTCGGGATGGTCAATATCATTGGTAATTTTGGAGCGGTTTTTGTAGATCAGGCATACTGGCAGCGGGCAATTGCAAGTAAGGATAGTGCCGCTTCCAAAGCTTACATATACGGAGGACTCGCCTGGTTTTCCATTCCGTTTGCAATTGCTACATTTCTTGGTGTCAGCGCGGCTGGTCTTGGGGTGGCGGTATCGACACCGGATGCTGCAGCTCCGGAAATGGCCGCCTACCTGCTGGGAGGCATCGGTTCCATTTTATTTTTAGCCATGCTGTTCATGGCTGTTATGTCTACAGGAGCCGCCGAACTGACAGCTATTACGAACATCATTGTCACGGATATCTACCGGACGTCAATCCGGCCGGATGCTTCCAGTGAACAGTTATTATCAATGTCGAGAAAAGTTACTCTTGGATTCGGTTTAATGATGGGGGTTCTTTCTATTCTCCTGTTTAAGGTTGGCATAAGTCTGAGCTTTGTTTATATGGCGATGGGGATTTTTGTCAGCGGTGCAGTCATCCCGGTCACCCTCGGTCTGCTTTGGAAAAAGGCGACCAATGCCGGGACCTTTTACGGTGCGGCTTCCGGGCTTGTGCTTGGGGTTACAGCATGGCTGGTTTCCGCCTCCACTATCTATGGTGAAATCAGCGTGCAGTCGCTTGGGGAGCTGGAGCCGATGTTCTTCGGTAATATCACAGTTTTCTTAGTGAGTGGAGCTATATCCATTGGTCATGCTCTTTATGCGAATCAAACGTTTGATTTCGATTCCTTGAAAGATAAGTTCCACAGTTTTGATGAAGAAACAGATTCCGTAGAGGAGGGGTCTTATGAGCGAAAACGAGCGTCAGCTGAGTAAAGATGCTGTTATTTGTACAAGGTGGGCTTTATCCTTAACGGCCGTGTTCATCATTATTTTTCCAGGCATTATGTTTTTGACGGGGTACCAGTACAGCCTTGAATTTTTTAAAGGGTGGACATACTTGTCCTTTGGGTGGCTGATCATCGCAGGAGTGATGATTACACTGAGGCCTGTCATTGAACTGGTAAGGGACCGGAAAGCCGGGTAGGACTAAGAGATTGGGGAGGAAACTATGAAACTGACGTCACGGGAAAGAGAGAAGTTGATGATCGTACTTGCCGCCGATTTGGCACGAAGAAGGCAGGAGCGAGGGTTGAAGTTGAATTACCCTGAAGCGGTATCAATCATTACTTATGAAGTGGTGGAAGGAGCCAGGGATGGAAGAACGGTGGCTGAGCTTATGCAGTTTGGAGCTGCTGTATTGACCCGGGAAGATGTGATGGAAGGCGTTCCTGAAATGATTCCTGATATCCAGGTGGAAGCAACGTTTCCTGATGGTGTCAAGCTGGTCACAGTCCATGAACCTATACGATGAGGAGGAAATCCAGTGAAACCAGGTGAGTTTGTCCTGAGGTCAGAAACCATCCGGTGTAATGAAGGGAAAGAAGTGGTGGAAGTCACCGTTTTAAACCGGGGAGACCGGCCGGTGCAGATCGGCTCCCACTTTCATTTTTTTGAAGTGAACCCATTCCTGCGGTTTGACCGTGAAGAGGCGCGTGGACGCCATTTAAACATTCCGGCCGGCACGGCTGTCCGCTTTGAGCCGGGCGATGAAAAAACAGTCCCCCTCGTTGCTTTTTCCGGAGAAAGAAAAGTATATGGATTGAACCAACTTGTCAATGGGAGGCTTGAAGATGAGCTTTGAGATGCCGCGTCGTCAATATGCCGATATGTTTGGACCGACAAAAGGGGATGCGGTTCGGCTGGCTGATACGAACCTTTTTATTGAAGTGGAAAAAGACTATACCACGTATGGAGATGAAGTGAAATTCGGAGGAGGCAAGGTCATCCGTGACGGGATGGGGCAGCACCCTCTTGCATTAAGGGATGAAGCTGTCGATCTGGTCATTACCAATGCGGTCATTTTGGATCACTCCGGCATAATCAAAGCCGATATCGGTATAAAGGATGGGTGGATCCAAACGATTGGGAAAGCAGGGAATCCACTGTTGATGGATGGTGTCGATATCGTAATCGGGGCCTCTACAGAGGTCATTGCAGCTGAGGGGATGATTGTAACGGCAGGTGGAATTGATGCCCATGTCCATTTCATTTCACCCCAGCAGATTGAAACGGCTTTGTCTTCCGGTGTTACAACAATGATCGGAGGAGGGACAGGACCTGCCACAGGCACGAAGGCAACCACCTGCACCCCTGGATCATGGAATATTCAGAGGATGCTCGAGGCAGCAGAAGAATTTCCGATGAATCTCGGTTTCTTAGGAAAAGGAAATACCACAAGTCCAGAAGCCATTCAGGAGCAGATTGAAGCTGGAGCCGTAGGACTGAAGCTTCACGAGGACTGGGGAACGACAGCGGCGACGATTGATACATGCCTGCAGGTGGCTGATCAATTTGACGTTCAAGTGGCCATCCATACAGATACACTGAATGAAGGTGGATTCGTAGAACATACGCTGGAAGCTATCGGGGGCCGCGTCATCCATACCTATCATACAGAGGGCGCCGGCGGCGGTCATGCTCCTGACATTATTGAAGCAGCCGGATATTCCAATATTCTTCCATCGTCCACAAATCCGACCCGCCCCTACACCGTGAACACGCTGGAAGAGCATTTGGATATGCTGATGGTTTGTCACCATCTGGACCCGAGTGTTCCGGAGGATATCGCATTTGCGGACTCCCGGATCCGTAAAGAAACGATCGCGGCAGAGGATATTATGCATGACCTTGGAGTGTTCAGCATGATTTCCTCTGATTCTCAGGCGATGGGAAGAGTCGGGGAAGTAATCATGCGGACGTGGCAGACGGCCGATAAAATGAAAAAACAGCGCGGACCTTTAGAGGGGGACCATGAGCACAGTGACAATTTCCGTGCGAAACGCTACGTAGCGAAATATACGATAAACCCGGCGATAACGCATGGCATATCTGACTATGTCGGCTCTGTAGAAGAAGGGAAGTTTGCTGATTTGGTGCTCTGGGATCCAGCATTTTTTGGAGTGAAGCCTGAGCTGATTTTAAAAGGCGGCCTGATTGCCCAGAGTTTAATGGGTGATCCGAATGCAAGCATACCCACCCCACAGCCGGTGATGTACAGAGAAATGTTCGGTTCCCTCGGCAAAGCGAAAGCCTCTACAGCTATGACATTTGTATCTCAGTCCGCCTATCAAAAGGGAGTCCATCAAACACTTGGATTGGAAAAAATCGTCCGGCCGATATCAGGAGTCCGGAACTTAACGAAAAAATCGATGATTCATAACGGCGAAACGCCGTCCATTGAAGTAGACCCGCAGACCTATGTCGTCAAAGTGGATGGGGAGACGGTCCATTGTGAACCTGCAGAGACGGTAGCCATGGGGCAGCGGTATTTCTTATTTTGAGGTGATTGGATGATTATTGAAAAGGTAGCAGGCAATCTTTCAGAAACAAAAAAACGGGCCCCGCACGTCGAATATGTAAAGCTGGAAAGTGAACAGCTTCTCAAACGAGTCCAGCGTGTAACAACGGACCACGGCCGTGAAATCGGTATCCGGCTGGGTAAAAACAAAGAGCTTTCCGATGGGGACATTTTACATATCGATGAGAAAAATATGATTGTCGTAAGCGTACATAAGGATGATGTACTTGTTATACGACCTAATGATATCCGCGAAATGGGAGACATTGCTCATCAGCTGGGTAATCGGCACATTCCTGCTCAGTTCGAGGGGGAGGAAATGCTTGTCCAGTATGACTATTTAATCGAAGAACTGTTAGAGAATGAAGGCTTGGACTACTCCAGGGAAGAACGGAAGGTGCCTGAGCCATTCCGGTACATTGGCCACAGTCATGATGATTAATTGGATGCCCCTGCTGCAGCTCAGCGATTCGCAATTTCCATCCGGAGCTTTCTCACATTCGTTTGGATTTGAAACGTATATTCAGCAGGATGTCATCACAGATGCAGGGAGCTTCAAGGAAGCCCTGGCCGCTTTTTTGGATCGGCAGCTGGCGTTCAATGACGGTCTGGCCTTCTGGCTGGCTTATCAGGAAGTTAAAAATGGTGGAGTGGATCTCATCCTCGAACTGGATCACCTTCTATATGCGTCTACACCAGCAAGAGAAACCAGGGAGGGCAATCAGCGGGTGGGAAAGCGGCTGGCAAAGCTGTGTCTTGATTTGTACCCTTCCCCTCCATTGGAGCAGTATCGTAAGTGGCTGATGGAAAAAGAAGGTTATGGACACCCAGCTCTTGTGTTCGCCGTCGTTTATGGATCAATGGAAGTATCTGGATCAGCAGCCTTGGAGACGTTTTTATTCACCTCATTGAGCTCAATGGTGCAGAACGCTGTGCGAGGGATACCCATCGGACAGACGGATGGGCAGAAAATCCTCGTCGCTCTGCAGCCCCATATACAAAAAACAGTCCGGCGTATCAAGGAAGCTTCGATCGAGGATCTGGGAGCGGGAAGTCCGGGGCTGGAAATCGCCCAGATGATGCACGAACGTCTGCACGTACGGTTGTTTATGTCTTAAAAATGATTGGGAGGAATGAAATGATGGAACCGATTTGTATTGGAGTGGGAGGCCCTGTAGGGGCGGGAAAAACGATGCTTGTCGAACGGCTCACTCGTGAGTTGAAGGATGAATTGAATATGGCTGTCATCACGAACGATATTTATACAAAAGAGGATGCGCAGTTTTTACTTAAGAATGGAGTGCTTCCTGGTGACCGCGTCATTGGAGTGGAAACCGGAGGTTGTCCTCATACAGCGATACGTGAGGATGCTTCGATGAACTTTGCGGCTATTGATGAGCTGAAGGAGCGTCATCATGACCTGGATTTAATTTTCGTCGAGAGCGGCGGGGATAATCTGGCAGCGACGTTCAGCCCGGAACTGGTGGACTTCTCCATCTATATTATTGACGTGGCTCAAGGGGAGAAGATCCCCAGAAAGAGTGGACAGGGGATGATTAAATCCGACCTTTTTGTCATTAATAAAACCGACCTTGCCCCGCATGTCGGAGCAGACCTTGATGTGATGAGACAGGATACGATTACAGCCCGCGGACAGAAGCCTTTCGTGTTTACCAACTTAAAAACGAAAGAGGGGCTTTCGGAAGTCATTGAATGGATACATGAACACGCTTTTCTTAAAGGACTGCAGGCATGACACACACCGGCGTCCTTCACTTGAAAGGAGAAAAGCGCCACAGTCGAACGATCCTGTCTGGTTTTTATGAGGGAGCTTTCAAATTCACCCGTCCCGTTTACCTGGATGAGGAAACGTTGTCTGTTTATATGATTCATATCGGCGGAGGCTATGTAGACGGAGATTCTTATGTGAATGAAGTGACACTGGAAGAAGGAGCGGAGTTGAGCGTAACGAGTCAGGCGGCATCCAAAGTGTACAAAACAATATCGAAGCCGGTGGAGCAGGTGACAAGGATTCGTCTCGCAGCCGGCAGTACCCTCGATTATTGTATGGATCCTCTTATCATGTATGAGGGAGCCCGGTTCAATCAAACGACAATCGTTGATATCGATGAAACGTCATCCTTTTTCTACAACGATATTGTAACACCGGGGTGGTCCCATAATGGGGAGCCATTCCGGTATGATTGGTACCGGAACAAATTGAAGGTGACCTCCGGGGGCACCCTGGTTCTATATGATCACCTGCTGCTTGATCCTGGACTAGGAGTAGAAGGGGTATTGGAACTGGAGGGGCATTCGCATGTTGGATCCGTTGTTCTCTTTCATAAGGAGGCAGGAGTGGATTTTGTTGAAAAGCTGTCTGAACACCTGGAGCAGCAGTTTCCTTATGTCCGTTTTGGTCTATCATCGATGGATAAAGGGGGCGTCGTCATACGGATGCTGGGGGATAATACCCAGCAGCTCGAGACTGTGACAGCTGCTGTTCACACCTTTTATCGAGAAACGTTATTAAAGAAAAAAGAAATCATCTGGCGGAAGTATTAAGGAGGATCTACAATGGAAGATATGAGTTTGTTAGCTGTTTTAGGACTGGGACTGGCGCTTGGTATTAAGCACGCGTTGGAGCCGGATCATGTGATTGCTGTATCGACATCCGCGGCAAAAAGCAGGAAAGTGCTTCAATCAGCGATGACCGGTATCTATTGGGGAATCGGGCATACCTTGACCATGTTTGTATTTGGGATGGCGGTCATCCTCATGCAGGAGCAGATTCCCGAAACGTGGGCACAGTCGCTCGAAGCTCTCGTTGGAGTGATGTTGATTTTAGTTGGAGCAACAACGTTTCTTTCTTATAAAAAGTCTTCTTCAAAACAAGAAGGGCGCAGTTATAAGACCTCCGTGTTTATGGGGATTGTACACGGACTGGCAGGAAGTGCAGCCCTTGTACTATTAACGCTCAGCTCTGTGGAAAGCGCAGCTGAGGGAGCCGCATTTATTTTTATTTTTGGAGCCGGAACAATCGTGGGGATGCTTTTGTTTACAACTGTAATTGGTCTTCCTTTTGTACTTACGACTAAAAAGTGGACGATAAATAAAGGATTGACTCAGGCCGCAGGGATCATCAGCGCTGTATACGGTGTTTATTATTTATCAAGCATCTATTTCGGATAAGGGGATACATAAGGTTTAAGAGAACGTCCAATTTTTCTTCGCTGATCTGCATGTTCGAACATGCATACTGAAAATACATTCTCGATCTTCCAACGTCCGGTATAAGCCGGGCGTTTTTCTTTTTCCTATGTTTGTCTCTGGTATAATAGAAATTAGAAAAATTTGTCTGATTACAGAATATGAAAGGGAGATTTGATGAAAAAATGGATGATCCTAGTCGTCTTTCTGCTCACTGCCGCACTTACCGCCTGCAGCAGTCAGCCGGAGCCGCAGGACGCGTTCTCGGCGTATATGGACGCATGGGAACAGAAAGAGTATGAAACGATGTACAGCTATTTAAGTGAACCATCGAAAGAAGCGATTACAAAAGAGGATTTTGTCAGCCGCTATCAAGATATTTATGAAGGGATCAGCGCTGAGGAGGTATCGATTACATATGATTTTCCCGAAGAGGAAGAAAGCTATGATCAAGAGGATACACCTTCCTACGAATATACGGCTTCGGTAGATTCCAAAGCCGGCGCGATTGAATTCAGCCATCAGGCGGGTCTTGTTTATGAAGAAGGGGAAGAGGAAGACCGCTGGGCGGTGGAATGGCAGCCTGACCTCATCTTCCCCCAAATGGAAGAAGGCGATACGGTGAGGGTCACCCGACTGGATTCCAAACGCGGGGAAATATTTGACCGGGACGGGCAGGGGCTGGCTGTCAAAGGTCCGGTGAAGGAAGTTGGTATCGTACCAGGGAAGATGGAAGAGGAAGAAGCTTTGAAGGAAGGGCTTGCGGACATTCTTAAACTCTCTGTTGAACAAATCGATCAGAAACTGGAGCAGTCCTGGGTGAAGGATGATGTGTTCGTGCCGCTTGCGATGATCCCTGAAGATGATGAGGAGAGACTGACGGCTCTTGAAGAGCTGCCAGGAGGCTACATGATCAATGATGGAAAAGAAGCACGTGTTTATCCTTTAGGAGAAGCAGCCGCGCATTTGACCGGCTATATGGGTACTATCACGGCTGAAGAGATGGAAGAACGAGAAGGGGAAGGCTACAGTGTGAACGATAACATCGGGAAATCCGGCTTAGAACTGGTCATGGAGGATGAGCTCCGTGGCGAACCGGGCTGGCGTGTGTATATTGCCGATGAGACAAATGAAACGAAAGAAGTGCTCGCAGAACAGGAAGCGGAGGACGGTGAAGACGTCACGCTGACTATTTCGTCGGATGTCCAGACGGAAGTTTATGAGCAATTGAAAGACGAATCGGGGACCGCTGCGGCGATCCACCCTGAAACCGGAAGGGTGGAGGCTCTTGTGAGCACTCCTTCTTACGATCCGACAGCCCTTTCTTTAGGTCTTGGAGGAGAAGAAGTGACCTTGAACAAGTTCTCAAGAACGTACTCGCCGGGCTCAACATTTAAACCGATCACTGCAGCAGTTGGATTGGAAACAGGAACGATTAATCCGGAAGAGGAGCTGTCGATATCCGGGGAAACGTATGAGGCAGATGCCGGCTATTCTGTCACCCGTGTACCGGGAGCAGCCGAAGACAGCCGGGTAAATCTCCGCGATGCGCTCGTGCGGTCGGATAACATTTACTTCGCCCGTCAGATCGTGGACATCGGTGGAGACTCTTTCCTGGAGGAAGCAGCAGGATTTGGTTTTGGTGAGGATCTGCCGTTTTCCTATCCGATAGAAGCATCCCAGTTGATGAACGAAGATACATTTGAAAGTGAATCTCTGCTTGCGGCGACCGCCTATGGGCAGGGCCAGGTCCAGATGAGCGCTGTCCACCTGGCTGCTGCCTACACGCCGTTCATTACCGATGGGACACTGATCAAACCGCAGCTTCTGCTGAATGAGGAAGAACCTCAGGCCTGGAAAGAAGACGTCGTCAGCGCGGAAACGGCTGCTCTGATCCGTGATGATTTGACAGCGGTCGTCCAGAATGAAAACGGGACCGCCTATGAGCCGGTTGTGGAAGGCATCTCTCTTGCAGGAAAAACAGGGTCAGCGGAATTGAAGAAATCCCCGGATGAAGAGGGACCTGTGAATGGATGGTTTGTGGCCTGGGATACCGAGGATCAGGATCTGCTTGTGGCGATGATGATGGAAGATACAGAAGAAGGCAGTCACGATGTGGTGCCTAAAGTGAAGAATGTCTTCGAAAATTTGAAATAGAGTAACCGCTTCCGGAAGAAACGGTATGTAGATGATTACGTTGCGCTTATCCGTGGCTGCCTGCCAGGGGGCGACTTTGGTCCTGCAGGTGTCACCAATGAACATGCTGCGCCCCCCCCCCCCATCTAATGAGGAGTTGAAAAAAAGGGACGATCTTCTGTTAAACAAAAGATCGTCCCTTCCTATGACAAGCGGAAAACCACGTCTGACTGGAAGACGTGGTTTATTTTGTTCCTGTTGTATTGGAAGGCTTCGATTCTGTGCCTTCTTCATTGACGGTCGTTACGTAGTAGGAGTAATCGGCTGCTTCGGGATCGGTATAGGATTTCCGTTCATGTTTGGAAATACTGGCGACCTTTTCGAATGTTTCCCCGTCCTGGCTGCGGTAGACGCGGTATCCTGCTACATAATCCTCACGTACGGCATGCCAGGTAATCATCGTTCCCTGGATCTGCACGTTGGAAGGGGGCTGGATATCCTCCTGATTCTGCGTCGGTTCCTTCAGTTTTGAATACACGACGAGACGGTCCGCGTGCCCTCCGATACTGCTGAGAAATTCACCTGTACAGGTGATAAGGTTGAGACGTTTTTCATCGGAAGATCCGAAAATCGTTTCAATGGGAGAGTCATCCATCGGATAACTTTCGAGTTTTTCGACTACATAGGTCTTTTCTTCCCCGTTTTCATCGGAGACGGTAATCTCGTCTCCTTTTTCGAGTTGATCCAAGTCATAAAAAACAGCAGGACCTGTCCGGCTGTCCACGTGGCCCGCGATAACAGAGTTCCCGGTACTGCCGGGCTCCGTCCCCGGTTCAAACCATCCGGCTTTCTGCGGGTCCTCCGGTACGCCCATCTGTCCATTATCCAGAATACCGACCGATTCTACAGCAGCTTCTACATCAATGGCAGGGATGGAGATGGTGGCAGGGGTGATCCCTGTTTCTTCCTGCTTTTGATTTTTTACGACGTCAGCGGACCTCATATTTCCGTTTTTATTAATCACTGTAAATTCGCCGTCCAAAATCTCTTCTTTTTGATCCTCCGGTACATCCGTTTCTTGATAGGACGCCTGTGAAGCATTTTCAATCCGGACAACATCCGAATCGTCCTTCCAAAAAGTGAACGCATTGAATTCATAGGCGACCATAACGAGCGCTGTCAGGCCCAGTATTGTGAAGTACATTTTCCAATCGAGCTTCATGGACTGTCACCTCTCTATCATAAGGAAGGAAGAAGAGCAGAGGCTCTTCTTCCATGGTAAGCATTACTGCTTGGCTTTGCGGATGGAAATGAAACCGGCAGAAGCTGCAGCGATAACTCCGAAGGCGATCCACATCCATGTGTTCATCCCTTGATCGCTCGCTCCACCAAAGCCTGTCTTAGGCATTTCTTCCGGCATAACTTCTCCACCGAATTGATCCGGCATCTGTGTCACGACAGCACTGCTCAATGTTTCCCCGATTCCGAACATGAAAGCATATCCTTCACGGAAAGAGTCGTAAGTGGCTGCATAGTCTTCATTCACGTAGTGATCGAAGGTCTGAAGGACATCTTCCTCGTGAGCCCATACCGCTTCAACAGCATCTTCTTTTGGAAGGTTTCCTTCGGTAGCTGTACCAAGGAAGGCACCGAAGTCCTCAGAGAAGGCCATCAAGCTTTGTTCAGCCATTTTCCTTGCTTCTTCATCTTCTTCAAGAGCTGCTGTAATCACATCAGACTGGGCGTTGATATGATCCTGCTGCCATACTTTTTCAAACTGGGCCGCGCCTTCTTCCCCATAAATGGAACCGATAGCAGCTTTGAAATCAGCGGTGTGCTGGTTCTCAGCCCATGTTACGAAATCGTAGTCTTCCGCCTGGTCAAAGCCTTTCTGCATTTCAAGAACGGCTAAAGCGAAGTGTTCAGAAGCAAGAGCATTCATGTTGGAACGCAGATCTGCTGCTGGTGTATCTGCTTTTGTTCCATTAAAGGAATCCGGCATCTGCGTTACAATGGCAGAAGAGAGCGCCTTACTGATGTCGAACATACGGTTGAAACCTTCACGGAAAGCCGTGTAGGATTTCTGGTAGTCTTCGTTTACATAGTGATCAAAAACGTTAACAACGTCTTGTTCGTGAGCTTTTAATACTTCCTTAGCGGCTTCTTTGGAAAGATTTCCTTCGGTTGCTGCTGCAAGGAACGTACTGAACTCTTCTGTAAATTCTTCAACTTCCTCTTCGGCCATCTTACGGGCTTCTGGATCATCGTTTTTCGCAGCTTTTACAAAACCATCGGAATAATCGTTATGTCCGCGGAAGATTTCTTCAAACTGTGCAGCTGCTTCATCTCCATAAATGGAAGCGATCGCTGGTGTCATATCCTGTGCGTTTTGATCAAGCTTATTCCATACTTCATCAGCGTCCGGTGCGTCTTCATACGATTTCATCATAAATGTTGTAGCAAGCACAAAGTGCTCGGACAATAATTGATCAAGCGTCGATCTTAGATCGGCCGCCTCCGTCTGTGCTGATTTGTGGTGATCGGCCATGGCGACGGATGGGACAAGCAGCATCAGCGCCATCAATGTGACCAGAATTCTTTTCATTTGTTTCATGTGTACACTCTCCTTTAATTGATTTCTTACACAGCTAACGAAGATGGGCGGATATTGGATCACAATTTCCCGGAAAAAATATAGAAATTCGTGAAAGGAGTCTGTAAAGAATCAGCTGAGTTGTCATTTTTTGCTCCCTGACGCTGGGGCGGAACTTCGTATATTCTTCCGTACATGAGGGGAGAAGGCGTGTTCGAAAAAGGAAGAAAAGATGAAAATTGTGTTGACGTAAGCGCTTTCTGAGTATATAGTCTAGTTAAGGTAAACGATTACGTAAACGATTACTTGCCCGCAGGGAGAAGGAGTCAGCCATGGTTTCGATTAAAGATGTAGCCAGTAAAGCAAAGGTTTCTACAGCGACTGTATCCCATGTGATCAATGAGACACGGTATGTCGCAGAAGCAACAAAGCAGAAAGTATATTCAGCTATGAAGGATCTAAACTATCAGCCAAACCGGATTGCGCGCAGCTTAAGAAGTCAAAAGTCCAGTACGATCGGACTTCTTGTTCCTCTGGTGGCAGAGGATACGTCAAACTTTTTCTTCATGTCTGTAGCCAATGGTATTGAGCAGGTTTTAAAGGAAAACGGCTATAATCTTATTCTTAGTAATTCTAATGAACAGGCGGAAACGGAAAGAGATCAGATCCGGGTCTTCAATACCCAGTTGATTGATGGGCTTGTCATTGCCCCGGTCAACGGCAGGGAGTATGACTACAAGGAGGAATTCTCCGGTAACTATCCTGTCGTTTTTATTGATCGTCATCCAAGTACAGGTGAAGGAGACAGGGTTCTCGTAAACAACCGCCGTGGAGCGTATGAAGCCGTAACGGCTTTAATTGAAAAAGGTCACGAAAGAATTGGATTTGTGACAGGAAGTCTTGGTATTACGACGAGTGATGAGCGTCTGGAAGGATATAAAGAGGCACTGCGGGAGCGGGGGCTGACCATTGAAGAAGGGTATATGCAGGAGGGCCCTGCTACATTCAAGGAAGGGTATTCGCTGGCCGGGAAGCTTCACCGCGCTGGTGTAACGGCTTTGTTTATCGCCAACAACGTGATGACGATGGGGGCGGTCTCTTACCTTCAGGAGCAGAACATAGCTATTCCTGATGACATGGCGGTCATCGGCTATGATGACTACGATTGGATGAAAGTGACTTCTCCACCACTGTCCGTGGTCAGACAGCCGGCTTTTGAATTAGGGAAGACTGCCGTAGAGCAGTTATTAAAAAGAATTGATGGATATAAAGGAGAGCACCAGGAAATCATCTTGGACTCAGAGTTGGTACAGAGAGGTTCTTATTAAGGGCCTTCTCTTTTTCACCATAAAGTAAACGATTACGTAAACGTTTGCGAAGGCATTTAATCTTTTAGGGAGGAATGTTGGGATGAAAAGGTTCGGATACGTAGTTTTTGGGCTGATCCTGTTGTTTATGGCCGCATGTTCAAGTGACAGCACAGCGAATAGTGAGGGGGACGGCGGAGCAGGTTCTGGTGAAAATGCATCCAGTGATACAGTCGAAACCGGTTCTGTTGAAACGACTGTCGAAGCGTCGGGTGACGAAGATGTCGTGTTGGATTTCTGGATTCACCAGACCGGGGAGGATGAAACGAAAGCGTATATTGATTTGATTGATGGCTTTAATGAGGCACACGAAGATATTCACGTAAACGCAGAGGTGATCATTGATGATGGAGCCAGTGCGTACAGCGACAGTATAAACGCAGCCCTCGTAGCCGGAAATCTTCCGGATGTGATGGCTGTGGACGGTCCATATGTCGCAAGTTTTGCGGATGCGGGGGTTATCCAGCCGATTGATGATTATATCGATGAGGAAACGAAGAACCAATATGTAGATTCAATCATCCAGCAGGGGACGTACGATGACCAGCTGTATTCTCTTGGAGCCATGGAAGCGTCCGTTATGCTCTACTACAACAAAGACCTTTTAGAGGAAGCGGGGATTGAGCCGGCGGAATCGCTTGAAGAAGCATGGACGTGGGATGAATTGATGGATCATGCGAAGTCGTTGACGAACGATGATCAATACGGGTTGAATCTGTTCATGAATTATGGAGTCGGGGAGTGGCTGACATTTATGGGGGCTCCTTTAGCCTGGTCCAACGGAGGTGGCTTGATTTCTGAAGATGGCACAGAAGTGGATGGTTACTTAAACAGTCCCGAAACCCTTGAATCGCTTCAGTACGTGAAGTCGTTGTTTGAAGAAGGGGTTGTGACGGAAAGTCCTGGTGAAATGCAGTTTGAAGAAGGGAAGGCTGCTCTTGCTCTCGGTGGTCCGTGGATTGCTGTATCTGCAGAGGACGCCGGCTTGAACTGGGGGATGATGCCTTATCCGTATAAAGATGAAAGGGTTTCCCCATCGGGAAGTATGGCTTATGCGGTTACGAACAATACAGAACATCCTGAGCAGGCGGCTGAACTTATGAAGTGGATGACTAATGAAGAAGCGGCGATCAAGATTTCCGAAGCAACCGGTATGCCTCCTGCGCAAAAATCCGCTTTCGAAAATATGGATAAATTTAATGAGAGACCATGGAGTGTGATGAAAGAGCAGGTCATTGAAACCGCTCATGCCCGACCATCGACACCGGCGTATCCGGTTCTTACCGATGCTTTTGCCCAGTCTTTCCATGCCGCTGCCCTCGGTGAGGATGTAGAAAGCGTTGTGGAACAGCAGGTCCAGCGTGTGAAGCGGGAATTGAAACGTTTTGAAGAATAATCCTCATATTCAGAGCCTGATCAGGCTCTGAATCCTTTTCAATCGAGTTTCAGCTTTTATTAAGAAAGGAGAACCATCCATGAGTGGGAACAGTTCCTCAGCGAAATCCCTGACCAGTGATCGCACGCCGTCTCACACCCGCAGGCCATTGCAGAAAGTACCATCCCCTAAGAAACAGAAACGAAGGAAGTCTCAAGCTTTTCAGGAAGCCGTTACAGGATATTTCTTTCTTGCTCCGGCTTTGATCCTTCTGGGCGTCTTTCTCCTGTACCCGATGGGGGCAGCCTTTTATTACAGCTTCACAGACTTTTATATTTTAAAGCCGGACGATATCTCGTGGATCGGCCTGGAAAATTTCACATACATTCTGCAGGATGCAGAGTTCAGGCAGGCCTTTTGGAATACAGTCTATTTTTCGGTGATTGTTGTACCGGTTCAACTGGCTGTAGCGCTGGTCCTTGCACTGCTGATTAACAAAAAAATCCGTTTCCGGGTATTTTTTCGAACCGCTTTTTTCTCACCAGTCGTCATGTCTTTAGTTGTTGTATCGATTTTGTGGACCTTTATGTACAACCCGAATGAAGGGCTGATCAACCAGCTCCTTGGTTTAGTCGGAATCCAGCCGCAGCCATTCCTGACCAGCCCGGATCAAGCGATGAATTCGATTATTGTCATGTCTGTGTGGCAGGGCGCTGGTTTTCAAATGATGATTTTTCTATCCGGCCTTCAAAATATCCCCAATCATTTGTATGAAGCGGCTGATATTGACGGAGCAAGCAGCTGGCAGAAGTTTCTGCATGTGACCCTGCCCGGTCTGAAAAACATTGCCTTATTCATTTTCATAACCATCAGTATTGCTGCTTTTAAGCTCCTTGTCCAGCCGATGATCATGACACAGGGAGGACCGCTCGGCTCTACGAAGTCTCTCGTCTACCATATCTATGAAACTGGCTTTAACTATCGTGATGTCGGTTATGCTTCGGCGATGGCTGTCGTCTTTACCGTTATTGTCCTTGTGATCACCATTGTTCAGCGGGTCCTTGTCCGGGAAGAGAGGGGGTAGGGAAATGAAAAGGAAAAAACAGATGCAGACCGTAGTTTTGTATACGTCTTTAATTCTATTGACCTTTATATTTTTATTCCCGCTTATTTGGATGCTGGTTTCATCTTTGAAAAACGAGTTTCAGATTTTCAAGGATATGAAGTCTCTGCAGGCTTTTCTGCCTCCAGCACCAAGTGAAGTGGAAGGCGGCTATTTTCAAAACTATATCGCAGCTTTCCAACGTGTGGATCTGCTTCGGTATATCATCAATAGTCTAATTTATACGACAGGCATTATCGTGTTCGGACTGGTCGTAAATTCGATGGCAGGGTACGCTCTTGCAAGGTTCCGGTTTCCTCTGGCTGGTTTTTGGCTGGGGGTGATCATCGCTACTTTAATCATCCCGCCGGAGAGCATTTTCCTTCCATTGTATGTTCTTGTGTATGATCTCGGATGGGTGAATACCTACACAGGATTAATCGTGCCGTTTATCGCGAATGCCTTTGCGATGTTTCTCTTCCGACAGTTCTTTCTTGATTTCCCTAAAGAACTGGAAGAGGCAGCTAAAATTGATGGATGCTCACAGATCGGCATTTTCTTCCGGATTATTGTTCCGCTGTCGAAGCCGGTTTTTGCAACCGTAGCGATTGTGCTGTTCATCAATCATTGGAACGATTTCCTGTGGCCGCTTGTTGTGGCATCGGATGAAAGCATGCGTACCATTCAGATCGGCCTTCAATACTTCATGAACGAACCGCCGATTAAATGGGGGCAGGTCATGGCAGCTCTTACGATTGCAACGGTTCCTATGCTTTTAATTTTCACGTTTTTACAGCGTTACTATGTTCAGGGCCTGACTCATACAGGTTCGAAGAATTAACAGGAAGGAGTGTGCAGCCGTTATGACACATTACGAAACGATGCCGGCCCATGGCTATTATAAAGAAAAGTACCGCCCTCACCTCCATTTTACACCCGAGCAGATGTGGATGAATGACCCGAACGGACTCGTCTACTTTGAGGGAGAGTACCATTTGTTTTATCAATACCATCCGTACAGTACACAGTGGGGGCCGATGCACTGGGGACATGCGGTAAGCCGGGACCTGGTGACTTGGGAGCACCTGCCTGTCGCTCTGCATCCGGATGAGCAGGGGATGATTTTTTCAGGGAGTGCAGTGGTTGATCATGAGGATACCACCGGTTTTTTTGACGGAGGTAAAGGACTGGTCGCTGTTTATACAAGTGCTGATGGTGACCTTCAGCGGCAGAGCATTGCCTACAGTAAAGACCGTGGACGGACGTGGGCTAAATATGACGGAAATCCTGTACTGGAGAATCCCGGCATTGCAGACTTTCGTGATCCGAAAGTGTTCTGGCATTCGTCCTCTTCCCGATGGGTGATGGTATTAGCTGCTGGAAAACAGGTGCAGCTGTTTACATCGGAAAATCTAAAGCAGTGGACCTTTGCCAGTTCTTTTGGGGAAGGGTGGGGAGAACAGAAAGGGACATGGGAGTGCCCTGATTTGTTTCCTATGATCAATGAAAAGACTGGAGTTGAAGAGTGGGTCCTGATGATCGGCATTGATGCCGGAGGACCATGCGGAGGTTCAGGGACACAGTATTTTACGGGAGTTTTTGACGGGTCTGCCTTTTTCCCTGACCAGCAGCAGGATGAAGTCAAGTGGCTTGATTTCGGGAAAGACTTTTATGCTGCCCAGTCTTTTTCAGACCTTCGTGACCGGCGTGTGATTATCGCTTGGATGAGTAACTGGCAGTACGCCAACGACGTACCGACCTATCCTTGGAGAAGTGCGATGACCCTCCCGAGAGAACTGATGCTTACAAAGGTTTCCGGGAAGAGTGTGCTGAAGCAGATGCCGGTGGCTGATTCGATCCAATCTATGGACAACAGCGCTCCAGGCAGCGGGGTTCAACTGCTCCCTGGATCTCCGCACATTCAATCACAGCCTGATGCCCCCTTTGTATGGAAAATCACCTTGGAGCTCCAGGCAGACTCCCATGTGGAAGGTACGGTTTTTCATACGGGTGAAGGCGGATATCGCTTTGGTGTCGAAAAAGGAAGGGCGTATGTGGTCCGGGATGAATGTGTGCCTGCTTTTTCCGACCATTACGCTGCCGTATGCACAGCTGACATAGCTGGCAGTCTCGATGAGGTTACCTTGACGGTCGTTTGTGATTTTTCGTCAGTGGAAATGTTTGTAAATACTGGAGAGATCGGTATGACAAATCTGTACTTTCCTCAAACCGGCCTGTCCCACCTCATGAAGCTGGAAAGTATAAAAGGGTATGCGGCCGTGAAGGACATGGTCATTGATCAACGGCCCTCGATCTGGGCAGAAAACCATTCCTGAAAGGAGAGAATATTCATGAAAGGAACCGGCGCTGTTATTTATCAATGCTGTGACTGGCTGATGCGGCTGGCTGTTCTCAACATATTATGGCTGACATTCAGCATGGCAGGGCTGCTCGTTTTCGGCGTGTTTCCAGCTTCAGCTGCTGCTTCAGCTTTATTGAAGGAGTGGGTGGCAGGAGAGCGGCCGGCGTCGCTTTCCTATTTCCGACGTATCTATCGAAAGTCTTTCTTTTCTTCCAATACGGTTTTTACAGGAGGATCCCTCGTCTTTATTCTCCTTGGTCTGAACTTATATACAAGTCTGCAGTTTCAGGGAATTCTATTTTACCTGTTTGTCAGCGGCACCATTTTTCTTATGTCCGGCCTTTTTCTTCTGCTTATGCTGACGCTTCTCCCGCTGGGCAGCGGTGAAAAGACAATGCCTTCGCTTCGACGCGCCTTTCATCTGCTCATGTGCTATCCGGGCCGGCTTGTTTCATTGTCCACCGGGATCGTACTGCTGTTGGTGTGCATCCGGTATGTCCCAGGGATTTTACCTCTCTATTCTGTGAACCTTATTCTCTTCTTGGTAGTGGCTTTGTTTACGAATCAACTGCGTTTGGATGCTGTTTCATAATCAGAAAGAGGCGGTGGTGAGCCGTCTCCTTTTGTATACGTGTAATGTGATGATAAATGAAAAATTTTTATAACAAAATGACAGCGCTTACAAAATAAAGGAGGAATTCGATTGACTTGGAGGTTCCCGAAGATTGTATTTGTGTTGTTCTTTTTTTTCGTAATGGGTGTGCTGTTGCCGGCGGTGGTGACAGCGGAAACGTCTGCCTATCGCTCTGCTTTTCATTATTCCCCGGATGAGAACTGGATGAACGATCCCAATGGTCTCGTCTATTACGATGGGGAATACCATTTGTTTTATCAGCACAACCCTGCTGGTAATGTGTGGGGGCCTATGTATTGGGGGCATGCCGTCAGTGAAGACCTCATCAACTGGAAGGAGCTTTCTCCAGCTCTTTTTCCAGATGAGAAAGGATTCATCTGGTCGGGGAGTGTTGTTGTAGATGAACAAAATACCTCGGGCTTTAAGAACGGGTCAACGGCACCGATGGTCGCTCTTTTTACGCAGGAGAAAAATGGCGGTCAGATCCAGAGTCTTGCCTACAGTCATGACAAAGGAAGGTCATGGACCATGTATGAGGGCAATCCTGTGATTGACAGGCCTGAGGGGAAGGATGTGTACCGGGATCCAAAAGTATTCTGGCATGAAGCAACTGAACAATGGGTGATGCTTCTTTCCGGAGGACAGTCCATTGAATTCTATCAGTCGAAAGATTTAAAGACGTGGGATCATGTCGATACGTTCGAGCGCCCAAGCGGTGGAGAAGGTGTCTGGGAGTGCCCGGACCTTGTACGGCTCCCAGTGGAAGGAAAGGAAAATGAGTATAAATGGGCTTTGATAGTCAGCATCAGTGAAGGTGCCGAAGCAGGCGGCTCAGGGATGGAATATTATATCGGTGAATTCAACGGTTCACAGTTTCAGTCCGAACAAGGACCTGTTCCTTTTGATTTTGGGTCAGACATGTATGCCGGGGTCACATGGAACAATCTACCTGAAGAACAGAACAGAACCGTGCTGATCGGATGGATGAACAATTGGCAGTATGGACAGGAAATTCCCTCCGACGGTTCCAGGGGTACCATGTCCCTTCCACGTGAGTTGACTCTCCTGGACGAGGGAGGAGGAACGTACAGCATCCAGCAGCAGCCGGCAGAGGAGTTTGGTCAGTTGAAGGAGGAAGGAAAGGAGTGGGAACAACAAACGTTGAGCGGGGAGAAATCGTTTGGTGAAGTGGAGGATCTCATCCAAATTGAAGCATCCTTTGATATGCAAAAGACAACAGCTTCAGAACTTGGACTGAAGCTTACGAATGAAAGTGGAGAGGAAACGGTGATTTCCATATTTCCAGAAGAGGAAAAAATGGCTCTTGACCGAACAGCTTCAGGGGAAAGTGATTTTTCTGAGCATTTCGCAGCTGTTCATAACGGACCGATGAAAAGCGGGGATGGAACGGTGGACCTGTCTATCATCATTGACCGGAATTCGATTGAAATGTTCGCAGATAACGGAAGGTCGGTATGGACCGATCAGATTTTCAGAGATACATCCCAGTCAGAACTCCATGCTTACAGCCGGAACGGAGAAGCAGCGGTGACCATGCTGCGTATAACTCCTCTGAAATCAGCTCCTTCCGAAAAAGCTTTGGACGAAGTGCCGGCCTTTTCTCCGGAAACTTTGGAAAACGGGGGGTTTGAAACAGGGGATCTGACCGGGTGGACAGCGGCCGGAAGCGCGTTTTCCTCAGGTGTATCCGAAGTAGAGACGTATTGGGAGGGAAACTCCTTCGATCATGAAGGGGACTACCATTTGTGGGGATTTTCGGAGGATGTTCCGGATTCCGACTTTCGTACAGGGACGCTTCAGTCCGCTCCCTTTACACTGTCCGGACAGGGGAAAGTGGACTTCTTAGTCGGCGGTGGTGAGGATCTTGACCGGCTGTATGTCTCCCTTGTCCGTGCTGAAGATGGGAAGGAATTGTTTAAAGCTACAGGAGCCGATGATGAAAAGTATCGGCGTGTTTCCTGGGATGCTTCTGATTATATAGGTGAAACCCTTTATATCAAAGTGGTGGATTTTCATACAGAAGGGTTCGGTCATCTGAATGTGGATGACTTCCAGGTTTACCATGAAGGAAGTCCGGAAACCAACACGCTGATCAATGGAGACTTTGAAACTGGTGATCTTACGGGATGGACCGCAGTGGAAGGAGAGGCCTTTACTGATCAAAGTATCACCGACCAGACGGATTGGGGTTGGGGAGGCCCTTTTAATCATAACGGGGATTACCATCTGTGGGGGGCTTTGGGAAATGGGGACGACCAGACAGGTGTGCTGCATTCCAATGTCTTCACCTTGTCAGGCACAGGAGAAATCTCCTTTTTAATCGGTGGTGGAAACAATCCTGATAAACTGTATGTGGCCTTAGTGAGAGCTTCGGATGATAAGGAATTGATTAAAGCTTCCAATGAAAAATGGGAAGACAGCGAGGCCTATCACGAAGTTATGTGGGATGCTTCCGATTATAGGGGAGAAGAGGTATACCTGAAAATTGTGGACCGCGCCGCCGGCGGGTGGGGACATATTAATGTCGATCATTTCCAGGTCAACCAGACCGGCACACTCGTCCACTATCCGTTTGATGAGGAGCAGGGGGCTGTCACTAAAGAAGCTGTCAGCAGCGAAGTAGATCCCGTCCATTATGTATTTAATGAGGCTGAATATAAAGCAGATTCCGACCCATTATGGCGGAAAGGGTTAAAGGACAATGCGCTGTTGTTTGATGGGTACTCCACATGGGTGACGCAGAAGGCAGAGGATGTAATTCAGCCCGAAGATGCTTTAACGGTTGAGGGCTGGGTGGCCCCGAGATCCTATGAATGGGGGGACCTGAATCAGGTGTCGGCCATCGTCAATCAGCACGATCCAGGGAAAAAGGAAGGATATGTGCTCGGGATGGGTCGTCACGGAGTTCTGGCTTTCAAGGCAGGCATTGGAGGGGAATGGGTGGAAGTGGATTCCGGTGACCATATGATTGAAAAAGATCAATGGTCTCATGTCGCTGGTGTATTTGACCATCGTGAGCAGAAGCTGCGCGTCTATATCAATGGTGAACTTGTCGGAGAATCATCGACGCCATCCGGTTCTCTTGCCTCATCCGAAGAAGATTTACTCATAGGAAAGCATAACAAGGCCGCTCTCTTAAACGGGGTTTTTGAAGCCAACATGTTTCACGGATTGATGGATGACGTGAAGATTTCCAATGAAGCTAAAACGACCGAACAACTGAAAAAATCTTTTGATGATACGGTCGGCGGTATGGAGGGAGGGGAACTTCCTAAACCGGAGCTGTACTGGGATCGTAACCGTTATGCCGGGGATCAGCATCGTCCACAGTATCATTTCATGCCGCCTGAGCATTGGATGAATGAACCGCATGCCCCGCTCTATTTTGGTGGAAAATACCACATCTTTTATCAGAAGAACCCTCAAGGACCGTATTGGCATCAGATTCACTGGGGGCACGCGGTGAGTGAGGATCTCGTCCATTGGGAAGAAATGCCGGAGGCTCTGGCACCGGAGAAAGGATCGGTGGCACCGGACGGGGTTTGGTCCGGAAGTGCTGTCGTGGATAACGGTGAACCTTACTTATTCTTCACGGCCGGTGATGACAGCAGATTCCCGAACCAGATGACTGGTCTTGCCGTCAGTGAGAATCCAGAGGATCCCTTATTGAAAGACTGGCGGATGCTGGATGAGCCTGTCACTGTACAGGAGGAAAATCTGCCCGCAGAAGACGGGGAGGTCATGTATGGGCAGTTCCGCGATCCGTTCGTCTTCAAAGACGGCGATACATGGTATCAATTAATGGGATCCGGAATTGATCAAGTCGGGGGGACGGCTCTGTTGTATTCGTCCAAGGATTTAAAGAATTGGACGTATGAAAAACCGTTTTTCACAGGAGATTCGGAAACGTATCCGAAAACCGGGGATGTGTGGGAACTTCCGGTCTTCCTTCCGATCGGTAAAGATGACACAGGAAAAGAAAAGTATGCTTTCTTTATCAATCCATGGTTTGACGGCTACAGCCCTCACAATGTGAAATATACGTTCTACTGGGTGGGGACATGGGATGCGGCCAAACTGGAATTTGTACCGGATCATGAAGAACCGCGGCAGTTTGATTATGGAGAGCACTTCACAGGTCCAAGCGGCATGATTGATGAGGATGGCACACCGCTTTTATTCAGCATCGCCCAGGATAAGCGAAGCGAGCAGGAACATTATGATGCTGGATGGGCTCATAATGCCGGCCTTCCCGTTGAACTTTCTCTAAGTCGTAGGGGGGATCTTGGATTGAAACCGATCGAAGAGCTGGAAACGCTGCGTGGCAGCCAGCTTGTCTCCATGAAGAATCAGTCGATGGAGCAGGCAAATGAACAGATAGAGGATGTAGAAGGAGATTTGTTGGAGGTTGTTCTCGAGATCGATATGAAAGAGGCGGATAAAGCAGGACTGAAGGTTCGGCAGAGTAAGGAAAGCGGGGAAGAAACCCTGCTGTTCTATGATCAATCAGAAGAGCACTTTGCGATTGACCGGAACGACTCCAGTTTGAATCCTGATGTCAGCAAGGGAATCCAAGGTGGAGAGCTATTGTTGGAAGACGGGAACTGGAATCTCCACGTTTATCTGGATCGTTCCATGGTTGAAGCCTATGCCAATGAGCAGAAGAGTATAACGTCCCGTGTTTATCCAACGAGTTATGACGCCCTCGGCATTGAACTTTGGAGTGAAGGGGGAGAAGTGGAAGTTGTTTCTATGGACGTATGGGAATTGAACGGAGCATTTGGTGAAGTCGAACCGGTGTATGAGAAGGAGCAGCCGACGGTACCTCCTCATGGGGAACTGCCGAACCATGACTTTCAAAATGGTGATTTATCGGGATGGAATGTTGTGGAGGGGGACGCTTTCTCGGATGCCCATATTACAGCAAAACAGGACTGGGGATGGGGCGGTCCGTTTGGTCAGGCGGAGGATTCCACAGATCTCGAACGCTTCCACTTGTGGGGATTCCTGGATGCTGCCGGCGGAGATGCAGCTACTGGTGTGATGGAGTCCGAAGTATTTGAACTCTCCGGGAGCGGACAAATTGATTTTCTAATCGGTGGAGGAAAAAATGTCGAAGAACTGTCCGTCGCACTCGTCAGGGCTTCCGACGATCAAGTGCTGAAAGAGGCCACTGGAAGAAATGCAGAAACCTACCGCCGTGTCGAATGGGATGCCTCCGAGTTTATCGGAGAGCAGCTGTTGATCCGCGTAACTGACCGGGCCACAGGTGGATGGGGACATATCAACGTGGATGATGTGAATGTGCCCACAGCCTTAAGTGAGGAGGCTCAACTTTTTCAACAGTTGAAAGATATGCCGTTAACCACCAGTAAAGATTTAGATAAGAAAATCGATCTTTATGAAAAAGTAAAGAAACAACAGGCAGCCGGCAAAGGAGAGCTGGACTTGATCAGGGCGGACATGCTGGGTTTCCTTCTGGATCAACTTCGTTTGAAAAAGAAAGACTATACCTTGACTGATCAACAGCTTCCGTTCCTTGTTCAGTATGCGATTGAAGAAACCGGAGCGGAAGATGAGTCTGACTATGGGGAAGTCCAGGGGTTTGTCATGAAGAGGGTAAATAAACATGCGACTGGAAAACAGGTGCGGGATGTGATTGAACACCATTTGTCCTAGATCCTGAAACCGTTGGTTGATAAGAAAAAGGTTCTGCCCCTCTTGGGAGCAGAACCTTTTTTGGTTTAAACAGCAATATCTTTTTCAACGGCTTCCTTATCGTTGAAGCGTTTGATATTCAACTTTTTCAAGACACGTGAAGTCAATGTCCCTGATGTCATAGCGCCGTTGACATTGAGTGCCGTCCGGCCCATGTCAATCAGCGGCTCTACGGAAATGAGCAGTCCCGCAAGTGCGACAGGCAGGTTCATGGAAGAAAGAACAATCAAGGCAGCAAAGGTCGCTCCGCCTCCGACACCTGCAACACCAAAGGAGCTGATGGCGACAATCAGCACAAGCTGCACGAGGAATCCTGGGCTGAGTGGATCAATTCCGACAGACGGTGCAATCATCACGGCCAGCATTGCTGGATAGATGCCGGCACAGCCGTTCTGCCCGATCGTTGCTCCAAAGGACGCCGACATGTTGGCAACTCCTTCATCAACACCAAGGCTGTTTTTCTGAGCTGATATATTTAATGGAATCGTTCCGGCACTGGATCTGGACGTGAACGCGAAGGTGAGAACCGGAAGAACTTTTTTCAAATACGTAAATGGGTTCAAACCAAACGCTCCGATCAGAACCAGATGGATGATGAACATGACAGCAAGGGCGGCATAGGAGGCGAGGACGAATTTACCAAGCTCTAAAATACCGGCGATATTGGTTTGGGCAACCGTTGTAGCCATCAAACCAAGAATACCAATGGGTGTCAGGCGTAGAACGAGGGTAACAATACGCATGACGACTGCATAAAAAGCGTTGACGACATTGATGAAGGTTTTGGCATGTTCAGGCTGCTTGCGGCGCACACCGAGAACAGCAATACCGACAATCGCAGAGAAAATGACGACAGCGATGGTGGACGTGGCACGATCACCGGTCATATCGAGGAAGGGATTGGCCGGAATGAATTCCAGAATCTTTTCAGGTGTGGACAGATCCTGAACTTCTGTCAGCGTTTCTTCCAAATATGTTCCGCGGTCCGACTCGGCCTGGCCGGCTTCAATCTCACTGGCGTTCAAATCGAAGACAAAGGAACTTCCAATACCGACAAGGGCGGCGATGGCGGTTGTTCCGACTAATGTTCCGATAATCCAGAGGGAAATGCGTCCGAGTTCTGATGTTTTTTCTAAATTGATGATGGACTGGATGATCGAAACCATGATCAACGGGATGACGATCATCATCAACAGCCTCACGTAGCCGCGTCCGGCGATGTTATACCAATCTGTTGTCTGGGAGGTGACGGCAGAGTCGGCACCGAATACGGTCTGCAGATAAACCCCAAGCAGCACACCGAGACCAAGACCGCTGAAGACACGCTTACTGAAGGAGACGTGTTTCTGCTGCATACGGATCAATACGAATATAAGAGCTGAAATAAGTACAATGTTCAAAAGAACAAGAAATGTTTCCATAAAAAAAGACCTCCTTTAATGGTTTATCCTATAAAACTGATAAAATTACTAAGGTTTATAAAGTATCCAATTTTTCACTAAAAGTCAATGCTTTTTCCATAACTTTCTACATCTAACTTATGAGAGGTTGAGATTGACTGAGAACAGTGGATTTGACATCTGACTATCTGCAAGGTATATTTATCTTGAAACTGAGATAATTTCAAACGGATGAACAAATAAATGGAGGAATGGACATGAACGAACTGAAAGGGATTCACCATGTCACCGCGATTACCAGCAGTGCGGAAAAGAATTATGAGTTCTTCACTTATGTGCTTGGGATGCGTCTTGTGAAGAAGACCGTCAACCAGGATGATATTGAAACGTATCATTTATTTTTTGCGGATGATCGGGGAAATCCCGGGACGGATATGACGTTTTTTGATTTTCCGGGCATCCCGAAAGGATCTCATGGAACGAATGAAATTTCGACAACGTCGTTCCGGGTGCCCGGCGATGACGCTCTGGATTACTGGGTCAGACGCTTTGACCGTCTGGATGTGAAGCACGAGGGGATTCAGGAGCGGTTTGGGAACAAGGTTCTGCCGTTCGTCGACTTCGATGATCAGTCGTATGAATTAATTTCGGATGAAAAAGACGAAGGGGTGGCCGCCGGGATTCCATGGCAGAATGGACCTGTACCACATGAGTATGCGATTACTGGATTAGGCCCGTTGTATGTCCGCGTAGATAAAGCGGATTACTTCAAGGAAATGCTCCGGAAAGTGATGGGTTTCCGCCAAACCGCAGAAGAAGGAGCCTTTACGAGGTTCGAAGTCGGGGAAGGTGGAAACGGAGCTGCCGTGATTGTCGAATACAACGCTGTCCTCCCGGATGCGCGGCAGGGCTTCGGAACGGTCCACCATGCGGCTTTCCGCGTGCATGACCGTAAGGCGCTCGAAGAATGGATGGACCATCTTCCGAAGTTCGGTTTCCGTACGTCCGGTTTTGTGGACCGTCATTATTTCGGTTCTCTTTATGCGAAGGCAGCCCCGCAGATTTTGTTCGAGTTTGCGACCGACGGGCCTGGTTTTATGGGTGATGAGCCGTATGAAACCCTGGGTGAAATGCTCTCCCTCCCACCGAAGCTGCAGCCGAAGCGTGAGGAGATTGAGAACTACGTCCGGCCGATAGATACCGTCAGAAGTACAAAGACCATCGAAAAAGAATACGAATGAACGGCAAAAACTCCGGGGGACGTGCACCCCGGGGTTTTTTCAGCATAGGAATAGAGATGGTTACATACGTATGTTTTATTCACATGTCAGGGGGCAGCGCTATGAGGAGCAGAAGTCGTAAGTGGCTGTATCTACCGATCGAAACCAAAGTGAGGGAACAGGATGCGAAGTTACTGCTCGCCTATCATGCTGTAAATCATGGGTACCATGTCGTGATTGGGGAGCACCGGATGGTGGAGCAGGCAGCCGAAAAGCTGCCGGCCGGTATTTTCCTTGCCAAAGGTTATCCGAAAGGGTATGCCCGGAGAGTGGTGGAATCCTTAAAGAAATATCATCATAAAATCGTGGAACTGGATGAAGAGGGGCTCTTCATCCCAGACGCTTCGAGGTACATCAGGCAGCGGATGAGGAAGGCTCATATCGACCAGCTCGATCATGTGTGCTGCTGGGGAGAGCATCAAAAACAGGTCCTGACAAACGCTTATCCTGAGATGGGGAACCGCTGTACGGTTACCGGTAACCCGAGATTCGACCTGTTAAATGAAGTCTATAGAGAACTGTATGACCCGGATGTGAAAGCCATTCAGGCGGTTTACGGCTCCTATTTCCTCATCAATACCCGGTTTACGTTTTACAATCCGAGAGGCGGTTTAAGGGAAAACCCCGCTCTGCCGGAAACGCAGAAAATAAAAAGACTCTGTCATTCTTTTATTCAGCTGGCTCGTATTTTAAGCCGGACCTATCCTGATAAAAACGTGATCTTCCGCCCCCATCCGGGGGAAAGCCTCGACGTTTATAAGGAAGCTTTTAAAGGATTCACTAATATTCACATCCTCCGCGAAGGCAGTGTGATTCACTGGATTCTCGCTGCAGAGGCTGTCATTCACAATGGCTGTACGACCGGCATTGAAGGAGTAGTGCTGAGAAAGCCCGTCATTTCCTACCAGCCGGTCACTCATCCATCAGGCATGATGGATTTCCCCGATCGGCTGAGTATTCATGCGTACACAGACAACGAAGTTATAAAAATCCTCCAACAGTCTACAAAGCCTGAACTTCCCGATCTATTTTTCCGTTATTATGGTCATCCGGCTGTTCCTTCCGCCTGTGCGGCTATCCTGAACGTGTTGAACAACCAGAAGCCGGCAGAGGTTTCTATTCCTTCATTAAAAAGAGTCCGTTTCGTCAAAGATCACCGGGAAAAGATGAAACGGTTATTCCCATCCTTTTCAATAGAAGAAATTGACCGCTTCTTCACCGGGCTGAACAAGCTTACCAAAGAGAACCCTCTCTATCGTATCCACCCTTTGTCGGATCGGTTATACCTCCTCGAGTCCCTGTAATCCGTGGACTCGGGGAAAAACCGGTCCTGCTGGGTTTCTATCTATTATTTTCACCTTTCTATAAAAATAGCATATACATAAGCATGACCAGGTAGAAAGATACGAGGGAAGGAGAAAGAGAGTGTTTTATAAAGATAAGGGCATTCTGGTGATTGGTGGGACGGGCACAATCGGAAAGCGGATTGTGACCGCACTTTTGAAGGAATCCCCTAAATATATCAAGGTGTTAAGCCGTGATGAATATAAGCAGTACCAAATGGAAAAGGAAATAAAATCAGATACGCGCGTACGTTTTATCCTCGGAGACATCCGTCATTATGAAACCGTCTATGATGCTATGGCTGACGTCGATTATGTGTTTCATCTGGCGGCTATGAAGCATGTCCCCTTCTGTGAAAACAATCCTTACGAAGCGGTTTTGACGAACATAGCAGGGACGCGGCATGTCGTGCGGGCAGCGAAGGCCCGCCGTGTCAAAAAAGTCGTATTTACCAGTACAGATAAAGCGATATCTCCGACAAATACGTACGGGGCCTCGAAGTTGATCGCTGAACGTCTCCTTTTATCGTCGGATCAGAATAAATCCGAGGGAGATACGATCTTCGCCAGTGTCCGCTTTGGAAATGTCATGGGATCCAGGGGGTCTGTCATTCCTCTATTTGTGAAACAGATGGTAGAAAAGAAACGGATTACCGTGACGGATGACCGGATGTCCCGGTTCATGATGACCATTGATGAAGCAGCCTCCTTAACCATCCGTTCGCTGACCAGAGCCCAGGGAGGAGAAATTTTCGTTCTGAAAATGCCGGTGATTTCTCTTCAGGATCTCATCGAAGTGGTCAGGGAGGAAGTATGCATCAAGTATGGATTGAACCCCTGTGACATCACGGTTCAGGAGATCGGGTTAAGAGCGGGCGAAAAAATGTATGAGGAATTGATGACCTTTGAAGAATCCACCACCGCGTGGGAATTTGATGATATGTACGTCATTCCAGGGGAGACGCAGCGGACCTATCCGGATGCCGTAAGAGCTCAAGTCAGAACGTACAGTTCAAGTGACCAGAACCCGGTCTCCAAAGAAGACCTGCGCAGGATTGTTCAGAAACAGAATTTAATTTAAGGAAGGAAAGCGGCCATGGATCTTATTGAACAAAAATACTGGTCGGTATATCTGGACTTTCTGGATGATTTTGAATCCCTTCATTATCAAGGGCACAGCATTCCCTACCTTTGTTACTACAGAGGGCTGATACAGGGCAATAAAGGACTTACAGAAATCTACCAGCAGAAGGGGTGGGTTTCTTTCCTGCGCAACCATGTAACAGACGCGCGGGTTGTTCAGCACCGTTTTGACAGTTATAAAGCCCGGTTTAAAAAGAAAAAATCAAGTGGAAAGAAAAAGAAACTCGTGTTATATGACGGATATGGACTTCTCAGACTTCCATCTTCCACTTTATTGAAATTCAGCCGGGCCTTCGACACGCTGTATCTCGTCGATCGGAATACTGGTCCGAAAAAAGAAAGAAAAAAGCCGACGGTCAAATCACTGGATCAATCGGTGTTAGTGAAGAGAACGCCGGGCGGGAAAAAGAAGGTATCCCCCGTTCTTCCTCCCCGTTATTTTGATGAATACAAGGTGGACGTAAATAAGGAAGTGCTGCGTCTCCAGAAAGAAGCCAGGGGGATTCTGGAGCGTAAAAAGGCAGAAGGCCACCCGGTGTACAGCATTCCTTACTTTGAAACCACTTTGATGAAGCAGATTGACCAGGTCGTTCACCGGGTGGAACAAATCGGAGCTCTCTTACAGCGGGAACAAGTGGGGTGTGTCATTGTTCCGTATTCGCAGTATATGGAGTCCCGGATCTTTTCTATTTTAGGAGCTGTTCATCACGTTCCTGTAGCTGCCCTGCAGCACGGCATCATTTCCGATGCGTTCGGATATCTTCCGTGCCTCACTGATTATAAACTGGTCTATGGACATTATGAGAAGCAATGGTTCACATCCCGGGGCGTTTCGGAACAGAGGGTCGTGATGATGGGACACCCTCGGTTTGATGAAGTATACAAAGCAGTAAAGGCCAATAAAGCCAGGCTCAAACAAAACCTAGGTCTTCCCCTCCATAAGAAAAACCTGCTCATCGTTGTACGGAGAAACAATCAAATGAAAAAGTGGGAGTCGTTTCTGAGGGATCTCACGATTTCAAACCCTGCCAATATGATCATTAAAGATTTTCCTGACCATACCCCTCATGAACTGACCAAAAAATTCCCTTCCACCTTTTATTCCAAAAATCAGCCGTTAAGTGACCTGATCCAGCTCGCGGACGCTGTGGTCTGTTACCATTCAACGACCGGCCTTGAAGGTCTTATGGCTGGAAAGCCGGTATTTATCCTCAATAACAATTATTATGGGTACAGCGGTTATTTTGACCTGCTGGGTCGATTGAAACAGGATGACCCTGTCCTTCTGGCAGGGCTGGTCAAGGCTTTTTGTAAGCGTGGGGCGGTGACGGCCCGGGATCAGTCGTTGATGACATCCTTCAAACAGCGCGCCTATCCGCTCGGCAATGGCGCGGAAGGGCGGCTTTTATCCTTTATCACAGGGCTTATGAACAGATGATGCCCTGTGATTTTTTTACATACCTGCGGCTATCCAGCAATATATGTATATAGGAATGCCGTTTTTTAAGGAGGAGGGAGTCTTCTGAACGTACTCGTTACAGGTGGAGCAGGGTTTATCGGACGATGGGTCGTGAAGAAATTACTGGAAGATCAGCACGACGTCTGGGTGATTGATAATTTGTCGAACGGAGACGTGGGAAACATAGAGGAGTTCCTTTCCCATAAACGTTTCAAAGCTTTTTATCACGATGATATCCGTAAGGAAGAGGTGATTGAACAGGTCGTCAATGACTCTATGGATATCTGTTATCATCTGGCAGCAAGTATCAATGTCCAGGACAGCATTGACGATCCGGAAACAACGTTCTATAACGATACCGTTGCTTCCTTTCATCTGCTGGAAAGCTGCAGAAAGCACAACGTGAAGTTCGTGTTTATGAGCACGTGTATGGTTTATGATCAAGCTTCCAATCCGCAGGGGATTACCGAAGAGGATCCGGTGAAACCCGCCTCCCCTTATGCCGGTTCTAAAATTGCCGCAGAAAACATGGTGTTGTCTTATTATCATGCGTATCAGATGCCTGTCACGATCGTACGCCCTTTCAACACGTACGGTCCCTATCAAAAGACAGGGGGCGAAGGCGGGGTTGTTCCTATTTTCATAAAGAAGAAGCTGAATAAAGATCCGATTCAGATATATGGAAACGGTGAGCAGACCCGGGATCTTCTTTATGCCGAGGATTGTGCGAGGTTTGTGGTGGAAGCCGGGCTCCATGAGGAAGCCTATGGGGAAATTTTGAACGCAGGTCTTGGCCGTGATGTGTCGGTGAATCAACTGGCTGAACTGATTGCCGATGGGCGTACATCCATTACTCATATCGAGCACATCCATCCGCAAAGTGAGATTTCCAAGTTGTTATGTGATTATTCCAAAGCGAAAAAGATCCTTGGCTGGGAGCCTGAAGTAGGCTTGGAGGAAGGCATCCGCCGGACAGAGGAATGGATCAAATCCAACCGCATGTAAAGGAGTTGGGCAGGTGGGAGGCAAGCTTGCTGTATTTGGGGGAAAGCCTGTACGTGATTTGTTTCTGCCTTATGGAAGGCAGTGGATTTCCAAGGAAGACAAAGCGGCCGTGGAACGGATTTTGGATAGTCCTTATTTAACGACAGGACCTGCCGTAGCTGGTTTTGAGAGAAAAACCGCAGCCTGTACGGGGGCGAAATACGCGGTTTCCTTTTCGAGTGGGACAGCAGCATTACATGCCGCTTGTTTTACAGCCGGCATCAGGGAGGGAGATGAAGTCATCACTTCACCCCTTACCTTTGCTGCCAGTGCCAACTGTATCTTGTACTGTGGTGGAACGCCGGTCTTCGTCGACGTGGATCCCCGCACCTATTTAATTACAGCGGAACATATCGAAGCCGCTGTTACCGAGCGGACGAAAGCGGTCATTCCTGTGGATTTCACCGGACAGCCGGCCGATTATGACGCGATAAGAAAAGTGGCCGACAAATATAACCTCGTGATCATTGAGGATGCTGCCCATGCCCTGGGGGCTTCTTACCGTAATGAAAAAATCGGGGCGGTCAGTGATATGACGATGTTCAGTTTTCACCCCGTCAAACCCGTAACGACCGGGGAAGGTGGAATCATTACGACCAATGATGAAGACTGGTACAAAAAGCTCGTTCAATTCCGCACCCATGGGATTACGAAACACGCACCTGATTATATAAAGGAACGGGCGCCATGGGAATATGAAATGCAGTTCCTCGGATTCAACTATCGGATGACTGATATACAGGCCGCTCTCGGAGAAAGCCAGCTGGATCGACTGGATAGCTTCACATTGATGCGGGAGGCTTATGCGGACTATTATAACAAGGCCTTCAGGAATATAAAGGGCGTTACGGTCCCTTTTCAAGAACAGGGAGGCCGGTCGAGCTGGCACTTGTATATCCTTAAGCTTGATAAAGAACTGACGGATCGGCGGAAAGAAATTTTTGAAGCATTAGTGGCTGAGAATATCGGAGTGAACGTCCATTACATGCCTGTGTATCAGCACCCATACTACCAGAAGCACGGCTATGATCAGGTCTGTTGTCCAACGGCGGAAAAGCTGTATCAACAATTCCTCACACTCCCCCTTTTTCCCGCCATGGGCCAGCAGGATCTGGATGATGTCATAGAAGCCGTCCGCAAAGTTTTGAACTATTATCAGGGTGGATCTGGTTCATGAGGGCAGCGGTCCGGGCCGACGCATCGGTCCAGTGGGGGACCGGGCATATGATGCGTTGTCTGACCCTGGCGGAAGAGCTCCGGGACCGCGGGTCCGAGGTGTTTTTTATATGCCGGAGTTGTCCGGAGGGACTTAGGAAAATGGCGGAGCATCGGTCTTTTCCTGTTCATCTGCTGGAGGACGACGGAGAATTTTCCTTTACAAAGGACGCAGAACAGACGAAAGAGCTGCTTCAATCCCTGCCCCCGGTAGACTGGCTGATTGTGGACCATTACCAGTTGGACGCCAGGTGGGAAAAGATTCTGAAGCCGTTGGTGAAAAGGCTGATGGTCATTGATGATCTGGCTGACCGGCCGCATCTCTGTGATGTACTGCTCGATCAGAATGCTTATACCAACCTGCATGAACGGTATAACCAATGGGTGCCTCCGTCGGCCGTCCAGCTTCTTGGTCCGGAATACCTTCTTCTTAGAAAGGAATTTCTCCAGGCAGGACAGAGGCGGAGGAGCATGATCCGCCATCTCCTGATCAGTTTCGGTGGCACGGACCCTTCAGGACAGACGATGAAAGCGATGGAAGCCGTTCAACATTTGACTGCTCTGACTGTGACCATTGTCATCGGTGGAGCGAATGAGAAGAGACAGACCATCCAGCAGTACGCTTCCCGATTTCCGCACATGACACTTCATGTGCAGACCAGTCACATGGCACAGCTGATGGAAAAGGCTGACCTCGTCATAGGAGCCGGCGGCTCATCCATCTGGGAGTGCTGTTATATGAATCTCCCGGTGGTTGTCATCCAGACAGCCGCTAATCAAAGGGAAACCATCGATGCCCTTAAAAAGAAGCAGGCCATTCGATATGTGGGGAAGGCGGAAGAAGTGCATGTGGATCGTTTGAGAGCCGCTGTTGAAACACTTGTTCAACACCCGGATGCCGCCCGGGAAATGGCTGATCGATTTTCCCGCATCATGGGAGCGTACCGGCCTGGTCGTGCAGCGGATTGTTTATTAAATTGGAATAACTCTCCTGAATCCTCAGGGGGGAAGAAGGGTTGAGATCCCCGATGGCATTCAGTGTCCATGGACGACACATAGGGAGCGGTTATCCGCCGTTTATCATTGCTGAAATGTCCGGCAACCATAACCAATCGCTGGCAAAAGCGCTGGAAATGGTGGACCACGCGGCTGCATGCGGAGTCGATGCATTAAAGATTCAGACGTATAAGCCGGGGACGATGACGCTTTCCAGCAGCCGTCCGGACTTTACGATTAAGGACAAACAAAGCAAATGGGATGGGAAGAAGCTATACGACCTGTATGAAGAAGCGAAAACCCCGTGGGAATGGCATGAGAAGGTGTTCAACAAATGCCGGGATGCGGGGATTATTGGTTTCAGTACACCGTTTGACGAAACGGCTGTCGACTTTTTGGAAGCGTGCCACGTACCTTTGTATAAAATTTCCTCCTTTGAAAATACGGACCTTTCCTTAATTGAAAAGGTCGTGAAAACAGGAAAGCCCGTCATTATTTCCACCGGCATGGCCTCATTGAGTGAGGTAGAGGATATGGTGAAAACGGTGAGGGAAAGCGGAGGCAGCCAGCTCGCTCTGCTCAAATGCACAAGCACCTACCCGGCCCCTCCCGATCATTCCAATATCACCACGATCCCTCATATGGCACAGACCTTTTCCTGCCCAGTCGGTCTCTCCGATCATACGCTTGGTATCGGTGTGGCCTTAGGGAGTGTGGCGCTCGGCGCTTCGGTCATTGAGAAGCATTTTGTCCTCGACAGGTCTGAAGGAGGCGTGGATGCTTCTTTTTCCCTTGAACCCTCCGAAATGAAGCAGCTTGTGGAAGAATCGAAAAACGTATGGAAGGGGTTGGGGCGGATTTCGTACGGAGATACACAAGAAGATCTCAGAGCGAAGAATTACCGGCGGTCTCTTTACATCGCAGAGGATATGAAAAAAGGAGATCTTTTTACCGATCAGAATGTTCGGGCGGTCCGTCCCGGCTATGGTCTTCTCCCTAAGTATAAAAACGTTTTCCTGGGGAATCGGGCGCCTTACGCGATATCTAAAGGCACCCCGTTAAGCTGGCGGATGCTGACCGGAAGGCGGAAAGATGAATGAAGATCGTAGCTGTCATACAAGCGAGGATGGGTTCCACACGCCTGCCGGGAAAAGTGTTGAGAAAGGTGGGGGGAAAGACGCTGCTGGAGTATCAGGTGGAACGTGTCCAAAGGGCGTCCTGCATCGACCAGCTTGTTGTAAGTACGACGGTAAAGCCGGGAGATGACGAGATTGAACGCTTATGCAGCCGGATCGGAACCGCCTGCTTCAGAGGTTCAGAAGAGGACGTGTTGGAACGGTTTTATATGACCGCCTCTCATTACGAAGCGGATGTAGTGATCCGGATCACCGGTGACTGTCCATTGATGGACCCCGCCGTTATCGATGACGTCACATCCTTTTTTCTCGATCATTACCCGCAGTATCCGTATGTATCCAATACGAAAATCCGGACGTACCCAAGGGGGTTGGATGTAGAAGTATTCACCTTTAAAGCCCTCTACCATTCTCATTTAATTGCCGATGATGCCTATACAAGAGAACACGTTACAGCAGGAATGATCCGTGATACTCGTCTGTTCAAACACAATCATCTGATGTACCACAGGGACGAAAGCGGCCACAGATGGACGGTGGATACAGAGGAAGATTTCCAACTGGTGGCAAGGATCATTGAGCACCTTTATCCGGACACCCCGCATTTCTGCCTGGAAGACTGCCTGACCTTATTGGAGGCTCATCCGGAATGGAGCAGGATCAACCGTCACATCCAGCAGAAAAAGGAGAATTCTGATGATTCAATTTGAGAGGTTGAAAGAAGATCATCTCGATCTGGTTTTAAAGTGGAGAACCTCTTCATTTGTAACCCGGTACATGTATACAGATATCGATGGTGACCGAACAAAGCATCAAGCCTGGTTCGAGTCCATTTCCCAATCCGAAACCGACCTCTACTGGGTGGCCGTCATCGATGCGGTGCCGGTCGGCGTTATTTCCCTGAGCGACATCCATCACCTCCATAAACGAGCCACTTTCGGTTATTACATAGGCGAGGAAAAGTACCGGATCTATGGCGGGATCCTTCCTCTCTATCTATATAACCATGTTTTTACCAATCTCTCTTTAAATAAGCTGACGGCTGAGGTGATGGAAGGGAACGACAAGGTCGTCAAACTCAATATGTTCCATGGGTTTCAAATGGTCGGTACCCGTAAGGAACATGTGATCAAGCACGGGAAAAGCCACGACGTCCATCTGATGGAGCTTCTTAAATCGGATTGGGAAAAGAAAGGGCACCTCTTTAAAAAATATACTGGAGCATTCGAATGAGAAAGGGGAATAGACGTGCAGGAAAAACTAGCCGAGATCTTTATGGATATGTTCCAAGATAATGGTCTTTCCGCGCCTGACCGCCTGGATCCGGATCTGCATCTCCGGGACGATTTGAACATGGATTCCTTGATGCTCGCTGAATTAACCGTCCGGGTGGAAAGTGAATTCAGCGTGGACATTTTCGAGGACGGTCTTGTCGAAACCATAGGCGATGTCGTTAAAAAAATAGAGGGACATCAGCAGTCATGAAAGATCTTTTTCTGGCTGCAGGAGGATGTCATTATACGTACGAACAGCTGCTGAAAGATGTGGGAAGCAGGGGAAAGAAATGTTCCAGGATTTTCGTGAAGGGGAATGAACCATACCAAATCTTTGTGAGCGTCGTCCACAGCCTGTGGCTCGACTATCCGGTGGAGCTCCTGGATGGGGATTTTTCTGAAGAAGAATTAAATAAGATGGGCATTCAATCGGCTGACCTTCAGCCGTCCCTCATTGATCGACGGTCGGAACATCCGCCGTCCTATGAGGATGTCACGGCCCTTCTTCGTCCAAAAAACTGGACCCTTTCCTTATATACGTCAGGTACAACAGGACGCCCAAAAAAAGTGACCCACCGTTATGACGCGTTAACCCGGCAGGTGAAAACCGGCAGCCGATGGGAAAATCAGGTGTGGGGATTTGCTTATAACCCGACGCATATGGCCGGCCTGCAGGTCTTTTTTCAAGCCTTCAACAACAAAAATCCAATGATTTATGCTTTTGGTGAAGAGCAGAAGCAGCTCCCTGATCTGATCGATCACTATCAAATTACCCATCTATCCGCAACAGCCACCTATTACCGCAATATTTTTCCACGGCTTCAGTCTAAAGTTTACCCGGGCGTGAAGCGCGTCACTTTTGGAGGCGAAGGTTTTGACGAACGATTATCAGAAAAGATGAAGCAAACCTTCCCTCATGCCCAAATCAGGAATGTCTACGCGTCCACAGAAGCCGGGAGCGTATTTGCCGGAAACGGCCGCACGTTCACTTTATCCTCCTCAATCAAAGACTTGGTGAAAATCAATGAACATCAGGAGCTGCTCATCCACCATTCGTTAGTCGGTGCGCTGGAAAATGCAGCGGACGTTGGAGAATGGCTCAATACCGGAGATGTTGTACAGGAAATCGGTGAAAATCAATTTGTTTTTGTATCCAGAAATTCCGATTTTATTAATGTCGGAGGGTACAGGGTAAATCCGCTGGAGGTCGAAGCTGTGCTGACGGCGGTTCCGGGAGTAGAGGATGCGGTGGTGAAAGGGAAGAAAAATAGTGTAACCGGAAACCTGCTCACCGCTGAACTCGTAAAGGCGGCAGACGCTGAAGAGGATCAAGTGAAGGAGGCGGTTCGGAAGCATGCAGCAGATACACTTCAGCCGTGGAAAGTACCGCGGATGCTGACATTTGTCGAAGAGATCCGGAAAACCCGCACGGGAAAGAAGGTCAGAGAATGAAGTGGATCATCGTCACAGGGGAATCCAGAGGAGTGGGGAAGGAAATCGCCAGAAGGATTTTGTTGGAAGGGACATATGGCGTGATCGGCATCAGCCGTTCGAAGGGAGCGGAAGTGGAAGACCTGCAGCAGCTTGGCGGAGATCGATTTGTGCATCTCTGCTACGATTTAGATGATGTAGAAGGAATCAAAACGTTGTATTTAAAGAAGCTGAAACCGCTGGGCGTGCTTTATGGGTTTGTGAACAATTCAGCTTCCGCTTATGATGACATCATTTCCAACCTCCGCGTCGATCCGCTTGAGAAAATGTTCCGGATCAACGTACTGGCGCCGATGCATCTGACTAAATACGTCATACGGGATATGCTTTTGAACAAAACGAAAGGATCGGTCGTTCACATCTCTTCGATCAGTGCACACACAGGCTATAAAGGATTGAGCATGTACGCATCGACCAAAGGAGCGATCGAAGCGTTCTCTAGAAATATGGCCCGGGAATGGGGAGCTCGGGGAATCCGTTCCAACTGTGTCATCCCTGGATTTATGGATACAGCTATGAGTGCGTCTTTAACAGATGAGCAGAAAGATAGAATTTACAAAAGGAACGCGATGAAAAAAGAAACGGAGATTGCCAGTGTTGTCAGTACCGTTCTCTTTCTTTTATCTGAGCAGTCGTCTTCAATCACAGGTACAGGTATACATGTAGATAATGGAACAATATAATAAACCGCAGATCCCTTGGATCTGCGGTTTATTGCCGGGGCTGCTAAACCCATAAGTAAGCTCCAGCTGAATGCTGGAGCCTCCGCCACCTATACCTATACAAACTTTCGTCTCTTATGTTCTTTTATATCTCTACTTCAGATGGCTCAAACTAAAGATACCATATTAAAGGGGATAAGTTAACTAAATTGTCCGAAAAAACCGTAGGTCTTTAGATTCGTTTTATTACATATATAATGTTTTTTAACTTTTATTGAAAAGGATATAGATCCCTTTTATTCTTACTTTTCCCATCAGCTTCTTTCCTTTGTTCAATAGATAGGGATATAGTATAGTGGAAATGAGCGTGATAATTCTGAAAAATAGTGCGTCAGGGAGGAAGGGGTACATCAAATGTCACAACAAACGTTTCTCTATCAGCCGAAAGTAACGGAAGTCCTTAATAATATTAGAAAAGTGATGATTGGAAAGGAAGAAGCAGCACTGCTGAGTGTTGTTGCCCTGCTGGCGAAGGGGCATGTCCTGCTTGAGGACGTTCCGGGAGTAGGGAAGACGATGCTTGTCAAAACGCTGGCGAAATCCTTGGATTGTGACTTTAAGAGAATTCAATTTACACCGGATCTGCTGCCGTCAGATGTGACCGGTGTTTCCATTTATAATCCGAAGACTTTGGAGTTCGAGTTCCGGCCGGGTCCGATACTGGGAAACATTGTCCTGGCTGATGAAATCAACCGGACGTCACCGAAAACGCAGTCCGCCCTCTTGGAAGGGATGGAGGAAACCAGCATTACCGTTGATGGGAGTACGGTGCAGCTTGGGGAGCCGTTTTTTGTGATGGCTACGCAGAACCCGATTGAATATGAAGGAACCTACCCACTTCCAGAGGCCCAGCTGGATCGTTTTCTTTTGAAAATGGAAATGGGCTATCCCACCGCAAAGCAGGAGATGGAGATGCTGGCTCGCACCTCCAGCAGCCACCCGATTGAAGAGATCTCTTCTGTTATTACGAGAGAGGAGCTCGTGGGTCTTCAGCAGGAAACGGCCCAGGTCTATGTCGACAGCTCCGTCAACCGCTACATCGTCGATCTGGTTACAGGCACAAGAGAGCATGAGGGTGTGTATTTAGGTGTGAGTCCGAGGGGATCGATTTCCTTAATGAAAGCCTCCAAAGCCTACGCGTTTGTGCACGACCGTGACTACGTGCTTCCGGATGATGTGCAGTTTATGGCTCCGTATGTGCTCGGCCACCGGATGATTTTAACATCCGAAGCAAGGTTTGAAGGGAAAACGTCAGCTTCCATCATTGAGGAACTGTTGACGGCTACTTCAATTCCTGTGAAAAGGACGACCGGGGAATGAGGCAGGCGTTCAGCCTTGCTGCCAAGGGGGCTGTCGTTGTTCTGTTGTTTGCGGCCCTCTTTTCGTACGCCATGTTTCAAGGCGGATTTGTAAGCTGGTTTCTATTCTATGCGTTTCTCCCCTTTCTTCTCTACATGATTGGTGTGCTCTTCTATCCCATTCAGAAGTGGAAGGTGCAGCATCAGCTCTCGAAGCGTTATGCGCTTGGCGGGGAAACCGTGGAGGTGGAAGTAACGCTGAGGCGGCGGTTCCCCTTTCCGATCTACTATTGTGTGATTGAGGAATATCTCCCGCCATCGTTGAAAAAGGTGGATGAACACCTCGATAAATATAAGGATATGACGAAAGCGGAGCCCTTTTACGAACAGAGGAATATCAAGAAAGTGGTCTTTCCCTGGTTCAGCCGGCGGATTACGTACCGCTATGAACTTCCAAAAGTACCGCGCGGGGCCCACACATTCAAGGCGGTTCGTGTGAAAACGGGGGACTTTTTCGGATTTGTCAAAAAAGAACAGGTGTATAAGCACACCAATGAACTCCTCGTGTTTCCATACGTGCGTCCTGTGAAAATGAAAGACCGCGTCTACAGCTTTGAACAGGGGACGAGTCCTTCCTTTAAACTCAATGAAAAAAATACCAACATCGTCACAGGGGTCCGTGAATATATGCCGGGCGACCGCTTTGCCTGGGTGGATTGGAAAACGACAGCGAAGAAAAACGAAATGATGACGAAAGAATTCGAACAGGAAAAAAGCGTGGAAATGCTGATGATCTTAAATACGGGCTTCCATCAGGGTATGGACATTTTAAGCTTTGAAGGAGCGGTTGAATTTACGGCTTCCCTCGTGAAAGAGTTTGATCAGCAGTCTTCTCCACTGTCGTTCATGACGCTCGGTGAAGACCGCCGACACTTCCCTTTTCATCAGGATCCCGCGCGTCAGCAGCAGATCCAGGGGCATCTGGCCCGTGTAAGGCCGGTCGGACAGCTGTCCTTTGCCAGTCAGCTCGAACGGGAACGCCCCTCTGTGCCCAGTGGTGTTCTGCTTATGGTCGTCAGCCATCAGCTGGACCGGGATGTCCAGGCGGCGCTTATGAAGTTGGCAAAGAAAAGCAAGCGGCTTGTCTTTTTTTATGTCCGCCCGCATGAACGGCTGACCTTCCAGGACCATCAGCTGATCAAGCAGCTGAAGAGCCGGGGTATTGTCGTCAACCTCTTATCCGAAGAACAGATGACACAAAAGGAATTCGAGGTGAACACATAATGCAGGACCGTCAATCAACCGTGTACCGGATGATCCTCTATGGCATTGGTTTTCTTTTGTTCTGTGAATGGCTCCGTCCGCTTGAAATGATTTCCCAGACGGATGACGTCAGGATTTTCTTTATTTTTGCGGCGTTCTGTTTTTTTGTTTCCTTTTTACAAGTCCCCTGGTATCTGTCGATGCCTTTAAAGGGGCTGGGTGTGGCGTTTATTCTGGACGGACTTTACATCGGGGAGATGATCTTTTCTCCGGGTTGGTTCGCGGTCCTTTATGAACAGGTCGTTTTTAATATACAAATGATCAGTGGTCAGGAATGGTGGCAGATGACACCGCTTTTCCGCAGTCTGCTGTTTCTTATTTTACTATGGCTCATGAGCTATCTTCTTTATTACTGGTTCGTCATTGCGCGCCGGATGTTCTTTTTCGTGCTTTTGACGATCTTGTTCGTGGCCATTGTTGACACATTTACGGTGTATGATGGCAGCTGGGCGATTATCCGGACATTCGTCATCGGCATGGCTGCCATCGGTCTTTCGAGCTTTGCCAAAGAAATGGATAAAGAGTCCATTTTGTTCAAAGGGCTTCATAAAGCCAAAGTATGGCTGCTCCCCCTGATCGGGGTGATTTTGTTCTCCTCCGCAGCGGCTTACGCGTCTCCGAAGTTTGCTCCGCAGTGGCCCGATCCGGTTCCATATTTGGAAAGCGCCGCTGGTGGTGCAGGGTCCGGGGGAGGTCGGACGGTCCAGAAAGTTGGGTATGGCGAGGATGACAGCCAGCTCGGTGGATCGTTCGTGCAGGACGACACGCCGATTTTCACAGCGACCGTTGACGGGGACCGCTACTGGCGGATTGAATCGAAGGATACGTACACAGGAAAAGGGTGGACGGATACGTTGGAGCAGCCGGTCACCACAGCGGCCCCTTCTGACATTCCGTTTTCCACGTTCACGGACGAAGTGGAAACCGAAACACAGACAGCGCAGATAGAAATGACGAGGTTCGCATCGTTTCGAAAGCTGGTCTATCCCTATGGAATCACATCGTTGGAGACTGCCGGGGATGACTTTAATCTCCGCGTTCACAACCATACAGGGGAGATGGATACGTACCAGGGCGATGCTCCCGCAAAAATCAACACAGCTGAATTGACATACGAGTTCCCTTCTTTTGAGTACAGCCAGCTGCGTGAATCTGGAAATAATGATCCACAGGAAATCCAGGATCAATACCTGCAGCTTCCGGATGGTCTTCCGGAGCGTGTCCGTAATCTGGCCTCCCAGATCGTTGAAGGAGAAGAGAATCGGTATGACCAGGCCAAGGCTGTAGAGCGTTACTTTTCGGCGAACGGCTTTGAGTATTCAACGACGGATGTTCCCGTACCCGGTGATGACGAAGACTATGTCGATCAATTTTTGTTTGAATCTCAGATTGGGTACTGTGACAACTACTCGACATCCATGGTCGTCCTTCTCCGATCTGAAGGGATACCCGCACGATGGGTGAAAGGCTTCACAGGCGGTGAACGAATCGATTCCATCGAAAATGACGCTGGTGACGGTGTACAGAATGTGTATGAAGTCACTAGTGGAAATGCGCACTCCTGGGTGGAAGTGTATTTCCCTGATGTCGGCTGGGTTCCGTTTGAGCCGACCCAGGGATTCAGTAACAACGCTGATTTTTACACGGATGTCGATGTGGAGGATACGGAAGACGATCCGGCAGCAGGAACGGAGGATGAAACCGAAGATGATATGATGGGCAGTCCGCAGCAGGTGGAGGAGGAAGAGGCGGAATCCGGCAGTTCGGATATAGACTCCTCTTCCGGATCGAAGATCTTTACGACGGTTCTGACGGGGATCATCATTTTGATTGCCGGCATCCTTCTTTATGTCACCCGCTACCGGTGGATGGCTGCGATACTGATCCGGCGCTACCGCCGCAGCGAAGCTGAAGAGACGTATGAAAAGGCGTATCATTTTCTTTTGAAAGTGCTGAATCATAAGGGATTGAAACGGAAGCCGGATCAAACCCTCCGTGATTATGCCATGAAAGTCGACCAGCACTTCCAGTCCAATGAAATGCAGCGGCTGACGAATAGTTATGAGCGTGTGATCTATGGAAATGAACCCCAGCAGGCTCAGTGGCGGAAAGTAACGGAATTATGGGAAAATTTAATTAAAAAGGCATTGTCTTGATTCCTTCGTAGACGGTTGATAGAATAAGTGAAAATTATCAGATACAGTTCTTCCTTCGTATATCCTCGGGAATAAGGCCCGAAAGTCTCTACCGGGGCACCGTAAATGCCCTGACTATGAAGGTGGAAGTCACATGACATGTCTTGACATGGATGGATTTCTGCCTTCGTTGTATGCGACGTACAAGAGGCAGGAGTCCATTTTTTTATGGCACGGGAAGAGAGAACCAGGCAGCACCAATTCAGGTACAGGGAGTGGAACAGTTATGGAAAACGTACAAGGCATGATTCTTGTGCTGGACTTTGGAAGCCAGTACAACCAGTTGATTACACGAAGAATCCGCGAATTCGGAGTTTACAGTGAACTGCATTCACACAAGATGAGCATAGAGAAAATCAAAGAGATGAACCCGAGCGGTATCATTCTCTCTGGTGGGCCGAACAGCGTGTACGGGGAAAACAGCTTCCGCTGTGATGAGCAGATATTTGAACTGGGCATCCCGGTGCTCGGCATCTGCTACGGCATGCAGCTGATGACGCATCATTTCAATGGAAAAGTGGAGCGGGCTAAGGAACGCGAATACGGAAAAGCCGACATCCACATCACAGAAGACCCTGTGTTGTTCCGCAAGACACCAAAAGAGCAGGCCGTATGGATGAGTCACAGTGACAAAGTGATCGAAGCTCCTGAAGGCTTCCGTGTCGATGCGACGAGCCGCTCCTGCCCTGTTGCTGCCATCAGTCATGAGGAGGCAAAGATGTACGGTGTGCAGTTCCACCCGGAAGTCCGCCATTCCGAGTATGGAAACGACCTTCTGCGCAGCTTTGTTTTCGACGTCTGTGAAGCGAAGGACGACTGGACGATGGAACACGTCGTTGAAATGGAAGTGGAAAAAATCCGTGAGCAGGTAGGCGACCGTAAAGTACTCTGCGCGTTAAGCGGTGGTGTGGACTCTTCTGTTGTAGCTGCGTTGATCCATAGGGCGATCGGAGATCAGCTGACTTGTATTTTCGTCGATCACGGACTGCTTCGTAAAAATGAAGCGGATGATGTCATGCGTACGCTTGGCGACGGCTTTAACATGAACATTATTAAAATTGATGCCAAGGAACGTTTCATGAGCAAGCTTGATGGTGTATCGGATCCGGAAAAGAAACGGAAAATCATCGGAAATGAGTTCATTTATGTGTTTGATGATGAAGCGGAAAAGCTGAAGGACATCGATTACCTTGCGCAGGGAACCCTGTATACCGATATTATCGAAAGCGGTACAGAAACGGCGCAGACGATCAAGTCCCACCACAATGTCGGCGGCCTTCCGGAAGATATGGAGTTCCAGCTCATCGAACCTTTGAATACGCTGTTCAAGGATGAGGTGCGTGCTCTGGGCACCGAGCTTGGTGTACCTGAACATATCGTCTGGCGTCAGCCGTTCCCCGGGCCCGGCCTGGCTATCCGTGTTCTCGGGGAAGTGACAGAGGAGAAACTGGAAATCGTACGAGAATCTGACTTTGTTCTCCGCGACGAAATTAAAAAAGCGGGTCTGGACCGCGACATCTGGCAGTATTTCACAGTGCTTCCGGACATCCGCTCTGTCGGTGTCATGGGGGATGAGCGTACCTACGACTATACGATCGGTATCCGTGCTGTTACGTCCATTGACGGTATGACGTCGGACTGGGCGCGTATTCCGTGGGATGTGCTTGAGAAAATATCCACACGTATCGTGAATGAGGTCGACCACATCAACCGCGTCGTGTACGATGTGACGAGTAAGCCGCCTGCAACGATCGAGTGGGAATAATCGAACATTCGGTTTAATTATTCGTTTAATGTTCGGAAATGATGTTGACAACCTTTGTCGAACATTGTAAGATGAAGACAATTCAATAACGCATCACCTTCGTATAATTTTGGGGATAAGGCCCATGAGTTTCTACCAGACCGCCGTAAATTGGTCTGACTACGCTGGTGAATGGACGCCTGCCTGCACGTGCAGACGTCCGTTTATCCTCGTATCTACAGACACTCCTGGATTTTATCCGGAGTGTCTTTTTTTTGGGAGACGGGTCGAAAAAATACAGAGAGACCCGGTAAGTAAGACGACGGAAGACAAAAAAGGGGAGGATTTATACATGAGTAAGTTTTTTAAGTTTAAAGAAATGGGGACGAACTACCGAATTGAATTCATGGCGGGGCTGACAACGTTTCTCGCTATGGCCTACATTTTGTTCGTCAACCCGTCTACACTTGCGCTGGACGGCATTGAGGCTCTTCCTGAAGGAGTCACCCGGATTGATAAGGGAGCCGTATTCACAGCTACAGCCGTAGCAGCAGCAGTAGGTACGTTGATTATGGGTTTGTTTGCGAAATATCCGATCGCTCTTGCTCCCGGTATGGGGCTGAACGCGTTCTTCGCGTATACGGTTGTTCTCGGCTTCGGCATTCCTTGGGAAACCGCGCTTGCCGGCGTACTTGCTTCTGGACTTATCTTTATTGTGTTAACCGTAACCGGCCTGCGTACGATGATCATTGATGCCATTCCAGGAAACCTTAAGCTTGCAGTTGGAGCGGGAATCGGGTTGTTTATAGCTTTTATCGGCTTTCAAAATGCCGGAATTGTGCAGAACAGTGATGCGACCCTTGTACAGCTTGGGGATCTGACTGCCGGTCCGACGCTTCTGGCTGTTTTCGGAATCATCGTCAGCGTCATCCTGCTTGCTGTCGGGTTAAAGGGCGGGATTTTCTACGGAATGGTGCTCACATCACTGATGGGGATTTTCACAGGTTTGATCGATCCGCCGTCCGGGTTGAGCGGGATTGTCAGCCCGGCGCCAAGTGTGGCACCGACGTTCGGAGCTGCGCTGACGCATTTCGGTGATATCTTCACCATTCAAATGCTCGTTGTCATTTTGACGTTCCTGTTCGTCGACTTCTTCGATACGGCTGGTACGCTGGTCGCTGTAGCGACTCAGGCCGGATTTATGAAAGAGAATAAACTGCCAAGAGCCAACCGTGCACTGTTCTCCGATTCCGCCGCTACCGTGGTCGGTGCAGTGGTAGGGACATCGACGACGACGTCCTACATTGAATCCACCGCCGGTGTCGGAGCAGGTGGACGTACGGGCTTTGCTTCTGTCGTGACCGCCGGATTCTTCCTCCTGGCTCTGTTCTTTTCTCCGCTTCTTGCTGTTGTAACGGCTGAAGTGACCGCACCGGCTTTGATCATTGTCGGGGTTTTGATGGCGTCGACGCTGAAGAGTATTGACTGGGATGAGTTTGAAATTGCTGTACCTGCCTTCTTTACGATCGCAGCGATGCCGTTGACTTACAGCATTGCGACCGGAATTGCGATCGGCTTTATCTTCTATCCGATTACGATGATTTTAAAAGGACGGGCCAAGGAAATCCACCCGATCATGTATTTCCTTTTTGTCATTTTCGTTTTATATTTCATCTTCCTTGCATAAGGATGTCTATGAAAAGAGTTCCGCACTCTTTTATGACCTCCCCGTCAAGGTATAAAAAAACCGGCCGCCTTTTTTCAGGCGCCGGTTTTATTCATCCTCCAGGTGTCTGATGGTGATCGGTTTCTGTCTTGACGAGTTCGGGATGTGGCGGTGGAGCTGGATGACCAGCAGCCCGTGCCTGTAGGTGGCTTCAATTTTGTCGTGCCGTACGGGGTAGGGGAGGTCGATGGAACGTTCGAATGTTCCGTCCGCAATTTCTGATTTGATCTGATGTCCGCCCCGGTTGTTGATCTCAATTTTCCCTTTCAATGTCAACGTGGCATGGTCGACGAGAACATCGACATTTTTCGGGTGGTCCATCCCGGGAATATTGACGAAGCAGAGCAGTTCATTGTCGTACTGATACATGTTCACAGCTGGTATGGATGGCTTCATCATCCCTTCGAAGCCACCCCAGAATTCCTGGCCGAAGAAGCGGTCGAAGTTTCCTTTCCAATCCTTGAACTGGTCCATCAGCCTGCACCTCCAATATTTGTCTGTAATTGCGGTGAAAAGCGGTTGTGCCCCTTTATTCTCATGGTTTATAGTGTATGCAAGAGAACCGGTCCGGGTGTCCGTATTTTTCGTAATCGCAACCCCGGGCAAAGGAGGCTGTCTGTATTGTTTGAAAACCCACTTGTGCTCATCGCCATCATATTAGCGGTGAACATCGTTTATGTATCCTTTTTCACTCTCCGCATGATTTTTACATTAAAAGGACAGCGTTATTTCGCAGCGTTTATCGGAATGTTTGAAATCGTCACGTACATTTACGGACTGGGCATCGTTCTTGATCGTCTGGACCAGATTGAAAATGTCATTGCCTATGCCGTCGGTTACGGTACAGGTGTGATTGTCGGTATGAAGATTGAAGAGAAGCTCGCCCTCGGGTATATTACAGTTAACGTCATCTCCTCGAACCCGGATATCGAATTCACCCGTCAGCTCCGGGAAAAAGGGTACGGGGTGACGAGCTGGTATGCATACGGCATGGAGGGGGACCGTCTGGCCATGCAGATCCTGACTCCGCGTAAATACGAGCTCAGTTTATATGAAACGATCCGTATGATTGACCAGAAAGCCTTCATTGTTGCCTATGAACCAAAGCAGATCCACGGAGGCTTCTGGGTGAAGTCTGTAAAGAGAGGAAAGATCCGCGATGCCCAAAAAGAACAGCAGGAACAGCAAAATGCGTTTTGAAGTCCAGGAAAATGAAACGATCGATGATTGCCTCGATCGTATGAAGAAGCAAGGCTACATGCCGGTCCGCCGCATGGAAGAGCCGATTTTCCGTGAAGAAATCCGAAACGGGGAAAAAGTCATGGAGCCTGTAGGAAAAACGATCGTATTTCAAGCGGTCAAGCACTAAAACCGAACAATTAACCACTCGTAAAAAGTCATTGTTCGACAATGGCGTTGACAGCTGGAAGATATTCTTGATATGATAAAGATAGAATTGCATAGACGACCTCATATAAGGCGGGGATATGGCCCGCACGTCTCTACCTGGGAACCGTAAAGTCCCGGACTATGGGGGGAGTTATGTCAGCGGCGCCCGGCCGGCCATGGCCGACGTATGCCTGTTCGACTCCTCTCATTGATTGAGCGGTCGGGCAGGCTTTTTTTATGTTACTTCACAAAGAAACGAGGGAGAGCGCATGGCTGAAGTTGGAATCATTATGGGAAGTATTTCGGATTGGGATACGATGCAGGAAGCCTGCAGCGTACTGGATGAACTGGCGGTCGATTACGAAAAGGAAATCATATCCGCCCACCGGACGCCGGAGGATATGTTCACCTACAGTGAAACCGCACGGGAGAAAGGGTTGAAGGTCATCATCGCTGGTGCAGGCGGGGCGGCCCACCTGCCCGGGATGGTCGCTTCCAAAACGACTCTCCCTGTCATCGGAGTACCCGTGGAATCAAAATCGCTCCAAGGCATGGATTCACTTCTTTCCATTGTCCAGATGCCCGGCGGCGTTCCGGTAGCCACCGTCTCGATTGGAAAAGCCGGGGCTAAGAACGCTGGACTTCTCGCTGCAGAAATGCTCGGTGCTTTTGATAAAGAAACAGCTGCACGGCTGGAGACGTACCGCAGCCGGATGAAGGAGAAAGTCGAACATATGAGGAGGGAGCTCGATGAATATTAATGTCATCCGTCCAGGCCAGACGATCGGAATACTCGGCGGCGGCCAGCTTGGAAAAATGATGGCGCTCGCTGCCAGACATATGGGATACCGCATTGCTGTGCTGGATCCGTCCGAAGATTGTCCCTGTGCACCGATTGCCGACCACCACATTGTCGCTGCCTATGATGACGTTGAAGGAGCAGAGCGGCTCAAAACCGTCAGCCAGGTCGTCACGTACGAATTTGAAAACGTGGATGCCGGCGTTTCCCGCTTTTTTGCCGAGGCAGACAAGCTTCCCCAGGGCACGCTTGCCCTCGAAGTGACACAGAACCGTGAAAAAGAAAAAGTCTTCGCTGTAGACGCCGGCCTTGCTGTGCCGGAATACCGCATCGTCCATACGTCGGAGGAAGCGGTACAGGCTGTCGGAACGATCGGCTATCCGGCGGTTATGAAAACGATCAGCGGAGGATATGACGGTAAAGGGCAGCTGAAACTGGAACAGGAGTCGGACCTTGAGAATCTACCTTCTTTTTTGAAGGAAGGCGGCACGTATATCGTGGAACAGTGGATCACTTTCGACTTCGAAATCTCCCAGATTTTCACCCGTGGACAGGATGGGAGTATGGTTTATTTTCCTCTTGCAGAAAATATCCACAGACAGCAGATTCTCCACGAAACACGGGTGCCGGCGCAGGCGTCGGACGTCGTCCTTGATAAGGCAAAAGCAGCAGTTGAAGCCCTGGCCGAACGTATCGGCATTGTCGGGACGTTTGCTGTGGAAATGTTCGTCAAAGGCGACGATATTTACATCAACGAAATGGCGCCGCGTCCGCATAACTCCGGACACTACACGATAGAAGCGTGCAGTGTCTCGCAATTCGAACAGCATATCCGCGCGATCTGCGGGCTGCCGCTGCTGCCGGTACATACCTTCGGCGCAGCCGTGATGATCAATGTACTCGGAAAGCACCGGGGCATTCTGAATGACCGGATTGAATATTATACAGGCTGCCACCTTCATGACTACGGGAAAAAAGAAGCCCGTACCACACGCAAGATGGGGCACCTGACCTTCATCGGTGACACACTCGAAGAGATCGATGAACGCATTGAACAAAATCAGATTCATTATTGGTAGGAGGAAGACTATGATTGAACGTTATACACGCCCTGAAATGGGAGCGATCTGGACGGAAGAAAATCGTTATCAAGCCTGGCTTGAAGTTGAACTGCTGGCTTGTGAAGCATGGAGTGAACTTGGCATCATTCCGAAAGAGGATGTAGAAAAGCTGCGGGAAAAAGCATCCTTTTCTATTGACCGCATACATGAAATCGAACAGGAGACGCGTCATGATGTCGTAGCCTTTACGCGCGCGGTTTCAGAAACGGTCGGAGAAGAGCGCAAATGGGTCCATTACGGACTCACATCCACGGACGTGGTCGATACCGCCTTGTCCTATCAACTGAAGCAGGCGAATGAAATCATCCGCCGCGACCTGGTCCGTTTCATTGATATTCTTGGTGAGAAGGCACAGGAACATAAACATACCGTCATGATGGGCCGTACCCACGGAGTTCATGCAGAGCCGACGACATTCGGTTTGAAAATGGCGCTTTATTATGAAGAAATGAAGCGGAACCTCGAGCGTCTCGACCTGGCGATCAAACAGATTGAAGTCGGGAAACTCTCTGGTGCGGTGGGTACGTACGCCAACATCGATCCATTTGTAGAGGAGTACGTCTGTGACAAGCTTGGGCTTGGTGCTGCACCTGTATCCACCCAGACGCTGCAGCGTGACCGTCACGCGCACTACGTGTCGACGCTGGCCCTGATTGCCACATCCATCGAAAAAATCGCTGTCGAAATCCGCGGCCTTCAGAAGACAGAAACGCGTGAAGTGGAAGAGTATTTCGCCAAAGGGCAGAAGGGCTCCTCTGCCATGCCTCACAAACGGAACCCGATCGGTTCGGAAAACATGACAGGGATGGCCCGCGTTCTGCGCGGAGAAATGCTGACCGCGTTTGAAAACGTCCCTCTCTGGCATGAACGGGACATTTCCCATTCTTCCGCAGAACGGATCATTCTTCCGGATGCAACGATCGCCCTGAACTACATGCTGAACCGTTTTGGAAATCTCGTGAAGAACTTGACGGTCTTCCCGGAGCGGATGCAGGAAAATATGGAAAAAACCTATGGATTGATTTTCTCCCAGCGGGTACTGCTCACCCTCATTGATGAAGGCATGGTCCGTGAAGAGGCTTACGACCTAGTCCAGCCGAAGGCAATGGAGGCTTGGGAGCAGGGCATTCCGTTCCGTGAGTTGATTGAAGCGGACGAAAAGATCACATCGACCCTGTCGTCAGAACAGCTGGATGCCTGCTTTGACTATAAGCACCACCTCAAACAGGTGGACCGTATTTTCGATCGTATTGGTTTGTAATCAACAAGGGCCTGCGGATGCAGGTCCTTCCCTAACAATCCCCCAACAAGTGAGGTGCTGCTTTTATGAAAGGTTCCCTTTTATATGAAGGAAAAGCGAAGCGTGTATATCATACCGATGATCCTGAGCAATTGATCCTATCTTATAAAGACGATGCGACCGCCTTTAATGGAAAGAAAAAAGAGTCATTTCCCGGCAAGGGCCGTCTGAACAACCTGATTACCTCTAAAGTGTTCCAATCCTTACACCAACAACACATCAAGACCCACTTCATTCAAGCTTTGAACGAAACTGAGCAGCTCGTCTACAAGACGGATATTGTTCCGCTCGAAGTCGTTGTCCGCAATAAAGCCGCAGGCAGCATCACCCGCCGTCTCGGCATCACTGAACAAACACTCTTTCAACCACCTATTCTCGAACTCTTTTATAAAAACGATGAACTGAATGATCCGCTGATCAATGATGTCCACGCGTACCATTTGACTGGGATCCGCGAACAGGATCTCCTCTTTATTAAGGAACAGGCGCTGCTGATCAATGAACACTTGAGCCATATTTTCCAGAAGGCGGGCCTCGAGCTGATCGATTTTAAATTGGAATTCGGTTTTCTCGCAGATGGCCGTCTCGTCCTTTCTGATGAAATATCCCCGGATACGTGCAGGCTCTGGGACTTGGAAACAGGCACGAAAATGGATAAGGACGTCTTCCGCGAGGAGATTGGCAGTTTAACAGATACGTATGAACGGATTTTACAACGACTGGAGGAGAGCGTATGCGCAAAGTAAAGATTCATATCACACTGAAAGAAGGGGTGCTCGATCCGCAGGGCAAGGCCGTTCAGCATTCCTTGAAATCCCTGGAGTACAACAATGTTCATGATGTCCGTGTCGGCAGGTATATGGAGGTCCTCGTCGATGATAAGGAAGACTTGGAAGCCGAAATTGACAAGATGTGTGACCAGCTGCTGGCCAACCCAGTGATTGAAAACTATTCGTATACGATAGAGGAGGCTGGCTGACGTGAAATTTGCCGTCATCGTCTTCCCAGGATCGAACTGTGACCGTGATATGTACCATGCCGTCAAAGATGAACTTGGTGAACAAGCGGATCTTGTCTGGTATCAGGAAGCAAATCTAGCAGACTATGACGCTGTGCTTCTGCCCGGCGGCTTCTCTTACGGGGATTACCTTCGTTCAGGAGCGATTGCAGCGACCTCTCCCATCGTTGAACAGATCCGTGCTGCCGCAGAAGCCGGGAAGCCGGTGCTTGGTGTGTGCAACGGATTCCAAATCCTATTGGAAACCGGTCTGCTGCCGGGAGCGATGCTGCCGAATGAAAAGCTGAAGTTCATGTGTCACAACGAAACGCTTATCGTAGAAAACGCAGAAACGCCGTTTACACTGCAGTATGAAGAGAAGGAAGAAATCCTTGTTCCGATTGCCCATGGGAACGGCAATTACTTCTGTGACGAACCGACGCTGGAACGCCTTCGGGAGAACAAGCAGATTGTCTTTACGTATCAGACGAACCCGAACGGATCCGCCGGTGATATTGCCGGTATCGTCAATGAACAAGGCAATGTCCTCGGTATGATGCCGCATCCGGAGCGGGCGGTCGATGCCCTGCTCGGTACCGATGACGGCCTGCGCCTATTTCAATCGATTTTGACCTACTGGAGGGAACATTATGCCATCAACGCTTGAAATCAGTCCGGAAACGATTGAACAGAACCGCTTATATGCAGATATGGGGCTGACCGACGAAGAGTACACCTCGGTTGTAGACATTCTCGGCCGCCGTCCGAACTATACAGAAATCGGCTTGTTTTCGGTCATGTGGTCGGAGCACTGCAGCTACAAGAACTCTAAACCGCTGTTGAAGAAATTCCCGACAGAAGGGCCGCACGTACTGCAAGGTCCGGGAGAGGGTGCCGGGATCATTGATATCGGGGATGATCAGGCGGTGGTCTTCAAAATCGAAAGCCACAATCATCCTTCCGCTGTTGAGCCTTATCAGGGAGCAGCCACGGGGGTGGGCGGTATTCTCCGCGATGTGTTCTCCATGGGCGCCCGTCCGGTAGCCCTGCTGAATTCTCTCCGTTTTGGATCGCTGGAGCGTCCGCGGGTAAAGTATTTGTTTGAAGAAGTTGTCCGCGGCATTGCCGGCTACGGCAACTGTGTAGGTGTGCCGACGGTTGGCGGGGAAGTCCAGTTTGACGATGCCTATAACGGCAACCCGCTCGTCAATGCGATGTGTGTCGGATTGATTGATCATAAGGATATTCAAAAGGGGATTGCTGCCGGTGTTGGAAATACGGTCATGTACGTCGGAGCCAAAACCGGTCGGGACGGCATCCACGGTGCGACCTTCGCATCGGAAGAATTGTCGGAAGAATCTGAAGAGAAACGTCCATCGGTCCAGGTCGGCGATCCTTTTATGGAAAAGCTGCTCATCGAAGCGTGTCTGGAAGTCATCCATCATGACGCCCTCGTCGGGATTCAGGATATGGGGGCCGCTGGTTTAACCTCCTCTGCCAGTGAGATGGCAAGTAAAGCAGGGACTGGTATGACGATGAATCTGGATCACATTCCACAGCGCGAGGAGAATATGACGGCTTATGAGATGATGCTCTCGGAATCACAGGAACGGATGCTTTTAGTTGTAGAGAAGGGCAGGGAAGAGGAAATTGCCGCTGTCTTTCGGAAGTATGATCTTGAAGCCGTTGCGGTCGGTGAGGTGACCGATACGAAACGATTCCGCCTGGAACATCACGGCGAAGTAGCTGCCGATGTTCCGGTCGATTCCCTTGCAGAGGATGCTCCCGTGTACCATCAGCCGTCCCGGGTGCCTGGTTACTATGAAGAGTTTCAACGTATGGAGGATTACAAGCCGGTGGTGTCGGATTATACGAAGACCCTGCTTGAGCTTCTGCAGCAGCCGACGATCGCCAGTAAAGAGTGGGTGTATGACCAGTACGATTACATGGTCCAGACGAATACGGTCGTCTCCCCGGGTTCTGATGCCGCGGTTCTGCGTGTGCGTGGAACGAACAAGGCGCTTGCGATGACGACCGATTGTAACTCCCGGTACATTTACCTCGATCCGGAAGTGGGAGGTCAGATTGCCGTGGCGGAAGCGGCACGCAACATCGTCTGCTCCGGCGGACGGCCGCTAGGCATTACGGACGGCCTCAACTACGGATCTCCGGAAAACCCGGAAATTTTCTGGCAGATGGAAAAAAGCGTCGACGGCATGAGTGAGGCCTGCCGCACCCTCGGCACTCCGGTCATCAGCGGGAACGTCAGTCTTTACAATGAATCGTTCGGCGGACAGGCCATCTATCCAACGCCGATTGTCGGTATGGTCGGTTTAATTGAGGATATCAGCCATATTACCCGCTCGCATGCCAAAGCCGCCGGTGATCTCCTTTATGTCATCGGTGAAACTAAAGCGGAATTCGGCGGAAGTGAACTGCAGGGATTGTTGGAAGGACGTCATTTCGGGAAAGCACCGGAATTGGATTTGGAAATCGAAGCGCAGCGCCAGAACCAGCTGCTGACAGCCATTCGTTCAGGCCTTGTCGAGTCCGCACACGACGTTTCCGAAGGAGGGCTGGCTGTAGCTCTGGCGGAAACTCTATTTGATCAGGAACTTGGCTGTGACGTCACGCTCGAGGGCGACCTCACGTCCGCGCTTTTCGCAGAAACCCAGTCCCGCTTTCTTGTAACCATCCGTCCGGAAAATAAAGAAGCGTTTGAACAGGCGGCTGCCGGAGCGCGTGAAATCGGAACGGTGACAGGGGACGGCATGTATATAGTGAAGCAGAAAGACGTTGTGATGGAGGAACAGACATCTGTGCTGAAAACAGCTTGGAAAGGAGCTCTTTCATGCTTGGTGAAATCAAAGGCTTAAATGAAGAATGCGGGATTTTTGGTGTCTGGGGCCACCCGGACTCTGCCCAGCTGACCTATTATGGTCTCCACGCTCTTCAGCACCGCGGCCAGGAAGGCGCGGGCATTGTAACGACAGACGGCGGGCAGCTGAAGCTCGCCAAGGGACACGGGCTGATCAATGAAGTATTCTCCGAAAACCAGCTGGAAGACCTGCACGGCCATGCGTCCATCGGTCACGTGCGCTACGCGACAGCAGGCGATGGCGGCTATGAAAATATCCAGCCGCTCCTGTTCCGTTCACAAACCGGCGGACTCGCCCTTGCTCATAACGGGAACCTTGTGAATGCACAGGCGTTGAAAAATCAGCTGGAAGGACAGGGCAGCATTTTACAGACGACATCGGATACAGAAGTTGTCGCCCACCTGATTAAGCGGGCGCGTCATCTGCCGCTGGAGCAGGCGATTACAGAAGCCCTTTCTATGATCAAAGGGGCGTACGCCTTTTTATTAATGACTGAAGACCGGATGTTCGTCGCTAACGACCCGCGCGGTCTGCGTCCGCTCAGCCTCGGCCATTTAGGGGGCAGCTGGGTGGTCTCTTCAGAAACATGCGCCTTCGATATTGTCGGTGCGACGTATGAAAGGGAAATCGATCCCGGGGAAATGCTCGTCATTTCTGATGACGGCATTGATTCCATTCGGTTTTCAGCACCGATCCAGCGTACGCTCTGCTCGATGGAATACGTCTACTTCTCCCGCCCTGACAGCAATGTGGACGGGAAGAATGTGCACGCCTCCCGCAAACGGATGGGAAAAACATTGGCTGAAGAAGCGCCTGTTGATGCGGATGTTGTGACAGGGGTACCGGATTCCAGTATTTCCGCTGCGATCGGGTATGCGGAGGCTTCAGGTATTCCTTACGAGCTCGGTCTCATCAAAAACCGTTACGTTGGCCGGACCTTTATTCAGCCGTCCCAGGAGCTGAGAGAGCAGGGTGTGAAGATGAAGCTTTCCGCTGTCCGGGGGATCGTCGAAGGGAAAAAAGTCGTTATGGTTGATGATTCCATTGTACGTGGAACAACCAGCCGGCGGATTGTAAAGATGCTCAAAGAGGCAGGAGCGAAAGAGGTCCATGTCAGAATTGCCTCCCCGCCGATCAAGAACCCGTGCTATTACGGAATCGACACATCCAACAGTGGAGAACTGATCGCCGCGAACCATTCCCTTCAGGAGATGGAAGAACAGATCGGTGCGGACAGTCTCGCCTTTTTAACGACAGAAGGATTGAATGAAAGCATCTATCAGGGAGAGGAATCTCTGAAGCACGGCGGCTGTATGGCCTGCTTTACGGGGAATTACCCGACCGAAATCTATCCGAACACGATGCATCCATATGAGAAAGCGTAGGGAGGTATACAGATGAGTCAATCCTATAAACAGGCCGGTGTCGATGTCGAAGCCGGTTATGAAGCTGTGGAACGGATGAAAAAGCATGTCAGCCGGACGATGCGCAGGGAAGTCATCGGCGGGCTCGGAGCCTTCGCCGGCTTGTTTGATATCAGCGGCATGACGTACAATCATCCGGTGCTTGTCACAGGGACCGACGGGGTGGGGACGAAGCTCAAACTGGCCTTCGAACTCGACCGACATGATACGATAGGAGTGGATGTCGTAGCGATGTGTGTCAATGATATTGCGGCTCAGGGCGCGGACCCGCTGCTTTTTCTCGATTATATCGCCTGTGGTAAGAATGATCCCGCCCGTATCGAGCAGATTGTCAAAGGCATTGCGGACGGCTGTGAACAGGCTGGTGCTGCCCTTGTAGGTGGAGAAACGGCAGAAATGCCGGGCATGTATGAGGAAGATGAATACGACCTGGCCGGTTTTGTCGTCGGTATGGCTGATAAGGACAAGTTGATTACTGGTGACTCTGTTCAGGAAGGGGACGTCATCATCGGCCTGCCTTCTTCAGGCATCCACTCCAACGGCTTTTCGCTTGTACGAAAACTCGTGGCCGACCTTGATTTGGAACAGGTGTATCCCGGCATGGAACAGCCCCTTGGTGAAGTGCTTTTAACACCGACCGTCATTTACGTCGATCCGGTCAAAAAACTTCGCGGAGCGGTCGAGGTCAAAGGACTGGCCCACGTTACCGGCGGCGGTTTTTATGAGAATCTCCCCCGCATGCTTCCGGAAGGGTTCGGAGCTGCTGTTGAACAGGGCAGCTGGGACGTCCCGCCTGTGTTCCGGTTCTTACAGGATCAGGGTTCCATCACGGAAGAAGAAATGTACGGGGTCTTCAATATGGGCATCGGGATGGCAGCGGTCATCAGCGGAGAAGAAGTGGAACAGGCGTTATCGGCCTGTCCTGAAGCAGCGGTCATTGGACGTGTCACTCGTGACCAGGGGGTGCAGCTCTTATGAAGCAGCTGGCGATATTTGCTTCCGGTACCGGCTCCAATTTCGATGCTATTGTGAAGGCCATTGATGAAGGAAGCCTCGATGCCCGCGTCGCGCTGCTCGTTTGTGACCGGGTCGGGGCAGCTGTGATTGAAAAGGCGCAGCGGCATGAAATCGATACCGTCGTGTATACACCGAAGCTTTTTTCAGATAAAGCTGCCTACGAGGCGGCGATTCTCGAGGACCTGCGCTCCAGGAATGTGGATTGGATTGTTCTTGCTGGTTATATGCGTCTGATCGGACCGACCCTGCTTGCTCCTTATGAAGGAAGAATTCTGAACATACATCCGTCCCTTCTTCCCGCCTTTCCTGGGAAAGATGCAGTGGGACAGGCGCTCGACAAACAGGTGAAGGTGACGGGGGTAACGGTCCATTTTGTCGACGATGGCATGGACACCGGCCCGATTATTGCCCAGGAACCTGTCCATATCCATAGAGATGACAGCAAAGAAGACGTCCAGCGCCGCATCCAGACCGTTGAGCACCGCCTTTATCCAGAAGTCATCCAGTCTTTACTACCCAAGGAGGAATACAAATGAAAAAACGTGCACTGTTGAGCGTATCCGATAAACAGGGATTAACAGACTTCGCCCGCCGTCTGAATGAGCTGGGTTATGAGCTCGTTTCTACGGGCGGAACAAAACGCACCATTGAAGAAGCGGGCATTCCGGTACTTTCGATTTCTGAGGTGACCGATTTTCCGGAAATTATGGATGGCCGTGTCAAAACGCTGCATCCATCTGTCCACGGAGGTCTGCTTGCCAAGCGGTCCAACAAAGAGCATATGGAACAGCTGGATGAACTCGATATCCAGACGATTGACCTTGTAGCGGTGAACCTCTACCCATTTAAAGAGACGATTGCTAAACAAGGGGTGACGGAAGCGGAAGCGATTGAAAACGTCGATATCGGCGGGCCGACAATGCTGCGGGCAGCGGCGAAAAGCTTTGAAGATGTAGCGGTCGTAGTCGATCCTTCCGATTACGGAACAGTCATCGAAGGCTTGAACGAGGGAGAGCTTTCCTATGAAGAACGCCGCCGCCTGGCTGCGAAGGTGTTCCGCCATACCGCCAATTATGACGCGGTGATTGCCGGTTACTTCTCTGATCTGACCGAAGAAGCCTATCCAGAGACGTATACCGTTACATATGAAAAAGTCCAGTCACTCCGCTACGGGGAGAACCCGCATCAGAGTGCTGCTTTTTATAAGAAAGCAGCCGTGGAGGGGACGTCCCTCGCAGAAGCGGAGCAGCTGAACGGCAAGGAGCTTTCCTATAATAATATCCAGGATGCCAATGCGGCGCTTGAAGTCGTTCTTGAATTCAATGAGCCTGCGGCTGTCGCTGTGAAGCACATGAATCCTTGCGGCGTCGGCGTCGGCGGAAACCTGTATGATGCCTACGTGAAAGCCTATGAAGGAGATCCCGTGTCCATTTTTGGAGGGATTGTCGCCCTGAACAGGGAAGTGGACAAAGAGACAGCCGCCAAGCTGAAGGAGATTTTCCTCGAAATCATCATCGCTCCAGCCTTCAGCCAGGAAGCGCTCGACATTCTTACAAAGAAAAAGAATCTGCGTTTACTCAAGGTGGATATGAAGAAATCCGACCGTCCTTCCCATAAGCTGACGACCGTTAACGGCGGACTGCTTGTCCAGGATACGGACGAAGGATCCCTGGATCAAGTGGACTTGGAAGTGGCGACCGAACGCGCGCCTTCCCAGCAGGAAATGGAAGATCTGAAGCTGGGCTGGAAAGTTGTGAAGCACGTCAAATCCAACGCGATCATCGTAGCCAAAGGGGACCGCACCCTCGGTGTCGGGGCCGGACAGATGAACCGGGTTGGTGCAGCCAAAATCGCTCTTGAGCAGGCCGGTGAGAAAGCTGAAGGAAGTATTCTTGCCTCCGACGCCTTTTTCCCAATGCCGGATACGGTTGAAACGGCCGCGGCTGCTGGAGTTACAGCCATCATCCAGCCGGGTGGGTCGAAACGCGATCAGGATTCGATCGATGCCTGTAATAAGCACGGCATTTCCATGGTCTTTACGAAAATGCGTCACTTTAAGCATTAAATAAAGAAAGGATGAAGGATGATGAACGTTTTAGTAATTGGGCGCGGCGGCCGGGAACACAGCCTTATCCAGAAGCTTGCCGAAAGTGACCAGGTGGAGGGGTTATTTGCTGCTCCCGGAAACGCCGGCATGACTGAACAGGCCGAGTGCGTCACTATTGATGAAGGAAATCATGAAGCGCTCGTGGCGTTTGCGGAGGAAAAGGACGTCGGGCTGACGATCATCGGCCCGGAAGATCCGCTTGCAGACGGTCTGGCTGATGCGTTCACAAAGGCGGGGCTGCCTGTTTTTGCCCCGAGCGGCCGGGCGGCTCTTATTGAAGGGAGCAAGCGTTTTGCCAAGCAGCTCATGAAAAAATACGACATCCCGACGGCTGATTATGAAGCCTTTACGGATGCGGACGAGGCGAAAGCGTATATCGCTGAAAAAGGCGCACCGATCGTCGTCAAAGCCGACGGTCTTGCTGCCGGCAAAGGGGTCGTTGTAGCAGAAACCGTCAAAGAAGCAGACAAGGCGGTGGAGGAAATGCTCGGAGACGGCCGCTTCGGGGAAGCGGGTCACGAGGTAGTGATCGAGGAATTCCTGGATGGGGATGAGTTTTCCTTAATGGCCTTCGTCCGTGGGGGGAATGTGTATCCTATGGTTCCGGCGCGCGACCATAAGCGTGCCTTTGAAGGGGATCAAGGTCCGAATACCGGTGGAATGGGCGCGTATGCTCCTGTACCGACTCTGTCCCATGACTCTTATGATGCGGCCCTTGAAACGATTGTCCGTCCAGCCGCCAAAGCGATGGTAGAGGAAGGCCGTTCCTTCACGGGGATTTTATATGCCGGTCTGATTGAAACGAACGAAGGTCCAAAGGTGATTGAATTCAATGCCCGTTTCGGTGATCCGGAAACACAGGTGGTTCTGCCGCTGTTGGAAAACGACCTCCTGCAGGTCCTTCTGGATGTTCTGGCCGGAAAGGATCCGGAACTTACCTGGAAGAACCAGTCCTGTGCCGGGGTAGTGGTCGCATCTAAAGGATATCCGGGAGCCTATGAAAAAGGCCGCCTTCTTCCAGAATTGAAAGCGGATGAGGATACCTTTTTTGTTCATGCGGGGACCGCTCTCGATGAAAAAGGGTATGTATCAAACGGGGGCCGGGTTCTTCTTGCCGGCAGTCTCGGTGAACATACCGAAGAAGCGCTAAACAACGCCTACCGCTCTCTTCAAGTATTCGATACGTTTGATGACTTTTTCTACCGCCGTGACATCGGCCGGTCAACTCTTTTTTCTGCGGGAACGAAGAAACACCGCTCCTAACGCGGCAATCGTCCCGATGATTGTAAGAATGACAAAACCGACATCAGTCACATATTCTAAAAAGTACACATCATTTCATCCTTTATGAACAGGAGCGGGGCATTCCCCCGCTCTTTTTGTTATCCTGCAGTTTTTTCTGTCTGTTCCTCTTTTTTTCTTTTATACCGGCTGAAAAGATAGAGAAGAGGCAGGAACATCATAAGCTTTTCCACCTTTTCAGGAGTCGTTCTAGAGGTTCTGCGGCCATGCTTCTTCCTTTCCATCTGTCTCTACGGCCGCTTCTTCGTATAAAGCGGTGAGAGGACAGAAGCGCACGATGCCCTCCGCAATTTTCAGGGAAGCCATCATGATCAGAAACGGATGGGAGGAGGACTCCTCATTCCGCGCTCCGCGGATCGTCAAATACGTAAGCATGCTGAAGCCTGCTGTAATCCGGATCATGCTGTTGATCAGGCTGATATTCGGTTTCATAACAGGTTCCTCCTTAGCAGATTGGAATATCCTGTGTTACGATAGAACATAATGAAATCAGGGAGGTACGCTCCATGAACGAAACACGCTTTCGCTGGCGCAACCGTCAGCTGCGGAAACATGCAGCTGTCATGGACGGTAAAGTCGCGCCGACGAAACTGATTACCAATACAACCTACTTGAACGTGTATTTAAAACAGTGGATGACCGGTCATATCTGGATTTATGAAGACCGCATCATTTATACGGGTCAGGAGCTTCCTGCCCATACAGAAGGAACGGAAATGATTGATGGCAGGGACAGCTGGATTGTCCCGGGTTATATTGAACCGCATGCCCATCCATTCCAGTTATATAATCCCCAGAGCCTTGGAGAATATGCAGCGGCCACGGGAACGACAACGCTCATTAATGACAACTTGATGTGGCTTTTTTTAACAGACAAAGAGAAAGCGTTTTCTCTGCTTGAAGAGTTTATGAACCTGCCTGCTTCAATGTACTGGTGGGCGCGTTTTGATCCCCAGTCCGTATTGAAGGATGATGACAGAGAGGCGTTTGATGAGCAGATCGAATCGTGGATTGAGCACGACGCCGTCATTCAGGGCGGGGAGCTGACGGCCTGGCCGGATGTCTTATATAACGGGGACGAACAGATTCTTCATTGGATGCAGCAAACGAAACGGTCCCGCAAGCCGCTGGAAGCCCATCTGCCCGGCGCATCGGAGAAAACACTCGTAAAAATGCGTCTGCTCGGCATGGATTCCGAGCACGAGTCGATGACAGCAGAGGATGTGCTGAGTCGTCTCGCCATCGGTTATCAGACAGGGCTCCGTTACTCTTCGATCCGCCCTGATCTGCCGGATATTTTACAGGGGCTTATGGAAAAAGGGCACCAGCACTTCGACCATATGATGTATACGACGGATGGGTCTACGCCTGGCTTTTATCGTGAAGGACTGATCAATCAATGCATTCAGATTGCTCTCGATGCCGGTGTACCCGATATTGATGCCTATATGATGGCCACGTACAATTCCGCCCGTCATTTTACGATTGAGAACCGTGTCGGCAGTCTGAATGCCGGACGGGTCGCTCACTTGAACTTCTTATCAAGTCCAGATAATCCGACGCCTCATTCTGTTCTTGCTAAAGGTGAATGGGTGAAAAAGGATGGACAGGCTGTAGAAGCACCGTCCCAGGTGGAATGGAAGAAAAACGGGATTGATCAGCTGGCCCTGAACTGGGAGCTGACCGAACAAGATCTGCAGTTCTCCATGCCGGTCGGTCTGGAAATGATCAACGACGTCATCATGAAGCCTTATGCAGTAGATACCGACACGGGCGTGGAACGGCTGCCGGAGGATCATTCCGAAGGATTTCTCATGCTGATGGACCGTGAAGGCGAATGGAAGGTCAACACGTTGATCAAAGGTTTCACGACCTCACTCGGGGCCCTTGTCAGTTCATACAGCAGTACAGGGGACATTGTCCTGACCGGAAAATCGAAAGCTGATATGCAGACCGCCTTTGCCCGGATGAAAGATATCGGTGGCGGCGTTGTGCTTGTCGACAAAGGGGAAGTCATCTTTGAACTGGCTCTTCCACTCGGTGGAGTCATGTCCGACGAGCCGATGAATACACTGATGGAAGAAGAGGAAACGTTGAAAAACCATTTGAAAGCCTATGGATTTGCCTTCTCAGATCCGGTCTATACGCTCTTATTTCTGTCTTCCACGCATCTTCCATTTATCCGGATCACACCACTTGGAATCATCGATGTGAAAAAGAAAGAGGTACTCTTTCCTTCGATAATGCGTTAAAATATAAGTGGGAATGATCTAAAGGACGTGCATCTATGAAAAAGCTGCTGCTTATCTGTCTGCTTGCCGCCGGTCTTACTGCCTGCCAATCGACGGGAGAGACTCCCGGGGAAAAAGCAGCAGAAATCCCAGCCCCTGCCGGGGATGTTTTTCCTTTAACAGGGGAATCCACTGCAGGGAAGGAAAACGGGCGTGCGCTTGGTGTGATGGTTAATAACCATCCCGAAGCCCGGCCCCAGTCCGGTCTCAGTCATGCGGATCTCGTCTATGAGGTGCTTGCTGAAGGACAGATCACCCGTTTTCTCGCTTTGTTCCATAGTGACATTCCTGATACAATCGGGCCGGTGCGAAGCGCCCGTCCATACTATTTTGAGCTGGCCTATGGATATGACGCTCTTTACGCCTATCACGGAGCGTCCCATTCCATATATCAGCAGCTTGCTGACAGCAGCATGGACGCTGTGGATGGTGCTGTTTATGACAATAATGGCTGGCTGTTCCGCCGGTCCCCGGACCGTTCCGCCCCGCATAATTCCTACCTTTGGACAGAAGGTCTGGATCGTGTGGTCGAGGAAAATGACTGGGTGGATACGGCCCCGCCGAACCCTCTGCTGTTTAAGGATGGACGCCCGGACGGCCGTCCTGCTGAAGATGTCGTCATTACCTACGGCAGCAGGACACAAGTTCACTGGCAGTATTCCGACGAGGGGTTTCTCCGTTTCAGTGACGGGAATCCGTCCGTGGATCGTTTAACGATGGAACAGATCGCTGCCGATAACGTATGGATTATAGAGGCCCGCCACCAAATCATCGATAAAGCCGGACGGCGTGAGGTTGATCTTACCTCCGGCGGCCGCAGCTACCTTTTGCAGAAAGGGACGATGAAAGAGGTGGAGTGGAGAAATACAGACGGACGGCTGCTCCCATATGAAGGGGGAGAACAGGTGCCGTTCGTCCCGGGAAATACATGGGTGAACATTATACCTGAATCCGCAGCGGTTCAATTTTGAGGAGGAATCCGAATGCAAATCGATAAATTGCGCGGAAAAACGCTGGATCAGCTTTTTGAAGCGATTCTTTCATTACAGGACATTGAAGAGTGCTATGAATTTTTCGATGATCTGGCAACGATGAATGAGGTGCAGTCGCTGGCTCAGCGTCTGGAAGTGGCCCGCATGCTGAGAGATGGCTACACTTATCATAAAATTGAAACGGAAACTGGAGCTTCGACGGCGACGATTTCCCGTGTGAAGCGCTGCTTGAACTACGGCAACGACGCGTATACAAAAGCGCTCGACCGTGTCCATGAAAAACGTACAGAATAGAGAAAAGACTGCCGTTACGGCAGTCTTTTTTAGCGGGTAGAAAAAACTAGTGTTTTTCAACATTCAGGAACGGATTTTTGCTTCATAGAAAATGATCCTTTCTTTTTGCTCATTATGTGGCTGTCACGTGGAGCGTTCGGTGGTGACGCCTGCGGGAACAGCACGAGCTGAAGATCCACTTGGTCAAGCGATCTTCTTGACCAAGTTAGCTGAGGCCGTGCCCGCGGCAAGCATCCACCGATAAGCGGAACGTGACCAGTCATAGGACATCAGAAGAAAGTTAAGGCATCTTTTTTTCGTCTTCTAAAAACGGTGGTCGCGCATAGACTAGGGTGAGGGGGACGGGCCGGTGAAAGAGATGGTGAAGAAAGGAATCATGATCGTTGCTGGAAGCTTGATTCTTTCGCTTGGCATCAACTTTTTTCTTATTCCCGACCATGTTCTCGACGGCGGTATCATCGGTATCGGTATGATCGCCAATTACATATGGGGGATGAAAGTGGGGCTGACGATTATCTGCTTCAGCATCCCGATTTTCACCCTTGCCTGGTTTCATTTCCGCATGTACTTTTACAACAGCCTGCACGGCCTGCTGGTTTCCTCGTTTTCCATTGATGTGCTTCAGGGGCTGCGCGCCTATCACCTGCCGCTCGATCCTGCTGTCAGCTCTATCATCGGCGGGGCTCTTGTCGGCGGCGGCATCGGTTTGATGCTCCGGCATCATACGAGCACTGGAGGGACGGACCTGTTGGCGCAGATGATTGCCGATTGGATGAAGGTGAACGTTGGATTCGTTATTCTGGCCATTGACGCGGTTATTATCGGGGCAGGGGGGCTCCTGTTTTCGATGGAAACCCTGCTTCTTTCTGCGATTACGATTTTGAGTGTGGGTCTTGTGACGATGACCTTCACCTCCTCCCGTCTCCTTCCCGAACACCCTGCTTCTTGAATATGTAAGGCGGCCGAGAATAATCCCGGCCGTCTTTTTCGTTGTGTCGAGCAGACTTTTCCCGCTTTCTTTCACAGAATATTTACACTCTGAGGGAAACCCTCAACCCGGTGAGAAAATTTTGTTATAATCGACTAATGGATAACTGTTGTTTTGGAGGCCGGAAATGTACAATATAAGCAAGTGGGATCATGTGTTTAAACTGGATCCAAATAAAACGATTTCGGAAGAAGACTTAAAAGACATCTGCACATCTGGTACGGATGCTGTCATGATCGGCGGTACCGATGGCGTAACCTTTGAAAATGTCACCGATCTCCAGGAACGGGTGGAGGCGTATGACGTCACCTGTGTGCTGGAAGTGTCCGATGTTGAAGCAGTGGCTCCGGATTTTGACGCTTATTTCATTCCGATGGTGCTGAACAGCGGAGATAAAAAGTGGATGCTTGATGTGCAGCATCAAGCAGTCAAAGAATACAGCGATATGATCAACTGGACGGATATGCTGACAGAAGGGTACTGTGTCCTTAACCCCGAGGCTAAAGTGTTTCAAAAAACGTCCTGTTCTCTGCCGGATCAAGCGGACGTGCTGGCATATGCCCGGATGGCCGAGCATCTTTTCCGCCTCCCGGTTTTTTATATGGAATACAGCGGGACCTACGGTGATTCAGCTCTTGTAAAGCAAGTGGCGGATGCGCTGGAGGAAACGACGCTCGTCTACGGCGGCGGCATCCGGACGATGCAGCAGGCTTCGGAAATGGCAGCCGCCGCAGACGTCGTCGTCGTTGGAAATGTCATCTATGACGATATACAAGTGGCTCTTCAAACGGTGGAAGCAGTCAAATCAACAAAGAAGAAGGATGGTGGACGTTCATGACTCAGGCGTTGAATGCTTTGATTCAAGGTTTGAATACAGAACAGCGCAATGCGGTAACCCATACAGAAGGCCCGCTGCTTATTATGGCAGGTGCCGGAAGTGGTAAGACACGGGTGCTGACCCACCGGATTGCCTACTTACTCAGTGAAAAAGATGTAGCGCCCCGCAACATTCTGGCGATTACATTTACAAACAAAGCCGCACGCGAAATGAAAGAGCGTGTGGAATCTCTTGTCGGAAATGACGGCGAAAAGATATGGATGTCGACGTTCCACTCGATGTGTGTCCGTATTTTAAGGCGGGACATCGACCGGATCGGCTATGACCGCAATTTCTCTATTCTGGACTCCAGTGACCAGCTTTCTGTCATCAAACAGGTGCTGAAGGAACTGAACCTTGATCCGAAAAAGTGGGATCCGCGGGCGATGCTCGGAGCGATCAGTAATTCGAAAAACGAACTCATGACAGCGGAAGATTATGCCAAGCAGGCCGGCAGTACGCATGAGGAGCAGGTGGCGGAAGTGTATAAAGGCTACCAGAAAAAACTGCGAAAAAACCAGTCGCTCGATTTTGACGATTTGATCATGCAGACGCTCCGTTTGTTTGATGAAGTGCCGGAAGTGCTGGAAACCTATCAGCGCCGCTTCCAATACATCCACGTTGATGAGTATCAGGATACGAACCATGCGCAGTATCAGCTCGTCAAGCATCTGGCGAGCCGGTATCAGAACCTGTGCGTTGTCGGGGATTCCGACCAGTCGATCTATGCCTGGCGCGGAGCGGATATTCAAAACATCCTAAACTTTGAAAGTGATTATCCGAATGCACGGACGATTCTCCTGGAGCAGAATTACCGTTCCACAGAATTGATTCTCGATGCGGCCAACAATGTTATTGATAAAAACTCCGGCCGGAAACCGAAGCGCCTTTGGACCGACAATAAAGGCGGCGAAAAAATCCATTATCACCAGGCCGGCACAGAGCGTGAGGAAGCTCTTTTCGTTACGGATAAAATCGGCGACCTCGTAAGGCAGGGGAAATTCCGTTATCAGGATACGGCGATCCTGTACCGGACGAATGCCCAGTCGCGTACGATCGAGGAAACATTCGTCAAAGCAGGCATCCCATATCAGATGATCGGCGGTACGAAGTTCTACGACCGTAAGGAAATCAAGGACCTCCTTGCCTATCTGCGTCTCATTGCCAACCCGAATGATGATCTCAGCTTTCAGCGTGTCGTCAATGAGCCGAAGCGCGGGGTAGGGAAGACGAGTATGGACAAAATGATGGCTTATGCGGCCGATCACGATATTTCGCTGTATGAAGCAGCAGCGGAAGTCGACTTTGTCGGCGTCAGCGCGAAAGCGGCCAAGGCGATCATGAGCTTCCGTAAAATGGTCCAGAACTGGAGCGAGCAGCAGGAGTTTCTATCAGCGACCGATATGGTCCAGCAGGTCATCGATAAAACCGGCTATGAAGAGATGCTTATGAACGAGAAAAGCATTGAAGCTCAGAGCCGTCTGGAAAACATTGAGGAATTCAAATCCGTAACGAAGAACTTTGAAGAAAACGCTGAAGATAAAACATTAGTGGCTTTCTTAACGGATCTTGCGTTGATTGCGGATATCGATTCCATGAATGAGGACCCTAGTAGTGATGATACCGTCACGCTTATGACGCTTCACTCCGCAAAGGGGCTGGAGTTTCCCGTCGTCTTTCTCATCGGTATGGAGGAGAATGTCTTCCCGCACAGCCGTGCGTTAATGGATGAGGAGGAAATGGAAGAAGAACGCCGCCTCGCTTACGTGGGAATTACCCGTGCTGAGAAGCAGCTGTTTTTGACCCATGCGAAAATGCGTACGTTGTATGGACGGACAAACATGAACCCGATCAGCCGGTTTATCCATGAAATTCCGGAAGAGCTGGTCGACGGACGTGAGCAGAAGGAAGAACTGCCGTTTTTCAACAAGAAGCGTGAAACGGCCCCGTTCGGCAGGCAGACCCAGGAGCCGCCGAAGCGTTCGGCCAAGAAGCCGAAGAAGAAGGAATCGACCGGAGGCGAGAAGATCGGCTGGCAGCCTGGAGATAAAGCGACACACAAAAAATGGGGAACCGGCACCGTCGTCAAAGTGCAGGGTGAGGGAGACGCGCTTGAACTCGATATCGCATTCCCGGCACCGACAGGCATCAAACGGCTGCTTGCCCGATATGCTCCGATTACGAAAGCGTAAGGAAGTGAATGAGTATGAACGCAAGTGAAGCGCAGCAGAGGATCGAGGCACTCCGACAGGAACTGGAGCAGTACAGCTATCAATACCATACGCTCGATGATCCGTCGGTCTCTGACTACGAATATGATAAAAAAATGCAGGAGCTGATGAACCTGGAGGAGGAATTCCCGGAGCTGCAGACTCCGGATTCTCCTTCCCAGCGTGTCGGTGGTAAACCTCTCGATGCCTTCGTGAAGGTGCAGCATGATATTCCGATGCTCAGCCTCGGCAACGCTTTTAACGAGGAGGAGCTCCGGGATTTTGACCGCCGTGTGAAAAACGGCACAGACGCAGAGGTAAGCTATGTATGCGAATTGAAAATCGACGGACTCGCCGTTTCTCTGAAATATGAAGATGGTGTGTTTGTTCGTGGGGCGACACGAGGCGATGGAACGACAGGCGAAGACATTACGAAGAACCTGCGGACCATCCGCAGCATTCCACTCCGTCTGAAGGAACCGGTCACCCTTGAGGTGCGCGGGGAGGCGTATATGCCGAAGCGCTCGTTTGTAAGCTTGAATGAAGCGAAGGAAGCCGGCGGGGAAGAGCCGTTTGCCAACCCGCGTAATGCCGCAGCCGGTTCGCTCCGTCAGCTGGATCCGAAAATTGCCGCGAAACGGAACCTTGATATTTTCCTATACGGCATTGGTGTCTGGGAGGATGATCCGACAGACGCGCACAGTGACCGGCTGGAACGCATGAAAGAACTGGGGCTGAAAACCAACCCGGAATGGCAGAAGTGTACCAATATCGATGAAGTGATCGACTATGTGAACAGCTGGGTCGAACGCCGTCCGGATCTCGACTATGAAATTGACGGCATCGTCATCAAAGTGGACCGCCTTGATCAGCAGGAGGCGCTCGGCTTTACGGCTAAAAGCCCTCGTTGGGCGACAGCGTTCAAATTCCCGGCTGAAGAAGCCGTTACAAAACTTACCGATATCGAATTAAGCGTTGGACGAACCGGGGCTGTTACACCGACGGCGATTCTTGAACCCGTCAAAGTTGCCGGAACGACCGTGCAGCGGGCCTCTCTCCACAACGAGGATCTTATCCGTGAAAAGGACATCCGCATCGGGGATACCGTCGTCATTAAAAAAGCCGGCGATATTATTCCGGAAGTTGTCCGGGTACTGACCGATCAGCGCACAGGAGAAGAGGAGCCGTATTACATGCCGGAAACGTGTCCGGAATGCGGAAGCGAACTTGTCCGGATTGAAGAAGAAGTCGCTCTCAGATGCATCAACCCGAACTGTCCGGCCCAGCTTCGGGAAGGACTGATCCACTTTGTCTCCCGGACGGCGATGGACATTGAAGGCCTCGGTGAAAAAGTCATCGCCCAGCTGTTTCAGGAGAACCTGATCCATAATATTGCCGACTTGTACAAGCTGGATCGTGAAGAACTGCTGCAGCTGGACCGTATGGGGGAAAAGTCGGTGGAAAACCTGCTGCATGCCATCGAAGCGTCCAAGGAGAACTCCCTGGAGCGTCTGCTGTTTGGTCTTGGCGTCCGATACGTCGGTTCCAAAGCAGCGAGTACGCTTGCGCAGCACTTTGAGCATATGGATGCGCTGAAGCAGGCAGATACAGAAACGCTTGAGGCTGTTCCTGAAATTGGAAGCAAAATGGCCGATTCGATTGCCAGCTATTTTGACAAGCCGCAGGTCAACGAACTGTTGGACGAGCTGAAGTCACTCGGTTTGAACATGGAATACCTCGGTGCGAAGAAGAGTGATCAGCCGGAGGATTCGCCGTTCAAGGATAAGACGATTGTCCTGACAGGTAAAATGGAACACTTCAGCCGTTCGGAAGCGAAGAAAATTGTCGAAGAGCTTGGCGGAAAAGTGACGGGGAGCGTCAGTGCCAAGACCGATCTCCTGATTGCCGGCGAGGATGCCGGATCGAAATACAAGAAGGCGGCAGATCTCGGTGTTGAAATCTGGGATGAAGAGCAGTTTAGAGAAGCTTTAAACAATTAGGGAGTGGAAAGCATGAGGAAGATGCACGCACTGTTACTTAGTTCGGTGCTTTTCGTGAGCGCGTGTACGCCTGTTTTTGATAATAGAGAGGAAGTCATACAGGAAACAACCGATGAGAACAATAACCAATCGGCCATCGTTCCCAACTATACGATGTCTGAGACGGATTACCGGATGATTTTGACCGAAAGCAGTCCGAAGGTGTCATCCGCCCGTGGAGTCACCACGAACCAGATGGGCAACCGGCTCGATATCGATGAATTCGAGAGCGGCCTGCGCCGTCATTCCAAGGAATACTATGATCCGGAGGACTACTTTTTCCAGCCCGGCCAGTATTTGTCGGACGGTACGCTTTTCAACTGGCTTTCCCGTGAGAGCGACGCTGAAGGTGGACTGAACCCGGAGCTCAATGAAGATGAGGCATCTGAAGAAGAATTCCGTGACAGTCCGAAATATATTTCCAATATCGTCGAACAGGATTACTTAGTGAAGAAGGAAGAAAACGTCGTAGAATTGAAAGGCCTCACCATTGGTATTTCTCTCCGGACGGTGTACAATTTCCAGACACCGGACGGGAAGAATTACTCAGAAAACCATTCGACGGACGAGCTTCTGACAAAAGGGAAGCAGTATGCCGAGGAGATTCTTAAGCGTATCCGCGAACGTGAGGAATTGAAGGATGTACCGGTTGTATTCGCTTTATATGAAGAAGAAGAAGCCAGCTCGAAAGTACCGGGCAACTTCCTGAGCAAGGGATATGTGAAAGAATCATCCAATTCCATTGGCGGCTGGGACAGCATTGACGAGAAGCACGTGCTTTTCCCATCCAGTGAAGCGGAAACGGATCATTTTGATGATTCCCAGGTATTTTCGGACTTCAGAAAGGAAGTGTCCGATTACTTTCCGAACTTCGTCGGTATGATTGGAAATGGTTTTTACGTAAACAATGACCTGCGGGAGGTTACGATTGAAATTCCGATTGAGTTCCAGTCCCAGTCCGAGGTTGTTGGTTTTACCCAGTATGTCTACAGTCTCGTCGTTGAAATGTTCCCGGACCACTATGGTGTGCAGGTGAACATTCACAGCATGGACGAGCCGGAAAGCCTGATTGTTAAAAACGCAGGGGAAAAAGAACCGTTTGTGCATGTCTATAAATAAAAGGAAGCCGTACCCTGATTTTCAGGGTACGGCTTTCTTCACTTATGAAGGGTTGACGGCGACGCTCCGCTTATCGGTGGATGCTTGCCGCGGGCGCGATCTCAGCTAACTTGGTCAGAAAAACCATCTGATCAAGTGGATCTTCGGTACGTGCTGTTCCCTCAGGTGTCACCACCGAACGCTCCTCGTGCCCTTGCTGCATGGAGATGTAAGATCCTGAAAACGTTCGTGCACGGAAATAGAATGGTCTGCGATTCTGGAAAAATACCAGGTTTTCAACAAACTGAAACCGTACCCTGTAAATGGAGGTATGGTTATTTAATGACCTTGGTCGGTTTTTCTGGTTCTTTAGTCATTTTTCCTTGAGGGTTGAACCCGTTTCCATGTCCCGGGAAAAGGATTTCATCTTTGCTGTGATGCGGGGGCAGGGTCTAAAGAACTGCTGCCGGATACTAGTTGAAAGAAAGCTTCTCTCCCTATAAGATAAGCTCGGAGATTTTAAGAGAGAGGTTTGAAGTATATGTCTACACGCCAACGAATTACAGCTTTGACAGGTGCGGTCGTCCTCATTCTGTCCCTGGTCATTTATATGCTGACGGTGTCGCCGGCCGAGCAGATCAGTGAAAAGGAGGAGGCGGCTGAACGGGAGGAGATCTCTTATGATCAGTCGCTCCGTCCCCAATACCATTATACGCCGGCGGAAAACTGGATGAACGATCCGAACGGAATGGTGTATTACGAAGGCGAATACCATTTGTTCTATCAATACAATCCGGACGGGGATCAGTTTGGAAATATGAGCTGGGGACATGCAGTCAGTGAGGATCTCGTTCACTGGGAGGAACAGGAGGTGGCGCTTACGCCTGATGAGCATGGCATGATCTTCTCAGGGAGTATCATGGCCGACAAAGAGAATAAAAGTGGACTCTTCCCAGGTGAAGAAGGGGGTCTGATCGCCTTTTATACGAGTGCCGGTAATGTTCAGGATCAACGGATCGCCTATAGTACGGACAGCGGAAGGACGTGGAAGAAGCACGAAGGAAACCCGGTCGTACCGAATCCCGGCATCGAGGACTTCCGTGATCCCAAGGTTATCTGGCATGAGCAGTCAGGAAAATACATCATGCTGCTGGCCGCAGGAAAAAAGGTAATGTTCTATGGATCGGAGAATCTGGTGGATTGGGAATACTTAAGTGAGTTCGGCGATACAGGAGCCCAGGGAGGGGTCTGGGAAACGCCTGAACTCTTTGAACTTCCAGTAGATGGAGATGAGGAAGATACCCGCTGGGTGCTGCAGGTAGATATGAATCCGGGCAGTATCGCCGGCGGTTCAGGCGGCCAGTATTTTCTCGGGGATTTTGACGGTGCTGTATTTACAAGACAGGAGAAGTCCAATGACATCAACTGGGTGGATTATGGGACGGACTTTTATGCAGCCCAGGCCTTTAACGGCATGGATGATCGTGTGGTATGGATGGCTTGGATGAGTAACTGGACGTATGCCTCCAGCCTTCCAACCGACCCGTGGCGGGGAGCGATGTCGCTTCCGAGGGAGGTCACTCTTCAAAAAGACAACAACGGAGAAGTGCAGCTGATCCAGCAGCCCGCCGATGAACTGAAAGATCATCGTGGAGAGCTTTTATATGAAGCCGCTGGTATCGAGCTGGAGGGTTCAGAGACGATTGATGGTTTTGAAGAAGAAACCTATGAGATTACAGCGGAAATGGAACCTGGATCCTCTGGGGAATTCGGATTCCGCATTCGATATTCCCCGGATATGCAGGAAGAAACCATAGTCGGATATGATACGAAAAACGACGTCGTATTCACCGATCGTCTGAACTCAGGAAAAACCGATTTCCACGATTCGTTTGCTGGTGTCTACCGGGCGCCTTCCCGATTAGAGGATGGCACCGTTAAACTGCACATCTTCGTAGACCGGTCCTCTGTGGAGGTGTTTGCGAATGATGGACAGCAGGTCTTAACGACGAGGATTTTCCCATTCCCTGAAAGCAGTGGACTTGAAATCTACAGCAAAGAAGGGGATGTGAACATCAAATCGCTCCAAATTTACGACCGACCTTCAGCGTGGTAACCGGTGACGTCCGGCTTATCAATGCTTCCCTGCCTAACCGGTCCTGGTGAACGGTACAGGGAAAGCATGACCTGACAACAAAGAAAAAGCTTGTAGAGAAACCCCTGTTTCTTTACAAGCTTTTTTCTTTCTTACCGCCAGGAGCGTAAGCCCCTTCCCTTTCCGCGGACGAGCTCCCGAGCTTCCTCGCAAAACCCACGCTCGGTGATCTCGGCCCACTCGTTCTTCCGCAGGAGTGGAAGGGGCACCGCTCCTTGTTAGTTCTTTAAAATCGAAAAAGACTCCCCTTCACCCCGCTCACCCTTGCTGGATGGCGGGCAGTCTTTTTCATATTCCGGCAGGCAGCCGTCATCAGCGCCTCTTCTTTCCCTTTTTCTTTTGCAAGCGTCAATAGCGCAGCCCATGCCGTTCTTTGGAATCTGCGAACCTGAGCAGGGTACAATCCCTCTTCGATATATGCTAACGTCGGCACGAGGAGCGTTAGGTGGTGATGCCTGCGGGAACAGCACGGGCCGAAGATCCACTTGGGCAGGCGATCTTCCTGACCAAGTTAGCTGAGGCCGTGCCCGCGGCATTCATCCACCGATAAGCGGAAAGTGACCCTGCAAATGGACCACTCTAACTGGTTAACACAGGTTTTTTATGCTGTATAACGGAAGGAATTTAGAAAGATCAAAGAGGGAACGGAAGCAGGAAGTACGATGCTCAGGGAATTTGAGAATGTTTAACCGGCCCGGGATTTAGAGGGGAATAGAACGGGATATTCCGTTTGAATAAGGGATACAGGTACGGTAGAATAAATGTGGATGTGCTAATTGTAGTAATTTTTAGAAAATTAAATGTACACCCATTTACTCTCAAGGAGGCGTTTTTTATGGTGGTCCCTTACAAACATGAACCATTCACAGATTTCGCGCTGGAAGAAAATCGAAAAGCCATGGAGACTGCATTGAAGCAGGTGGAGGCAGACCTTGGAAAAGATTATCCGTTAATCATCGGCGGGGAGCGGGTAATGACCGACGAGAAGATCGAAGTCGTCAACCCAGCCAATAAAAAGGAAGTGATCGGCCGAGTGTCGAAAGCCAATCAGGACCTGGCGGAAAAAGCCCATCAGGTGGCTGATGAGACGTTTGAGTGGTGGCGGAAGACGAAGGCGTCGTACCGCGCGGATATTCTTTTCCGGGCTGCGGCCATTGTCCGCCGCCGGAAGCACGAATTTTCAGCCCACCTCGTCAAAGAGGGCGGGAAACCGTGGAAGGAAGCCGATGCGGATACAGCCGAGGCAATTGACTTTCTGGAGTATTATGGGCGTCAAATGCTTGAAATAGATAAGGGGATCGACGTGAACTCCCGTCCGATTGAAAACAACAGGTTCCATTACATACCCCTCGGCGTCGGTGTCGTCATTTCCCCGTGGAACTTCCTGTTCGCCATCATGTGTGGAACGACGGTCGCGGCGATGGTTTCCGGCAATACCGTCTTATTGAAGCCGGCCAGTGCGACACCGATCATTGCCTATAAGATGATGGAGGTTCTAGAGGAAGCCGGGCTTCCGGACGGCGTCATCAATTATATTCCAGGAAGCGGGAAGGAAGTCGGCGATTATCTTGTCGATCATCCACGTACACGCTTCATCAGCTTCACGGGGTCCCGTGAAGTGGGCACCCGTTTGTTTGAGAGGGCCGCGAAAGTTCATAAGGGACAGAAGTGGTTGAAGCGGACGATTATTGAGATGGGCGGAAAAGATACCATTGTCGTCGATAAGGATGCGGACCTGGAACTGGCCGCAGATGCGATTACGTATTCTGCCTTCGGTTTTTCCGGCCAGAAATGCTCGGCGTGTTCCCGTGTCGTTGCTCATGAGGATATTTACGATCAGCTGCTTGACCGCGTTGTTCAAAAGACGAAGGAGGACGTGAGCTGGGGCGATCCATCCGATAACAGCCGCTATATGGGACCAGTCATCGACCAGGGTGCCTTTGACAAGATTATGAGCTACATCGATCTCGGAAAAAGTGAAGGACGATTAATGACCGGAGGAAAAGGGGATGACAGTAAAGGATGGTTTATAGCGCCGACTGTTTTTGCCGATCTTGCTCCAGATGCACGGATTATGCAGGAGGAGATATTCGGTCCTGTTGTCGGCTTTACGAAAGCGCAGAATTTTGATGAAGCCATCGAGATCGCAAACCAGACGGATTACGGTCTGACGGGGGCAGTTATTACGAACAACCGCGATCATATTGAAAAAGCACGGGAAGACTTCCACGTCGGTAACCTGTATTTCAACCGTGGATGTACAGCGGCGATCGTCGGTTATCATCCATTTGGTGGTTTCAACATGTCCGGAACCGACTCGAAAGCGGGTGGACCGGATTACCTGCTTCAGCACATGCAGGGAAAAACGTCGTCTGAGATGCTGTGAACCACAGGACGGCCCCCTTCTGTTATCGATCATAAGAGGAGGGGTTTTTTTATAAATAGAAGGTACATACTAAAGTAGCAGAGAAAAGGGGATAATTCCCTATTTTAACCAAAGAGGTGAAATTTTTTTGAAGAAATTTTGTGAATGAATATCATCAAAACATCGTATATACGTATCTTTATGCGGTATTTGCGGATATTTATTCAAATAGGTAAAAATATGTAAATTTTTGCAATGTTCAGTCAAAAGTTATATGATATAGTTGTATCCGTGTTTGGTTTTCCTGAGTTTCTGTGACTCAGGAACCAGAAGTCGGTACAAATGCATAACACTGTATATGACAAGCCTTGAAGGAGGTGAACCACTTGTTTGAGCTCGCGACTGCAGCATCAGCATCCATCGCCGGGGCGACCTGGTTCTGGTTGTTTGTCCCAATGCCAATACTAATTATTCTATCACTTATTTCCCTATTCACTGAGAGGAGCGAATAACAAACCATGAGTACTGCAACGTTAATAACGTTTATTATTTACTTAATCGGTATGCTGGGTATCGGATTTGCCGCATATCGTCTGACATCTGATTTGTCCGATTACGTCTTAGGCGGTCGTCGTTTAGGACCAGGAGTAGCCGCACTATCCGCCGGTGCCTCTGATATGAGTGGCTGGCTGCTGTTAGGTCTGCCGGGTGCGATTTATGCTTCCGGATTGTCTGAAGCTTGGATCGGTGTGGGTCTGGCTATCGGTGCCTACTTGAACTGGCAGTTTGTCGCGCGTCGTCTTCGTGTATTTACAGAGGTTGCGAATGACTCGATTACTGTTCCTGACTATCTTGAGAACCGTTTCCGTGACAACTCCCACGTGCTGCGTGTTATATCTGCATTTGTCATTCTATTATTTTTCACCTTCTATACTTCCTCCGGTATGGTCGCCGGTGCGAAGCTGTTTGAAGCTTCATTTGCCTTAAGCTATACACAGGCTTTATGGCTCGGTGCGATCGTCACAATCTCTTATACGTTCCTTGGAGGCTTCCTGGCAGTAAGCTGGACAGACTTCGTCCAGGGAATTCTGATGTTCCTTGCGCTTATCGCTGTGCCGATTGTGGCTGTATCTGAGCTTGGTGGATGGAACGCAGCGACAGACGCTGTTGCCCAGATTGATCCATCCCACTTGAACATGGTGCAGGGTGTCGGTGCTCTGGCTATCATTTCCTCCCTAGCCTGGGGACTTGGTTACTTCGGTCAGCCGCACATTCTTGTCCGCTTTATGGCGCTTCGTTCACCTAAAGATGTACCGAAAGCCCGCCTGATTGGAATCGGTTGGATGGTCCTTGGTCTTTACGGTGCCATTTTCACCGGTTTGTTCGGACTTGCCTACATCAACACAGCTGATGTGGCGGACTTGTCCACGTTCAATGCTGAAGTCATTACTGAAGGCGGCATCCAGATGCTTGCCGACTCTGAGAAGATCTTCATTACGTTCTCACAAATTCTGTTCCACCCGATCATCGCGGGTATTCTATTGGCAGCCATCTTGTCTGCAATCATGAGTACGATTGATTCTCAGCTTCTTGTATCTTCTTCTGCACTGGCAGAGGACTTCTACAAGGCATTGTTCCGTAAGAACGCTACAGAAAAAGAATTGGTATGGGTCGGACGTGTTGCCGTAGCCGGTATCGCTCTGATTGCCGTGCTTCTTGCCGGTAACCCGGACAGTACTGTTCTTGGCCTTGTATCCTATGCATGGGCTGGCTTCGGTGCCGCTTTCGGTCCGATCATCATCCTGTCCTTGTTCTGGAAAGGCATCACCCGTAACGGGGCGCTCGCCGGTATTATCGTCGGTGCCGTCACTGTTGTTATCTGGGGTGACTTCCTGAGCGGCGGTATCTTCGATCTTTATGAGATTGTACCAGGATTCCTGTTGAGCACCCTTGCTACGGTGATTGTCAGTCTGATGGGTACACCGCCGAAAGAAATCGTTGAAGAATTCAATGAAGCAGCGAGACGCTGAGCTTCTAGTATCATCATCCCCGGTCACTGGACCGGGGATTTTTTATGTTTGAACAGCTCCATAAAAGAGGGGATGCCTCCCATCCTGGTGTTCAATTTTCTGTCAGAAACGGCGGTCAATTTCCATCCGCACGGAAAAAGACAGGGGACGGTGGATATGTTAAGATAGAAAAGGTGTGTTACGTACGTTGAAAATGGATTCTTAAATTTGGTATGATCATATATTATGTGAGATCGAAATGGAGGTCGCATTATGTCCAGAATCAGTAAAGATGAAGTGAAGCACGTCGCGAATCTTGCGCGTCTTGCGATCACGGATGAAGAAGCAGCAACATTCACGAAGCAGCTGGATGACATCATTACGTATGCCGAACAGCTGAATGAGCTCGATACAACAGGCGTTGAGCCGACAACCCACGTCCTTGACCTTAAAAACGTTATGCGTAAGGACGAGCCGAAGAAGTGGATCACTCAGGATGATGCACTGAAAAATGCACCAGACAAACAGGACGGACAATTCAAAGTCCCATCCATTTTGGAATAAGGAGGTTCAACGATGTCTTTATTTGAGTACACGTTAAAAGAGCTTCAGGAGAAGCTACATAATAAAGAAATCTCAGTGACGGACCTTGTAGAGGAATCCTACAAGCGCATTGACGAAGTGGATGAAGAGATTCAGGCTTTCATCACACTGAATAAAGAAGCTGCCATGACGAAAGCAGCGGAACTGGATGCGGAGCGTGGAACGGCAGCTGAAAAGCTGTTCGGTCTGCCGATCGGTGTGAAGGACAACATCGTAACGAAAGGTCTCCGTACAACAGCCGGCAGCCAGATTTTGTCCAACTTGAACGATCCTTTGTATGACGCGACCGTTATCAACAAGCTGAACGACGCGAAATCCGTCACCATTGGTAAATTGAACATGGATGAATTCGCGATGGGTTCTTCCAACGAAAACTCCAGCTACGCTGCTGTGCGTAACCCGTGGAACACGGATTATGTCCCAGGTGGCTCCAGTGGTGGTTCTGCGGCGGCTGTTGCTGCAGGCGAAGTCCCTTATTCCCTTGGTTCCGATACCGGTGGTTCCATCCGTCAGCCGGCCGCTTACTGCGGGGTTGTCGGACTGAAGCCGACTTATGGCCGTGTGTCCCGTTTCGGATTGATCGCTTTTGCGTCATCCCTTGATCAGATCGGACCAATCACACGCAATGTCGAAGATAACGCGTTCCTTCTGGAAACGATTGCCGGTCATGATAACATGGACTCCACATCCGCCAACGTGGAAGTGCCGAGCTACACAGAGTCTCTGACAGGCGATGTGAAAGGCTTGAAAATCGCTGTACCGAAGGAGTACCTTGCCGAGGGTGTCGCTCCTGAGGTGAAAGAAGCGGTTCAGGCTGCCTTGAAAGAATATGAAAAAATGGGCGCGACATGGGAAGAGGTTTCCCTGCCGCACTCCAAATATGCGCTTTCCACGTACTACCTGCTTTCTTCTTCAGAAGCATCTGCCAACCTGGCCCGTTTTGACGGTGTCCGTTACGGCAAGCGTGCCGAAGATGCAGAGTCTATGCTGGATATGTTCAAGCGCTCCCGCTCTGAAGGCTTCGGTGACGAAGTGAAGCGCCGGATCATGCTTGGGACATTCGCCCTCAGCTCCGGTTACTATGATGCGTATTACAAGAAAGCCCAGCAGGTACGTACGCTTATTAAGAACGATTTCGAAAAAGTGTTCCAGGACTACGATGTCATCGTCGGCCCGACAACGCCGACACCAGCCTTTAAAGTCGGTGACAAAGTAGACGATCCAATGACCATGTATGCCAACGACATTTTGACGATTCCTGTCAACCTTGCCGGTGTTCCGGGCATCTCCATTCCTTGCGGCTTCTCCAGCGAAGGACTGCCGATCGGCCTGCAGATCATCGGAAAACACTTTGACGAAGGTACTGTCTATCGTGCCGCTCACGCCTTCGAACAGGCGACTGATTACCATACCCAACGCCCGTCCCTTGGAGGTGCGCGCTCATGAACTTTGAAACGATTATCGGACTTGAAGTCCACGTCGAACTGAAAACCGATTCTAAAATCTTCAGCCCGTCTCCGAACATGTTCGGGGATGATCCGAATACGAACGTCAACCCGATCGACCTCGGGTACCCGGGCGTTCTTCCCGTGCTGAACGAAGAAGCGGTGAATTTCGCTATGAAAGCGGCCATGGCCCTGAACTGTGACATTGCTGAAGATACGAAATTCGACCGTAAGAACTACTTCTATCCGGACAACCCGAAAGCTTATCAGATCTCCCAGTTTGATAAGCCGATCGGAGAGAACGGCTATATCGACATCGAAGTCGATGGAAAGAAAAAACGCATCGGTATCACCCGTCTTCATATGGAAGAGGATGCCGGTAAGCTGACCCACAGCGACGACGGCTATTCCCTTGTCGATTACAACCGTCAAGGTACACCGCTTGTTGAGATCGTATCCGAGCCGGATATCAGCTCTCCGAAAGAAGCCTACGCCTACCTGGAAGCATTGAAAAACATCATCCAGTACACAGGCGTTTCTGACTGTAAGATGGAAGAAGGTTCCCTGCGTTGCGACGCCAACCTTTCCATTCGTCCGATCGGTCAGGAAGAATTCGGTACGAAGACCGAGCTGAAAAACCTGAACTCTTTCTCCTTCGTTCAAAAAGGGTTGGAATTCGAAGAGAAGCGCCAGCAGGCAGAGCTGCTGAAAGGCGGGGAAATCCTTCAGGAGACCCGTCGTTATGACGAGCAGACGAAAGAAACGATCCTGATGCGTGTGAAGGAAGGTTCTGATGACTATCGTTACTTCCCAGAGCCGGATCTTGTCCCGCTTTACATTGATGAAGCGTGGAAAGAGCGCATCCGTGCGGAAATTCCTGAACTTCCGGATGCCCGTAAGAAGCGTTACATCGAGGAGCTTGAGCTGCCGGCCTATGACGCGATGGTTCTCACAAACAGCAAGGAACTGTCCGATTTCTTCGAAGAAGCGATTGGCCAGGGTGCTGATGTGAAACAGGCATCCAACTGGATGATGGGTGAAGTATCCGCCTACATGAACAAGCACTATAAAGAATTGTCCGACCTGGCTTTGACACCTGAATCTCTTGCTAAAATGATTCAGCTGATCGAAGACGGTACGATTTCTTCTAAAATCGCCAAGAAAGTCTTCACAGAACTTGTGGAAAACGGCGGCGATCCAGAGAAAATCGTTAAGGATAAAGGACTTGTTCAAATTTCCGATGAAGGCCAGCTGACGGAAATCATCGTGAAAATCATGGACAACAATCCGCAGTCCATCGAAGACTACAAAAATGGTAAAGACCGCGCCCTCGGATTCCTCGTCGGCCAGGTCATGAAGGAAACCAAAGGCCAGGCCAACCCGCCGATGGTAAACAAAATCATTCTGGCAGAAATGGATAAGCGCTGAACTGAAGCCTGGACTCAATCATAGAGGGACAAAGCACGCACTCCCGGGTGCGTGCTTTCGTATGGTTTAGGACGAACGGTCATATACTATATAAAGTTTGCAAAAACAGGAAAAAAAGATATGATGTATGATGGAACAAGCTTGGATAAAGGGGGTCATATGATGAAACGTGCCCGAATTATATATAACCCGACCTCTGGACGAGAACTCATTCGCAAGGTTCTCCCGGACATTTTACAGAGATTCGAACAGTCCGGTTATGAAACCTCCGCCCATGCCACAACGTGTGCCGGTGATGCCGTCAAGGCGGCCCGCTATGCCGTCGAGCAGGAGTTCGACGTCGTTGTAGCCGCAGGAGGCGACGGAACCATTAACGAAGTGATCAACGGACTTGCCGAACAGGATCATAAACCGAAACTCGGCGTCATTCCAGTCGGGACTACCAACGATTTTGCCCGTGCCTTGCACATCCCAAGAAACATCCATAAAGCCGTCGATATCATCCTCGAGGATTATACGCATCCTCTCGATATCGGACGCGTAAATGACCAGTACTTCATGAACATATCCGGTGGGGGGAAAATCACCGAAGTTTCCTACGAAGTACCAAGTAAACTGAAGACGATGATCGGTCAGCTTGCCTATTACTTGAAAGGCATTGAAATGCTGCCATCCATCCGTCCGACCCGTGTAGAAATCGAGTATGACGGCAAATGGTATGAAGGAGAGATCATGCTGTTTCTCGTCAGTAACACGAATTCCGTCGGCGGACTTGAGAAACTGGCTCCGTCCGCACGTATGGATGACGGCCTGTTCGATCTGATGATCATCGAAAAAATGAACGTCGCCGAGTTTGCCCGTCTGGCAACACTTGCGATTCAGGGAAATCACCTGAACCATCCGAAGTTCATCCACACCACGGCCAGCCGTGTGAAAGTGAAGACGGATGAAAAGATGCAGCTGAATATTGACGGGGAATTCGGTGGATTATTGCCCGGGGAATTTGTCAATTTATACAGGCATCTGGAGTTTTTTGTACCAGAAGATAAGTTCAAGGAAGAAGAATAAGGGGGAGCGCTGCTGTTGGGACAGTGGCGTTCTTTTCTTTTGTTTGTGAGTGCTCGGGAGGGGATTGTTTGAGGTAGAAGTCGGCAGGCCTCCACAAGCTGTTCTTATGCTTGTCGCAGCTGTCGGGGCGACTCCGCACTTAAAGATATGATAAACTACGGTTAGAGTATATAGATAAAGGACGGATGAATGATGGCGAAGGTGAAGCCGCCTGTACAGAAGAATGAGACGATACAAGTGATGTTTGAGGATTTGACGCATGAAGGCAATGGGGTAGGGAAAGTTGATGGTTATCCGCTTTTCGTACCGTATGGCCTTCCCGGCGAGACGGCTGATGTGAAGGTCGTGAAAGTGAAAAAGAACTTCGGATTCGGTAAACTCCTTAAGGTGAGCGAGGAAAGTGAACACCGTGTGGAGCCGCCGTGTGATGTATTCTATCAGTGCGGAGGCTGTCAGCTTCAGCATATGAGCTACCAGATGCAGCTCGATATGAAGCAGAAGCAGGTCAAAGACAACATGAAGAAAATCGGGCATCTGGAACACGTGCCTGTCCACCCGACGATGGGGATGGAAGATCCGTGGCGCTACCGCAATAAAGTACAGATCCCGGTCGGACAGAAGGAAGACGGTGAATTGATGACCGGCTTCTATCAAAAGCGCAGCCACAACATCATTGATATGGATACGTGTCTGATTCAGGACGAAGTGAACGACCGCATGGTGGAAACCGTCCGCCGTATCGCATCCAAGCACGGCCTGGATGCCTATGACGAACAGACCCACCGAGGTGTGTTGCGTCACATCATGGTACGCACAGGGCAGAATACGAACGACATTATGATCGTTATCGTAACGAAAACGAAAAAGCTGCCTCATAAAGATGAAATGATCAATGAAATCCGTGATGCCTTTCCAAATGTGAAGTCCATCGTTCATAACGTGAACAGCGCGCGGACCAATGTCATTTTAGGAAAAGAAACGAACGTCCTCTGGGGCGACGAGTACATTTACGACACGATCGGTGACATCAAATTCATGATCTCGCCAAAATCGTTCTATCAGGTCAACCCGACTCAGACGAAAACGTTGTATGATAAAGCGTTGGAATATGCGGATCTACGAGGCGGCGAAACCGTCATTGACGCTTACTGCGGCATCGGAACCATCTCTCTTTTCTTAGCTCAGAAAGCGAAAAAAGTGTATGGCGTTGAAATCGTACCGGAAGCCGTCACTGATGCGAAAAAGAATGCGCGTCTGAACAAGATGGACAATGCCGACTTCTTCGTCGGTGAAGCAGAGAAGTTGATGCCATGGTGGCGCAACCAAGGGCTTCGTCCAGATGTGATCGTTGTCGATCCGCCACGTAAAGGCTGTGACGAAGAGCTGTTGAAGGCGATGCTTGATATGGAACCGGAGCGTATCGTTTATGTGTCCTGTAATCCATCCACGCTTGCGAGAGATCTTAAGGTGCTGGAAGATGGCAGCTATGAGACGAAGGAAGTCCAGCCGGTGGATATGTTCCCGCAGACGAGCCACGTGGAGTGTGTAACCTGGTTGGAGAAGAAAGAAAAGTAAGACTCCAGGACTTCTGAAGTAATGAAACGACGTTCAACCAAAACGAGAAAATTTATAGTTTCATAAAAGCTGATGACTTTCGTAACCGGCCCGCATTATTGTAAAGTGTGAACGGTGCTGGAAAATCAGACATTGTGAAAAAATCATGGCTGTTAAATTCAGCAGAGCGAATGAGAGCCCGTGATTAAGGGTATAGATATAGGAAACCTCTGCCTGACTCATGGCATAATCGAAATCGAAACTACACTCAATAGGAAGGGGAATTTCTTATGGCTGATGAAAATCTAAGTAAAGGCCTTGTAGATGCTGCCTTTAACAAAAAGGAAGCAGAAGAAGCAGATAAAATAAAAGAAGAAAATAAAGCAAATGAAGGAGATATCATTACCTTCAAAAGAGACGGCCAGCAGCTGGAAGCTGTCGTTACGTCTACGAATCCGGCAAACTCCGTTGTCTGTGACCTTACTATTATGGAAGATTTCCATGAGCACAATTTTGACTTCGAAAAGACCGTGGTTGCTCATAAGAACTATACCATTAAAAAACGCAGCAAAAAGTAAGTCCGGCATCTCCTGTATACGGATGAGAAGCACCGCACTCGACGAGTGGGGTGTTTTTTTATACGCGGACCAGCTTCTACACATAAGAATGAATGTTTGATATGTATTTTGAACTATCCATACCTCAGCAAAATGGTGTACTCTTTATAGGTAGAGTAAACTTCAGAGGTGAGAAAAAATGAAAAAGATAACAGCTTTGTGGCTGATAATTTTAACAGGAGCGCTGCTTACAGCCTGCTCCGGAACTTCAGAACCGCCGGACGGTTTTATGACGATGAATAAAGAAGTGACGGAGATGGCGAAAGGCACGTATGAATGGACCAAAGAGGGGGTGTTTTCGGACAGCCAAGTGACAGCGGATGCCGGAACACCTTACGAGATTGCTGACAATGTCGAAGCGGCACCGTCAGGCGGTGACAAGACTGCAGTAATCACGTTCAGCAGTGGAAAAACACCGGAACTCTCCGCTTTTATCTGGGATGATGAAGGAAGGCAGGAGGAGCTTCCGATTGAAAATGAGCAGGTGACTCTTCCGGATTCAGAAGGCCGGTATACGATTGAAGTTTTCGCTGAATGGGAGAATGGAACCGGTTCGTACACGCTTCCTGTGATGATCCCATAGAGGATGAAACCCGATTCCCCTTCTAATCGTATAGATAAGGAACAAAGCGAAAGTGGGTGGGAGGATATGAGTGGAGGCGTGTTTCTGCTGATCATTCTGAGTTTGCTCGGTCTGCCTATTTTATGGGGAATGATCCGGGATAAATTCGGAGGGAATACCAACCGATTTTACGGCGATGAACTGAATAAGCATCAAAAAAGAGGAAGAGAAAAGGTCTATGAAGAGAACACGAGGCATACAGGACCAAGAGACAATCCGCCCATGGGAGGAGATGGAAACCCCTGATGAAATAATGCCCGCTTCTCTACAGCCTGCATTGATGAATGGGAAACATAGAACGTATAAACAAAAAATCACTTGGATGAAATCTCTTGGCTGAGAATTCATCCTTTTGTAAAAAAATAACCCGTCCGCGCTTTAAGGCGTAGACGGGTTTTTTGATTTATTCGCTTCTTACCTCTGTTTTCAGCTTAGTTAAAGGCTGCGGAGGGCATGATTTCTGTGTGAGCCGTGAAACGATGATGATCGTCAGCAGGCCGCCTACCATTGCAAGCGTACGGAATGGGAAAAGGACCACGCCGTCTTCAATCATCGGGTAGGGAAGAAATGCCGGTAATCCGAGTGCGGGTTCTCCTCCGCCGAAACGCAGAATGAAAGAAACCGTCAGTCCTGCAACGGCTCCATATGTATTTGCTTTTTTATCGAACAACGCAGTTGTCAACTGAGGGAAAAGCATACAGTAGACGAGATCGGCACATAAATACCAAAGTGTGTAGACACTGTCGATATTCAAAGCGACGATGGTCGCGGCTAGTCCGATAATGATGATGGATAAACGGATGGTGCCTTTAATATCCTTACCTGTCGCTTTCGGCTTGATGAGCGGGCGGTAGATGTTCCAGGCTGCCATGGATGATGCGGATAGGATGGAAGAGTCCATCGATGACATGACGGCTGCGGCTACAGCACCCAGGGCGATGATCGCAATTCCGTAGGGCGACATATAGTTGATGACGTAAGCGAGAATTTCGGAAGCGGAACCGGGTCCTGCGATTCCATAGCTCGCCCAATCGGCAGAGAAGCCTGCGACACCGATCATAACAGCGGGTACGGCTAGTACGATACACAGGATACCTGCTGCGATGGACAGCCACATCGCTGTCTTTTCATTTTTTGATGAAAGCACACGCTGGAAGTATACCTGCCACGGAATACCTCCGAAGATAAGCAGTAAGGCATAATCCCACCAGTTCCAGTAATAATTTCCCCAGTCCGGATGGTTCCAGCCATCAAGAGGAGGAAGAAGGTTCGCAAACCCGGCCATTCCGTCTTTGTAAGCTCCCCATGCTTGACCGACACCGCCTGCTTCAGAAAGAGCGAACGGAACGACGAGGAATAATCCGATGAGGATCATGATGATCTGGGCTACGTCTGTAAGAGCGACGGACCACATACCTCCGACAAAGGTGTAGGCAACGGCGATAATCGCGGAAATGATGATTGATGTATTGAAATCGAGTCCGAGAATCAGACCGAATGTTGTTCCGAGTGCAACGAGGATGGCGGCACTCCAGAATAGTTCTCCGAGCAGGGCTGGTAAGTATAGAACACCTGCTACCTTCTTACCGAAGCGAACTTCCAGCGGATCGAGCATTGTCGTGAATTCGTGCCTTCTCATCTTGCGGGCATAGAAAACCCCGCCGATGATTAAACTGAGGCCGTATCCCCAAGGGGCCTGCGCCCATACGATTCCTGAGGCAAACGTCGTTTCGGCTGTCCCGGCGATATATCCGCCGCCGACCCATGTCGCAGTCATCGTGAACATAGCGACCCATAACGGCATGGAACGACCGGCGACCATCATATCCTTGGCGCTGTCGGATTTTTTTCCAGCGGTGATGACACCTATATAGAAGATGATGGCATATGAGAGAAACATGAAGGCCAACGCTCCCCAGTTCACATCTTTACCTGCAATTCCTACATAAATGGCGACGATGGCAAGTAAGCCTAAGAAGCCTAATAATCCTGAATTACCATATTTCTGTTCTTGTTTTGTGACTGTCTGCTGCACCGAATCACTCCTTTTACATATTGGTTTTAACGAACTGTTCGAAAGGTGAACAGTTCTTTTTTCGATGTAAAACTTTCTATGGAACCGGTTCCTGTTAATTGTTTTAAAACGTTTAATAATTATTAAACATACCTGCACCTATTTACACTAACGTAGAATGAAAGTTTGTCAACAGTTCGATTCGGTATATCTTGGAGATCATTTCGTCGATGGAAGGGATAATGATAAGTGATAAAGAAAGGTGAAAATCTTTTTCTTCATCTGTGTGTTTTATATGATTTTAAAAATCGCATCTACAGGTTTACAAGGTTCCTATTTTACGTTACGATCGAATTGTTCATTTCGTTTAAAAAAAATTAAATAAAATAAATAAATTAAAAACAAGGAGGTTTCACGTTGAAATACATGTATATTAATGGAGCGTGGGTCAACGCAGCGTCTGAAAAGGTGAGAGATATCATCAATCCCTTCAATCAGGAAGTCATTGCCCAAGTGGCGGAAGGGGATGCTGAGGACGCGAAGTTTGCGATCGCGGCTGCGAGAGAAGCATTCGACAATGGGGAGTGGAGTGATACTCCGGGAGCCGAGCGCGGGCAAAAGGTCTTTCGTATCGCAGAACTGATTGAACGGGATAAAGAAGAACTTGCTGAACTCGAAACGCTGGATACTGGTAAGACATTAGAAGAAAGTCGTGCAGATATGGAAGACATTGCCGGTGTGTTCCGGTACTTCGCAGGTCTGGCAGATAAGGATGGCGGAGAAGTTATCGAATCCCCGATTCCCGACAGTCAAAGCAAAGTTGTCCGCGAACCGGTGGGTGTCTGCGGGCAGATTACTCCATGGAATTATCCGCTTCTACAAGCGGCGTGGAAAATCGCACCGGCATTGGCGGCAGGCAATACCATCGTATTGAAGCCTAGTGAAATTACTCCGCTCACAACTTTGAAAGTAACAGAACTGATGGAAGAAACCGGCTTCCCGAAAGGTGTCGTCAACCTCGTGATGGGGCCGGGGGCAACGGTAGGAAACGAGCTTGCAGAAAGCCACGATGTTGATTTGATTTCTTTCACCGGAGGCATTGAAACCGGAAAGAGAATTATGCAGACCGCGAGTGGCAATGTGAAGAACATCGCGCTTGAACTTGGTGGTAAGAATCCGAATATTGTCTTTGCGGACGCTGATTTCGAAACAGCCGTCGATCAGGCGCTGAACGCGGTCTTTTTCCACGCCGGACAGGTATGTTCTGCCGGAGCGAGATTAATTCTGGAAGATTCCATCCACGATCGGTTTGTAGAGGAACTGAAGAAGCGGGCGGAGCGTATTAAGCTGGGGAACGGTTTTGATGAAGATACTCAATCCGGTCCTCTCATTTCTGCGGAACACCGGGAAAAAGTCGAAAATTATGTGGAAATCGGGAAGGAAGAGGGCGCAAAACTGCTTGTCGGAGGCGCGCGGCCGGAGAATCCTGAACTTCAGGACGGTTTTTTCTACCTGCCTACGATTTTCACAGAGTGCACGACAGATATGAGGATCGTGCAGGAGGAAGTGTTTGGCCCTGTATTGACCATCGAACGTTTCCAAACGGAAGAGGAATCCGTGAAGCTTGCGAATGATTCCATTTATGGGCTGGCTGGTGCTGTGTTTACAAAGGACATCGACAAAGCCGAACGTATAGCAGGTAAGCTGCGTATGGGAACGGTTTGGATCAATGACTTCCACCCGTATTTCGCACAAGCGCCCTGGGGTGGATATAAACAATCCGGAATCGGCCGTGAACTTGGTAAGCCGGGACTTGAAGAATATACAGAAACAAAACATATTTTCCGTAACGTGAATCCTGAGCCGATCCATTGGTTTAAGGCTTGATTTAAATACATGACAACAATGTTAAGGAGGCTGTTATCATGAAAGAATTTTATGATATTGTCATCATCGGTGCCGGAAGTGCAGGTTCGGTCCTCGCAGACCGGCTGACTGAGGATGGAAAGAAAGATGTCCTTGTACTTGAAGCGGGACGAAGTGATTATGCTTGGGATCTGCTCGTTCAGATGCCGGCAGCCCTGCCATTCCCGGCAGGTAAATCCCTGTATGACTGGAAATATGAATCTGACCCTGAGCCTTATATGAAAGGACGGCGCATTAAGCATGCCCGTGGTAAAATGCTCGGAGGATCAAGCTCGATCAATGGCATGATTTATCAACGCGGGAATCCGAAGGACTATGAGCGCTGGGGAGCGGACGATGGGATGGAAGAGTGGGATTTCTCCCACTGCCTGCCTTACTTCAAACGTTTGGAGAACGCCCTTGGCTCGGATAAAAACGATCCGTACCGCGGCCATGATGGTCCGGTGAAATTGGAGCGCGGTCCTGCAACGAATCCGCTTTTCCAAGCCTTTTTCAATGCAGCTGCCGAAGCCGGTCATGCCCGGACGCCGGATGTTAACGGTTTTCGTCAGGAAGGTTTTGGACCTTTTGACAAGCACGTCTATAAAGGGCGGCGCATGTCTGCATCCCGTGCGTATCTGCACCCGGCAATGAAGCGGAAAAATCTTACCGTGAAAACCAGAGCTTTCGTTCAGCACATAGATATCCATAATGGGAAAGCGCGGGGCTTGACGTTCAAACGAAATGGTAAAGAGCACTACGTAAGGGCTGGGGAGGTCATCCTTTCGGGCGGTGCGATCAATACGCCGCAGATGCTTCAGCTTTCCGGCGTCGGTGATCAAGAACACCTACGCTCTGTAGGAGTGACACCGAAAGTGCATCTTCCAGGAGTTGGAGAGAATCTGCAGGACCACCTTGAAGTGTATATCCAGCATGAGAGTCTGCAGCCAGTTTCTGAGCAGCCGAACTTGAACAAGCTGAAGATGCCATGGATCGGTTTGCAGTGGATCATGGGGCGTAAAGGTCCTGCTGCGACGAATCATTTTGAAGGCGGCGGTTTCGCCCGTTCCAATGATGACGTCGATTATCCGAACCTGATGTATCATTTCCTTCCGGTAGCTGTGCGCTATGACGGGGAAAAAGCACCGGTCAAACACGGCTTCCAGGTTCACATCGGACCGATGTATTCGGATGCTCGTGGTTCATTGAAGATCCGCTCCAATGATCCGAAAGCTCATCCAAGCATGGTTTACAACTACCTTTCAACGGAACAGGACAAACGTGAATGGATCGAGGCTGTCCGTGTGACTCGTGAAATCATGTCCCAGCCGGCAATGAAGCCATTCAATGGAGGAGAAATTTCTCCGGGGCCGGCGGCTCAGACGGAAGAAGAAATCCTTGACTGGGTGGCAGAAGATGCGGAAACGGCTCTGCATCCAAGCTGCACAGCGAAAATGGGACCAAAATCCGATCCGATGGCCGTCGTTGATCCGAAGAGTATGAAAGTTCATGGCCTGGACAACCTGCGTGTCGTCGATGCATCCGCTATGCCTTATGTCACCAACGGGAACATCCACGCACCTGTCCTGATGCTTGCCGAAAAGGCGGCGGATATTATCCGAGGCAGAAAACCGCTTGAAGCTGAGCATATGGACTATTACCAGCATGGTGTCCATCCAGCAGATGCGGGATCGATTAAAGGCTGAGTTGCGGCTTGAATATACTGCCATATGAAGGCAGGGGCTTGTATAGCCCCTGCTTTCGATTTATATTATAGAAAGAGCGTATTAATGAAATTGAATGATTTAAACGTTTGAAAGGTAATGAAGAAAGTGGAGGCGGTTCTTTGAAAAGAAACCTGGAGTCACGAATTGAGGAAGCAGAGAGCGCTGTTGTCAATTCGATCGCTGAAACAATGGACCTGTATGGCATCACTCCGTCAACAGGAAGGTTATTTGCGAGAATGTATTTTAAACATGAGCCGATGACGCTTGATGATATGAAGGACGACCTTGGGATGAGTAAGCCGAGTATGAGTATTGCCGTCCGGAACCTTCAGGAGGTCAGCATCATCCATAAAGTTTGGCGGAAAGGGTCCCGCAAGGATTCCTTTATGGCGGAGAAGAATTTCTTTAAATATTTCTCCCGCTTTTTCGGAAGCAAGTGGGAACGTGAGGCCAAGCTTAACTTGTCGGCCATTGACTATGCAGGGGAGATTCTTCAGCAGGTCATGGAAGATGAGGAGGCGGACGAAGCGACGGTAGAACGAGCAAGGATCAATTATGAGCAGCTTGAGGATTACCGCAAGTACTGCAAGTGGTTGGAGCGTCTGTCTGATTCTATCGATTCCGGTGAGATATTCGACTTCCTGCCTGTTGAGGAACCGGATGCAGATAGTAAGTGATTGACTGTGGCTGACTCTTTCTTCTTTACTACTGTGAAAGCGGGGAGTCGGCGCGTGCAAAGGATATCGAAATAACCAAAGCAGGATAGGAAAAGCTCCCTTCATCGATCAAGGGAGCTTTTCTTATTGGAGCCATTATTTATTAAGTTCTACGTCTACTTCAATTTTTTCTCCGATATTTTCAAAATTTTCGTTCTGAGCTGCACTGTAATACAGCGTAATCGACTCCACATCTTCAGCTTTTGAATTCTTCAGGATGTAGAAGGAAGTGCCTTCTTTGTTCACTTGACCTAAATATTCGCCATCAATATGATCGCTCATAAGCATGTCGGGCTCCAGCTGCTCTCCCGTATTCGTAGTCATCACAGCCTGGGAAGCATAAAAGGAAATATGATCCTCAGAAGAATTGCTTGTTTTCATATCGACTTGGATGTACTCGATTTCTTCCATATCCATAAGAGCTGCGGCGTCACCTTTTAAGGTGCCTGACACTCCATTGACCTTTTCAATAGTAAGGGAAATGGGACCGCTCTCAAATGTACCGACATCATCGGTACGGCTGACCATCGTTTGTTCACCTGCTTCAGAAGTGACTGTATCCCCAACCTTGGCATCCTTATTCTCGTTTTCTTCTGCCGTCATGGTTTCAGGAGCATCAGTCTCTTTGTTTTCAGAAGCCGTGCTGCTTTCGCTTTCTTGTTCTGCTTCTTCTGTACTTGAAGCATCTTCAGCAGTAGTATCTGATCCTGAACTTTCTTGTGTACCACAGGCGCTCAAAGCCATCAAGAAGACACCGACAAACAGGATGAAGAGTGAACGTTTCATAAGTTTCCCCCTTAAAAGTAGTGGAGCCTGATACAGGCAACGCGGACATCTTACTAGTAATTTTATATTTTCTTCCATATAAGTCAATGATTTGTTGGTAGAATTGAATCAGTGAATCATCTGGACAGACAAAAAAGCCGCTATTCTATCGTTTAGATGAGAATAGCGGCTTTCGTTTATTTATGAAGTTTTTCGTTCTTTTTCCTCAACCGATACAGGTATATTGCGTTCAGCAATCAGTCCCTGTTCCTCCGCCATCTGTTTCGCTACTTTCGGTGCGAGCCAGACAGGTGGAAGCAGCAGCAGTGAAACGGGAACAGCTGTGACAACGATGAAGTTCTGCAGCGTTTGAATACTGCTTTCCCCAATACCTAGAAGTGCTGCGGCGATGCCTCCGAACAACAAGGCCCAGAATACGCGCAGGACACGTGGCGGGTGGGTATCGCCTGTAAGTGTGACGGCGACGGAATAGGACATCGAGTCAGCGGTTGTTGCGACGAAAATAATTGTGACAATCAAGAAGCCTGCAGCCATGACCATTCCGAATGGTACCTGCTCCATAATCGCCATAACAGCGGCAGGCATGCCTGTTTCATTGAGAGCGGTTGAAACGGCTCCTGGTGATTCCAGTTCGTAAAACAGACCGGAACCTCCGACAACGGCAAACCAGAAGTTACTTACGATCGGAGCGAGGATCGCTACGGCAAGGATCAGCTGACGAATGGTACGGCCTCTGGAAATACGGCTGATGAACATCGCCATCGCCGGTCCGAAACCGAGGAACCATCCCCAGAAGAATACGGTCCAATAACCGAGCCAGCCGCTATCTCCGCGGTAAAGACTCATTCGCAGGAAGTTCTGGATTTGGAAAGCTTCAGCGGCGACGAATGAATCGATGATGAACATCGTCGGCCCGAGAATAAGCATGCCGATCATCAGAACGACAGCGAATCCTACGTTGAGGCGGCTGAGCAGTTGAATCCCTTTATCTACACCGGAAGCGGCTGAAACGGCAGCAATCGTCACGAGAAAAATAATGACAATGGACTGTGTAAACAGGGTGTCCGGGATATTGAATAAATAGTTGAGCGCATAACCGACCTGTAAGCCTAAGAAGCCGATCGGTCCAATAGTTCCAGCGGCAACAGCAATGACAGAGACGATGTCAGCAGCTGCTCCAATGACACTTTTCTTGTTGAAAATTTTCTCGCCGACCATCGGATACAGGATCGCCCGTGGTTTCAGCGGGTACCCTTTATGGTAGTGGGCATACATCAGGACGATGGTAGCAACCGTACCTAAGCAGGCCCAGGCAGTAAAGCCCCAGTGGAAAAAGCTTTGCGCCAGCCCTGGGACAACGGCTTGTGCCCTTGTCATTCCCTCATCAGCAAACAGCGGTGGCGTTGTTAAAAAGTGATAAATCGGTTCTCCGGCTGCCCAGAAGACTCCGCCACTGGCAAGCAGTGTACAAAGAATCATCGACACCCAGCGGAACCAGCCGTTTTCGGGTGTATCTTTTTTTCCTAATTTCACTTTTCCATATTTCGATAAGGCAAGTGCAACGCCTACTACGAAGGTAGCAAGCAGCAGCAGCTGCCAGAAGACACCAAAGAATGTAACAGAAAAGTCGAACGAGCTTGAGATCCATTCTCCCATGAGATCTTTGTTTAAAAGAGACATCAGTAAAAATAAGACGAGAAAGCCTCCGCTGATGCTGAATGTAATCCAGTCAATTCTCGTTTTTCTGTCGGTTTGTTCGTTCATTATTTTCCCCCTAGGTTTTATAACCTGTGATAGTTACTATATTGTGAAGTTAATCAATGGTGGACAATGGGTTTGTTCTTTAGATGTTTAGAAAACGAATGCTCCTTTGGTTATACGACGTTTATGGCACATAGGGATTAATTATAGAGATATTCGGACAACTCGTCAAAATGGAAGGAAGGCAAAGATCGATAGGATGTTAAAGCTTTTAACAGCTGAGTGGATGTAGTTAGCGGAGAGCATAAAATCTATGAAGAAACAGAAGTCTGCTTTCGCTTTTAGTAGAAAAGCACCTTCGTTTATGTAAATCCACGACTTCTTACAAAAGCGTTTCAAAGTACATATTGGACGATAGGAGAGTTGAAGAATTAGATTGTCTTAATACTATTTCCAGCTTCATGCAGGCACAGGACTTGGGTTCTGGTTTCAAAATTTAATGTAACTTTAGTGAGGCGGGGGGATAAGGAAACTCCTCTCCTGTAACAAAAGCAGGTCCAGACAGGAAAAGGTGACCCTTGGCAGCATGGGTCACCTTTCTCCTGTGTTATGGACTGAATTCATTTGTCAGCTTAGTCTTCTTCACACCTTTTTTGTACTTGATGAAGCCATCAAGGATGTTCCATACTGCAAAAATGATAAAAATGGCGGCGATTCTCCAAGCCAGACCATCCGCGACTTGAGCGGAATTCCATTGGAAAAGATCAGAGATGTAGTTGATGAAAGCTGATTGAAAGAGTCTTTCATCCGTAATGATCCAAACGAAAATGCCTATAGACAGGAGTTCTTGAATCGTGTTGAACCAAACGACATCTTTGCTCCATTCTTTCTTCAACAGCTTATAAAGAGCTAATGCAATTTCTAAACCGATGACAAGGACAATCCCTGGCCAATAGCTGAGCAGGACATCCTGGTTCAAAGCCGGGGTGATGAAGCTCATTCCTTCTCCCTGATTTTCATAGATCCCTAACAATTGGTCGGCGTGGAAATAGACAGTGGCCCAGATCGCTGTCCATATAATCGCCCCATAAACTTCCCATTGAGGTATCGCACGTTTCCTCGGGGTGTGAGAGACTTTTCTCAGCTTTTCCGGTGTCCATGCTTTACGCGAGGGCGTCGATTCTTCATATTCGGCGCTGAAATCCACACGCTCGATCAGGGCGAATATGACCGTGATCCAGAAAAAGACCTGCATGCCGACGGAAAGGATCAGCCATAGACCTTTACCAAGTATGGAGAGAATCATCCCAATCAAGCTCGTTTCCTCAACGTTCCCGATGATATTTTCAGCGAGTAGAGTGATCAATGAAACGGTAATCGCAATCGGCAGGATCAATTTGATGAGGGAGATATAAAGATCATAATAACGAGGACCAATCAGATGCAACGGCTTTTCGCTATATCCGTGGGCAAGCTTTACAGGGTCGCCCAGTTCCTGAAGGACGTTCTTGACGTCAGTTTCTGAAGGGTTCTCTGGAAGCATATCCTGAATGGTCGATTGAATCTCAAGCAGGATGTCCTCCCGGTTCTTTTCTGGAAGCCGGCGCTCAACTTCTTGTAAGTAGACCTCAATCCATTTCATTGTTCTCCTCCTCCAGTAGTTGGAACAATTCGTTCGTCGCTTTTTTCCATTCTTCCTTCAAGGTCTGAAAAATACTTTCCCCATAATCACTCAATACATAATACTTCCGTGGGCGGGACTCTGATGTATCCCAGCTGCTCGTGACGAGTTCCTTTTTTTCCAGCCGGCGCAGCAGAGGATAAAGCGTGCTTTGTTCGATGGTGATGCCCGAGCCTTCTAATCGTTTTACGAGAGAGTATCCATATTGCGGGGTGCGCAGCTGGCTTAAAACCGCTAACGTCAAATTTCCTCGCCGTTGTTCGGTCAGCAGTGAGTTCAGTAGTTGACTCAAAATCTTCACTCCTCTGTATACTGTACGACAAACACTATCTACTCATAGTATATGTCATACAGTATTGGATGTGCAACTGTATTTTCATAACGAAGAATCCCATAAAAAACACCTTTCAGAAAAAGGTGCTTACGAACGAAAGGTACTCATCGGTCCGCCCGGTCCTGCTTGGAGGTGCTGGACTTCAGGTTACTGCCATACATAAATAAAGAGCGCTTCAGTCACGAAGCGCTCTTTGAGTGGTTGTCTGTGAAATTTTCTTCCGCACATTTTCATTCAAGGCGTCCATCTCTTCAATGAACTGTTCACTCGAAGCAATGATCCTCTCCGACGACTGCTCGGTCGTCTTCAGTGCTTCAAACACGTTATCGAAGGATTCCTGAAGAGCTTCCATACTGATGGCCGGATTCTCCATCATCTGTGTCGTCTCTTCTGCATTCTGCTTCAAATTCCTGGAGTTTGACAGCAGCATGTCTTCGGTCGCTTTATTTACGCCGTTCACGGTATCGATCACTTTCCGCTGATTACTCAAGGCGAGCTGGATGGAGGCGGAGACGGTAATGATATTTTTCGTCAGCGTTACCGCATTGCGGATGGATTCCTTCAGCTTTTCATTGTTTTTCTTAATGATATCGACAGAAGAGATACTTTGATGCAGGACACTCTTCATCTGTGTCATGTTTCTCGTACGTGTAATGATTTTCTCTTTGCCCTCGGTAATCAATGCAAGGTCATATTCACCTGTGGCTTCTTTTTCCTTCAACAGCTCAAACAGTTTTTTTCCGAGATAAATCTGCTTGTCCAGGTCATAAATCCGCTTTTGGGCGTTTTCTTTGAGCAGCTGCAGTTCAACGCTGTCTTCTTCAAGACGGTCCTTCCCTGCAAGCAGGCTGCGGACGACGGTATCGATTTTCGAGTCGACGGTTTCGTACTTCTTCATGTAGCGGTCAATCGGTTTCTTCTTACTCAGTTTATAAAAGAATCGCTGCACGCCGTTTCCTTCTGTACGCTTCGGATCAAGGTCCGATACGATCGTTTCAAGCTCCTGCAAAGACTGGGGGATGTCGTTATTACCCTTGGTCATAAGGTCGTTGACCGGACGCTTCAACGTTTCCATCGTTTCCCCGGCGACACGCTGTTCTTTTTCTCCGAGATCTCCGAGTTCTCTCATCACATCGGAGAGGGAGTCATCCCTTGAGGCATCGAATCGTCCGGCATAGGTTTCCGCTTCCTCATTCAATCGGTCGAGGTCTTCTTTTTTAATCAGCGTCATAGCTTCCCGCAGGTCCTGATGGTTCAGTTCCGCTTCTTTGTCCCTATAGGTGGAATGGTTACTCATAGTCCTACCTCCTGTATGTGATTCGGTCATAGCAGTGATCACTTCCTGGAGAGGAAGTTTTCATCTTCCTTGTTGTACTTGGAAGCGATAATCCCTTTGCTTCTGGCGAAGTTCTGCGCGTAGCTTTCCTCTTCTTTCCGTTCCAGCGTTTCGATGAACCGACTTAAATCATACATCGTCTCCACCAGTTCATGCTTTCGGCTTTCCTTATTCTCATCAGACAAACGGTGGAATGATGCGATGAAGTCAGGAACATCTTTGGCCATCATGGTCTCGAGAGCGTACTGGTCTTCAATGTCGAGTTCGTCCAGGCGTTTAAATTGGTTTGCTGTCCGTTCCTTTAGAGAAGCCCACTCCTTCTGAAGATCGGGATGCTCTTTGAGAAATGGAAATTCCCATTCCTCAAATATGGGGTTTTCAACATCCTCAAAGGTTGTAGTTTCTATGGATACATCCATATCGTTGACGTACGTATTCAAATAGGTAAACAAAATCTCCGAAAAATCCCGTAATGTGTCCCCGAGCACTTTTTTTCTTTTGAACTCTTCCTTCAGGAACGCAGGGGAGAAGCTTTTGACTTCCTCGCCCATTTCAAACCGGCCGATCAGCATTTTCGGCGGCTTGCCGTAATACTCGATCGTACCCTTGAATGTATTGGAGGTTGGAAGGACGGCGGTGAAGAATATGCCGTTCCAAAACCCATCCAGAATGTACCTTCTGTTCATTTCCGCCAGCTCTTTGATTTCCAGATCGAAATAGACCGGCCGTTTCTCTTTGGTGACCTGCTTCATATCTCTCATCGTTTGAAAATCGATATAGCGCTGATATTCGGATGTATGCGGCATGAATGCTCTTTCCAAATACTCCAGCGTAGAAGAGTAGAGGTTGTCCATGCATTGTCAGCCCCTTTTCGTCTTTCCTCATCTTTGTTCCTCGAGTTTTTATATTACTTTAAGAATACCATATATTTTATAAACGTTTTGATTCTCTTACTATGGATATACGGAAGAACACGGCCTGATGTTTCATGAATTTATATCAACTTAATATTTAGCCGCATTGGAATGAAAAACGGTACCTGAATCCGAGAGGGAGGGTACCGTTTTTTGAAAAGATTATTCAAGATTTTTACGGTGGATATAATCAGAGACGACAAAAGCAAGGTCGTCATTTCCATAAAGGGAAAGGACCTCCAGAATCGTTTCTGAATCAATGAGATCGGATTCCTTCTTCGGAACAGTCAGGTCCAGCGCTTCGATCAACTCTTTATTCTTCTCCTGGTGGGGATAGGCTTCTGTATAAATGGTGATGGGATCGAGATCATGGTTGATGCACCACTGGGCAAAAACCAGGATCATCATTTTTTCGCCTTTTTGATAGTTACGGATCACTTCTTCTTCGCGGTTATATTCCACGGAGCATTCCTCCTTTGGGGGTAGGGAAGGGGGCTGTGTTTGGTATGCGTCTATTTTCTTCACCATACCATGAACAGAGGTGATGTGCCTATTTTCACAGACCGATTTTCAATAAAAGAAAAGGAAATCCTTCCATTATGTTGAAATCGTTAACAAGCTCGTGAGGGTATCTGGTCATAAGAGCAGAAGGAAGGATGAGGGTATGCTGAATTTCATTGACGAGATGAAGTCACACCGTACGGATGCTGGAGTGTTTAACCCATGGAAGGATTACTCGGAACACCTTGATATCCACCCTGAAGCGCCATTGATAAGGGCCGAACATCTCACCAGGTATTTAGAACAGAGAAAAACAACAGCAGAGTATATCTTTGTAGCAGAAGCATTAGGGTATCAGGGTGGGCGTTTTTCAGGGATTCCAATGACATCGGAAAGAATCATTACTGGTACTCATCCTGACATAGGGCATCAGGGTGTTTTCAGAGGGAAAGCAGGGCAGCGAACGAGCCATCCAGAATCAGATTATCCAGGCTTCAGAAATTCTTGGAGAAAGAAGGGTTTTAGTGAGCCGACGGCTTCTATTGTATGGAAAACACTCCTTGAAAATAACATCGATGCTTACAAGGTGATTTTTTGGAATGTCTTTCCCTTCCATCCTTATCAAGAGGAAAAAGGGCTGCTTTCCAACCGGCCTCCAAGAGCGGATGAATTACGAGCAGGCGTAGAGTATTTGAAATGCTTGTTAGACTACTGTCCACCCAATAGTAAGGTAGTTTGTATTGGGAAATATGCGAAAGAAAAGCTGAATCAGTATGGAATGAAACACGTTCCTATTCGTCATCCTTCCTATGGAGGTGCGCCGGAGTTTAAAGAAGGGTGTAGGAAGTTATTTGCCACTAGACCTTAAAGCCGCATGTTGATTAGAATGTGGGCAGAAGAAACGAACCTGTATGCCCCGGTAATTAAAGATATTCGGAATGTCTGCAGTAAGGAATCACGAAAGGATATTAATTTAGGAACGACATGACTGATCTAGGAGGACAAGAATGACTAAACCCATCTACGACCATTATTATGAAGAACCGCAATACTTCGGTGACCCCTACCCAGGACTCATCAAGTTCTTTGAGTCCTATGAACCGAAAGGACACGTGCTGGATTTAGGATGCGGGCAGGGGAGGGACGCTCTTTGTTTAGGAAGGTTAGGCTATACAGTGACAGGGGTGGACATATCAACAGTCGGCCTTGAGCAGATGAACCATTCCGCCCGTGATGAGCAGCTGGACGTCAAAGGGGTGGCAGGAGATCTTTATGCGTACCCGGTATCCCGCGACCACGACATTGTTCTGCTTGATTCCATCCTGCATTTTTATAAAAGGGACCTGGAAAAAGAAACAAAGCTGCTCCATCGTGTCGCATCCGAGTTACGGTACGGCGGCATCCTTGCTACTTTCATGATTCAGGGAGAGGAGAGGGAGGATCATCTGAAGCGCGTGCTGAATGAGATGGATTCTGACTGGGAAATCCTTTGTGATGATTATACAGACTATTCTGCCTTTCACGCCGCGTATCATATGTACATCGTGAAGAAAAAAGGGGAATGACCTTGAAAGAACAATCCCTGACATCTCTATCAGGGATTGTTTTTTATTATCCTCACTTATGGATTTGGATGAGAAGGGACGTGCTGTAACCTTTTTTCAATGGCCTGGATAATAATCCGATTGGTCTTCACCCGGGCAAAATGCTTATTTTCCCCTTCGACAATGTGCCACTGACATTCAGGAGGAGAAGTATAGTGGAACATATCTTCCACCGCTTCTTCATATATGTCCCATTTGGACCGGTTTCGCCAGTCTTCATCAGTGATTTTCCATTTTTTCAGTGGGTCGGATTGTCGTTCTTGAAATCGTCTCAGCTGTTCATCTTTTGATATGTGCATCCATATCTTGATTACCACATAGCGGTCCTGGGAAAGCAGCTGTTCAAATTGATTGATTTCATCATAGGCACGGTTCCATTCCTGCCCTGATGCGAAATGTTCGACCCGCTCCACAAGCACCCGTCCATACCACGAGCGGTCAAAGATGGCTATTTTCCCATAGGGAGGGAGCTTATTCCAGAACCTTTTTAGGTAATGGTGCCGTTTTTCATTTGTAGAAGGAGCACCGATCGCATGGACCTCGAAGCCGCGCGGATCGAGGCCGCTCGTAATCCGCTTGATGGCACCACCTTTGCCGGAAGCGTCCCAGCCTTCAAAAACGATGACCGCCCCTAACTTTTGATCGTAGATGGGGCGCTGAAGCTGAAGTAACTTCAGCTGTGTCTCCTTCAGTTCCTTTTTGTACTGCGGTTTGTCTATGCTCAAGGATAAGTCTACAGATTCCAGCATGGTTTTCTCTCCTTTGGATTCCTGGTTGAGATTCCCTTCTATATCTATTCATCTTGTGAACGTTTACAAAATAGACACAACTTTCACCGTTCACATCCAAATCTGGTGATATAATAAAGATGTAAAGAAGATCATGAACCAACATAAACGACTTAGGTGGCTCAACCATTGCACAGGTTCGTTTCCGAGCGAACAAAATCACAGCTGTGGAGAGAATGGACATCCGGGCTGTGATCCAGCCGGCCGCAGAAGGATACAGGGAAGGTTTCTTTACGAAGCTGTATGGGCAGTGGATGAAAGAAACATTGGCCGCTTCCATAGCTGCTGCTTTCTCCTTTCCGGGTTGGAATAAAACGGGAATTAATGGGATAAGGAAACGAATGCCTGGTAGAATTGTCCTTCGGGGAAGTCTTAAAAAATCAATCGAAATGTATAGAATCAAGGATGATTCTTACATGGTTGGGTCACCTAAGTTGTTTATATTTTTCCCCGGCGCTTTTTCGCGCCGGGGTTTCTTTTGGTAGATGGTAGAACTACTATTCCGATAGATGAGGTGAACCCCTGCCGTCCGGGAAGTGTAACTAATTGTGCGGACGGCTGTCCTGACTCAGGATGCATATAAAAAACCCTGGAAGCAGCAGTGCCGCTTCCAGGGTTTTTGGGGTCGGGGTCGTTGATGATTAATGGTTACGCCTGGTTATAAGCCAGGTTTTTATTCTTTTTCAGATCAAAACGATCGGCGTTCATGATTTTTACCCATGCGGATACGAAATCATGGACGAATTTCTCTTTGTTGTCCTCTGTGGCATAGACCTCTGCAATGGAACGAAGCACAGAGTTTGAACCGAAGACAAGGTCTACGCGGGAAGCAGTGCGGACAAGCTCGCCACTCTGGCGGTCACGGCCTTCGTAGCGGTTGTAATCGACCGGCTTCCACTCGATGCCCATATCAAGCAGGTTGACGAAGAAGTCGTTGGTCAACGAGCCGACACGGTTCGTGAATACACCAAGATCCGTATCCTCATAGTTCGCTCCAAGAACACGCATACCACCGATAAGAACGGTCATTTCAGGAGCCGTCAGTCCGAGCAGCTGCGCTTTGTCGACAAGCAGTTCTTCTGGACTGAGCGTGTATTTTTTCTTCTCGTAGTTACGGAAACCGTCAGCCATCGGCTCTAATACCTCAAAGCTTTCAGCGTCGGTTTGTTCTTCCGAAGCATCTCCGCGACCAGGTGCGAATGGTACAGTGATGTGGACACCTGCATCCTTCGCTGCCTGTTCGATCGCTGCAGAACCGCCAAGGACGATCAAGTCAGCCAGGCTGATCTCATGATCCAGCTCATCCTGGATGCGGTCGTACACCTCAAGAGCTTTGGCCAGCTGCTCCGGCTCGTTGACTTCCCAGCTTTTCTGCGGTTCCAGACGGATGCGCGCTCCGTTGGCTCCACCACGGTTGTCAGACCCGCGGAACGTGCTCGCTGAAGCCCAGGCGGTTTTGACAAGCTCGCTGATGGTCAGTTCAGAATCAAGAATGTGGGACTTGATGTCTTCAATATCTGCATCAGACAGGTCGTAGTTTCCTTCAGGTACAGGGTCCTGCCAGATCAAATCTTCTTCAGGTACTTCAGGTCCAAGGTATCTTGCTTTTGGTCCCATATCACGGTGAAGAAGCTTGAACCATGCACGGGCGAATGCATCTGCGAATTCGTCCGGATTTTCATGATAACGGCGGGAAATCTTCTCATAATCCGGATCCATGCGAAGGGCCATATCCGCTGTCGTCATGAAGGTTGGGACTTTCATGGATGCATCCTCGGCGTCAGGAGCCATGTGTTCTTCCTGCTGGTTGACAGGAGCCCATTGGTTGGCACCAGCCGGGCTCTTGGAAAGCTCCCACTCATAGCCGAATAGAAGATCAAAGAAGCCGTTGTCCCATGTTGTCGGGTTCGCTGTCCATGCGCCTTCTACGCCACTTGTGATCGCATCGCGGCCTTTTCCGCTGCCGTGCGTGCTCTGCCAGCCAAGTCCCTGGTTTTCAATCGGTGCCGCTTCCGGATCAGGTCCGACATGAGCTTCGGCATCTCCGGCGCCGTGGGCTTTACCGAAGGTGTGTCCACCGGCAATCAAAGCAACTGTTTCCTCATCGTTCATTCCCATACGTCCGAATGTATCGCGGATATCGCGGGCACTGCCAAGTGGATCCGGGTTGCCGTTCGGTCCTTCAGGGTTGACGTAAATCAATCCCATCTGGACAGCAGCCAGTGGATTTTCAAGGTCACGGTCGCCGGAATAACGGTTATCCGCCAGCCATTCTTTTTCTGTACCCCAGTAGACGTCCTCTTCCGGGTGATAGATGTCTTCACGGCCGGCTCCGAAGCCGAACGTTTTCAATCCCATGGATTCGAGAGCAACGTTACCCGTCAAGACGAGCAGGTCAGCCCAGGAAAGCTTGTTGCCATATTTCTGTTTGATCGGCCAGAGCAGACGGCGGGCCTTATCGATGTTGGCGTTATCCGGCCAGCTGTTCAATGGAGCGAAACGCTGGTTTCCTGTTGCACCACCACCGCGTCCGTCCCCGGTACGGTAGGTTCCGGCTGCGTGCCAGGACATACGGATGAAAAGGGGGCCGTAATGACCGTAATCCGCCGGCCACCAATCCTGACTGTCCGTCATCAGGTCATGGAGATCCTGTTTCAATTGGTCATAGTCAATCTTGCTGAATTCTTCTTCATAATCAAAGTCATCGCCCATAGGCGTTGTTTTCTTATCGTGCTGGTGCAGAATATTCAAGTTCAGCATATTCGGCCACCAATCTTTATTGGTCGTTCCTACTTTTTGTGTCGTAATGGCTGTTTCTTCCTCTGTACCACCTGTCGTCTTACCAGTGAACGGGCACTGTCCGCCCTGGCTTCCGTGAAGATCATCTTTATGCATATAACAATTCTCCCTTCAGAATTTATGTTATTTTATAACCCATCTCAGATTATAATTATAATAAAAAAGGACAAGAATGAAAAGGGTGAACCCTTAAATATTTTGAAAGATTTGTGAACAGGTGTTCGTGTTCATGGAAAGGAGACGATTGTCACCATTCGACAAAAAGCGGTGTTATGCGGTTTTTTGAGGTTTTTATGAAGCTTGTAAGTCTTATTGTAACAAAATATCAGAAAATATAGTATATTTTAAGGGTTAAATCTGCATGGAATATTTTCAAGTACAGCGCTTTCATTCTCAATGATTTTCTTTCTTTCTCGTCAACATACGACAAAAAAATCTCTCCCTGTATGCTACTATAGTGAAAAGTAATCTCGATATGATCCATTCAAAGGGGAGTGAGCGGGATGAGGGAATCGACAGGGCGTGCCCTGTTTAATGAAGAGAAGGAAATTCTGCACAGGGAGATCACCGAGTATTCGATGGAGCCGACGGTCATTCACTGCAGCCATGAAATTCTTCATATTAATGAAGCAGCTTCTGAATTTTTTGGAATGGAGAAGGAGCAGATTATTGGAAGGAATGTCGTCGATGTGTTTACAGAAGACTTCAGGTCGTTTATCCGCGACCGGATTAAGAAAGGAGAGGAGCAGGGCAGGATCGGTGAGCTGGTGGAAACAACCGTGTATCGCGGAGACGGCTCGGTTGTGGAGGTGGAACTCTTCTGTCATCCAATCAAATATGAGGAAACGAAGGCGATTCAATCCATTCTCCGTGATATGACCGCGCAGAAAGAAGCGGAGCGCGAACTGATCAAGGTGATGACTCCCATCGTTCCACTCAAGGAGGGAGTGGCCGTTCTTCCGCTGATCGGCACCATCAATCGGACAAGGACAGAGCATATGATCCAGCAGATTTGTGAGGAAATCCCCCGGCACCGTCTCCACTACTTAATTATCGATGTATCGGGCTTGTATGACGTGGATGAACACGCGGGTAAATTATTATATGAACTGACGGGTGTTCTCAAGCTTCTCGGTATTCAACCGATTTGTACAGGCATCCGTCCGGATATGGTAAGAAATACATTAAAATTTCTCAATCGTGATGGAAAGGGCCTCATTCCGACGATGGCTTCGGTCAGTTCGGCTCTCAGCAAAATCGCCTTTTAACAAGGCTTTCAACTTTCCTGCTTCTTGGATCACTCCATACTCACCAGCTGATGCCCTGTCTTTCATAAAAAAGATTCCGCAAAAAGGTCCGTTTCCACTTGGAAACGGACCTTTTTATTAGAAGAGTGTGCGTTTGTTCATCCATGCCCCCAGCTTTGTAAAAGGGGTGCGCTTTTTCGTATAAGTGAGCGCCTGCGGCTGACAGAAGGCCTGGTAATCTACTTTTTCAATAAAGAGAATCAATCTTGCTAAAGCAAACAGAAAAGCAAGCGTGGACCCGATGGAAAAGCTTAACCCATAGCCATCATAGCCGAAGGGGAGAAACAGCAGGGACAGACCCAAATTCAATAGGAAGAAGGTGATCGATGTCCACATCGCTCCTCTCCGGTCTTCAAAGTAAAGAAGGATCAGTGTTATGACAAGAACCATCGCATTTGCAAAAGCACCGATGGTCGTAAATCGGAAAATCGACGCAATTTCAGGCTCCAACGACAGGAAGGAGGCAAGACTTCCGATAGTCAGAAGGATCAGCAGGGAAAAGAGTCCCTGGCTGCGGATCAGACGCTCCATCTCCTGTTTCAACACGCGCTGCATCGCTGCTTTGGCATTTTTGATCTGCGAAAGTGTTCCCCCTTCATTGATATAGCCGTAAAAGACCCGGTACCGCTCGTAGAAGCGGGTTTCAACGGACACGACAAATATGATGAGGGTTGGGATGATGGTTAAGTACGACCAGAAAATCGCCGTATCATAAATGCGGTGGTATAAAAAAGATTCCAACAGAAACCCGTGTCCCTCACCGAACCAGATCACCCAGTTACAGACCCAGATGCCGACATTATACAAAAAACCTGTCCAGAACAAGGAAGGAAAACGATCGAAATAGTTCAGGTAACTGAACTGGTTCTCCTTCGACCGGTTCGGGAACGTCATGAGCATCGACATGAACAATCCGAACAGTGTAACAAGCATTCCGGACGTAAATCCGGCGAGCAGGAAGAAGCTGTTGGAATGCTCGAATATCGGAAACCATGCGGCATTTTTTCCAAACAGGAAGACGAGGAGCAGAGCAGCCCCGCCTCCGGCGAGGAAGCTGTAGGCAACGGCCTGATAGAACTTCGCAGCGCTCAGAAATAAAAACAGCACCCAGATCAGGTTGACGGTTACAAATAGAATCAGCATGAGCCATTTAAAGTAGTAAGGAAGCGGTGAAATCCAGAAGAAGATCAACCATCCTATAAAGGCCAGGGCGAGTGTTACTTTTGTCATCCCGATAAATGTCGGGAAAATGGCCTCCGTCCGCCGTTCATAAAAAAGGTCGGCGGTGTACCGTGTGACGACCAACTGCTGCACTCCGAAGAGGACCTGGGAAAAAATGAAGCAGTAGGCCACAGAAAGGTTGAACAGTTCCCTCTCCTGCAGATCAAGCAGGGAGAAGAACGAGGTCATCCACTGAATCACAGCAATGGTCGCAATGACGACAAGCCATGGGCCGGAAGTGACCAGCCCTGCAAATGCGTAGGCTTTAATCCGGGAGGAAAAATAGTCCTCCTGGAATAATTTCTGCAGCTTAAACCCGATGCCGGCCATAAGCGAGCCCCCTTTCTGTGTACAAATCTGCATACTGGTCGATGAATTGATGCACTTGGTAATAGGTTTCTGCCCGTTTCTGTCCGTTTTTTCCGAACTTCTCCGCTTCCTGAGGATGCTCATAATACCATTGGCAGTGCTCAGCTATGGCTTTCGGATTCACAGGCGGTACAACAAAGCCGGCCGGTCCATACGGGTCATCTTCCCGGCCGTACATAAGCTCTGAGCAGGATCCGACGTCTGTAACCACATAAGGAACGCCTGCTGCCATGCCTTCCAGCACCGCGAGCGGCTGTCCCTCTGAGATACTTGTGAGCAGGCAGACGTCAAAGTGGGGGAGGTATTCAATGATATTGACTTTCCCGGCGAGAGTGACGCAGTGTTCCAGACTCAGCTGTTCGATCATCAACCGGCATTCCTCGGCATATTCCTCCTCTTCATCGAGCGGGCCCATAATCGTCAGTTCAAAAGGGACCCCTTTATCATCGAGGACTTTGGCGGCATTGATCATCGTCTTAATATCCTTGATTGGAACAACGCGGACGATGGCACCGATCTTAAGCACATCTGTTTTAGGGAGCTTCACGATTCCTGATAACCGGTCATAATGAATGCCGTTCGGAATGACGGACAGCTTGTCTTCATCAGCGCCAAGTTCATGTTGAAGCCGGCTGTTACGGTCGAACAGCGTGATGACATCATCCGCTTCCGTATAGGCCTGCTTGGATAAATGGTGGAAAAACTGGACCCAGCGTTTTTTATAATACTCAGGAATCCATCCAGCCTGCAGGATTTCCTCCTCCCGTTCCCGGGAATAGATCCCGTGTTCCGTCAAAAGATAAGGAATCCCCTGCCGCTGTTTGATAGCGGCAGCAATCAGTCCGGCATAGCCCGTGGAGGCAGAATGGATCAGATCAAGGTCCGGGAAGTCCGCCTGCAGCAGTTCCAGGACAGGAGTGAACATGCCGCGCCACATCCAGAAGTAATCGATGAAGGAACCCGACTGTTCTTCAATCCGGTAGCTTTCCTGGACCATGTTCCAGAACAGTTCACTTGAAAACAGTGCTTCGGTTGAACCGATTTTTTTCTTGAAGATGTCCAGGACATCCGGTGGAAGACCGCGGAACATCATCCAATCCGTCAGCATGTGCTGTTCTTCTTCGGTAAGCTTGACGCGCCGCTTTTTTGCGGCGGGTTTTATGTTTAATGGGAGGTTGATCACCTCTGAGATATTGGAAGGAAGCTCATAGCGGTAATCGTCGGCGGTCATTTCCTCCGGTGTAATGGCAATAATGACGAACTCATGCCGGGGAAGCTGAGTGGTCAGCATCTGAACCCAGCTTGCCACACCGCCGCTTACGTATGGATAGCTTCCTTCGACGACCATTCCTATTTTCACAAGGCTTCATCCTTTATCTTAAATTCAGCGTACGGTTGTTTCAGAGTCACCTGATACAGCGTTCCTGATTCACCAAAGGCTTTGACATCTCCGGCCTCAAAAGAACCGGTTTCCAGACTTCCGTCGTTCACCCTTATTAAAATGGTGGAAGGCGAAAGCAGCTCGTCACCCTGTACAATGATTTGACTGTCCTGGTAGGTGACCGTTATATCGGAAGCTTGATACTGTTTCATCTTTTTCGTTGCGTCCGTCTGCCGCATCCCTTTCAGGTGTGTGTAGTGATCGTGAATATAATGGAGCATGTCTTCATAGGACTGTCTCATTTCCGGCCATCCGCTGTCTCCGGCCCGGTATGGATCGAGGACATCATCCGGATGGATAAAGTGGGCGAACACTCCGAAGTTGGCAATGGCGTCAATCTGGACGAAACGCTCTTCATCGGTTTCCCCGTATCCGCTTGATATCCTTGGGAAATGGTAGAGGGAGGGGAACTCACTGTTTGGTTCATATTCCTGTAAGAAGGCTCCCGTCTCTTTGTTGCCTGTATATAAGCCGGATACAGCCTCAAGGTCCGGAAATACTTCGTGCAGAGCGCGTACTCCGGTTTTATTTAATACATTGGAAGGAGGGACGTAGGAATGGATGTCTTCTTCCTTGAAGTAATAATCGAACAGGTCGTCCACACGGTGTAGAGAGTCTTCCATCTCGGCCTGATTCTTCCATGGCCGATAGCCGTATTCAGGATCGATCGGTTCATCTGCGGTAACAAGAGACTGGTGGTTATATCCATGGATGCCAATCTCACCGTCCTCCTTCAAGACCTTGCGTCCGAAATACAGCATCGGAAAACGTCTCGTCTCAATCAGTTCTTCGGATGTCAGGTCCATCGTGTCCTGATAGGTACCAATTAAGTATCCGGTATAAATCACATCTTCTTCTTCCCCGATCCGTTTCATATCCTCCCACCAGACGTCCGAATAAAAATCCTCTACATCTAAATCGTAGTCCCGCTGGATCACATCCGTCGTGCCGCTTGGGACAGGTGCAGGGAAGTCATCAATGTGCATCACCTTAATGCCTGCCTGTGAGGAAACAAATGTTGGAGGCAGGAAGGAAAGAGCCTGCAGCATTAACCCCCGCGAACTTTTTTCTGTGACAGAAGTGGTGTTCCAGAACATGACGTTTCCTTCTCCGTAAGTGTTGGACCATAGGATCGGGTGGTCTTCCGCTTCGATGTACACTTCAGCTGATTCTGCAAGCTCGACGTCCGCAATGCTGTGGGAAAACAATTCGGAGTCACTGCCTAAATCCATATAGCCTGGGAATACTTCTTTTACGAAAGTTAACCCGTAGATGTCGTCAATGAAATCTTCTACGTCTTTCAAACCGATAAGTTCATTCCAATCGGGGTTGATGAAGCGTGAGGCAATATACAGGTTTCCTCCTTTTTCAACGTAGGAGCGGATCTCTTCATACGGCCATTCTTCTGAGTGCTCGCCTCCAAGCACAAGTACCGAATAGGGAGAAGCGCTGAGGTTTTTGATTTCCTCTTTCGTTATTTCCTTATAGGAGATTTTTGCGTAGTCCATGGCATATTCCAGATTTTCAACAGCGTCTTTGGACAAAGGTGTATCATTTTTATGAACGTAAACGTTCAACTGTTCTCCTTCTGGTAAGTCCTGGTCTGTGCTCATCGTTTCTACAGGTGTTCCCTGCGCCGTTTCAGCAGGAAACCACTGATGGAACATGTCGAGCCGCATAAACTGAAGAACGATAATGGCTGCAGTGAAAAATAAAAACAGAACCGATGCATAAATGATGATTTGTTTTTTCAAAGCGCTTTTCCTCCCATCTGTTGGATGATAAAGCGTTGGTTCTCAGGGATGTCCTCTTCTTTGACATATTGGAAAAGATCCGTGAGTACCGGCTTGATGTTTTTCCAGTCGCGGCGGGCATAATACAATTCAATCAGTTTCAAATAGCCTCCAGGATGGGAGGGGAACTGATCCGTCATTTCATGATAGGCGCGCTCTGCTTCATCTGTTTTGTACCGGCGTACGTAAATATCACCGAGGCTGCGGTACATCCACGGTTCTTTATCAAGCTTGGGAACAGCCTCTTCAAGCAGTTGTTCATATTGTTTCTCAAGCCGCTCCTGTCCGTTCTCATCCAGAATGCCGCTTTCTAAATAACGTTCGTATACGTTGCATAAACGTTCAAAAGACATCGGTGCTTCCGGGTCCAGTTCGTTTCTGGCATGCTCCAGCTCTTTCTCGAACCGGGTGGAGAGCACATTCATGGTCGTTGCGGCATAGTGAACGGTTTCGGAGTTGTTGTTGGTCAGGCCGAGGTTTAAGTGCCGGCCTTTATTGGCGATGTCCGAATTGATCAAGCTTACAATCAATTCCTTCTGATTGACGCCGTCATTTCTCAAAAGAGCATCACTGATCGGTGATAAATCCATGCTGCTGGATGCTTCATAGCGGAGGTATTCCAAGTTCAACGGTGTGAAATTCACATAGTCGTCATACTCATCAATCATATGGTTTGTCCCTGCCAGTTTAGCCGCGAACCAGGCGGCAAGCCCGAGAAGTTCTCCGATAACCGGAAGAAAAACGCTTGTGATGGCAAGCCATGTGATCGTTCCCTTGTTGTCATCATCCATTCTTTTTCGGAGCAGAAAGGAAACAATCAGAACAATAAGAGCGTGAATCACATAGAAAAAAATCAGCCAGTAAGGTTCTTGGAAATTAACCAATGTGAATCCCGCCTTTAGTTTCAAGTGCTTTGTAAATCCGCTCTTCGACGATGGACGCATTCTGTGTGCTTGTCCCTGGAAGTAGGAAATAGAAATACTGGTTAGATTGGTCGTACCCCATGATGTCCAGCTCTCTCAAATAGGCCCGGAGGATGATTTCTGCTTCAACTACAGACATTTCCCTGTAAGGGCTGACATCGATAGAGACGACACTGTAAGGAACGCCGTATTTTTCCTCGCGCTTCTCCTGCATTTGTACGAGCTCATCGAAGGCTTCTTTATAATAGATGTTCGTTCCCGGATACATCTTCTGCTCTTCTTCCTTACGGAGGTATTCCCCGGCTCTTTCAATCCGGTTGCCCATCCAGTCAAGCACGAGAGAGAGGATCTGAACTTCGTATTTTGTCAGTTTGGCAAAATCAAGCTGATCGATGACGAGAACTTCCCGTACATCCTGGTTATAAACAACCGGCCCGATCAACACGGGGGCAGTGGCTTCATCTTCAACTGTCTTTAAAGTAATCGTTTTGTTCCGCAGACTGCGTGAGAAAATAGAAGCCGCATCATCGATGAAAATGGTCTGCGGGAGCCGCTCGGTATTTCCTTTCCGGACGCGGAGCCGCAGTGATTTTTTAGACGAATCCACATGATAGATGGCCAGGTCTTCTGCGTCAAACAGGTCCCCGATGATCGTAACTGCTTCGTTCCGGACAAGTTCAGGAGACGGCTGATCCAGTGTTTTTCCGACTTCGTAAATTCTGGAAAGGGTGTACTCGGAATCCAGCACTTTCGCCTGCATCACTCTTTGGGAACGCTCCAATACACTTAGAGACGATTTTAATTCTTCATTTTCATCTCTCGTCTCCTCGAGTACATACTGCTGACTTTCGTACCTCTCCCGGAAAGAAGTGCTGTATAGACCGCTGATTACGGCCGTCACCAATAGGAAGAGGAGCGATAAATAATTACTGGAATCATAGAATAATAGAAATAAATCCCCGTCCCGCTGATAGATGTCATATACATGATAGATGAAGGCAGCTGCAAAGCTGAGCAGGGCCAAATGAAGACCGTAACGAAGTGAAAATAAGAGAACAGCAAAGAAGACGGGGTTGAACAGCCATTCGAGCATATTCCACTCCAGGGTTTGATCAAGGAATCCTAATACTAAAAAGACGAGGATCAGTTCAATAAATTTTCGGATAAAACTGGATTGTTGGTAGAACATTCAATCACCTCCATAAGGATTTAGAGTACTTTAACATGTTAAATATGTGGTATAATGTCGATAAAATTGAATAGAGCCGGCAAACTTATCGAAAGGTAAGGGCGCAAAGACATGGGTCGTAGTTCCCTCCGGGAGCCGATCGCCAGTCTGCAATGCCGCAGCCGCTCTCTGAAAAATCAGGAGGCGTATGATGGGTATTTTTTCAAAGATGAAATGGAGTCTTCTTGTTGTTTTGACCGCTGGTCTCGTATTTTCCCCTTTTCCTGCTTTTGCACAATCTTCCAATCCACTTTCCAATGTCCAGTCCTACAAAATTTATTATGATTACCCGACCGATGCGATTTTGAATCAAATGCAGGCGTACGACGCCGTCATGATTGAACCTGTCCTCTATACCAAGGATCAAATTGAAACCATTCAGCAGTCCGGTACCTTGGTGTATGGGTATATCAACACGATGGAAGCCGATAACTGGAATACCGCGCTGATCAGTCAGCTGGAAGAGTCCGACTTCTTCCACCGTGACGGGGAGCGTGTCTATTATCCGGAATGGGACTCTTACCTCACCGATATCACCTCGGACCATTATCAGCAGGTGCTGCTGGCTGAAATTGAGAAGCAGATTACAGCTAAAGGTCTGGATGGGGTGTTCCTGGATACCGTCGGCAATATCGATAACGAACACTGCGGATCCGATGTGCTGGATGACCAGCGTGCGGGTATGGCTGTGTTCCTGCAGGAAATCCGGCGCCAGCACCCCTCCTTGTCCCTTATCCAAAACTGGGGGTTTGGCACCCTGTCCACCACAACGTATCCTTATGTAGACGGCATTATGTGGGAGAATTTTAATTACTCAACGGTTTCTACCAACCAATGGTCCCAGAATCGTATAGAGGATCTCCAACAGCTGCAAACAGAAACGGGCCTGGAAGTATTAACGGTCTCTTTTACCGAAAAAACAAAGAGCACGAACTATGCAGCATCAAAAAACTTCAAGCATTATCATGAATCCAGCCACTATAATGCTTGGTAATAATTATACAAAAATTTTCTTGGAAATTGGGCTGAATGGCGCAAAAATGTCGAAAAACGAACAGATCAAGGACTTTTCGAGGGGAGCCTAAAGAAGGGCTCCTTCCCTTTTACAGTAGACATATCCTTAATTTTCCTGTACATTCCAAAGTAAGATAATGATAGAGGAGGAGAGGCAATGATCTTAGTTACAGGCGGAGCCGGATACATAGGCAGCCACATTTGTCTTGAGTTACTGGAGCGGGATCATGAGGTGATCGTGATAGATAACTTATCGAACAGCCATCCTGAATCACTGATTCGTGTGCAGGAGCTGACGGGGAAGACGTTGACGTTTGTAGAAGGGGATCTCTTGAATCAGGATCTATTGCGTAAGATTTTCGAGGATTACGACATTACAGCTGTCATTCATCTGGCAGGACTGAAAGCGGTCGGTGAATCGGTTTCTATGCCGCTCACGTACTATCATAACAACATTACAGGGACTTTGATGTTGTGTGAAGTGATGATGGAATTTGATGTAAAACAACTGATCTTTTCATCCTCCGCTACTGTTTATGGTACACCTGACTCTCTTCCTCTTACGGAGAGTGCATCGGTCGGGGCCACCAATCCTTATGGCCGTACGAAGCTCATGCTTGAGGAAATTCTTCAGGATTTATATGTCTCTGATAAAGAGTGGAGCCTATCCATCCTCCGCTACTTTAATCCCATCGGTTCTCATCCGAGTGGCCGCATCGGTGAAGACCCGGCAGGGATTCCGAACAACCTGATGCCTTATATTACAAAAGTTGCTGTCGGTCATTTCCCTGAGCTGAAAGTATTTGGTGATGATTATCCGACCGTGGACGGCACAGGAGTGAGAGATTACATTCATGTCGTCGACCTGGCAAGAGGTCACGTGCATGCACTTGAAAAAACAGCAGGAGAATCCGGGATCGAAACGTACAACCTCGGTACGGGAGAAGGCTACAGTGTCCTTCAGCTCGTGAAGGCTTTCGAAAAAGCATCCGGGCGCAGAGTTCCCTATGCCATCGAGGACCGCCGCCCCGGCGATATTGCAGAGTGCTTCGCAGACCCGGCCAAAGCTCATTTGAAACTGGGCTGGCAGGCAGAGAAAACAATTGATGACATGTGCGTGGATTCCTGGAACTGGCGGAAGCAGAATCCGGAAGGTTATACAGGAGAGAAGAATGCTTCCAAGCGGGAGCTTGCCGGGCAGAAATAAAAAGGAAGAGTGGACACGCGTGTCCACTCCTTTTTTTACCGCCAGGAGCGTAAGCCCCTTCCCTTTCCGCGGACGAGCGCCCGAGCTTCCTCGCAAAACCCACGCTCAGCGATCTCGGCCCACTCGTTCTTCCGCAGGAGTGGAAAGGGCACCGCTTCTTGGGGGTTCTTTTAAAATCGAAAAAGACGCTTCACCCAGCACACCCTTGATGGATGGTGGGCAGTCTTTTTCATATTCCGGCAGGCAGTCGTCATCAGCGACTGTGCTTTCCCTTTTTCTTTTCCATGCACGCGGCAAGTGCGCAGCCCGTGCCGTGCTTTTGAATCAGCGAACCTGCTTAGTGCACAACCTCTCTCCTATATATTCTAACGTCGGCACGAGGAGCGTTCGGCGGTGACGCCTGCGGGAACAGCGCGAGCCGAAGATCCACTTGGTCAAATGGTTTCTTGACCAAGTTAGCTGAGGCCGTGCCCGCGGCAAGCATCCGCCGATAAGCGAAAAGTAACCCTTCACATGACGAAAGGGCAGCTCTAACTGGTTAACACAGGGTTTTTCTACAGCCAAAGGAGTGGACACGTGTGTCCACTCCTTTTTTTCAGGAGGGTTCGTTTCCGAAGGCCTCCGGCAGCATTTTAAATCCGTCGATTTCTGCATCTTCTTCAATTTCGATCATGATGCAGCGTTTCCCTTTGTAGTTGACCTGTCTGACAAACTCCAGGTCCTGGGGACTGATGGAGATGTTGGCCACTTTCGTGTTGATTTTAATCGATTTCGTTTTGTATTTAGGAACGATGCTGCTGGCTTTCAGCTCATATCCTTCGTTGTCTGTAATCATTTGAAAAGCATGTTTGACTTGATCGCCTTCGACCTGCTCGCCGCTTTGGTTCAATACGCGTTCTACGTCGCGGTAGTCGAGCTTCGGCGGCGCATCGTCCTCATTTTCCTCCACCACTTTGTTGATTTCACCGTATACACTCGCGAGCGTTGAAGGACTCAGCTGGTCACCGACGACACCCCTGATGACTTCTTCGAATACCGCTTTGTCTTCTTTCGCTGTCATTATTTCTTCGCCGTTTAATACATCTTCGATAAACCAGTAATCCGGTTCGTTGGCTTTACCGGCAGCGTACAGCACGTGGTTGACGTCGGAGGTTCCTTCCGTAATGCTCGGGAACATGAATCCTGTCAGCGGATGCTTCAAATCGATGACCGGGTCGACCTGGATGTTGTATTTGAATTCCTTTTCAACATAGTCGAACTGGATTTCCTTTTTAGGCTCTTCGGTCTGGTTGACGCTGCAGAGAATAAACGGGTTGGAATATACCGCATCGCGGTCACTTTCTTCCGAATCTTCACTGCGTCGTCTCGTCGGTTTTAAGTATTCGGCGCGGATGAAGGTGATGACGACATCCTTCTCATAGGGGTGATCCTTGATCATTTTTTCCGTCATCGCAAGCATTTCCTGTTTCCAGTCTTCTACGTTACGGCTTAAGAGGCCGCGGTGCAGAATGAACTGACTGGAGTCCTCCGCCTCCTGTTTGAATTTCAGCTCGAACAGCTTCTCGTCCAGCTGCCCGGTAAGGACTTTCTTGAAGTTGGTCATAAAGAGCTCCTGCTGGTCACGGTCCAGCATTTCAAACGGCTGGCTCTGATGGTGATATATGTCCGTTGATTCTTTCATAATATAGACGTTGAATATATTCGATATCTTCATCAGATCATTGTCGACCTTCAGTTGTTTCCGGATACCGGCTATGTCTTTTTTGTCCATCGATCCCACTCCTACCTCTATGATTCTTTCATTTTATCATAGCTGGGGAGCGTGCCGGCTCATCGTTTTTTTATGATGAATTCTTCTTTCAGCAGGAAACCGGCTTGAGGGAAATCAAGGCCTGTCTTCCATCCACCCACCCCTTGGATGTCGTATTTTTTTACAAGCCGGTATTTGGCCAGTATCGATCGGGCGTCCTCAAACCAGACTTCATGGAGATCCCCCTGTTGATCGGTGTAGGTGAACCAGGGGCTGCCCTTTTCGTAATCATATTGGATCGGGCGTTGATGCTCCACGGCCGTATCGACAGCCTGCTGCTGGGAATAGGCTTTAACGTCTTCAGGCTTGGCTGTGTTCCAGTCATAGGCGTACATGGCAATTCCTAAGAAGATTTTTTCTTTTGGGATGGCTGTTACCGCATAGTTCATGACAGCATCGACCTTTTTGATCGGAGCAATCGCGCCGGGAACACCTCCGAGCCAGTGCCAGTTGTACGTCATAAGAAAAACGAAGTCGACAGCCTCACCGATGGTTTTGTAGTCGTAGGCTTGGTGGTGGGCCGGGGCGTAGGCGCCTGTCATGGGCGGCAGGGCAGTCCCGACTTCTCCTCCTATTTTATGGAGACGTCCGGAAAGATCTTGGATAAATGTATTGAAATGGGATCGGTCCTTCTGGTGCAGGCTTTCAAAGTCGATGATCACCCCTTTGTACTGTTTTTCGTCTACGAGTCCGGCAATATGCTCAATCAAATCCTTCCGTTTCGTCTCATTGGAAAGCAGGCGGTGGGCCAGGTCTGGATCGAAGCCTTCCTCTGTTAAATTGGTGATGGTGGCATGGGGGACCAAGCCTTTCTTCCATGTGCGTGAGATGGAATCTTCTCCGCTCATCCGGCTGAGTGTTCCGTTCTCATCCGGCCGGTATTCGAACATGCCGAGGGCAGATAAATAATCCCCATAATAGTCGATGGACTGCTGGTTTTTCACTGGGCTTCCCGGAATGAAAAACGCCCCTGCTGTAATGGGCTTCTTCCTGCTTTCAGGGATGTGCAGGGTTTGACCAGGGACAATGATGTCGCTGGTCAACCTGTTCCGTTCTTTTAAATTCGCCATCGATGTCTGGTGCATTCGTGCGACCTTCCAGAGCGTATCTCCGTCCGTTACATGATACGTATTTCCCGGGATGATCACAGACTGCCCCGGCATAATCCGTGCGCCGTTCGTAATGCCGTTGACTTTCTTTAAAACGTCGGTGCTTGTTTCATACTGATCTGCGATTTTCCATAAACTGTCCCCGGGTTTTACGGTATAGAGGACGCTTGCAGAGACCGGACCGGTGTGAAGGAAGAAAAAAATGAATATGGTGAGTAGACCTATACGTTTCATAGTGACCTCCAGCAATAGAAAGGGGATTTTCCCTGAAATGGGAAAATCCCCTGCATTCATTTAGTTATCTTGTTTTGCTTTTTTGGATTTGCGGGCTTTTTTCGCTTCTTTCTGATGAGCTTCATTTGCAGCCGCGCTGCCAAACTCCTCAGAAAACTCTACATCCGCCTGTTTTGGAGCAAACCCTTTTTGGTTCTTCTGCTCCGCTTGGTTTTTCTTTGTTTTCTTCGCCATCGTTCTCCACCTCCTTGTCCCTGTTAGTATGGTTCTTCTTCGGTCATCTCATGTAAAAAGAGGGAAGAAAATCATCTGGAATCGTTTGGGTGAAGCAGGTATAATGGAACAACAATGATGATGGAAAATGTAGATGGAAAAGGGGCGCAGGCCTTTTTCCATCTATTTTTTCTTTCCTGAATAGAAAGGGACGAACGTATGGATTTCTTTACAACCATGGAACAACAGACCGGAGTAAAGCTGAATGATGTCCAAAAGCAGGCGGTCCTTCACACAGATGGGCCGCTGCTTCTGCTGGCTTCTCCGGGATCAGGGAAGACGACCACACTGAATATGAAGATCGGCTACCTGCTGCTCGAGAAAAAGGTGAAGCCGGAGCGGATCATGGCGATCACCTTCAGTAAAGCCTCCGCCCGGGATATGTCAGAGCGTTTTGACCGGTTTTTCTCCTCTCTCACAAACGAAAAAGTCCATTTCTCAACGATTCACAGCTTTGCTTTTCAAGTCGTCCGGGAAACTCTTCAGAAAAGAGGGGAGGCCTTCCAGCTGGTCGAGGGGAGTGTCAGTGATGAAGAACTCAAAAAGGGTTTTCATGGCCCGGACGTACCGCTCCACAAAAAGTTTATTTTGAAAAAGATCTATGAGGACATTCATCAGAAGCAGATGTCAGAGGATGAAATGGATGAACTCATGACTTACATCAGTTTTGTGAAAAACCGGATGATTACAGGGAAAGAGCTGGAGAAGGTTTCCTGCACCGTCAAGCGGGCGGCCGATATCTATAAGGCTTATGAACAGTTTAAAAAACAACAGCTGCCGGACAGACGCCTGCTTGACTTTGACGATATGCTCACGTATGCCCATCAGTTTATGTTAGAAGATCCACAACTGCTTGGAAAGTATCAGCGCCGCTTCGAGTATGTACTTACAGATGAAAGTCAGGACAACAGTGTAGTCCAGCATGAAATCGTGGAGCTTCTGGCTCGTCCGCACAACAATTTATGTGTCGTGGCAGATGATGATCAGTCGATCTTCATGTGGCGGGGGTCCGATGTAACGAAGCTGCTGCAATTCGAGAAGGTGTACCCGGATGCGACCGTAATGACGATGTCCCAGAACTACCGGTCGTCGAAGGAAATTGTGGAAGCCTCCAATCAGTTTATTAAACGCAACAAAAAACGCTACCCAAAGCAGATGTTTACAGAAAACCCGTCCAATGCTCCCATCCAGATGCAGACATTCAGTAACTATGACCAGCAGCTGACCTATGTCGCAGAAGCTGTAAAAACAGCGTCTCCAGAAGAGGAGACGGCTGTGTTGTACCGGAACAATTCATCAGCCGTTCCACTGGCAGACAAGCTGGATAAGGCGGGCATCGATTTTTATATGAAGGATATCGACGCCAAGTTCTTCAAACACTGGATTGTTGAGGATATGTTGAACTTTATGCGTTTCAGCTACAACGATCAGCGGGTGGATATTCTGGAGCGGATTCATACGAAGTTCAACGGTTACATTACGAAAAAGCAGATGGCCTTTTTGAAACGAACGGCCATCACAGCCTCTATTTTTGATCTGTTGAGGGAAGAGGATATTCCATCCTATCAGGACAAAAACCTGGCCCAGGCAAAAAAGATGTTCCATGAAATGAATGGCATGGAGCCTGATAAGGCCCTCCGCATGATCCGCGATAAGCTCGGCTATGACAAAGCGGTGACGAAGATGTGTGAGAACTTCGGTTTTAATGCGGAGCACTTGTTTGGAATTCTTGATACTCTTGAGGAAATCGCTCACGGTCTTGGTTCTTTGAAGGGGTTTGCAGACAGATTGAAACACCTGGAGCGGCTGATTCAGACGTCGAAGCATAACAAAAATAAAGCGCCGCTGACTTTAACCACGTTCCACAGCGCCAAAGGTCTGGAATACGATAACGTATATATGATCGATCTTATCAACGGAGTGGTTCCATCTAAAGATGATATGGAGCGGTATCGTAGTGAAGACAAGGCAGCCATGGAGGAAGCGGTGCGATTGTTTTACGTTGGTATGACGCGGGCACGCTCTCACCTTGAGCTGCTTTCCTACAACTATAAAGGCAGCGAGCGGGTCACGGAATCGATTTTTCACATGAACGTCCGCCGCATTATCCAGCCGGAGGGCGCGAAGAAGAAAAAGGCACCGATCCGCCCGGCTGTTGATTTGTCGGACGAGTCGTTATTAAAAGAAGAAGATATGGAGCTTGGATTGAAAGTGTCCCACCGGAAATTCGGTACAGGCGTGATTTCTGAATACGGCGGGGATCACATAGGCATTCAATTTGAGGAACACGGATACAAGGAACTGCTGCTGGCGTTCTGTCTGGAGAATGGATTGTTGAAAAAAGAGTAAATACAGGAGAGGCTCACAAAGGCAGAAAGGGAAATCCCTTTGTTTCAAAAGAAGGACTTCTTCTTTTCTGCATCAGCCTGAGTTAACCAGTTAGAGTTGTCCGCATGTTGTGTTGAGAGGGCACGTTCCACTTATCGGCGGATGCCTGCCGCGGGCACGCCCTCCGCTGACTTGGTCAGGAAGACCGCCTGCCCAAGTTCGCAGAATCAAAAGAACGGCATGGGCTGCGCTGGGTGAAGGTAGGTCTTTTCAATTTTAAAGAACGCCCAAGGAGCGGAAACCCTTCCACTCCTGCGGAAGAACGAGTGGTCCGAGATCGCCGAGCGTGGGGTTTGCGAGGAAGCTCGGGCTCCCGTGTCCGCGGAAAGGGGAGGGAGCTTACGCTCCTGGCGGTAAGAAAGAAAAAAGCTTGTAAAGAAACAGGGGTTTCTCTACAAGCTGAGGATACCCGGCAGTGGGTGTCCTTTTTTTTTACTCTTCCTACACAATCCGTTCCATTTCCTAAAGAAAACGAGCGAACAGTGGACCGACAGTCATGATCAAGGAGACAACCGTCAGACTGATCACAGCTAAGCGTGGAAGCTTCCGGTTTTCTTTTCCCTTATACCATCCTGTGAATTGGAGGAAGTTCCTGTATAAGATAAACAAAAAGACCCAGATGCCGGCAGCGCCGATGACCCGGTATCCTTCGGGAACTTGAAAAACTTCATAAAGCGGGCCGAACACGGTATACCAGAGCAGCCCTCCGATGAGAGGGAGCATCACCAGGATACGAATGAGTTCAAGGAACATGAGTGTCATGGATTTCACGAAGACCCCTCCTATCCATATAAGTGTAGCGTAACTTGACATTAATGGAAATCGTTCCTTGAAAAGGAAGCTGCGGGAAGACCGGTTTCATATCGAAGAGAACGCACAGCAAATCTGTGTGTATGATTTTCATTGACAATGATAATCGTTATCAATTATGATGTAGATGTGAATCAGGAAGGGAGAGAAGGCAATGCAGGAATGCTTATTTGTTGTCAAATCCTTTACGTACGAAAAAGGAAGTCGCGAGTGCTCATGTCATCAAACGATCCGGTTTGAAAAGGGAGATCGTTTACATATTGTTCAAAACCCCTACGCTGTAGCGAACCGCGGATGGTATGTCCTTGTGCGCAGGAACGAAGAGGGCGCATTCCCGATGTCCGCCCGGTTTGTCCAGGATCTTTACGACAAAAGGGCTGTGTATACGAAGATGGATGTCCAGCTGGCTCTCAACTATTACACATATAAAATCAATCAGGCACTGGAAAGTAAAGACGAGCAGAGTTTCCGGATCCATGCGGGTCTCCACGCTCGGTTTTCCGGTTATCTTGAAGACAGACTCGTCAAAGGTGTGTGACCCATGGCACGAATTTTGATAGGTTTTGCCAGCATGTCCGGCAATACAGAAGAAATGGCTGATCTGATCAAGGAACGTCTGGAAGAGGATCACAAGATCCACATGGATGAACTGGAGGAAATAGAGCCTGGATTCCTGATGGATTTCGATGCGGTCATTCTGGGTTCCTATACATGGAATGATGGGGATCTGCCATATGAAGTGGAAGATTTTTATGAGGATCTGGAAGATATCGATCTGACGGGGAAAGGGATTGCTGTCTTCGGATCAGGAGATACCTCTTACCCACAGTTCTGTGAAGCTGTCCATACATTTGAAGAGCGGTTAACAGCCGTTGGTGGTGAACGGATGACTGGAGCTTGGAAAGTGGATATGCACCCGGATAATGAAGAGGATATCGAGCACCTCCAAAGATTTACAGCTGAGATTATGGAACATCTTGGGCATTTGATACAATTGAAATAAAATTTACAAAAGTGGCTTTTCACTAGGGAGCGTTTACATAAGCGCCGTTGTGGGAAGCTGCTTTTTTATAGTTTGGAATGGAAAAATAATGGCAGAACTTTTTTATTTCTCACGGGGGGTTCCTGTGCTATACTCCCTCAATGTGGCTTTTATAGACCATAAATTGTTTGATAATTCAAAGGATTACGCAGAAAAGGAGTATCATCATGATTTTCACTCAAGCCCTTATACAAGAGCCTATGGCGGTCTTCGCCTATCTAATAGCCATCGTCGGCATTGTCTTCATGTTAGCGACGGTTGACTATGCACCACTGAAAAAATTCTTCGGCTATCTGCCGCCGTTGATCTGGATGTATTTTCTTCCGATGCTGTCGACGACATTCGGCATCATCCCGCAGAGTTCAGACCTTTACAGTTTCTTAAGTACTTATATGCTTCCAGCGGGTCTGCTGCTTCTTATGATCAGTACGAACGTTCCGGCCACTTTGAAACTCGGCGGAAAAGCGGTCCTCGTTTTCCTGGCAGGAACACTCGGCGTCGTCATCGGCGGTCCGGTTGCTTTCGCCCTGTTCCAAGGTGTGCTTCCTGATGAAGCGTGGCGTGGAGTCGGAGCGCTTGCCGGAAGCTGGATCGGTGGATCCGGTAACATGGGAGCGATGATGGCTGCCTTTAACACCCCGGATGATATATTAAGTCCGATCATTTTGACTGATACACTCGTCGGCATTGGCTGGATGGGTGTCATGATTTCCCTGGCCAACTTCCAGGACCGTTTCAACAAATGGAACAAGGCTGATAACTCTACGATCAAACGAATCAATGAAGAAATTGCAACCGATGTGGAGCGCAATGCCAAGCCGCTTCAGCTGCCGCAGCTGTTCGGTATTCTTGCCATTGGATTTGCCGGTTCCTACCTGATCCGTTTATTTGCGGATTTGTCGTTCATTCCAAAATCGGACGTCATGAATACATCGACTTGGACGTTCCTGATTATTACGGCTGTCGGTATTCTGCTTTCCTTTACGAAGGTCCGGAAGCTTGAATACTATGGGGCCAGCAAGATTGGGTATATGGGGATCTATCTGTTCCTCACAGCCATTGGTGCCCAGGCGAACCTTGTAGATATCGTCCAGGCTCCTCAATTCATCCTGATGGGAATAGTATGGCTTGCGATACACGTACTCTTTATTTTCATCGCTGCCCGTCTGCTGCGTGCTCCGCTGTTTTTCGTAGCTGTCGGATCACAGGGGAACATTGGCGGAACCAGTTCTGCACCGATTGTAGCCTCCGTATTCCAGCCGGCCCTTGCGCCTGTCGGTCTTTTAATGGGGATACTGGGTAACGTCGTCGGAACATACGCCGCCCTTCTATGTGGACAGCTCGCCCAGTTGATCGCCGGGGGATGAGCAAAAGCCCGCTTTTCTGATTGTTCAGGAAAGGCGGGCTTTTTTTATGAAGAGGGGGAAGGGCATGCTTTGTGTCCAGCTGTTTTACCCGGATACCTTTCAGTACACAATTTTATGACCCAGCCAGAGAAGCTTATGTTAACCAGTTAGAGTTGTCCATTTGTCGTGTGGAGAGGGCACGTTCCGTTTATCGGCGGATGCTTGCCGCGGCACGGCCTCAGCTGACTTGGTCAAGAAACCATTTGACCAAGTGGATCTTCGGCTCGCTGTTCCCGCAGGCGTCACCACCGAACACTCCTCGTGCAGGCGTTGATGACGGCTGCTTCCCGGAATAAAAAAAAGACTGCCCTCCATCCAGCAAGGGTGAGCTGGGTGAAGGGCAGTCTTTTTCGATTTTAAAGAATCCCCAAGGAGCGACTCCCCTTCCACTCCTGGCGGTAAGAAAGAAAAAAGCTTGTAAAGAAACAGGGGTTTCTCTACAACCAAAGAAGCTGCCATTTCGGCAGCTTCTTTTCGTTAAGCAGACTTTTCATCTTGTTCTTCTTCAGAATCAGATCCAGCCGCTTCATTAAATTCTTCTCTAAACGACTTGAGCAGACTGACGATCATCAACAGCAGTATAATCGTTAACGGGAACCCGCTGATGATCGCTGCGGCCTGCAGACCATCCAGTCCTCCGGCCCCCATGAGGATCATGGCGATCGCTGTCAGGATGATTCCCCAGCTCAATTTCATAAAGAATGGAGGGTTCAAGCTTCCGCGGGACGTCTGCATCGCAAGGACGAATGTGGCGGAGTCTCCGGATGTGATGAAGAACGTCATGATCAGAATCACCGCTACAAAGGAAAGCAGCCCGCTGAATGGAAGCTGGTCAAAGACATAGAACAAGGAAGATTCCATAGACTGACCGGCAACATTGACACCTTCTACAAAGTCGAAGTAGATACCGGCTCCACCGAAGACGCCGAACCAAAGAGTACAGACAAGAGCAGGTGCAATTACAACGGCTACGATAAATTCACGTACGGTACGTCCTTTGGATACACGGGCAATAAAGGAACTCACGAATGGTGTCCAGGAAATCCACCAGGCCCAGTAGAAAATCGTCCAGTCTTTTACCCATTGGTTGTTTTCCGCATCAAACGGGCTGAAACGCATACCCATTTGAACGAAGTTCTGCATATAGTTGCCAAGGGTTGTGGAATACGTTTCCAGTACAAACCCTGTCGGTCCGAGCAGCAGGAAAGCTGCAAACAGCACAACGGTCAGAATCAAGTTGATGTTACTGATGTACTTGATTCCTTTAGATAGTCCGGAAGCGGCGGAGTAAATGAACAGTACAGCCGTAATACCCATAATGATGAGTTGAACACCGTAGTTGTTCGGTACTCCCCAGAGATACGCCAGTCCGCTGTTGATCTGCTGGGCGCCGACCCCAAGAGAGATGGCAACACCGAAGATGGTAGCGAAAACAGCGATGATATCAACAATATAACCGGCCGTGCCGTTCATACGGTTACCGAACAGAGGAGTGAGCGTAGCACTCATCAGACCGGGTTTATCTTTTTTAAACTTAAAGTACGCTAAGACGAGGGAAACAATCGCATAAATGACCCAGGCGTGCAGTCCGTAGTGCAGATAGCTGATTTCAAGTCCAAGCTTCGCCGATTCGATTGTCTGGGCATCTCCCACAGGCGGGTTGGCATAGTGGGTGACCGGTTCTGTCAGTCCGTAGAAGAGAAGGGTGATTCCCATACCGGCACTGAACAGCATAGCGAACCAGGTCGGTGTAGTGTATTCGGGTTTATCATCTTTTTTTCCAAGCTTGATTTTCCCGTATTTACTGAAGGCAATGATGAAGGCAATAATGAGCATGAAGGTGACGGCGAATTGATAGAACCAGCCAAAGCGGTCAAGAATTCCGTTCCGAATGGTCATCATCGTATTTAAAAGGTGATCAGGGAAAATCGCTCCCCAGCTTACAAACACAATTCCTATTGCTAAAGCAATCCAATACATGGGTGACAGTTTATTCACGTTATTCCTCCTGAAATGTTTATCTCGTTCGTATAGTTCGTTCAGAAAAAACTTTATAAAAAGTGCATAAACAGCATTATATACGACGGGAAACATAAAATCCAGAAGTTCTCAAAAAGATGGAATATTTAAAATATTAAAACTCCCTGTCGCAGGACGGGGAGTTTTTGTTGGCCTTTTGTATGGATCGATCTATGCTGGGGGGCTCAGCTTGTGGTTCCCCGCAGATCGTTCTCGATTTCTTCCAGGCTGCGTCCTTTTGTTTCTGGTACATAGGTGTAAACGAATAGGAAAGCCAGGATACCAATCACGGCGAATAATACGAAAACCCAGGCGGTTCCGATGGCACCGAGGAGGATTGGAAAGAAAAGGGACACGACAAGGTTGGCTGCGGATAACAACAGCGTCGTAAAACCGGTCGCAGCCCCTCTGGCTTTGGTCGGGAACAATTCGGGCAGCATGACCCAGACGACAGGCCCCCATGTAGCAGAGAAGAAGATAATAAACAAACCAAGGAAAACAACGGTCAGCCAGGCGACGGCTGTGGTAAGCTCTGCTGTAAACAAGATGGCAGCCAGGACGGCAAGGCTTGTGACCATGCCGGCGTTACCGATCAGCAGCAGCTTTTTCCTTCCGAGTTTATCAATCGTCGCAATAGCCACGAGCGTCATCAGTACGTTCAATATACCGATTCCGACGGTTCCGAGAATTGAAGCTGAATCAGCCAGTCCTGCTTCGGTAAAGATTGTGGGAGCATAATAAATGACCGCGTTAATGCCGATTAATTGCTGGAATATGGCGATTCCGCTTCCCACAAGGAGCATGGGGCGGACCCATTTCGCTTTCAGGACATCCCATGTCCCTTCTTTTTCTGCTTCAATTTTCTTCATCTGCTCCATTTCTTTTTCAATTTCCTGCTCGTCTCTGGTCAGTCCCATTACCTTACGGGCTTCTTTTTCCCGATTCTGTTTGAGCAGCCATTTCGGGCTTTCCGGCATGAACATGACACCGACCGCAAGTACGACGGCAGGAACCGCCGCCAGCCCGAGCATCCAACGCCAGCCTTCCACAGGTACGAAGGCATAGTTCACGAGGTATGCAAGGACGATCCCGATGGTAATCATCAACTGGTTCAATGACCCAAGGGCCCCGCGGGAATCGGTAGGAGCCATTTCGGATAGGTAGACCGGTACGATGGCTGTTGAGCCGCCGACCGCCAGTCCGAGTATGACCCGTCCTGTGACGAGGAACGGAACGTTTGGTGCAAACGCAAGGACAAAGGATCCGGCTATGTAAATCAACGCAATGGTGAAGACCACTTTCCTTCGTCCGAACCGGTCGGAAACGTAGCCGCTCAGCCCCGCACCAACAATGGCACCAACGAGCAGTGAACTGACGACAAGGCCTTCCAGAAAGTCTGTAAGGGGAATATCATCGCTGATGAATAAAAGGGCTCCGGAAATGACACCGGTATCATATCCATATAATAATCCACCAAGGGCGCCGAAAAAGAAAATCCACCCTTTGCTAATTGAACGATTCATATCATGACCACCTTTTTTATATGTGCTAGATGGGTTCTACCACGAAATCCCGGCTTAAAAACAAGAAGATCTGTCACCATACAATTGAAAACGATCCCACATGGCTGTGTGGTGGGGATTTAGATGCAGCAAAATTTATTGTTGGAAATAGATGAGGACTCTAATCATCGAGGTTTAAGGGGAAGCAGACTGTCATAAGTGTCATCTTTGCAGGAAAGCCGGATGAAAAACAGGATTTGGCTCAGACTAGAAGAAAAGCACGGATGATGCCGATATAGTGCAATCCAAATTGGAGGAGTCGTTATGGCAGCCAATTCACACCTTTCTTCTGCCGAAATCGGGACATTATGGATGACCTATCAGGAAAAGACCTTAATCCTTAGGATGCTGGACTATTTTATTGAAAAAGCAGATGACCGGGAGTCCAAACAGATTATGGTTCATCTTCAGAAAGACATTGAACCCTATGTGGAGAAAATGAAGAAAATATTTGAAAAACACGGCCTTGAAGTGCCGGTTGGATTTACGGAGGATGATGTGACCAAAGAAGTTCCAAAGCTTTATGATAACGGGTTTGACATCATGTTCGTCCGGCTGGTGAATGAAATTGGTATGGGCATGCATACGCTGAACCTGACCATGTCCTACCAGAAGGAGATTATCGAGATATACCGGGAACTCACCTATTTAACACAAAAGTATTATGAAAAGTGCACCCAGTATCTGATTGAAAAAGGACTTCTTCCCCAGGCCCCTTATGTCTCCATCCAGAAACCGGTTGAGCATGTACAGGATAAGGATTATCTGAAGATGTTCAAGCCGATCAAGGGAAGGCGTGCACTGAATACAGTAGAGATGACCCATATACACCATGCGATTGAATCCAATGTGATCGGCATGCAGATGATTTACGGGTTTTCCCAGGTAGCCAAAGAACCTGAGGCGAGAGCCTATTTCCATGAAGGCGGCGAACTGGCTAAAAAGATAGTAAAGAAGCTGACGACGATCATGTTCGAAAATGATACGCCCGCTCCGATGACTCCGGGAGGGAATGTCACCCAGTCTCACCTCTCACCGTTTTCGGATAAAATGATGCTTTACTGCGTCAGCCTGTTCTGCAGCTTTTCTTTAGGAGGAAACTCCCTGGGCACAGCCTTCAGTCTGCGGAATGACCTCCCCGCCAAATTGTCCCTATTTATGAAGGATATTTTTGAATATGCCCATAAAGGGGCAAAATTGATGATTAAACACGGTTGGATGGAAGAGCCTCCTCAGACAGAAAAACATTAATCCTCTTCCCATTTGAATAAACAGCCTTTTGAACGGGAAGGTACATGGTAGTCTGAGTGGGAGGGTGAAAATCATGAACAAAATGAACCGTGGAATTGCTACGGCACTTTCGGCGATCGGAATCGCTCAAGCATTGAAAATTGTGACACATAAACGTGTGCATGGGGTATGGGACGTGAAACAGGTGGCGACCACCGGGGGCATGCCAAGCTCCCATTCTGCCGGTGTAGCCGCGCTTGCATCCTATATTGCTGCAAATAAAGGATCCCGTCATACAGAAACGGCGCTGGCTGTTATTTTCGGCGTCATCGTGATGTACGATGCACAGGGAATCCGGAGACACACAGGAGAAATCGCCCAGCTGGTGAACGACCTCGAAGATAATGTGGCTCAGATTTCCGGTGATTTTCCGAGCCTTGAATTTGTCGAACGTGAAAAAGAGCTGAAAGAACTGCTTGGCCACCAGCCTGTGGAAGTACTTGGAGGAGCCCTTTTAGGGATTGCGCTCGGCTATGCGTCCGCCCGAATAGAAGGGTAGGCCTTCTTCGACATTCAAGGAGGTGGAGAGTGTGAGGAAAGCAACCGTTTCACGTTCAGGGACGAACGTGGATGAAGTGAAGCGTTTGAATGCGTTGTCCGGCCTGTCTTATAACCAGATCAAGGAACGTCTGGCTGAGAGCCGGAAATCATAAGAGAGAAGACCCGGAGGCCCGGCCTGCCGGGTCTTCTCTTATGTTTAGGGATATAAGAAAGAGGAGAAATGAAAAGGAAAAGAAAGGGGGATCCTATGTCCATCAACCAGACCATCCTGCTATTATTGATCGGTTATCTTATTTTTACACTGGACAAGAAGCAGGAAAACCTTCCTGTCCCGATGATCCTTGTGTTCATTGGTATCGGCTTGTCCTTTCTTCCATACTTTTCAACTATTGAGGTAACTGAGCATCTGATTTATCATGTGTTTCTTCCTGCTTTGTTGTTCGTCTCTGCTTACCGGTTCCCACCGGAAGGGTTCAAAAGAAACAGTCACTTGATTATCTTCCTCGCCACCATTGGAATCATATTAACAGTGGGGCTCCTTGGTGCAGCCATTTATGCGGTAAGCGGACCTTTTCTTTCCTTGTCTTTGATCGGAGCCATGGTGATGGCGGCTGTTTTGACACCGACAGATCCGGTTTCTGTCGTCTCGATTTTGAAGAACTCGACAAGTGATGAAAGGATGGCGGATGTCGTGGAAGGGGAATCCCTGTTAAATGACGGAACAAGCATCGTCATCTTTTCTGTACTGATGGGGATGTACACAGGGCATTCAGATGTTTCGCTGTTTTCATTTTTCGGGGAATTTTTACTCGTCTCTCTTGGAGGAGTGGGTCTTGGTGCAGCCTTTGGATGGTTGATCAGCAAAGGAGTTCACTATACTCATAACCGCGAATACCAAGTCATGTTGAGTATCGTACTGGCTTATGGAATTTTTAATCTGGCCGAATATGTCGGAGTTTCCGGTGTGCTCGCTACAGTATCAGCCGGTTTACTGTTGTCTTTTGAATACGGGAAAACGATTAAGGAAGAGCACTTCAAAGAAACCCTGGATGGATTCTGGGGAGTTGTGGAGACATCAGCCCTTTCTTTACTGTTCCTTCTAATCGGTATTGAAGCAGCAGGCTACCTGGCTGCACCTCTATTAGGACTGGCGGTCATCGTTTTTCTCCTTTCCATCGTCGTCCGGTTTGTCGTCATTGCCGGTTCTACCCAGCTTTTTCCCCACTGGCGGAGGAAAATCAGCTGGCGGCATTCCGCTCTTTTGACATGGGCTGGTTTAAAAGGAACGATGTCCATATTTCTTATTTTATCGTTTGAAGCGGAAGCGGATGGAGGCGGTTCCTTTACGGCTCTTGCCTTTGCTGTCGTCATCATATCGCTTGTCCTCCAGAGCGTCGGCGTTGCACCGATATCCAAAAGACTATTAAAATCATAAAAGCTGTCCGGGATATTCCGGTACAGCCCCTTCCTGTTTCAAGCAGGCTGAATCCAATGCGTACGATGGTTAAATGATGGAATTTGGAAAAGGATAAAGGGAAGAGTTCAATTCATTGACATCGACGGATCATCTGGATTATGATACGGAAGTCATTAAAACATATAAACTTACTTGGTTTTACGGAGGGAAAATAAAATGAAGAAATTAACATGGTTGTTTTCAATCGGTTTCCTGGTACTTGTTCTTGCTGCCTGCGGGACGAGTGAGGATGAAAGTCAAAGTGCCTCAGAAGGCGGCGAGTCTTCGGAAACAGAAGCGGATGGAGAGGAAAACCTTCTGGAAGAAATTAAAGCCAATGGAGAACTCGTCATTGGAACAGAGGGAACCTACCGCCCGTACACGTTCCATGATGATAATGATGAACTGACCGGTTTTGATGTGGAAATCGCCAGAGAAGTCGCCGATCGTCTCGGCGTAGAAGCTAAATTCAATGAAACGAAATGGGATTCCATGTTCGCAGGGTTGAATGCCGGCCGTTTTGATATGGTGGCCAACCAGGTCGGAATTCGTGAAGACCGACAGGAGAAGTATGATTTCTCCAATCCTTATATTCAAACATCAGCTGTCGTGGTTACCAACGAAAACAATGATTCGATCCAGTCTTTTGAAGATCTCGAAGGAGTCAATACAGCCCAGTCGCTGACGAGTAACTACCGTGATATAGCAGAAGCTAATAATGCTGAAATTACAGGTGTGGAAGGGTTTAACGAATCCATGCAGATGATTGCCAGCAACCGGATTGAAGCGACCGTCAACGACCGCCTGTCTGTTTTGGACTACATGCAGCAGCGCCCGGAAGCTCCAGTGAAGATTGCCGCGCGTGCGGATGAAGCTTCTGAGAGCGGTCTGTTGTTCAGAAAAGGAAACGAAGAACTTGTGGATGCTGTCAATAACGCCTTGGAAGAAATGAAGGAAGACGGCACATATCTTGAAATTTCTGAGAAGTGGTTTGGTGAAGATGTATCTAAGTAATCTATTCACCAACCCTGACATGCAGGAAAAATACCTGGACATTTTTACAAGCTCTTTTCTCCCTTTGGTGAAAGGGGCTTTGTATTATACGATTCCTTTGACACTGATCACATTCGCTATTGGAATCGTGCTCGCTGTCATCACAGCATTGATGCGTTTATCGAATGTGAAATTTTTCAGGGGAGTGGCCCGCGCGTATGTTTCCATCATCCGTGGAACCCCGCTCCTCGTGCAGTTATTCATTATCTTTTTCGGTCTTCCGTCTCTTGGTGTAACCATCAGTCCTTTTTATTCAGCCATCATCGGTTTCTCCCTGAACATGGGAGCGTATAATTCTGAGATTATCCGAGCGGCTATTCTATCGATTCCGAAAGGACAGTGGGAAGCTTCCCAGTCGATTGGGATGACGACAGCACAGGCGCTGAAGCGTGTCATTCTCCCCCAGGCGACACGGGTATCCATTCCGCCGCTGTCCAACTCATTTATCAGTCTGATCAAGGATACGTCCCTGGCTTCCACCATCACCTATACGGAAATGTTCCGGAAATCACAGGAGATTGCGGCTCAAAATTACGAGTTCCTGCTTGTGTATTCCGAAGCAGCCCTTATCTACTGGATGATTTGTGTGGCGCTTTCGTTCGTTCAGGATCGTGTTGAAAATAGAATGGAAAGATATGTCGCCAAGTAGGAGGTCTGGTACGATGATTACAGTAAATAAATTGAATAAGTATTTCGGTGATCTACATGTGCTGAAAGATATTGATATGAACGTGAACCGCGGCGAAGTCGTTGTTGTGATCGGACCTTCAGGGTCTGGAAAAACAACCCTGCTGCGTTCCCTGAACATTTTGGAAACGCCGGAGTACGGTGAAATCACCATTGGGGAGCGTTCACTCGATTTCGGACGCACCCATAAGAAAAAAGAAACGGTGGAGTTCCGGAAGCAGACGGGGATGGTGTTTCAAAACCATAACCTGTTCCCACACTTAACCGCTCTCCAGAACGTCATGGAAGGCCCGATAACGGTTCAAAAAAAGCCGAAAGCAGAAGCAAGGAAGAAAGCAGCGGAGATTTTAGGTAAGGTTGGTCTTGGTGACAAACTGGATGTATACCCGCACCAGCTCTCCGGCGGCCAGCAGCAGCGCGTCGGCATCGCCCGGGCGCTGGCGACCGGAGTGGAAGTTATTTTGTTTGATGAGCCGACGTCAGCTCTCGACCCTGAGCTTGTGGCGGACGTTCTTGACGTTATGAAGGGGCTGGCGGAAGAAGGGATGACCATGGTCGTCGTCACCCATGAAATGAAGTTCGCCGAAGATGTAGCAGACCGTGTGATTTTCATGGATCAGGGGGCGATTGTCGAAGAGGGAACACCGGATGAGGTGTTTCATTCTACAAAAGAAGCCCGGACGCAGCAGTTTCTAAAGCGAATCGGACAATAGATACGAACGCGGCTTTCCCTGGAAAGCCACCGACTGTCGGGGAAATGCCCGGCAGTCTTTTTTTGTTGAATGAAATGGGAGGGCCGTGGGCCGCCGCCAGGTGATTATCTCCGTGCAAGATCCTCAGCATGAAGGGAAGAATTATGTTAGGGTTAACGATAACACTATTACCAGTAAAGGAGATTCCATGACACAGACAGGATGGAACTTAAAGCACAGCTATCAGCTGCTACCGGAACATTTTTATGCCAAAGTAGAACCGACACCAGTAAAAGCCCCGGCCTATGCTGTTTTCAACGGCGGTCTGGCTGCTGAACTCGGTCTGCCGGATGATTTGAAACACCACCCGGAATTATTGAGTGGGAACGAGCTTCCGGAGGGGGCGGATCCTGTAGCTCAGGCCTATGCCGGTCATCAGTTCGGTCAATTTACGATGCTCGGCGACGGCCGGGCCGTCCTTATCGGTGAACAGGTCACCAACAAGGGAAGACGTTTTGATATTCAATTGAAGGGCTCCGGCCGTACACCTTTTTCGAGACGGGGGGATGGCCGCGCAGGACTTGCACCGATGCTGAGAGAATATATGATCAGCGAAGCCATGTATGGGCTCGGTATACCGACGAACCGGACCCTGGCTGTAACGACAACCGGGGAACATATTCAGAGGGAAATTGAAATTCCCGGAGCTGTCTTAACGCGTGTCTCCAGCAGTCACCTCCGTGTGGGCACATTCCAGTATGCCGCTGGTCTGGGTGACGTGGATGCGCTCCGCCTGCTGGCCGACTACGCCGTTCAGCGCCACTATCCTGAAGCAGCGGGAGAAGAAAAACGGTATGCGGCTTTTTACGAAAAGGTGGTTGAACAACAAGCGGCTCTGATTGCTCAATGGCAGCTGGTCGGATTTATTCACGGTGTGATGAATACCGATAACATGTCCATCAGCGGAGAGACCTTCGATTACGGTCCGTGCGCCTTTATGGACGTTTATCACCCGGAAACAGTTTTCAGCTCCATCGATGCGAAGGGGCGTTACGCTTATCAAAACCAGCCGCCAATCGGCCAGTGGAACCTTGCCCGTCTGGCAGAATCCTTAATTCCGATTTTGGATGAGGAGGAAGACGCTGCGCTCGAAACAGCTCAGGAGATTCTCGGTAGATACGGATCGTATTATCAGAAACACTGGGTAAACGGTATGAGGGAGAAGCTCGGCTTTTTAACAGAAGAAAACCAGGATGAAGCCCTGATGGATGATCTTTTGGATATGATGAAAAAGCAGGAAGCGGATTATACGAATACCTTCAGAGCTTTGACCCTTGACCGGCCCGAAGAACTGCCAATGTGGAATTCTGTAGCTTTTTCCAGCTGGTATGATCAATGGAAAAAACGTCTGGAACGCCAGGACCAGCCGCTGGACCTCGCCTTCGCAAAAATGAAGCAGGCCAATCCTGCCATCATTCCCCGGAATCATAGAGTGGAAGAAGCGTTGGAAGCGGTGATACAGAATGATGACTATTCGGTGATGGAAAATCTTATGGAACAGTTGAAAAACCCTTACGAATATTCCGCTGCTCAGGAGCCTTACGCCCAACCTCCGGAGCCATCGGATCTTCCGTACCGGACGTATTGCGGTACATGAGTGAAACCGGCCTCTTATCTGGGGCCGGTTTTCTTGTTGAATGTACGTTGCTGGGCCTTTCTGCATAAGATAGGTCGAGATTGTAAGGAAGGGAAGATCTATGTGTATCCATACCCATCTATGAACAGACAGCAGGCCGCCGACATGCTGCAGAACAGCATCGCTTCCAAAGCGTCAGCGGCTCATTTGTATCAACGGCTTTTTCCATATGCTCCGGCTGCTGATCAGCCGGCCATCAGGCAGGCGTATGAGAAAGAATCGTCCATGTTGCATGAGCAGTCTCTCCTTTATACACAGGTGACAGGAAAACAGCCATCTTTCCAGGCTGCACCGCCATCCTTCAGCTCCTATCAGGACGGCCTGCAGAAAGCCTATAAAATGAAACTCGATCATTATAATTATGATCAGCAGGCGTACCGGGCACTTCAGGGTTCTTCTTGTCAGTCGTGTTTTCAACGCGCATGTCAGAGTAATGCCGATGAAGCGGGTCAATGGTACGAACTGCTGAACCGCCAGGAAAATCCAGCATCGACGATGGATTTCGGGGGCCGGCCGTTTGTGTTGGATATCGAAAAAGCGACGGTAAATAATGATACCTTCCGCACAGCCGTATGGACGGGAGATCACCTGCAGGTCACCCTGATGAGTATTGGTGTCGGTGAGGATATCGGCCTGGAGATTCATCCGGATGTCGATCAGTTTCTCCGTCTGGAGCAGGGACGTGGACGGGTGCAGATAGGACCTGAAAAAGATCAGCTTACATTTGAAAGGGAAGTTTCTGATGATTATGCCATCATGATTCCTGCAGGGGTTTGGCATAACGTAACCAACACAGGGGATGTTCCTATGAAGCTGTATTCGATTTATGCTCCTCCTGAACATCCATTCGGCACGGTTCATAATACAAAGGCCGACGCGCTGGCTGCGGAAGCTGAAGAGTAAAGATTTCTCCTGGAAAAGCTTGAGGTTGATCTCTCCTTTTGGAATAATTGATACGAAAAGGGGGATTTGGATGAAGCTCACACATTTTCTACTCTTGACTATTTTTATTATGCAGGGGATATCTCTTGTAAATGTAACCCTTATGGATAACGACTGGAATGGTTTGATGCTCTGGGTCAACACCAGTGTGCTTATCGCTGCAACCGCTTTAACGGTGAAACCGGTGGATTCCATCCATGAAGATCATTAAAGGTACGTTTTCCCACAGGGAGGCGTACCTTTTTCTTTTTAGGAACTTCGAAAGTAGGGGGACGTTTTCCGGGCACAATAGACCTATGGATTTACATAACTATTACGTACCTTTAACCCTTTCTTACCATCACTTCTTCTGTCGTTAACATAGAGCAGCTAGTATGAACCATGTAACCACGTGAACGGAGGGAATCCTTTTGAAAAAGCAGCTCGCAAAGAAACTGCTGGCGGTGACAGCGTTGTCCTGCCTGTTTTTTGGAAGTGCCGATGATCCATCTTTCTTAAGTGCAGCTGACCACAGCAGAGGGGTCAAAAACATAATATTCATGATTGGTGACGGCATGGGGCCGGAATATACAACGGGTTACCGTTACTATAAAGACGATCCGGAGACCAAGCATATGGAACCGACAGCTTTTGACCCCTGTCTTGCAGGGATGCAGTCCGTTTATTCCCATGACCCTTATCACGAAGGCGGTGAAGAGGAAGAAAGGGAAAATATCACTGATTCCGCTGCTGCTGGTACAGCCTTGTCTTCCGGGATCAAGACGTACAACGGGGCGATTGCGAAAGACCTGGACAAAGAGGATACGAAGACAGTACTGGAAGCGGCTAAGGAAAAAGGGATGTCCACAGGGCTCGTTGTTACTGCCCAGGTGAACCATGCTACACCTGCGGCTTACGGAGCTCATAACGAATCCCGTCAGAACTATGATGCCATTGCGGATGATTATTTCGATGATCAGATTGACGGGGAGCATAAGATTGATGTGCTTCTCGGTGGAGGAACTGATTATTTTATACGTGATGACCGGGATCTGACGAAGGAATTCCAACAAGACGGTTATGATTATGTGACCACAACAGAAGAAATGGCGGACTCAGACGGCGGTCAGATTCTTGGATTGTTTGCGCCTGGCGGGTTGGATAAAGCCATTGACCGCCCCGAAGAACAGCCTTCCCTCGCGGCTATGACGCAAACTGCGATTGAAAAGCTGAAAAGCAATGAGGAAGGCTTTTTCCTTATGGTGGAAGGAAGCCAGATTGACTGGGCTGGTCATGACAATGATGTCGTAGCTGCCATGAGTGAGATAGAAGATTTTGAGGGGGCCTTTGAGAAAGCGTTGGCTTTTGCAGAAAAGGATGGCAGAACGCTCGTCGTCACAACAGCGGATCATTCGACAGGCGGTTTTTCCCTTGGAGAAGGCGGCCCTTATCAATGGGATCCGGATGTCATTCGTGCTGCTTCCCATACTCCGGATTACATGGCCGGTCAGATTGTGGAAGAAGGAGCTGACGTAAAGAGGACCTTGACGGATGCCATCGACTTTGAATTGACGGAAGAAGAAATTGCGTCTGTTCAGGAAGCTGTGAATAAAGGGAACGAAGAGGAGTCATTCACCGCGGTCGACAATGCGATTGAAGCCATCTTCAATAAGCGCTCCGGAACAGGATGGACGACTGACGGACATACGGGGGGCGATGTCCCTGTATATGCTTACGGCCCAGCCTCTGAACGCTTTTCCGGATTTATGGATAATACGGACAACGCTGAAATTATTTTTGAACTGCTGCATGATTCAGAAGATGAAGAAGGAGCTCGGCTCGCCAATACAGCCACTTCCTATCCGCTGGGGATGCTCATGGGGGCCATTGTCGTTGGAGCGGGTGCGATTCTTTTTATGAGAAGAAAACAGGTGAAAGCGTAACGAACTGCGGAGTAAAGGAGAGATCCGATGATTCAAAAGCTGGGCGTTGTCGTATTGCTGCTGGGACTGGTGCTTATATTCTGGAATGGATTTAACTGGTGGTCGGAGAGCCGTGTCGCTGTTTATGATGCAGAGATGCAGGAATCTGCTTACTCGCTGGAGAGTGAACAGCCTGAATCGGGAGACTTCGTAGCTGCCGAAACCGTTGAAAGCTATCAGGAAGGGGATCGGGTTGGAGAGCTTACGATTCCCAAACTTGGACGTAGGTATCCTGTCTTTTTCGGGACTGAAGACACGACGCTGAAAGAAGGCCTCGGACTATATGATACATCGTATACGACCCTTCCCTCTGAGAAAGGGCACACCGCTCTTGCCGGCCACAGGGAAACGATGTTCCGCGGTCTGGACGATCTTGTTCCCGGCGATTTTCTCTATGTGAGGGAAGGAAATTATGAGTATGAGTATCAGATTAACCGTACGTGGGTGACGGATGAGGGGGATACGTCCGTCATTGTAAAAACGGTCTCTCCCACATTAACCTTAACGACGTGCTATCCTTTTGACTTCATCGGCCCGGCTCCTGAACGCTTGATCGTGCAGGCTGAGTTTGTAAAAAAACAAAAACTGCCTTAAGGGTACAGGGGCCTCTTTCCATAGGGAAGGGGCTTATCTTTCTGAATACTCTATCCTCCAGATGTGGAAAACCATACACGGGAAGGGTTTTTTTATAAGAATGCTCTGCGGTTATTTCCCAAATTACGTTCTCTTATAGAATAAAGCAAGCGGCCAACCCACCGTTCGTTTTTCTGAAATGGAACGAGGATTTCTATGGTAAAATTAAAGTAGAAAATCAACGATGAGTGACAGCAGATGGGGAAATATAAGACGACTGTTCCAAGGTGCTGAGTAAAAAAGGGGGATGAGCAATGACTCATACAGTTCAGATTACGGGTGTGGAAGACTGTGGAAATGCTCCTAAGAAGCAATGGTTGAAGTCGTTTAACGAAGCTTTTGCGACAGGGGACACCACTTATATTCTGGACCAGGTGGCTGATGATGTGACATGGAGGATCATCGGGGAATCTTATACGATCCAAGGGAAAACGGCGTTTGCTGAAGAATTGAAGGCCATGACTCAATACAAAGTCAGCGGGATGCATTTTGATCAGATCATCACGCACGGAAGCACCGGTTCCGCGAATGGAACGGTCCTTATGCAGAATGGCCGGAAGTATGGCTTCTGCGATGTTTATCTTTTTACAGGGGCTGGGAAAAAGGCTCGACTGAAGGAGATTACCTCCTATGTAATCCTGCTCCCCTCGAACTCCAGCTGATCCGCCATCATCGCGTTTCATCTTTCCCGGGAAGAAGGATATTCTTCTACTGAACTGTACCATAAATAAAGAGGGACGCTGCGGAAGGCAGCGTCCCTCTTTTAATTGAAATCAATAGTCCTGCCATGCTTTTTGATACAACTGGATGAGGACCGGGCGGTTCAACGTATTGACGGGGATATCAAAGGTGCCCCCGTCCTCTTCCTCAATGACAGCGTCGGTATCATTTCCGAACGCGAATAAGGCACGCGCTGTCTCTTCGTTCAAAAAGGAAAGGTCGTCTGAGACCTGCAGATTGTCGAGATCGATGGCCTCCCGTGAGGCCAGTGTGAACCCCCAGTTTCCGAAACTGGGTACATCCAGGTGATAGCTGTCTGTAAACAGCCCTGTTTCCTTTATCGTTTCGTGGATCGTCCAGAATACTTTGGGTGCAAAAACCGGGCTTGTCGACTGCATGCTGATCTTCCCGCCGGGAGCAAGATGGTTCCGGACGAGCGAATAAAATTGTGTAGTATACAGTTTATTCAGCCCTTCATTGTTCGGGTCGGGAAGATCGCCGATAATGACATCATAGAAGGCTTCATTTTCCTGTAAGTATTGAAAGGCATCGGCATGAACGATTTTCACACGGTCATCCTTAAGGGCACCTTCATTTAGACGGAGCAGCTCGTGATGCGTATTGGCAAGGTCCGTCATCGCCGGATCCAGGTCTACGAGCGTGATGTTTTCCACCTGGTCATGCTTTAATACTTCACGGACAGCAAGACCATCCCCTCCTCCGAGGATAAGGATGTTCCTTTTCTGCTCGGCGAGAGCCATTGGGATATGGACAAGGGCTTCATGGTAGCGGTACTCGTCACTTTCTGAGAACTGCAGCTGTCCATTCAAGTAAAGACGTACATCATTCGGTTCCTTGGTCAGGATGATCCGCTGATATTGTGTATCCTCGGCATGGATCACCGGATCGGCATACACCCTCTGCTCAAAGGCTGCGGCGTATTTTTCACCGTAAAGAAAGCCCCATCCAAGCAGAAGCAGAATAAGAACACCGCTCAGCTTATGAAGAGTCGGGCGGCGGATTTCCTTTTGAAAATAAAACGTAAGGAACAAAGCGATTACAGCGTTGATTGCGGCTACTAAAAAGGCTGTCTTGATCAATCCCAGTGCAGGCCTTAAAAGAAGGGCGAACCCGATGGAGCCGATCAAGCTTCCTGCATAGTCAAAGAACAGGACACGGGCCGTGCTTTTGCTGATATCCGCCCGGATCTCCTGCACCCGCCTGATTAAGATCGGCAGTTCCAGTCCGGTCAGGAAACCGGTAAGGGAAATGACGATATACAAATAGACCTGTGCGGTTCCCTGGTCGAAAAAGGAAGAGAAAAAGAAAAGACCGAATACGGAAAAGCCGCCAATGATGGCGATTAGAAACTCAGCCTGTACGAACCGGGTCACGAGCCAGTTTTTCAAGCGCTCACTAACGGCCGCGCCGATTCCCATGGCCATTAAAAAAAGACCGATGGTAATGCAGTAGTAAAGAACGCTGTCTCCGAACAAATAACTTCCAGCCGCCCCGTAGAGAACTTGAAAGACAATGCCACAGATGGAGACAATTCCTGATGATAAGTATAAGTATCTCTGGGCGTTCATATAGGTCCCTCCAAATGGCTTACGTAATGCTGCCGGCCACGGCGAAGCCGATAAAAATACTTACAGCAGCAGCAACAATAGCGACAGCTGTATTGTTTTTGCGGATTTCGTCTTCAGCTTTGAAAGGGGTGACCAGTTCAAAGAGATAGTACCCGGCAATCATTAATACAAAGCCGATCAAAATCCAAATGGCTGCGCCCCAGATGCTCAAGTTGTGGGCAATGGACGCTTGAGTAATGATACCAAGGCCGATCAATTTACCAGCAAACTGTGTACCGACAGCTACATTCCCATTCAGCAGCTCCTTTCGGTCATCGTAAGGGGTGAATTTTTCAAAAACGGCCATGCAGATACCGGCTATAACAAGCATGAGCACCCAGTAGACGAGGGTAAGCAGCAGCTCTGTGGCATCAAGGATCTCTGAAAATTCGAAGGCAAACATAGGTGATTCACTCCTGTCTTTATTTATTTTCCTGTTCCTGGTCCTCCGCCGCGGATCCCCCCTGGTGAATCAGAGGAGTATCTCAGGGTCGGAAGCTTTCCACTGTTTTTCACATAACCGCCGCCAAGGATATACCCGGTGTAAATGAATCCTCCACCTCTGGATTCAAAATCCATATCAAACTCCTCTTCGGCCTCACGGGCAATGCCGTAATCAGAAAAGAAAGCGGTGGAATAGTTGTTTCGTACAAATTCTTCACCGGACATTTCAACGAGAGAATCATTGGCGTCTTTTGGATCTTCAAAAACCTGTACGAGCAGATCATCATAAATCATAAGGTGACGGCCGTTCTTCGAGGCCTCATACATCGGCTCGTTGGTATCCATGATCTGATCGGCGACCGTATCCACCGTCTGATTGGAAGCCCGGTAGATTTCCGATTTGTTTTCCCTGTCATCATACACGATGTCTTCGAGGGGATACGTGTTGTCAACGGCTCCCTGGACAGAGGAACAGCCGCCCATGATGATCAAGAGAAGAAAAAAGCTGTAGCTGATCCATCGCTTCATTGGTTCACCTCCTGTAAGCCATAGTAAAGTATCGGTTGAAAAAGCCGCAGGTGTTTATAAGGCCCGGTTAAGAAGGCAGACCCAGGGACAATTTCCCATTTCATCCTCTTCTATTATACTTATGTACGAACGAGGACTCAATAATGTTTCGTTTCAAGTCTTTTGACTTCGAGAAGTACCGCCCTTTATACTGAACATAGAAACTGCAGCCTAGACAAGGAAAGAAGAGATAGTATGAATTTACGCGTAGAGGATTACATCAGCATTAAGCTCCACCAGACAGACTTGAAGCTGACCAGTGAGATCAAATCGCGTCTCCAGCCCTACAACCTTGCTCCTGAACAGAATTTAGTCATGATGTTGTTATGGGAAAAGGATGGCTTGACGCAGAACCAGTTGTCTGAAAAGCTGGGCAAGGACAAAACCAATATTGCCAGAATGGTCGTCAACCTCGAAGGAAAAGGCTTTATTGAACGGAAGTTCTGTCCGAAAGACCGCCGTTCCCTTGAAGTGTACCTGACCGAAAGCGGACGGAAACTGAAAGAAGAAGTGGTCCCTGTTTCCGAAGCGTTCAACGCGGATGTGACGGAGGGGCTGAGTACGCAGGATTTGGAACATCTGGATCAAGTGCTGACGAAAATCCTGAACAATATAAAAGGGTAAGGGCCCCTTTTTTTACCTGTATAGTATGTGTAGCAACTAATTAGAGGGAGGATGATCGAATGACATTCCAAAGAGAACTTAAGGAAAAATGGAGGGTCGAATATACAGAGATGAAGTTTCCGGCCATTCAGAAAGGATGGGTGCTTCCTGTAGAACGATGGCGTGAACTCGATCCATTCATTCTGATGGCGGAGGACTGGTTCAAAAAGGGCACGTTCCCTGATCATCCCCACAGAGGTTTTCAAACTGTCACGTACGTCGTGGATGGCCGGCTTGAGCACATAGACAACGCAGGCGGACGGGAGATTCTTGAACCTGGAGATGTCCAGTACATGAATGCCGGCTGGGCCGCCCGTCACGCAGAAGACGGTGTGGAGAATGATATTGCCCATACACTGCAGTTATGGTTGAACCTTCCGAAGGATAAAAAGAATTCCGACACGGTGTACCAGAATGTGTATCAGGAAGACGTCCCGGTTGTTTCTTTTGAAGGAGGACGTTTGAAAGTGTTCTCCGGTCATACCGCTGGGGTGGCCGGGCCTCTGGATTCCATCGTTCCGATTACGTTAACGGAATGGACGATGGGAGAAGGGAGTTCTTATACGATCCATCTCCCTGAAAACCATAATGCTTTTATTTATATGCTGGCAGGGGAGGCGGAAATCGGGACTGAAAAACAGGCAATGAGAAAACACGAGGCTGGGCTGCTGACTTTCCGTGAAACAGGGGAAGGGGAAAGCACTCTGGCGATCCGGTCCAAAAAACGCCGGACGAAGGTGCTCGTTTATTCCGGCCAACCGATTGGCGAGGAAATCGTCCCCCACGGTCCATTCGTGATGAATACCATGGAGGAGATCAATCAGGCCTTTGAAGATTTCCGGAACGGGAAGTTCGGACCTCCAGCTGTGTAAAAGGAAAAAAGCCTGTGAGGACACAGCCTCTCAGGCTTTTCTAATAGAACTTACCGCTGACGCATCCTTCATCATGTTTTCATGCTTCATCACAGAAACAATCACTTTTTCCGCCTCTGTGAGGACAGCTTCCCGCCACTCCTGTTCCACGGGGTAGAACATATTCCGGAGTTCCTGCAGGATCCAGCGCCGGTCTTCTTCACGCTCTGCTCCTTCCCAATACAGTTCATTTTCCAGGATGATGGTCGTGAATTCTCTCAGCTCTGCCTCGCGGTCCGTTCCGAATGTGCCGAACTCGAACAGGGCTGATAAAAGACGACGGTCAGGAAACTCATGTTGCTGCAGTTCATAAAAATGATTGGTTGAATCTCCTTTGACTTTTGAAGGGCTGAATTTTTCTACGTTCTCCATATGGTAATCGTTTCGAAGTGTGTCTACATCTCTTTCTTCATGATCGGAGATGACCATCGTCACTTCATTGGTCGGTCCAAGTGCTGTGTGCCAGTCCATATGAATAACGCGGCTGTAATTTCTCAGCATCTTTCTCTGCCACGATTTCATAATGGAAGCAGAACGTTCTTCCTCTTTCCCGCCATAATAAACGCCTTTTTCAAACTCATATTGTCCCATGCCTTTGGCGGTCTTGACCGCCTTATACCCTTGTTCAGCCATCCCTTTCGTTAAATATTCATAGAGCACTGTCTTTTCTCTTGGGATTTCCTTCAGGCTCCCATTCGGCTGAAAAAGACGGCTGGCATCACGATAGTTTGTGTTCAAATCCTCAGGCACGTGTTCAGTCTTATAAATGTAGTTCCGGTTCAAGTCCACATTGTTCCCTGTGACACGCCGGAAGTGCTTCATCCCCCACGGATTGATGCTGTGAACAAGACAGAGGCCCGTGTAATCAGCATCTACGGCGTGGCTGTGGTTTTCTATAAACATTTGTACAACAGCCGCTCCTGCATACCCTTCAATACCGTGCTCCCCTGTCGTCATGAACATGACCTGATCATTGGACACGCGGGCATCGGCATAGATGAAATCGATGGTTAAGTCTTCTTCATTCCCAATGCTTTCGGTATGGAGGGCAGCATCCGGCCACAACTCTTTTACCTGGGGAAGCAGACCGCGGAAACGTTCGCGGGACTCCTGATACGTTTTACTGAAGTACTGCTGTGTATCCATCCTATCTACAACCTTTCTTTGGAATGTCATCTATATGGTCTCTGGGATCTTTCCGATGCAGTGGAAGAGTGCAGCAGCGGAAAGCGCCCCCTGATTTAATGATCTCTGAAAAATCAACGGGAAGCACTGTGAATCCTTCTGCTTCCAGTTTCTTATTCAAACGGGTGTGCCGGGAGAGGCTGATCACTTTGTTTAAGCCGATGGAAAGAACGTTCGGACCCATATGGAACGTTTCATCCTTTGTAACAGGAATCACCCGGAATCGGTTTTGAATCATCTGCCAGCCCTCATCCGTGAACGCCTCCGGAAATGCCAGAGCCGTATGAGCATCCAGAATGTTCAATACACAATCAAGGTGAAGGACACCATCTGCGAGCGGGAGGGGGTGCACGTCCTTCTCCGGCTCCTGTTGTTTGAGTTCTTGAATGGCTTCCATTGAAGTCCGTCCACTGTATCCGACCCATATCGTGTTTCGATCAACAAGGACGTCTCCACCTTCTATCGGGGACTGGAAGGTATAGGTCTCCATACCTTTCAACCACTCCGCTAACTCCTTGGATTCACCTTTGCGCACTTCTTCTTTCATTTGACAGATGTAAAACCGGCTTCCGATAACAAATCCAATATCCCGGGTGAAGACTTGTTCATGGAGGTGAGATTTAGAAGGAAGCTGGTGAACGTTAACCCCTTCTTCCTTTAGAAGATGAACAAAATCCCGGTGCTGCTGTAAGGCGATATTCGTCTCAATTTCTTCAAAATGCTTCTGCGTTTCATTGATTTTGGCTTCGATTCTCATATGACGGGGCTCCGAGACGAGAACATCCAGCAGCTGCCCGTATTCAGAGGAGCAGTTCAATTCTGTTTTAGCAGCCGTATCTTTCACGGGGCAAACCTCCATTCTTTCGTTGCTGTATTTTTCCCCAACTCGGAGCAGGCGAAACAATAGAATTCCTCCGTTAAATGAGAGAAAATGGTAGAGTGAGAATGAAGGAGGGATTCGATGGAGTTTAAAGAGTTGAAGGATTTTGAAGCTTTTACAGGTTTGTCCCACCGCTGTTACCCCGGGATGAATCTTACATCAGCGGAGGAACAGGAACGCTATACAGAGCATCGTCGGAAAATGGCCGGCCATAAGGATGTCCACCCGGTCGGTTTATATGATGGCGGCTCTCTTGTCGGTGGTTATTTTGCTTACGATCATAAGATCCAGGTCTATGACACGAAAGTGAAAGGAGCGGGGATCGGGACTGTAGCGGTAGACCTTCCTTATAAAAAACAGGGACATGCCAAGCGGATCATTACGAAGTTTTTGCTGGATGCCAGAAAGAACGGCCGTATACTGGCTCACCTTTACCCTTTCCAGCCGGGTTTTTATCAGAAAATGGGCTTTGGCATCGGTCCGGAGCTGTCTGTGTATCAGTTCCATCCTTCTCAGCTTCCGACCTTTGAAACGACCTTAGACGTTCAGGTGCTTACGAGGGACCATTTAGACGATGTTCGTAGGTGCTACCACACGTGGGTGGATCAGACTCACGGCGCTACAGACATCCCCTCTTATGGCTTTGCCTTTCTGGAGAAGCCGGAGCAGCATACGATCGGGGTTCAAAATGAGGGGAAGCTGGAGGGGTACATGTCCTTTGAATTCAAGGCAGGGTCCCATTTCCTGGAGAACGATCTGCATGTGAGAAACTTCTTTTATACAACAAAAGCCGCCTATCAAGCGCTGCTTACTCAGCTTCATAACCAAAAAGACCAGGTTCGGTCTGTAAGCTTCCCAACGTTCGACGAAGATTTCAGTTTTACACTCGATAACCCTGTCCACGTGGAGAACCGGTTGATCCATTCCATTTATCATAAGACCGCCGAGCAGGGACGTGGTCTAATGTACCGGATCATCGATATCCCGGCGTTCCTTGAATCTGTTAAACACCATACGTTCGGCAGAGATACCATCCGGATAGGGTGGACTGTGAAAGACAGCCTGCTTGGGGAAACCTACAAAGAGGTGTGGCAGTTTGCAGCCGGACGACCATCTGTGACGAAAGAAGAAGCAGAGGTACAGATTGAACTTGATATAGGTTCCTTTTCTTCCTTAATGATGGGGTGTGTTTCATTACCTGCACTCGAAAAAGCCGGAAAAGCAAATGTATCGAAGCCGGTGGATCTTTTCAATCAACTGGAAAAACCGCAGTGCTGGACCTTTTTCTAAAGCATATTTAGAAGGATTGAACAGAGAAACCTCTGCATACATATAGTACATTAAGGAAAATGATGGAACGGAGTGGAGGGAGTGAATAACAAGAGCAGACTGGCAGAAGCTGTTCATTACTTCAAGATGCGCCCCCTGATTCATGTAATGGAAGCGGCCCGCGTGAAGTACGAAGCATATGGAAAAGCTGGTGGGACAATCATGACCGAGAAGCTCGCCTACAAGGAATTGCTGGCTCTGGCTGAGTTCATGGGAATGTCCGAGCATGCGCTGGATTTAAAGCGGAAATTTTCCATTTCCCGTTTTGAGCGGCGGATCATGGAGCGATGGGGGATAACCTTAGGGGATTTACTTGAAGAATATTTCAGGGGTGCCCAGGATGAACATGGGTGAAGCCTTATGAAAAGCCGGACTCATTCAGAATGAGTCCGGCTTTTTGTTATACCCACGTATAATCCCTGCCCCAGCTTTCCTGAGCGAGAGTTCGTATACTCTGGACAATCGTGTTTTCGACAGCGTAAGCGTCTCCCTGTTCATAAGGGTTGTAATGAAAAGCGTACAGCCTTGAGGTGAATTCCTCAAAAGGCAGGGAGCTTTCTCCTTCTTGTTCGCCATTCCCGTTGACGCTCGGCTCAATATTCTGTCCCCAGTTCTGGGAGCCGTCGTTATTGGGATTGTAAAAGTAAATGCGGTACATCCCATGCGGGTCTTTTGCAATTCTTGTAATGGAAACAGCATGAAGACCGAGCAGCTTTCCGTGGACGTTGGTTATGAAAATGCCGACGGGGTTTGGATAGATCAGCTCATAGTCATCATTATAGTCCGGGTGGTGAGTGGCATAAAAGAGTTTCAGGAATCCGTTGTAGTCCAGGACATACCCTGTTATCGGATCAAATACGGAACTGAATCCTTTCTGCACCCAGTTGCCGTAAAAGGCCGGGTTTACCCAGCGGTGGCCGTCCTCTCCGCGGAGGGCGACACGGGTCATCATCTCGCTGTAAATCTTATCCAGATGCGGGACGAGGACGAGTGACACAGGATCAAGCTCTTTATCCAAGTCAGGGGCGAGGCCGCCTTTTAAATCTTTGGAATGGATTTGTGCGCCTTCAAAAGTGAAATCCAGATCACCATCCCTGGCTGCCCTTGGAATGATTTCAAGCAGGAACCCGGGGGCATGCTGGGCCCATAAGCTGATGCCTCGTGCGGCCTGGCACGTCGGATTGAATCCCTGGCCGACGCCCAGCGGCTGACCGAGGACCTGGATGGCTCCTGCAACGAGAATGCTGTTGGCTGTCACCCCTTCGCCCGTATTGGTTGTGGAGTAAAGGGCGTTCCGGACGTCCGGACGGATATCCAGCTCTATCAGCCTGCGCAGGCCCGGAGCCACTGGTGAATGAGAAAGTATCCCGCGTTCAAGCATCATGGCAAGTCCGTAAACCGACTGTCTCGTTCCCGGGAAAATGGACGAACGGATCAGCTGGATCACAAGCTCCCGGTTTTCTTCAAGGTTGGCACTGCCTTTGCTGTTGAGGCTCAGGGCATAAGATAACAGGCCGGGGTTCTGCTTGCTTAAAAATCGTAGCAGTGTCGCATGATGGGGAGCGACAAGCCCGGTGTCGCGCATCGATTTGGCAAGTGCTGTACTCTCTGAGATAAGCTCCGCTCTCGGGATCGTCTTCAGCTGGCTGCGGTAGGCATGGACATCTTTATATTGGTCACTCAGTGGTGACGGTCCTTCAATCGCCGATATAAACTGCACGAGTTCAGACATGTCATTCTTTTCCGTGTCCAGATTGACCATCTCTTTAGCCATCTTGATCATCGATACGACTCGTTTGATCATGATGGGACGCTGGGCGGTCAGGCGCTTGATTTCGTCAATAAGGGTCTGGATGAGGGCGGTCGACGATAAGTGTGTGGAAAGAAACGTAAAAAGCTTTTCGGCTTTTTCGTCATTTTCGTGTTTCTCCATCCGCGCGCTTTCACTGGCATCCGGAAAAAGCAGGTTCAGGTTCAATACCATGACTTCATTTAAAAATTCTTCAGCCATCGTGCGCGTCACACCAGGATTGGACGCTTTTCCTTCAGCAATGGCAAGCATACGCAGCTCACTCAGCACCTCGATGATCATAGGCAGCCCTTTCGCTTTCAAGGAACCCGCTACGAGAGGAGGCTGAAGCTTCTCCGCGGATTCCCATGGCCCATCCTGAAAAACACCGGCCTCTTCAAATCGCGCGGCATGCTGGTATAAGTTTTCAAAACCGTCGTCCGCATCAATCAGACGGTTGGCCTCCTGATAGACATCGGTCTGGTATTTCGGTTTCACAAAGGAAGGAGCCTGGTCGAGCTGTTCCAGAGCGTAAATAAATCGTTCAGCAAGAGCACCTGTGGTTTGCGGCATGTGACTACTCCTTTCTCTTTTTGAGAGAACTTAAATGTAGAAATTATACGTTTCGTACGTTTCGAGAAGGTCACGCATTTCTTCACTCTCACGGCCGTAGAAGAAGATGGTCCCATAATGGTTCCCGAAGCCGACACGTTCCGCTACTTTCCCCTGCGGAGGTGTGAACATGTCATGCTTTTCAAAGTAGGGGTGGTCCTCAAGCTCTTCCGGGATTTTCAAGTCTTCGACATAATCAATACTTGGATGAACCATCAGGCAGCCTGCATAATTTTGATAATCATAAGGATCCGGGAAGAATTCTTTAAGCTCTTCCTCCGTCGTACCCGGATCACTGCATAAGATCTGGGCTTCATAAGCACTGAACCCGTAGGCACGTTCAATCAGTTCAAAAATATGTCCTCCCGGCACACGTGCGGCCACTTCACCGAAGTGGAGCGTTCCGTCCTGCGTAATGAAGTATTCCGGGTGGATGACGCCGTATTCGATTTCGAACGCATCGACCAGCTGCTGAACGGCCTTTTCAATCAATGGACGTTTTTCTTCCAGAGAAGGAGAGGCAGGAACGAAATTGGAGTACCCGAGGCGCACATATTCGGTAATATTCAGGAACCGGACTTTTCCTTTATGAATGAACGCTTCGCAGGAGAATTCCTGGCCGTCGAGATGGCTTTCCATCAATAGAGGGAAGTCCGTCTCCTGAATCTGATTGATATCTTCTTTCGTATAGACCGTCAAATGGCCGACGGACCCGGCTTTGTCCAGAGGCTTCACGTGAATGGGGTCATAGTGGTCACCTTCCAGCTTCAATAAAGCTTCATTCACTCTTTTTAAGAATCGTTCCACATCATCTTTATCTCTGGCCTCTTCAAAAACTCCGACTTTAATACCGGAGATCTGCGCTTTCCGCTTCATCATTCCTTTATCACGAAGCAGCAGGGAGCGGTTAAAGACTTTAGGATCTTCCCTGAACCGGGCGTTCAGGGCGCCTGCCCATTCGACACACTCTTCATACAAAGGGACTGCCAGCTCGGCTCCCATGTCCCGGAGCTGCTTGTACAATTGATCGGAACCTTCATTCAGCTTATTGAAGTCCCAACCTACAAAAGGAATCTCATGCTTTTCGGCATATGATTTGAACTCTGCGGGACCTACGACGATGAACGGGCGGTTCATCCGTGCGGCCGCTTCAATGGCTTGGACACTCCAGCCCACCAACGCTGTGTAATAAGGCTTTGTCTTCTCAGATTCTTCTATTGATGTATTCAATTCCAGTTGATCCAATTCCATTCGATTCCTCTCCTTTGTCATTGAAAATCTAAATTTAGGAAACTTTGACAATCGTAAGTTAAACGTATCAAAGTAGAGAGAAAACTGTAAGCGATATATAGCTCTTCGACAAAACTAGTGAACGTTTTACAAAACTCGCATTTCCTGTCGGAGAATGATCTATTTCCTGGGAAATGATTGAGGAAAGGGAAATCCGTGAATAGTAAACAAAAAGGAGGAAGAAGTATGGCTGAGAAGCGTTCGTGGAAAAATTTACGACCGACGCAGTTGATCGCCCGAAGCCGGGGCTACTTTTCAGAAAAGGAAACGCTGAAGAAATTGAAAGCCTACAGCAGCCGGCTGGGAACTCAGTTCGTCTATTACAGTCTGCTGTTGTACTATGCATTTCAAAGTCCGAATACACCGAAGAAGGCAAAACTCACGATTGCGGGGGCTCTCGGTTATTTAATTCTGCCGGTGGATGCTGTTCCAGATGTGCTTCCGGCTGTCGGCTTTACTGACGACAGTGCTGTGATTTTGTATGCGGTCTATCAGGTGCTTTCCCATATCGATGATGAAGTGAAAGAACAGGCGGGAGAGAAAGTCAGTACGATTTTCGGACGTCATGTGTCGAAGGATGAACTGAAAGATCCGGAAGAAGACGGGGAAGCCGGCTTATAAGGCATCCCCGCTTTTTTTATGTGGAAGTCTCTTGTATAATAAGGATGTTTTTGTGAAAAGGAGACTTCAATATGACTGGAAGCATACAGGACCTCAAAACCGATGGGGCCTTTTTTAAATATTTGAATAAGAAAAATGAATATAAACAGCAGGTTCGTGAGACGATGGTCCGTACAGCTGCCAAGCTTACGTCATCCGTCACTTCCGAGCAGCGGCCGGGGATGCTTTTAGGAAAAGTGCAGTCTGGTAAAACCCGTACTTTTATCGGGGTTATGGGGTTGATGTACGATAACGGTTTTGATGTCGTGATCCTTCTGACGAAAGGAACGAACGCACTCGTCCGCCAGACATATGCCCGTCTGGAGGAGGAATTCTCAGGAGCTGTGGAAAAGGATGCGATGCGAGTCTATGACATTATGTCGATGCCTGATAATCTTAGAAAATATGAGTGGTCTCAAAAGCTCGCATTGATCGTAAAAAAGGAGACGAATAACCTGGAGCGCCTGAGGGCTGCATTGGAAGAGAAATATCCCGAATTAAAGGAGAAACGGGTGCTCTTTATCGACGATGAAGCGGATTTTGCCAGTGTCGCTTATGAATATAAGCGGGATCAAAACCTTAAGCAGATGCGTGTCATTGCGACAAAAATCAATGAACTCCGCAAAAACCTCAAGCACACCGCATTTTTACAAGTGACCGCGACTCCGTATTCGCTGTACCTGCAGCCGGAGGATATGACGATTCACGAGGGGAAGGTGTTTGAACCGATCCGGCCGTCTTTTACGGAACTGGTTCCGGTTCATAACCGGTACATCGGCGGGGAGGTCTACTTCGAGATGAGTGAAAAGGAAGACCACCTGGCTTCGTACCTTTTCCACGAAGTGAACGAAAAAGAATTGGAAGTCATGAAAAAAATGGACGGCCGCAGGGTGAAAATGGACCAGCTCCTTGAACAGAAGAACATCTCCAACATCCGGAGGGCTGTTGTGAATTTTATTGTGGGGGCGTCTATACGACGCTGTCAGCAGCGCATGATGGGCAAGCGTGAGGAGAAGTACTCCTTTATCATTCATACGGAACGGGGCAAGAGCGCCCATGCCTGGCAGGCCGAGTTGATTGTAGGCTTTGAAACACTGCTTACGGAAGCATCCAGGGAGGAAAGCGGGACATTCCAGACGCTTGTTCGTGAATCGTATGATGATTTGGTACGCTCGGTGAACAAATTGAAAAAATCGCCTTGCCCGGATTTCAATCAGGTTTATGAGGAAGTCCGCCGTTCCTTTGATGAGGAATACATCGTAAGCAGTGTCGTCAATTCAGAAAAGGATGTTCAGGAGCTGCTGGACTACAAGGGAGAGTTGAAGCTGCGTGCACCAATGAATATATTTATCGGGGGCCAGATTCTGGACAGGGGAGTAACTATTCACAACCTGATCGGATTTTTCTATGGAAGAAACCCGAAATCCTTTCAGCAGGATACGGTACTTCAGCATTCACGGATGTACGGAGCCAGGCCTGCCGCTGATCTTGCGGTCACTCGGTTTTATACGACGGCCCGGATATACACGGTGATGAAACGGATCCACGAATTTGACTCAGAGCTGCGGCGCGCGTTTGAGAGAGGAGGGCATGATCAGGGGGTTGTATTCATTCAAAGAGATGGAACAGAAGAAATCATCCCCTGCAGTCCGAACAAAATCCTGCTATCCAATGTCCTGACGATGAAGCCGCATAAGCGGATGCTGCCTGTCGGGTTCCAGACCGGTTATAAGACCCATATACAAAAGCAGATCCGGCAGTTGGATGATCGGGTAGAACAGTTGAAAATGACAGCCGTAAAAGAACGGGACGGAGCGTATCTTGTCCCTGTCGATGAGGCTCGGCAAATGCTCAGACTTGTTCATGAAACCCTTGAAATGGAAGAGGGGTATGACTTTTCTATCGATGAGTATGAGAGTGCGCTGGATTATCTAAGCGCAGGATCAGAAAAAGGGGCGTATGTCTGGATACTTGCCAGAAAAAACAGGAACATCCAGCGCCGGAAACAGGATGGCAGTTATGAAAATTCTCCGGATACTCCTGGGCGCGGGCGGGGAGAGCTGGCGGAGGCCCGCCGCCTGGCTCGTGAATTTCCAGCTTTAATCATGCTGAGACAGGAAGGGAAGAAAGAGCAGGGATGGCGGGGATCACCGTTTTGGTGGCCGGTCCTCGTAGCTCCAGCCGAAGCAGCTCCGACCATTTATGCGGGGCGGACTGTGAAAGGAAAGCATTAAAAAAGGACCTTGAATGAAGGTCCTTTTTTAATGCTTGTTATTTTTCAATCGGTTCGTCGAATAGATCCGTGAATTTGGCGACGTTCTCGTAGCTGAACTCAAACGCCATTCTCACTTCTCCGAACCCAGGCTGATAAAAGTAGCCTTGAACCTCATAGCTGCTTGGATTTTCCCTCACCTTCGTCAGGTGGAAGTACCGCTGGATATACTGAGCCATTTCCTCCAGTTTTTTGTTTCGTACTTTGATCCACTGCTCTTTTAGTTCTTGAGTCGGGAAGTCAGATTCCTTTAACATGTGCTCACTCCTCTACGGAAATCAGAAAACTAGTAAACCATTTATAGACATTATACTATAAGAGGTCGTCGATAATTTCAACTATTCGAAAAAATCAAACGTGAAAAAGGACCTATTTATGAGAGAAGGCTTTTAAGAGATATGAATCCTTGTTAAACTATGGAAGAACGAATGAACCCGGGCTTCTATACACGAGGCAGCGGGTCTGTGACAACGTGTCATCGTTTTTTTACACATTTTCCACATTTGTTCATCCATGAACACGCTTCTGCCTGTAAAAGCTGTATTCCCGGTTCTTAGTTATGCAACCAAACTGCAATCTGGACAGTGGAGCGGCTGCGCTCTATTTACAGAAGCCGGTCGCGTGTTACAATGGCTAACACAACCAGATGAAAAAAGGAGAAATGACATTGAATAAAAAATGGTTATTGAGTTTAATGCTGGCTGCCTTTGTTGCTCTACTTGCTGCGTGCGGGGAAGATGAAGGGGCCTCTGATGATAATAAAGAAGAGACAGAGACGACACAGGAGGAACAGCAGGAAGGCGAACAGGCCGAAACGCCTGAGCCGGATCTTGAAAACGTTCCGGACGTAGTCGCAGAAGTCAATGGAGAGAAAATTACGAAAGAGGATTTCGAAACGACGTATCAAGGCCAATTCCAACAGATGGCTATGCAGTCACAAATGACAGGTACAGAGCTTGATCAGGAACAGCTGAAGAAAGATGTCGCCAACAACCTTGTCGGTCAGGAGCTGCTCGTACAGGAAGCTGAAAGCCGTGATTACGAGGTATCCGATGAAGAAGTCAATCAAATGCTGACAGACCTTGCCGAGCAGAACCAGATGGAATCCAAGGATAAATTTCTTGAAGAGCTTGCCAACCAGGGAATGAAAGAAGACGAAGTCCTTTCCCAGGTCCGTTCCCAGCTGAAAGTCGATCAACTTCTTGAAGAAGAAGTCAGTGTAGAAGCTCCGACAGATGATGAAGTCAAAGCGGAGTACGACAAAGCTGTCGAGCAGCAGGAAAGTGCGGAAACAGAACAGGAAATTCCTGCCTATGAAGATGTGAAAGATACAATCAAACAGAACCTTCAAACGCAGAAGCAGTCTGAGGAAACTCAAAAGCTTGTAGACAAGCTTCGTGAAGAAGGCGAAGTTACTGTAAATCTATAAAAAAAAGCTGTCCATTGTGGACAGCTTTTTTTGTGTGGGTCAGATCCATTCTTTCCATTTCTTACGCAGCTTCTTTTCGGATTTTTCCTTTCTCTTCTGACTATGCTTTTCACTATGGATCAACAGGTCGTATGCTGTGAAAGCTGCAATGACACGGGTAAGGATAAACACCCCGGCTGCTGATAATGTGGTAATCACGGGATAGTACGCAGACAGAGCCCCGTTGGTCACATCATTTTCTTCAAGAAGCAGGGTGACAAATCCCATACCGGCAAGAACTACCCCAAGCATGAGAAAAGAGACGAGGCGTGTTCGGACAGATTCAAAACGATCCGTGATTTCGGTTTTGAATCCGGGGTCAAAGATCAATTCCCTGCTGCTTATGATTTCATAGTTTTCTGCACCTTTGGTCGTCATGGCTTTAATAAAGAAAATCACCCCTGCAGCAGCGAAGCCTGCAATCATGACCGCAAGAATTTCGGGAGATCCTTTAAAAAGAAAGTATGGTACCAGACCAAGCAGAAACAGGCTGAGGCTTACGGCCAGTGAATGTCCCATGGAGTGTACGTAGGTCAAATGAGCTTCAGCCAATTCACGGCTGACGTAATACCCCTGTTCTTCCTCGGGTCCTCGTTCTGACTCTTTTTTTAATAGGTAGTCCATCGATACATTGAAACTGCTGCCTATGCACAGCAGTTTCTCCATTTCTGGATACCCCTGTCCATTTTCCCATTTACTTACGGCCTGCCGGGAGGTCTTCAGCTGCTCAGCGAGCGCTTCCTGCGACAACCCTTTTTCTTTTCTTAATTGAAACAGCTTTTCACCAAACTCCATGGAAAGCCTCCTTCATATTTGTTACATCCAGTATAGAAAACATTGGAATTATTTTCTATATCGGTAGGGTGGAAGTTTGTCAACGAACCGTTGCAAATGGGAAATGAGGGGGTTACATCTGCTGTTAACCTTGGAAACTCTGGATTTATAAGAAAAATGAGAATAATAGAACATCCTGCAAAAGGATTGACCCTCTACTTTTCCGTTGTTATGATTCTCTCTATAATTTAATTGACGAAACACCTTGTATAAGTTCAGGAATACGGCCTGAGCGTCTCTACCAGCTACCGGAAATAGCTCGTCTACAAGGGGAAAACAGATGGATCTTTCCCTTGGTATACGCACCGGCAGCTGCCGGTGTTTTTTTGTTTAGGAGGGAACACCATGAAAAACTTCTTTCAGTTTGAAGAAAGAGGGACAACGATAAAAAAAGAAACGATGGCCGGCGTGACCACGTTTTTGTCTATGGCTTATATTCTCGTTGTGAATCCAATCATACTCAGTCAGGCGGGGATGGATCAGGGCGCGTTGTTCACAGCAACGGCTTTATCCGCTATCTTTGGTTCTCTGCTGATCGGTCTGATGGCTAACTTCCCAGTAGGCATCGCGCCGAGTATGGGGTTGAATTCATTCTTCACCTTCTCTGTTGTCATCGGTATGGGAATTGAATGGCAGGTTGCCCTGACCGGGGTATTTATTGCAGGCATTATCTTTATGATTTTAAGTTTGTTTAAGATCCGGGAAAAGATTATCAATGTCATTCCTAAGGATTTGAAGCATGCCATTGCGGGTGGAATCGGTTTTTTCATCGCCTTTGTAGGGTTGAAAAATGCCGGACTGGTCGTTTCTAATGAGGAAACATTTGTGACCATTGGTGACCTGACATCACCAACAACAGCTCTGGCAGGCTTTGGTTTTGTTGTGACGTTGATGATGCTTGTCCGCGGTATACGTGGTGGGATTTTCTACGGCATTGTGGTGACAAGCATCATCGGTATGGTTTTCGGTCTTATGGATGTGCCGGGTTCTATTGTCGGGGAAGTTCCGAGTATGGCTCCCACATTCGGCGTCGTATTCCAGCACCTGGGTGATATATTCCAGCCCGAAGTCATTGCTGTGATTTTCACGTTCCTGTTCGTAGCTTTCTTTGATACAGCCGGAGCGTTGATCGCGGTAGCCAGTCAGGCCGGGATGATGAAGGATAACAAAATCCCGAATGCTGGCCGTGCCCTGCTTGCGGATTCATCGTCCGGTGTACTTGGAGCCATCTTCGGAACATCGACGACGGCATCGTTCGTGGAGTCATCGGCAGGCGTCGCGGTTGGAGGTAGAACGGGTTTTACAAGTGTCATCATTTCCGCTTGTTTCTTCATCGCATTGTTCTTTTCGCCGCTTCTTGGTGTGGTAACACCTGAAGTCACGGCGCCGGCGTTGATCATTGTCGGAGCGCTGATGGCCGTAGAAGTCAAAGAAATTGACTGGAGCCGTCTGGAAGTTACAATACCGGCGTTTGTTACGATTATTATGATGCCGCTCACGTATAGTGTAGCTACAGGTATCGCTCTTGGATTCATTCTTTATCCATTTGCGATGATTGCCCGCAGAGAATGGAAGCAGGTGCACCCGATTATGTATACATTGGGCGGATTGTTTATCATGTATTTCGTCTTTCTATAAAAAACGAATAATCCTGGAGCATGTGAGCTCCAGGATTCCGTCATTAGAAAACGCTGCGTTTTCCAGTTAGAGTTGGCCGTATGTCTCATGTGAGGAGGACGTTCCGCTTACCGGTGGATGCTTGCCGTGGGCACGGCCTCAGCTGACTTGGTCAAGAAACCATTTGACCAAGTGGATCTTCGGCTCGTGCTGGTCCCGCAGGCGTCACCACCGAACGCTCCTCGTGCCAACGTCGGAATAGATAGAACTGAAATAGATCTGCCATGTATAAGAGAGAATGCTGAGCACAGGTTTCCAGACTGAATAGAACAGCAATCGCGTCGTTGTTGTGAGGAAGGTCATGTTCGTGAACAACTGCTGTTGACAGTTCCTGAGACATCGGACGAAAAATAGGATATTTCTACACTATAATACCTGGAGCATGTGAGCTCCAGGTTTTTTTATGCCTTTATCAAGGTATGGAGTTTCTTGTTCCATTCCTCTGCAGCGAATAAGGCTTGAGAGTCCTCTAGTATTTCCCCGGGTTTGTTTGCCTGTCCAAGGACGTAACCGGAAAAGGGCAGGTGTACAAACTGGAAAATATGTTGGAACTGCTGCAGAAGCGGAAGAGCTTTCATATAAGGAGAATCGCCTCCAACCGCAAGTACAACCGCTTGTTTTTCAGCCATCCGCTCACGGAAATCCCCGTACTCAGAATCCCTCATCGTCTGGGACCACCGGTCGATGAACAGCTTCATTGCCGCTGACATGGAATACCAGTATACAGGTGTTGCAAAAATAAGAAGATCATAGCTCATCACTTGTTCCATCAAGGCTTTGTAGTCATCATCCACCGGCAGAAAACCGCCTTCGTCATGCCGGCCGTCCATGATGGGCAGGATGGTATATGTTTCGAGGTGAAAAGTGGTGACTTCCAGCCCTTCAACCAACTTTTCAGTAAGCATTTGTGTGTTTCCGCCCTGCCGGCTTCCGCCATTCAATACAGCAATTTTCATTTCTTTACCTCCTTTTGTTTCTCTTCTTCATTTAGCATATACTAAAGCTATCCATCATAAAAACGGATGATTTGAATTGTTATGATCGAAAAAAACGATGGAGGGATGCAGAATGGATGAAAAACAGCTGCTCACATTTTTAACGGCAGCAGAAACCTTGAATTTCACGAAAACCGCTTCTATGCTCAATTTTGCTCAATCCAGTGTGACAGCGCAGGTTAAATCGCTGGAAACGCAGCTGGGAAGACCATTATTTGAACGGCTTGGGAGAAAGCTTGTGCTCACCGAGGCCGGGCATCAGTTTAAAGGGTATGCTGAAAAGATGGTGAAAATCAGTGAGGAAGCCCGGATGGCGGTTAACGGGGAAAGGGGAAATGGCGGAAGACTGACCATCGGAGCCCAGGAAAGTCAATGTACATACAGACTTCCTCCTGTTTTAAAAGCATTTAAAAGCCGTCATCCTCACGTGGAATTAATCTTCAAGCCTGCCCACTCTGATGAATATGCCCGCAGGGATTTAATGGACGGACGCCTGGATGCGGCTTTTATTATGGACAGGTCCAGTCCGCGAGACTCCCTGACCATTGAAACGCTGCTTCAGGAGGATATCAAGCTTGTGGCTGCCAGTGATCACCCATTAGCAGGATCGAAAGGCTTTCAGCTGAGCGATATTGAACGCGAGCCTCTTCTTCTTACAGAAGATGGATGCTCGTACAGAAATCTCCTGGAGCAGACGTGTACCGCTTCAGAGGTCTATCCCGTCAATAAGCTGGAATTTGGGAGTATTGAGGCGATTAAGCAGTGTGTCATCGCCGGCCTTGGGATCGCTGCGCTTCCTCAAATGGTTGTTGAACGTGAGCTTACGGAAGGGAAGATTGTTGATTTGGGATGGAAGAGCCCCCAGCCACCAATATTTACCCAGCTGGCGTGGCATAAGGATAAATGGCTTTCACCCCCATTAAAGGATTTCATAGATATATCAAGAGAATTTCTTAAGCAAGAGAGGACGGAGGGATTTGTTTAAAAACCCCCGGAGCCTCAACCCCCGCCTCCGACA
>NZ_WMEW01000038.1 GCF_009856355.1 Halobacillus litoralis | reverse complement strand
CCACCGTGCGCCCTTATTCACTTAACTATCTTCGTGAAAAGACGTTTATATAAATCAATTAGATGTCTTGTCATCATGATCTCATCGCTAGATGAGTCATAATTCCTTATCCAGTTTTCAAGGTTCAATTCATTTTAAGGTTACATATAAAACACAACATGAACGCTTGTGTTTTATGGAACATTTAAATGGTGGAGCCTAGCGGGATCGAACCGCTGACCTCCTGCGTGCAAAGCAGGCGCTCTCCCAGCTGAGCTAAGGCCCCATTTTGAATGGTGGGCCTGAGTGGACTTGAACCACCGACCTCACGCTTATCAGGCGTGCGCTCTGACCAACTGAGCTACAGGCCCATTCAACAATGGAGAACATACTATTTTCATAGTTTGATCTCTCAAAACTGAACAACCAACACAGTACGTTTCCGTAATATCCTTAGAAAGGAGGTGATCCAGCCGCACCTTCCGATACGGCTACCTTGTTACGACTTCACCCCAATCATTGGCCCCACC
>NZ_WMEW01000037.1 GCF_009856355.1 Halobacillus litoralis | reverse complement strand
TGTAATGGAAGTGAAGGAATAGCCCCAAGTCTAGAGTATGAAACGATTATTTTCCTAACGTGAATGGCACCGATCGGGTAGGAACGTGGGAACATCACTCCAAAGGAGGGATGCCACAGTGTCAACGCTGCGAAACTGGGATTATTATAATATGACGGAGACCTTTACGGATCTTCATGAAAAAGCGAGTCAGGAACATACGTTTTCTCAACTATATGAAACCATCATATCGAGAGAAAACATCCTGCTCGCTTTTCGCATGATCAAAACCAATAAAGGTTCTAAAACACCAGGCACCGATGGGAAGACCATCGATGACATGAAAGAGCTCTCCGAAAATGATCTGGTAAATGAAGTCCGAAGTAAACTTCAAAACTATCGTCCGAAGAAAGTTCGAAGAGAATGGATTAAAAAAGAAAACGGAAAATGGAGACCTCTCGGTATTCCATGTATCTTGGATCGAGTGATCCAACAAGGCTTCAAACAAGTTCTCGAACCGATTGTAGAATCTCAATTCTTCAAACATAGCTACGGCTTCAGACCTCTCCGGTCTGCTCATCATGCTATGGCAAGAATACAATCTTTGATTAATCGCGGTCAACTTCATTACGTCGTTGATGTAGATATTAAGAGTTTCTTTGATAACGTAAATCATCGTCTATTAAAGAAGCAAC
>NZ_WMEW01000036.1 GCF_009856355.1 Halobacillus litoralis | reverse complement strand
CGTTGACACTGTGGCATCCCTCCTTTGGAGTGATGTTCCCACGTTCCTACCCGATCGGTGCCATTCACGTTAGGAAAATAATCGTTTCATACTCTAGACTTGGGGCTATTCCTTCACTTCCATTACAGAAGTTTCATCAGTCATTCCCCTACCCTCACAAGGATAAATGCTTTTCAGCATGGCTTTATAGCAAACGTTTCGGGTGACAGTCCTTGATTCAACGTTCCTTGCTTTCCAAGTACCATACAACATAGCTATCCATACTAGACGTAGATGCTTCCTTTAAGCCTGTGAGCTGGATACCGCCATGGTTCGGTATAGCGTCTTTCAGAGGGGGCAGTTTTACTCCACACCACTCACGTCATCGTAAGATGACACGTAAGTTTCCTTACGTTCGAAACTATAGACCCTTACCTTCGGAAGTTCGTCAGTTCCTATCTCAAAGAACCATTCTCATCCTATCTAGTTTTTCAGCCGTGAGGCATATTCGTCGGCATACCTTTATGGCTTCAGCCTTCGTTCTGCCTAATCTACCTGTGCTTCACACTTTAAGACCTGTCCATCTTAACGCATGCAGGAGTGTTGACGGGATGGTTTCGGGAAACATGGATCCTTCATTCCCATCCTCCGTTGTACAGTTAAAATTTAGTTAAATAAACTTCCTGCTTTTCACGCTAAAATGCGTTTATAGCAGAACTTGTCGCGCGCCCCCG
>NZ_WMEW01000035.1 GCF_009856355.1 Halobacillus litoralis | reverse complement strand
GTTAGCAATAGGTAAGCGTTTGAAGTTATCTCCAGCTTTTCCCCTGCTCCACACCGAACGTGCTAGTTTCCCAGCATTCGGCGCTCCATCTAAAGGTATGTACTACATTATAAGTTCCTTTGTTACTCTTCGAGACTGGATGCAACGATCCCTTCCACCCCACATACCTTTCGGTATTGATTGATTTTATCTAAGATCAATCGATTCTGTGGTAACTTTTCAAGATAAACCTTTATCTTCTCTATATCTTTCATATGGATAAGTCGGTGAATATCCTTATGAAGAATACGGAGATTTTGAAATTGATCAGAGCCTCCCTGGTTCCTGGGCACGTAATGGTGACAGTGAACGTCTGATGCATGGAGGTACTCACCTGTAATTTCGCATTTCCCCATCTTCATACTATAGCGACTAATACGATTATCCAGATATTCAATACTTCTTTTCGGTAGAGAAGCCCTCATTAAATGTCCAATTTCTTTCTGGATATCCGGGCGGAGACTTTTGTGTATTTGTTCTCTGCCTTTCTTCGTGTAAAGCGAAAGCTTTGAACTGAAGTTCATCGCATTGGATGTTTTCACATTGCCAATGGGAAATAGATACGTACCATTGATATAAATCGTTTTCGTTCCTGAACTAAAGGTTCTCTTATAAAAAGGCGGTGGCTGAAAAGGATGTTTTAGCGTTCCTACCGGTCGAAGGCGGTTCACTAAAAATGGTCTAAGATCGTAAGCAAGACGTGAGAACACAAGATTTACATGGGTCGCT
>NZ_WMEW01000034.1 GCF_009856355.1 Halobacillus litoralis | reverse complement strand
CGGTCTGCTCATCATGCTATGGCAAGAATACAATCTTTGATTAATCGCGGTCAACTTCATTACGTCGTTGATGTAGATATTAAGAGTTTCTTTGATAACGTAAATCATCGTCTATTAAAGAAGCAACTCTGGAATATTGGTATTCAAGACCGTAAGGTACTGGCTTGTATTTCTAAAATGGTAAAGTCAGAAATTGATGGAGAAGGAGTGCCTGAGAAGGGTTCACCACAAGGTGGAATCTTATCTCCCCTTCTTTCTAATATTGTCTTAAATGATCTAGACCAATGGGTTGCGGACCAGTGGGAAGTATTCCCCCTGATGAAATCTTACAGTTCAGATGATGCCAGAAGACGAGCGAGAAAACAAACGAACTTGAAGCAAGGATACCAGGTCAGATATGCGGATGATTTTAAAATTCTTTGCCGGGATGGAAAGACAGCGCAACGGTGGTACCATGCGGTACGTTTGTACCTTAAAGAACGTTTGAAGCTGGAGATATCACCAGAGAAATCTCAAATTGTAAACCTAAGAAAACGAGAATCAGAGTTCTTAGGGTTCACCATTCGTGCGAATAAAAAGGGTAAGAAACGAGTGGCCCATACTGGGGTCATATCTTCAAAAAGCGAGAAAATCAAACAGGAAGCGAAGAAACTCATTCGAAGAATGAAAGCTTCGCCTTCTGCTGAGAATATTCATCGTTACAATAGCTTTGTTTTAGGACTTCACCAATATTTTAAACGAGCGACCCATGTAAATCTTGTGTTCTCACGTCTTGCTTACGATCTTAGACCATTTTTAGTGAACCGCCTTCGACCGGTAGGAACGCTAAAA
>NZ_WMEW01000033.1 GCF_009856355.1 Halobacillus litoralis | reverse complement strand
GTTAGCAATAGGTAAGCCTTTGACGTTATCTCCAGCTTTTCCCCTGCTCCACACCAAGGACGTGCTAGTTTCCCAGCATCCGGCGCTCCATCTAACGATATGTACTGTGATGATAAGTTACTCGTTACCTTCAAACAAAGAAGTCTATGACGGAAAACCTCTTGCTCGAAAGCTTGCACTGTGGCATCTCCCCTTGTCTGAGTGATGTTCCCACTTTCCTACCCGATCGGTGCAATGCACGCTTGTAAAACCATCGTTCCATTCGCTAGACTTGGGGCTGTTCCTCCCCTTCCATTACAGAAGATTCTTCGGTCATACCCCTACCCTCACAAAGATAAATGCCTTTCAGCTTATGCCTTATGGCAACCGTTTCGGGTGACAGCCCTTGGTTCAACGTTCCTTGCTTTCCAAGTACCATACAACGTAGCTATCCATACTAGACGTAGATGCTTCCTGTAAGCCTGTGAGCTCGATACCGCCATCGTTCGGTATAGCGTCTTTCATAGGGGGCAGTTTTACTCCACACCACTCACGTCATCGTAAGATGACACGTAAGTTTCCTTACGTTCGAAACTTTAGACCCTTACCTTCGGAAGTTCGTCAGTTCCTATCCCAAAGAACGATTCTCATCCTATCTAGTTTTTCAGCCGTGGGGCATATCCGTCAGCATACCTAATGGCTTCAGCCTTCGTTCTGCCCAATCTACCTGTGCTCCACACCCTAAGACCTGTCCGTCTTAACGCATGCAGGAGTGTTGACGGGATGGTTTCAGGAAACATGGATCCTTCATTCCCATCCTCCGTTGTACAGTTGAAATTTAAACAAATAAACTTCCTGCCTTTCACGC
>NZ_WMEW01000032.1 GCF_009856355.1 Halobacillus litoralis | reverse complement strand
GCCCCCAATAGCGGAAGACTTGAATTCAAGTTAAATTAAGAAATATTCTGGGAAGTTCTATATGTCTCTCATATTGCTGATTGTGTCATTTTGTTCATCTAAGATTTTAATGTTTTTTAACTCCTCATTGTCTTCCCAATTAGAAAAATAGAAAATTTGATTCTTCGTAATTACTTGCCTCTGTTTAGATCCATTTTCACCTATTGCTACAATACTGTCACCATTTTTAGATAAGTTTTCACTAATCTTAATTATAAGGTAACTATTTGGCTGTTTTTTGCCCGCTGTTTGTATTGGACTACCAGAGGAATCTAACACATTTTTATTGGATAAAATCTCCTCGTTGTCTTGCTTCATTAAAGAATAGAAACCCCAGGAATCTACCTTTTCAAAGATAATGACTGTCTCATTATTAATACTTTCTATAAGTGATGGTTCAAACTTTTTTTTGGATAAGAATTCTGTTATTTCTTTATCAGTTAAAGAACTGTAAGCTACGTCATTATCATTAAAACCCTCTTTTATTTGAGTGACCATAATATATACAAGGAAAATTAGAGCGAAGATCCAAAATATTTTCTTCATAAATTCACCTCTTACAAAATAGGTTCTAAATGTCTATGGGCATTATAGGTCTTATTTACATTAAAGCCCCCTATATTGTAAGACTCGTTTTGAAGATAATTCCAACTTAGTCTACCATTCAATTGTCCTTTTTTAAACTTGCGTTGTAAAACTAACCTCTTACACTTTTAATTAGTTTAGCAACATTAATTAAAAGTGTAACTGCTACAACAATTGAAAAAGAACCACTAATGAAAGCGAGAATATAATCAGCATCTTCAATACTGTTTATTGTTAATAAAATAGTAACTAGTAAAACGACTGCAGGAGCAATAATTCCATAACCTATAGGGACTTTTTTGCTATTTTTGTTAATTACGGCTCTTCTTTCGGTAGTTTTTAACACCTTAATACCTCCTTGCATTACTTTAACTATAACATCTATAAACCATATATCCCTAAGTGAATTGAGAGCTTCAAACCTTATTATCTCGAAACTGAGTCTTCCAGAAAACTGCCCATTT
>NZ_WMEW01000031.1 GCF_009856355.1 Halobacillus litoralis | reverse complement strand
TTTTTCTTGTACAATGAAAAGAATACATAAAAGTGAGGGATTCCATGTTAGACCGTCAATTATCCATGAATTTAAGTCAGTACGAAGGGCTTTACGATATGGTGGTCCCTAAGGACCACCTTCTTCGAGAAATCAACGACCTTATAGACTTTTCCTTCGTTTACGACGAACTGAAGGACAAATACTGTCATGATAATGGACGGAATGCTGTTCATCCCATTCGTATGTTCAAATATCTCCTCCTGAAAACCATCTATACGTTGTCTGACGTGGATCTTGTGGAACGAGCTCAAGTCGACATGTCCTTCAAATATTTCCTTGAACTGGCTCCAGAGGATGCCGTCGTTGATCCGAGCCTATTAGCTTACTTCCGTCGCAAACGTCTGAAAGACGAAAATCTTTTAGATCTATTGATTGGAAAAACCGTGGAGGTTGCTCTTGAAAAAGGCGTCATTCAATCCAAGTCTCTCATCCTTGATGCGACGCACACAAAAGCTCGATACAACCAGACATCGCCTCAAGAAGTATTGCGCATCCGTTCCAAGAACGTCCGTAAAATGATTTATTCCGTCGATGAATCGATGAAGAAAAAGTTCCCTGAGAAACCAACTGAAGATACGCTGCAAGCTGAACTTGACTATTCAGAACGTCTGGTCGAAATGATCGAAAAGGAACCGAAGCTCAGCTTTATCCCCAAAATTAAAGAACCTTTGAACTTACTTAAAGAGACGATTACAGATGATCAACTGGAATTACAACAATCCCAGGACCCTGATGCCCGTTTGGGACATAAATCAGCCGACTCGGCTTTCTTTGGGTATAAGACGCATATCGGCATGTCTCAGGAACGTATCATTACGGCCGCCACAATAACGACCGGAGAAAAAACAGATGGAAAACAATTACCTGAATTAGTGAAGAAGAGTCAAGAAGCTGGGTTAGAAGTGGAGGATATACTAGGAGATCGAGCTTATTCATCAAAGGAAAATATCACTTATGCCCAAGAGAACGACATCGAACTCATTTCCAAGTTGAACCCTTCGGTTTCACACGGATATCGTAAGAAAGAAGAATCGTTTGAATTCAATAAAGACGCTGGTTTATACGTCTGTCCGGCCGGTCATATGGCTTTTCGAAAAGCCCGTCAGGGCAAGAAGGGACAATCACAAAACCAGGTTGAAACCCATTATTTTGATGTCGAAAAGTGTAAACGTTGTCCCCTTCAGGAAGGATGTTATAAACCTGGAGCCAAAACGAAGAGTTACTCCGTCAGTCTAAAATCAGAAACACATAAAAATCAACTCGCCTTTCAAAACAGTGAGAATTTCAAACAAAGGGCTAAAGAACGGTATAAAATTGAAGCGAAGAATAGTGAAT
>NZ_WMEW01000030.1 GCF_009856355.1 Halobacillus litoralis | reverse complement strand
TGAACTGTACCCCATAATATGGACAGTTTATAAAAAGAGCCTTAGGCAGCTAAGAGATGGCCTCGGTATTGTACCGGGGTCATCTTATTTAACTTCCACTGATATCTCTCGTTATTATATTTACTTATATAGTTGTTCACTTCTTCTTTTAGTTGGTTAAAGCTCTCACATGCTTTATGATCCACCATATCTTTCAAATGACCAAAGAATGATTCCATTGGGGCGTTATCCCAACAGTTTCCTCTGCGAGACATCGACTGGAGAAGGCCAGCTTTTTTCACTCTATATTGAAAATGAGGGTGAGTGTAATGAAAGCCTTGATCTGAATGAATCATGGCTTCCGGATGAAAATACCTAACGGCTTCTTCAAGTTTTTCAAGAGTCCGATATACGATATCCATACCTAACGAAGTAGATACATGATGAGCGACAATTTCGTTTGTTGTACTATCTTTCACGCAAGAAAGGTAAGCTTTTTGGCCTCTGCCATAATACGTATAGGTGATATCGGTTAAAAAGACTTTACCTGGTTCTTCTTGTTTGAATTTGCGCTTCAGATGATTTTCACACCTACGGTGTTCTTGGGTAGCTTTCATCATTTTTTTGTAAGGCTTCGCTTGTCTGATCTTCGCCCTGAGTCCAAATTTCCTCATCAACCTTCGGACTTTCTTATGATTCATGATTACCCCATAATCATTTTCAAGGATCATTTTAATTTGAAGAGCTCCTACTTTTTCTTGGTTTTGTGTAAAGATGGATCGAATCATCTCTATATCCTTTTCATCTTTTTCATCTCGGACCTGTCTTTCAAACTCCTTATGTATCCACGCATAATAGCCACTTCGGCTCACCCCCGCGAATGTACATAAGTAAGACACCATATTTTTCATAGAATACTTACGGATGGTCTGTTCAATCCGTTGATAGACTTCAGCTGGAGCTATTTTCGTTTCTTCAACGCCTGCCTCTCGAGTTCGTCTAGCTTTTTTAGGAAGTCATTTTCTGCCTCTAAGTACTTAATACGGGCTTCTGCTTTTTCAAGCTTTTCTTCCGCCGAGAGTTCTTTTGAAGAAGGTCTGCCTTTACTGCCTTTCCCTCGTCGCTCCCCCTCAAGCCCAAGATCTCCGTGCTTTTCAAAGGTTTCACGCCAACGCTTCAAGCATCGCTTTGGCTGCTTCTTTCCCACAACACTCAAATCAAATCCGTGTTCCTCGAAAATTTGAGTAGGGAACTTTCCATTTTGATATTCACGAATGGCGACTTTCTTAAAATGAGGGTGATAGGTAATGGAACGATCTGAAACCCTTATCACATTTGGGTTGGCCTCCAGTTGTTTCATTTCCAAATTTGAATATAGTTGTTTACTCATAATTCCATCCACTCCGTTCATAAACTTATTTTCATTATAAACGGGTTAAATTTCTAGAGATAGAAATAACCCGAATAACGGGGCACTTTTTTATAAGTGTCCATTATTCGGGTTATAGTTCA
>NZ_WMEW01000002.1 GCF_009856355.1 Halobacillus litoralis | reverse complement strand
TTAATGGATAGGGTGTTGATTAATTGTTTTATACTGTATTTCTCTAAATGTAAATAAAAGCGTAAGTTCGTGCTGTTAAAATGTGCATAATTAATATTTGTTATTAAATTAACTTTTTTTGGTTTAAAGGAGTATATCAAAATTAATAATGAAATTATTTCAAGTGTGATCATTCCAATAAAAAGAATTTCATCTGATTTACTAGTTGAGTCTATTATTTGATCTTTAAATCTAACAAGAGCTAATAAAGTAGCATTATTTAGAGTTAATAAAAAACCATTTTTAGCTTCTGCAAATTTTAACCACTCACGTGTATCTTCATAAACATCTTTTAAATATGTTTCTACACTCATTAATTGTTCTCCTTTATATATTCCCTGAATTTCTGCATAAACACTTATTCTAATGCTTTTCTTTATGCTCTTTAGATTTTTGAACCAAATATCGAAAATAATTTTCTAATTCTTTGATTTGTTCAGGATTCATCGATTTCCACTTTTCTAAATCAAAGAAAGCCATATCATCTACATCATACTTTCTAAGTAATTTATTTATTTCATAAATTGGATCAAAATCATCTGTATTATGTGTATTTGCCTTCAATGTACGACCGAGTAAATAGTCGACAGATACATCTAATGCATCTGCGAGAGTTACAAGCATATCATTAGATGGTGTACTATAGCCGTTTTCGTAGTTACTTATAGTACCTTTACTAGTATTCACTAGTTTGGCTAGTCCATCTTGAGTAAGCTTTTTATTCTTTCTAGCATATTTTAGTCTCTGAGATAGCATATTGTAGCCACCTTTACGTTATTAATGTACAAGTTAATTGTACCATTTATTACAATTCCGAGGTAAAAAGTACAAGATAGTTGTATTTTTCGTTGACATACAACTATCTTGGACATATAATATAAGTACAAGATATTCATACATGGAGGTGAATAAATGAGAAATGAAAGGTTGAAAACGAGTCGATTAGAGGCTGAATTGAATCAGACTCAACTTGCTGAAATTTTAGGATATAAAGGAAAACAAGCTGTAGCAAATTGGGAAAATGGACATTCCCTACCAACCTTGAGAGTGGCAATGATATTAGCAGACCTTTTTAAGAAAGACGTAAGCTATTTATTTGGCTTAAAAGTACAAGGTTTTCATACAAAAAATAACTCGAAAGAGAGGATCTAAATGAACAGACGAACCATGACCGTCATCGAGGTAGCAGATTATCTCGGTGTATGTAAAGACACTATCTACACGATGGTAAGAACAAATGAGATACCCCACTTTAGACTAAGGCGAAGGATTTTCTTTTCTAAAGAAACTATAGACGCTTGGATCAAAGAACAAGAAGAAGACCTTATGCAAGAGGTAGAGGCTATGTGATTTCTCAACTTTAGATTACCACCAGGGCAACTTAATAATGGTACCTCTTTAGGTACAAAAAGGAGAGCTATTAATGAAGAAAAGCAAAGCAGCTGGAGTGATGAAAGAAGCCAGGATAAAAACTAGTAAAACCCAGCAACAATTAGCTATAGATATGTTTCAATCAAGAGAGTATATATCTAAACAGGAATGTGGAAAAAGGAAGTTGCCTCCTGTAACCACTAAGTATTTTCTTGAGAAGTATAACAATCCTTGGTTAGCACTTGAAGCTGTTAATGAATATGTTGGGTGGGGGATCTCTCGCTTAGAGGGACCGGAAGTAGAAGGGGATAATTTTCTCTTACAACTTCTATTAGAGGAAGAACTACAGAAGGCTATTAATGTATTAGCTAATGTAAATTTAACTGCAAAATTACACGATAAGCACTCTATTAAGATTCATGACATACGGAAATCAGCTGAAATTATGACTGGTGTTATTAATTTCTCTACCCTGTATTTAGCTACTGTTTGTGAAAAATATGAAATCAATTGGCTAAAGCTTTGGAAGGATCATCACCAAACTCTATATTCTAAGAGATTATTAAATTAGGAGGTGAGGTTGTGCAGGGGTGGTTAAAGCTGCATCGTAAAATTCTTCATAGTGAAATTTTCGAAAATGAGAAGTTGTTAAAAGTGTTCATTTATTGTCTGACGAAGGCAAGCCATAAAAGTACAGAATCGAGAGTAGGGAGGCAAAAGGTTACTCTTAAACCTGGACAATTTATATTTGGCCGTAAAAAAGCTGCTTCTGAATTAAGTATGAATGAATCCACCGTTCGTGACTATATAAAAATACTTCAGGAAGACAGTGTCATTAGTATAAATACCACCAACAAATATAGTGTAATAACCGTTGAAAACTGGGGGATTTATCAATCTAACGATGAAGAATACGACAACAAAACAACAGCAGAAAAACAGCAGGACGACAACTCCTCGTCACCAGAGAGACAGCAGAAAGACACATACAAGAATGGCAGAGAACTTAAAGAAGTTAAGAATGTAAAAGAATTCATTACTACAACAACTTCTGAACGATTGGATTGTAACAGCATTCAATTTTACCAAAACAACTTTGGGGTTATACGTCCTCAAATCTCAGAAGAAATAGTGAAATGGGTTGAAGACCTTGGGGATCCATTAATTGTGGAGGCTATGAAGCGTTCCTTGGACCGAAATAAACCGACATGGGGCTACGTTAAGAGCATCCTTCAATCCTGGATAAATAAAGGGATACGAACAGTAGAACAGGCAAATGCCGAAGAAGTTGAATATAAGAACAAGCAGGCTAATAAAGCTCCGTATTCCAAACAATCACAAAGTCAGGAGGTATTACCGGAATGGTTTAAAAATCGTGAAGAACAAGAAAAGCATCATATAAATAAAAAACCTAGCATTGAAGATACAGCTCGAACCATTGAGTTATCGATAAAGCTAAAAAGATCGAGAGAGAACATTCTTGATTCTATTGATGATCGATATAACATTTCTGAAGAAGATATAGCTTCTATTCGGGAAGGGAAACGCTCAGCTATTGACGTCTTATTAGAACAATCGAATCTTAGTGTGGCGGGAGAACCATAATTGGGAGGTAAGAAAAGGTGAAATCAAATAAAAAGCACTTTGCTTATTATGACATTGCTTCACAAGCTGACAATGTAAAAACCTTTGAAGGAAAAAGATATGATGTGCGTGGTATTTGGGCGGTTGAGCGTCATGGTACTACTGAAAAGCTGGCCAGTATCTATTATCGAATTCGAACCGTAAAAGATGATCAATTCAGAACCATTGCTAAACGCAAAAATCCTATGAGCGAGCTGAAACCTGTCAAGTAAATATAACGACTTTAACACGTGCTTAAATAGCACACATTGAACATTGAAAACTATATATCTATGTTAGGAAATTGAAAGGTCATAGAACTTTTCTAACAGTCGATGACCGTTTGGTGCGTGTTACGTGAAACGCATCTTGTGACCGGGTAAGCGTTGTATCTATTATGGATTACTTATATAAAGTGAGGTATAAACTGATGAAGCTTTATGTAGTTTATCCTAGATACATAAAGTTCTTCGTATAGGCTAGAAACGATGTGCATTGTAGAAAAATAATCATTCTACATAGGGTTGATTGTATCTCGCCATAAACAATCATCAATAATAAAGATCTATCTTCCATAATGTGGATTTATATTTTAGTAGGTGTTAGAATCGTTATACAAATCACTTGAGAGGAGATTGATCTGATGGCAAAGTGTTGGATCGGTGGTTTGACTGGATTTGTTATGGTGCTAATCCTGGTTGGTTGCGGGTCACAAGGAGCCACAGGTCAAGTCGAGTCTTTATCACCAGAGGAACTAAGCGAATATATTGAAGGCAATGATGAAGCTTTTATATTACTTAATAATACAGAAGATAAAACAGAGCGAACAGATAATATTTCATTAGTAGAGAAAGAAATTAATGAAATTAGTGTAAAAGAAATTAATGCTAAGTCAGATGAAATGTTGGATAAGGATTTGAAACCTAGAGACTTAGGACTCAAGGATATTCAATTCGAGACTCTAGGTTTTTATGAAAATGGAATTTTGAAAAAGTATGTTTCTCTGAGGGATGTTGATTATTCCTCAACTGGTGAGAAAGAAGATGCATTAGAAAAATTCATAAAAAATAATTAATCGTGATAGAAGTGATCTTTTAATAGGTCGCTTCTTTTTTTATGAACGAAAACCTTGAAAGGGGGTGAATGTTAATGGGCGTTACTATTCGTGAACTTAAGCAATCAAAAGACTTAGTTCAGACGCTGCTAACCATCCAAGACATTTCTTACAATGAGTGGCTTCATGAAAAGCACCAAGACTACATTCAACAAAACCAAGATGTCGTTATGAAGTCATTGCTCCATTACAAAGGGATGGATGAAGAAAACAACAACAAAAATATTTAATAAGGGGAGATTTTAATGAAGTACTTTGCAGATCATTCCATGCTTGCTGCCATTAGTAATTTACAATCTACTGGGGCATCAATTTTAACCGCCATGCAGCTTTTGGGTATTATCTCGGCTGCCATTGCTTTTGGTATAGGAGCCTACCATCTTATATGGGGTGGAGTTAGAGGTCGGCAAAGCTCTATCGTGTGGTTCATTGGTGGTGCCGTTGGACTTGTCGTTCTAATGGGAGCTACAGCTATCGCTGAATACATTGACAGTCAGGTGATCTTTTAAAGGAGTGTAGGTTCATGAGGGTATTATTCACATCAAAAATGGAGGGTGAAATTTCGAGCTTTCACCCTTATTCCTTCCAGGAAATTGTCGTTCTAACAGCAAAATTGGATGCTAAATTAAAGAAGAAAAATGCCAAGCCAATTCTGCTAGATTTCATGATATTTAATGAAGAAGGAGACAAGCTGTACAACGGCTCATATGAAATGGGAGCAGAAGGAACATCAAATATTTATGACCATGTGTGTCAAAAGCTTTTAGAGTTACCCATGGAAAATAAAAATGAAGAAACAAAAAGGGATGTCTTTCTTCAACAATTAACTTCTAATACACCAACATCTTATCAAATTGATATGACAGGAGTATTGAAAGAAAAGGAAGGACAAAAATCGAGTTGGAAGCAACTTGGTAAGCGTGGCAAATTTTTTGTGAGTATGATCAGTACCACATTAGTGGTAGCCATAGTTACATCCATCACTCTTTTTATACTTCTAAGCAATCAAGGCAAAGATCTAAGAGCCACAACACAAGAGCTGGAAAAAACGGAGAATGTAAAAACGGCTTATGAAGGTTATTGGACAGGTCAGCAGAAAAAAGCTGTTGATCAGTTACAAGGAATGGAAACCTTAACGGAATCGGAGCGCAAAACATTGCTTCATTTTCTGGTGGAACTTAAAAAGTATGATCAAGCTTTGCAATATGTGGGCAAGAAAAACTCTTCTTCACTGGCTGAGCAAGTCATGAAAGTTCATGGTCTGGAAGAATTGATTTCCTTTCAAGAAGCTTATCCAAGTCCTTTGGGTGAATTTAAAATAGCTTTTCATAATGGGGAATACAAACAGGCGGTGGATATTCAAGATATGGCGATGTCTCCTGAACTGTATAAACAAAAGGGGATCGCTTATTTGAGGCTTGGTCAATTGGAAGATGCAAAAAAGATGGCCAGTGAAGCGAAAAATGATGAACTGAATAAAAAGATTAATGAGTATCAAGAAATTGAGGAACAGTTGACGAAGATAAACAGCCAAATAGAAACAGAGAAAAAGTCGGAAGATCAAAATCAATCTAAAATCGATTCGCTTAAGGAACAACAAGATGAGCTTGAGGGCCAAAAGAACAATATATAAGAGGGTGATTCATTTGAAATCAGTCATTGCTAAAAAACAGGTGCTTATTATCCTAAGCATCTGTTTTTTTATATCCATTATGCTGGTTAGTACTTTCGTATGGAATTTGGGATATGCCATGTGGTCAACCTTAAAGACTTTCCCAGAATTCAGTAAACCAATAGAAATTAAAGCTTCATTTTTGACAGATTTTCATATGCAAGAACAACCTCTCTACTATGGAATAGCGGCCTTAATCGGCTTAGTCGGTATAGCCAACATGATTTACAAACTTAGAAGTAACTTTAAACCCGTAGGCACGGACGAAAAAGGTTCCCAGAGATTTGCAACTAGGAAAGAAATCCAACAACAGTACAAGGCCATTCCTGATCGAAAACAACCATATAAAGGTCAAGGAGGACCTGTGTTGTCCAGAAAAGGGGACAAAGCTTTTATTGATCCGTCACCTGTCAATAATTTGATTATTGGTACGACAAGGAGTGGTAAGGGCCAAACCTATGTTATTCCAACCATAGATGCGTACTCTCGTGCTGAACATCAGCCCTCTTTAGTCATCAATGACCCAAAAGGGGAGTTATTTGCTTCTAGCCGGGAGACGCTCGAGAGAAGAGGGTATGAGGTTGAAGTTTTAAACTTAATGAATCCAATGCAAAGTATGAGCTTCAATTTGCTAGAGTTGGTTAAACAATCTTATAAGGATGGGGATTATTCTACAGCTCAAACGCTTTGCGAAACCATTACTCATATGCTTTACCACAATCCGAATGCTAAAGAACCTATGTGGGATGATTCAGCTAAATCACTTGTAAATGCTATGATCCTTGCGGTTACAGAGAAAAGCATAACCGAAGGGATGGAAGAAAAAATTACGATGTACACGGTCGCCAACATGCTCTCAGAGTTAGGGACCAGAAATGAAATGGATGAAGAGGGTCAAGAATACAATGCATTGGATCAATTTTTCCAAGAACTACCTCAATCACATGTAGCGAAAGGTCAATATGCAACGAGTAATTTTTCCAAAGGGAATACTCGATCAAGCATTTTTACGACAGCGATGAATGGGTTGACGAAGTTTACAATGAGTGAAACAGCTAAGATGACAGCAAAAAACTCTTTAGATTTAAAAAGAGTGGGCTTCGGTCAAAGTATTAAGGGGCGAGGTGATCCTTTTTCCAAAGTGATGATTTCATTCCCGGATGGATCCACTGAAGTCAATCAATCAGGTGAGAGTGGGACATGGACCATTAACTTTAAAACCTCATTAGAAGTCGGTGATCAATTAGTTATTTCTCAAAACTCGGCTCCTGGTACTTCAAAAGATAAGGAAGTTCAAAAGGATAGCTCGACGATTCGGGTTGACAAAGTAAATGAAGAAACGGGCAAGGTTTATTTTTCTTACACGTCCGCCAGCAACACTATGGAAGTGAAAGAAATTACTTACTCCACTAAGCCTATTGCAGTGTTTATGGTCACACCGGATTATGATACGTCCACTCATGCTATACCGTCTATTTTCGTTAGCCAATTGTATTATGTGTTATCAAAAAATGCAGCCATTGCCAAAGGACAAAAATGCTTACGAGAAGTGGTCTTTATGTTAGATGAGTTCGGAAATATGCCTGCAATAGCAGATATGGAAAATAAAATAACGGTATGTTTGGGAAGAAACATTCGTTTCCACTTAGTTGTTCAATCCTATGCTCAATTAAAAGACTTGTATGGAGAAGATGGACAAGCGACCATCCGAGGTAACTGCGGGAATGAAATTTATATATTGAGTGCTGACTATGATTCAGCTTCCTATTTTTCTTCTAAGTTAGGAAAGAAAACGTTAAATACTCAAACGCGGTCTGGATCTACTTTTTCCCTGGATAAGTCGAAAACGGAAAGTACGGAAGGAAGAGACCTTCTAACGGCCAATGAACTGCAGGAATTAGAGGAAGGAGATACGGTAGTACGCCGAGTATTATTACGACGTGATAAGAGAGGACGAAAAATTCGTGCCTTTCCTATTTATAATACAGGAAAGTACAGTATGAAATATGCTCACACGTATCTTAGTTCAGAATTCCGTCCAGGTAGATCCATTACGGAAGAAGAGATTTCGACCCCACACCGCCATGTTCATCCAGCAGACTTAGTTATTGATTTTCAAACTGGCTATTCTAATAAAGCACAGACAGATGAGGCGGTAGAGGATATGGAAAATCATTCTCAAAATGGACTATTCAGTGATTCAGAACAATCTACGGAATGGTGGAGGAAGGAAAAAGTCGGTGAGTTCTTCGATAAAAGCACATTCTCCCTAATCCATCAACAAGTTGCCCCTCATTTAGAACACAGTGAGGAGGAAATGAATGAGGAACCTATGGAAGCTTTTCTTTATAACTTAAAGCTTTTAGGTGATCATGAAGAAATTAACCGACAAGTGTATAGTCACATTCGCAAACAAATAGATAAGTTAATTGAAGAACAGGAAACACCAGTAGAGCAGGGATGAAAAATGGAAAAATAATAAAGGTGGTGATGGAGTGTCCGATGAAGAGCTGTTAGAGATATTGTTAAGGTTTTCCGAAGTCTTATCAACGAATAATATCTTTACATCTGGGTTAAGGATCGTAGGGTGGGGAACGATATTATTCTTGAAAATGATTGTTGATGGTCTGGAAGGAATGGTTGATCAGGTCTTAACCTTAACGGATTTCTTTTCGAGCGATCCCGTGACTAACTTTCTCGAAACCATCCAGCCTGTTCTCTATATCATGCTGGCCATTTCATTGGGGATGATCGGCTTTCGATTAATCTTTAATAAAGAAAAGAATCGATCTGACATTCCAATGAACCTATTTATATCGATCATGACGATTACTCTGTTGTCTTTTGGAATGGGGAAAGTGAATGACTTTACTGGAGATGCAATGGACGTAGCGAAAGTACAAACAGATTCTTTTACCACCTCTGATCGAGTAATGGAAGACCATATTACGGATATTTCTGTCTATGATGAATATGGATGGGAAGACCCAGAAGTGGAAAACCGGCACCATGTTGCTCCTAGTAACATTGATAAAATTTCTATAAATGAGACGATGACTAAGGAATTCGAAAAAGCAAATGAAGACCAACTCACATCTAAAGGGAAAGAAATCGTAATGAATAAGGTAGGGTTAGAATCAAATGGTGAAGAAGGACTTGTTGAGTTAGGCAAGAGCGGGCTGTTTGATTTTCTTCCAGAAAATTATTACAGGTGGCATGTGGATTGGTTTACTGCCATCGTAACTCTTTCCGTGATGGCTTTTACCATGATATTAATATCGATTAAAGTAGCCAAGCTCTGTTTTGAGCTTGGCTTTAATCATATCGTGGCGCTAATTATGGCGTATTCTGATATATCCACGGGCCAGCGATTGAAAGCGATCATTAAGAATATTGGAAGCATTTTTGCTTCGCTTATCATGATTTTCTTAAGCTTACGTGTGTATATGTATTACACAACTTTTATAAATAATAATCTTGAAGGACTTGGGTATCTGATTGCTTTAACTGCAGGAAGTTTGGCTGTCATTGATGGTCCTAATATCGTGCAAAAACTCTTTGGAATTGATGCTGGATTGAAAAATGCCTGGCATGTGGCGATGGGTGGTTACCTAGCTTCTAAAACACTCGGACCTCCTGTGAAGAAAGCTGCAGGAGCTATTACAAGTGGTGGTGTATCAGCCTTGATGAATACAGGTGCCGGGACAGCTGGTGCGGTCGCTGGTATCTATGGACGCAAAGATGAGAGGAAATCTAAGACAAATGGAAAAAGTGATTCATCATCAACTGAAGGAAATAGAAGTCAAGGAAATAGAAAAAAACAAGAGCCAAGTCCAATGACATTCAATCAGGAAGGGCAAAAAGGTTCGTTGGGAGGAAAAGAAGTTAGAAGTCCGGAGGCAGGAAATCGTTCATCCAGCTATGAAACTCAGGGTCAGTCCCATCCTTCTTCTCAGAAAGGGCCCTCTATGAACACTACAAAAGAAGATTCCCCAGGAGGATTGGACGTACAGTCATCGAACCAAAGCAATGAGCAACCTATATATACTCAACCTAAGAAAGATAAAAAACAAGAGAAAGATATAGGTAGTAGTGAAACAGGAAGCGCACGTTTAGATGCAAACGATAATGAACCTAAGGAAGAGACAAACCAAATAGCTGCAAGTGCCGAATTAGAAACACCAGACGTAAAAGCTCCAAAAATTACAGATGATATTCCTATGCCTAATCAATATAGAACAGAGCAGCGAACTGTAGGAGGATATATGAAAGATCGGTTGGGTGAGCGATTTACTAATAATCCTAAGGTTCAAAGTGCAAAACGGACGTATAACTTATCTCGAAACACTACGGAGAACTGGATAAATAAAATTAAGAAACGCGGGCCTGAGTCTTAACTTGGTTCGCGTTTTTTTATGAAGGAGGGTTTTTATTGCAATACAAGATACCATCCGAAATTGGAAGTGAGTTGAAGATCAACCGTCTATTTTATCTTACAGACTTACTTGTGGTACTCATCTTAGGCGGCATAGGCTTTACATTCCGATATGTCGTTCATTCTTCATTCGTTTGGTACTATGCGATTTTTTGGATCATATTGATGGTTGCTTGGTTGATCCGACCCAAAACGAACCCTAAACTTCGTATGGTCAAAGCCTTATTCTTAGCTGTCACAAGGGACCGAATTGCTTATTGTGCCATTGATAAAAAAGAAAGGGAGGATGGTAGGGATGGTGATCAAATTTGAAGAGTTAAATGATGAAGAATATGCGTTTCAAAAGTTTAAGGCACTTCTTGAAGAACAGCTTGGGCGAGACTTAACAAAAATAGAAGCACGGAAGATTCGTTGGTTGTCTGGATGGGAGCATGAGACGGTAGGCGTATTTTTTGACCTGATTCATGAAGTAGCAGGAAAGAAAAATGAGGGAGGACTTTAAATGAAGAAGAATAAGAAAGACCAACCTTTCTTTAAAGAAGACAGTTCCGAAAAAATGGCTCTTTTTGATGAACGAAAAACTACTGAGAAAAACAAGAAGCAGCAAAGGTCGAACGCTAAAAAGAAAAAGAGAGAGGTGGCAATTCCATCCATAGCTGAGATTCTTCCCATTCAGGACATGACCGAAGAAGGATCCTTTCAATTAAAAGGAGACACGGGCTATATGGACGTGATGCAACTTCAGAGTAAAGATATTTATTCTCCATCTACCCAGGAAACCGAGTACGACATCATGAAGATGGCTAAGTTCTTTCAATCATATGCGCCGGATATCAAGATCGTATCTATGAATTTTCCGGTTAATATGAAAAAACAACTAGATGCGATTAATTACAGGATTACACAGAACAAGGCGCCTCTTTATGAACGTTTTTTAATTAGAAAAAGGGAGGAACTGCACTTTTTAGAGACCTACCGGACAAACAGAGAATTTTATTTATACATTTACGCGACTAGCCTTAAACAGCTTGCTGAGTATAGAAACAATTGTCGGCGCTATCTTGGTCGAGTCGCTCCGGTCCTTGAGTTAACTGATGAAAAGAAGCTTGATTTGCTCTATAAGCTATATAATCAAAATTCTAAATTAGAGAAGAGGGGTTAAGGAATGTTCTCATTTCTAAAAAAGAAAAGTGATGCCGAAGAAACACAAGAAAAAGGATATAACCCTTTTTTACTGGCCCATATCCAACCGCAAGGAGGAATTAAATTTCACGAAACCTTTACTCGAAAAGGAGACGGTTATGAAGTTTGTGTCCATGTCTATTCCTTCCCTAAAAATGTTTCAGACTTTTGGTTAGAACCTATTTTCAATATGGAGAATGTCATTACTACAATGGATATTGTCTCTGACGATCGTTACAAAGTTCGAGATGGATTAAACAAAGGGATGGCTGAACAGAGTTCCAGAATGATTAATGAAAAAGATAATGCAGGCATTATTGAAGCGCAAAATAACTACGATGATTTGCGGCAGCTATATAATCAGGTCTCTGAAGAAGGAGAAATCATAAAGCGTGTTCATCTTAGGCATTATGTAAGTGCACCAACAAGAGAAGAGCTGGAAGACAAAGTGAAAGTTGTCTTATCGACTTTACAGGACGAGAACTTTCGAGGGTCCATCTTCTTAAACGAACAGGAATTTGAGTGGAAATCAATACTCACGAATTATACAGAACAATCCACTTATCGAAACAAGAGGGAAGGTCATCCGATACCCGCACTAGGGTTAGCAGGTGGCTTTCCTTTTCATTTTACTAGCTTAAACGATCCTTACGGTACATTCTATGGCACGACACTCACCGGAGGAAACGTCGTCTTTGATCTTTTTCATAGAGATCAGCAGCGTAAGAGTTATAACGGAGTCATGGTCGGAGCGATGGGGGCAGGAAAGTCTACGACACTTAAGAAAATTATGCTGGATAATGCGATTAAAGGATATAAGGTCCGGACGTTTGATGTCACAGGAGAATTTGTGGAGTTAACGGAAGCTTTAGGTGGGAAGCAGATTGCTCTCGATGGTTCAGATGGGGTCATCAACCCTTTGCAGGTGTATCGAACGGCAGAGGACGAATATACGTCCTTTACTCAGCATTTATCCAAATTGACGACATTCTATAAATTCTTAGCACCTGAAGCGAATGATAGTGAACTAAAAGAATATGAAAATCTATTAAGAAAGCTCTATGAAAAGCTTGGCTTATGGAACGATGATTCAAATTCAAATATAACCGAATTTTCTGTCCATGAGTACCCTATCTTCACCGATTTTCTTGCCTTTATCGAAGAACAACTCTATGAAAATATCAAGGAAGGGAAGCAAAAGGAGAAGTTGAGTCAGGAAAGGAAACGACGCCTGGAAAGCATCGAATTAAACATTCGTAACCTTGTAGAGACTTACGCGCATCTCTTCAATGGAGTATCAACCATCGAACACTTTGATGAGCAACAGGTCGTTACGTTTACCCTTAGGGGCCTATCGCAAATGAGGGCAGAGGTTTTCCAAGCGCAATTGTTTAATGTACTCAACCTCCTGTGGGACTCCATGCTAACGAACGGTTCACCTCAGTTTGATTCTTATAATCGAGGAGAATTAGCTTTTGAAGACGCTGTACGATATCTCATCTTGATGGATGAAGCCCATCACATCATTAATACAAAGAAAAAAAGTGAAAGTGCTCTTGATTTTCTTACAAAGTTTAGCCGTGAGGCTAGAAAGTATTTTGGTGCTCTTCTCTATGCCAGTCACACCATTCGTGATTTTGTTCCTGAGGGTTCGGATCAGAGTATGGTAGAGGAAATCAAGAAGCTTTTTGAACTGACCCAATACAAAATTATTATGCAGCAAGATAGTAACAACTTAGAGATGATGCAGCAAATATTCATGGGGCAATTAAGCCAAAGTGAATTAAAAGATATCCCTTACCTACAAACAGGGGAGACGATGTTAAGCATCCGTGCGGTTGAAAACATTCGTTTCAAGGTGGAGGTATCGGACGAAGAATTAGCCTTGTTTGGAGGAGGTGCATAAGGATGCCTTGGTCCCTTCTCCTGGGGTTAGTCCCTCGGAAAGTATGGCTATGGTTAATTGGTGTTCTGGTAGCTCTTTTCCTTCTACAAATGCTCTTATATGCTTCTGTCATTACAGGGCTGATCGGTTATCAAAAGTCTTCCTCCAGTGAGGATGTGAGGTCCGTTGATGTGGTAAATGGAACTGCGCAAGTTTCAGCTGCATTAGAAGAGTACCGCCCTCTGTTTGAAGAATATGCCGAAAAGTATGGGGTGTCCAAGTATGTGGAGCTTCTCTTGGCCAAAACGATGCAGGAATCTGGTGGACGTTTGGGTGATGTGATGCAAGCAAGTGAGTCTCTCGGTCTACCTCCAAACACGATAGAGGACCCTGAAAGAAGTATTAATGTCGGAATCCGATACTTCTCTGAAATGCTGGAGAAAGCAGGGGGAGATATTAAGCTAACACTCCAAGCTTATAACTTCGGTGGAGGGTTCATTGATTACGCAAACGAACACAATAATGGAGAATACAGCAAAGAGTTAGCGATCGAATTTTCAATAATGAAGTACCAGGAATTGAAGCATACAGGCATGTATTCCTGCATTAGACCTGAGTCGGCAGAAACAGGAGCTTGTTATGGGGATATAGGTTATGTTGAGGCCGTTTTAAGTTACCTTAAAGGAGGAGTTATTGAAGCAGATTTACAACCAACGGGAGATTGGGTTATGCCCGTTGAAGGAGCACTCACACAAACATCTGATTACGGCATGCGCTCAGATCCTTTTGATGGAACACCGGACATGCATAGAGGTATTGATTTTGCTTGTACGAACGCCGTAACGCCTATTCAAAGCGTAGATAACGGTCAAGTGGTTGATGTGGTAAGAAAAAACTCTGGTTATGGAAATAACGTACTTGTGAAACATGAAGAGGGACTTTATAGTCACTATGCTCATTTGTACACGATAAGTGTACAAAACGGGGAGATGATTCAAAAAGGAACAAAAGTAGGCAAGTGTGGTTCGACAGGAAACTCTACAGGTCCCCATCTACATTTCGAAGTTAGGACCAAAAAACAGTATCGTTCTGATGTAAATCCTGCCCCATATCTTGGACTTTAAGAAAGGGGGAAGTTGATGAATAGACGTGTTCTTTTTGGCCTGTTTGTCGTTCTGTTAATCGTTCTCACATTGGTTAATATATATGCTGCACGCACAGCATCGAGTGATGATCTACAGGAAAGCTTGCATCAATTAAAAGTGAAAAACGAAAAGACTATGGAAGAAAAAACTGAATTAAAAGAGACGTTACAACAACAGGAACCTGCTGACATTCAAGCGAGATATGACGCTTTAGTGAAGCAGGTTTCTACTTTTATAGAGGTTGCTTTTAAACAGGATAAAGAGACCTATCAAGAAAGGAAAAAAGAAGCTCACAAGGTGATGAGCAACGATTTAGCTTCAACCTTCTTTCCTACAGAGACCTATAAAGGAGACAGGAAAACGGAGGTGGATGAAGTAGAAATATTCATCAAAACAGGTCATCTCACAAACAATCAAGCTAGCGTATTAGTTAAGTTTAAACACACGCTCTATTCTTTACAGAGCAATCAAAAACAGGTGTCTCCTGTGTTCCTCAGAATAAATGCTCATAGAGAAGAAGAGCACTGGATAATAACAGATTTTCAAGACGTCGAAGAGGAGGGCTATTCATGAAGAAACAAACGAAACACATCACGGAAGGAACCTCAAAAAAATATCTTATTGGACTAAGCGTCATGGCTATGGCGCTTCTTTTTTTCTTGTTTTCTGGTTTTATATTTGGTGATGAAAATCAGAGTAAAATTCAACAAACGCCTGTCAATGAACCTCTGAACTTACAAGGATCAGGTGAACTTACGATTAAGGACTGGGTTTATAATCCAACGAAAAAGCTGATGGTTGTCACCATAAACATCAATAAATCAACAGCTTTATTAGATGAATCCTTGAGCTTTACTGCTCAGGAAAAAGAGCATCCAAAACGCGATCTTCCAACGCACGTAGAGTACAACGATGAAAGCAGATATGTCATTAGTATCCACCAGGTAAGTCCTTCCTTTGATGTCATGGCACTCGATGTTATTAAGGAAGAAAACGCCATGCTATTTCCTGAAAAGAATGATCAAAATTCCCTGAAAGGGGGTGAGGAAAAGAAAGAGCTGGCACGTATTTATACAGATCAACGTAAAGTGGAAATGGACAAACAATTAAACATTTTAACGGAGCAAGAATATGAAGTTGCTGCTGTATCTGAAGAGATCGAAGAGGTTAAAGAAACAATAAAAGAGAAGAAGGCAAGTATTCAAACCATCGATGAACGAATCAAAGAAGTTGATCAAAAAATCGTTGAATTAGAATCAGAGCTTCTTTACGAAACGGAGGAAGAGAAAAAGAATACAGAGGCTAGAATTAATCACCTAGAAAATGAAAAAGATCAGATCAATCAAGAGGCAGCTGAACATGAACTAACCATCCAAACCATCGTTGAAAAGATTGGGATGTTAGAAGAAAAACGAGAGATGATTTCGAACTAAAAAGGGGCGTAGGTTGTGGTAGAGGTCAACACAGGGTCCACACATCTCCTGTGCAGGGACCACACACCAAGGTGAAAACACGAATGGATGTTCCTGTTTTAGCCGCACAGCGACCGCACATCTGGAGATTTTCTTGTTCCCTCGTTTTGCCCGGCTCTGCCGGGATTCACACGCCAAGTGGGAACAAAAACCCCTTATGCTCTTCTCATTATTTACTAGTATTAGTGTCTTTATTAAAAGGAGTGATTGTAATGGAAGTAAGAATTCGTTATATGGATCCAAAAACCGTCCAACGAATTGACGAAATTGCGGAAGAAAAAGGTTTAAGCCGGCAAGAGTTTTTACATGCTCAGTTGCATCAATTAGCTGTCTTTAGAGAAGAGAACAACCGTGAACAAAGACTACAGCAATTAGTCGATCGAAACATCCAAACGATGGCTCATTGTTATATAGCCATTCGAGAAATGAATGATCTTTTGCAGATTGAAGAACCGGGTGAAAAAGCATGAGTAAAACTATAACGCCTGGAGTGGTTTTAAAAACAAAATTCGTAACAGCGAATAAGAAAGGATTTCAAGATTATGTGCAATACGTGGACCGTGAAGAAGCTAAAGGAAAAGGGGAAGCTCATCCGTCCATGTTTAGTTTATATAATCACTATATGGACGATCCAGATAAAACATCTGCTTTGTTTACTCAGCAATCGGACCATTTGTCGGTGGAAGGAAAGCAGGGCATTAAATCTTTGTTTGAACAAGCTCAAAAGAAGAACAGTATCATGTGGCAGGACGTCATTACGTTTGATAATGATTGGCTTCAGAAACGTGGCGTTTATGATTCAAAGACACACACCTTAGATGAAGATGCTTTGAAGCAAGTGACACGAAAATCCATGCAGTCGATGATGAAAAAAGAAGGATTACAAGAGAGTGCTGTTTGGTCGGCGGCAATTCACTATAACACCGATAACATTCATATCCATGTGGCCACCGTCGAACCCAACCCGACTCGTGAGCGTGGAAAGCGAAAACCGAAAACGTTAGACGCAATGAAAAGTGAAGTCGTGAATGGATTGTTAGATCGAACGCAAGAACGGAACCAAATTAACGCTTTGATCCGTGAGCATATGGTGAATGCGAAGAAAGAGAATAGCAGCATGAAATGGAGCAATAGAGAAATAAAACCTCTGTTCCACGACGTGTATAATCACTTGCCAGAGGATAAGCGACAGTGGCACTATGGCTATCAAACGCTGAATCCTATTCGACCCAAGATTGATGAACTAACGACAAGGTATTTAGATAAGTATCACGCCAAAGATATGAACCAGCTACATGAAAAATTGGATCAAGAAGTCAACGAATTAAAACAAGCCTATGGGCATGGACCTAAGGATAAGAAGCGATATCAGCATTACAAACAAAACAAGTTGGATGACCTCTATAAACGAATGGGCAATGCTTTCTTACAAGAAATGAAACGTTACGATCACCAGCAGTATCCTAGACAAACACCCAATACAAATGCCCATTATAAGTCCATGCCTTCAGGTATTTATTTGCAACGTTCCTTGAGAAGCATTCAACGTTCATTGGGACAAACGTATGACCAGTTTATCAATGACTTGGATCATCAAAAGTTAGAACGAGAAATTGAAAGAGAAAGGTAGGGGTACATGAATGAGAAAACGTCAAAATGTCACGTTGCATGAAGAGACAATTGCGTTAATTAAAGAGTATCAGGACCAGCATCATATTCGTTATCCTGGTGAAGCCTTAGATCGAATGATTGAAGAGTGGGAAACGCAAAAATCGAAGGACCACTCTCAAGAATATCTCCTGAGTTTGATGGCTCAACGTTTTCAAGACATGTTTTCTGAAGAAATGAAACGGTTGCGGTTAGCAGTTAATCGAAGCGATAAAAATACGCAGGTACTCCTTGAATTAATGAATGGTTTTGCGATGGACCAAAACTTAGAAAGCTGTGTGACGACACCAATTTTTGAAAGCCAAGCGATGAAGGATGCGAAACAAGCGGTTGAAGAAAGGATCAGTCATCAGCGTCAGAAGAGACTAAGTGCCGGTGAGACTCAACCAGCATCCAGCTAATGGTATGAATGAGGAATTATCCAACAAAGGAGTGGAAGGAATGCTTTCGTTTAATAGCAATTATGAAGTAGGTGTGTTTAAGCGTTTAAATGAAAATAATGAGCTCGTAATGGACGTGGGAAGTGAGGAATACACATTCACGTTGAATGATGGGGAAATGGATGATCTTGAGCAGCATTTATTGAATCAGGAGAACCTACTCATTCCTTTTCATAAGAAAACAAAGGAACTGATATTAAATACAGAACCCAATTATGATGAGGAAGAAATGGAAGAACTCATGAACATCAGTAAGGGAGCTGGGGATCATGGCGAAGACTAAACAATCCTATAAACAGAAATCACCGGAAAAGGTCAAAGAGGAGATTAATCGACTGACAGAGGGGATGGAAAAAAGTATTTCAAACCACTTTCATTCTCCCGAACAAATGAAAGAGTATCTAGACTTTATGGGGAAGTTCCACCGGTATTCTCCGCGTAATACGGCACTGATTGATTCACAGTTTCCAGGAGCCGAAGCTGTAGGATCTTACGCCTTCTGGAAAGATAAAGGGTTCTCTGTAAACAAAGGGGAGAAAAGTCTAAAGGTTCTTGTGCCCAATCGGTTAGGCAAGCAGTTTCAAGGTGAAGAAGGCGAATGGAAACCTTTGAAATATGCAACGAAAAAAGAAAAGCAACAAGTCAAAGACGGTCAACTCGATAAACGAGATGGCCGTCTTGTTTATTCTACTGGAAGTGTGTTCGATGTTTCCCAGACAACAGCCACTCAAAAAGATCTACCTCAAATCTTTCCTAACAAATGGATCGATGGGGAGATAGAAAACTACAGTCAGCTACGACAAGGGATGGAGGCTATAGCAGATAACAATAACATTCAAATTGTAGAGCCTTATGAAGAGTTAGGAGCAGCTAAAGGCGTCAGTTACACAGGAAGAGATGAAGTCGCTCTTAATCCTCGTAACTCTGAGCGACAAGATACAAAGACTCTGTTACATGAACTGACTCATGCCAAGCTTCATACAAAAGACAACATGAATGACTACACCAAACCGGAGAAAGAATTTCAGGCGGAAATGACAGCTTACACCGTTGCTTCATATTTCAATATTGATACCAGTGACTACTCGTTAGAGTATCTGCATCACTGGACGAAGGACCATGAATTTAAAGACCATGAAAGCCTATTACAAGAAGTTCAGTCTACAGCTAAAGAATTCATAACGACCATTGAAGAATCATTGGACCAAGAAAAGGAAGGGGAGAAAGGAATGAGTGTTAAAGAACAAAAACATGAAATGGAAGAGGAGAAACAAGAAAGAGCGATACTACCTTCAGAAAAGCTTCGGGACATGTACCGAAGCCAAGTGAGTAAGGCTGAGAAGGATAGCGGGCCGTTTGTTAAGGATGACAAGGCCGAAGAGGAATATTCTCATCAAGACTTCAAAGGTGCTTATAAAAAAGAGCTCATGAACTTTATTGAACCAACCGTCGGAAAAGAATTGGATAAAGAAGAAAACAATGACCGGCAAGAACGTTTAAATCAGATGCGTGCCTTTCAGGAGACTCACAGTAAAGAAGAGGTATATCAGCTTAAGAAAGAATCTCTTCAAGAATTAAAAGAACTACCATTGACCGATCGTGGAGAGCAGCGACTATCTCAAATCGAAAGTAAGCTGGACCGAGAGTTCCATGAAGAGAAAGAAAAAGAAAGCACCACTTCGGAAATGCAGAATGGAAAGGGGAATAAGGCGGCTTTTCAGCAGAAGGAAAAGCAAAAAGAAAAAGTAGAGGTTGAACGCTAGGCAGGGAGATTTCTCCCTGTCTTTTTATATATCTAATTTTAGAGAGGAGGAAGTGCTGCATGGCCAAACATGTAAGCGCGGACCAAGTGGAGGTTGCTCGGAATGTGGATCTCATAGACTATCTGGAGCGTAAAGGGGAGCCATTGAAGAAAGAGGGACGTTATTATCGCCATCAAGTCCATGACAGCCTAGTGATTAAAGACCAAATGTATGCCTGGAACTCTAGAGATGAAAAAGGAGCTGGAGTCATAAACTTTGCCAAAATGTTTTATGGGATGAGCTTCCCGGAAGCTGTTCTCGATCTAAATGAACAAGGTTATAAAGTAAAACAAAACGTCCAAGAGCAAAAGCCTAAGGAATCTTATCAATATCCTTCCCACTATGAAGTGAACGATAGGACAAAAGCTAAAGATTATCTAACTAATAAAAGGAAGATTCATCCTAAGATTGTCAATTGGCTTGATAAAAAGGACTTAATCGCACAGGACAAGCTCGGGAATGTGGTGTTTAAATGGAAGCAGCAGGGAGAGATCGTTGGTGCGGATCGACAAGGAACTTCTCCAATGAAAGATGGACGAGTGTTTAAAGGGATTGATAGAAACAGCCATGGTTCGGCTGGTTTTTCTGTAGATATTGGTAAGCCGAATTCCATTTACCTTTTTGAAAGTCCTATTGACGCCTTGTCTTATTGGAGTATTAAAAAAGAGAAGCTTAAAGATACACGCCTGATATCCATGTCTGGTCTGAAGCGTCAGACCATGGTCGATGAGATAAAACGAATGGGGAAGGAAGGTCATAAGGTAAATCAGATAATTTTTTGTACGGACAATGATAAGTCTGGCAGGGATTTTGCTGAAAAATATCACAAGTTACTCACAAAGAGACTATCATGCATTAATATAACAGAGGCTAAGGATTGGAATGAAGACCTTATTAAAAGAGAAGCTAGGAGTAGAAGAAACAGAGGGGACCTCATAGAGAAAAGCTAAAAGTGCTCAGTTTATATAAAAGGGGAGGGGCATGAAACGGCTATCCCCTCTTGTTTATATATGACAGTGGTAGCAAGAGAAAATTGTTCAAATTTTTAAACTGTTGTAAAATGGAAAAAAGCATGAATCTCGATATTAGTGCTTAATTTTAGGAGGTGAATAAAATGACTTCAAAATTTTCTGCTCATGCCCAAGCATTGGGGTATTTATATCAGGTTAGATATGCTTTATTACTTTTATTGAAACCTAAAGATTATGATTCGCAAATTTACATTGAAAAACTTGATGATATAGAGTTTGATCAAGATGGTACCCCTTCAGAGCTCATTCAAATGAAACATCATAGTACTAAGGGGAACTTGACTGATGCAAGTGCTGATATTTGGAAAACTTTTAGGGTGTGGAGTGAAGCGATTTTAGATGGACATGTAAATCCGTTATCTACTACATTCTCTCTGATTACAAATCAAGTAGCTTCAGAGGATTCAGCAGTTAGTAAACTCACGTATGATTCTGATATTAGGGATATAGAGGGTGCCCTAGAAATTCTGTTAGAAATTGCAAAAAATTCTACCAACAATACAAATAAAAAAGCATATGAGCAATTTATTGCTTTATCAGACTATCAGAAAAAAGCGTTGTTAAAAAGTACATATATATTGGATTGCAGTGAAGACATTATTGAAACGGAAGATAAAATTTTATATCAATTACGTTTGGCTACGAGACCTGAGGTTATAAAACCTTTATATGAAAGGTTAGAGGGGATTTGGTTTGATAAAGTTATCAAGCATTTAAAGAGTGAGTCAAAGCATCCGATAACATTTAGGGAAATTCAAGATAACATAAATGACCTTCAAGAGCAGTTGCAAAGAGATAATTTACCGATTGATTTTCATGACCTAATTGCACCAAAAGAGGAAGAGTTAAATGGTCGAGAAAGAATTTTTGTAGAACAACTTAAACTTGTATCTGTAGGTAACGCTAGAATTGAAAAAGCAATTAGTGATTATTATAAAGCATTCCAGCAAAGGTCAAAGTGGGTTAGAGATGAACTAATAATGATAAGTGAACTAGAATCGTATGAAAATAGGCTGGTTGATGAGTGGGAACGTAAATTTGAGATCATTATAGAAGACTTACAAGATGAAGAGTCTGAAAATGCAATAAAAAAAGAAGGGAGAGGTTTGTTTAATTGGGTTGATCAAGAGAACAATATTCAAATTCGGCCTAAATGTGATGAGCCTTATATTGTAAGAGGGAGTTATCACATGCTATCTAATCAATTAAAAGTGGGTTGGCATATGCAATTCTATGAAAGATTAAAATATCTCTTAAGCCAAACATTGGAGGAGAGAGTATGAAATTGTGGGGAGATCGTCCTGTTGAGGTAGGTCATTTACTTAACCCAGCTTTTTGTGGGGAGATAATACGTCGATCTATTAGAGAATATCAAAAACACTCAGAAGATAAGTTCGAGTTTCCACTTATTTATTTAATATTACCTATCACGTTACATAGGGGGACTCGTGCATATATCAATCCCCGTAGCAGAAGTAAAATGCATGTTTGGTTACAAGAGAATCAGGAGGTTAGAATAGGCTTTTCAGAAAGGGCTAAACAGCTTACTCCAATTACGAATGAATCAATCCAGTTCTTACTACATCAAAACGCTCTAGAAATCGGATCATATGGAGATGTAATAGTTCCTCCATATCGTCGTAAAAGAATTGATGGTTATAATTCGGATGAAATAGCAGATATTTTTAAAAAGGCAGAAAAAGTTGGTAAATGGTTCTCTAGTGCTGGAACAACGGCTACAATTTATACAATGTGGGGAGTGAAACCTTGATTTGCAATTAATTCAAATTGTTCTTTATAACAAAAAAGGTGAAAAAAGGATTGTTCCTTTTAATAGAGGAACAGTAAATATAATAACGGGAGGTTCAGGTACTGGAAAATCTGCTCTAATCGATATCGTAGAATATTGTATGGGTAGAAGAACGTGTGGCGTACCAGAAGGGATTATAAGGGAAGCTGTTTCTTGGTATGGAATTTTAATAGAGTTTGAGTATGATATGGCATTTATAGCGCGTAAAAATCCTGCCATTCATCAAACTTCTGGAGATGTGTATATTGAGACTGCTAGCAGTGTGACATCACCAGAAAAAATGCCAGTCTCTAATAGCAATGTTGATGCTTTAGTAGAATATCTGTCACAAAAAGTAGGTATATCTCCAAACTTACACCAACCACCCGAAGGTCAAACCAGAGAAGCCTTGGAAGCCAATATAAAACATTCTTTATTTTTATGTTTTCAACAACAGGATGAAATAGCAAGTAAACGTATATTGTTTCATCGTTCTACAGATGGTTTTATTAAACAATCAATAAAAGACACTCTACCATACTTTTTAGGTGCAATACATGAAGATCGATTAAAAATAGAACATGAATTATCTCGGTTCAAAAGAGAGTTGAAAAAGGCCAAGAGAAGGTTGAAAGAGGTTGAAAATATTAGAGGCGATGTAGCTACTAAAGGAACCACGCTTTTGTCTGAGGCTGAACAAGTAGGGTTAGTAGAGATGGAAGAATATCCATCTGATCTAAATTTAATAGTAGATTTGTTGAGAGGGTTGGACAAAGTAGAACCTACAAATATAAGTATGCCAGGTTTAGATAAACTAACTGAGCACCAAGTCACATTAAAGAAATTACAGAATGATTATAATGAAAATGCAGACCAATTAAATGCAGCTAAAAGTTTTATTAACGATGTAAATGGTTATGCTGCAGAAGCCCATCAACAGGAATTAAGATTAGAATCAATAAATTTATATTCTCAAACCGAATATGATCATTCTAAATGTCCATTATGCTCCAATACATTACATACACCTATACCTACTATAACTGAGATAAATAATTCTTTAAAAGATGTAAAGTCGGGCTTGGAGAATACTATAAAGGAACGGCCTAGGTTGCAGGAGTATATTGAAAACCTTGAAGAAAAAAAAGAAAATATTCAGGAGGAAATTAACCAAGTTAACCATTTGATTGATGGAATCTATAAAGAGCGGGAGTATGTTAAAGAACAAAAAGATTTATATCAACGAAGAGAAAGAGTAATTGGGCGGATTAGTCTTTGGTTAGAAAGTCTAAGTATTGAAGATAATACATTTCTGGTGGATAAAGTTGAAGCATTAAAAGAAAAAGTAAATGAGCTTGAAAAAGAGTTAGATACTGATGAAAAGGATGATAGACTAAACTCTATCTTGAACCGTATTGGATATAAAATGACAAAATGGGCGGAAGAATTAGATTTAGAACATAGTGGAGACCCTGTAAGGTTAGACTATAATGAATTAACTATTGTAGTGGATAGAGAAGATAGACCTATTCCTTTACACCGCATGGGTAGCGGTGAGAATTGGGTAGGCTATCACCTTATCGCACACTTAGCATTGCATTCTTACTTAACCGAACATAATAGACCGGTACCAAGATTTTTGTTTGTTGATCAACCAACTCAAGTTTATTATCCCCGAGATGAAGATGCTCAACTCCAAGGATCAATGGAAAACCTTAAGGATGAAGACAAAGAGGCTGTGAACAAGATGTTCGATTTAATTATAAATGTAGTAAAGAGTCTTTATCCTGGTTTCCAGGTGATAATAACAGATCATGCAGATTTAGCTAATGATAAATTTCAAAATGCAGTGGTTGAAAGATGGCGGGGACAAGCACTAATACCAGATTCCTGGAAATGAATATATTTATAAGATTTAGTTATGCTCTAATACTTAATGGTGGCGCGAGTTTGTTGCGTCACCTTGAATTTTATATGGGTATAAATTCTAATAAGGGTTCTTATACACCATAGATCAACTGTTGCAAAAGTTGGTGTAAAATTTGACAACATTACCCCAATATCATCAGGTCAAATTTAGAAACTCGCGCTTCACCAGGTTTCTAAGATTATTCACTTGTACAGCCTCTTGAGTTCTACTATTCTCTTCTACACCTGTTCCACTCTTTCAAAACTCCCCATGAACTTCACTACTTCTTCTTTGAATAAGCTCCTTTGGGAGTGTCTGTGTCATTACAGGAAAATGCGTCCCGGAGGGTCGCTCTCTTTCAAAGATTCGGTCCTTTCCTTCTCCCTCAAGTAAAGAGGGTACTACGATCTCGGCTCACTTCTGCCGATTCAGCTCATCATCTCTGAAGATGTTGCGAAGGGTACTTCGCTTATCCCACAGACATCCCCGGGCTAGGACATAATCTTCCCTTCCATATCCCCGTCTCATTTACTGCCTATCCCTTTGGTCGGTGGGACTTCGCTTTGTTTCGCAAGCTCATCCCAGATAGAGAGCCTTTTATAAGGGTTTGTTTTTCTTGAGGCAGAGGTCTGCCTCCGGCTTCCTTAAGATTCCAAGTCGCTCTGGACACCCTTGCCTTTGGCTAACGGCTAGAGCGATCTTCGCCGTTCGGGACTTGCCCCCTAGAGTTTATGCCCATGCCGGGCACAAAAAGGAATCGTTATGGATAATAACGTTTATATATAAGGGGTGGAGTATGAAACGGCCATGCCCCCTTGCTCATATATAGATTGTGATGCCTAGGAATTTTTGTATATATTTTTCTGCTAGTCATTGTGAAACTATTGAACTACATATAAAATAAGAGATAAGTATAAAAAAAGTAAGATGAGTGAGGTGGACTAGGTGGGTATCAAGCTCTTTCAAAGGACACAAAGAGACTTAGCTTTATCCATCAATCATGTGATTGACCAGTATTGGAATAACGGATTAGAAGAATCTCAAATGATAGACATGATACAAAATCTCTATAAAAATAACAAATCTAAGTTTATAAAAAATGGAGAATACACCACTATTATTATCCAACAGTGCGGAAAAAGAAGGTTAGAAGTAGTAACTAGAGTTTTGGAACTAAAGCTATAGAATAATTTACATATACAAAGACCTTTCTTTAGCATAGAGCTTTTTAATTCTATTAACCTGTATTAGGAGGGATTAGAATGGTGAAAGAATCATTATTTGGAAAAGAACCTTCAAGGCAGTTTCAAATGGCTTTAAAAGAACATGGAGAGGTATATACTAATCCATCAATTCTTAGGCAAACAATTGAAAATCATTTTGAAAAAATTCAAGAGGCAACAAAACAAAATGAATTTATTAATCTTCACCTGGCTGAGAAAATTCGAGAAGTTTGTTTAATTTTAATAAATGAATATAAAAAGGTTTCACATGACGAACAAAGGTATATTAATGCTACTATTAATTACTTTGTAGATATTAATGATGAAGAAGATGATCTTTACTCTCCATTAGGTTTTGATGATGATGCAGAAATTGTGAATGAATGTCTTGAATTAATAGGAAAAGAAGATTTAACAATTGATATTCAATGAAGGTGAGTAGATGGAAATGAAGACAAATTCTAAAAGAATGATTGCTCCAGGAGCAAGAGTTGAAGTCCGAGGAGAAGAATGGATTGTAAAAAAAGTAAATCCTATACAGGGGGGGCATAGTTACAAGGTAACAGGTGTCTCTGAACTTGTAAGAAACCATGAAGCGATTTTTCTAGACACATTAGATGAAATAACCGAAATAAAACCAGAAGATACTAATTTTGTGTTTGATGATTCAGAAAAGTATAGAGAAAGTAGATTATATATAGAAGCTCTTCTTAGAAAAACTCCCCCGATTGATAACCAACTATATACAGGTTATAGAGGAGCATTTGACCTTTCAGAGTTCCAGTTAAAACCAGCTTCCATGGCATTAGAGAACCTTCGCCCACGAGTATTAATAGCAGATGCTGTAGGACTTGGTAAAACAATTGAAGTAGGGGTACTATTATCAGAATTAATTAAACGGGGGCGTGGAGATCGCATCCTTGTTGTAACAATGAAATCTATGCTTAGTCAATTTCAACAAGAATTGTGGGCCCGTTTTACAATACCATTAGTAAGGTTGGATTCTGTAGGAATTCAAAAGGTACGTTCGAAAATTCCAAGTAATAAAAACCCTTTTAACTTTTATAGTAAAGCAATAATTTCAGTTGATACACTTAAGAATGATAGTCAATATCGAACGTTTCTAGAACAGTCCCACTGGGATGCAATTGTTATTGACGAGTGTCATAATGTTGCAAATGCTAATACACAAAGAAATCGTTTAGCTAGTTTATTGGCTAGAACTTGTGATTCATTAATCTTAACAAGTGCAACACCTCACAATGGAAAAGCACAGTCATTTGCGCAGTTAATTAATATGATAGAACCAACGGCAATTGCAGATGAAGAGAATTATACACATGAAGAGATAGAAGGATTGTTTACTCGTCGTTTTAAGAAGGACATCGAGCATGAAGTTGGGGATCAATTCAGTGACCGGCAACTTCATGTTGAATCTATGAAAACTACTGTTGAAGAAGAGCGTTTATTAAAATATGTCCATAGTCTAAGATTTAATACTTTGGATGGGAAAAGGTCAAAACAACTATCAATCTCTGGCCTATCAGGAATTAGAGGAACAAAGGATACATTATTTAAAAATACATTATTCAAGGCATTTTTATCTAGCCCCGCAGCCTGTTTACATACAGTACAGCAACGTATAAATAAACTACAAAAAAGAATGGAAGAAGACCCGCAAACGGAAGAAGTACTAGGTGAGGATTTAAATAAGCTTCAACATACTGAGGATTTAGTTCTCAAAGTTACAGATGAAACCTTTAGTAAATTGGATAAATTTAAATCACTGTTAAAACAATTGAATTGGGATGGCAAGAAAAACTCTCCTAGAATCATACTTTTTTCTGAACGTATTCAAACGTTAGAATTTCTATCACAGAAAATAAGAAAAGAGTTTAATGTTGATGAGAATGTGGTTCGTGTGTTTCACGCAGGATTATCAGATGTGGAACAACAAGAAGTTGTAGATAATTTTGGTAAGGAAAATGCTCCTGTTCGATTATTGTTAGCTACGGATGTTGCATCTGAGGGTGTTAACTTACACTACTACTGTAACCATCTAGTACATTTTGATATTCCTTGGTCACTTATAACTCTTGAACAACGTAACGGTCGTATTGATCGATATGGTCAACAAGAAACCCCTCATATTTATTATCTATTAACAAAGTCTGATGATGAAGAAATTAAAGGGGATTTTAGAATCTTAGACAAGTTAATTGAAAAAGAAGATGAGGCTCACAAAAATCTTGGGGACTCTGCGACAATCATGAATTTATTTGATCCTGAAAAAGAGGAAGAGTATATCGAAAAAGAACTTGCAGAAGATAAGTCTCCTAATGAAATTTTACCTACTTTAAATGGTCTGGATATGGATAAGATGTTAAGTGAAATGGATCAAATGTTAAACAACGCAGAAACTCCTAAAAGTGAAGAATATAAAAAGAGTACACCCTATCAATGGATGGATGATTATACATTTATGAAGCAAAGCTTACAAGTAATTCTGGATGAAGGAATAAATCAAAGAGACCAAATCGAATTCCATGAGGATAATGATTCAATAGTGTGGTTTGCTCCAGATGACATTAAAAATGTACTCACGCATTTGCCGAATGAAGCTATTCCAAAAAATAAAGAGTTCCATTTAACCACAAACAGAGATAGTATTCAAAAGTCAATCTCTGAAGCTCGGAAACATCAAGGGAAATGGCCTGATAAACAACTTCTATGGGAACAACATCCCTTGTTCACCTATCTAATTGAAAGAGTTATTATGAAATACGATAAAAATGAAGCTCCAATAATACAGTTGCCGAAATTGGAAGGTAATCAGGTTATTTACTTCATGCAAGGAGTTATGTTTAATAAACGAGCACAACCTGTTATTTCTCAATGGTTTGGGGTTGAAGTTAATGAAGTGTCTCAAGAAAATAATAAAGTGTATACATTTAATGAACTCGAGGAGAAGCTTGATACCAGTTCGGAATTATATAATCCTGGTGAATTTGAATATGACATTTCCTTACTTCATGATGAAAAAATAAATGCTATTAATACCGCTAAAGAATTCCTTAATGACTTACGGGATCAGCGTAAAAATTCACTTATGCAAGATATTACAGACGATTTAAGAAAGCTTAAAAAGTGGAGAGAAAAAAAAATGAATATAATAGAAAATGAAGAAAAAGAGAGGTCCGCTCGAGGTGCCATTCCCAAGCGCATTTCCGCAAAACTAGAGCATGAGAAGAAAACAGTTGAAGAGCTGTACAAAAGTCGTAGAGAGTGGATAAATAATACCATGGCAACAGACGAAAGGCCATTCTTACGAATAGCAGCTGTATTGGTAGGTAAATAAGGAGTGAAATAATGGCAATTGATTTAACTGGGATTTCAAATATTAATGAATTTTATAGTCATCATTATTTAGATTCTTTATTAGAAGGCGATTTAAAAGGATTATATAAAAAGTGGAAAGAAAGTTATGACCGTTCGCCGTATGAAAAACTATCTGGTATCGCCAATAAATATTTCAAAGCAAAGACTGATGCGTTTAATGAGAAAAAGCCTGAAGACCGTGTGGAAATAACTCATAAATTCCATAATAATTTTCTTGGAGCATTAGGATATGAGACTAATCAGGTCATTAAGTACACTGAAGATGGACAAGCGCTTCATGTTATAACAAGTGAGAAGCGTGACGGAAACGAGTATCTATGGGTACTTGAAACAGTTTTCTGGTCAGATGATACATCAGTATTTGAACAACAATTAGTTTTCGAAAATGATGAGGATGAGGGCGCTTGGTTTGATGACTCGATCGATATAGCAATTCAACATATATTTCGTCTAGATGAACCTCCAAGGTGGATTGTTTTATTAGCGGGTCAAAAGGCTTATTTAATCGATCGTAATAAATGGGGTCGGGGTAAGTATTTACAGTTTGATTTAGACGAATTGTTCGGACGCAAACAAGCTGAGACGCTTAAAGCTACTGCAGCTCTCCTATCCAAGGACGCATTATCACCTGGAGAAGGAAACATTCTTCATGACGAACTAGATGAAAATTCCCATAAGCATGCTTTTTCTGTATCAGAAGACCTGAAGTATGGTATTCGTCGAGCAGTGGAGCTAATTGGCAATGAATTTATTTATTACCGTTCAAAAGTTTCAAAACAAAAAGTATATGGTGATGAAGAGTTAGCGAGTAAACTTACAAAAGAAAGCTTAACTTATTTATACCGTTTATTATTTTTATTTTATGCTGAGTCCCGCAGTGAAGAATTGAATGTTGTCCCAATGAGAAGCGAAGAATATCGTTTGGGGTATAGTTTAGAAACCTTAAGGGAATTAGAACAAGTTCCATTAACGACTGAGGCTTCTAGAGAAGGTTATTTTTTAAATGAAAGCCTAAACACTCTGTTTAAAATAGTAAATCATGGATTTGGCGATAATGATCAATATGAAGTTGATGTTGAGAGTGGTAATTATGTGGATTTTGGATTTGAAATTGATGGATTACAGAGTCCGTTATTTGATTCCAAAGGAACCCCGCTATTATCCTCAGTGAAAATTCGTAATTTCGTATTACAGGAAGTTATACAATTGCTTTCTCTAACCAAAGAGGGAAGTAAACAACGAGGAAGAATTAGTTATGCTCAATTAGGAATTAACCAATTAGGAGCTGTATATGAAGGTTTACTATCATATTCAGGTTTCTTTGCTCAAGAGAAGTTATTCGAAGTAAAACCAGCAACTGTAAGTAGTACAGATGAAACTGGACAGTCCTATTTTGTACCCGAATCAAATATTGAGGAATACAAAGAAGAAGAATTTGTTCACATTCAAGATGAGGATGGTACTAAAAGACGTAAAAAATACCAAAGAGGAAGTTTTATCTTTCGACTAGCAGGAAGAGACAGAGAAAAATCTGCAAGTTATTACACGCCAGAAGTACTTACTAAATCTTTAGTTAAGTACAGCCTGAAGGAACTTTTGAAAGATAAGACAGCTGATGAAATTTTAGAGCTTACTATTTGTGAGCCGGCGATGGGAAGTGGAGCATTCTTAAATGAAACCATAAATCAAATGGCGGTTGCTTATTTGGAAAGGAAACAAAAAGAATTAGGTGAAACTATTAATCCAGATAATTTCGCTGGTGAAAAGCAACGAGTAAAAACCTATATAGCTACAAATAACATTTATGGCGTTGATTTGAACCCAACTGCTGTAGAATTAGCAAAAGTATCTCTGTGGCTAAATACAATATATGAGGGTTCTAAAACACCTTGGTTTTCAAGTCGTTTAGGAGTCGGAAATAGCTTAATAGGGGTTATGAGTAAGGGATATAAAGTTGAGGATGTAGAAAACAATGATTGGAAAAATAAAAAACCAATTAAATTGACTCATAAAAAGGAAGAAAAATTAGGTAAAGTTGATTTTATATATTATTTCTTATTACCAGATGAAGGGATGGCATCATTTGAGAGAGATAAATTTGCATTAGAGGTTGCAGGAAGTCAGGTTAAAGATATACCAAAATGGCGAGCTGACTTTACTAAAAGATTTACTAATGATGAATTAAGGAGTCTAGAGGAATTAACAGTTAGAATTAAAAAGTTATGGAAGCGTCATTATGAAAAACGTAAGAAAATGCATGAAATAACAAAAGGAAATTTGAAAGTTTGGAAGCAAGAAGAATTTAATCAGAGTAATAATAATCTTAGAGTAGATTATAAGGATGAACAGCTTTCACTAATTAAAGAGTCCCCTACGTCATCGTACAGTGCTTTGAAATTGGTTATGGATTACTGGACAGCTTTGTGGTATTGGCCGATGGATAAGACAAATTTACTTCCTACAAGAGATGAGTTTTTGTTAGATGTTTCTGTAATACTTGATTCAGCTGAAGGATTCGGGTCAAATATTAACGATTTAATTAATAGCGTACCACGCCTAAAAGTTGTCCACGATTTAGCTAGAGAAGTGAAGTTCTTTCACTGGGAATTAGAATTCCCAGAAGTTTTCTTTCAAAAAGACGGTTTTGATTTTATTGTAGGGAATCCCCCCTGGCTGAAGCCTAAATGGTCAGAAAAGGCTATTATTTCAGATTTTTTTCCGTTAGTTAATTTAAGGAAAGTATCTACTAAAGAAATTAAACAATTAAAAAATGTATTATTTGAGAAGAAAGAAACTAAGGGGATCTATCTTAAGGAATTAAATCAACACTTAGGGTTAATCTCTTTTGCAAAGTCTAAAACGAATTATGGTTCTATAGGTAAAAATTCCATTAACCTTTATAAACTATTTACCCTTCAGTCTTTTTCGATCATTAATAGTACTGGGATTATAGGTTTGCTAACTGATACGGGGGTATATGAGGATCCAGATGCAATAGAACTTAGGAAAGAATATTATTCACGTTTGAAATATTTATTCAAATATATAAACCAATTAAATTTATTTGCTGAAGAGAGTTTAGCTCATGTTGGAACATACTGTGTGAATATTTTTAATGGGAAGAAAAAGAAAGATATAGATTTTTATTTTATGGGTAATCTATATCACCCTAAAACAATTGATGAGTCATTTAATGATCAAAATAGTTTATATAAGCCAGCCTTAAAAAATGTTGAAGGAAAGTGGGAATTAAAAGGTCATAGAGAGAGAATTATTTCAGTGAACAAAGAAATGTTAGAGGCCATTAATTATCTTTATGAAGGAAATCATGATGGGTACAGTAGTGTTAGGTTACCGATGATCCATAATAATGATATTTTAAATATTATTTATAAGCTACAATACCAAAAAGTAAGATTACGTGATATTGAGGATGAAATACTTCCTACAAAAATGTTGGATGAAACTGGAGCTAAGTCTGAGGGGTTAATAAAGGAAGAGGTATCTATTCCAGACAGAATACAGCAAATGGTTTTATCCGGTCCTCATTATTACGTAGGAAACCCTCTAAATAAACAGCCTAGAGAGAATTGTAGGAGTAAAGGTGATTATGAATCAATAAATTTACTGAATATTCGAGAAGACTTCTTGCAAAGGACTTTTTATGTACCAAAAAAAGAAGCTTTAAATAAAGTTCCAAAGATTCATAATCAACTTTCTACAAAATATTATCGTTATGTTAACAGAGCGATGGCTCAACCTACAAATGAGAGAACATTAATATCTGCATTAATCCCACCGGACTTAATTCATACAAACAGTTCTGTAAGTATTACCTTCATGGATTATGAAAAGTTAGTTCTGTTTTTAGGGTTAACTCACTCAATCGTTTATGATGGTTTGGTGAAAATAATAGGTAAGTCAAATATAAATTCAGATGTATTAAAGGTATTACCAATACCTAAATTAAACAACAAAATTAAAAGTTTAATTAAACATAGGGTGTTGAGATTAAATTGCTTAACTAAAAGTTTTAGTGAAATTTGGGAAGACCAGTATAATGAAGATTTTCAAAATGACGTATTCTCAAAAGAAGATAAAAGGTTGACTAATTTAGGGAATATTAATTCTGAGTGGTCAAGTCAGGTTCCTTTAAGGAATTATTATGAAAGAAGACAAGCTCTGGTTGAGTTAGATGTGTTAGCTTCTATATCACTGGGTTTAGAGTTAGAAGAATTAATAACCTTGTATAAAATACAATTTCCATTAATTAATATATACGAGTCAGATACATTTTACGATCAAAAAGGGAATATTGTTTTTACTAAAAATAGAGGTTTAACAGATGTAGGGTTAAAGCGAGCAGACTGGAATAAAATCTGTGAAATTAATAATCCAAACAACATCCCAGAAGAATATAGTGAATATACTCCACCATTTGATAAATGTAATCGTGAAGTTGATTTAAGACAAGCTTACGAATATTTTTCAAAGATATTAAGTAATGAAAAAGCTAAAGGAGAGATTAATAAATGATTCCATCTATTCTTGCTAGTGAAATAAAAAGAACAGTTTTAGATTATTTGGATACTACCTTTAGCTTTCAAGATGATTCATTATCGGAACACCTAAAAGATTTTTTACTAAATTCAGATGAAAAAATGTTTAAGGGGCCTTATGTTTCTGTAAGGCTTCCTTACCGTAAAGCGGAGGAAGGTAAAAAGAATTTAACTATTTTTCCTCCATTTACACCATATGTACACCAATTACATTCTTTTGAGAGATTATCTAGTCAAAACCAACAACCTAAACCAACTCTAGTCACAACAGGTACAGGATCTGGTAAGACGGAGTGTTTCTCTTATCCAATTTTAGATTATTGTTATCACCAACGTGAACCCGGAATAAAGGCAATAGTTTTGTATCCAATGAATGCTTTAGCATCAGACCAAGCTAAACGATTAGCAGAAATGATCTATAATGACCAAGAGAATCTGGGTCATATTCGTGTTGGGATGTATGTAGGCGGAAACGGTACATATAAACAGATGGGAAAAGACCATGTTATTGATGACCGTGACACACTGCGTAAAAACCCACCTGACATTTTATTAACCAACTACAAAATGTTGGATTATTTGCTTATACGTCCCGAAGATCGGCAATTATGGCAAAACAATGAAGAGGACATGCTTAAATATTTAGTGTTAGATGAGTTACATACTTATGATGGTGCACAAGGTTCTGATGTTGCTAATTTGATTCGAAGACTGAAAGCACGACTTAATATTGATACTGGAAAGGTAGCAATGGTGGGGACTTCAGCTACAATCGCTAGTGAAGATGAAACCTCTATTAAATCTTTAACAGACTTTGCCAGCGATATATTTGGAGAGAAGTTTAATAATGATAGTGTTATTTTGGAAGATAGAATTGAAATAGATAACTTTTTGGATTATCAGACAAGGTACTATGAACTACCTAATGATTTAGAAAAATTAACTCATGATATTGGTGAGTCTCAAGACAGCTTTATTAGTTCACAGATGAAAGCTTGGTTTGGTAAACAGCAAATGAGTACAATCGAGTTAGGAAATGCATTGAAACAGCATACTTTTCTTGAGTCGATGCTGTCTTCTTTCCATAATGAAATAATAGAAATTGAAGAACTTATTGATAAGCTCTCTAAGAGAGACCCAGACTTTGCATCAAAATCAAACAATCGTCAGCAGGAAATTATTCATTCGTTTATTACGCTTATTTCTGCAGCTAGGTTACTAGATGGGGAAAGGATGATCCCATTCCTACAAGTACAAGTTCAAATTTGGATACGTGAAATGCGACGATTGTTGCGAAAGGTAAGTAACAAGCCTGAGTTTTACTGGAAAGATGGGAATAAGCCAATCGATAAAGTGGGATTACCAATGTATTATTGCCGGGAGTGCGGACACTCTGGATGGTTAACATATCCAATTGATGGTAGTGGTCCTCTTCAAAAAGATTCAACATCAATATATAACAGGTTTTTCGATAAAAGTCGATTTATCAGTTACATATATATTTATGATGGTGAAGACATCTATGTAGACGATCAGCAGCATATTACTCAAAAGGGATTTCTTAACCCTAAGGACTTGTCTATTGAAGCAGAGCAAAATAAAGATGGAAATTATGTTCCCGTTGTAATAAGGGAAGCTAAGGTAACAAACACAAAGCCACCAAAGGATAGACATTGTTGTCCTAAATGTGATGCAGAAGATTCAGTTATTATCACGGGTTCCCAAGCTGCTAGTTTGGCTTCAGTTGCAATTAGCCATTTGTACACTTCACCATTCAATGAAGACAAAAAATTATTAGTATTTACTGATTCTGTGCAGGATGCGTCTCACCGTGCTAGCTTTTTTGAAAATAGAACATATCGCTTTAACTTCCGTACGGCACTACAAACAGCTGTAGAATCTTTGGATGGTCCGATGACTTTGGTAGAACTACCAGATCACTTTTATAATTTTTGGATGAATTGTTTTAAAAATGACAAAGAAATAAAAAATCCTGTTCAACATTTTACAGCCGTATTTTTGCCACCTGACCTAAAAGAAGAGCCAGTTTATAAAAAGTTTATAAAAAGTAAGACTGAGCTTCTTCCAGGTGAATTAGAATCAATATTAAGAAAACGATTATCATGGGAAATTACGATGGAATATGGTTTTAGTGCTAGAATCGGTCGAACGCTAGACAAAGTGAGAAGTTCTATTGTTTATTTTGACCCAGCTAAAATAAATGATATTTCCGATAAGTTCACCATGCTTTTATCTGGTGATTATGGCCACCTATCTGATCTTGGGGAGGAGAAGATAAAGCAATTTGTTTTAGGTCTCCTGACGAGAGTGAAATTTAGAGGTGGTATAGATCATGAATTTTTATTGCATTATCGTAATGACCAGAAGGGGAATACTTATTTATTAAGAAAAGAAAAAAACAAATACATGTCACCGATTGGTGGGGCAGTGCCACACTTTTTAACAGACGATAAAAATAGTAAAAATTTTGATTCCATTGTTACTGGAGGGAACCGAAATTCTTGGGCTGTTGATTGGATGAGCCGAAGCCTATCAGCAAAACTTTCTATTACAGATATGAATAAATTGTATATTCGATTTGTGGAGTATGCTAGAGAAGCTGGAATTTTGGACAAAGTGACCCGAGGCAATATTTCCAACTATGGGATAAGGTCGGAATCTCTTTACCTCACCACGGAGACCAAAGGTATCATTTGTGATAAATGTGGTTATCGTTTAACAATTGCGGATGATGAACAATCTACGTGGATTGGTGCAACTTGTCGTCGTTATCAGTGTAGAGGTCACTATGTAATAGATGATGATGAACGACAAAGCTTTTACCGTAACCTTTACTCAAAAGGCCATATACAAAGAATATACACTGCAGAGCATACAGGGTTACTTGAAAGATCAAAAAGAGAAGAAGTTGAGCATTTATTTAAGTCTAAACAAGGAGAAACATATGCTGATGCTCCTAACCTTCTTACGTGTACCCCTACGCTTGAAATGGGAATTGATGTTGGGGATTTGTCAGCAACGATGTTGAACTCTGTTCCGCCAACTACAGCAAATTATGTTCAGCGAATAGGTAGGGCTGGACGTAAAACAGGGAATTCTTTAATCATAACCATGTCTAAGGCACAAAAACATGACTTATACTTTTATACTGAACCTAAAACGATGATGGCAGGTCACGTCGCACCTCCTGGAAGCTATTTGGACGCACCTGAAATATTAAAACGTCATTTTTTTGCTTATTGCATGGATACATGGGCTAGAGATGATTATAGAGCGAAAAATTTACCAAATAAAGTTCAAATGATGCTTACTCAATATAAAAAAGGTGAATTTCCTGACACGTTTATTAAGTTTTATGAGAAGAAAAAGTCAACTTTAATAAATAAATTCACAAGTCTTTATGAAGGCATTTTATCTTCCTCTAACAATGAAATGCTTCATGAATATGTAAAACAAAATACGCTCGAAAATTCTATTTTGCACGTTATTACAAAAACAGAGAAAGAATTAGAGAAGTTTAAGAAATTGTCTTCGAGTATTAGAACTGAATTGAAAAAGATAGAAGCGAACAAATTAGTAATAGAAGATTTTGAAATTAAGATCAAAGAATTAGAAAATGAAAGAAAACTTGTTTTTCGAATGATGAATGAAATTAAAGAGAAATATCCATTAGAACTTTTCACAAATGAAGGATTGTTACCAAACTATGCCTTCCCAGAAAGCGGAATAAAGTTAAGAGCTATTATAAAGAAAAGGCGTTTAAATGAGGAAGAAGACCCGTATGAAGTGTTTGAGTTATTAAGGCCCGCAAGATCTGCTTTAAGAGAGTTCGCGCCATATAATACCTTTTATGCTTCGAGAAGAAAGATTTTAATAGATCAAATAGATACTGGGGGAATAAAAAACTCTAAGATTGAGAAGTGGAAGTTTTGTAATAACTGTACGCATACAGAATTAATAACCGAATCTCATTATAAAACTGCATGTCCTAGGTGTGGTAGTACAGCGTGGGAAGATAAAGGTCAAAATCGCGAAATGTTGAAACTGGAGTATTTTGAATCAAAAACAGATGAAGTTGCTAGTTCAATGATAGATGAAGGAGATGAACGGGAGAACATCAGGTTCCATATTCAACATTTCTTTGACATCAAAAAAAATCAAGATAGTAAGGCATTTGTAATTGATGATATTCCTTTTGGGTATGAGTATTTAAACGAAGTAAAGATGAAAGAAATTAATTTTGGTTATCAACAGAATTTAGCTTTAAATAACAAAATGGAAATTGCTGGAGATGAAGTATCTAAAACTGGATTTAGTGTTTGTAAAGACTGTGGAATTGTTGAAAAGCCAGTATTCATTGAAGGACATAACCAACCAAGACATCGATATAACTGTAAGTACAACCAACAAAATCAAGATCAAAAAGAAGCATGGACAAATGTAGTGCTGTATAGAGAAATTACTTCCGAAGCAATAAGGATGTTAGTACCTGTATCTACCACACAACAATCCGAAAAATTGTTAACATTTAAAGCTTGTTTGGAACTTGGGTTAAGAGAGTTCTATAAAGGAGATCCAGGGCATTTATTTGTCAGAGATCACTTTGAACCAGTTCAAGGTGAGGAACATGGAAGCCGTCATTATTTAGTAATCTATGATGAGGTACCCGGAGGAACTGGTTATTTAAAAAACCTTGTTGAAACAGACACTTTTATGGAAGTATTACAGAAAGCATACGATGCTTTAGTTGCATGTGAATGTCAAAATGATGACGAGAAAGATGGATGTTACCGTTGTTTGTATGCTTATCAGAACCAATTCGAAATTGATTCAATATCAAGAACACAAGGAATAGATTTGCTAAAACAAATTTTAGATCAAAGAGATAAGTTGGAATCAACTACGACATTATCTAATGTAACTATCGATAGCCTTGTTGAAAGTGAGCTTGAAGAAAGATTTTTAAATAGCTTTAAGGCATATATTAGCTCACTTACCATTGACAAAGCTTGGAACCAAACCATTTATCAAGGTAAGCAAAGCTATGAATTTACATTGGATAATGAAAACTGGTGGAGACTTGTGCCACAAGTAGATTTAAACAGAGATGATAATGTGCTGATTTCTAGTAGACCAGATTTTGTCTTTTATCCAATAAGCCAAAATTCTGATGTAGCCCCAATTGCGGTTTTCTTAGATGGATTTAAGTACCATGTAAAACCTGATGAAAGAAGAGGGGAAATTGGACAAGATATTCGTAAAAGGATGGCCATCAGAGATTCAGAGCAGTATCTGGTATGGACACTTACATGGGAAGACGTCGAGGAGTTTAACAATAATCAAGAATCACAAAGCATGCTACTAGCACCTGATGAAGCTAACAAAGTAGTTCAATATGGTAACGGAATCAAGAACCCTCTTCAAGGTACTCAGAAGACACTAGTTAATGAGAATAAAATTACTCAACTCATAACTCTTTTGAAGAATCCAAGGCAGGAACATTGGGCAAGGCTTGCTATGGCCATTTTATTTTCTTGGATAGAAAACCGCCCGAAAATATCAGAGGAATATGGATTTTCAAAATTAAGAACAATTGCAACTTCAGATATCAAACCTAAAATCGAGATATCTGAGGAGGCACCTCCAGGGGATTACTTGTATATTCCAAAAAACAAATTTTCAAAGAGTGACATTTTAAAAGGGTTCTTTTTAATTCCATTTCAACAATTCCAACAGATGTTTTTATTAATAAAAGGTGGAAAAGGAGTCTTAAATCCTAAATCTATTGAAGGAATCATACGGATAGAAGATGACCACACAAGTCGAAACCAAGAAGATTATAAGCGTACATGGAATGAATTCTGGCGATTAAGTAATTTACTCCAGTTCTTACCTAATGTATATCAAGTTTCAAGGGAATTAATTGAAGAATTTGGAGACGATCTGTCACTTGAAACACAATCGGATAATGATATGTCTGAAGAATGGCTGGAGCGTTTCGAAATAGTAGATGAGAGTTGCGAAGCAATCCTTCATGAATTAATGGAAAATAAAGCTTCTGTACCAGAAATAGGCTATGAAGTTGCATCTAGTCAAGGCACAGTGGGAGAATTGGAGCTTGCGTGGGAAGATAAAAAAGTAGGTGTTTTACTTGATGAAGACGAGAATTTACTTAAAATTCTTAAGGGAAAACAATGGCAAGTATTTTTACTAGCCGAGATAGATCATAATGTAACGTCATTATTAGATAGTTTAAATTAGAAAGGGGGAGGAGTAATTGCCTAAAATAGCTATTGGTGCTGAATTTTTAAAATCAATGTCTAATATACCAAAGTCAGAACAAAAGAAAGTTCGGGAATTCACTGAGAAATTTAGAAAGGATCCTACGCAATCTAGTATTAACTATGAACCTATTAATGACGTCAAAGATAAAAAAGTTAGGACGGTTCGAATAGGATTAAGTTACCGTGCTGTAGTAATTCATCCCCCCAAGGGAGATGTGTACCTTCTTGTTTGGGTAGATCATCATGATGAAGCCATGCGATGGGCAAAAAATAAAGTGTTTGAAATCAATAGTGAAACTGGTGGATTACAAATAATTGATACTGAAATTATTGAGAAAGAACAAGTTGAAAATGAAGTTGTTGATGAAGTAGAAGAAAGTAATAAAGAAGATAAACAGGAGTATTTATTATTCGATGATTATACAGATAAACAACTTCAAAAATTAGGTGTTCCAAGATTATTATTGCCTTCTATTAGGAGATTAGAAAATGAAGAAGAGTTAGAACAGATTAGAAAACATTTACCAGACGAAGCATATGAAGGTTTGCTCTCCCTCGCTGCGGGATTTAGTTTTGAAGAAATATTAGTTGAACTAGGAAGAGAACCTGACAACGAAGAAATTGATCCCGATGATTTTGAAAAGGCATTAGATAATCCAGATACAAAGAGAAGGTTTGCAACGGTAACTTCTAATGAGGATTTGCTCGATATGTTGAATGCACCGTTGGAAAAATGGAGAGTATTTCTTCATCCAACACAAGAGAAAATTGTAAAAAACAATAATAAAGGCCCCGTTCGCGTTTTGGGGGGAGCTGGAACTGGGAAAACAGTTGCAGCAATGCACAGGGCGAAATTCTTAGTCGAAGAAGTGTTTACAAACACATCAGATAGTATCATCTTTTTGACTTTTACTGCAAACTTAGCAAAGGTTATCAAAAACCAATTAGATTCCATCGTTCCAGAGTCTTTAAGAAAACGAATCATAGTCACGACTGTGCACAGTCTGGCCAGTCGTATTCTAAAGAGATATGACGAAAACTTTCAAACTGTTTCCTCGCATGAGATAAGAGAACAGGTGAAACATGCATGGGAAATCGCTGTATCAACCGAAGAATTAGGTTTTGATGAATCATTCTATCGTGAAGAATGGGAAGATGTTGTTCAACGTAAAGGCATTTCAACGGAAAAAGAATATTTAAGAGCAAAAAGAATTGGAAGAGGTACTCGAATATCTCGATTACAACGTAAACAGATATGGAAAGTTTTTGAGGACTACCGTAGCTTTTTAAACAGGCATAACATTAAAGAGTGGGTTGATATCGTACGAGAAGCCCGAATGATTGTAGAACAAAACGATTTTGTAGTGCCCTATAAAGCTGCAATTGTCGATGAGGCTCAAGATTTACACCAAGAAGACTTTAAACTAATTCGTACAATTATTCCCGAAGGTCCAAACGACTTATTTATAGTAGGGGATACACATCAACGTATCTATAAAAATAAAGTAGTACTAAGTCATAGTGGAATAAATGTGCTGGGTAGACGATCAAAAAGGTTAAAAGTTAACTATCGAACTACAGAGCAAATTAGAAAGTGGGCTGTTTCTATAATTGATGGACTCTCGTATGATGATTTAGATGAAGGATTAGATGATCAAAAAGGGTATAAGTCATTATTACATGGGTTAGATCCTGAATTACGTCATTTTAATAAACTAGATGATGAATTAAGGTTTATTACTGATTTTGTCCATAATGCTATTTCTAATGATGTTAAGCTGTCAAATCTTTGTTTAGTTGCAAGATCAAAGAGCTTAATTAAAGACGTGTATAAACCATTATTTGATGAACTTGGAATTGCATCTACTATTTTAGATCCTAGTAAGACTAATCAAGGTGAAGGTATTCGTCTTGCTACTATGCATAGAGTCAAAGGGCTAGAATTCTCTCACATTATCATCGCATCTGTAAATAAGGGTGTTATACCTCCAGAAAATGTTCTAAAGAAAGCTGCTGATGAAATCTCAAGAAGTGACCTTTTACAGAGAGAAAAATCATTACTATATGTAGCTGCAACCCGAGCAAGGGATTACTTGGTAGTTACTTCTTATGGAGAGAAAAGTGAAGTGTTATAAAAAGAAGTATTTATAAATAAAGATTCACAATGTGAAACTTATGCGATGTTATATACTAAACAACACAAAACCATAATTCCTTATAAAGCCAGTTTCGATAAAAGTAAAATATATAATTGAGGAAGCATATCGACCAAGTAGTGAGAGTGTAGATATAGAGCCACTTAGGAATGGTAATTGACCTTTTATAGTGTTTGCTGTAATGGTATGAAAGTAAACATAGAGGGAGAGACATTATATGCCTGTAACTAATTCTAACCTTTTGAACCCTGATCCATTTGTTATGAATGAAGATGAAGTAAACATTGCTGTAGCAAATTTTCTAAAAAAGGCAAGGTTTGAAAATGTGAAATACCTCTCAGGTAATAAAACTGGAATAGATGTGAGAGGATCAAAGGATGAGTGGGCAATTTTTGTGGAATCCAAAGGTTCACAAGCCAACAAACATGAAAAAACACTAGTATTTGATACTAATCAAATAAAAACGCATACTTATATGCAGGTATGTAAGCTCATGGAATACGATAATGAACAACATTCAAATGCAATTTTAGCTATGGCTAACCCGGATATACCTAGAATTAGACAAAGGGTTCAAAAAGTAAAAAGTTCACTAGAAAAATTGCAACTTATACAGATCTGGGTTCAAAAGGATTATTCAGTAATTGTTGAAGCATCTAATAGTCAGCTTAGCGTTTTGAAAAGGTTAAACTTAGTGTAATTGACATACTTGATGACATACTTTAATGCATTTATGGTTACGTTATAATAATCCAGAATTTGTTCTTGACCTTGAGATTACCTTGAATCAGAAAGTGTTTCGGTATTTATTTAACACTATTTAACTAGGTGAATCCATGGGCGGCATACCGTTTTCTCATATCCAATGAAACCAAATAACGACATGAATTTTTATAGAAAAAGCTGGTGATTTGTTTAGAAAGTCTAATATAACTTGACTTTGTTTGAAAACACACCTGGTTGCGTCGAATTTGACGGAACCAGGTTTATTAAATTAGTGTTTGTCCTCATCCGTAATTAAATCTCCTTGCCCCAAACCTTCTAAGTACCCCTCACAAGTAAGAGCTTTGAATTTCAATCGATTAATCTCATAATCCAGATCACCTAAATACATATGGATCTCTTTTAATACCTGCTTCAATTCATCGGTCAAATCCTGCTCAACTAAAACCTCTTGCCACTTGTCCAGCTTTTTCATTGCTTTGTTCTTCGCCTCCTTACTCTATAATCGTTAGATAGGAGGCTTTGGTGTCATGTTTTGCTAAAATTGTTTTGTGAATTTTATGTAAGCATGGTTACTCTTCAGTTTTAAGCTCGAAATCCTCCACTTCTTCACTAAATTTTGCGGGTATCCCAATAAAATTCATCGATATCTTGAGTGGATCCCCTTGAGCAACAAGAACAGGCCTGTTTCGTATTTACTTGCCGAGCCAATTTTCGTTCATTTTATCTTTGTAGCTGTATCATCGTAAAAGATGGCCATTTCTAAATACTTGATTTCTCTATTATTAGACCTTCATTTTCCAGTTTACTTCTTATTAAGATGTAATATTGTACATAACAAAAATAACAAACGTTCGTGTTAAGATACAGGTACTAAAGAAAGCCTTGAAATGATTTATATCGATTGAAAGGGGAACATGAGCGGAGAAAATTCGGGTTATAGAAGTCCGCAAAACTCATGTACTTGCTTATTGCTACAACCGAATGAAAGTTCGTTCATTTAGAAAGAGTGGAATTCTGTCTGTTTATCCTTATAAAGATAAAAGGAAAGTGGTCAATTTATAAATGACATATCACATTTCATACATTAGACGATTAACCGTCGGAATGTCTGCAGATGCCCATTTAAGATTTCTAAGTTCTATAATATTCACCCACCGTAATTCTTCATGTTTAATGGCCTCAGGGACTCCAGCAATAATTTTAGCTTTATATGTAGAAAGGTTTATAATGTTGGAGTCACTCTCCTTAGTGGTTTCTTCAACTCTCGACTGGACAACTATGTCACAATTAAGTTCTTCTTTTATTTCTCTCTTCAGTGCTTCCTCTGGTGTTTCGTTTTCTTTAATTTTGCCTCCTGGAAACTCCCAATGGAGAGCAAGTGACATATTTGCACTTCTTAAAGCACAAAGGACATAACCATTACTCATAATAACGGCTCCCACAACATTAATTATTGGCTTCAATACTATTTCCTCCTAGTAGCTCTACACAATATGTATTTTTTAGATCTTAAAGTTTATTTACCTATTTTATTAGTTAGAGTATTTTCTTTCTCTGAGATTAATTCAACAATATACTTATTGAATTCTTTGGCATCTTTACTATAATGAGCTTTACGATGGCAATTAGGACAGATCGCAGCTACGTTTTCAGGGTGATCAGGGCCGCCATCCGAAAGTCTTTGCAGGTGATGTACTTCAAGAAATGGACTTCCATCTTGTGTTTGAAAGGGAGCGTCTTCTTTACATGCTTCACAAATTCCGTTCGCCCTTTTTAGAGCATATTTTTTAATAGCTGCTGCTCTCTTACGGATAATTGTTTTGCGTTGTTGATAGGTTAAACTTTCGTAGTCATTTACATTTTTTAGAGCTATGTTACGCAAGTCACTTAGATCTTTTGAGCCTATTGTGGGTTCTGTGCTATTGCTATCATTATTTATTTTCTGTGTGGTCTCAAACTCAAAGACAATCATCTTTCTGTGATTTCCTTCTTTATCGTTACCTGTATTATAATGATATCCAATGTTAGTAAGTTGGTCTTTAAATTCATACATTCCAGAAGGTGCTGAATCTGTCTTCTCGAATAAATAAACATCTTTCCCGTTCTTAATATGTTCTCCTAGTGCTTTGTTTCCCTCTTTAAAAACTTGGTCTCCAGATTGTCCTTCACCTGTATAAAAAAAGGTATTGGCATCTTGCCAGCCATCTTTATATCCGTAATCTTCTCCAGATTTGCCAGAAAAGATAAATATCAATGGATGATTTCTGCAGGCTGATATTCCTCTCTGTCTATTACCTCCGAATTCATCATGAATGTCAGAGCGTTTATATACTTGTCCTGTGACAAAGGGATAAATGCTTTTCTTTTTCTTATAATTTCGTAGTCCCCATCTTCCTGATCCTTTTTCATCAGTCGCGTATATTAAGTCATTATCATCACCGGGAGTGCCACGAAAAATTTCACAATCACTTGAGTGTAGATAAAGGTTTTTTCTAATTTGTGCTTTCCAATCTGTATATGTATTCAATGTTATTGTACTGCCGTTTTTTACCTCTTCATATATCTCATCTAGTGATCCTTTACCATCCAAGTTACTTAAGGCAGTAATAACTGCTTTTATCCATTTATTTTGTTGTGGCATGATTCTCTCTCCTATCTATTATCTAGCATTACATAAATTGTATGTGTAAGTGATAGGATATGACAATATTTTAATGAAGAAACTCGATTCATGTTAATCATTCTGGGGCAGAATTTCATTATTATTGCCCCCTTTATATAAGCAGACATCGACTTTAATCATAAGGAATACTGATTTAATAGTGTGTGTGGTTAGGACTCATCGTGTGCAATCATACCCACTCCAACAGCCTTCTAACCTGTTAATGGATATACACTGTGGGTGTAACATGCTGATGCCATCATAATACTTGCGATGGGGAATGAAAGTATTCCATCATGCTGATGAACCGACGTAGATATTGGGAGGAAATTCCACCTTTCTGTCGAAATAGTTGCTATGCACCAGTAAGGATTAAGAGCATGAAATTTAGTATTGAAAATTTGGAACCGTGTTAATTTAAAGCTTGAGAGGAAGGGTTTTTAGCTTTTTTCAATTAAAAGATTTTGATTAGAAGAGTTTAAAGAAAGTTTATTAATCAAATTTACATAGTTGGAGGAAAAAAATTGGAGGAAATTATTAATAAAGGGAATTTTGAAAATATTTTAGGTGCAGCTTTGCAAATACCGGGGGTGAAAGTTTCTCGAGATGAATTCTTAACAAATATTTTTGCTGAGCGTAAAAATCCTAACCAGTTAGTGAATATACTTGAAAACGGGCCATATGATGCAGGTATTGAAAGAAAAGAAATTGATAATATTGCTAGTTCAATCATACTTAAAAGAACTTTAACTAGTACTAGTTTATCTTTTGGAGCAGGCTTACCCGGAGGTTTTGCAATGGTAGGAACAATACCGGCAGATATTGTCCAGTTCTTTGGTATTGCTCTAAGATTATCTCAGGAATTAGCTTATTTATATGGTCACCAAGATCTTTGGTTAGAAGATCATCTTGATACTGAAAAAGCTAGGAATAATTTAATATTATACCTAGGGGTTATGTTTGGTGTAGGTGGATCTACCTCGGGTATCAAATTAATTTCTTCTGGATTGTCAAAGCAGGTTTTGAAAAAACTGCCTCAAAAAGCACTAACCAAAACAATCTATTATCCAATTATAAAGAAAATATCGGGTTACATTGGTGTGAAAATCACTAAGGATTCTTTTGCCAAGGGGGTTTCTAAAGCAATCCCAGTAGTAGGAGGTCTTGTATCTGGCTCGGTAACTTATTATACGATGAGGCCAATGGGCAAAAGACTCGCCTCTACTTTATCTGAGGCTCTTATTCTTACAGAAGATGATATAGAAAATGAATTTAATGAACTAGAAAAAGAATTTCCTGAGATCATTGATGTTGATTTTGAAGAAATAGAGAATGAGGACGATGATGAGGATGAAGGTGAAGATAATTGATATAAATGGTTTCATCGACAGGGCAAAATGCAACGTCAATTCTCATGAAATGAACTGGAAATAACATTTAAATCTATATGTGTCTGATGATTACTGATAAAGTAGATGAAAAACTTACTTTCTAGGAAGTATCATTATACCATTTTAAGAGACGAATATTGATGCAACTAGTAATGAGTGACTGACATACTATTACTCATATTTGTTTAGGATTCATTAATCAATGTATTTTAATTGATTTCATTGAAAGCTTTAATCTCCAATTATTTTGGAGGTTAATATAAACTATTTATTTAGAAGAAACCATGGGTGACATAATATCAGAACACTTAAAACTGTTTAATATCAAGGGTTTATTACTTTTGGTACTGAGAGGAGTCATAAATTTGTTGAACTTGGTACTTCTGCAAAATAAGTTTGTCGGTATATGTATATTATGCCTGAGTTTAATTGATTTATTTTAAATGCTCTTGCTAAATTTTTGGATATGCTATTGGGATTTTTGAACACGTGTGAAATAGGCTTTAAGGATAAAACAGGGGATATGTAAAGGACATTAGTTGAGGGAGGTTAATTAAGTGGAAACAGCTTGCACGCCCAATAAGTTAGAAAACCTTCTTTTAGATAAGGGGGTTCGTGATTTTCATATAACAAGAATGAAAAATGAAAAGACATTGGATGTTTCGGAATATAATATATACTATGATTTGCAGGGTGAACGAACATTAAAAAAAATACCTGTGGATCGTATAAAAACTACCAATAGAGTTAATCCAAATGTTGTATCTTGGTTTGAATTAGCTTTTGCTCCGCACGGAATAAACTTATCTTCTGATAGATTGCATAGATGTCTTCTGAAATTTAAAGATAGTATAAATCTCCAATCTTACTATGATTTCTTTGTGAGTGATGAATGTCGTAAGAAAAACCCAATCTCTTTCAATTATTATGACAAGGATAATATATATACAGCCTCTGCGGGAAATCATAGAACAATCTTTGCTAAAATAACAGATACCCCGTACATAAAAGCAAATACCGACATATTTACATTTAACCAGCAAAAGTACAGTAACTATGTAAAGCTTAAGTCTGCTTTCTTGAAGTTTGAGAAATCATTAGAGGCATTTAATCTATGCCTTGATGAAATTTATGAAGCTAAGTGTATTTCCTACCGGGGGGAGTTTTTTATAGGTGTTTTTGATAATAGCTATTTGTATAATTATTTCCTTTTCAAAGATAAAGAATATTACTTCATATCTAGTTTAGTAAGCCAAGATCATACAATTAACGATATAATTTCCGATCTGAGCCTTTTGAGCAGTCAATTTTATGACATAGAGGAAAAATCGAAGGAATATAAACGTTTATATACATTGGTTAAGTGGCTCAAAAAGAAAAGCGTAATAGGTCAACTTCTTTTGTTTTATCATCATTTCCAGTCAGAAAAAAATAACCTTGTTAATGACTTAGCATTTCTTAAGGCTCAGATTGATTTGGATTTAAAAGTCAAAGACACTTCTACTTTTGTATAACACATAAAGATTGTCAACATCGGTTTGAAATCCCCTCTTTTCAACGGAATCAAATTCCCTGATATTATCGAATATTAGCTAGCTGAACGCTTATATAAAATAATAAACAGTATTTATTAGTAACGGCTGGAGATTAGTTAGTCAAGGAGGTTTTAAAGGTTAACGTTTTTGTTAGTAGACCTAATGCTGTGGATGGAAATCAAAGGGAGACGATTCACAAAATCGAGAAGTTATTAGTTGAAAGAGGGTTGCGTGCAAGGACGATAGGTTCTACAGACTTTCCTAATGTTTCTCCAATGAAAGCAGTCGAGCAATTAATGAGACAATGTTCAGGAGCTGTAATTTTAGGGTTTCCTCAGACAGTAATACATCAAGGGATTTCTAAGCCTAACACTCAACAGGAGAAAAATATAACAGATAAACAATTACCTACCCCTTGGAATCAAATAGAAGCATCTATGGCTTTTATGATAGGTATTCCATTGCTGATAATTAGACAACAGGGAATTGAAGGAGGAATATTTGATATTGGAACAACAGGTCATTATATTCATACATTTAATTTAGATAACTATGATTGGATAAGAGAACCAAGTTTTTTGCAACCATTTAATGAATGGTACAGGGAAGTATTAGTTAACAACAATTGATTTAACTTCTGTGGGAATCTATTGGTACTGATCAAGCGTGGTAATAGTGACTGGCAGTGTAGAGATTCATATAACTAAACGTTTTGAAAGCAACCGTTTAAATGACTGGATTTTGACTGGAGAATACTCATGTTCATCCATGTGATATTTATAAAAAAAGTATCTTTGTTAGGTGAAAAGGCTTTTATATAAGGGGTTTTATTTTCTATTGATAGCTATTCTTGTCAAAAAGGGTATGGGCGGCATACCGTTTTAGTGTTCCTTGGTCGTAGAAGCAAGTAGCGATATAAAATATTTAAAGGCATGGCCATTGAACTATTGGGAAAGTCTTCCGAGGAAACAGCTTTCAAATTTAAATGATATATTCTATTTTAATGGGAGGAGAGTAGAGGTGCCTTACGAATCTTTAAATTGGAAACAAACACATAGAAACCGCACAGATTTAACAGGATTATTAACACATTTAACTAGAAGACAAGAAGAGTATGGATTAAATTCTACTGACGTTCTTATAAAAATCTTAAATGAAAGGACTTTAAGAGCAAGCTCAAAGGGATATATAGTTGGTAATAAACCAGTGGTATGCTTTCAAGAAGTTCCCCTTTATTCAGTTGCTGAGAATGCAATTCTTCATGTGGAAGAATATGAATCAATGGCAGTACAAAAATTAAGATATGATGCATGTGGATTAGTCTTCCATAAGTCGGAGGTTTCTCAATTAGTTATGGATGCTAAGCCTATTCCCGATATGGGTGTTCGACCTGTAATATATGAAAGAACAGAATTGGCAAAACAGTTTTTACCTGATAATGAGTATTGGAGGATAGTAGATTTTGATATAAGGGAACTTATTCATAATGGAAAAATAACGGATTGGACTCATGAACGAGAATGGCGTGTACCTTGTGATATATTATTTAATTATTCATCTATCACGGTTCTTCTAAGAAATACATATCAGTATCAAGAATTCATGTATAAAATAAATCATTCAATTGTCAATCAATTGGGTGGCATAGTAATACTAGAGAAATTATTATATTAAAAAATCACCCGTGCACGGCTCAACATCAACTTGGATAACATAAATGGGGGAGAGATCCTACTATTCTGAAAAGTCTTATACTACTGTCACCTATTCACGTATCCTAATTACAAGTGAGCTATTAAAGAATTCTTTAGCAAAGCACGGTGTAGGAGAAAATAAAACATTTCAATTAACTTTCCCTGACATTCTTAAATCTCTACAGTTCCATTACATCCGAGGTTACTTTGATGGAGAAGGGTCACTTAGTTATTACGCAAAAGCCAACACTTATCAAGTGAAGATTTGTGGAACAAAGGAGATGTTGGAAGAGATTAAGAGAAGAGTAGGATTCGTTGGCCATAAATTATATAAAAGGCACGATGGTCAGACCAACAACTACTACATTTCAATTGGTGGAAACATGCAAGTGATTTCCATTATGGATTTACTTTACAAATATTCTACCATCTCCTTAGATCGTAACATAAAAAATGTTTACAACTAAAAATGCAGTCCCGTCAACGTAGATGTGACCACCGTTTTGTGATGTCTGGATATCGTTTATAAGTGTTTAAAGCCTATATTGCCGAAAGTTGTACCAGTTAAGTATGCAGTAAAATTATTCTTCATGAAATTGAAAAAAGAGTAAAAAGTCAATCATGTAGTTATTACTTAAGTAAAATAATTCCTAAATAGTAAAATGAGGCTCTTAGAAAGGAATAAGCACAATGACTTTAAATCAAATTCCTGAGTGGTTAACCGAAAATCCTGCTACAGAACATGTTGAAATTCCCGTAGTGACAAAAGTACAAGAATTACCGCTAGACAAACTAACTTGGAAAAATTTCGAAAGATTGTGTCTGCGGCTAGTCAGAAAGGATTCGAAAGTTGAATTTTGTTATTTCTACGGTGAAGAAGGAGAGAGTCAAGAGGGAATTGACCTATTTGCAGAATCTGATATGGCAGAAAAATACGATGTTTATCAATGCAAAAGAGTTAAAAATTTTAGTCCCATTAAAATAAAAAATGCAGTTGAAAAATTTATTGATGGTGAATTCTCACCAAAAACTAATAAATTTTACTTGTGTACATCAGAAAGTTTGAGTTCAAGGAAAAGAATGGATGAGATAAAAAAACAAAAGGAAATTCTATCTTCTAAACACGATATTAAATTGCGCCTGTTTGATAAGGGTTCAATAGAAGAAAAATTAAAGACAATGCCAGAGATTGTTGCTGACTTCTTTGGAGAAAACTGGGTGAAAGCCTTCTGTCATAATGAAACTATTGAACATATAAAATCTACTAAAGAAAAAAAAGATCTTATAATGATAGCGTTAAATAGTGACGAAAATTTAGGTTCCCAGGATGATGACGAGATTCTTGCTATAATTCAAGAGGTGTCACTAAAAATGTCTGCAGGTAGTAGTGACAACTATAAAGTAGTTTTTTCTAAAGAGGAAGAAGAGCTTCAATTACTCAAAGAAATTAATAAAAAAACTAGCTTAACTCCACAAGAGAGACTAAGAAAGCTGAGAATTGAAGCGTCTGTAGAATACTCAAAGAAATGTAGAAAAAAGAATGAAGAGTTTATCAGAACTTACTTTAAATTAACCAACTCTAGTTATGGATCTCGTGAGTATAGTTTTGAAGAGAAAGTAGATATATTTAAAAATATGTTGGATACTCAGTACTTTTTAAGTAGTCATCAAGGTGATGGTGTTTCATTAAAAATACATAAAGAAGAGGATGTAAGTGTTAATTTTAGGATTTATTTAACTGCAACTGAATGGGACCAATTTGAAAGAGAGATTAGAAACTATATATCGATGGGTATTCAAAATTCCGTGTCAGTTAAGCAAATACCAAAGGATATATTTATAAAGCGAGTTATACCTAAATATATAAGAGCGTTGGGAAAACAAATGGAATTAGAAGGTAGTTTAGATTTTATTAAAGGCTCTTGGTATGTTTATGAAGATTAATATCCGTCTACTAGATTTAATTCATTAACAGGGAATTGATGGTGGAATAGTGAGTTCTATGGATTTATAGCTAGGAGAGGCTCTTTCGGAATGTAGAAAGTCAACACTGAAAGGTTAAAATCGGAAGAATTCAACCCTCTAGATCGAGGGAAGTTAGATAATCATACAGTACGCGAAAAAGTAGAAACGTACATGTATTATTATAATTATTGTCGACCTTTTAAAAAACTAAACTGCCATACTCCAATAGAATTCAGAGTAATGGATGCCTAGGTGTTTTATTAAGTCTTATTTAACTGTGTCACTCCATTTAAAGGTGGGGCTTTTTGTTATCCTCTTATTTTGTGATATATCAGCTACCCTTGTCTGAACCTTGCTCCACTCTTTTCTACTTATCTAACAATATATAAAGTGTGAGGATAAATGACATGAAAAGACAATATTATAATGAAGAAACTCGATGTAAGTTATCCAACTTGGGGCAGAAAATGGGGTAGAATTTCATTATTATTGCCCTATTTTTATTTTGATATATCCACCTTAATCATAAAGAACGTTGATTTAATGGTGTTCTGCAGTAGTTCATCTTGTGCAATCATACCCACTCCAACAACCTTCTAAGCTGTGGGTCGGGAGTTCGAATCTCTCCTGGGACGCTAAATGAAAAAAACCGAAACCTTTTCAAAGGTTTCGGTTTTTTTATGGAAAATTTTTTATGTCTATAAAAAGCCTTGTGTTAGAGTTTTTTCATGATTTATTACAAATACGTTATAATCCATAAGATGTAGATTCATGAATTCATACGGCTAGAAGAAAAGAGAAGATAAGCGCCTTACAGACTCCCTTATTTTGTTATCTTCCATATTAGCAAAACCAATAACTAGTTTCTTTTTCCCTTTCTCAGTCATCTCATAATCCAGTAAGAAAAAGCGGCGAATCGTATATAGAACGATTTTGTTTTCTCTGGCCCGTTCCTCAATCTCAACATAAGAAAGAGACGTTTCAATATCCACTAAAAAATGAAGGCCGGCAGGAATGTTGTGAATTGTTATCTTGTCTTGAAACGTCTGGCGCAGCTCCCGAATAAGCGCTGCTCTTTTCGCTTTATAATAGGCATTCATCCGCTTAACGTGCCTTCCGTATTCCCCTTCATCAATGAAGTATTTAAGGGTCCACAAGTTGAGTCCTGAAGGGCCGTCAATCCAATAGTCAAAAGCATTCCGGTAGCTTTGTAACAAGTCGGGTGGCAGAACCATATAGCTGATCCGTAGGCTCGGAAGCAGAGTTTTCGAAAAGGTCCCGGTATAGATGACTTGCTGGTTCTGGTCGAGACTCTGAAGGGAAGGGATATGGTCCGTTCCATATTTAAATTCACTATCATAGTCGTCTTCCACAATGTAACGACCAGGAGACTCGGCTGCCCAGTTTAGAAGCTCTATTCTTCTATTTATAGGCATGATTGTCCCAGTAGGAAACTGGTGGGAGGGAGTTACAAAAACCCATTGAGGATCGCTATCCAAAAGGTCCTGAATTGAGATACCCTGTCGGTCCAAAGTCGCTGGAGTTACCGGGAAACCCATATTTTTAAGTAGATTATAAAACCGCTGGTACCCAGGATTTTCGACAGCCACTTGTGTATCTTTTGCCTGTAAAGACATTAATTTATGAATTAGTGGCTGGGTTCCGGATCCGATGACAATTTGTTCGGGCCGGCACCGAACGCCCCTGGTGAGAGCAATCATCGTTGCGATTGATTCGCGGAGTTCATATGGCCCTTGAGGATGTGGAAGGAGGGCGAGTTGGGTTCGATGATGCTCCATGACTTTCTGCTGGTACTTCCTCCATTTCTTAAAAGGGAAATGCTCCGCATCGGTGGCAATATGAGAAAATGTAACCTTGGGATGAAATCCATCTTTAGTACAGTCCTCTCTCAAACCCTCTGGGAAAGGAACGTCTTCTTTGTTTCTTTTAATGTAACTTGTAATATCTTCTACAAAATACCCTTTGCGTTCTGCACTGTATATATAACCTTCCGCTAGTAATTGCTCGTAGGCGTGGGCTACGGAATTAAGACTGACCTCCAGATCCTGGGCCAGTCTCCGTTTCGATGGAAGCTTCTTTTTGCTGAGACGGTCGTCGAGGATCAGGTCTCTTAAGTGCGTATAAATCTGTTTGTAAATGGCAGGTTGTTCGGCTCCTTTTTCAATATGGAAAAACACAAATAGCTCCTCCTACTATGTATCTGGTCCCATTATTATTTAAAATCTGGTACTTTTAATTGTACCAGAAAATTGTCATAATTATCTATAAAATTCAGGGGAGGGATCAGCAATGACCAATAAAACATTGAATAAAGATGATTTGCAGAGGAAAAGAAAGAAATACATACCAAAAGGAATAGGGAATGGGAATACCAATATAGCCGACTATGCTAGAGGAGCAAGAGTATTCGATAATGAAGGCCGTGAATGGATTGACTTTGCTGGAGCCATCGGTACGCTTAATGTAGGGCATACGCATCCAAAAGTGACGGAAGCCGTCAAGAATCAGGCGGACCGCTACCTTCATCCAGGCTTTAATGTGATTATGTATGACAGCTACATCAATCTGGCTGAAAAGTTGTGCACGATTACGCCTGGTTCATTCGATAAAATGGCTATGCTATTTAATTCAGGGGCCGAGGCTGTAGAAAATGCGGTCAAAGTAGCCAGGAAATATACGAAACGACAGGCTGTTGTTTCCTTTGAACGCGCATTCCACGGACGTACGAATCTAACGATGGGTATGACCAGCAAGGTGAAGCCTTATAAATATAATTTCGGACCTTATACGCCGGAGATTTACCAGGCTCCATATCCTTATATGGCCAATAAACCCGAACAGATGACCGATGAGGAATATATTGACTACAGTATCATGCGCTTTAAGGAGTATTTCGTCACCGCGGTCGCACCGGAAACGGTAGCATGTGTCGTAATGGAGCCGGTCCAAGGTGAAGGCGGTTTCATTATTCCTCCAAAACGCTTTGTGCAGGAAGTAAGAGACTTCTGTAGCGAGCACGGCATTGTTTTTGTGGCTGATGAAATCCAGACGGGTTTTGCACGAACAGGACGGTTATTTGCAAGTGAACATTTCGATATTGAGCCGGATGTAATGACGCTGTCGAAATCCCTTGCAGCAGGTATGCCGTTAAGTGCGGTAGTCGGAAAAGCAGAAATCATGGACGCTTCCTCTCCAGGGGAACTTGGTGGGACCTATGCCGGGAATCCGGTCGCCTGTGAAGCAGCTCTTGCTGTCATTGAGGTTATGGAAGAGGAAAATCTAAGCGATAAAGCTGAACACATTGGTGCTACACTGGAGGATAAATTAGAAGAGTTGAAAGCCCGCCACGATTATCTTGGCGATATCCGCAGACTTGGCGCGATGGTTGCTGTAGAAATTGTTGATGCGGAAGGGAAGCCGGACAAAGCAAAAACGGGTGCAATCACATCCTATGCCAACAATAATGGACTGCTGCTTCTTTCTGCTGGGGTAAAAGGAAATGTCGTTCGTTTTCTGACACCGCTTGTAATCACGGATGAGGAATTGAATGAAGGAATGACGATTTTAGGACAGGCTTTTGACGAAGCGGCAGACTAATCGAAGAGAGGAGGAGGCTTTATGGGGAATACGATCCAAGTAAAAAACCCGGCAACCGGGGATATCTTGAAAGAGGTAGATGTGACCTCAGCTTCCGAAATTGAAACGGCCTTAAGAGAGGGAGACGAGGCATTCAAATCGTGGTCAAAGGTGAATGCTCATGAGCGTTCACGTCTTTTGAAAGAATGGTCTGAGAAAATTAAAGAAGAAACGGAACAGCTGACGGAAGTAATGACGCTTGAAAGTGGAAAGCCGCTTAAAGAATCACGTGGAGAAGTCGCCTATGCGGCAAGTTATATCGATTGGTATGCGGAAGAAGCGAAACGAATCTACGGCCGAACGATTCCTTCTAACACTGAATCCAAACGCATTGTTGTAACTAAAGAGCCTGTCGGTCTTGTGGCTGCCATCACCCCATGGAACTTCCCTGCCGCTATGATGACGAGAAAAGCTGCACCTGCCTTAGCCGCGGGCTGCACGTTCGTGGTTAAACCCGCCGAAGAAACGCCGCTTACGACGATCAGATTGGTGCAATTAGCTCATGAGGTTGGGATTCCAAAAAATGTGGTTCAATACGTGAATGGATACGGAGCAGATGTTGGGCCGATTTTCACAGATAGTCCACTCGTACGTAAGATAACCTTTACCGGTTCTACGCCAGTAGGCAAGTTACTAATGGAAAACAGTGCGGCAACCATGAAGCACGTATCCATGGAACTAGGAGGTCATGCGCCGCTTATCTTGGCAAAAGATGCCGATATCGATTTCGCTGTCGAGCAGACGCTTGCTTCGAAATTTCGGAACGCCGGGCAGACATGCATCTGCGCGAATCGAGTGCTCGTCCATGAATCCATAGCGGATGAGTTTTCAGAGAAACTTACCGCTCGCATCAAAGAGCTTAAGGTCGGAAATGGTCTTCATGAAGAAACGGATGTTGGGCCGGTTATTAATGCGGATGGTTATGAAAAGATCCATACGCAGATTGAAGATGCAGTGGATAAGGGTGCGAAGGTTCTTTATGGTCATCAATACGATAAAGATGATGAAAAAGGCTATTATTTTGTTCATCCTACTGTACTCGAAAACGTCGGGGAAGGCATGGACATCATGCAGGAGGAAACGTTTGGTCCCGTAATTCCACTGACAACTTTCCGTGAGAATGAAGAAGCGGTCAACATTGCCAACAATACACCGTTCGGGCTCGCCGCTTACTTCTTCACCAATGATTACCGAACCGGTATTTACTACCAGGAGCATCTGAAGTTCGGAATCCTCGGCTGGAACGATGGAGCACCATCTGCAGCGCATGCACCGTTCGGTGGTATGAAAGAGAGTGGCATTGGACGTGAGGGCGGTCCTGAGGGGATCGAACCTTACATTGAAACGAAGTATCTTTCTATCGGAGGCATTGAATAGTTATTTTAGTTGTTGAAAAAGTTATTTCTTGTTCAAAACCAAGTAGTTTGAAAACTTTAGTATTCATGGGTGGTGCGGCAAGTGCGATTCTACTAGTGCTTGTCCACTTCCCAAAGGTACAAGGGATTTACGAGGCTATTAGCAATGAACCATCTATAATTTCCGCTTTAATTTACTGAATATTTAGCAAACAAGACAATACATAGCTTCCACGTAATCGTTGTAATTTGTGAGTTATACAATATGTGATTTGAATGTAACGATCAGAAAGTTTCTTTTATTAAGAAAAGAGAAATTTGTAACACAAACCTAGGAGGACCTTTTCCATGGAAGAACAAAAATTAAAGAAAGTCCTATCAAACTTTGATTTATTATTTCTGGCCCTCGGAGCCATGCTTGGTTGGGGATGGGTGGTACTCTCTGGTACTTGGATTACGGAAGCAGGCTCACTGGGAGCGGTTATAGCCTTTGTAATTGGCGGTTTTCTTGTCATCTGTGTGGGGTTAAACTATGCAGAACTAGCTTCAGCAATGCCCAAGGTGGGTGGAGAGCATGAATACGTACATAAGGCATTAGGAGCCAAGTACTCTTTTGTAGCCTCTTGGGCAATCACCCTTGGATATGTATCCGTAGCAACATTTGAAGCCGTTGCTCTACCGACTGTTATTGACTACTTACTACCAAATTATCAGGCTGGTTATCTGTGGACCATAGCTGGCTGGGATGTTCACTTAAATTGGGTGTTAATTGGTTCAGTAGGAGCCTTAATAATTACGTTCATTAATTATATCGGTTTAAAGCAGGCAGCAGTTCTGCAGACGGTTTTTACTTTGATGATTATTGCCGTAGGACTCATATTAATTTTTGGCTCTGCCTTCCTTGGAGACCCAGGGAATCTGTCTCCATTCTTCGTTGGAGGTGCAAGCGGTATCATGACCGTGTTAGTCATGGTCCCCTTCTTGTTTGTTGGATTCGATGTGATTCCACAGGTGGCGGAAGAAGCCAATCTCCCTCGCAGGAAAATCGGTACACTATTAATTGTATCTGTAAGCAGTGCTGTCATATTTTATCTTGCGATTGCCTTAGGCGTGGGATTAGGATTAAATCCTGCTCAGCTGACGAATGCACAACTCGCTTCTGCAGATGCGATGGGAGCGCTTTTTAATTCAAATACTTTTGCCCAAATTCTGATCCTTGGCGGTGTGGCCGGGATTATCACAAGCTGGAACTCTTTCATTATTGGAGGTAGCCGCGTCCTCTATGCGATGGCGAAATCCGGAATGCTGCCCGCCTGGTTTGGTTATCTGCATCCGAAGTACCATACACCTTCAAATTCGATATTATTTATCGGCGTTCTTTCTATGCTAGCACCACTATTAGGTAGGTCCGCACTCGTATGGATTGTAGATGCTGGCGGCTTAGGAATAGTCGTTGCCTATTTCTTTGTAGCCCTGTCTTTTATTGTTTTAAGGAAAAAGAAACCCGAGATGGAGCGACCATTCCGCGCAGCAAAATCACCAATCTTTGGCTACTTAGCTCTCGTATTAAGTTTAGGGTTCATAATTCTATATTTCCCTGGGATGCCAGCAAGTCTTATCTGGCCGTATGAGTGGATCATGGTAGCTGGGTGGACTTTACTTGGCGCTTATTTCTTTATTCAGATGTTGCGTGGAACGTATCAGAAGAAAATGAATTCTTCACAAAAGCGGGCTTTATAGAAGATGGAAAAGGGGGGGGGGGAAGACCATGAATGTTGAAATTTTAATTTTATTTATTAACGCAACGCTGGTAACCGTCATTTCATCCGTTGTTGTAATTGCTATTCTCAGAAAGCAATATCTGCCTATTATCAAAGAGATGGAAAAGGAAGAGAATCAGGAAGAGTATACGGAATCGGAAGAAAAACGAATCAACAGTAATTTATAATAGAGGGGAATCAATATGGCCATTACGATATTTGCGCTCGTCTTACTGCTTTATGTAGTTGTAGGAGCTTTCATTAGCCGTTATGTTAAAAATAGTGATGACTTTTATACCATGGGAGGAAGAGGATCGACCATTCTCATCGTCGGTACGCTTGCAGCCACGTATCTTAGTGCTGCAACGCTGCTCGGGATAGCGGGTCAATCTTATAAAGAAGGTCCACTTGTTATTGCGACACTCGGATCATTTGGTGCTTGGCTCGGAACTCTGGTCGCTGTCGTCTATATGGGAAGAAAAATGAAAGCGTTAGGTTGTAAGACGATGCCGGACTTCTTTGATAAGCGATTCAACAGTAAGTGGGTCAGCATTATTGCTATTATCATAATGATTGTAGGTTTGGTTGGGTACGGTGTTATTCAGTTTATTGGAGCAGGACTGGTACTAAGTGAAATAACGGGTATCAATTTCCAATTACTCATTGTCTTATTTACAATTGCGTTGATTGCCTTTACAGCCTTTGGCGGTATGTATGGAGTGGTCGTAACGGATACGCTCATGTTCTTCACGATGCTTACGATCTCCATTGTGATTGCTCCGATAATTATTGGACAGGCTGGGTTTGAACAAATGAAAGGTTTATCAGAAACCATGCCTAATTACTGGACGATCGGCGGTACGGAGAATCGCTCGATTGGTTGGTCAATTTCTCAGTTTCTCGTTTGGATTATGTTCTTTGCCTGTATGCCGGCGCTCGTATCGCGTGTATTTCCGGCTAAAAATGATTTCGTCATTCTAAAAGCAGCTATCATCGGTGTCTTTTTCGCACCTTTCATGCAGTTGACCGTCTTTATCGCAGCAGGTGGTATGCAAGTATTGCAACCAGGTATTACGCCTACGGACAACGCGATGATTGTTGGGTTTATGGAGTTTACACCTCCAGCCGTGGCAGGTGTAGGACTCGCTGCACTCATGGCTTCAATCATGTCCACAGCTTCTACATTATTTGTCCTGGTAGGTTTCGCGTTATCCAGAGATTTGTATGAAAGACTGTTTGAAAAAGAACTTAATGAAAAACAAAGTCTTACTGCAGCAAGAATTGGTCAAATCATAGTAGCGGTCGTCATCTGCGCGATTGCCCTTGCTCGCCCATCCGCGATTTACTGGATTTCTATTTATGCAGGATCCATTTTTGCGGTTGGCTGGCTGCCGACTATCGTAGCATCTTTTGAATGGAAGAAAATGAACAGTAAAGCCGCTATGATCAGCATGTTATCCGGGGTTGCTTCGTTTCTTCTCTTTGGGGAGCTGATCAGAGCAGGGGTTATGACGCTGCCGACCGGTGTGGACGAACTGATGCTGGCGCTGCTTGTCTCTGTACTATCTCTCATAGGCGCTGGGCTTGTAACGAAGCCGAATGCCCATGAACTGAATTATTACACAGAGATGAAGCGTTCAAGTATGGCATCGATAACTATCAAGGAATTTTTGAAGCAGCCGAACGGTCTTCAAAAGATCAAAAAACAGTATAAACAGTTAATTACTGTTTCTGTACTATTTACATTCATATCCGTCGTGGTATGGGGATACTTTTTTATAAAACTCGGACTCTAATAATCTATTGAGACAGGGAGATGGTAAACGTGAACACGATTAATGAAGAACGACTCTTCCGTATGCTTTCCAAAAGTTCAGAAACAGGGACGATTCCGGGAAATGGTCTAAGTCGACTAGCACTATCTGATCAAGATCAAGAGATGAGAAATATATATAAAGAATGGTGTGAAGAAGCAGGATTAATGTTACGGATAGACGATTTAGGAAATATGTATGCCAGAAGGGCAGGAAAGAATAACCTCCCTCCTGTGGTGGTGGGATCCCACCTTGACACACAGCCAGCAGGAGGGCGATTCGATGGCATCCTCGGAGTTTTGTTGGCTCTGGAAGTGGTGCAGACTTTAAATGATAATGGCATAGAAACCGAACGACCTCTGGAAATCGTTAATTTCACAAATGAAGAAGGTGCTCGATTTGAACCTCCTATGCTCGGATCTGGTGGGATCGCCGGGGTATTTGATCAAGCGTATGTATATAGTAGAAAAGATGCTGATGGCTTTAGTTTCTTAGAAGAATTGGAAAGAATCGGATATAAAGGAGAAGCAGGAAACCGACTCGGTGATTTCCATTCTTTTCTCGAGCTACATATTGAACAGGGCCCCATTCTTGAAGATGAAGACAAACAGATTGGAGTTGTGGAAGGGGTTCAGGGCATCAATTGGCTGGAAGTGACTCTTAAGGGGGAAGCGGATCATGCCGGTCCGACCCCGATGCACTTACGAAAAGATGCGCTGATGGCTGCTGCAGAAATTATGAATCAATTGGAAAAAAATATTGCGACTACCGATATTACCGTAACCGTTGGTAAGATCTCCGTTTCTCCAAATTCGGTTAATTGTGTTCCTGGCGAAGCTCATTTTACCGTAGATATCCGAAGCGCCAATGATAAACTTCGAAAGGAAGCCTTTGAAGAAACGAAGAAAACGATTCGCCGTGTCTCTGAGGATAGAGAGGTGGGCGTGGAGATGACAGAATTGTGGGAAACTGAAAAAATTGATTTTGATAGTAATATTACGGAAGTTATAGAGAACAGTGCAACTGAACTCGGGTATTCTTCAAAAAGAATACTTAGCGGTGCCGGGCATGATGCCAAGTACGTCAACAATCTCGGTCCCACAGCCATGATCTTTGTGCCGAGCGTAAACGGCAAGAGTCATGTGCCCAGCGAATTAACACTGGATCGAGATATTGTGAGCGGAGCCAATACGCTCTATCATACGGTCCTTACATTATCTAAGGAATAAAAACAAAAGTAAGGTGTGAACTTATTTATGGAAACCAGTAACGAGCTTGTGCGTAATAAAATAGAAGAGCTATGGGAAGAAGAAAAGTTGTTCTTGAAGACGCTCGGAAGTTTTCCCAGTACATTAGGAAATGAAAAAGGTGTTCAACAGTTTGTTTACAACTACTTACAGGATATTGGGCTGGACACAGAGGTGGTCATGATCGATCCGGACCGATTAAGAAAGTATGAAAACTTTGGTGAACCTGAATGGTCTTATGAAGACCGCCCAGTAGTGGTAGGAGAATGGAAAAATAACGGACCAAAAAAAGGAAAAAGCCTCATTCTGCAAAGCCATATGGACGTGGTAAGTGCCGAACCTGAAGATCAATGGGAAACTTCGCCATATTCGCCGGTAATAAAAGACGGAAAAATGTACGGTAGAGGGATTCTGGATATGAAAGGCGGGTTTGCGGCTATTGTGATGGCTGTTAAAGCACTCCGTGAATCTGGCATTGAACTCGGTGCAAATCTGCAAATTCAGAGTGTCATCGAAGAAGAATGTACCGGGAACGGGGCACTTGCCTTACTAGATCAGGGGTACACGGCAGATGGAGCCCTTATCCCTGAGCCCACCCAATCTCGTTTGATTAAGGCACAAGTAGGCGTTATATGGGTTCGGGTGAAAGTAAATGGAGCCGGTGCCCACGTAGAACGTGCGGAGAGTGCTCAAAATGCCATTATGAAAGCGAATAAATTGATGGAATCGCTGATGGAGTACCGTGAGCATATTAATAACCGTCCAAAACATCCCGATTTTGAGCATCACCCCCATCCACTCAACGTCAGTGTTGGTCTGATTGAGGGAGGGAACTGGGCATCCAGTGTTCCGACAGAATGTACGTTTGAAGCGCGAGTCGGCTTCTATCCAGGAACCGATCCGGAAGATGTAAAAAAAGAGGTCGAGCAATGGTTGTTGGATGCTGCTGAAGAGGATGATTGGCTTAAAGAAGCAAAGCCGCAATTTACGTTTTATGGCTTTTCTGCCCCAGGCTATACGATTTCGAAAGAAGAAGAGATTATGGAGGAAGTGGCTGCCTCGCATTATGCGGTAACTGGAAAAGAGGTAGAAGACCTGTCGTTTACTGCTACCACGGATTTGCGGGCGTTTGGTGAGTTCGATATTCCTGCCACGTGTTATGGTCCGAGTGGGGGCGATATGCATGCGCCGAATGAGTATATTGAGCTTTCAAGTTTAAAAGAAGTGACGCATACGATTGCTGAGTTTATTTTACGGTGGTGTAAAGAAAAGTAGCTTGAAAGGATCGGAAGCTGTGAATGTCTCTGCTTTGCAAGAACAGGCCGTTTACATGGCCCAGGATTATTTGGATTATAGTCCATTTTGAATATGGCCCAGGATTATTTGGATTATAGTCCATTTTGAATATGGCTCAGGATTATCTTGATTCTTCTTCTTTTTCAAGATCAGGTTTAATTGACCAATTGACTTACGAAGGATTCAGTACAGAAGATGCAGTCTATGCGGTGAACCAAGTTGGTTTGTAATGGCAGAAGGAGCAGTGAATAGCTGCTCCTTCTTTTATTTACAGCCCTTTAAAAGAATTGAATTTTCAGACTAATTAACCTATACTAACAAGTAAACCCTATATTTTTTGACCGCTACATACCAACCAGTCAGTATCTTAAGGAGGTTCTTATGAAAACAAACGAAATACAAACCAATTCCTCTACAGAACAGAAGCCTATGGAGCTTACCGCTCATGAAAGAATTCACCTGCTTGCTGATGACGGATCCTTTCTTGAACTCGGGAAATCTGCCCATTCATCTGTCCCGGGAATGGAAGAACGGACGCCTGCCGATGGGCTGATCGGCGGTTTGGTCCGTGTCGATGGCCGGGAAGCGGTCGTTCAGGCGATGGATGTGAGTGTGTTGTCGGGAACGGAAGGAGAGGTTCACCTCCGGAAGAGTGAGTATTTTCATCAGTATGCGAAGAAGAGGAAGCTGCCGCTATTTAATTTATGTGAAGGCGGAGGGCTGCGGATGCCGGATGGGATGGGTTCAGACGGAATCAGTGACAAGCTTTTTCCGAACTGTCTTCTGGATCACTCCAGAGAAACCCCGATCCTTACCGCCATTCTGGGGGACAGCTTCGGCGGTCCGACGTGGATGGCCGTGACATCGGATTTTGTCACACAGGTGCGAGGAACGGGAATGGCCGTTGCCGGGCCGAGGATGTTGGAGATGGCGAGTGGAGAAGAGATTACAGCCGAAGAACTTGGGGGGCCTGATATGCATGCGGCATATACAGGACAGATTGATCACGTCGCTGACACAGAGGAAGAAGCGATAACGGCTATGAAGCGGTTTTTCAGCTATCTGCCTTCTTCATATGAAGACACGCCTCCTTTTAAAGTATCTGTGCCTTCGCCCTCATCTTCAGGGGAAAACGCAGAGAGGGTTGTTCCTTCGAACATGAGACGTCCGTATGACATGAATAAACTCATTCGTGAGATTGTCGATCCGGAATCTTTTATGGCTTTCCGACCTTTTTATGGAAAAGCACTCCTGACAGGTTTTGCGCGTATGGACGGGCGGGTCACAGGAGTGGTGGCGAGTCAGCCGCTTCATATGGCGGGGGCTCCAGGTCCGGAGGAGTGTGATAAGGCGGTGGATTTCATCTGCCTCTGTGATTCCTATCATATTCCATTGATTTTTCTTCACGATACTCCCGGGTTCAGGATCAGCAGTCAGGCAGAAAAGCGGAAAATGCCTTCAAAGATTATGAATTGGAATACGGCGCTTGCTAAATCCACTGTTCCCAAGTACTCCATCGTCATTCGTAAAAGCATTGGAGCGGCGTACGGAAACATGAGTGGTCCAGGCATGGGGGCGGACGTGGTGGCTGCCTGGCCGGAGGCTGAAATTAACTTTACCGGCCCCGACGTCGGTGTGAATGTTGTGTACGGAAGGCAGATCAAACAGGCGGACAATCCTTCTGAAGCCCGTGCGACTTATTTGGAACAGTGGAGCTTCGACAGCTCACCAGCGAAAGCCGCGGGTAAGTTCATGGTTCAGGAAATCATCGAGCCGGAACAGACCCGGGATTTTCTGCTTCGGTTTTTACGAACGGCGTCGGATAAAAGTGAAAGACGGCTGGTCGACTGGCCGATGTCCACATAAGGAGGAGTCGAATGAAAAACGAAATGGAACGGCATCAAATAGAGAACTTGTACCCTCTTGGAAAACACCCGCTTCTCGTATACGTCCAGCACCACGCAGAGGAGCGCCCGCATGAGGCTGCTTACTTTTATTATGAATCCACCCTGACGTGGGCGGAGCTTTTGAATGATATTGAAAAGATGGCTGGATTTTTGTCACAGAAGGGCTTTGAAAAAGGGGACCGGGTCGGGCTTTATATGCAGAACAGCCCGCAGTATATCATTGCCCACTATGCCATCCAGTCAATTGGTGGGATTGTCTGTCCGTTGAACCCGATGTACAAAGCGAGCGAGTTAACTTATTTAATGAAGGAAGTCGGCATGAAAGGACTGTATACCGGCGGGGAACTGCTGAATGAAGTGAGGAAAACGGACAACGATCTTCATGCGGTTCTTGTCGTTTCCTATGAAGATTATATCCCTGAGACTACCGAATGGGAAGTGCCGGGTGACTTGAGGGTTCCGGATCTAACATTAAATGAAAAGGAAACCCACTGGAGCGATGCTGTAAACGAAGCGGAACCGCAAAAAGCGTCTGGAATTGTCGATATGGATGATACGGCGCTGCTTGCTTTCACGTCAGGAACGACCGGTAGACCGAAAGCAGCGATGCTTACGTATGAAAATGCTTTGTATAAAACAGCAGCGGCTGTGGAAGCGAATGGGGTGGAAGAGGAAGAGACGTGGCTAGCGGTGATGCCGCTCTGTCATATTGCGGGCATGGTGATGGGCGTGAACATCCCGGCGTTTACCGGTTCCCCCTGTGTGCTGTTTGCCAGGTTTGATCCCCGGCAGGTGGTCACAGCACTGACTGCTTACGATGTGTCGGTGTGGTACAGCATCGCCCCGATGAATGAGGCTGTGTTATCCGTGGTAGACGGGGAAAAAGCGGATGCTCTGCGACTCAATTTGTGTACGAGCTTTGGTATGCCTGTGACAGAAGGCCTGGCAGAACGCTGGCGTTCTTTTGCGCCGGATTGTTCGTTGTATGAAGCGGCTTACGGTTTGAGCGAGACCCATACCGTGGACACCTACATGCCGGGGGACAGTGTGAAATTCGGATCTGTCGGCCTTCCCGTCCCAGGATCGTCCCTGACTGTCCGCGATCCCTTAACAAAAGAACAGCTGCCCCACGGTGAGGCCGGGGAAATCGCTGTGAAAAGTCCCGGTGTGTTCAAAGGCTACTGGGGGAGGCCAGAGGCGACAGCGGAAGTGCTGATGGACGGATGGATGCATACGGGTGATATCGGTTATTTCGACGAAGACGGCTATTTATACTTTCAGGGACGTCTCAAGGAAATGATCAAATCGTCAGGATTCAGCATTTTCCCTGAAGATGTCGAAGCATTACTGAAGGAACATCCCGCCATCTCCCAGGCCGCTGTCATCGGTTTGCCGGATGAATCAAAAGGGGAGGTTGTCAAAGCGTTCATTGTTCTGAAAGAAGAATCAGAACTGGAGAAAGAAGAACTGATCCAATGGGCCAAAGCCCATATGGCCCGTTATAAAGTTCCGGCGTTTGTCGAATTCCGCCCATCCCTCCCTCAGACCGGCGCGGGTAAAATCCTAAGGCGCGTGCTGAAAGAAGAATCCCGAGACTGAAAAAGAAGTACACAGGGGTGAGGAAAAGCGCTCGTTCCGAGTGAGGACGTGCCCGCAACAGACATCCACGGATAAGCGGCACGTAACCATCCATACGAAAGAGACATCCATAGAAAAGAGGCGCAGTGAAAAGCGCCTCTTTTTAGTGAATTTCTTTTTTCTTAAAGCGTCCACCCCGTACTTCGGCAATATCCCCGATTGCCATGAAAGCTTCTTCATCGTGCTCCTGGACGAGCGCTTTCAGCTTTGCTTCCTCCAGGCGGTTGATGACGCAGAAGATTACTTTCTTCTCATCGTTGGAGAAGGCTCCTTCTCCTTTCAAAAAGGTGACCCCGCGGCCGAGGCGCTGGATGATGGCTTCACTGATGCTTTCGTATTCATCGCTGATGATATGTACAGCCTTTGATTCATCCAGTCCTTTAATCGTAATGTCGATCATTTTATAAGCGACAAAATAGGCGAGCAGGGAATACATCGCCCGATCCCATCCGAAGACGAAGCCTGCGCTTCCAAGGATAAAAAGATTGATGAACATAATGATTTCGCCGACAGAAAACGGGATTTTGCTGCTGATCAGAATCGCAGAGATTTCTGTTCCGTCGAGACAGCCGCCGTAGCGGATGACCATTCCTACACCAATACCGAGGATGAATCCTCCGAATAATGTCGCGAGCAGGATATCATCGGTAAAGGCGGGTACAGGGTGAAGCACGGTTGTTGCAGTTGAAAGGATGGCTATGCCGTAGACCGTTGACCAGGCGAACGTTTTTCCGATCAAATTATACCCGAGAAAAAAGAACGGAATATTCAACAGGAAGATGAACAGCCCGAGCTTCCATTCGGTTAAGTGCGACAGAATAATGGATATGCCGACAATGCCTCCATCAATAACCTGGTTCGGAACGAGAAAAATTTCCAGTCCTACCGCCATAATGATGGCACCGAGCGTGATGAAGACGGCACGTTTCGTGAATTCCTTGGACGTAATTTTCAAGTGCTGGACTTGTTGACCACTGATGGCAGGTCCCCCCATTTTATAGTATTTTTTATAAAAATCGTTTACGGACATCCGGGGTTGGTATCGGACAGGTATCTTCTTTTCTGCCGAACCATTTGTAACGGTTGGCGGCAAACCACCGGTAAAAACCGTTGCGCAGCGGTCTTGGGATCAGAATCAGGATGTACGCAAGCTTCCACATCCCTTTCAGCTGACGGCTGATGGATAAAGCTGCCGTGGATTCTAAATGTGCTTTTCCGTCCTGGATAAGGACCAGGCTGTCGGTGTCGTCCGGGATATTATACTGCAAAAGCAGTTCCCGGCCCTTGTCACTTTGAAGCGATGCAAATTGGAACCGGCTGCGGGGGTCTCGCTGAATGATGAACTGGACACTTTTGTCGCAGAAATGGCACTCCCCGTCGAATAATATGATGGCACTCATAAGGATCACCTCATGTATGATTATACCATTTAATGGATCGATCCTCTAAGGAATTTCAGGAAAACGTCTGTTTTGGAAAAGCGTCACAGGCGCTCTTTTTCTCATACGCTATGGGGGAAGGAGTGGTGGATGTGCTGCTTTTCACATATCTGTTCATCGGTGTGTTCTTCTGTTTTTTTAAAAAAGAGCCGGTGCTGAAAGATAAACAGGAGCAGGCGGTATACATGTTTTACCTGCTTGGCTGGATTGTCCTGTGGCCGGTGTTTCTCATACGGAGACTTATACGAGGGATTTAAAGGCAGAAACGCAAAGGATTGCCGGTCATATTCCGCTGGCAGCCGCAGACAATAAGAGAGGCTTCAAGCCAACCGATTTGAGGAGTGATCAGGATGGAAAAGAAAAATGTGCAGTGGCTGCCGGTTATCGCTTCGATCGGTATCGGTGCGGCCACATACAGCATGATGACTGGTCAGGCCGGGCAGCTGCAGAACGTCATTCCGAGTTTAGCGAAGATGTCCGGGAAACAAGGTACAGCCTCTAATCAGTAAATGAAAAAGGCATGCAGATGACTGCATGCCTTTTTCCACGTCCATTTATATAAGATGTGCGGAATTCTCGGTTGGTAGTTGGATGGATCGTTTATCAATTTCTTGTGTGACTAAGTGAACAAATTCATCGTCCAGCTGAAGCTTTACAGACTCCAGATAGGTTTCCAGCAAGGTTTGATCATCAAGCAGTGACAAAACGATACAACTCCTTAGCAATATGATTCGTTATTATTTTATTGACATTTACTTATTCTAGCAAAAAAATCTGTTTCATCATGAGTAGAAAGACCTGTTTTGCGTAATTGATCGACGATTAAGAAATTATTCTTCTATACGATTGATCCGCGGATGTACATTCCTGTTCGTTCGTGTCTAAACAGGAAGAATAGCGGAAAGCCGGATGCTGACAGCAGGGTTTCAATTGTATTTCTCCTTTATTTGCTTTAGTATAGCGTAATAAGCTGAGGAACCGATGGTTTGAACTGATTCATGATAGGAAAGAATAAGGAAATAAGGACGTTTTAGGGAAGGGTGTCTTATGGAGAATAAAAGAGGAAACCTCGTGATGTTTCCTGGATGGAAATCGAGACTGGAGCAGTCGGGACTGGCTGCTTTGAAGGAAAAGCGTTATAAGGAAGCGGCTGAAGCCTTTGAACCGCTTGTTGAGTATGATCAGGCCGGCCATGATGTCATCACAGGGCTGCTGATGAGCTGGATCGAACTTGGTCATTTTGATCAGGCTGAGGAATTGTGTCAGGAGCAGATGAAGGAAACGATCGACCAGTATTACCATTACTTACATATATATATTACGATACTTTTTCAAAGCAGCCGTTACAGCGACATCATTGATCTGCTCGATGAAGTTTTTGAATCCGAGGACATTCCCCACCAGAGCCGCACACAGCTGTGGCAAATGTACGAGGTCAGCAGAAAGCTGCTGGAAGACAGCCGGAAGGAACAGGGGAAGGAACTATCCCTTGCCTTCAAAGAGGCCTTGAAGTCAGATGAAATACATAAGCAGTGGCAGACCCTCGAGACGTTGAAAAAGCAGGATCCCCATGATTATCTGGAGGAGTTCACCACCTATCTCCGGGAGCCTGCTGTACACCCCATGATAAAATCCTCGATTTTGGAATGGTTTAGAGATGGACGCGTAGACAAAGAAGTGGCTCTGACAAAATTCGGCATGGAGATCACCGTTATTCCCGGTGACTTATCCATGCTGCAGCATGATTACATTATGAAACAGATCCAGATGAGGCTCGGCCGGATGGAACAGAAAAATCCGACCATGTACGAGATGGTGAATAACCTGTTGTTCCATTACTGTTATGTTCGTTACCCGCTGTTCCCGGATGAAGAAGAAGTGCCGCTGCTTGTCGAAGCATTAAAGCAGCTCGGTCATGAATACCTGCAGCTTCCTTATCAACCGGATTCCCCTGCAGAGGACGTCGCCCGGTATAAAACAGATATTGAACTGTGTGAACAGCATTATGTTTTGGTGACCGGTTCCTAGAAAAACCAATGAGGGTCACGCCTTGAAAGCAGCAGGGATTATGTTATAATGTAATGGTTGCAAAAGAGATTCGTATGTAATCAGAGTCATAGAATCAGTAAACCATCGTCTCCGGACGAAAATGTGAATAGATGTTGGAGGGAATTTTTTATGTCAGCAAAATGGGAAAAGCAAGAAGGCAACGTAGGTACATTAACAGTTGAAGTACCTGCCGGCGAGTTCGACAAAGCGCTTGATTCTGCCTTTAAAAAAGTAGTTAAACAGGTACAGGTGCCTGGATTCCGTAAAGGGAAAGTACCTCGTAAATTGTTCGAACAGCGTTTCGGAGTAGAATCTCTGTATCAGGATGCTCTTGATATCATCCTTCCGGAAGCTTACTCAAACGCCGTGGACGAAGCAGGCATCGAGCCGGTTGACCGTCCAGAAGTTGATGTGAAGCAGATCGAAAAAGGCCAGGACCTTATTTTCACAGCTGAAGTAACTGTGAAGCCTGAAGTGAAGCTTGGCGAATACAAAGGTCTTACTTTCGAAGAAGCAGACACAGAAGTTACTGATGAAGACGTAGACAGCGAACTGAAGCAGATGCAGGAGCGTCAGGCTGAGCTTGTTGTTAAAGAAGAAGGATCCGTTGAAAACGGCGATACTGTCGTTATGGACTTCGAAGGCTTCGTTGATGGGGAAGCATTCGAAGGCGGCCAGGCGGATAACTACTCTCTAGAAGTAGGTTCCGGTTCTTTCATCCCTGGTTTCGAAGAGCAGCTTGTTGGTAAACAGGCCGGCGAAGAAACAGAAGTGGAAGTAACATTCCCTGAAGAATATCACGCAGAAGAGCTTGCTGGTAAAGCGGCTACCTTCAAAGTGAAAATTCACGAAATCAAAGGCAAGGAACTTCCAGAGCTGGATGACGAATTCGCGAAAGATGTCGACGAAGAAGTCGAATCCCTGGAAGAACTTAAAACGAAAACACGCACGCGTCTGGAAGACCAGAAGAAAACCGATGCGGACAACCAGAAGCGTGAAACACTTGTAAATAAAGCTTCTGACAATGCAGAAGTTGAAATTCCGGATGCCATGGTCGACACAGAGCTTGACCGTATGGTTCAGGAATTCGAACAGCGCCTTCAAATGCAGGGCATGACAAAAGACATGTACTTCCAGTTCACTGGTCAGGACGAAGACGCCCTTCGTGAGCAGATGAAAGAAGATGCGGCGAAGCGTGTGAAAACGAACATGACTCTTGAAGCTATTTCCGAAGCGGAAAATGTCGACGTAACAGACGAAGACGTCAATGCTGAACTTGAGAACATGGCTGGCATGTACCAGACAGATGTAGCTCAGCTGACGCAGATGCTTGGCGGTAACACGGACATGATCAAAGAAGATCTGAAAGTGCGCAAAGCCATCGACGTTCTTGTCGAAAACAGCAAAGCTGAATAATACAGGTGGAAGACAAGGTGCCCGGGTACCTTGTCTTCTCATATATTTCTTCGGAAACGCGGTTTAGGCCGGTTGTTTTGTGGGGAAAATAATGATACATCCAAGCGCTTTTACATATACTATTTAAGATGCTCAAAGGTTTGACTTATGCGTTTTATATCTACATAATGAGGGTGTCGCAGGAATTGACGGCACACCTCTAAAAGGTATTGCTTTTGTGTTTGGAGTTTATTTGGTATGATGGGCAAAAGAAGCGAAACGTTGGCGTCGTATCAGTAACTTCAGTCGCAACGATTGCGTCATTTTATTAAGGGGTGAAACGTATGTTTAAATTTAACGATGAAAAAGGACAATTGAAGTGTTCTTTCTGCGGAAAGAGTCAGGAACAAGTCCGAAAACTCGTTGCAGGACCTGGCGTATATATATGTGATGAATGTATTGAATTGTGCACAGAAATCGTGGAAGAGGAGCTTGGCAACGAAGAAGAGGTGGAGTTCAAGGAAGTTCCAAAACCTCAGGAAATCCGTGACATTCTCAATGATTATGTAATCGGACAGGACCAGGCGAAGAAGAACCTTTCCGTAGCTGTCTACAACCACTACAAGCGTATCAACGCAGGTGTGAAAAATGATGAGGTGGAGCTTGCGAAGAGTAACATCCTGATGCTTGGACCTACCGGAAGCGGTAAAACACTGCTTGCCCAGACCCTTGCCCGCATCCTGAATGTTCCATTCGCAATCGCAGATGCCACATCACTGACAGAGGCTGGTTATGTCGGGGAAGATGTAGAGAACATTCTTCTCAAACTGATTCAGGCTGCTGATTATGATGTTGAGAAAGCAGAAAAAGGAATCATCTATATTGATGAAATCGATAAAGTAGCACGTAAATCCGAAAACCCTTCCATTACACGGGATGTGTCTGGTGAAGGTGTCCAGCAGGCACTTCTTAAGATCCTTGAAGGAACGCAGGCAAGTGTTCCTCCACAGGGTGGACGGAAGCATCCTCATCAAGAATTCATCCAGATTGACACGACAAATGTCCTGTTTATCGTGGGTGGGGCCTTCGATGGGATCGACCAGATTATCAAGCGCCGCCTGGGCAGAAAAGTGATCGGATTCGGCTCCGAACAGGTGACAGACGATGCAGAGAAAAAGGATCTTCTGACAAAAGTACTGCCTGAAGACCTTCTAAGCTATGGTCTGATTCCTGAATTCATCGGACGTCTGCCGGTTATTGGAAGCCTTGAGCAGCTGGATGAAGACGCGTTGGTTGAAATCCTTACAAAACCGAAAAACGCTCTTGTCAAACAGTATCAAAAGCTGTTCCAAATTGACCATGTGGAGCTTGAGATGGAGGAAGAAGCTCTTCGTGAAATTTCCCGCCTTGCCATTGAACGTAAGACAGGGGCACGCGGACTGCGCTCCATTATCGAAGGCATCATGCTTGATGTGATGTATGAACTTCCTTCCCGCGATGATATCGAGAAGTGTATTATCACGAAAGATACAGTGAAAGCGGAAAACGGACGTCCGAAGCTTGTGCTGACGGATGGCACCGTTGAGGATGAAAACAAGCAGTCACCGAAAGAAAGTGCGTAATGCCTGAGGGTTTTCCCTTGAAAAGCCGTGCTACGAATAACTGTAGCACGGCTTTTTTATAGGGGCTTGACAGACTCTGGACCTAAGCATGAAACATAGGTTTCTGCTAATAATAGGGATACCATAAGGAAAGTCCCCCTGCCTGACTTGAGGCCGGGGCTATGCGTGTTGGCACCATCTGGTATCGTTTCGTTTACTTTCCACTTACATTTCTATATGATTAAATTACGTATCCGCATTTATCGGAGGTGCAAATAGATGACAGACAAACAAAGAAACAATATACCTCTACTTCCTCTTAGAGGGCTGCTTGTCTACCCATCCATGGTGCTACACCTGGATGTCGGCCGGGAGAAATCTGTCCAGGCCCTGGAGCAGTCCATGATGGATGATAATGAAATTTTTCTTGTTTCTCAAAAAGAAGTAAACATTGATGAACCAGCGTATGAAGATCTTTATTCCGTAGGGACCGTAGCCCGCGTCAAGCAGATGGTGAAGCTTCCGAACGGAACCAACCGTGTGCTTGTCGAAGGACTGCACCGGGCGGGCATGGATGAATTCAATGAAGAAGGCGACTTTTTCAAAGCATCCATCCAGATCATTGATGACGAGCACGAAGATAAAAACGAAGAAGAAGCGCTGATGCGCATGCTGCTCGATCAATTTGAGAAGTTCGTGAAAGTATCCAAAAAAGTGACGCAGGAAACGTACAACACGGTTGCGGACACGGATGATCCCAGCCACCTGGCTGATATCGTCTCCTCCCACCTGCCGATTAAGCTGAAGGACAAGCAGGATGTGTTGGAAACCCGTAATGTGAAAGAGCGTCTGAATAAACTGATTGAGCTGATCGGCAATGAACGCGAAGTGCTTCAGATTGAACAGAAGATCGGCCGTCAGGTGAAAAAATCGATGGAGAAAACGCAGAAGGAGTACTACCTCCGCGAGCAGATGAAGGCCATTCAGAATGAACTGGGCGATAAAGACGGGAAGACCGGTGAAGTGGCTCAGCTGAAAGAGAAAATTGAGCAGGCTTCCATGCCGGAGCGTGTGGAACAGATTGCCCTGAAGGAACTCGGCCGTTATGAAAAGGTACCACAGAGTTCCGCAGAGAGCTCTGTCATCCGTAATTATATCGAGTGGCTTGTTGCTCTCCCGTGGTCTGAGGAAACGGAAGACAATCTGGATGTCAACCGGGCGGAAGGCATTTTAGATGAAGATCACTACGGCCTTGAAAAAGTGAAGGAGCGGGTACTGGAGTACCTGGCTGTCCAGAAGCTTACGCAGTCGATCAAAGGGCCGATTCTCTGCCTTGCCGGACCTCCCGGAGTAGGGAAGACATCCCTGGCCAAGTCCATCGCTCGATCCATCAACCGTAAATTTGTCCGTGTATCGCTTGGTGGTGTGCGGGACGAAGCGGAAATCCGTGGTCACCGCCGGACGTACATCGGAGCGATGCCGGGCCGGATCATTCAGGGGATGAAGCGGGCCGAAACCGTTAACCCGGTCTTCCTTCTGGATGAAATCGACAAAATGGCAAGCGACTTCCGTGGAGATCCGTCTTCGGCTATGCTTGAAGTGCTTGATCCGGAGCAGAACGGTACATTCAGTGATCACTTCATTGAAGAGCATTATGACTTATCCAAAGTAATGTTCATCGCTACAGCCAACAACGTAGCCAACATTCCCGGACCGTTGCGCGACCGGATGGAAATGATTACGATTGCCGGTTATACAGAAGTGGAGAAGCAGCAGATTGCCAAAGAGCACCTGCTTCCGAAGCAGATTAAGGAAAACGGCTTGAAGAAAAGCCAGCTGCAGGTAAGAGAAGATGCGCTTCTCAAGCTTATCCGCCGTTATACCCGTGAAGCCGGCGTCCGTGGTTTGGAAAGAGAGCTGGCCGGATTATGCCGGAAAGCGGCTAAGATCATCGTAGCCGGTGACAAACAGCGTGTAGTCGTAACAGAAAAAATGCTCGAGGAACTTCTTGGGCGTCCGAAGTTCCGTTATGGACGTGCTGAGCTCGAGGATCAGATCGGGGCGGCTACAGGCCTTGCCTATACGACAGCCGGCGGAGACACGCTTTCGATTGAAGTGTCCATCTATCCAGGCAAAGGCAACCTGACGCTGACGGGTAAATTGGGGGATGTGATGAAAGAATCCGCCCAGGCTGCTTTCAGTTATATCCGTTCGCGTGCAGCCGAGCTTGATATCGATCCGGAGTTTGTGGAGAAGAACGACATTCACATTCATGTTCCCGAAGGAGCGACACCGAAGGATGGTCCATCAGCAGGAATCACAATGGCTACAGCCCTTGTTTCCGCTCTTACCGGGCGTCCTGTCCGTAAGGAAGTCGGGATGACTGGTGAAATCACCCTTCGTGGACGGGTGCTTCCGATCGGCGGCTTGAAGGAGAAATCCTTGAGTGCCCACCGGGCCGGCTTGACGAAAATCATCATTCCTGATGAGAATAAGAAAGACCTGGAAGATATTCCAGACAGCATAAAAGAAGGCTTGACCTTCGTCCCTGTCAAACACTTGGATGAAGTATTGGATCAGGCACTGGTGGAGGGTGCACATGAAGGTTAATTCCGCAGATATCGTCATTAGTGCGGCGAGCAAGAAACAGTATCCCAACCAACCGATTCCCGAGATCGCCCTCGCCGGGCGGTCGAATGTCGGTAAATCATCGTTTATCAACAAGATGATTCAAAGAAAGAACCTGGCGCGGACATCTTCCAAGCCGGGGAAAACGCAGACGCTTAACTTTTACATCATCAACGATAAATTCCATTTCGTTGATGTGCCGGGTTACGGCTATGCGAAAGTTTCCAAAAAGGAACGGGCCAAATGGGGAGCGATGATGGAGGAATATTTCGCTGAACGTGAACAGCTGAAAGCGACAGCACTTATCATCGATGTCCGCCATAAGCCTTCCGAAGATGACCAGGTGATGTATGACTATCTGAAGCATTTTGATGTGCCGGTAATGGTCATTGCAACAAAGCTGGATAAAATTAAAAAAGGGCAGCGCCATAAGCAGTTGAAAATGATTCAGGAGGTGCTGGAAATGGAAGAAGAGGATACACTCATTCCATTTTCGTCGGAAACAGGTGAAGGAAAAGATAAAGCCTGGAAAACGATGCTCTCTCATCTGCAGGTATAACAATCAAACCGCTCTCCCGTGAGGAGGGAGGTCTGAATAAGGGAGATCTTCTGTTGAACAGAGGGTCTCTCTTTTTAAAATCATCGGCGCCTGCGGGAAGAATACGTACCAGGGCAGGTACTGTTCCTGACCCGGCAGAGACCTATTGTGTCCCCGTAAACGACTAGCGGAACAAGCTGCTGACCGGCACATACTTTTTCCATAATTTTACTGTTCCCCCAATGGAGAACGGTTTTTTTATATAATTTTCTATTAAGAACGAGTAATATCGAGTATTTATAAGGTATATGTAGTATTTATGCATGTATTCGGCTTATATACTTCTATTTACCTATTTTTAGAATCTCATTAATTTTGGGAAATATTTGATAAATCGATATACTTTTAATATTACAGAACGATGACAAAAAGAGAAGGGATGATTCAGGGCTTATGAAGAAAATGAATGGAGTACTGCTGCTGCTCTTGACTCTGGTGCTTTTCCTGGCTGCTTGTGGAAGCAGTGAAGAAGACACGTCGGGAGATGAAGGGGACAGCGGTTCAGAGGATACAGCAGAAAATAACACGGATTACGAGCTTGTCGAAGATGGGACTTTTACTTTTGCGGCTTCCGGAGAGTTCCGCCCATTTAGTATGACCGGTGCGGACGGAGAGATGGAAGGTTTCGATATTGATGTAGCCAATGCGATCGCAGAGGAACTGGGTCTTGAACCGAGTCCTCAGAAACAGAAATTCGCAAGTATTGTGGAAGGTGTGAAAACCGGGCGTTTTGACGCTGCGGTAGCCAGTCATACGATAACAGAGGAACGTCAGCAGGAAGTAGACTTCTCGACGCCGTACTATTATTCCGGTGCACAGATTTTCACCCGCCCGGACAGTGACATTGAAACGCTTGAGGATTTGGAAGGCAAAGAAGTCGCTCTTTCTAAAGGATCGACATACAGTCAGTATGCAGAAGAAGTGACAGAGAATATTAAAACGTATGACAGTGATGTTGTGGCTCTGCAATCCTTGTCCAAGGGTCGTCATGATGCTGTCATCACCGACTTCCTGACTGGAAAGGAAGCTTCCGGTGAAGGGCTCGAGATCGAGGCGAAGGAAATGATTGAGCGCAGCGAACAGGCCGTTGCCGTATCGAAGGAAAACACAGAATTACTAGATGAGATCAATACAGCACTGGAAACCCTTCGAGAAAATGGGACTCTTTCTGAGATCAGCGAGGAATATTTCGGGGAAGACATCACAACTGCTCCTGAATAAGCCGTGATTTTGGATAGTAACGAAGGTGAAGAGTGCGCAGACGCGTACTCTTTTTCATATGACAGAGGAGTTGATGCAGATGTATCTAAATGTTGTTCATTTCTGGGATTCATTGATCAGCAGTCGTGGCATTTTCTTTGAAGCGGCACAGCTGACCCTTGCCTTAACGGCTGTATCTATTTTTATTGCGATTTTTATCGGACTTATGTTTGCATTTATGAAAATCTCCGGCATAAAGGTGCTGGAATGGATAGCTAATCTATATATTTATGTCGTTCGGGGCACCCCGTTGATTGTTCAGATCTTTGTTTTCTATTATGGATTGACAGAAATCTGGATGATCAGCGGGTTCTGGTCCGTGGCTCTTGGTCTGGCCTTCCATAACGGCGCCTATATTGCTGAAATATTCAGAGGCTCGATTCAGTCGATTGGAAAAGGACAGACAGAAGCCGGACGTTCCCTCGGAATGAGTCAGACCCTCACTATGCGCCGGATCATTCTGCCCCAGGCATTCCGGCGCGCATTGCCACCGCTCGGAAATCAGTTTATTATTGGATTGAAAGATTCATCCCTGGCTGCATTCATCGGGGTATCGGAGATTTTTGCTGTCGCTACGACACAAGGAGCGAATACCTTTGATTACATGACCTGGCTGCTTGTCAGTGCGGTATGGTATTTGATTCTGGTCTTCCTGCTGACCCTTGTTGTCGGAGCTGTAGAGAAGAAACTGGCGGCCAGCGATTAATGGAGGAGGAAATCGATTGTCTGATTATATGATAGAAGCGAATCAGTTAAATAAATATTTCGGAGACCTGCACGTCTTGAAAGATATCGACTTTCAGGTGAAGGAAAGTGAAGTCGTCGTTCTCATCGGAGCCAGTGGCTCCGGTAAAAGTACGATGCTGCGCTGTCTGAATTTCCTTGAAATGAAAAACGGCGGAGAGCTGTACATTCAAGGGAAGGAGATCAATCCGAAGAAGGATAACTTGAATGCGGTCCGCCAGCGGGTCGGAATGGTGTTCCAGCATTTCAATCTATTCCCGCATAAAACCGTGCTTGGGAATGTGATTGAAGCTCCTCTGCAGGTGAAAAAGCTTTCCAAGGCTGAGGCAAAAGAGGAAGGCCGGCAGCTGTTGGAGAAAGTCGGACTTGGCGATAAAGCGGATGTATTTCCGTCCCGCTTGTCGGGTGGGCAGAAACAGCGTGTAGCCATCGCCCGCGCCCTTGCCATGAAACCGGAAATCATGCTTTTCGATGAACCGACCTCCGCCCTGGATCCTGAGCTTGTCGGGGAAGTACTTCAAACGATGAAGACACTTGCACAGGAAGGGATGACGATGGTCGTCGTTACGCACGAAATGGGCTTTGCCCGTGAAGTGGCCGACAGAGTGGTGTACATGCACGATGGCAGGATTGTCGAAAGCGGAACACCGCAGGAGATTTTTGAAAATCCGCAGGAAGAGCGTACACAGGCCTTCTTGAGTTCCATCCTTTAAAATAAAAACAAGGCTGTCGGGAATGACATCGACAGCCTTGTTTTTTTTACTCTTATGTTTTCTTTTTTAGAAGATAGAGACCGAAAGCAATCAGCGCCAGCGGCCAGAACCTTTCAATTAAAAGAAAGAATTGGTTGATCCACTGAATCCAGGCCGGCAGCGTTGGTGAAAACAGGACAAAAGCTCCCGTGCCCAGCAGGACCAGGGCTGGAACCAGTCCTTTTTTTGTTTTTCGATATTGCAGCAGGAAAGCTGCACCGACAATACATAAGTAAACGCCCCAGTGATCGCGCCAGAAAGCCAGCTGATCCACGGCTAGAAAATGAATACCGAAGCCGGTGACAATCGTCCCGGTAAACAGGCTGGACGTATCCCTGCTCACATAGCTGTGAAACAGAAAGGCTGCACCGATCAGAACGAGCAGGAACGGCCATGAGTAAAATGGCTGCAGGTGGGGAATATTGAGATGACGAAGAAAAAAATACGCACCAAGTCCAATGAAGAGGAACCCAAGCAGGGTATGGTTTTTGTTCAATGTGCTCACATCCAGTCATTTTGGAATGATAATGTTTGTACCTTGATATTCTCCTGTAGATTTGGTATATTACAAACGAATTATAAATTAGATTCGTTCTAATTTAATAATTATAAGTAATTATTCAAATAACTCTATCTCATCCTATCATAACAGATTCAACATCTGTTCATAATTGGGACAAAAAATCTTCCGTTATTTATGTTATAATCTACACTACAGGAGAAAATCTGCACGTGTAATGGGGGTATATGAAATGCACATTATAGCCGTCGGTCTTAATTACAAAACAGCCCCTGTGGAAATTCGAGAGAAGCTCACATTTTCCGAGGATAAGCTTGAAGAAGCTATGGCCCAGCTCAACGGGCGTAAAAGTGTATTGGAGAATGTGATTATTTCTACATGCAACCGAACGGAAATCTTTGCCGTCGTGGACCAGATCCATACGGGACGGTACTATATTAAACAGTTTTTATCAGACTGGTTTCAAGTGGATAAAGAGTCATTCACTTCTTACCTTGCGATATATGAAACAGACGGAGCGGTCGAACATCTGCTGCGCGTCACTTCCGGTCTTGATTCCATGGTCCTTGGAGAAACGCAGATCCTTGGACAGATGAAGCAGGCGTTTCAGCGTGCTCAGAATGCCGGAACGACCGGAACGATATTCAACCAGTTGTTCCGACAGGCTGTCACTATGGCGAAGAAGGCACATAAGGACACGGAGATCGGTGAAAACGCTGTCTCTGTCAGTTATGCAGCTGTTGAACTGGCACGCAAAATCTTCGGTGACCTCGTTCATAAGCACATCGTGATCCTTGGTGCTGGAAAAATGGGTGAGCTTGCCGCTAAAAACCTTCACGGCTCAGGTGTCCGTAAAGTGACCGTCGTGAACCGTACGATGGAAAAAGCCCGTACTGTCGCTGGTCAGTTCAATGGGTATGCCCGTACGATGGACGAACTGGAAGCCGTGCTGGGTGATGCGGATATTGTCATCAGTTCTACAGGTGCGTCGGAGTATGTCATTACGAAGGAAATGATGGAGCCGGTCCATAAGAAACGGAAGGGCAAACCGCTTTTCTTCGTAGATATTGCTGTACCTAGAGATCTGGATCCGGCAATGGAGGCCTTGGAAAGTGTCTTCCTCTATGATATTGATGATCTTCAGGGAATCGTGGACGCCAACCTGGAAATGCGCAGGCAGGCGGCAGAGGAAATCGAAATCATGATGGAAGCAGAAATCGTGGAATTCAAACAGTGGCTCCAGACGATCGGCGTGGTGCCGGTGATTTCTGCGCTGCGTTCCAAAGCGCTCGACATTCAGTCGGAAACGATGAAAAGCATTGAGCGGAAAATGCCGGATCTATCCGATCGTGAGCGTAAAGTATTGAACAAGCATACGAAGAGTATCATCAACCAAATGTTGAAAGAACCGATTTCCCAGGCGAAGGAACTGGCGGCTCAGCCTGATTCTGAAGAGACGCTGAAGCTGTTTACGCAGATTTTCGGCATTGAAGAACAGGTGGAAAAAGAGGCCGCTCAACAGGAAAAAAAGAACAGCGCAGCGAATGAGCGCCGGGTAGAGGCGGATCAATCTGTTTCCATCATCAGCCCTGTGATTCATTCCTGAGGGGGCCGGCTCCATGTTTGAGTTGAAATGGGTGTACGAGCTGATCCTTTTCCTTTATGGACTCAGCCTGATCGGATATTTCATTGACTTTGTCCAGACAAACCGGAAGGCCAACCGTGCGGCCTTCTGGTTACTTAGTATGGTCTGGGCATTACAAAGTGTTTTCCTGTTGTCCCAGTTCTTCATCAAGGATAACTTTCCAATCATGACGGTTTACGACGGCTTATATTTCTATACTTGGATTCTGGTGACCTTTTCTTTATTAATCAACCGGTTGTTCAAGATGGATTTCCTCGTCTTCTTTACGAATGTCGTCGGCTTTCTGATCATGATTATTCATATTTTCACAAGGGCTCAGAATGCATTGGATAATGAAGGGGTGGCGCTCGTCAATGAACTTCTTGTCATTCATATCAGTCTGGCGATTATCTCTTATGGATTTTTCACCCTTTCCTTTATTTTTTCCATCATGTATTTACTGCAGTACCGGCTGTTGAAAAAGAAAAAATGGAATGCCAAACTGTTCCGGCTCGGGGATTTGACAAAGCTGGATCATTTTTCTTATATTGCGGTCATTTTAGGCGTACCGCTGCTGCTTATAGCGATTATTCTCGGAGTTGTCTGGGGCTATGTTTCGACAGATGTGTTCTATTGGTATGATTTCAAGACGCTCGGTTCCTTCCTCGTGTTAATCGGCTATATGATCTATCTCATTCTGCGGGTGGTTAAAGGGTATCAGGGACGGACCATTTCCATTTTTAACGCCGCCGCTTTTTTATTCCTGCTTATCAATTTCTTTTTATTCAGCTCCCTATCGAACTTTCACTTTTAAAGAGGAGGAACAAGCATGAGAAAAATCATTATCGGTTCAAGAAAGAGTAACCTGGCGATCACCCAGACGGAATGGGTGATCGATCAGCTGAAACAAATCGATCCATCCTACGATTTTGAAATCAAGCGGATCACGACAAAGGGTGACCAGATCCTTGATGTAACGCTGTCCAAAGTCGGAGGCAAAGGCTTGTTCATCAAGGAAATCGAACAGGCGATGTATGACGGTACGATTGATATGGCTGTCCATAGTATGAAAGATATGCCGGCTGTGGTGGCCGAAGGGTTGACGGTTGCCTCTGTGCCCATCCGCGAAGATCACCGCGATGCGTTCGTATCCAATGATCACGTCGCTTTGAAAGACCTTCCGGAAGGGGCTGTTGTGGGGACGAGCAGTCTGCGCCGCGGGTCTCAGATCAAAGCGGTCCGCCCGGATCTTGAGATTAAATGGATCCGTGGGAACATTGATACGCGGCTTCGGAAGTTGAAAGAGGAAGATTACGACGCTATTGTGCTCGCCGCTGCCGGTCTGAAGCGCATGGGGTGGGATGACAACCTTGTCACAGAATACCTGGAGCCGGATGTTTGTGTTCCTGCTGTCGGTCAGGGGGCCCTGGCCATCCAGTGCCGCGAGGAAGATAAAGAACTGCGTGATTTTCTTATGAAATTGAATCATGAATATACACAGACGACCGTAGCAGCTGAACGGAAATTCCTTCACGACCTGAATGGCGGGTGCCAGGTTCCGATCGGCGGGTACGCTTACCGGAAAGGCGATGATATCGTTCTTACCGCTCTAGTCGGGACACCGGACGGCGAAACGATTCTTCATGAGACGGTCACTGGACAGGATCCGATTGAAGTCGGGCGTCATGCGGCTGATCTTTTAAGAGAGCAGGGAGCGCAGGAAATCGTTGATCGTGCCAAAGAGGAGTATGGTCAGTAATGGACGCGCCACTGCACGGGAAGAACATCCTCATCACAAGAGGCAGATCCCAGGCGGCGCCGTTGAAAGAGCGGATCGAGGAAGCGGGCGGTGTTCCAAGACACACCCCGCTTCTCGCTTTTCAATTGAACGATCAACAGACAAACGAACCCATATTAGATGAACTTCACGAATTTTCCTGGATTTTTTTAACCAGTTCCAATGCCGTGAAGTTTTTTTTCAAATGGCTGCATAAGCATGGCAGGAAACTTCCTGCGGACGTCCGGACGGCTGTCATCGGCACAAAAACGGAACGCGCTCTGCAGAGATATGGAAGAAAAGCGGATTTTTTGCCTGCATCCTTCCAAGCGGCTAAAATGGAAGAGGAATTTTTTCAAAAGTACCCGGAACCGGGAAAGCTTTTATACATACGGGGAAATCGTTCCCGGGACGTTCTTCCGGCAGCTTTTCGTAAGCGGGCCGTGTTTTTCAAATCACTCACGGTTTATGATACGCTGTTACTGACGAATGACCAGAAAAATATTACCAGCTGGCTGGAGAACGGTGACCTGGACGCCTTGACGTTTACGAGTCCGTCCACCATTCAGGCTTTTAAAACGGTGACCAAAGGCAGCCGGGAGAGCGGCCTGTCCCTGCCCTGCTTCTGCATCGGACCGACGACGGCCCGGAAAGCGGAGACAGAAGGGTTTACCGATGTGTTTACTCCGCCGCAGTATACGATAGAACACATGGTGGAACAGATGATATTATATTTCAAGAACGAAGGGAATCGATAGGAATGAAGGATCTTCAATTTAAACGGCACCGCCGTCTGCGCCGCACGGAATCCATGCGGGCGCTCGTAAGAGAAACGCATCTTCGCACAGATGATTTGATTTATCCGATCTTTGTTGTAGAAGGGCAGGATATCAAAAATCCAGTGGCTTCGATGCCGGGAGTCCATCAAGTGTCCCTCGACCATTTAACAGCAGAAATGGAGGAGCTTGTAACACGGGGGATCCGCTCGGTGATCGTCTTCGGAGTACCCGCCCATAAGGATGAGGTCGGAAGTGAAGCGTATCATGAGGAAGGAATCGTTCAGCGTGCCATCCGTCAAATTAAAGAAGAAGTGCCTTCCTTGACGGTCATTGCTGATACGTGTCTGTGTCAATATACCGATCACGGTCACTGCGGCATTGTCCGGGACGGGGATATTGCGAATGATGAATCATTGACTTACATTACACAGACCGCTGTCACCCAGGCAGAGGCCGGTGCAGATATTATTGCTCCCTCCAACATGATGGACGGTTTTGTGGCAGCCATCCGCCGCGGACTGGATGAGGCCGGCTTCAGTCATATCCCGGTTATGTCCTATGCCGTGAAGTTTGCTTCTGCGTTCTACGGACCATTCCGGGATGCCGCTCACAGTTCTCCGCAGTTTGGAGACCGTCGTGCTTACCAAATGGATCCATCCAACCGTCTGGAAGCTCTTAGAGAAGCAGAGTCTGATGTCGAAGAAGGGGCTGACTTCCTTATCGTTAAGCCGGCGCTGGCTTATCTCGATATCATGCGGGAAGTGAAGGACCGCTACAATCTGCCGGTTGTTGCTTATAACGTGAGTGGCGAATATTCCATGATCAAGGCTGCGGCCCAGAACGGCTGGGTCAATGAAAAAGAAATCGTTCTTGAAAAGCTGACCGCTATGAAGCGTGCGGGTGCTGACTTAATCATTACGTACTTCGCTAAAGATGCGGCAGACTGGCTGAAGGAAGACCAATCTTAAGAAGGAAGGTGCTGACGATGAAAAACTTTGATCGTTCCAAACAAGCGTATCAAGAAGCTGTAGAACTGATGCCGGGGGGAGTCAACTCTCCCGTCCGTGCGTTCAAATCTGTAGACATGGATCCAATTTTCATGGAAAAAGGAGAAGGCTCCAGGCTCTATGACGTTGATGGCAATGAATACATCGACTATGTCCTGAGCTATGGGCCGCTGATCCTTGGCCATGCCGATGAAAGGGTGACGGATGCTTTAACAAAAGTGACCGCCCACGGAACAAGCTTCGGAGCGCCGACAGAGATTGAGAATCAGCTGGCGGATCTCGTCCGCGAGCGTGTACCTTCTATTGAAATGCTGCGAATGGTCAACTCTGGTACAGAAGCTACGATGAGTGCCCTGAGAGTGGCGCGCGGTTACACCGGTCGTGACAAAATCCTCAAATTTGAAGGGAACTATCACGGTCACGGTGATTCTCTGCTGATCAAGGCAGGATCCGGGGTGGCGACACTTGGACTTCCAGATTCACCGGGGGTTCCAGCCTCTATAGCTCAAAACACGATCACGGTCCCTTACAACGACCTCGAAAGTGTCAAATATGTCTTTGAAGAGTACGGAGACGACCTGGCTGCGGTTATTATTGAGCCGGTTTCTGGAAACATGGGTGTCGTACCTCCGAAGGAAAGCTTTCTTCAGGAGCTTCGTCAGCTGACTGAAGATAATGGGACGGTCCTTATCTTTGATGAAGTCATGACAGGGTTCCGGGTCGGCTACCACAGTGCTCAAGGTCATTTTGGCGTAACACCGGATATGACTTGTCTCGGCAAAGTCATCGGCGGGGGGCTTCCTGTCGGTGCCTACGGTGGAAAGCGGGAAATCATGGAGCGTGTCGCCCCTGTTGGTGATATTTACCAGGCGGGGACACTGTCAGGAAATCCGCTTGCCATGACTGCGGGATATCAGACCATTTCAGCGATGACCGAGGAAGCCTATGCTTCCATCAGTGAACGGGTGGACCAGCTGATCGAAGGGTATCAGCAGGCAGCCGAAGCCTATGACATTCCGCTTACTGTGAACCGGGCGGGATCCATGGTCGGATTCTTCTTCACCAATGAACCGGTGTACAATTTCGAAACGGCTAATCAATCCGATCTGGACATGTTTAAGAAATACTATCAAGGCATGATACAGGAAGGCGTATATCTTCCGCCATCTCAATTTGAAGGCATGTTCCTTTCTGTGAAGCATACAAAAGAAGACATCGAGCAAACGATTGAAGCCGTCCGTAAAGTCTTTTCAACGCTTAAATAAAAGCAGGACTACAAACAGACAGCCTGGGTATTCCCCAGGCTGTCTGTTTTTTGACGTGGTTCGCGGTCTGTTTTCGGACGATTCCTCCCAAACATGTATATAACCATATCCTGCGCATAAGGTGTTAGTAGAGAACAGGAATACCTTAGGGAGGGACTCTGGATTGCCAAATAAACAAAATGTATTTTCCTTTTATCTGGATGAATCGATATGGTTTCAGGAAGGACAGGGTGTAAGAGAGCTGATTGGTATTTCTTTAGAGCCGGATATCACGATCGAGGACCGCGGGGATGAAGTGTGCCTGAAGGGAACCGTTGATCTTGGCGGTGAATATATGCCGACAGGTCCTCAAACCGATGCAGAATCTCCGGCAGCTGCCGGGGCGAGGGTGATGGACAGCGTGGAGGCTCAGGGGGAGGGGATCTACGTCTTTTCCCACGCGTTCCCTGTGGAAATAACCGTTCCCCTGGAGCGTGTTTCCAATATGGATGATGTATGGATTGATATCGAAACATTTGATTATGAACTGCCGGCTGATCGTCAGCTCCGCCTCCATGCCCAGCTTACCATTAACGGAGTTGAGGAAGCACAAAGGGACGCGTCCAATGATGATACTTTCGATGAGCCTGCCCAGGCAGGACCGGTCAATTTCAAAGAAGAAGTGCCTGAGGTGGAGCGTGCCGTTCCTGAAAAAGAAGCCCCTGTATTCAGGATGAACGGGCACCAGCAGGAAGAACAGGAACAGGAGGATGATGGCCGCTGGTTTTACAAGAAATCACAAAGCTTTCCTGAATTTTTCGGCTCGCAGCAGGAGCCTGTCCAGGATATCCCGGTCCAGCAGCCTGCTTCCTCTGATAGTACCTCAGACTGGGGGGAAGTCAGTGTGGAGGAATCTTCCGAGTCCAGTGAATCGGAGGCTGCGCCGGGTGGGATGGATGGCATTAAACAGATCTTTAAACACCTGTTCCCAAATCGTGAGGATACGTATACACGAATGAAAATGTATATTGCCCAGGGGGAGGAGACCTTGACATCTATTGCTGAGAAATATGATGTTCCGGTCAGACAGCTGGAGCGTGTCAACAGCTGTGATGAGGATGTAGCCCCTGGACAGATTGTCTATATCCCTGATTAAATCCATTTATATTTAAAAGCCAGCCACAGACCGATGACGAGACCGAGAAGGAATATATCGAGGGTCGTCGGCCAGAAAATGGTCCGTAAAGCCTGAAAAATCACGATCGGAAGCAGGGAGGTTTCAATAACAATCAACCACGTCTTACACCACGGAGGAAGCCGGTAGCGGTACATTCGGCTCATCTGTCCACCTCTTTTCCTAAGTGTTGAGGCCCGCAGGCTTGGTCTGCGGGCTTTTGCATATTTTTTGTCAGACAGTTGACTAACGACGTATGTTCTATATACAATATGTAATATAGTCTTTATACGTGAAATGCTTAGATAGGGAGTAGTACGTAATCATTTCTTGCAGAGAGGAAAACAATTGGTGGGAGTTTTCCAGGAACCCTGATTATGAAAGTCGCCCTTGATGCAGCTTCTTTGAACATCATCAGTAGGAGAAGCCGGTTAGAAACCGTTATGATTGTGAGTGTACAGGAGTCTCTCCTGTAAATTAAGGTGGTACCACGGAAATTATACCCTTTCGTCCTTTTACTGGATGAAAGGGTTTTTTATTTTCCATTCCGTTTGAACCCCTGACCGAGTGTAATGACTGATATCAATTGAAGGAGGAAGATCAGAGATGAGTGAAAAGGATCTTTCAATGCCAACCAAATATGATCCGGCCGCTGTTGAGAAAGACCGGTACAAGTACTGGGTGGAAGGGAAGTTTTTTGAAGCGGAAGGAGATACGGATAAAGAACCGTATACCATCGTTATTCCACCGCCGAACGTAACCGGGAAGCTTCACCTCGGCCATGCATGGGATACGACCCTGCAGGATATATTATCCCGTGTGAAGCGTATGCAGGGCTATGACGTGCTGTGGCTGCCTGGGATGGACCACGCCGGTATTGCTACGCAGGCGAAGGTGGATGCCAAGCTCCGTGAACAAGGCATTTCCCGACACGACCTCGGCCGTGAGAAATTCCTTGATAAAGCGTGGGAGTGGAAGCATGAATATGCCAAGTTCATCCGTGCCCAGTGGGAAAAGCTCGGTCTCGGCCTTGATTACTCCCGCGAACGATTTACGCTTGATGATGGTCTTTCCGACGCTGTTAAGGAAGTATTCGTTACTTTATATGAAAAAGGCTTGATTTATCGCGGTGAGTATATCATCAACTGGGATCCGGCTACGCAGACGGCTTTGTCTGACATTGAAGTGGAGTACAAAGATGTCCAGGGCGCTTTCTATCATATGCGTTACCCGCTGAAGGATGAGGAAGGTTCCATAGAAATCGCTACGACGCGTCCGGAGACGATGCTTGGAGATACCGCAATTGCTGTTCACCCGGAAGATGAGCGCTATAAACATCTCATCGGAAAAAAAGCGGTTCTCCCTCTTGTCGGCAGGGAAATTGAAATTGTCGCGGATGACTACGTAGACATGGAATTCGGTTCCGGTGCCGTGAAGATTACGCCGGCTCATGATCCTAATGACTTTGAAATTGGAAACCGCCACAATCTGGAGCGCGTGCTTGTCATGAATGAGGATGGCACGATGAATGAAAATGCCGGTACTTATAAAGGTATGGACCGTTTTGAATGCCGCAAGCAGATTGTCAAAGACCTTAAGGAGCAGGGCGTCCTGTTTGAAATTGAGGACCATATGCATTCGGTTGGTCATTCCGAGCGAAGCGGTGCCGTTGTCGAGCCCTACCTTTCCACACAGTGGTTTGTGGATATGAAGCCGTTGGCGGATGCATCCGTGGACCTTCAAAAAGGAGACGAGGCTGTCCAGTTTGTACCGGACCGCTTTGAAAAACCTTACCTTCACTGGATGGAGAATACCCGTGACTGGTGTATTTCCAGACAGCTGTGGTGGGGCCACCGTATTCCAGCCTGGTACCATAAAGAGACCGGCGAAATTCATGTCGGCAAGGAAGAACCGAAAGATCCTGAAAACTGGAAACAGGATGAAGACGTCCTGGATACGTGGTTCTCTTCTGCCCTCTGGCCGTTTTCAACGATGGGCTGGCCGGATGAGGACAGCAGCGACTACAAACGCTATTTCCCGACCAACGTCCTTGTGACCGGCTATGACATTATCGGCTTCTGGGTAAGCCGGATGATCTTCCAGTCGCTTGAATTTACCGGAGAGCGTCCATTCAATGATGTTCTCATTCATGGTCTCGTCCGCGATGCAGACGGCCGTAAGATGAGTAAATCGCTTGGGAACGGCGTCGATCCTATGGACGTCATTGAAAAATATGGCGCGGATTCGCTCCGTTACTTCCTGTCCACCGGATCTTCTCCAGGTCAGGACCTCCGTTTCCACTGGGAGAAGGTGGAGTCGACGTGGAACTTTGCGAACAAAATCTGGAACGCCTCTCGTTTTGCTTTGATGAACATGGGCGGTTTGAAATTTGAAGAGATCGATCTATCCGGGGAAAAATCTGTGGCGGATCAATGGATTCTCACACGACTTAACCAAACGATCGAACAGGTAACTACTAACATTGATAAATACGAATTTGGAGAAGCCGGCCGTCACTTGTATAACTTCATCTGGGATGATTTCTGTGATTGGTATATTGAAATGGCGAAGCTTCCATTGTACGGAGAAGATGAGCAGCGCATTCATACGACCCGTTCGATTCTGGCTTATACGCTGGATCAGACGATGCGGATGCTGCATCCATTCATGCCGTTCATTACTGAAGAGATCTGGCAGCACCTTCCTCATGAAGGGGAATCCATCACCCAGGCATCCTGGCCTGTGGTAAGGGAAGATTTCCACAATGAACAGGCGGTTGCTGAAATGGAACGCCTTGTCTCCATTATTCGTTCCGTACGTAACATCCGTGCCGAAGTAGACACACCGATGTCCAAGCAGATTCAGCTTCTGATCCAGGCGAAGGATGAGGATGTCGTTCAGGAGCTCGAGAAGAACCGCTCTTATTTAGAGAGATTCTGCAACCCGAGTGAACTGACGATTGCCACCGATCTGCAGGCTCCGGAAAAAGCGATGTCTGCCGTCGTTACGGGTGCGGAACTTTACCTGCCGCTCGCAGGCCTCATCAATATCGAGGATGAGATCAAGCGTCTTGAAAACGAGTGGAAGAAATGGGACCAGGAAGTCACCCGGGTCCAGAAGAAGCTTTCCAATGAAGGTTTCGTAAGTAAAGCCCCTGAGCAAGTTGTTGAGGAAGAGCGGAAGAAAGAAACCGATTATCTCGATAAACGGACGAAAGTCGAAGCGCGTATTAAAGAACTGAAAGCCTAAGAGGAGAAGGAGGGTATTCTGCGGAATACTCTCCTCTTTTTAAAGAGAGGGAAGACTTATGAATTACGAAGAAGCGGTGCAATGGATACACGCTAGGGAAAAATTCAAAATCAAACCGGGGTTGAAACGGATGGAATGGATGATGGACCGGCTGAACCATCCGGAAGAAAAAATCACAGCTGTACATGTCGCCGGCACGAACGGAAAAGGGTCCACGGTTTCTTTTCTGAGGAATATCTTCGAGGGGCAGGGGCTGTCTGTAGGGACTTTCACCTCTCCGTATATTGAAACGTTTAATGAGCGGATCAGTGTCAATGGCAGACCGATTGCTGACGAGGAGCTGGCGGAGGTGGTCGACCGGATCCGTCCCTTGTCTGAGGAGCTGAAGCATACCTCTCTCGGTGAACCGACGGAATTTGAAGTCATCACCGCTGCAGCCCTGCTGCATTTTTCCCGGCTGGATCTTGATTATGTCTTAATGGAAACAGGGCTGGGCGGGACGTATGACTCTACCAATATCATTCATCCTGTATTGAGTGTGATTACGAACATCGGCCATGATCACATGAATATCCTCGGCTCTACGATCGGAGAAATCGCCGACGAAAAAGCGGGAATCATTAAACAGGGGGTTCCTCTGGTAACTGGTGCTTCCCAGCAGGAGGCCGCTGCTGTCCTTGCTGAAAAAGCAGCAGAATGCCATTCCCCTGTGTTCTGGTACGGGAAGGATTTCCATGCGGATCACTTAACAAGCGGTGCCGGCAGGGAGACCTTCCGTTTCATAAGTGAAAGCTTCGTCTCACCTGCTTGGAAAAGCTCGATGCTTGGGCCTCACCAGGTTACAAATGCCTCGCTTGCCATCCAGGCAGCGGAAGTTTTAAGACACAGGGGAGCCCCTCTGGAGAGGCAGCGGTACGGAGGAGCCATCGAGAAAACGTCCTGGCCGGGAAGATTTGAAACGATCCGGCATAAGCCGCTGACGATCGTGGACGGCGCCCATAATGAAGAAGGGACCGGAGCCCTTGTAGAAACGGTGAAGCGTCATTATTCCGACCGGCGGATCATCCTTGTTTATGCCGCATTGGAGGATAAACCAGTGGAGAAGATGCTGCATAAGCTGAAGGAAGTGGTGGATGTTCTATTTGTCACGACTTTTGATTTTCCAAGAGCCTTATCTGCAGAGGACCTGGAGGAACTCTCCCCTGTCCCGCATACAGAAGCGGTTCCTGATTATAAGACAGCGGTTCGTAAGGCGTCGGCTCAGGCCGGGGACGATGATGTCGTTCTGATCTCCGGTTCGCTTTATTTCATCTCTGCCATCCGCACATTTCTAAAGTAATCTCTTGTAAAAGTGGGAATTTATAGAAAATTTTACACAAATTTATGGTAAAATATACTATAATGAACGGCGATTACAGGCAGAGGTGAAACGATGTCCAAACAAAAAATTATCGGCGTCTGGCTGGTGTGGGCCCTGATCTGGCCGCTGAGCCTCGTACTGATTTACAACTTGGAAACTCCTGCTGTAACCGGCAGCCGGATGAACTTGATGGTGTTTACGCTCCTTACGGTCATTGTGGCCCTTTTTCCACTGCGGATCGGAAATCACCCGGTGTTTTTCACACAGGGGGTGGCGTTCGCTGTATTTCTCCAATACGGCCTGTTCGTGGAAATGGCCATATCGCAGATGGCCGTCGCAGTCCTGCTTATGAAAGTGAGGCTGAGCAGACATACGATGTACAGGCTTCCCATCAATCTGCTTATGTTCCTGGCCATCTCTGTGATTTCTGCTCTCCTTTATGAAGGGATGGGGGGCGGCCATGGCCCTGCAGCCGTGGATGAATTCAGCGATCTTTTTCCTATTACCGCCTATGCGGTCTCGCAGATTTTATTGAACCAGCTTTTTTTATCGGCCATCTCCAAATGGCTGTATCGACGGCCGTTTCAATGGTTCGACCAAGGGCTGTTATGGGATGTCATGACCGCCGGGCTTGTCCTGCCGATCGGCTTTGTCCTTTTTGTCGTCTTTCTGCAATTTGGCATCAGCGGAATCTTTTTTGTTGGTATTCCTTTTGTATTCATTTCCGGCATGATGATGATGTATCACAACAGCAGTCAAGTGAATGACTACTTGAAGAAAGCGAGCCGGATTGGTCATGAATTAACCGGGAACCTCGGAGTGACGGATGTTCTGGACCTCTTCGTCGATCACATTACTGAACTCCTGCCGGTGGACCATTTGTATGTGTTTGATGTGAAAGAGAGTGGACAATTGAATTTGATCCGTTTTTTCGACCAATCCGGCGGTCTGGACCTTCCATCCATCCTATTGGAAAAGGGGCAGAGTGTCAGTGGTCACACGCTGCTGACTGGAAAAGGGGCCTATTATAAAAAACGGACGGAATGGAGAACACTGGAAAGCCCTTATACACCGCAGGCGTCAGAAAGTGTTTTATCGGTGCCGGTCGTACGGAACAATGATACGGTTGGTGTGATTACGGTGTATTCCAACCAGAAGAGGGCCTTTTTACAGTTCCAGCTCCTTATTTTGACAATCCTGGCCAACTACCTTGGTGTAGCGATCGAAAATGCCCGGAACTATGAGAAAACAAAAGAGGAAAGCGAACGCTGTGCGCTGACAGGATTGTATAATTACCGTTACTTCGATGATTACATGAAGCAGTCTTTCCTGAGGCGTGGCGGAGATGAACAGGAACCCGTCTCGCTGATCCTTCTGGACATTGATCACTTCAAGAAGGTCAACGATACGTATGGACATGAAAGCGGCAATGAAATCCTGATTGAACTCTCCAGCCGTCTAAGGGGAGCGGCGGAAGAGGGTATGACGCTGGCCCGTTACGGAGGAGAGGAATTCGTGTTTCTCCTGCCTGGATTTGATGAAGCAGCAGCTCTTGCCTTCGCTCATCACGTTCAAGCGGTCATTAGGGAAACCCCTTTTACCGCGTATGAACATATCCTGAAAAGCGGGGGGCCGGTTTCAATACCGGTCACCGCCAGCATCGGAGCGGCCACTTACCCGGATTCATGTGAGGAACCGTTCGATCTGATCCGACAGGCGGACAGGGCGATGTATGTGGGAGCGAAGCAAAGGGGTAGAAACCGGGTGGCCGGTTATAAAGATTTGATTCAACCTGTCCAATAAGTGCTGTTGGGCAGGTTTTCGTTTTTTTTTTTGAGACAAACAGAGGCAAGTGGGATATAATTTTCCTTGATCCCCTGTTTTTGAGCACACCGCCTGTAAGGATGTCCTCTCTTCTTGAACGCTCCCTCCCCCTTTTTCCCAATGGCTGTCCATTCCATGAAAAAGGAGCCCCGCGTATGTCTATCCTTTTCCCGCTTTATTTGTTCCTCGCTGGTATTGTCTTAGGTTCCTTTTGTAATGTTGTCGGTCTGAGACTGCCCCAAAACGCTCCATTTATCACTTCAAGATCTGCCTGTCCCAGCTGTTCGACCAAGTTGTCAGCTGGAGAACTGATCCCTGTCGCTTCCTATATGATTAGGAAGGCGAAATGCCGGCACTGTAAAACACGAATTTCCCTGCTTTACCCTGCAGGGGAATTGTTCACAGGGGTTTTCCTTCTGCTTTCTTACAATCACTTCGGATGGACGGTGGAATTGCTGGAGGCCGGCCTTCTCCTTTCGCTGGCTGTCATCGTGACGATCAGCGATGTGAAGTATATGGTCATTCCCAACCGGCTGCTTGTATTTTCTGCCCTTGCGTTTACGGTTCTCCGACTGTTTCATCCTCTGCAGCCCTGGTACGACCCTCTGGCTGGTGCTGGGGTCGGATTTGCCCTTGTGTTTTTCATCATCTTTCTCAGCAGAGGAGGCATGGGGGCCGGCGATATGAAACTGCTCGCTGTCCTCGGCTTGTTTTTGGGCGTCCGGTTGACCCTGCTGACCTTGTTTCTGGCTGTGGCAGCCGGGGCAGTGGTGAGCACTTTTCTGCTGGCTGCGAAAATGATCAGCCGCCGGCAGCCTTTTCCCTTCGGCCCGTTCCTCATGGCCGGGGCGCTCATCAGTTTTTATTATGGTGACGCATTGACTGCGTTCTATCTGCGATACTTTATTCAGCCATGAAGAAACAGGGGACGGGAGCGGATGTTCAAGCTGAAATTGTCGAAGCGGCCCCGACAAAATTAAGCATGGTTTTTATTTCTTCTGTGATAGGGTTGGGACAAACGCTGCAGGAGTGATAACCATGGACTCAAAGAAGAAGATTTCGATTTCATTCCGGCCTGAGGATGGCTCCAAAAACGAAGTGGTCCGTACTCAGAAAGAACAGGCGGCGGCTGTGGATCAAGATAAGGAAAAAGAGAAACGGACCACGCCTGTTTACCCACTGCCTGTGAAAAAGAAGTGGCGGCTTCCTGGATCCTACCGTCCGATTCTGGCAACGGCAGTGATTGCCCTCCTGCTCAGCCTGGGACTTGGTTTTGTTCTATTAAGGATGTTCGTTTCCTTGACGGATGTTACGACAGCAGGCACAGAGGTTCTTCCTGCTGCTGAGGCACCGGCCGGACAGGTGCAGGAGGCCGGGGAAGCCTCAGAAAACCAACTGCCGGACAGTGCGGCAGCCTCGCTGGATACATACATCGTCCAGGCAGGTGCTTTTTCCACTGAGGGAAAAGCCGGTGAGTGGCAGAGCCGCTTGAATGCCCAGTCCATCTCATCGGTCGTATGGAAGCGTGATGGGCAGTATTTTTTGTTTGTCGGCAGTGCATCATCGAAACAGGAGGCCGCATATATCGCTGAAGAGATGAAGTCTAAAAGTATTGAAACCTATGTAAAGCCGTGGGTCGTAACCATTGAAAAAGAACTCCCTCCGCTTCTTCAGGAAGGGATGAAAAATCATACCCTCGGCTCCCTTACCGAGTCGGAGCGGAAAGAAATCGCCAAGGCCTCCGGCGAAGACTCTTCCCTGGGACAAGCCTTGGTGAACTGGGAATCCCAGGATGAGAACAACCTGAACTGGCTGAAGGTTGCAAAATCATTAGAATAAGACATTCGGTGTAAAAGCATACTGGAAAAAGGAAGTTTGCCCACAGAGCACTTCCTTTTTTTATACCCGGAGGTTCTTTCAAGGACGCTTTTCAGTTTTCTGCATTTCCTGTTATTTTTAGTATGATAATAGTAACCCCATGGATAGAAAGGATGTTTGCTGTGATGAAGACGCTCGTACTAGGTTCTCAGTCACCCCGGAGGAAGGCTTTATTGGAGATGGCGGGGTGCTCATTGATCCTCCGTCCTTCGTATGCCGATGAAACGCTGGAACCGTCTGTGCCCGCGGATGAAGCGGCAGCATATCTGGCGGAACAAAAAAGCACGGCTTTACAGCTGGAGCGCAATGAGGTGCTGCTGACTTCGGATACCGTCGTATCGATAGACGGAGACATTTTGGGTAAACCCGCGGACAGGCAGGACGCCCGTCAGATGCTGGAAAGGATGAGCGGCCGGACGCATCAGGTGTACACAGCTGTATGCCTGCGTTCAGAGGAGGGCAGGCGCACCTTTACAACAGGAACAGATGTCAGTTTTTATACATTAACGGATGAAGAGATCGACCACTACCTGAATACCGATGAACCCTGGGATAAAGCAGGGGGTTATGGGATCCAGGGAAAGGGAGGGCTCTTCGTCAGGGAAATTAAAGGAGACTATTACAACGTGGTAGGTCTTCCCATTGCCCGGGTCATCCGTGAGCTGAAAGAATTTGGCGTCTCCATCCACTGACACCTTTTTCCCTGGGGAGGAATGAGGAAGGATGTGGATCATTGACAACGCCAAACGTAATGATTAAAAACGTTCCAAAACAGGACCGTCCACGTGAAAGGCTGATGGAGCTGGGGCCTTCCCACCTGTCCAATCAAGAGCTCCTTGCCATCCTTTTAGGAAGCGGGACGAAGCAGGAGTCGGTGATGGAACTTTCCAACCGCCTGCTCGTCCATTTCGAAGGGATTACCCTCTTAAAGGATGCGGCTGTGGAAGAGCTTACCGCCATCAAGGGGATCGGGGCAGCCAAAGCTGTGCAGCTGCTGGCTGCGGTCGAATTCGGCAAACGGATGCACAAAATGAAACCGGTGGAACGCTATATGATCCGCAGCCCTGAGGACGGGGCGGATTTTATTATGGAAGAAATGCGGGATTTGAAGCAGGAGCATTTTATCTGCCTGTTCCTGAATACAAAAAATCAAGTGCTCCACAGGCAGACCATCTTTATCGGAAGTTTAAATGCGTCCATCGTCCACCCGAGAGAAGTATTCAAAGAAGCGGTGAAACGCTCCGCGGCCTCGATTATCTGCGCCCACAACCACCCCTCCGGAGACCCTACGCCCTCCCAGGAAGATATCCAGGTCACCCAGCGCTTGAAAGAATGCGGTAAAATGATCGGGATTGAACTGCTCGACCACATTGTCATTGGGGATCGTACCTTCATCAGTCTGAAAGAAAAGGGTTATCTATAAATGGCTGCGCTTTCCATTCCTGTATTCATCCACGCTTTTCGTATGTTTCTGGAAAAAGTTTAATAGGGATTGTTGTACCACTATCTATTTTTGTAGTTTTTTCGTATAATTGAATAGATGAACAAGACAGAGCGCCATTTATAGGATCTTCTTATAAATCGGCGCTTCTTCTAATCAGACAATTTTGGGGATGTCTCACCCCCGCCTGAGGAAAGCGGGCTCTTAGAAAGGAAGATATAATTGGGGATTTTTGGATTCTCTCAAGATCTCGGGATTGACCTGGGTACAGCGAATACACTCGTATTTTTGAAAAATAAAGGGGTTATTGTCAGAGAGCCCTCTGTCGTAGCCAAGAACTCTCAAACGGGAGAGATTGAAGCTGTTGGTAACGATGCGCGGAACATGATTGGAAGGACACCCGGATACATAAATGTGATCCGCCCGATGAAGGACGGGGTCATTGCTGATTATGATACGACGGCGCAGATGATGAAGTATTACATTAAAAAAGCCTTGAAAAACCGATCTTCGTTCGCGAGTAAACCGAACGTTATGGTCTGTGTACCATCAGGGATCACGATGGTGGAGGAAAGAGCTGTCGTGGATGCCACGAAACAGGCCGGTGCCAAGGAAGCCTATCCGATTGCCGAGCCGTTTGCTGCAGCCATCGGGGCAGGACTGCCGGTGTGGGAGCCGACAGGCAGTATGGTCGTCGATATCGGCGGCGGAACGACAGAAGTCGCCATCATCTCCCTCGGCGGCATTGTGACGAGCCAGTCCATCCGTGTTGCGGGTGATGAAATGGACGACAATATCATCCAGCACATCCGCAAGAAGTACAATTTGATGATTGGTGAACGTACGGCTGAAGATGTGAAAATGGAGCTCGGCGGTGCCGGTGAAGTCAAGGATATCGAAGAAATGGATATCCGCGGCCGTGACCTTCTGACCGGTCTTCCGAAGACGATTACGATCAAGAACGATGAGATTTATGAAGCTATGAAAGATACAGTGGATGCTATTATCGAAACCGTGAAAAACACATTGGAGAAAACCCCTCCAGAGCTTGCTGCTGATATTATGGAACGCGGCATCGTCCTGACGGGCGGCGGGGCTCTGCTTAAGAATATCGATACAGTCATCAGTGACGAAACCAATATGCCGGTCTTTATTGCGGATGAACCGCTTGATTGTGTAGCCATCGGAACAGGGAAATCCCTGGAATACATCCATCACTTCCGCTCCCAGCCGAACGTGGCGAGCCGGGCGAACATGGAGTAAACGAACCGGTTATGCCTTCTTTATTCCGCAGAAAAAGACTGATGATTGTATTAATTGGTTTCATAGTACTTGTGACGTTAATCGGCTTTTCCATCCGTGACCGGGATTCCCTCAGCACACCGGAGAAGTTTCTCCAGGATTCGATCGGCTGGATGCAGACGATTTTTCATAAACCGGTCAGCCTCGTAGATACCACAGTTGAAAACGTTCAAGATATGTTCAACGTGTACGAGCAGAACCAGGTGCTGAAAACCCGTCTCTCTGAATATAAAGGTGTGATTCAGGAAAATCAGCGGCTCAACAAAGAGGTGGATGAACTTCAGGATACCCTCGGCAAGTCCGAAGGCCTCAGTGATTACTCGTCTATTCAGGCCACCGTCATCGCCAGAAGCTCGGACCGCTGGTTTGAGCAGATGACCATCAACAAAGGAGAAGAGGATGGAGTGGAAAAGGACATGGCAGTCATGACAAGTGACGGCCTGGTCGGAAAAGTTAAATCGGCGGGAGCCTTCCATTCCACCGTCCTGTTGTTGAGCGGGTTTGATCGTTCCAACAAGATTTCCTCCTGGGTGGTCCGGGAGGATAAGGAAGAAGCTTTCGGGTTAATCGAAGGCTATGATGACGAGTCAGGGCGCCTTCTCCTTGAAGGTATTAAGCTTGATGAGGAGCTTGAGCCCGGGGATACGGTCATTTCCTCAGGACTTGGAGGTGTCTTTCCGAGTAATCTGAGAATTGGAACCGTTGAGGAAGTGGTGAATGATCAGTATGGGTTGACGAAAACGGCCTATGTGGAGCCGTTTGCTGATTTATTCGACATCAACCACGTCATGGTGGTGGACCGATCGGTGGAGACGATCGATACAAGCAGCGAAAAGGAGGGGGATGAATCATGAGTCGTTATGTCATCCCGCTTGTCTGCCTTTTCCTGCTCGTTATGCAGGGGATGGCCATGAGCCTGCTTCCTGCGAAGCTCGTTTACTCCGATCTCCTGATCACCCCTCACTGGATATTAATCTTTTTGTTCATCATTGCGATTTTTTATGACAAGGACCATACCTACCACGCCGTCTGGTACGGTCTTATGTTCGGACTGTTAATTGATGTGGTTTATACAGGGGTGCTCGGGGTGTATATGATTACTTACACCCTGATTATTTATGTGGTTCACGGGTTGAAGAAACTGGTGCATGCCAATTTTCCTGCTGCTTTTTTACTCGCAGTCATCGGCCTCATTCTGGCGGATGCCCTTCTTTATATCGTATATTCGTTCGTTCAAATTACGTCCATCAGCTGGGTCGATTATGGTCTGCTTCGTCTGCTCCCTACGCTGGCAGCGAATATGATCTTTTTCACCCTGCTCTATCCACTGGTTAAAGAGAGGGTATACGATTGGTCGGAAGAAATCAGCAACGTTTAGTGTAGTGAATGTCTAAGGTCTGAGGTGATTGCCAATGTCGGCGAATGGTCAGAGAATCATGATTAAAGGTACGAGAGATGGATTGATCTTGAAACTGGATGACCAGTGTTCATTCGATCGGCTCCTCCGGGATCTGCAGGATAAGCTGTCCATGAACGGAGTAACGGAAGATGAGCCGATGATCCGGGTCATTATTCAAGTTGGAAAACGCTACTTGACAGAGGAGCAGAAGGAAGAGTTGTCTGCCGTTGTCCGTGAAAAGCAGAAACTCGTCGTTGATAAAATCGAATCGGACGTTTTGACGAAAAAAGAAGCGTTGGATTGGAAAGAAAATACAGAAATTACCCCCGTAGCCAGAACGGTCCGATCCGGGCAGGTGGTGGAAGTGAAGGGTGATCTTCTTCTTGTTGGAGATGTCAATCCAGGTGGACAGGTGAATGCCACGGGGAACATCTTCATTATGGGGCGTTTGAGAGGGATTGCCCACGCCGGCTGTGAAGGGGATGGGGAAGCTGTGATTGCAGCGGCCTATATGCAGCCCAGTCAACTGAGAATCGCTGATCAGCTCAGCCGTTCCCCTGACTATGAGTCGGAAGGCGTGTATATGGAATGCGGGTTTATCGATAAGGGCGTTCAGAAGATTCGTATTGATCGGTTACAGGAAGTTGTAAAGAAGAGACCGAATCTCGTGAGTTTTGAAAGGAGAATGATCAATGGGTGAAGCGATTGTCATTACCTCTGGAAAGGGAGGCGTCGGAAAAACGACTACAACTGCCAATCTGGGGACCGCTTTGGCCTTGCAGGACAAAAAAGTCTGCTTAGTTGATACTGATATCGGTCTCAGGAATTTAGATGTTGTGATGGGGCTTGAGAACCGGATTATCTATGATATCGTAGATGTCGTAAAAGGGCGCTGTAAAACAAAACAGGCACTGATTACAGATAAACGCTTCGAATGCCTTCATGTGCTGCCGGCCGCGCAGACGTCTGATAAATCGGAAGTCACGCCGGAAGGCATTAAAGCCATTGTGGAAGAACTGAAGCAGGATTATGATTACGTGGTTATTGACTGCCCTGCTGGAATTGAACAGGGATATAAGAATGCTGTATCCGGTGCGGATAAGGCGATCGTCGTAACAACGCCTGAAAAATCCAGCGTGCGCGATGCCGACCGGATTATCGGACTGCTGGAGCAGGAGGAGATGGAAGCGCCGAAACTGGTCATCAACCGGATTAGAAACCATCTGATGAAGAATGGGGATATGATGGATGTAGATGAAATCGTCAACGTGTTGTCTATAGATCTTCTAGGCATTGTCATTGATGATGAAGCAGTGATCAAGGCATCCAACAGTGGAGAGCCTGTCGCTATGAAACCGAATTCCAAAGCATCCTTAGCTTACAGGAACATTGCACGCCGGATTCTGGGTGAGACCGTACCCTTGCTGAGTCTGGAAGAAGATAAAGGTGTGCTGGCTAAAGTGAAGCGGTTCTTCGGAATGCGCTCCTGAAAAGAAAAAAATCCCCGGATACGGGGCGGAAGACTGGCGGGAATGTTCCCGGCAGTCTTTTTTTTTGCCGGCGTTTCCCCTGGAGGAAGAAAAAATAATAAACCGGACTCTTGTCCCATAGAATAATAGAAAAAAGGGCAGAGAGAGGGGTTTGAGTGTGAATAAGAATATAAGGGATGTACGGAGGAATATAGCGGGACGAAAGAAAAAAAAGCTAGACCGGCCGGCGTCGGGGACAGGCCCGGTCTATCTTCCCCCACAGGACGAGGAGGCCCATGGTTTCCCGCCATTGTTAACAGGTGACGGAGGATCGCCGAGAGAACCTGTGGAAAACAGAAGAAGCAGCAGGATCGGCCTGCAGGTGTTCTTTGCTGTTCTGTTATTTGGTGTCATGGCTGCAGGTACTCATTCGGGTGCAGGTCTTCTGAAGACGCCCGCAGACTGGGCGGCGGGTCAAATGGAGGATGAATTTCCGTTCGCTAAAGTAACGGCCTGGTACAATGATCGGTTTGGTGATCCTCTTCAAGTCATGAAACCGAAAGAAGATCAGGTGGAAGAGCCTCTGGCGATGCCTGTGAATGGTACTGTGACCACCCCGTTTCAAAATGACGGGAAGGGAATCATTTTGACAACAGCCAGTGATTCCAAAGTACGCGCTGTCCGGGATGGAACGGTCGTCTTCGCAGGTAATGACCCCGACTCAGGAAAAACCGTGGTCCTGCAGCATCCGGACGGCACGGAAACGACCTACGGTTATTTGTCTGAGATTGATGTGTACTTGTATGAAAATGTCCAGGCCCAGGGAGGGCTCGGTTCTGTGAAAGCAGAAGAGGGGGAAAACGCTGAATTCTTCTTTGCCATAGAAAAAGATGACACGTACCTGGACCCCGTTCAGGTGATTAAAGTAAATGAAGGATCTTAGGGTGGCCGGCTGGCTTCATATCCACCCCCTTTTCTTTCTGCTGGCTTTTTCGGCGATTCTTACGGGAGCTATTCTTGATTTTATTCTTTTGTTTACGATTGTCCTCATTCATGAAATGGGGCATTTTTGGACGGCCCGTTACTACAACTGGCGGGTGGAAAAACTTGAAATCTGGCTTTTCGGTGGTGCTGTGGTCAGCGAGGAGCACCATACCCGTCCGTTCAAGGAGCAGACTGCTGTTGTTCTCGCAGGGCCGCTGCAGCACGTGTGGATCTATCTTCTTCTGTACGGTATTCAGATGTGGATCGGTCCGCACCCCTTTATAGCGACGGCTTTCTTCTACAACACGCTGCTTCTCGGGTTTAACCTGATGCCTGTATGGCCGCTGGATGGCGGCAAACTTATTTTCTATCTCTTCTGCCAGACCTCCTCTTTTCAAAAGAGCTTGAAAAGGACGCTCTTTTTTTCTGCGCTTGTTTTGGCGGCAGCCGCCGGCTGGTTGTTCATTGAACAGCGGTGGACGCTCGCAGCCGTCCTGCTTACGGCTTTTCTCATTACAGAACATGTCCTGGAATGGAGGAAACGGGCGTTCAGCCACATGCGTTATCTTCTCTTCTGCGCCTATCAGAACAGAGAAGGCATGAAAACGGAATACCAGCATGTGTCTCCGGACATGCGGATTATGGATGCTGTGAAACATGTCCGACCCAACCGGAGGGTGAAGTATATATTGAAACAGGCGCCCCACTTTTATATAGTAGATGAACAGGAATGTCTGCGCGCTTATTTTGAGAATAAGCAGCCGTACTTAAAGTTTAGAGACATCCGCCAATTTGCTTAAAAAGAGGGATGGCATGCGAACGTTTATCATACAGACAAAAACGGCAGAACGAACCGGCCTGCTGCTGGAAGAAGGAAAGATTCAGGAATATAAAATCGACAGGCCCGGAGCGCGGACGCTCACGGGCTCTATTTACTGTGGAGTGATTGCCCGGATCGATCATGGACTGCAGGCCGCCTTTGTCGATATCGGTTTAGAGAAACAAGCGTTCCTCCGGGGAAATTCCATCCCCTGGGGAAGCGGAAGAATCGAGGAGAAAGTGAAGGTCGGAGAGCGGCTGTTCGTCCAGGTGGAAAAGGACCCGGAGGGCCTCAAAGGAGCAAAAGTAACGGCAGACCTTACACTGGCGGGGGTGAATATGGTTTACCGGCCCTATGGCGGAGAGACAGCCCTTTCAAAAAAGCTGACAGAAGCAGAACAATCTGAGCTGCGTGCTGTGTTTGAGCCGGTGCTTCGTGATCAGGAAGGCTTGATTGTTCGGACCGGAGCAAAAGACACATCCCGGGAGGAGCTGTTGGAAGAACTCCAGCGCTTACAGGAAGAATGGGCCCGTACGGCGGAAGAAGCAGGGAAAAAGCCCCGAAGGATTTGGCATGAAGCTTTTCTTCCGGACCAATGGTTAAGAAAGTTCCCGGTTTCGACCATCGACCAAATCATCATCGACGACACAGCCACTGTGAAGCGTGTGAAGAAAAAGATGCCCGCCTTAGCCGGCAGAATCCAGTGGACAGTAAATGCAGCTGACCATCTGCCTGTGCCGGTCCATACGTTACAGGAGAGTCTTGTGCAGCCGGAAGTCCACATGGAAGAGGGCATCAGTCTGGTCATGGAACAGACCGAAGCGATGGCTGTGATCGATGTCAACAGCCGCCGCTTCAAAGGACGTTCCTTCTCCAATGCCCAGGCACTGGACGTGAATCTGCGTGCGGCAGAGGAAATTCAGAGACAGATCCGTCTAAGGAATTTGTCCGGCATCATTATGATTGATTTTATTTCCATGACTCATCCGGAACACAGGAAGAAGCTGGAGAAGACATGGAGGCAGCTGATGAAGAAGGACCCTGTTTCAACGGTCGTGTATGGACTGACGAAGCTTGGAGTTATGGAGATGACGCGGAAGAAAGAGGAGACAGGACCGCTTTCGCTGCTTGCTGCACAGAGCGCGTACACGTTCACCTATGAGACGATGGTTTACCGGCTGGAGCGCACATTGCTGGAGCTTGGGGATACGGAAGCTGTTCTGCTCGCGGTGGATCCTGAGTGGCTGAAAATAAAAAAACGCTTGTTTTCTGAGCCTGTATCTAGTAAAATTCCACAGGAGCTGTTTGTCAGGATGGATGACAACATCCATGGCTGGCAGATAGAGCTTGAAGGGTCTTCCGACATGATTAAAGAAGTGGCGGAAAGCCGTGATGCACGTGTTGACAACTTGTTTTGATCTGTGGTAACATTATTTTGTTATTCTAGTAGCACCCGCTGCTACAACCGCGCAGAACAGGTTTTAAACCGGAAACGGTACCTGAATGGCGAGTCTGAGTATATTGAGGAGGTGCAGGTATGTACGCAATTATTGAAACTGGTGGTAAGCAGGTTAAAGTTGAACAGGGCCAGGAAATCTACGTTGAGAAAATGGACGTGGAAGCTGGTGAGACTGTCACTTTTGACAAAGTTCTATTCGTAGGTGGAGAAGATACAAAAGTTGGTGCTCCTTACGTAGATGGTGCTTCTGTAACAGCTAAAGTTGAAAAACAAGGCCTACAGAAGAAATTGACTGTCTTCAAATACAAGCCTAAGAAGAACTACAAGCGCAAGCAGGGTCACCGTCAGCCGTACACGAAACTTATCGTTGATGAAATCAACGCGTAAGGATCGTTCCGGATGATTGAAGTATCCATGTTTCGCTCTCAGGGGAATATTACAGGCTTTGAAATTTCCGGTCATGCAGAAAGCGGACCCTACGGCCACGACTTAGTCTGCGCCGCTGTGTCAGCTGTCTCATTCGGAACCGTCAATGCTATTGTAAGCCTCTGTGAATTCGAACCTCATGTTGTACAGGGAGGCGAGGGTGGTTATTTAAAAATCACACTGCCTGACAATCTGCAGGAGCCGGTAAAAACAAAAGCCCAGACGCTTTTGGAAGGCATGCAGGTTTCCTTACAAACGATTGAACAAGATTACGATCAATATATTCATATATCCCAACGATAAGGAGGTGAAGACTCATGCTACGTCTTGATTTGCAGTTTTTCGCCCAGAAGAAGGGTGTAGGTAGTACAAAGAACGGTCGTGACTCTGAGTCCAAGCGTCTTGGAGCCAAACGCGCAGACGGACAGCACGCATCCGCTGGTTCTATCCTTTACCGCCAGCGCGGTACGAAAATCTATCCAGGAGCCAACGTTGGCCGTGGTGGAGATGACACATTGTTTGCGAAAGTGGACGGTGTTGTTAAGTTCGAACGTTACGGACGCAACCGTAAAAAAGTCAGCGTTTATCCTGTAGCACAGGAAGCGTAAACGAATAATTTCGTGCAGCAGAAGCCGCGCTTATTGCAGAAAGCAAAGCGCGGCTTTTTTTATATCCGCTTTTCCAGACGCCGTACTCCCTCCGTAATTTGCCCGGAACTGTTTTTGCCGGCTGTAATCTCTGCTATACTTTTTATTATTATGGGTGTACGAGGGAGTGGACAGGATGGAAGAGAAAGAGATCATCGGACTGCTTAGACATAAGCGTCATGACTGGATGAATCAAATTCAATTGATTCAAGGATATGCTTCGCTTGGGAAGCAAGATCGTCTGATGGATCTGCTGGATACTGTGAAGGCAGAATCGGAGGAAGAGCGCAAGCTGTTAAATGCAGAAGCATCGGCCTTCCCGCTGTGGCTTCTTACGTTTAACTGGATCTATGCATCGTTCCAACTCACCTATTCGCTGGAGCAGGGGCTTGATTTATCCAGTCATGATCAGACACTAACTGCTTATGGCAGGCGGTTGATGGAAATAATGGAAAAGCATAAGGATGCCGATGAACTCTATGAAGGGACTGTGACGCTTTATCGTGGAGGTCAGGGGGCACTTGGATTAAGCTGGGAATGGGATGGACGCTTTCCAGACCCTGATCCGATGCTGAAGGCCCTTCAGGAAGAAGGGTTTATCGCTTCCATCTATGACAGGAAAGAACTTTCTATTGAAATGACAATAGAATGAAGAGGTGAATACTAATGTTTGTCGATCAGGTTAAAGTATTTGTAAAAGGTGGAGATGGCGGGAATGGTCTTGTCGCCTACCGCCGTGAAAAATATGTACCAAAAGGAGGCCCTGCCGGCGGAGACGGTGGTAACGGAGGGGACGTTGTGTTCGAAGTGGATGAGGGCTTGAACACTCTCATGGACTTCCGGTACCAGCACCATTTTAAAGCGGTGCGTGGGCAGAATGGTATGAACCAGAAGCAGCACGGAAAAAATGCCGAACCGCTGGTCATCAGCGTACCACCGGGGACAACTGTGAAAAACGCGGACTCTGATAAAGTAATAGCCGATTTGACGGAACACAAGCAGAGAGCGGTTATTGCTAAAGGTGGACGTGGAGGACGCGGAAATGCCAGGTTTGCGAACCCGAGAAACCCGGCACCTGAAATTGCCGAAAACGGTGAGCCGGGGGAAGAACTGGATGTTGTTGTCGAATTGAAGCTGCTTGCTGATGTCGGTCTTGTCGGTTTTCCGAGTGTCGGAAAGTCTACATTTCTTTCGGTCGTCACGGCTGCACGCCCGAAAATTGCCGACTATCATTTTACGACCCTGGCGCCCAATTTAGGCGTCGTGGAAAGTCAGGACCACAGAAGCTTCGTGATGGCGGATCTTCCCGGACTGATTGAAGGGGCCCATGAAGGAGTCGGACTCGGGCATCAATTCCTGCGTCACGTAGAGCGCACGCGGCTGCTTCTTCACGTGATTGACATGTCTGCTATGGAGGGCCGTGATCCTTATGAGGATTATGTAACGATTAACCAGGAATTATCCTCCTATGATGATCGACTGAAAAATCGTCCGCAGCTCATTGTCGCGAATAAAATGGATATGCCTGGAGCAGAAGATAACCTGGAGCTTTTCAAAGAGCAGCTTGGGGATCAGGAGGTCGACATCTATCCGATTTCCACTGTGACGCGTGACGGTCTTGATGAACTGCTTTATGCGGTGGCTGATAAGCTTGATCAAATGCCGAAGCAGGAAGAAGAACTGGAAGAAGTCGACGAGCGCGTCCTGTATAAATTTGAAAAAGAAGAAGCGCCGTTTAAAGTGACACGGGCCGATGATGGTGCATACGTGTTATATGGAGAGAAAATCGAATCCTTGTTCAGACGGACAGACTTCTCGAGGGATCAGTCCATCAACCGTTTTGCCCGTCAGATGCGGAGCATGGGCGTGGACGAAGCCCTTAGAAAACGAGGAGCCAAAGATGGCGATACGGTAAGACTCATGGATTATGAATTCGAATTTGTTGATTAAGAAGGGAGGAAGAGGTCATGGCGGATTATAACGAAACATTTTATTTAGTCCGTAGTGATATTCTCCCTGAAGCGATGATGAAGACGATTGAGGCGAAAGAGCTGCTGGAACGGGGAAAAGTCGGCTCGATTTACGAAGCGGTCAAACATGTGGGATTATCCCGCAGCGCGTTTTATAAATACCGGGATGCGGTTTTTCCTTTTCAGGCCATGGTAAAAGAACAGATGATCACTCTTTTCTTCCATTTAGAAGACCGGAGCGGGACATTGTCAAACTTATTGATGACGGTGGCGGAATCAGGATGTAATGTGCTGACCATCCACCAGACGATCCCCCTTCAGGGCAAGGCCAATGTGACTCTCTCCTTAAATACGTCAGGAATGAAGGAAAGCATCGAGAAATTGTTACAACAGCTCCATAAACTCGATTTTGTCGATCGTGTTGAAATTTTAAGTTCAGGAGCTTAATTGGAGGGGAAATCATGTCGGAACAGCAGATCGGGTACTTGGGACCCAGGGGGACGTTTACAAAAATGGCGGTGGATGCATTATTTGATGGCGGGTCATTTATCGCTTACGAGAGCATTCCAGCCTGTCTGGATGCGGTGGAGCGTGGCGAAATAGGAACAGCCGTTGTTCCACTTGAAAATGCTATTGAAGGCTCTGTCCATTTGACGATTGATTATTTAGCTCATCAGGTGGATCAGTCTATTATTGCTGAAATGACCGTTCCTATTAAGCAGCATTTACTTGTTCATCCAGCAAGGAATGGGGAAGAGATCCGGAAGGTATATTCCCACAGCCATGCGATTGCGCAGTGTCATGAATACCTTCACAAACACTATCCGAACGCTGAGATTGAATATACAGCCTCAACGGCTAAAGCAGCCGAGCTTGTGGCAGCTGAGCGTGACGGAGTGGCGGCTATTGCGAACCATCTCGCGGCTGAAGGAAATGGACTGACGTTCCTGGATACGGACATTCACGATTATGATAATAATCATACACGGTTTGCTGTCGTTCAGAAGGCGGCGCAGACATTGAAAGTGAAGGACCATCCTGTGAGTAAGCATAAGACGACCGTGATGGTGACGCTGCCCAAGGATTACGTCGGTGCCCTGCATCAGGTTCTTGCAGCTTTTGCCTGGAGGAAGATGAACTTATCAAAAATTGAGTCAAGACCGATGAAAACGGGTCTTGGCAACTACTTTTTCCTAATAGATGTAGATCAGCCTTATGATCAAGTGCTGTTCCCTGGTGTCCAGGCGGAACTGGAAGCCCTGGGCTGTCGGTTGAAGGTAATTGGAACGTATCCAAGCTACCAGATCGACATCCCGGCCCCTGTCCATGAAGCCTGACCCTTCAAACCCCGGAATCCCTGCTGTGACAGGGACATCCGGGGTTTGTTTATATTTTATAGAAATTATTATAGGCTTTTTCATCAAACTTTCGGCTTGTGCTGCATAGAGTGTTATGAAGTTATTTTTGTTTTATTGTTCCTCAGCAATGACAGGAAGGGAGTTGCAAATGTGAGAATTCACATTGTACAAAAAGGAGATACACTCTGGAACATAGCCAAGAAATATGGGGTGGACTTTGAGGAGTTAAAATCCGTAAATACCCAGCTTTCCAATCCTGATATGATTATGCCGGGTATGAAAATCAAAGTCCCTCAAGGTACAAAGTCTGTGAAGAAGGAAGCACCAAAAGCTCAGGCTCCCGCAAAGGAAATGCCTGCAGCCCCTAAGGAAAAGGCAAAGCCGATACCTTCCATTAAGGAAGATGAAAAGAAGCCGGCTCCTAAAGGTGTGAAAGAAAAACCGATGCAGCCCATGCAGCCTATGCAGCCGATCCACATGAATATGCCGATCACCATGCCGAGTATTGATCAGCAGATGCAGAATTATTATACAACCTTCCATCTGCCTCAAATGCCGGGGCCTAAACCGGAAGAGTCACCAGAGTCTCCGGAGTCACCAAAAGAGGAAGTAAAAGGAGAGCAGTATCAGCCGATGCAGCAGCCCTACTGCCCTCCGATGCAGCCTCAGCTCGTGCATACGGATTACTACTGCTGTCCTCCTTATCCGGTTATGATGCCGATGCCATACGGCGGGCCTCACCACATGCAGCAGCCGATGCCGTATCCAATGAACCAGCCCATGTACGGCGATGATTTTGAGTCGGATGATGAAATGGTACAGGGAGCCCAATCGGAGGAGGACTGCGGGTGTGACGGAGGCTCTCCGGAAGGATATGGCCCGGGGTACGGCGGATATCATCCCGGTCATCACCCCCACCCCCCTCACCCTCAGCATCCATGGCAGCAGATGCCTTATGGAGGCATGCAGCATCCGGGGGGATGGGGACATCCGTATCCACAGCAGCCCCAGCACCCCCAGTATCCTCAACAGGGATGGGGCCATCAGCAGCCCTATCAAGGATGGGGACCGCATCCGCAGATGGGACCATGGAACCCTCAACAGGGCGGTCAGGGGATGCCGCAGTCCTGGAGAGACGATGATGTAGATGAAAGCTGAATATAAAAAGGGCGATTCATACACGGATCGCCTTTTTCATTGGATACAAAAAGAGGAGAACCTTCCTGTCATTTACGAACGGACCATTAAACCGAAAGTGTATAAAGTTTCATTTGCAGGCAGGCCGATGATTTTAAAGGGTTATCGGCGGCTCCACGTCATCCAGCAGCAGATCGACTTTTTTGAGCACTGGAATTACGCCTCGCGGACAGCGGCCCGTCCGCTGCCGTTCCGTCCGGGAACATTTACTCTGGGGAAACTGGGCTGTGACTGGGCTTTGTTCGAAAGAATGGAAGGAAGACATGCGGACTTTGACCGGCATCAGGACCGAAAGAAAGCGGTCCGTATTCTGCATCAGTTCCACCGGACCACAAAGGGCATTGCGGTTCTGTCGATTCCGAAGGATCCGTTGTATGTGAAGTGGGAGCGGAGGTTGGAACAGTTTTTGGAAACGAAAGATGTGTTTACGGATTTGGGCAGGCGTCAGATGTTTCAGGATATTTCCTCTTTGGTCCAGCGGAGACTGGAGGCTTTTGCCGACTGTCCGTGGGGGGAAATAGAAGAACGTGCATGGGACAGTCATGAATGGCTGCACGGAGATGTCGCCCATCACAATTTTATTGTCACCCGTGATCAATCCATCCGGATGATTGATTTTGATCTGCTTCATACCGGTCCGCGTGTATATGACCATATTCAACTGGCCCAGCGTTTTCTTCCACATGTGGAATCCGAGCGCTCTACATTGGTCCAATATTTTCCCCACGTAAAGGAACGAGATATCTGGTGGAAAGGTGTTCTTGTTCCCTCTGACCTTCTGCGGGAATGGCTGTACGGCTATAGGAGCTGTCTGCGGGAGGAAAGCTCCTTTACCCGGCAGATGAGAAAACTGGAAAAAGCGTGGGAGAGCCGGAAGAAGTTTGTCCGATACGCAGAACATATGCTATGATTAGTTATCATATGTGTGAAAGGATGAACAATCCGGTGGAAGAAAAAGTTCAGCAGATAACAGCGTGGCTTCAGGAAAAAGTGAAAGAAGCCCATGTAGACGGTCTCCTTGTCGGAGTCAGCGGCGGCATTGATTCCGCAGTCGTAGCCAATTTAATTAAAAGAGCATTTCCTGACAGATCCCTGGGTGTAATTATGCCCTGCAAGAGCCAATCGGAAGATCAGGAACATGCCCGGCTTGTAGTAGAAGCCTGTGACCTCCCTGCCTTGACGGTGGATTTGACGGAGACGCACAACGTGATGTTCACAAATATTCAAACCCAGCTCGAATCAGCCGGCCAATTGAATGAGGATCAGTTGAAACTTGCGGATGCCAACCTGAGAGCGAGGCTTCGCATGAGCACCCTTTATACGATTGCCACAAACCATAAGTACCTTGTAGTGGGGACAGATAATGCTGCTGAATGGTATACTGGTTACTTCACGAAATTTGGAGACGGCGGTGTCGACCTTGTACCGCTTGCAAATCTGACCAAGGGTGAAGTGAGGGAAATGGCTGAATACTTAGGTGTACCGGATGAAGTCATTCATAAACAGCCGAGTGCCGGTCTTTGGGAAGGTCAGACAGACGAAAATGAAATGGGCACCAGTTATGCCATGATTGATCGTCACCTTAAAGGCGAGGAAATTCCTGAAGAGGACCGTCAGATCATCGAAGCAATGCATAAGCGGTCCGCCCATAAGCGCCAGCTTCCTCCTGCACCCCCGCAGTAACTCTGGTGGATTTTGTCAGACTAAAACATTCTTCTTTACCCATAGTAAGGGGAAAAGGAGAATGTTTTTTATGTGGAAAATTATTGGAGTGTTGACTGCCGTCTGTGTGTTGAGTGCGTGTCAATCGGAGGAAGCTCTGGAACCCGGGACGTCCTCTGGTGAAATATATGAGCCGATCAGCTATGGTGAAGTAGAGGACCCGGAAAGGCGTGGACAGATTCCGACCGGCAAGGACAGCTATTTCAAGCGGACAGCAGAGAAGGATTTCCGTAACGCCCGGTATGGAGAAACGAACCGGGCGCATGATAATGATTTCAGTAATGAAGATGCCATGGCCGTCGTAGAGAAGATTCATGAAATAAAGGAAGTGACAATGGCCCAGGCCTATTCTACGGATGAAGATATGTATATCGCCGTGATGATTAATCCGACGGATCGGAGAGATACCGATGTAACGGAAAAAATCAAAAAGAAAGCCGGGGAATTGACGGATAAGAAGCTGACCATTTATACGAATAATAACAACTGGGACCATATGAAGGATTTGAACGCCCGTTTGAATGCTGCGGAAGCACCGGACCGTGTGAAAGAGCGGATTCGTGAGTTCTTCAGGCCTGAGGAGTAAAGCGCCTGCTTTTGTGCCGCAAAATGAATATGGTATAGTGTAGGGTAGAAATGTTTGGGGAGAGGAGAATGTCCAATGGCCGGCCATTCAAAATGGAGTAATATAAAGCATCGTAAAGGGGCTCAGGATGCAAAGCGGGGAAAGCTTTTTATGAAACTGGCCCGTGAAATTTTCATGGCTGCTAAACAGGGCGGAGGGGACGAGGAAACCAACCCTGCGCTCCGAATCGCTGCCGATAAGGCCCGATCCAACAATATGCCGAAAGATAACATTGAAAGAGCCGTTAAAAAGGCGACAGGTGATCTGGAAGGCGTCAACTATGAAGAGTTTACGTATGAAGGATACGGTCCTGGAGGCGTTGCGGTTATGGTCAAAGTCCTGACGGATAATAAGAACCGCACCGCCGGGGAAGTGCGTCATGCCTTCAGCAAAAATGACGGCAATCTTGGTGAAAACGGCTGTGTCGCCTTTATGTTCAACCGTTCCGGCTATCTCGTCATTGATCGTTCCACGACGGAAGCAGATGAAGAGGCGATGATGCTGGAAGTGATTGAAGCGGGTGCTGAGGAAATGGAAACGACGGAAGAGAGCTTTGAAATTTATACAGAGCCTGAAACCTTCTCTGATGTGAAAGCTTCGCTGGAAGAAAGCGGCTATACGTTTTCTACAAGTGAAGTGACGATGATTCCTGAGACGTATACCGAGCTTGAAGAAGAGGGCGTAGAGAAAATGCTGAAGCTGATTGATATGCTGGAGGACAACGACGATGTCCAGGAAGTGTATCACAATCTCGATGCGGATGAAGCGGTTCTCGAAAAATTGTCCTGATTCTGCCTTTCTATGATAATAACTTCTATTTCTGGACAGACTGGAAATAGAAGTTATTTTTATTTGGGAGGGTGAGTACTTTGAAAGCTGCAGCGTATAGGATTACCGGCTGGCTTCTGGTATGTATGGTTCTTGCTTCCTGTTCTCCCGCTGTACTGGAAGGGCAAGACCACAGCTTGATGAGAAGTGTAGAGAAAACGGAGAAAGGGACCTCAGAAGCAAGTGTTGAAACGCTTGTCCAGGCTGAGCCTTTGGAATTGACGATTGTTATGAAGGAACACTACCTCGATGGAGTGGTCGAAACGACGACGAAGCAGGAGACCATCTGGTCGATGATGGACTTCTGGGCTTCTTATGAGGGCTGGAGAATTGAAAATCAGGAGCTGGATCGTATTGTTTTTCAACGGCAGGTGGAAGACATCTCTCCGTTGACTAAACAGCATGGATACTTTGGGTTGAATGAGAACGGAGAACTGGCCGTTTTTCAAGGGATTCCCAATGAGGGAAAAGTGATGGAGTCGTTCAAACCGATTCCTGTAAAACCGTTGGAATCGAAACGCATCGATCTGTTGAAAGGTGGCATTAAGATTAAGGACTCATCCCATTTTGAGCAGGTTGTCCATCAGTATGCCGGAGAAAACCAGATGTAATGACAGGCAGCCGCAGCTTATCTGCGGCTGTTTTTGATGGGGCTGCAATCTCTTGTACAACGCCCCCCCTCCTGCTTTTTTACGTGTGTGTACATAGGCGAACATATGGTTCTATGTTACAATAAGAGGGTTAAGACTAGAGAGCAGGAGAGGTTGCAGCAGATGATTAGTTATATCAAAGGCCAGCTGACGACGCTTGAAGAAGGGTCGATCACGATAGAAGTAAGTGGGATCGGGTATGAGGTTTTATGTGCCAATCCCTTTCATTTTGAAGCACAGATGAATCAAGAAGTGAAAGTACATACGTACCACTACATTCGCGAAGACAATCAATCCTTATATGGATTTAAGAAAAAGGAAGATAAACAGCTGTTCGGGCAGCTTCTTAACGTATCCGGGATCGGCCCGAAAGGAGCGCTGGCCATCCTCGGGACGGTCAGCGTACCGGAATTTGTATCCGCAATCGAGCAGGAAGATGAAAAATACCTGACTAAATTCCCCGGCGTCGGTAAGAAGACGGCCCGCCAGATGATCCTTGATTTGAAAGGCAAGCTGATTGTATGGCTTCCGGATGAGCAGAACGAAGAAACCTTGTTCTACCAGGAAGATCTGACCTCCCGTGAAAAACGTGAGCTGATCGATGACGCCATTGAAGCCTTGAAGGCACTTGGATATACCGAGAAGGAAGTGAAGATGGTCCGCACGCAGCTTGAGAAGTCCAAGCAGGGAACCGTGGATGATTACGTAAGACAAGGACTTCAAATGTTGATGAAATCCTAAAGAGAAGGAGGGATAACCATGGATGACCGGATGATATCCGGCGAGCAGCAGCAGGCCGATCAGGATCTTGAGCTTAGTCTGAGGCCGGAACGGTTGAGCCAGTACATCGGACAGGATCAGGTGAAGAACAACTTGAGCATCTTTATCGAAGCAGCGAAGATGCGGGAAGAGCCGCTTGACCATGCCCTGCTGTATGGCCCGCCCGGGCTGGGGAAAACGACGCTGGCTTCGATTATCGCCAACGAAATGGGCGTCCAGTTCAGAACTACGGCGGGACCTGCGATTGAACGTGCGGGGGATTTGGCGGCGATTTTATCCTCCCTGGAACCCGGGGATGTTCTTTTCATCGATGAAATCCACCGGCTTCCCCGTTCCGTGGAGGAAGTGCTTTATCCGGCGATGGAGGATTTCTGTCTTGATATAGTCGTCGGGACAGGTCCGAGTGCAAGGTCTGTCCGGCTTGACCTCCCTCCCTTTACGCTTGTCGGTGCAACGACAAGGGCGGGGCTTTTGTCCGCTCCGCTCCGGGACCGTTTTGGTGTACACAGCCGTCTGGAGTACTATGATACGAAAGCACTCTGCTCCATTGTCGAGCGGACGGCGGAAATCTTTTCCGTATCAATCGAAAAGGACGCAGCTGTCGAAGTGGCCCGCCGTTCACGCGGGACCCCGCGGATAGCCAACCGGCTCTTGAAACGGGTCCGGGACATTGCGCAGGTCAAAGGGGAAACCGTCATCTCCAAGGCGACCACACAGGAAGCGCTGAGGATGCTGCAGGTGGACGCCGAAGGTCTTGATTTTATTGATCATAAATTATTAATGGGGATTATGGACAGCTTTCAGGGCGGTCCTGTAGGGCTGGATACGATTGCAGCGACGATCGGCGAGGAATCGCAGACCATTGAAGATGTGTATGAGCCGTATCTGCTGCAGATCGGATATATTCAGCGTACACCGCGCGGACGGGTCGTGACCCCGAAAGCTTATGCCCATTTCAACAGGGAGGTGCCCGGCTCTTGACGGGGTTTGGCAGAATCTTTATTGTTATAGGGATTGTGTTTATTGTCATAGGAATCGTGTGGAGTCTGTTCGGCAGACTCCCTGGTGACTTCTCTTTTAAAAAAGGAAATGTCACGTTTTATTTTCCGATTATGACCTCGATTATCGCCAGTATTGTATTATCTTTGATTTTTTACTTAATTCGGAGATTCTAGCAGGACCAGCGGTAAACGGGCACGATGAAAGAAGAATTATCTCAGGAAGAATAGGGGATTTGTATGGATATTAAGCAGTATGATTTTGATCTGCCGGAAGAGCTGATTGCACAGGTTCCGCTTGAGGACCGTTCCTCTTCCAGATTGATGGTCTGCGACCGCAGCACAGAAAACATCGAGCACAAGCACTTTGCAGATATTACGGAAGACTTAAATCCCGGCGACTGTCTTGTATTGAATGACACACGCGTCCTTCCGGCCCGGTTGTTCGGAGCGAAGGAAGGAAGCGGCGGGAAAGTGGAAGTTCTTCTTCTGCATCAGACAGAAGAGGATGAATGGGAAGTCCTTGTAAAACCGGCTAAAAAGGTGAAGGAAGGAACGAAAATCATCTTCGGCGACGGAAAGCTTACGGCTGAATGTACGGAAATTCAGGAGCATGGTGGACGGAAGGTGAAATTCAGCTACGAGGGAATTTTCCTTGAAGTCCTTGAATCTCTAGGAGAAATGCCGCTGCCTCCATACATCAAGGAGCAGCTGTCGGACAGAGAACGGTACCAGACGGTCTATGCGAAAGAAGAAGGCTCAGCTGCAGCACCGACCGCAGGCCTGCACTTTACGAATACGCTTTTAGAGGGGCTTCAGGAAAAAGGTGTGGAACTTGCCTACCTGACCCTCCATGTTGGTCTTGGGACATTCCGTCCGGTGAGCGTGGATAACATTGAAGAGCATGATATGCATGCGGAATTTTATCAGCTCAGCCGTGAAACCGCCGATCAGCTGAACCGGGTTCGTGAAAACGGTGGAAGAATTATCTCTGTGGGAACAACGTCCACCCGTACTCTGGAGACGATCATGAGAGACTACGGAACGTTTACAGAGGCGGGTGGATGGACGGATATCTTTATTTATCCTCCCCAGAAGCTGCAGGCCATCGACGGATTGATTACGAACTTCCACCTTCCAAAATCGACGCTCATCATGCTTGTCAGTGCATTTGCCGGGCGTGACTTCGTTATGGAAGCCTATCACCGTGCTGTAGAGGAGCGTTACCGTTTCTTCAGCTTCGGGGATGCTATGTTTATTAAATGATCAGGAAGATCAACGGAAGAAAGGATAGGAAAAATGGCAATCACATATGAATTAATCAAAACTTGTAAGCAGACAGGGGCGCGTCTCGGAAAAGTCCATACACCCCACGGCTCTTTCGAAACACCGATGTTCATGCCTGTCGGTACTCTTGCTACCGTAAAGACGATGAGTCCCGAGGAACTGGAACGGATGGGGGCTCAGATCATCCTTTCCAATACGTACCATCTGTGGCTCCGTCCCGGAGAGGATATCGTAGAGGAAGCCGGCGGCCTTCATAAATTTATGAATTGGAACGGTTCCATTCTAACGGATTCCGGCGGATTCCAAGTGTTCAGTTTGAGCGATCTTCGTCAAATCGAAGAGGAAGGGGTGCACTTCCGCAACCACATCAGTGGAGAGAAGCTGTTCCTCTCCCCGGAAAAAGCGATGCATATCCAAAACTCTCTCGGTGCAGATATTATGATGGCGTTTGATGAGTGCCCGCCTTATCCGGCTGAACATAAATATATGAAGGACTCTGTGGAACGGACGAGCCGCTGGGCAGAGAGGTGCCTGGAAGCTCATCAGCGGCCTCATGATCAAGGATTGTTTGGGATCATCCAGGGCGGGGAATATGAAGACCTTCGTCAGCAGAGTGCCCGTGATCTGACATCCATGGACTTTCCGGGATATGCCATTGGAGGCTTGTCTGTAGGAGAGCCGAAAGACGTGATGAACCGCGTGCTCGATTTCACGACACCGCTTCTTCCGGATCAAAAGCCCCGCTATTTGATGGGCGTCGGTTCACCGGATTCCCTCATCGATGGAAGCATCCGCGGCATTGATATGTTTGACTGTGTCCTGCCTACCCGGATTGCGAGAAATGGAACATTGATGACCTCCCAGGGCCGTCTCGTTGTGCGCAATGCGAAATATGCCCGCGATTTCCGCCCGATTGATGAGAACTGTGACTGCCATACGTGCCGGAATTACAGCCGCGCGTACATCCGTCACTTAGTCAAATCCAACGAAACATTCGGTTTTAGACTTACGACTTATCATAATCTTTATTTTCTGTTAAACTTAATGAGGCAAGTGCGTGAAGCCATTAGAGAAGATCGACTCGGTGATTTTAGAGAAGAATTCTTTGAACAATATGGTTTCAATAAACCAAATGCGAAGAACTTTTAGAAAGGGGGAATAATAGATGGACACATTAGTAGGCCTGTTACCGATTATTCTAATGTTTGTCATTTTCTATTTCCTATTGATCCGTCCGCAGCAGAAGAAACAGAAACAAGTGCAGCAGATGCAGTCGGATTTACAGAAAGGTGACAAGATCATTACTATCGGAGGCATGCACGGTACGATACATGCGATTGATGAAGGTACGCTTATCATCAGCGTACAGGATGGAACGCAGATGAAGTTCGACCGTTCCTCCATCCGTGAAAAAGCCAGCGAATAATACAGAACCCCGCTCATGGAGCGGGGTTTTATTATTGTTTACCGCTTTGCTGTCTTTTTAGGCAGATTTACCCCGATCATGCCGCCCAGCCAGGCTGCAAGGACCAGTCCTCCGAAATAGCTGAGCTGCGGCAGGGTTACCATTGTATTTTCAAAAATGATTTGAAATAAGGCCATCGCCCCGACAAATACAGCCCCGGTCAAAACGCCGGCCAGCCATCCTTTCTGTTCTCCTTTATAGGCGGCCGCTCCACCCCCGAATGCCAGAATACTGATTCCGACGATTAATGCGAGCTGGTTCAGCGTGCCGTATTCCATATCCGTCAGCTTCAGTAAGCCGGCCAGTACCCCGGAAAAAACAATCATCAGGATAAAGATGGATCCGATTCCGTAGCCCAGCACACCCTGCATCATTTTCTTCATATCGACCCTCCTGGATTCAGCTTGTCACTTTCACTATATGCGCAAAATCCATAGAGATAGAAGCAGATATTTTGTCCTTCCCGTGAATACGTATATAAAAAGTCCGTATAAAAGGGGAAGATCTATGTCAACCGTACTGGCAATTCTCATATTTACTGCAAGTTATATCCTCATCATGACGGAGAAACTGAACCGGGCACTCGTAGCTGTTGCCGGCGGCGTCCTCTTATTAATGACGAAGGTTTACGCATGGGAGGAAGCTTTCGGTTTTATCGACTGGGAAACGGTCGCCCTTTTGTTTTCGATGATGGTCCTTGTATCCATAACGAAAAAGACCGGCATCTTTTCGTTTATGGCTGTCCGCCTTGTCCAGCTCGTACAGGGACGACCTGTTCCACTGTTGATCGTCACCGGTATTTTTACAGCGGTAGGTTCTGCCTTCTTGGACAATGTGACGACTGTGCTTTTGTTTGTGCCTGTTCTTCTCTCTCTCATTGATCAGTTGAAGCTTCCCGCTTTCCCTTATTTAATTACGACCATTTTCAGTTCGAATATCGGGGGAACAGCGACACTGATCGGGGATCCGCCGAACATTATGATCGGACAGGCGGTGGAGCATTTCAGCTTCGTCTCCTTTATGTATCACCTTGGTCCTGTCGTCATTGTCATTTTTGTCGTCATGATGGCCGGCATGATCCTTCTGTACCGGAAACGTCTGGTTTATGATGAAGCGCTCGCACGGCGGCTGATGGAACGGAACGCCAAAGCGGACTTGAAGGTGACACCGCTTCTTTTTCAATCGGTGGGGGTCCTGCTCCTGACCATTACAGGGTTTATGATGCATCCGTTCATTCATATGGATATTACGACCATCGCCGTCAGCGGCGCGCTCCTGCTGCTGTTTCTTTCTGAGAAGGAACTTGACGTCGAGCATGTGTTTCAGGAGGTGGAGTGGGTCACGTTATTTTTCTTCATGGGACTCTTTATGCTTGTCGGAGGACTGGAAACGGTCGGTGTCATCGACGAGATGGCCCGGGGAATGGTCTGGCTTTCCGGCGGGGACCTGCCTGTGACCGCCATGGTGATGCTGTGGAGTGCCGGAATCCTGTCAGGGGTCGTGGATAACATTCCTTTTGTAGCAGCGATGATCCCTGTCGTTCAGGAGCTTCAGGGCTACGGCATGATGAACGTGGATCCGGTCTGGTGGGCGCTTGCGCTCGGAGCCTGCCTGGGTGGGAATGGGACGTTGGTTGGGGCTTCAGCAAATGTTGTCGTTGCCGGGCTCGCAGCCAGCCACAACAAACCGATTCCTTTCCTGAAGTTTTCCTTATACGGGTTTCCTGTTCTGCTGGTTTCCCTGCTCATATGCAGTGTGTACATCTGGTTCCGTTATTTGCTGCCATTCTTGTCATAATAATTGATAAATAGGTGATGTTAACAATATAAGGAACGGCAGCGGAAAGGTCGTGGATGGACGTGCTTGTCATCTCTGTAATTTTTCGAACCCTCATCACCTATCTGATTATACTTATCGTCTTCCGGTTTATGGGAAAAAGGGAAATCGGGGAACTGAGTGTCATGGACCTCGTCGTTTTTATCATGCTGGCAGAAATTGCTGTTTTTCTGATTGAAGAGCCCGATGAAGATATTTGGAAAGCCATTGTTCCTATGGCTGTACTCCTGACGATTCAAATCGGGAGTGCCTGGATTTCCCTCAAGAATCAGTCGTTCAGAAACTGGTTCGATGGAAAGCCTTCTGTGATCATCAAGCATGGCAGAGTGGATGAATATGAGATGAGACGCCAGCGCTATAACTTTAATGACCTTCTTCTTCAGCTCCGCGAACATGGCGTCCATGAGGTTCAGGATGTCGCCTATGCGGTGCTTGAACCTTCAGGGAAACTGTCCGTCTTTGAGAAAAAAGAAGATGGATCTTCTGATTTTGCAGTGGTTTTAATTGCGGATGGAGTGGTTCAAAAGAGCGGGCTGAAGATTATTGGAAAAAGCCGGCGCTGGCTTATGGATCAGCTTCAAAATCAGGGGTATACCGATGTGCAGGAAGTCTCTCTATGTACAGTGAATGATCAAGGGGAGGTCCATTTCGATCAAAAGAATGAATTTCACTAAAATCACGGGCGGACTTCGGTTTAACGGAAGACGGTCTCTATTTATACTGGAGCACAGGATTTTCTGCTTTTTTCCATGCGATCGTGGCCGTCTTCGTGTGGTCTTTCTGATTAAATATCTACGTTTGTCAGTGGAAAGGGACCTCGGAAAACCGGGAAATACAACATTCATAACAACCCGAAAATAACCGCCCCAGGGGCGGTTATTTTTTCGGAAGCATTCTCCTCCAGGGGATCATCTTCCACTCTTCATTTCGGATCAGCTGGAAGGTGTATGTCAAAAACAGATAGAGAGCCGTTAGACCAGCTCCCATAATGAGCAGCTGGGAAAGCGGCCGTGCTTCATGCAGCCAGTTGTTTTTCCATATGAATCCGACCACCCCTGTCGTGCCGATGACGATGAAGAATTTCAGGAACAACAGAAAAGGAAACGAAAGCACCTTGTATTTGACGAGCACCTGCAGGTGAAGAAGGGTGACTATGACGACGCCGACACAAATTGCCGCTGCCGCTCCGTGAATACCGAATTCAGGTCGTGAAGTGAGAGCGACAAGCACAATGAATTTCACAACAGCTCCGATGAGTGTGTTCCACATGGCGGGACGCGCAAGGTCAAGCGCCTGCAGGGCGGCCTGGAGAGGCGTCTGGATATAATGGAGCAGGAAGAAGGGAGCCATGAACTGGAGCATGAAAGAAGCATGGCTCGTCCCGTATACAGCGGTTAAGATAACAACAGGAAAGATCATGAAGACAATCGTGATTAAACCGCCCGAAGCGATCGACAGGCGGATGGACTGCATGATCCTGTAACGGATTGTTTCCTTGTTCCCTTTGGCTGCTGCTTCGCTGATCGAGGGAACGAGTGCTGTGGAAAGTGCATGCGTAAGGAACGTCGGCAGAAAGAGCAGCGGCAGCACATAACCGGTTAATTCCCCGTACAGTTTTGTGGACTCGACAGCTGCAAAACCGGCAAGAGCCAGGCTCTGAGCGACAAGGATGGGCTCAAAGAAGTAGGTCAGCGATCCGATGAAACGGCTTCCGGTCGTAGGGAGGGCAATAGTCATCAACTCATTTAACGTCTTCCGTCCTTCACCCAGATTCTTTTTCCACGATTTCCTGAGATGGAAGCTTTTATGGACATTGAACTGCCTGAGCATATACAAAAGAGAGACCAATTCGCCAAGCACCGCGCTTCCCATTGCACCGGCGGCAGCGTATTGGACACCATAGGGGTAGAGCATTTTCGTAAAAAGAATGACAGATCCGATACGGACGACCTGCTCAATGACTTGGGAAATGGCCTGGGGCTTCATGTTCTGCCTTCCTTGAAAATAGCCGCGGATGACCGAAGAGATAGCAATGATCGGTATGATGGGTGTTACCGCAAGCAGAGGGGAAACGGCACGTGCATCCGTTAAAAAGTGATCAGCGATGACAGGAGCCAGCAGGAAAATGCCAATCGTAAATACAAAGCTCAATGTCGTTGTGACTGCGAGGGACACAATCAAAATGCGCTTGATTTTGCCCTCGTTTCCTGTAGCCTCCGCTTCTGAAACGCGTTTGGAAATCGCCACGGGAAGTCCGAACTGGGTGATGGTAATAGCCATAATCAAGGTCGGCAGAGCCATCATATACAGGCCGACACCTTCCGGGCCCATGACCCGTGCCACCACGATCCGGTTCACGAACCCAAGGAACCGGGTAATCAATCCGGCGGCAACGAGGATCAGGGCCCCGTGCAGAAAAGTTTGTTTAGACATATTTCGATCCGCCTTCTCAAAGAAATGAAATTCCGATACAATGAAGTATATGCTCAATCGTGGACAAGGCATGACTACGGATTCTACGAAATGATGAAGTGAGGAGTATCGATATGGAACCTTATAAGCGTGTCGGATTGTGGAAAAAGGAAGTAGCTCCGGTAACAAAGAGTAAAGCGGAGGAGTTCAAACTGCTTGGCTACCCCCGGGCGACAGAAACGGAAATCTGGAACTGTCTCATGTCCAAGGTGTGGAAAGGGGAGCCGGAAATGAGGCTTCACCAGGTCGTACAGGATATTTTTCATTTATCCAGTCATACATACACAAGTTACCTGACGGTTGAAGCCTATCAAAATGATGATCTGCTCGCGTCTATTGAAGCACTCAACCAGACGGAACCGGAATAGAAACACAGCTTTACACGGATGCTGTTGCGAAAAAAGTAAAAAGTAGTAGAATAGGGACGGGATAGAACGGACCCTGTTTTGTACAACGGTACGGGGTGAGCCCTGTGTCGGGATACATAAAGGAGGAGCAGAAGCGAATGGTGAAACGAGGGCGGATTGTCGCCTTTTTCATCGTGGTGCTGTTGTTGGCAGCTACGATTGGGACGACGATTACTGGAGTTACAAAAGATATTAAATTAGGACTGGATCTTCAGGGCGGCTTTGAAATTCTTTATGATGTGGAGCCTCTGAATGAAGACCAGGAAGTGAATGATCAGGTATTGGAAGCCACGGCTGAATCGCTGAGCCAGCGTGTCAACACGCTCGGAATCAGTGAAACCAACATATCCATCGAGGATAACGGGCGGATCCGGGTGCAGCTGGCCGGTGTCGAGGACCAGCAGACCGCTCGGGAACTGCTTTCGACAACAGCGGAATTGACATTGAGAAGTACCGATGGAAAACTGTTTCTTGACGGTTCCGACCTGGTAGAGGGAAGTGCCCAGCAGTCCTTCGATCCAAATACGAATGAACCGGTCGTAACTTTGAAGGTGAAGAGCGCCTCCGAGTTTTACGATGTTTCAGAGGAAGTCTATAATACACCGGATGATCCATCGACTCCCTACCCGGACGACCTTCTTGTCATCTGGCTGGATTATGATGAAGATACATCCTTTGCTGAGCAGTATGGATCAGCAGATCCTGAATATATTTCGGCTCCGTCCTTCCGGCAGAACGGACCGATACGCAGCAATTCCATTCAGATCAGCGGGGACTTCACAGTGGAGTCAGCCCAGCAGCTGGCGGATATTTTGAACGCAGGTTCTCTCCCTGTCAATCTGGAAGAAACGTATTCCAATTCCGTCGGTGCCCAATTCGGGGAACAGGCTATGAATAAAACCATTATCGCAGGAGCGATCGGTGTTGCCGCCATCTTCCTGTTCATGATTGCCTATTACCGATTCCCCGGGGTTATTGCATCCCTGACGCTGTCTGTTTATATTTATTTGATTTTAGTGGTCTTTGAAATGATGAACGGGGTTCTTACCCTGCCGGGGATTGCAGCCTTGATTCTAGGGGTTGGTATGGCAGTCGATGCCAACATCATTACCTATGAACGGATCAAGGAGGAATTGAAATCAGGCAAGTCGCTGATGTCCGCCTATAAAGCAGGGAATAAGCGCTCGCTGTCAACGATCCTTGATGCTAACATTACAACCTTGATTGCCGCCGCTGTGCTGTTCATTTTCGGTACAAGCTCTGTCAAAGGTTTTGCTACGATGCTGATCGTCAGTATTCTGGTGAGCTTTATAACGGCGGTGTATGGAACGCGTCTCTTTATGAGTCTATGGGTGAAGAGCCGTTTTCTTAATAAACGTCCGCGCTGGTTCGGAGTAAAACCGGAAGACATTCAAAATATCGAAGACGGCAAAGAAGTGAATGCAACGTTCATGAAGCGTTCCTTCGATTTTGTAGGAAAGCGGAAGTTGTTCTTCACGGTTTCCATTGCTTTGATAGCCGCCGGTATTCTTGCACTGTCTGTCTTCCGTCTCAACCTTGGCATTGATTTCTCCAATGGTTCGCGTGTCTCCATTTTATCGGACGGGGATATAACAGCTTCTCAAGTGGAGGAGACAATGGAAAGTGAATTTGACGTTTCTCCTGAGCAGGTCGTCATTTCAGGGGATAACGATGAAATCGCCGTAGCGAGGTTCGATTCTGAACTGAGCAAGGATAAAGTCGCCGAGATTCAGTCGTACTACGAAGAGGAGTTCGGCAATACTCCAAACATCAGTACCGTATCTCCGATTGTTGCCAAGGAACTGGCGAAAAACGCAGCGCTTGCGGTACTGTATGCCTCGATTGGAATCATCATCTACGTCACGATACGTTTTGAGATATTCTTTGCGATCACGGCCATTATCGCTCTCCTGCACGATGCATTCTTCATTCTGGCCTTCTTCAGTCTTACAAGGCTGGAATTCGATATCACGATCATTGCTGCTATTCTTACCATCGTCGGTTATTCTGTCAACGATACAATCGTAACGTTTGACCGGATACGGGAGAACTTGAAACTGAAGAAGAAAGTCAAGTCCTTCTCCGAACTGGCTAAGATTGTGAATGACAGCTTAATGCAGACACTGGCGAGGAGCTTCAATACGGTGATTACGGTCATCTTTGCAGCTGTCATGCTGCTCGTGTTCGGCGCATCGTCGATTACGAATTTCTCTTTCGCCCTTGTGATCGGGCTGCTGGCAGGAACGTATTCGTCCCTGTTTATCGCATCCCAGCTATGGCTTGTCTGGCGCGGGAGAAACATTAAGGATAAACCGATCAACTATGTGAAGAAAAAACGGAATGATGGACCGCAGGTATAACCTGCCTGTCCGGTAACGGACCAAGGTCCTGATCAAGCGGTCTTTCCCCGGGGAAAGACCGCTTTTTGTTTATTTGGAGATCGGGTATATAGGTAGTATTCACATATGGAAAAAGGAGAGATGCTTTATGAAGGGTCAAACGTACATCATTTCAGCCCTAATTTTTGCTGTAGTGATTGCTGTATTTGCGGTCATCAACGTGGAGAATGTGCAGGTGAATTACTTATTCGGAACCGGGGAAGCCCCCTTGATTCTGGTGATACTCGTTTCTGTGTTGCTTGGAGGTCTGGCTACTGCTTCTGTCGGGGCCGTCCGCTACTTCAGGTTAAGAAGGGAGAACCGTTCCTTACAGGAAAAACTGCAGGCATATGAGAAAGAGAGTGGAGAGAAAATGGAGCCTGTTTCTGGAACCAGTGAAGAGGCAGGTTCCAGGGAAAACATCACATAATTGCATTTGCTACCCCTGATCCGCTCTTGTATAATAGATGGGTCAGGGGTGAACTTATGATAGAAAGTAAGATGAAATGGAAAATTACATATAATGAGCCGGTCGATGCAGAAGGTAACAGCCGCTCAGGCGGATTGACGCCGCTTACGAAGCAGCTGCTGGAAAAGCGGGGGATAGTTGAACCTGAAGCGGAACAGCGTTTCCTTCATCCGTCTTTTGAACAACTGCATGATCCATTCCTGATGGAAGGGATGGAAAAGGCTGTTGCGCGTATGAAAAAGGCTGCCGCTGAGGGGGAGCCTGTTCTTGTTTTTGGGGATTATGACGCTGACGGGGTCAGTTCCACCACATTGATGGTCGAGGCGCTCCGAGAGGCGGGGGTGGACTGTGATTTTTATATTCCCAACCGTTTTACAGAAGGGTACGGTCCGAACAAGGAGGCCTTTCAATTTGCTTTTGATTCCGGTTATGGTGTCATTATCACCGTCGATACAGGAATTGCTGCGGTCGAAGAAGCGGCCTTTGCCAGGGATCTGGGACTGGATTTAATCATTACGGATCACCACGAAGTGCAGGAAACTCTTCCGGATGCCTATGCCATCATCCATCCGAAAACATCAGCAGATTACCCGTTTCAGGAGTTGGCAGGCGTCGGCGTTGCTTTTAAATTTGCTCATGCTCTCTTAGGGGAATTTCCGAAACATTACCTTGATCTTGTAGTTATCGGCACCATTGCGGACCTTGTGCCTCTTGTTGATGAGAACCGTGTCCTTTCCTATTTTGGTCTGAAGGCGATCTCCCAGTCCACGAGACCGGGAATCCAGGCGCTGCGAAAGGTCTGTTCCATTGAAGGAGAGATGAACGAAGAAACGATCGGTTTTACCATCGGGCCGAGAATCAACGCTGTCGGACGTCTTCAGGACGCCACACCGGCTGTTGACCTGCTGTTATCCGATAGTCTGGAAGAGGCTCAGGAAATGGCTGCTTTTATTAACCAGCTGAATCAGGAACGTCAGAAGATCGTTGCTTCCATTGCCAAAGAGGCGGAAGAGATGGTGGTGAATGAGCATGGAGAGGCTGATGAGGTAATTGTCGTAGCCAAGGAAGGCTGGAATCCGGGCGTACTGGGTATCGTCGCCTCCAAGCTTGTCCGGCAGTTCGACAGGCCTGCCATCGTTCTCGGCATTGATTCGGAAAAAGGAGTGGCCAAAGGTTCAGCCCGTAGTATTGATGCCTTTGACATGTTTGCCAATTGTATGGAGGTCCGCCACCGGTTCCTTCATTTTGGTGGACACGCCCAGGCAGCGGGTATGACCGTCGAACTGGATCAACTGGATGCTTTGAGGGAAGATCTGATCGGCATTGCCAGGAAAAAGCTGACGGCAGACGACTACCAGCAGGTGCTTGACATCGAGACGACCATAGACGTGGACGATGTCTCACTGAAGCAGATTGAAGAAATCGATCAACTCCGCCCGTTCGGCATGGGTAACCCTAAACCTTTGTTCCATCTCAAGCATACCCCTAAAGAAGTACGGTTGATCGGAAGCAGAAAAAATCATTTGAAATTTCAATTCCAAGGTCAGCAGGTAAAGGTGGACGGCATCGCCTTTGGTCTGGGTGATCTGTATACGCAGCTGTCTCCGCATGCGGCTGTAGACTTTGTTGGAGAACTGGGAGTCAATGAGTGGAATGGGCGTAAAAACCTCCAGGTCATGATCAAAGACTTAAGCGTGACCGAGTGGCAGCTGTTTGACCACCGCGGGTCAAGGCATCTCGAAAAAAATGTAGCTGTACCACAGCACGAAAAGTATGGGGCTGTAAGCTTCGGTGATCAATCTGACGCTCCGTTCGACCTTCCCGTCCTGAAACCGGAACAGGTTGTGAATGAACAGGAGTGGGACGGTCTTCTGCTTCTTGATCTTCCGCGTGAATTGAAGGATCTCACGTCGCTGCTGGAAGTGATCCGAGTGAAGAAAGTTTATGCCTGTTATCACTTGGAAGACAGTACCTTCTTAAAAACATGGCCGTCGCGTGACCACTTCAAATGGTTTTATGGTATGCTGATGAAGCGTGGACGTTTTGACATGAAAAAAGAAGCTGATCTCCTGGCCCGGAGAAAAGGCTGGGATAGATCGATGGTGGAATTTATTTCAGAGGTGTTTTTTGAACTTCAGTTTGTTAAAATAAAAGATGGGATTTTAACGGTTGAATCCGAACCATCTCAAAAAGATTTACGTGAATCTTCGCTTTACCGCGAACGCGAAGAGCAGTTGAAAATGGAACAAACGCTATATTATTCCACATATAAAGAATTGAAGGAATGGTTCGACCGCTATCTGAACCAACGTTCGAAGCAAGTCAAGGAGGAAGTAGTTAATGGATTATAAAGAACATATTGCAATCGTACAGGACTGGCCCAAAGAAGGCGTCCAGTTTAAGGACATCACCCCATTGATGGATAACGGCCCTGCCTTTAAATCCGCTGTCGATGAGATTGTAGAGTATGCGAAACAGCTGGAAATTGATATTGTCGTAGGTCCGGAAGCCCGTGGATTCATCGTAGGATGTCCGGTTTCCTATGCCCTTGAAATCGGTTTTGCACCGGTGCGTAAAGAAGGGAAGCTCCCTCGTGAAACCATCAAAGTGGATTACGGCCTGGAGTACGGCAAAGACGTACTGACGATCCATAAGGATGCCATTAAGCCGGGACAGCGGGTTCTGATCGTTGATGACCTGCTGGCTACCGGAGGGACGATCGAAGCGACCATCGACCTTGTCGAGCAGCTTGGCGGCGAAGTAGCCGGATGTGCGTTCTTAATTGAGCTTACGTATTTGAACGGCCGTGAAAAACTGAAGAATAACGATGTATTGACATTGATGCAATATTAATAGAAAAGAGTGCCCTTTCTTTAGGGCGCTCTTTGTTTTACAAGCGCTGGATGTGTATGACTTTACAAAAAAGGTGCTTTTTTTGATAATGATGACAAATAACTTTAGAAAGTCTTAAAGGAATCAGGGTGATTGAATGGCGAAAGATACAGTTCTAACTGCTGAAGAGGTCATAGAACAGGCAAGCCAGTATTTAAATGAGTCGGATCTGGCTTTTATTCGTCGTGCCTATGAGTTCGCAGAGGAAGCGCACAGCAGTCAATTCCGAAAATCCGGTGAACCTTATATTATCCACCCCATTCAGGTTGCAGGAATCCTGGTCAATCTGGAAATGGATCCCGAAACCGTCGCAGGGGGATTTCTTCACGATGTCGTGGAAGATACGGATATTACACTGGAGGAGATTGAGAAAGCTTTTAATGAAGAGGTTTCCATGCTTGTCGATGGTGTTACCAAATTAGGTAAGATCAAATACAAATCCAAGGAAGCCCAGCAGGCAGAGAACCACCGTAAAATGTTTGTAGCTATGGCGAAGGATATGCGGGTGATTCTTATCAAGCTCGCTGATCGTCTTCATAATATGAGAACGCTGAAGCATCTCCCGGCAGAAAAACAGCGGAGAATATCCAACGAAACCCTGGAGATTTTTGCTCCGCTTGCCCATCGGCTTGGAATCTCCACAATCAAGTGGGAGCTGGAAGATACGGCGCTGAGGTACTTAAATCCGCAGCAGTATTACCGGATTGTTCATTTGATGAAGCAGAAGAGGAACGAACGGGAGCATTACATCGAAGAAGTCATCGATGAAATTCGTGATCAGCTCGATGATGTAAACATTGATGCTGATTTAAACGGCCGGCCGAAGCACCTGTACAGCATTTACCGGAAGATGGTGCTGCAGAACAAGCAGTTCAATGAAATCTATGACTTGTTAGCCGTTAGAATTACCGTGAACAGCATCAAGGACTGTTACGCAGTTCTTGGAATCATCCATACCTGCTGGAAACCGATGCCCGGCCGGTTCAAGGATTTTATTGCCATGCCGAAGCCGAACCTGTACCAGTCTCTTCATACAACGGTCATTGGACCAAAGGGAGATCCGCTGGAGGTTCAGATCCGTACCCATGAAATGCATGAAATCGCTGAATACGGAATTGCTGCCCACTGGGCTTACAAAGAGGGCCGGCAGAACACAGCGGGTCAATCCTTTGAAGAAAAACTGACGTGGTTCCGTGAAATTCTGGAATGGCAGAGTGAAACCCACGATGCCGAAGAGTTTATGGAATCATTGAAAGTGGATCTCTTTTCCGATATGGTCTATGTTTTTACACCGAAAGGGGACGTCATTGAACTTCCTTCCGGTTCGGTGCCTGTCGATTTTGCCTTCCGGATTCATACCGAGGTGGGTAACCAGACGATCGGCGCCAAGGTTAATGGGAAGATGGAGCCGTTGGACTACGAACTGAAAACCGGTGACATTGTGGAAATCATGACGTCCAAGCATGCGTACGGCCCTTCTAAAGACTGGATCAAGCTTGCGCAGACTTCCCAGGCTAAAAACAAAATCAAACAATTCTTTAAGAAACAGCAGAAGGACGAAAACATTTCCAAGGGAAAAGAACTTGTAGAACGGGAAATCCGCAACTTCGGTCTCCAGCCGAAGGAAGTTTATACCCAGGACAACCTCAATAGAGTGTCTGAGAAGTTCAACTTTGCCAACGAAGAAGATATGTTTGCCGCCGTCGGATATCAAGGCATTACCGCAGCCCAGATTGCTACAAGGCTTACAGAGAAAATCCGTAAGCAGAAGCAGAAGGAACAGGACCTTGAACAGACCCTTGCCGATGTCAGCACGACAGAAATTAAGAAACCTTCCAAAACAGGAAAAAAAGATTCAGGCGTCCGTGTCGAAGGTGTCGACAACCTGCTCGTTCGTCTGTCCAAATGCTGCAACCCGGTGCCCGGCGATGAAATCATCGGCTATATTACTAAAGGCCGCGGGGTATCCGTTCACCGTACGGATTGTCCAAACGTGCATACGGAGGAGGCACAGACCCGTCTGCTTCCTGTGAAATGGGAAACGTCGGTCACAGATTCCAAGCAGTATCATGTCGATTTGGAAATCTGGGGCTATGATCGGAGAGGCTTGTTGAACGAAGTTCTGCAGGCGGTCAATGAAACAAAAACCAACATTACCGCTGTTTCAGGTAAATCAGACCGGAACAAAATGGCGACCATCCACATAACGATTCTCATCCAGAATACAAACCATTTGAGAAAAATCGTCGAACGGATCAAACAAATTCAGGAAGTATACACGGTCCGCCGTGTGATGCAGTAAAAAGGGGAATAGAAGATGAAAGCCGTTGTCCAAAGAGCGGTTGATGCTTCTGTCACTGTGGAAGAAGAAACGGTCGGAAGCATCGAGCGTGGTCTAGTGATCCTCCTTGGGGTTACACATGAAGATACAGAGGAAGACGCTCGTTATTTAGCGGACAAGATTCCTCATTTGAGGATTTTTGAAGATGAAAACGGGAAAATGAATCATTCTCTTAAAGATGTGGAGGGGCAGATGCTGTCCATCTCCCAGTTCACGTTGTATGGAGATACACGCAAAGGCCGCCGCCCGAATTTTATGGGGGCAGCCCGGCCTGATGCAGCTGTTCAACTGTATGAGTCCTTTAATAAGATGGTGATGGATCAGGGGGTCCACGTTGAAACCGGATCGTTCGGAGCGATGATGAACGTGCAATTGACAAATGAAGGTCCTGTCACCCTGATACTGGACAGTAAAGAACGATAAAAAAACAGCTGCGGGAATCGTTCCCGCAGCTGTTTTTTCTTTGTTCATAATCGTTTGCTGTTCAGCTTATTTGAAATATTGAATAAGGCCCTGGGTCACACCCTGGCTGACTTTCTCTTGATAAGAGGACGTACGTACGGTCTGTTCCTCACGAGCATCCGATATGAAGCCGAGCTCCAGCAATACGGATGGCTTCCTGTTCTCCCGGATCACGTGGAAGTTGCCATATTTAATTCCACGGTCTCTCAATCCCGTTTTCTGTACCATGCCTGCCTGAAGATCTGAAGCAAGATTTTTGTTCTTGGAGTGATAATAATACGTATTCAGTCCTGTTGCAGCAATGTAGAGAGGAGCGCTGTTATAGTGAAGACTGATAAATGCGTCGGCACTGGAAGCATTGGAATAATAAGTTCTGGCTGATAAAGCCACATACTCATCACTGCTGCGTGTCATCAGTACTTCTGCACCGGCCTGCTCCAGCTGTTTCTTCAAGATGTGGGCTGTACTTAACGTCAGATCACTTTCGTGACTGCCCGCTCTTCCGACAGCCCCTGAATCACGACCGCCGTGGCCGGGGTCGAGCATGATCGTTTTCCCTTTTAACGATCCCGAAGAGGAGCTGGTGTGCTGGGCACCTTTGGTGGTTTCTGTGACAATCCAGCCCGCTACATACGCGGTCATGCCGTTGAATTTAATTTTATACCAGCGGCCTTCTTCAGCAATGACATCGAATTGATCGCCTTTATGAGCCCGGCCTACAACTTTATACCCGGTGGATGGACCGCTGCGGATATTGGTGTAGTTATAGTCCAGAGTGACGGCTGTATTCGTTGTGGTCCCGGAGGAGCTGTTTCCACTCACAGGATCAACAAGCCAGCCTGCCACCCAGCCTGTCCGGCCGTTTCCCCACTTGATCTGGTACCAGCGATCTTTTTCGTTTATGTATTCATAAACTCCGCCTTTTTTAATCTGAGTAAGGATCGTCCCTTTTGTTGAATTCTGACTTCGAACATTCAAGACTGGTGTGTCTACTTTAATTTTTCCAATAACCGATTGACTGCCGGAGCTTTCATTGGATGACGAGCTTCCGGATGAGGAATTGGAAGATTTCTTCTGGGCAAGATAATCCCCATGTACCCAGCCTTTGATGCCGCCGTGCTGGATGTACACCCATTTTCCGCTCGACTTCTGCGGAGTTACGACATCGTTTTTCATCAAGTACCCTTTGATCTTTCCATTCAGTCCCGCCGATGAGCGGATCCTTAAGTAATCATACTTGGAATAATAAGTGCCGGAGGCCTGTGATGTTTCCTTCTTTACGGTGGTGAGCCATTCAGCCACCCACCCGGTTTTCCCATTCCAGTTGATCTTCAGCCAGTCGTTCTGTTTCTTGACAATGGTGTACGTTTCGTTGGCGTGCACCTGGCCGATGCGGTTGTAGCTCGTGTCAGGACCTGTTCTTACGTTCAGGTAATCCACCTGAATGACGGCTTGGTCTGCATGTGCTGTCCTGCCTTCAGCCTCCATCAAGCTGAAAGCTGCCAATAAAAAGACAATAAGAAAAAGTCCTTTTTTCAATAGTTTTCCACCTCCTGGTTCAACAGCTCCTTTCCACTATTCGACAAAAGCCTCCGGTATCCTTCATAGTTTGTTGATTTTTTTAATACTTTTATGGAATCATCAGCTTGACATAAGTGGAAAGGAGAATATATGATAGAAATCAATTCTAACATGAAACGAGAAAACCGTTGAGGGAAAAAGTAATCAGCACCCATGCGGACAGAGAGGGAATACCATAGGCTGAAAGTATCCCCCCGTCACGTGCAGACGAAAGACATTCCTTAGGTTCTATGTCGAAATTCTTAGAGTAGGCATAGACGTACACAGGCGTTAACTGTTTTGAGCGGGAGCTGCTGGAGGCTCCAATCAGGGTGGCAACGCGGTTTAATCCGTCCCTTTTCTGTAACAGGAAAAGGGGCGGATTTTTTTGTGGGAAAAAATGGTTGATATGACAGGAGGAATTTTAATGACGATCAATGCACCGAGAGGTACACAGGATATTCTGCCGGGTACATCAGAAAAGTGGCAGTACGTGGAGCAGAAGCTGGTGGATTTATGCCGCCGCTTTAATTATAAAGAAATCAGAACCCCGATTTTTGAACATACGGAATTGTTTCAGCGCGGGGTAGGGGACAGCACAGATATTGTACAAAAAGAAATGTACACGTTTGAAGACCGTGGAGGGCGCAGCATTACCCTTCGTCCAGAAGGCACAGCCTCTGTTGTCCGCGCTTACGTCCAGAACAAAATTTACGGCCTGCCGAATCAGCCGTCCAAATACTTCTACATGGGGCCGATGTTCCGGTATGAGCGCCCACAGCAGGGAAGAATGCGTCAATTCGTCCAGTTCGGCATTGAAGCACTTGGAAGTGACGATCCAGCTATAGATGCGGAAGTGCTGTCCCTTGCTTTGAATTCCTACAGGGAGCTGGGCCTTTCCTCCTTGAAGCTGGTATTGAACAGTCTTGGTGATGCCGAAAGCCGGGAAGCTCACAGAGCAGCGCTTGTCCGTCATTTCGACCCACACCGGGAAGAGCTTTGTTCCGATTGTCAGGTGCGTCTTGATCAAAATCCGCTGCGTGTGCTGGATTGTAAAAAAGACAAGGATCACCCGGCCATGGCAACAGCTCCTTCGATACTGGAATACTTAAATGATTATTCGAAAGATTACTTCGAGAAAGTGAAAAGTTACCTTGATGCGATGGGCATTGAATATGTGATAGATCCGAACCTCGTCCGCGGGCTTGATTATTACAACCACACCGCTTTTGAAATCATGAGTGAAGCGGAAGGGTTTGGCGCCATTACGACATTGAGCGGAGGCGGCCGCTACACGGGCCTCGTTCAGGAAGTCGGAGGTCCGGAAACGTCCGGCATCGGTTTTGCGATGAGTATTGAACGTCTGTTAATGGCACTGGAAGCAGAAGGTGTCGAGCTGCCGGTGGATGAAGACCTGGACTGCTATGTTGTGGCTCTTGGAGAGGAAGCCCAGGTCGAAGCGGTCCGTCTTGCAGATTCCATGCGCCTTGCCGGGCTTCAAGTCGACAAGGACTATCTGGGTAAGAAAATGAAAGCCCAGTTCAAATCGGCGGATCGTTTGAATGCGAAGTACGTGCTCGTCCTCGGTGAGCAGGAGCTCGAAAATGGAGTCATTAATGTGAAGGAAATGGCTACAGGGGAGCAGAAGGAAATCGAACTTGGCTCGGTAATTGAATATATGAAAGAACAAATGGCAGGAGGAAAGTAAGATGATACGAACTCAGAGCGGAACACTCCGCAAAGAACATATCGAACAGGAAGTTACATTGAAAGGGTGGGTACAGAAGCGTCGCGATCTGGGCGGCCTGATTTTCATTGATCTTCGGGATCGTTCCGGAATAGTCCAGGTGGTTTTCAACCCTGAAACCTCCCCGGAAGCCCTGAAGACAGCTGAAGACGTACGAAGTGAGTACGTGTTGGAAGTGAAGGGGCATGTGGTGGCACGTGATCCGAATACGGTCAATGCGAATCTTGGAACAGGGGAAATTGAAGTGGCTGCGCAGGACGTGACAATCCTGAACAAAGCCAAGACCCCTCCATTCATGATTGAGGAGCAGTCAGAGGTTTCTGAGGATCTTCGTTTGAAATACCGTTACCTCGATCTTAGAAGAAAAGAGATGCAGGAGACGTTCAAGATGCGTCACCAGACGACACAGTCTATCCGCAGTTTCCTTAACGAAGAGGAATTTCTGGATATGGAAACGCCGATGCTTACGAAGAGTACGCCGGAAGGAGCCCGGGACTATCTGGTTCCAAGCCGCGTTCATGAGGGCGAGTTCTACGCACTTCCACAGTCGCCCCAGCTGTTTAAACAGCTGTTGATGATTTCGGGCTTTGAAAAGTATTATCAGATCGCCCGCTGCTTCCGTGATGAGGACCTTCGTGCCGATCGCCAGCCGGAATTCACCCAGGTGGATATCGAAACATCCTTCATGAGTAAAGAGGATATCATGGCGATGACAGAGCGTATGATGAAGCGCGTGATGAAGGAAGTCAAAGGCATCGATATTGAAACTCCGTTCATACGTATGCCGTACACAGAAGCGATGGAGAGATTCGGTTCTGATAAGCCGGATACCCGGTTCGAACTGGAACTGGTCAACCTCTCAGACGTTGTGAAGGATTCCGGATTCAAGGTCTTTCACAGTGCCGTCGCCTCTGGTGGACAGGTCAGTGCGATTAACGTGAAGGGTCAGGCGGATGCCTTCTCCAGAAAAGATATTGATAAGCTGACCGAAGACGTCAAAGTATACGGAGCGAAAGGACTGGCCTGGCTGAAAGTGAAAGACGGGGAATTCAACGGTCCAATCGCCAAATTCTTCGCTGAAGAAGAGGCCGGAGCCATAAAAGATAAGCTTCAGGCGGAAGACGGAGACCTCCTTCTGTTTGTTGCGGATAAAACGGAGATCGTCTGGGACAGCCTCGGTTCCCTCCGCCAGAAACTTGCGCGTCGCCTCGACCTGATCGATGAAACGAAATTCAACTTCTTATGGGTAACCGACTGGCCGTTATTCGAATACGACGAAGAAGCAGGCCGCTATTTCGCAGCCCACCATCCGTTTACAATGCCTGCCGGCGGGGATGTCGAGGAATTGAAGAAAAACCCTCGTGATGTGATGGCAGAAGCGTATGACATCGTGCTGAACGGATATGAGCTTGGCGGAGGCTCCCTTCGTATTTATGAAAAAGAAATGCAGAATGAAATGTTTGATGTGCTTGGATTCAGCAGGGAGGAAGCAGAGGAACAGTTCGGTTTCCTGCTTGAGGCATTGGACTACGGCACGCCTCCACATGGGGGAATCGCTTTTGGTCTTGACCGCCTTGTCATGCTTCTTGCTGGACGCACCAACCTGAGAGATACGATTCTCTTCCCTAAGACAGCGTCTGCCTCCGATTTATTGACGGAAGCACCGGGCGCAGTCAGTGAAGCACAGCTGGATGAACTTCATCTTCAATTGAAGCCGTCTGATTCCAAAAAAACGGAACAGTAAATTTTCATCTTCATTCTTGATAAGCTTATGTAAATATGCTAAGATGAATTTACAAAATTAAAGAAACCAATCCTGATGTGTACGTTGTTCGAATGTACGTTTTGACCGAACATTTTTGATACGGGAGCCTGGTGTTTCTACATGGAATGCACGCCTCATAACCATCACTGATGGGAGGACGCAAGAAATGTGGAACAGGGCACCCACCTGCCTAGAGCGGGTTCAAAACTCATGATGCAACGGCACGATTGGGATTGGTTTTTTTATGCACAAAGAGGAGCTCTCTAAATAGAGAGCTCCTCTTTTGCGTTTAACGGGCGACATTTTCGAGGTTTCCGTTCTTTTCCATCCGGAACTGCGGCTTATAGTCCTGCTCAGGTTCTTCAAATAACACCATTTTTCTGGCTCTGTCCATAATCTGAATCAAGGCTTGATAGTCTTCTGTAACGGATTCCAGTTTTCTATGAAGCTGACTGTTCTGTTCAGAAAGGGATTTGTTTTCCTCTTCTAATTCATTGAGACGCGCCTGCACACTCGGCTGAGTGGAGGATTCCTGCTCCAGCCCTTTAAGAAACCGGATGACATCGTTCAAGCCGATTTCTTCAGATGCAGCTCTTGAGGTCATTTCCTGTTCTGCCTCCGGTTCTGGAAGTCTGAAATCTTCCGGATCAGGAGAAGGCGGGTAATAAGCGGCCGGCTGGGGTGTTTGGTAGGCCTGCTGTTCTTTGGCTTCTTTTCTCTTCTTTTCCTTGCGCTGTTTTTTAGCCAGTTCAACCGCCTGTTCGTACTTCTGGCGGACTTCAGCATTCCATCGGAACCCGCAGGCAGCGGACGTCCGATTCAACAGGTCTCCCACTTCATCGAAGGCTTTCAGTTGTGTGCTGCCTTCTCTAATGTGCCGCAGCACCGTTTCCGCTAATAGTAAATCGTCTTCATGAGACCAGGCATCCTGCCTTACTTTAGGCATCTTCATCACTCCTAAATCTAATTGAAAAGGTAATAGTTTGTCAGATTTAGTAGTAGTGTAGCCAACATAAGACAGGAATATACTCAGGTGGTCCGCTGTTTATTTATCCTGCTGTACACCTGTTCAAGAGCCTGTTCGAATTTTCCTGTCGTTTTAGGTTCATAATACCGCTTTTTCTTCAGGGAATCAGGAAGATACTGCTGATCGACCCAGGCATTTTCATAGTTATGCGGATATTGATAACCGATGCCGCGTCCCAGTGCTTCGGCCCCTTTATAATGAGCATCCTTTAAATGAGCAGGAACATCGCCGCTTTTTCCTTTGCGGATATCGGATAGGGCTGCGTCCAGCGCTTTGTAGGCACTGTTGGACTTTGGTGACAGCGCAAGCTCTGTAACGGTTACGGATAGAGGGATACGTGCCTCGGGAAAACCAATCCGCTCCGCAGCCTCAACAGCGGCAAGCGCCCTCGGACCTGCCTGCGGGTTGGCAAGACCGATATCTTCATAAGCAATAACGACAAGCCTCCTGGCGATGCTGTCCAGATCCCCCGCTTCTATCAAACGGCCGAGATAATGGAGGGCCGCGTTCACATCACTGCCTCTGATCGACTTTTGAAACGCTGATAACACATCATAATGAGCATCTCCGTTTTTATCATGGGAAAAGCTTTTCTTCTGCATGCATTCCTCTGCCGCTTCAAGGTCAATCATAATGGTTCCGTCTTTTTCCGGCGTGGAAAAGGCGGCGAGCTCCAGGCCGTTCATTGCAGAGCGGAGATCTCCGTTCGAAGCCCCTGCCAGGTGGTCGAGGGCATCGTCTGTAATCTCCATAGGTAAATGTCCAAGTCCTTTCGCTTCATCCTGAGCGGCCCGGGTGAGAGCCTGCTTAATTTCCTCTGTTGTCAGTTTATGCAGTTCAAACAAGTGACAGCGGCTGCGGATCGCCGGGTTAATAGAGTGGTACGGGTTGCTTGTCGTACAGCCGATTAAGGTAATCCGGTTATTTTCCAGATGAGGAAGCAGAAAATCCTGTTTCGCCTTATCCAGCCGATGGACTTCATCGAGGATGAGGACGAGCTGCCCGTGCATTTTTGCCTCTTCGACAGCGGCTTCCATATCTTTTTTCTTATCTGTAACGGCGTTTAACATTTTAAAAGGCATGCGCAGACTCTTGGCGAGTGCGGTTGCCATCGATGTCTTGCCTGTTCCGGGCGGTCCGAACAGGATCATCGAAGCCAGCCGTCCGGCTTTGACCATGCGGTTGATCGTTTTCCCCTCGGAAACGAGGTGGGATTGTCCGATAATTTCATGAATATCTGCCGGGCGCATCCGGTAGGCGAGTGGTTGCTGACTCATTGTTCATTCTCCTTTAAGAGGTGATAAATGTAAGCGTAGAATGATTGCACATAAAATGCAAGGGACTTGCCATCCATGCTATAATAGCGTTTGGTATAATAGAGAGAGGAGGATGGCCGTGCAATCGACCACGAATAAAAGGCGTACCCTGTGGCTTCGCTGGAGCTTTTTTTGTATGGGATTGATCATCCTCGGGCTTGGCATTTCGATGACCATGCAGGTCAAGGACTTCGGAATAGGTCCGTGGGACGTGTTCCATTACGGCCTTTTCCTGCAGCTGGGACTGACAGTTGGAACATGGTCCATTATCGCCGGTCTTGTTATTGTCGTTGTAAGTGCAGTACTGCAGAGAAAATGGCCTCAGATCGGGACCATTTTAAATATGGTTTTTATAGGTGTATTTATTGATTTCTTTAACTGGCTGCTGCCGGAACCCGACGTGTTGTGGATGCAGCTTGTCGTATTTATTTCAGGGATTTTTGTCACCGCTCTTGGTATTGGGATCTATGTGGCCCCTGAAATTGGAGCAGGTCCGAGGGACAGCCTGATGCTGTTGATTACAGATAAAACAGGGTGGAAGGTTTCGAGTGTCCGGAATGGTATAGAAATCATCATTGCTGTTTTTGGTTTTCTGCTGGGTGGACCTGTTGGAGCAGGGACCGTATTCATTGCTTTGTTTTTGGGGACATTTGTAGGATATACACTTCCTCATGCAAAAAGTTGGCTGCAGTTTTTAATAATGAAGGGTGAAGTATATGAAGATATCTACGAAAGGCCGTTACGGGCTGACCATTATGATTGAACTGGCAAGAAAGTTCGGGGACGGTCCGATTTCCCTGAAACAGATTGCCAGGGACAATGACTTGTCCGAGCATTATCTGGAGCAGCTGATTGCTCCATTAAGAAATGCCAGTTTAGTGAAAAGCGTCCGCGGAGCGTATGGCGGCTATATGCTGACGAAAGCCCCGCACGAGATTACAGCCGGTGATGTCATCCGTGTTCTGGAGGGACCGATCACTCCGGTGGAAGGTATTGAAAATGAAGAGCCTGCCAAACAGGCGCTGTGGAAAAGAGTCAGGGATGCCGTAAAAGATGTGCTGGATACGACAACTCTTGAGGATTTGAAAGATCATGTAGATGATCAGACGCAGGACGCCTATATGTTTTACATTTGATTCATTGGAGGGAAATTTATGAAATCCATTTATTTGGATCATGCGGCGACGACACCTGTCCATCCGGATGTGGTGGAGGCGATGGTTCCTGTCTATCAGGAAACGTTCGGCAATCCTTCCAGTGTCCATCAGTTTGGAAGGAAAGCAAGAAGCATCCTGGACAAGGCGCGTCGTAAAGCGGCATCCAGCCTGAATGCGCATGAAAAGGAAATTGTGTTTACAAGCGGCGGTACAGAGGCGGATAATCTGGCTGTCATCGGTACGGCCCGTGCAAATAAAGATAAGGGAAGTCATATCATTACCACTTCGATTGAACATCATGCTACATTACATGCAGTCGAATTTTTAGAAACAGAAGGTTTTGATGTGACCTACCTACCTGTGGATGAAAACGGCCACGTTCAGCTGGAAGACATCAAACAGGCGTTAAGGGAGGACACTATCCTCGTTTCGATCATGATGGTCAACAATGAAACAGGAGCTGTCCAGCCGATTGCAGAGACAGCAGAACTGTTAAAGGATCATCAGGCTTATCTTCACTCGGATATCGTACAGGCCTACGGGTTGATGGAGATTGATGTGAAGGAACTCGGTGTCGATCTTCTCGCTGTGTCCGGTCATAAAATCAACGGCCCGAAAGGTGTCGGCTTCCTTTATGTGAAGGAGGGCACCGTCCTTTCTTCCCAACAGTATGGGGGAGAGCAGGAGCGGAAACGCCGGGCGGGTACAGAAAATGTGCCGGCAGTCCGCGGGCTTCAGGCGGCGATTGAAGTGATGGAAGCCAATCGTTCGACGTATCAGGAAAAGTATCTTCATTATAAAAGAAGCTTTATCCAGACATTGAAGGATCAAGAGGTTGCGTTTGAAGTGAACGGAAACGAAGAGACGACCGCCGCTTCCATTGTGAATATCAGTTTTACCGGCATGAACGTGGAAACGCTGCTTACGAACTTCGATCTGTCAGGGATCGCCGCTTCCAGCGGGAGTGCCTGCACAGCGGGTTCTGTGGAGCCCTCCCACGTGCTGACGGCCATGTTCGGCCCTGGTCATCCGAAAACGACAAACTCGATTCGATTCAGTTTTGGTCTCGCTAATGATGAAGGTGATGTTATAGAAGCGGCTGAGAAAATCAGCCAGATCATCAAGCGTCTCGCTTGATTTAAGGAAGGTGAAAGATAATGAAAGAACCGAAAGACACCCGCGTCGTCGTCGGTATGAGTGGTGGGGTGGACTCCTCCGTAGCGGCACTGATGCTCAAAGAGCAGGGGTATGACGTTGTGGGTATTTTTATGAAAAACTGGGACGATACAGACGAAAATGGCGTCTGTACAGCAACGGAAGACTATGAAGATGTCATCCGTGTCTGTAACCAGCTGGACATCCCGTACTATGCCGTGAACTTCGAAAAGCAGTACTGGGATAAAGTATTTACCTACTTCCTCGATGAATATAAAAAAGGCCGGACACCGAACCCGGACGTGATGTGTAATAAAGAAATCAAATTCAAGGCGTTCATGGATCATGCCATGTCCCTGGGGGCCGATTATCTTGCAACCGGTCACTATGCACAGGTCCGTGAAAAAGATGGACACTTTGAAATGCTGCGCGGAAAAGACAACAATAAAGACCAAACGTACTTCCTGAACCAGCTTTCCCAGGATGTATTGTCGAAAGTCATGTTCCCGCTCGGCCATCTGGATAAAAAAGAAGTGCGTGCCATCGCCGAAGAAAATGATCTGGCTACAGCCAGGAAAAAAGATTCCACCGGCATCTGCTTCATCGGTGAGCGGAACTTCAAAGAGTTCTTAAGTGAATATCTGCCTGCGCAGCCGGGACGTATGGAAACGCTGGATGGAGAAGTGAAAGGACAGCATGACGGTCTGATGTACTATACGCTTGGCCAGCGCCAAGGTCTTGGAATCGGCGGTGCCGGTGATCCGTGGTTTGTCGTTGGAAAGAATGTAGAAGATAACATTCTTTATGTCGGACAAGGTTTCCACCATGATGCTCTCTACTCTGATGGTCTGATGGCTTCAGAAGCGAACTGGACGAGTGGAAAAGCACCGGAAGCTCCATTTGAGTGTACAGCGAAATTCCGCTACCGTCAGGATGACAGCCGTGTAACGGTGTACCCGGCGGAAAATGGAAACTGGAAAGTGGAATTCCACGAACCAGAGCGTGCCATCACTCCGGGACAGGCGGTCGTCTTTTATGACGGAGAGATCTGCCTTGGCGGTGCGACGATTGATACCGTATTGAAAGAGGATACAGCCCTCAACTATGTAGGATAATAAAAAAGTCATGTCCATCTTGGGAGGGGCATGACTTTTTTGTGTGATTCGTATTAAAATGAACGTTGGAAAAGGAGTGGATAACATGGATAAGTTAAAGCAGGGAATCGAGGAAATGCAGAACCACAATTATGAGGAGGCAGCAAAACTTTTTACAGAAGCCATTGATGAAAATCCGAACGAGCCTGTAGGGTATATTAATTTCGGAAACCTGTTGATGCATATGAACGATAACGACCGGGCGGTGCGTTTCTTCAACCGCGCCATTGAAATCGATAAGACGGCTGCCACCGCTTATTATGGTCTCGGCAATGCTTATTACGAGCAGGAGAAATATACGAAGGCGCAGGAGCAGTTCCTTCTCGCTGTGAAAAACGGCCTGGAGGAAGCGGATGTGCATTTCATGCTCGGTATGACCTTCATTCATCAGGAGTATGTCAAACTCGCTCTCCCATACCTTTTACGGGCAGCTGAACTGGCTCCGGACGATGTGGATGTTCAGTTCCAATACGGCCTCTGTCTCGCGCAGAACGGGCAGATTGATGCGTCTGAAAAGGTGATGAATCATGTGCTACAATTGGAGGAACAGCATAGTGATGCGCATTATAACCTGGGCGTAGTTGCGCTTCATAAGGAAGATGCCCGCAAAGCTCTGGATCATTTCCGTCAGGCATTGGAGATCAATCCTGAGCATATGCTCGCTGCTCATGCGAAAAGTCAGGTGGAACAGGCGTTAAACGAGTAAGAACGAAGGAGAACGATGGATATGACTCAACAATCCTTTTTTAGCGAAACGAATGAAGACGAACGTCCCTATGTCAAGGGGGAGCTCAATCGGATGATTTTTCACAACGAGTCGGAGCATTTTTCCATCGCCTCTATTAACGTGAAGGAGACGAATGAGTCCTTTGAAGAAAAAACGCTCGTCATCAAAGGGCATTTTTCCCCGTTGGAAGAAGGGGAGACCTACATCTTCCACGGTTCATTCAAAGATCATAAAAAATTCGGCAAACAGTATGAAGTAGAGATGTACAACCGGGTGCTCCCTGAAACTAAGGACGGCCTCATTCTATACCTTTCCAGTGATCTTTTCCACGGGATTGGAAAGAAGACCGCTGAACGGGTGGTGGACACCCTTGGTGAAACAGCGGTCACCCGTATTCTTGAGGACAGGGATGTGCTTGATCAAGTTCCGAAGCTGCCGAATGAAAGAGCAGATCAGCTGTATGAGGCGTTAAAGAAGCACCAGGGATTTGAACATGTCATGATCCATCTGTCTCAGTACGGTTTCGGTTTGAAGCTTTCTCAGAAAATCTATGAAGCGTTTAAGGATCAGACGCTTTCCATCATTGAAGAGGACCCTTACCAGCTGGTCTTTCACGTAGATGGATTCGGTTTCCATCGGGCCGATGAAATGGCACAGATGCAGAACCTTTCTTACGATCACCCTACGAGAATCCGGGCGGCCTGTCTTTATGTGATGCAGAAAAGTATGAGTGCCGGACACGTGTATCTTCCTACAGAAGAATGCCTCCTTCAGGTGGAGAGCCTGTTGAACCATGGGTCTGGGACAGCGATTACCTTCGATCAGCTGTCCGAGCAGATCATCCATCTTGGGGAGGATAAGTTTCTTTATATCGAGGATGAGCGTCTCTACCTCCCTTCGCTCTATTTTGCAGAGAATGGCTTCCGCGGTCATATTGAACGGATCATGGAGGAAGAGGTGGAAGTGACGCACACCCAGGCGGACTTGATGAAAATCATCGGTGATCTGGAAGAGGAAGAAGCGATGAGCTATGGGGAAGATCAGTTCAATGCTATCGAAAAAGCCCTTCACTCCAAGCTGATGATTCTCACAGGTGGACCAGGGACAGGGAAGACAACGGTTATAAAAGGTATTATCCATACGTATGCCGCTTTGAACGAAGAGACAGTGAACCCGGAAGACTATCGTGGGGATAAGACCTTTCCGTTCATTCTTGCTGCACCCACAGGCCGGGCTGCGAAACGGATGACCGAATCCACAGGGCTGCCGGCCAGTACCATCCACCGGCTTCTTGGCTGGGATGGTCATGACTCCTTTGAGCGCAACCGCAATAACCCATTGGAAGGGAAGCTTTTGATTGTTGATGAATTTTCAATGGTCGACATATGGCTGGCCAACCAGCTTTTCCGTGCTGTTCCCAATGATATGCAGGTGCTGCTTGTAGGAGATGAAGATCAGCTGCCATCGGTCGGACCCGGTCAGGTGCTTGCAGATTTACTGGCTTCCGGACAGCTTCCTTCTTCCAAACTGACAGAAGTGTACAGGCAGAAGGAAGGGTCGAAAATCATCCAGCTCGCGCATGAGATTAAAAATGATGCGTGCACCCAGGCTTCGCTTCAAAAAGAGCATGATTTCAACTTTATTCCAGCTAAAGAACACCAGCTGGCCGATCTTGTGACCAGCATTGTGAAAAAAGCAATGGATAAAGGCATCGATGCGAAGGACCTTCAAGTGCTTGCGCCGATGTATCGGACAGATGTTGGTATTCATAAGCTCAATGAAACGATTCAGCAGACGGTAAATCCGCAAAAGAAGCAGAAGCGTGATTTAAAGCATTTTGAAGTGACTTACCGTAAAGGGGATAAGGTCATCCAACTTGTCAACCAGCCGGATGACGGTGTTTATAATGGCGATATCGGAGAAGTAGCGGCTATTTTCCGTGCGGAGGAGAACGTTGATGGTGTCGAACAGGTCGTTGTGGATTTTGACGGAAAGGAAGTCGTGTATCCGAAGAAGGAATTGAACAGCATTATGCATGCCTACTGTACGTCGATCCATAAGTCGCAGGGCAGTGAGTTTTCCATTGTTATTCTCCCTGTGGTGAGGAGCTATCGGCGGATGCTGCGTAAAAATCTGCTGTACACGGCGATTACAAGGTCCAAACAGTCCCTGATCATCTGCGGGGATAAAGACGCCTTTTTAGAAGGAGTCCGGGCGACGGACACGAATACACGGTATACAAGACTTAAAGACAAGCTGCAGGAACAAAGTGCACCTGAGATTGAGCCGGAAGAGGAAGAAGAGCAGCTGTCTCCTTATGACTTTATGTAGGAGAGGATTGCAGTGAATCATAGATTAGGACTGTCAGGGAGTACGATTTTATCCGATACGCACCAGTTTTCTTTTCTATTTGAACGCGGCCTGGACCATGTCGAAATCGGAGAGTTTCCAGACGAAACCTCCTATGAGACGTTCAAGGAAATGGCAGAGGATCACCAGCTCAACAGCTTCGGTATCCATTCGCCTCTCCTCCGGGGGAGGAGCAAGTACGATTTGATTGAACGTGTGGCTGTGGACCCGGAGGAGGCCCGTCATTCATTTGAACGGGAAGTGGCCCGTCTTGCTGAGGAAAGGGCTTCCTACGTGCTCGTTCATTTCCCGTATTTTGCGGGAACCTCGACCAGCCCTTTTCAAGAAATCGAAGAAGGATTGAAATTTTTACATAGATTGAAAGAAACCTATGCGCTTCCAATCGTGTGCGAGCCCAAACTCGGCCGTAACCGTTCAGGTAAGGGAATAGATTATCTCCGGCAGTTCCCTGTTGAATTGTGGGAGCGTTACGGCCTCGATATCTGTGTCGATCTGGGGGACTACCGCATGGCGGCTGGAGAGGATTGGCGTTCGTATGTGGAGCCTCTTCTGCCTTTTACGTCTGTCGTCCATCTTCACAACGTCTGTTATGTCGAAGACAAGTATTATTGGATTCCGCTTCATCCGGACAAAGGGAGATGGAACGGTGCTTATGATATGGAACCCATGCTGCAGAAGCTCCGGGAAGGCAGAGAAAAATACTTCATATTCGAACACACTCCCCATATGAATCCAACACCGGAAGAAGTGGATGAAGGCATCCGCTGGGTGAGGGACGTGCTCAGCCGGGTATGAATTTCCTTCATAGGGACATACTGATAGGTAAAAAAGGAGTATGTCCTTATGCGGTGCCCAAATTGCAACAATAAGAACCTAGGAAAAATCGGCAGTGAGCAGTATTACTGCTGGAACTGCTGTCTGGAGCTTTCGGTGGAGGATGGCCGAATCAACATTAACCAGATTGAAGAGGATGGCAGTCTGAGCTCCCTGAATGATATCTTTTATCAACAGGGATCCTGATGATTCATGAGTGAGCGTTCTTCCAAATGGCTCAAACGGTTAACCATCTTCTTTATTACCTTGTTGTCTCTTCTGCTTCTGGCCTGGCTTTTTCCTTATTATGACCAGGGGCTTTTGGTGATCGGAAAGGTCCTGTTCCCTTTTGCTGCATCCCTTGTTCTTTCCCTGCTGCTCCATCCGCTCGTACACGGACTTGAGGAAGCAGGTGTGCCCCGGACATTAGCCATCCTTGTGATCTTTTCAGCCTTTTTTACACTGGCGAGTTACGGGTTGTACAAAGGAATGCCAAGGCTGCTGGATCAATTGAAGCTTCTCAATGAGCATCTGCCTGCTCTTGTGGAATCTTATCAAGGGTGGACGAAGGAACTGTATGCCCAGACCGAGCGGCTCCCGGATGGAATTCATGAAAAAATGGATCAGCGTTTTGAAGCCTTTGAAGGCTGGATCAGTCAAAAAGTAATGACGGTTTTTACAGGAATCAGCGGTCTTTTCAATATGATTCTGCTGCTTGCTGTGATTCCTGTGATGACCTTCTACTTTTTAAAGGATTATCAAATGATCGGACGGTACTTACTCACGCTGCTCCCGCGCACGTGGCACAGCGAAGCGGGGCGTCTGACTGTTCAACTGAATCACTCGCTTGGCGGATATATCCGGGGGCAGCTGTTAATCAGTCTTGTCGTCGGGGTACTGGCAGCCGCTGGGTTTTGGCTGATCGACCTGCCCTACCCACTCGTCCTTGGGTTAATTGCGGGGCTGACCAACATCATTCCGTATTTCGGTCCGATTTTGGGGGCTGTGCCTGCTGTGGTGGTGGCGGTAACTGTTTCGGTCAACAGCCTTCTGCTTACACTGCTCGTCGTCATCGTGATTCAAGTGATTGAAGGGAATCTTTTGTCTCCGTATATTATGGGGAGGAGCATCCACACCCACCCGCTGTTCATCATCTTCGCTCTTTTACTCGGAGGTGAAATCGCGGGGATTCCCGGGTTGATTCTGGCTGTTCCAGTCTTGACGTGCCTGAAGGTTATTGTTGATGAAGTCCGGGCTGGACGGCTTCATATTGACAGGTGAAGGACACTTCACTATAATTACGTTTAGCGTAGACTTTTTGAACGAAGAAAACGATGAAGGAAACGAGTAGGCATCCTTTTCATGGACAGAGAGGCGTGTTCCCGGCTGTAAAACACGCTGCATGATTGTGCCGAACGCTATTCCGGAGTGCGGTTAATCCCCGTCGTAGTCATGCCGCGTTACAGGCATTCCAAGCTGACAGGTGCAGAACCTGTAACCAGGGTGGTACCGCGGAAAAACTCCCGTCCCTGCCGATGATGGCAGGGACGGGAGTTTTTATTTTTCTTCGTTCGTTACGGTCTCTCTATGTATACTTAAGGAGGTAGCTCTATTATGAGAAATTTGACATCTGCTGACGTACGTCAAATGTTTCTGGACTTTTTTAAAGAAAAAGGCCACAGTGTAGAACCCAGCGCATCGCTTGTTCCACATGAAGATCCGACGCTTTTATGGATCAACAGTGGTGTAGCGACATTGAAAAAATATTTCGACGGCCGCGTTATTCCGGACAACCCGAGAATTGTCAACGCCCAGAAATCCATCCGTACCAACGATATTGAAAATGTCGGCTTCACCGCCCGCCACCATACGTTTTTCGAAATGCTTGGTAATTTTTCCATCGGTGACTATTTTAAGAAGGAAGCGATGGCATGGGCCTGGGAATTCTTAACGAGTGACAAGTGGATCGGGTTTGATCCTGAGAAGCTGTCCGTAACCGTTCACCCCGAAGATGATGAGGCGTTCCAAATCTGGAGAGACAGCATTGGACTTCCGGAAGAGCGCATCATCCGCATTGAAGAAAACTTCTGGGATATCGGCGAAGGCCCGAGTGGACCAAATACAGAGATTTTCTATGACCGCGGGGAAGCCTTCGGCAGCGACTCCAACGATCCGGAATTGTATCCAGGCGGTGAGAACGAGCGTTACCTGGAAATCTGGAACCTTGTATTCTCCCAGTTCAACCACAATCCGGATGATACCTACACGCCGCTTCCGAAGAAAAACATTGATACAGGAATGGGTCTTGAGCGTATTGTCTGTGTCATCCAGGAAACGGATACCAACTTTGAAACCGACTTGTTCAAGCCGATTATTGAAGCAGCTGAGAAAATGACGTCACACAAATACGGGGACAGTGTTGAAGGTGATTCTTCCTTCAAGGTCATCGCAGACCATATGAGAACGGTCACCTTTGCTGTGAGCGATGGAGCACTGCCTTCAAACGAGGGACGCGGGTATGTCCTCCGCCGCCTGCTTCGTCGTGCGGTTCGTTTTGCCAAGCAGATCGGTATTGATAAGCCGTTCATGTATAAGCTTGTACCTGAAGTGTCCAACATCATGGTCGACTTCTATCCAGAAGTGAAGAAGAAGGAAGCATTCATTCAGAATGTCATCCAGACAGAAGAGGAACGTTTTCACGAAACACTGAATGATGGTCTGCAGATTCTTTCTACGATCATGAAAGAGGAAACGGATAAAGGAAGCACGGTATTCCCGGGAACTGAAGTGTTCCGACTGTATGATACGTACGGATTCCCGAAGGAACTGACGGAAGAGTATGTAGCTGAGGCCGGCTTTACCATCGATGAAGAAGGCTTTAAGCAGGAGATGGAAAAACAGCGGGAACGTGCCCGCAGTGCCCGCCAGAAAACAGATTCCATGCAGGTCCAGGATGGTGTGCTTGGTGAGGTTCATGTCGACAGTACCTTTGTCGGTTATGATAAGCTTACAGCTTCTTCCACAATCGTCGAATTGATCAAAGATAAAGGGTTTGCAGAGAAAGCAGAGGAAGGCGATACGGTGTATCTTTTCCTTGCAGAAACACCGTTCTATGCAGAAAGCGGCGGACAGATGGCGGATAAAGGCTTGATTAAGACGGAGGAAGGCCTTCTTGAAGTCACGAATGTGCAAAAGGCTCCGAACGGACAGCATATGCACGAGGCGGTCGTGAAAGAAGGAAGGATAGAAAAAGGGGCACAGGTCACAGCAGAAGTCGACCAGGGCAGTCGTTCCTTCATTGTTAAAAACCATACGGCGACCCACCTGCTTCACCAGGCGCTGAAAGATGTGCTCGGAGAGCATGTGAACCAGGCCGGATCTCTCGTTGCGCCGGATCGTCTGCGATTTGATTTCTCTCATTTTGGTGCGGTAACCAATGAAGAAATGGAAAAAATCGAAGCGATTGTCAATGAAAAGGTATGGCAGTCCCTACCGGTTTCCATTGAAATCAACTCCATAGAGGAAGCTAAAGCTAAAGGAGCGATGGCGCTCTTTGGCGAAAAGTATGGGGACACGGTCCGCGTCGTTCAAGTAGGGGACTACAGCCTGGAGCTGTGTGGCGGCTGTCACGTGCTGAATACAGCAGAAATCGGTCTGTTCAAGATCGTATCGGAATCAGGAATCGGAGCAGGAACACGCAGAATTGAAGCAGTGACTGCGAAAGATGCCTATCTTTATATGAATCAGAAAGCTTCTGTCCTGAAGCAGGCCGGTGCTCTATTGAAGGCATCTCCGGAACAGGTGCCGGAGCGCATTGAAACGCTTCATAAAGAAATGAAGGATCTTCAGAAGGAGAATGACTCCTTGAGCGCGAAGCTGTCCAATATGGAGGCAACAAGTATCCTTGATGAAGTAGAGCAGGTCAATGGTGTGAACGTACTGGCTAAGCAGGTGGATGTGAAAGATATGAACACACTCAGAACCATGGTTGACGACTTGAAGCAGAAGATCGATTCAGGCATTATCCTGCTGGCTGCTCCAAACGGTGAAAAAGTGCAGCTGATTGCCGGAGTATCCAAAGATCTAATTGACCAGGGCTATCATGCCGGTCAATTGATCAAAGAAGCAGCCACCCGCTGCGGCGGTGGTGGTGGAGGCCGCCCCGATATGGCTCAGGCCGGAGGGAAGGACGCTTCCAGGATTCCGGACGCGCTTGAATACGCCAAAGAGTATGCCGGTCAAAACTCTTAGTTTTTACTGAACGGTATTTAGGTATATAATGGAGTAAATACATTTTTGTGCGAGGTGACCGAAATGAGTTCAATGGATAAAACGATGCGGTTTAATTTTTCAGAAGAACCCTTCGATCAGGATGTCCAGTCTGTGCTGCTTTCTGTTTACGGGGCACTGCAGGAGAAGGGATACAATCCCATCAACCAGATTGTAGGTTATCTGCTTTCGGGCGACCCTGCCTACATTCCCCGTCATCAGGATGCACGGAATTTGATTCGAAAGATTGAACGTGATGAACTGATCGAAGAATTGGTCAAATTTTACATTAATGAGAATAAAGAGGGCAGTAAATGAAAAAAATAGGTTTGGATGTGGGCGAGAAAACGATCGGCATTGCCGTATCGGATGCCTTAGGCTGGACAGCCCAGGGGCTTACAACGCTGCACTGGGATGAACAGGACTTCTCCACAGCGCGGGAAGAGCTGAAGCGGATTATTGCCGAGCATGGGATTACGGAAGCCGTTGTCGGCTTTCCGAAGAATATGAACGGCACCGTCGGCCCGCGTGGGGAAGCCAGCCAGGCTTTCGCCACATGGATGGAAGAAGAATTTCAGCTCACGTCCCATTTGTGGGATGAACGTTTGACGACAATGGCAGCCGAACGTGTGCTGCTTGATGCTGACATGAGTCGGAAGAAAAGAAAGAAAGTTATCGATAAAATGGCGGCTGTCATGATTTTACAAAGCTTTTTAGATGCAAAACGATGAGGAGGATGTCTGTATGGCACTAGAAAAAGAAGAACGTATTATTATCCCTGATGAGAATGGGGAAGAGCATTTATTTGAAGTCTTGTTTACCTTTGATGTGGAGAAGACCGGTCATTCCTATATTGCTGTCATCCCGGCTGAACAAAAGGATGGCGAGGAAGTCGAAGTTTTTGCTTTCCGCTTTGAAGAGAAAGGCAATGAGGAAGACGATCTGGCCCTTTACCAGATCGAATCCGATGAAGAGTGGGAAATGGTTGAGGAAATGCTCAATACGCTTACAGACGAAAACCTGACGTAAGAAATGAAGAAAAGACTGCCGGAAGCTTCCGGCAGTCTTTTTTGTATATCCTTGAAGGGGAGAGGGAAGAATGGAGCCATCGCCCCCGGCGTCCATTGTTGAAAATTCCGGGAATATGTAGAAAGATTCTCTCTACTTATAGTATAATGTACCGGATGAAAGGAGGAAGTCCGTTGTCTAATTCTGACTTTAAATCCCAATACCAAAAGAAATTAAAGAATAGAATCGAAGAAGCCGGCAAAGTAAGGAAGATTGTTGCCATCATTCTTACGGTTTTCACTCTAGTTATGCTTATTGTAGGAATATCCGGCTACCTCTATGTGAAATCCGCCCTTGAACCTGTTGATCCAGGAAATGATAAGCAGGTGGATGTGGAAATCCCTCTTGGTTCCTCTACTTCCAATATCGCTTCCATCCTTGAGGAGAACGGAATCATTAAAAATGATATGATTTTCCGATTTTATACCAAATTCAAAAACGAGTCTGGTTTTCAGGCAGGAGATTACCAATTCACTTCCTCGATGACCTTGGATGAGGTGATTGAATCCCTGAAGTCCGGAAAGCTGGTCAAAGACCCTGCTCTCACAGTGACTGTTCCTGAAGGCCGGAATATGGAGCAGATTGCTGACATTTACGCAGAGGAGTTCTCCTTTACTGCTGAAGAATTCATGGACAAAGTCAATGATGACGCGTATGTAAAAACACTGATGGAAGACTATCCTCAGCTTCTTACAGAAGATATTCTGGAAGAGGACGTCCGTTATCCTTTGGAAGGATACTTGTTTGCAGCGACTTATCCGATGTATGTCGAGGATCCAAGTATCGACCAGATTGTGAGGAAGATGCTGGATCAGACAAACAAAGTGGTGGCCCCGTATTACAGTCAAATCGAAGAATTGAATAACATAGAAAATGTGCACGATCTTGTAACGATGGCATCCCTGTTGGAAAACGAAGCACGTACAGCAGAGAGCCGGCAGAAGATTTCCGGTGTCTTTTATAACAGGCTCGAAGATGATATGATGCTGCAGACGGATCCTACTGTCCTGTATGCAAAAGGCGAGCACCAGGAAAAAGTGTACTACAAGGATCTGGAGATTGAGTCACCTTATAATACGTATCATGTGAAAGGCCTGCCTGCCGGGCCGATTTCGAACTTCAATAAAAACTCTCTTGAGGCCGCTGTTAAGCCGGAGGAGCACGATCACTTATACTTCCTTGCGGATAGTGAAGGTGAGATTTACTATGCTGATACCCTCGAGGAGCACAACAAGTTGAAGGAAGAGCACATTAATTAATAAGCGCAGGGAGACCTGCCTGAATAAGAACGGTACATGTTTACATGTGCCGTTCTTTTGTGTAATCCTCTCCATGTGAGAATGGAAACGGTTGAAAGGTGATGCTGCTCCGGCCGTTTATGAGCCGCATGTTGTGGTGATTCTGAAGTTTCTGTAAACAAAGGCAGCCCCAAAGAACAATGGCGTTCCCTTAGCGATTTGTGTTAAAATAGTGGGGTTGTAAAAACGATGTAAATTTGATGTGAAGGGATGAAGCAGGATGGAGCAGGAGAATTATCTACAGTCATTGCTCTCTAAGCCTTCCAAACCATTTCAAGATATGGAGTCGTTTGCTGAAGAACATAAGATACCGATTATGGAGCCGCTGGGGATGAATTTCCTTATGCAGCTGATCCGTATGCAGAAGCCGGAGCGGATTCTGGAAATCGGAACAGCGATCGGCTATTCAGCTCTATGTATGCTGGAGGCTTTTCCTACAGCCCGAATTACGACTGTTGAAAGAGATGAATGGCGCTATAAGGAAGCCTTGAAAAATATAGAACACATGCAGGCAGAGAACCATATTTCTGTCATCTTTGGAGACGCTCTGGAAACAGGCGGCCAGGTGCGCACAGAAGGGCCGTATGATGTGCTGTTCATTGATGCAGCCAAAGGGAAGTATGAGGAATTTTTCCACTTATATGCTCCGATGCTGAAGGATGACGGGGTCATAATCACTGATAACGTCCTGTTTAAGGGTTATGTTGCTGATGACCGGTCAGCCAGTCCACGTATGGCAAAAATAGCGGGTAAAATCCGTAAGTTCAACGAATGGCTTGTGAAGCACCCGGATTATGATACAACGATTGTTCCTATCGGGGACGGCGTTGCCATTACAAAGAAAAAGAGCAGTCACAGCTGACTCGCGGATGGGATGAAAGGAGAACCATGTAACTATGAACGATAAACCAGTAGTCATTGGTGTAGCGGGCGGGACAGGTTCTGGGAAAACGAGTGTAACCAGATCCATTATCCAGCGTTTCACTGATAAAACGTTATTGATGATCGAGCAGGACTATTATTATAAGGATCAGAGCGATGTACCATTTGAGGAAAGACTTGAAACGAACTATGATCATCCGCTCGCCTTTGATAATGACTTGTTAATGGAACACCTCCAGCAGCTGATCGACCAGAAATCTGTTGAAAAGCCGGTGTATGATTACAAGATGCATACCCGTTCAGAAGAGACGATCCACGTGGAGCCCAAGGAAGTCATCATCGTTGAGGGAATCCTTGTTCTAGAGGATGAACGCCTCCGTGATCTTATGGATATTAAAGTGTTTGTGGATACAGACGCTGATGTCCGGATTATCCGCCGGATGATGCGGGATATTAATGAGAGGGGACGCACCCTTGACTCAGTCATTGATCAGTATATTAATGTCGTCCGGCCGATGCACCTTCAATTTGTAGAACCTACGAAAAGGTATGCGGATATTATCATTCCAGAAGGTGGGCAGAACCACGTAGCTATTGATTTGATGGCTTCGAAAATCAAGACGGTTCTCTATGAAAAGGGTTTACTGATAGACGAAGAAAATAGTTGAAATACTGGCAAAAATCTGGCATAGTTTTCAATAGTAGTTCTAAAATTTTATGTCCTCGGGTAAAGTATAGTAAATCTCTACAATGAGCGTACAGATGTACTGCTCATTTCCTATATTAAGGACATCTCATTTTTTCTTGTACTAAAGGAGTGTAGACGGACCATGGCAGAAGAAAAAAGTTATTATATGACAGAAGAAGGAAAACAGAAGCTCGAAGATGAGCTTCATCACCTGAAAACAGAGCGCCGTAAAGAAGTGGTGGAACGGATTAAAATTGCCCGCGGCTTCGGCGACCTTTCCGAAAACTCGGAGTATGACGCAGCAAAGGACGAGCAGGCCTTTGTTGAAGCACGGATTACGCAGGTGGAAAATATGATCCGTAATGCTGTTATTATTGAAAATGACAATCAAAACCCTGATACAGTAACAATGGGTAAATCCGTAACCTTCAAGGAACTTCCTGACGGAGATGAAGAAACGTACACCATCGTCGGCAGCGCAGAAGCTGATCCTTTCGAAGGGAAAATTTCCAACGATTCTCCTATGGCCCAAAGCCTGATCGGCCACGAGGTCGGTGACAAAGTGAAAGTTGCGACACCGGGCGGAGAAATCGACGTTCAAATTATTACGGTGGAATAGAAAGAAAGGCAGGGGCTCCCCCTGCCTTTTTCTTCATTCCTGTGCATACACCAAAGGGGAGCTGTTATTCCCCGGGAAATAGAGAGGACCTTGGATGGATTGGTCATTACAGCCGGATATTGTATAATAAACGGCGTATTCAAAGGAGGAAATGAGCATGGCGGATAAACATACATCCGAGTCCCGTACCGGGCGTTTTGAGAAAAAGCGTCAATGGACCAAACGACTTCCGTGGCTTGCAGGAGCAGCCGGGGTATTTGTAGTGTTGTTGATTTCTCTGATATTATTTAACGGAAATGATCAGACCGGACAAGCTCAGAAACCGGAGGAAGAACAGCAGACCGCAATTACTAAAAGTGATACTGAGGAAGTACAGAAGAATGAATCGCCGGAAGAACCTGAAGAAGAAGCCGATCCTGATAAAACAAGTGTGTCTATGGAAGGTTTTGAGGAATTGGAGCCTATTAAGGAAGAAGAAGGCGTGCAGATAGAAGAAAGTGACAACCCGAATGTTGAAAGTGTCGTAACAAAGGACTGGCCGGTTATCCCGACAGAAATGGACACAAACGGCAGCCACAGCATTACGTACCAAGAGGGTACTCAGGACTATAAAGAGCTTCAGGAAGCTGCCAGAAGCGCTGTGAACCTTTCTGAGGACAACATTATTTATTGGTGGGTCGGAAACGACGGAGGCCCGCAAAGAGCCGTCGTCACCGTTTCTGATAAGAATGAAACCGGATATCTCCGGGTGTATGTCCAATGGGTGGACAACGAAGGATACAAGCCGGTGAAGCTGGAAGTATTAAAAGAAAAAGTCGTGAACAGATAGAAAGGACGAATAGACGATGGCTATTGGAATTATTGGAGCGATGGATGAGGAAATCGAGCGCCTTCAGGCAGAAATGACGGATAAGGTTGAAAATGAAACGGCTGGGAGCTTGTTTATTGAAGGGATGCTGCGTGGGAAAAAAGTCGTCCTGCTTAAATCAGGAATCGGCAAAGTAAACGCGGCCGTCTCCACAACCATTCTGCATGAACAGTATGGTGTTGAGAGTGTAATCAATACTGGTTCTGCGGGTGGTTTTGCCGAAGAGTTGGAAGTGGGGGATATTGTAGTTTCCGACTTTGTGACGCATCACGATGTCGACGTGACGGCTTTTGATTACGCCTATGGACAGGTACCCGGTATGCCGGCCATGTATGAGGCAGACCCTGCACTTGTAGAAAAAGCGATGCAGGCGGTCGGGAGTACGAAGGCCCGTGCAGCCAAAGGGATTATTGCAACCGGCGATTCCTTTATGCAGGACCCGGAGAGGGTGGCCCTTGTCAGGAGCCGCTTCCCCGAAATGATTGCTGCTGAGATGGAAGCCGCAGCCATTGCTCAGGTTTGTTATAAATACGGCACACCTTTTGTCGTGCTGCGCGCATTATCCGACATTGCCGGGAAAGAGTCTTCACTGTCCTTCGATCAGTTCCTTCCTGTAGCTGCTGAAAATGCAGCACAGATGATCATGACGATGATCGAAGCGGATTAACAACGATTACCACCTCTATGAACCTGTCGATTGTGTTAGTATGATGGACAGCGGGGAGGTGGAGGAGTTGTCATCCAAGGAAGCTCTATCCGTAAAAGTAAAAGACTATCAGAGATTTGTTATGACGCTGATCATTTTAAACGCCTATCTTTATGCAGGTGTGTTGATCAGTCTGTATGTGTATAAAACCCGGGCTCATTTATATATGTTCCCTGTAATAACGGCTGCATCAGCGGCTGCCTTTTCAATGATTCTCAAAATGAAGAAGTGGAAACGGCAGGCAGCAGAAGAATAAAAGCCGAAAAAGCTTCATTGACTATAGTCAATGAAGCTCTTTTTATGAATGGCCGCCCTGCTTACTCTGTTTATAGAACTCGTGAAAAATTTTCATTAAGGCCCTTTTTTCAATGCGGGAGACATAACTTCTGGATATCCCCAGCTCCTTGGCAATTTCCCTCTGCGTCTTCTCTTCCGTCTGGTTCAGTCCATACCTGAATATAATGACCTCCTTCTCCCTGTCATCCAGCACATTTATAAAGTCTTTAATCTTTTCAAGCTCCATATGAAGCTGGATTTCCTCGACGATATCCGTGACATCTGCCTGCAGAATATCGAGTAGATTAAGTTCATTCCCTTCCTTATCGTGTCCGATCGGGTCCTGGAGGGAAACATCCTTACTCATTTTTTTTGTGGATCGTAGATGCATGAGTATCTCATTTTCGATACATCGGGCGGCGTAAGTAGCCAGTTTTGTTCCTTTTCCCGTCGAGTAGCTTTCAATGCCCTTAATCAGTCCTATCGTACCAATGGATATCAAATCCTCGAAGTCTTCCTTTGTATTTTCGAATTTTTTGACGATGTGTGCAACAAGGCGGAGGTTATGTTCGATTAGTTTGTTCCGTGCTTCATGACTGCCTTCTGCCATCAACTGGAGCTGCTTGGCTTCTTCTTCCGGTGAGAGGGGGTTGGGGAAGGCCTGGTTTTTCACATACGACATGAAAAAGAGGGACTCTTTGAAAAAGTAAAGGATCGACGCGATCAGACTGCTCATGGATCCACCTCCTCATGAATTAGGCAACTGCCTATCTCATGTGTATGTAGGGAAAGGAGGCTCCGTGCTTGTCTGTACTCAAAAATAAAAGGTATAACCGGGGGATGGGAAAGATCATTAAAACAAAGAAAAACCCGTGCGATGCTTGAAATGCTTGAGCGCCGCACGGGTTTTATCGTATGAAATGTTTGTCATAACATTTTGTTCTTTATGAATCCTGAGCCTGGTTTTTCCGTTCCTTTTCCAGATCTTCTGCATAATCATCCTGCACACTTTTATCCCAGAGAGGGACACCGGCACGATAGGCTGCTCTTGAAATCATATGACCGGAAACAGGGGCTGTCAGAAGGACGAAGAAAATTCCGAGCAGCAGCTTCCCGCTGACAATTCCATTCTCCACATAGAGAAAGAGAAAAGCACCGATCATTATGCCGGCTACGCCGAGTGTTGAACTCTTTGTAGCCGCATGAAGACGGGTATAGACATCCGGAAACCTTAGAATCCCAATGGACCCTGAAACGAGGAAAAAGGCACCGCTCAGCAGGAATAGACAAATGACAATATCAAAGATGAAGTTAATCCACGTCCCGCTCAATAATAACACCCTTTTCTAAGAATTTCGCCAGAGCTACTGTTCCGATAAACAGCAGAATTCCGATCAGCAGCACGACGTCATTGAATTTGGTTGTCACAAGCAGGACGGCAATCAGCCCTGCGAGGGCCATTAAATTAATTCCGATGGTATCCAGAGCAACGGCCCGGTCCGGGTTTGTCGGACCGAGAATCGCTCTGTAAAGAAGAAGGATGACGGATGCAGCAACGGCTACAATGGCGATGATGGCTGATGTTTCAATCAGCCTCTGTGTTGTATCTAAAACAGCTTCCATTTAACGCGTCACCTCCATGATTTGTTTTTCAAATGAATTCTTAATATCATTAATGGTTTCCTGTACATCGGGAATATCCATCGCATGAATATAAATCTTCCTGTGGTCTTCGCTGACTACAACAGACAGCGTTCCAGGTGTCAATGTAATCAGATTGGCAAGCAGAGTAATCTCAAAGTTCGTTTTCACATCGATCGGAAGAGCAAAGATCCCCGGCTGCATATCCTGTTTCGGCTTGTATACATATTTCAGTATATCCAGGTTGGACAGGATCAGCTCCCGTATAAACAGGAGAATCAGCTGGACGAATTTCCATGTCCGTTTCATGTAAAAGGAATCAGGGACGAAACGACGTAAAAGGAACAGGAGAATAATCCCGAGAATGTAACCGACAAGGAAAGAAGTGAACGTATAGCTTTCACTCAGGAACATCCACATGAGGGCAATTATGATGTTCAGTACTATTTGTAATGGCATCGGCTTCTACTCCTTTAATACAGACTCAATGTAGATTTCCGGATCCATTAAGTATCGAGCGATGGACTCCACGACAGGGAAGAACCATTCAGCGCCAACACCTAACAGGACGGAAAGGGTTAATAGAAATACAGCCGGGTAAACCATGCGGCTGCCTTTTTCCTTCCGATCCGGACGGGGGATATCGGTCTTTTCTCCCCAGAATCCCCTGATAAAGATACGAATCATCGAGAATAGAATCAACAGACTGGAAATCAACGCCACAATTATAATCATTACTTCATCCTGCCCCGCAGCACCACGGATCAGCTGCAGTTTGCCGATAAACCCGCTGAATGGCGGAATTCCGGCAAGGACAAGGGAGGCCAGGAATGTCATCCATCCAAGAACAGGGTAGTGGTGGATCAGACCGCCCATTTTTCTTAAATCCGATGTGCCGGCTACATAAACGGTGGCCCCGGCGAGTATGAAGAGGGCGGCCTTAATAATCATGTCATGAACAAGATAATAAATCGTACCACTCAGGGAAACTTCTGAAAAGATTCCAATTCCCATGAGCATGAAACCGACCGCTGGAATAATGTTATAAGCAATAATCAGTTTCACGTTGTGGGTGGATAAAGCGCCAATGACACCGAAGATCATCGTCAATGCAGCAAGGTAGATGAACAGGGTGTGTGTAATATCCACCTGTTGGTTGAACATAAGCGTGAATGTCCGCAGGATGGAGTAGATACCAACCTTCGTCAATAACGCTCCGAATAGTGCGGAAACGACGGCGTTTGGTGCTGTATAGGGCCTTGGAAGCCAATAGTACAGTGGGAATACGGCCGCTTTTGTTGCAAAGACGAAGAACAACAGAATTCCGATGGTCGTTAAGATCCCCTGCTGCTCAACTTCCTGAACGCGCTGTGCGATCTGTGCCATGTTAACAGTACCGACAACAGAGTATAGAAAGCTGATTGTTGTTACAAACAGCATGGAAGAGAACAGGTTGATCAATACATATTTAATAGATTCCCGAAGCTGTGCTTTTCCATTCCCGAGGACAATCAATCCGTATGAAGCCATCAACAGGACTTCAAAGAATACAAACAGGTTGAATAAATCACCGGTAAGGAAAGCTCCGCTTACACCTGCGATCAAAAGGAAGAAGAAGCTGTAAAAATAGAAGGATTCTTCTTTTTCCGTTAGAGACTTGGGAGCGAAAAATACAGCAGCGACACCAATAATGTTGGTCGTCAGCACGAGGACGGCTGCTAATAAATCACCCACAAGGACAATCCCGAACGGCGCTTCCCAGCTTCCGAGCTCAAGGACGATGGTTCCCTGACTGCGGATGGTCATAAAGACGTACCCGACGACAATCAGGTTGATGACTGCAGTAATCTGGGAAAAGGAGCGGACCAGTTTCGTTTTTTTGTGGATAAAGGCTGTTATGATTCCTGCCAGCAGTGGCAGCAGAATCGGCAGTATAGCTAAATTACTCATAGTCGTTACCTCTCAGTTGCTCCATATTATCCGTACCGTTGATTTTCGCGGCACGATAGGCGAGAACCAGCAAAAGACTGGTGACACCAAAGCTGATTACAATAGATGTCAAAATCAAAGCCTGCGGGAGCGGATCTGTGTAGTTCTCGATTCCTTCGGTAAGAACCGGGGGCGCACCCCGTTTCAGTTCGCCCATCGTAAGGATGAACAGGTGGGCTCCGTGGGAAATGAGCCCTGTTCCTATAATGATTCTCAGCAGTTGCTTTTGAAGGAGGTTATACACGCCGGTCGTAAATAAAATACCGGCTAATACAGCCATAACGAATTCCATCCTTATTCACCCTCCTTCGGTTTCTTTAATCGGATCAACCCGAAAATCGCCATGGCGGCAATTCCGAGGACGACGATTTCAAATAACGTATCCAGGCCACGGAAGTCAACAAGAATGACGTTGACGATGTTATCTCCGCCTCCGAGTTTATAGGAGTTCTTAACAAAGTATTCCGCGATGGAATCAAACCACTTACTGCTGTGGGCAGAGATGGCAACCATGGTCATGAGAGCCCCGAAGCCGACAGAAATAATGACGTTAAGAACCTGGGTGCTCACAGGCTGGTCTTTCTTCCTGAGTTTAGGAAGGTGATAGAACACAAGCAGGAATAGAGCAACCGTTACCGTTTCAACAATAAGCTGAGTCAGCGCAAGGTCGGGTGCTCTGTAAAGCACGAACAGCATGGAAAGCCCGTATCCGACGACACCTAAAATTAAGATCGCCGCAATCCGGTTGTTGGTCAGGGCTGTTCCGACAGCTGCCAGAACCATTGTAACGGCTACAGCAATTTCAGGTGCCGTAATTCTGGATAAGTTGGACGTATCCACGGTAAATCCGCCTGTAACGGCCATAAAGGCAAAACTGACAATCAGGATGGCCGCCAGAATCAAGCGGACATAGCGTCCGAGCGATCCGTTCATATACCCCTTTGTGATGACTCCGGAATAACGTTCCGTCCGGTCGACAAGCCCATCGTAAAATTTGTTCAGGCTCAACCGTCCCGGGAGGAAGTTATAGACAGGGGTCCATACTTTCCTTGAAATGGCCAGGATCGCGCCGAAGACGACAACGGTTAAGGACATGACAAATGGCGGGATGATGCCGTGCCAGAATGTAATGTGTTTTTCGTCCAGGGCTGTTCCCTTAACAGCATCCGCTGCGTGAGCGATGAACGATCCGTTCACCAGGAACGGGAATAGACCGATGATAATTACACCCGCCACCAGAATCATCGGGGATACAAGCATGCCGATCGGAGCTTCGTGTGGTTTTTTCGGAAGCTGATCGAGCTTGGCTCTGCCGCGGAAGGTACCGAAAAAGAAGTACATGGAATAGACAAATGTAAATATACTTCCCAATACAGCAAGATAAGGAATAACACTCATCATAAATCCTGAAAATCCGGCCGCTGATGCTTCCAGATGCAGGGAGGAGTCAAAGAATATTTCCTTACTATAGAACCCGTTTAAGAATGGCAGGGGTACACCAGCCATTGAGAAGGAAGCAAACAATGCCAGCGTCGCTGTAATCGGGAGATAGGTCATTAAACCACCGAGACGGCGGATATCCCTTGTCCCTGTTTCATGGTCGATAATTCCGGCAACCATGAAGAGGCTTCCCTTGAAGGTGGCGTGGTTCAGAATATGGAACACGGCACCGAATACAGCGGCTTTCGTTCCGAATCCTAGCATCGCCATGATCATACCCAGCTGACTGATGGTCGAGAAGGCGAGTATTCCTTTTAAATCTGTCTGTCTGACAGCCATATAAGATCCCCAGCATAAGGTAACAATCCCAGCAGTGGACACAATAATGAAGAACCATTCACTGGAAGAGAGCATCGGGGAGTATCTGGCAACAAGATATATTCCTGCTTTAACCATAGTGGCTGAGTGAAGGTAGGCACTGACAGGTGTCGGTGCTTCCATGGCATCAGGAAGCCAGATGTGGAAAGGAAACTGGGCGGATTTTGTAAAAGCCCCTAAAAGAAGCAGGCACAAAATCAGCGGGAAGTATTCACTGTTTAAAACAAGCTGCTGCTGATCAATCATCGCGCGGATACTTGTTGTATTTGTTAACACACTCATGTAAACCAGCGCACCGAGCAGACTCAGGCCGCCGAATACGGTGATCAGCATGGATTTTAGTGCGCCATAACGAGATTCCTGTTTATAGTTCCAGAACCCGATTAACAGGAAGGAAGACAAGGACGTAAACTCCCAGAAGCTGTACAGGGCGAACACGTTGTCCGAAAGAACAACACCAAGCATCGACCCCATAAAGATAAGGAAATATACGTAGAAATGGCCCAACTGCTCCGATTTATGTAAGTAGTAAATCGAGTAGAAAGCCACTAAGGCACCGATTCCACTGATAAGAAGTGCAAACAGCAGACTCAGGCCGTCCAGATGGAAAACCATGTTCATTCCGAGAGACGGAATCCATGAGTATTCCTGAATGACAGGTTCAAAGCCTGTACCAATATGACGTACAAAGTAAATAAAAATGACCACAGGCACAAGTGTTACAAAGAAGCCCGGGTGCAGCTTTTCTTTCCATCTGCTTAAAAATGGAATGAAAAGAGCAAGAATAAAAGGCAGTAATACGGCCACCAGCATGCGGATAATTCCTCCTTTGGCTATGTTTCATCTATTTGGTTGATATAGGGATGATGACAGCCTTGTATCCATTCAATTGTAATCAAAAAAACGGTCATTGTTCAACTGTAGCATACCAGCAGCAGCATGTTGTAGACTTATTTTAGTCTTTCCTTATAAATAAGTAGAGACACATCAAAAATAAAAATAAAAAAACACAAAAAAACATTCATTCTCTAAGGAGAAACGAATGTTTAACAATACGGTCATCTATTTGATTCATCCCACCCTGGGAACCGTTTTTTCCAATTGGTTCTGGATGGCCCTTTTTTTTATTTCTCTGCTGATCTGTTCAACAAACTCTTCGGAAAGATTGAGTTCAATGGCTTTGTGGTAAGATTGTATAAGCAGGGAATCCGATAGTTGCTTCATACCGCTGTCACACATGTGACAGTCACCTCCCGTTTTTCTTTGGTCTTTCAACGTCCATCCTTGAATGTATGTTTACCTTACCATGACCCGAAAATTGCCACAATATAGAAGTTATCTACAAGAAAATGTAGATAACTATATGGAAAAACCATACCGGGATAGTGATAACAAAGAAGTTACTGTGTGGAAAATGTGCATAAACTTATCCACAACCCGGATATGTCGGTAAATGTCGAACGAATTATGTTCTTAATGGAAGACCTTTTGAAACATAACGAAATTTTGTATATGATGGTGAAGGAGATTTTGCCGTTGTATAAGAGATGGAGTGAGTTGATGTTAAATAATTTTCTGCCCAATGAACACGTTCCAAGTGTATTTGATATAGATCCACAGGAACTCAAGGACAAAGGAATTAAAGGTGTTATCACCGATCTGGATAATACGCTGGTAGCCTGGGATGTTCCCGATGCTACCGAAGAAATCAAGGCATGGTTTAAAAAAATGAACAGTCATGGAATTCAGGTGACCATCGCTTCCAATAATAATGAAGCGCGTGTGAAGTTGTTTTCGGAGCCTTTGGATGCCACTTTTATTCACAGCGCCCGGAAGCCCCTGTCCAAAGCGTTCAAAAAAGCACGCAAGCAGATGAAATTAAATAAGAACGAGGTTGCTGTTATTGGTGACCAGCTTCTCACTGATGTTCTTGGAGGCAACTCTGCAGGTTACCATACCATTCTCGTCGTACCGATCGTTGAGACGGACGGTTTCGTTACCCGCTTTAATCGGAAGATTGAGCGCCGGATTTTAAACTGGATGAGAAGAAAAGGGAAAATTACGTGGCAGAGGAGAGATGGATAATGGCAGAGATTCAATGCCAGGGCTGCGGAGCTGAAATACAAACGACAAATCCTGAATTACCGGGATACGCCCCTGCTTCCGCATTAAACAGGGAGGATATCATTTGTAAGCGGTGCTTCAGGCTGAAACACTATAATGAAGTACAGGATGTGCCGTATCAGGATGATGATTTCCTCGAGATGCTCAATCAGATCAATGGGACGAAAAGCCTCGTTATCCAGCTGATTGATATTTTTGATTTCAATGGAAGTTTTATTCCAGGATTAAAGCGATTGACCGGAAATAATCCCGTTCTTCTTGTCGGGAACAAAATGGACGTTCTTCCAAAGTCCGTGAATCATGGCAAGGTGAAGCACTGGCTGAAACGTTCGGCCAGAGAGAACGGCTTGGAAGTAGAGGATGTTTTCTTGATTTCCGCTGAAAAAAATCAGGGGATTGAAGACCTGTCAAGAGCTGTTGAGGAGTACCGGAAGGGAAGAGATGTGTATGTAGTAGGGACGACGAACGTTGGTAAATCGACGTTTATCAATACCCTCATTTCCAACACATCAGGCGTGAAGGATGCAATCACGACGTCCTATTTCCCAGGGACAACCCTCGGTTTTATCGATATTCCCCTGGATGAAGAGAGCTCTATGTTTGATACGCCGGGAGTGATCCACCGCCATCAGATGGCCCACTACGTGTCCGATAAGGATTTGAAATTGATCACACCCCGGAAAGAAGTGAAGCCTAAGGTCTATCAGCTGAATGAACAGCAGACCCTGTTTATCGGGGGACTGGCCAGGCTTGATTTTGAAAAGGGAGAGCGGTCTTCCTTTATCGGGTATTTCTCTAATGAACTGCATATTCACCGGACAAAAATGGAGAAGGCTGATGAATTGTACAAGAACCACTTAGGGGAGCTTCTTACCCCGCCGGATCCGAATACGAAAGAGAAGCTGCCGCCATTGACAGCTCAAACATTGAAAATAACAGAGCCGAAGACAGATATCGTGTTTTCCGGGCTGGGGTGGATCACCGTGCCGGAAGGAGACATCACCGTAACGGCTCATGTTCCGGAAGGTGTGAAAGTATCCCTTCGTTCATCACTCATATAGGGGGAGATTTTTTTGTATACATTCGGGTTAGCAGGTTTTCCTGTCGGCCACTCACTGTCACCATGGATTCATGGACAATTGATGAAACAGACGGGGGTCGAAGGAGATTATCAACTGTTCGAAATCAAACCGGAAGACTTTGATGAGCAGATCAGTGAGATGAAGAATCGAGATCTGGACGGATTCAACGTGACGGTACCTTATAAAGAAAAGATTATTCCGCATCTTGACGGCGTCGACGGCAGTGCTGCCCAGCTTGGTGCCGTCAATACAGTCAAGCGGACATCTGAAGGGTGGATCGGCTATAATACAGACGGAACAGGATTCCTGCATTCGCTTCAGGCCCGTTTTCCTGACCTTTTTGAACAGGAGATCAACGTTCTGCTCCTCGGTAGCGGAGGAGCGGCCAGGGGGATCTTTGACGCTCTGATGAAACAGGCAGAGGTGCAGGTCGATGTAGCGAACCGGACGCTCAGCAGGGCGGAAAGTATGATTGCTGAAACCGGCGGGGCCGGCATTGCCCGGGCGGTTTCGTTTGATGAGGCTGAACAAGCAGCAGGAGAGTATGACCTGATCATCCAGACCACCACTGTCGGTATGAGCCCGAATGAAGACACATCCATTTTGTCACTTCAAAACTTGAAAGAGGGGACGGTTGTCAGTGATATTGTCTACCGCCCCGTCATGACGACCTTCTTAAAAGAGGCAGAACAAAAAGGCGCCCGCCTGCATTTTGGGCATGAAATGTTATTGCAGCAGGCGGTCTATGCTTTTCAAATCTGGACGGATCTTGAGCCGGAAGCTCGTCCGCTCCTTGAAAAGTTCGAACGAAAGTTGAAAGGGGAATAACATGTTAACGAGTAAACAGAAAAAGCATTTGCGTGCGGCATCCCATCAGGTGCAGCCGATCTTCCAGGTTGGTAAAGCAGGGGTCAATGAAAATATGACGACACAGATCAATGAGGCTCTTGAAAAGCGTGAATTGATCAAGGTCAGCATTCTGCAGAATTGTCTGGAAGAACCCGCTGTTGTAGCGGAAGAAATTGTGGAAGCTACGGACGCCCACATTGTACAGGTAATCGGAAGCACGATCATCCTGTACAAAGAGTCTAAAGAAAATAAGCAGATTGAACTGCCGTAGAGAAGGATGACCTTATGAAAAAAATCGGCATCCTCGGCGGTACGTTTGATCCACCTCATTATGGACATTTGTTAATGGCTGAATACTGCCGGGAGGATATGGGACTGGATGAGGTCTGGTTTATGCCATCCTATATCCCTCCTCATAAAAAAGAGTCTCAGACAGACGCGGAACTTCGTCTGGAGATGGTGGAGCGTTCGATTGCCGGACATCCGGATTTTCGTTTGTGTGATATCGAACTTGTGAGAAAAGGGACGTCATACACGTATGACACCTTGACCCTTTTGAATAGCGAATACCCGGACCATCATTTTTTCTTTATTATTGGTGGAGATATGGTACAAAATCTCCCACAGTGGTATAAAATAAAAGAACTGAAAACCATCGTGGATTTTGTCGGAGTGAAGCGGCCGGGGTATGAGTGGAATCCGGAAGCGGATGTTCATTATGTAGACATTCCCGGTGTCGATGTTTCTTCCACTATGATCAGGGAAAAGCTTAAAAATGGAAAAAGTGTCCGTTACCTTGTGCCGGAAGCGGTGGATTCTTATATAAAGGAGCATCACCTCTATGGAAATGACTCGTGAACAAGCTTTGGCGTATGTCAAACCTTTTCTAAAACAGGAGCGGTTTGACCATACTGTAAGAGTAACCGATCAGGCCGTCATCCTCGCTGAGCGTTTTGGTGCCGATGCTGAAAAAGCTGCCCTCGCTGGTGCCCTTCATGATTATGCCAAGTACAAGGACAGGGATCTGATGCGGCGTTGGATTGAAACCGACAGGCGTCTTCCTAAAGATCTGCTTGACTATCATCATGAGCTTTGGCATGGACCCGTAGGCGCCCTGATGCTGGAACAGGAAATTCATTTGACAGATCCCGAGGTGTCCAGTGCTGTTTCCTGTCACACGACAGGAAAGAAACATATGAGTGTTTTGGATAAAGTTGTCTTTTTAGCGGATTACATTGAACCCGGCCGGAATTTCCCCGGTGTTGATGAAGTCCGGGAAACAGCAGAAACGGATTTGGATAAGGCCTGCCTTCTTGCCTTGAAAAATACAATTGTTTTTTTAGTCGGCAGGGGAAGGACCGTTTATCCGGACACGTTTCATGCATATAATGATTTATTATAAACAGGGAAAGACCCTAAAGAGATAAAGGATGAAAAAGGGAGGAAGCTCATGGAAAGCAGAGAATTAGTAACACTGGCCGCACAGGCCTGTGATGAGAAAAGAGCTCAGGATATTGTTGTATTGGATATGGCAGACGTATCTTTAATTGCGGATTACTTCGTTATCTGCGAAGGATCCAATGAAAGACAGGTACAGGCTATTGCCAGGGAAGTGAAGTCTCAGGCTGAAGAGAATGGGATGGAAGTGAAACGTATGGAAGGATTTGAACAGGCCCGCTGGGTTTTAATTGATCTCAATGGTGTCGTCTGTCACATCTTCCATAAAGATGAGCGTCATTATTACAATCTGGAAAGACTCTGGGGAGACGCGGATACCGTGTTCGTTGAGGGTTTGGAAAACTAATATGAGCTACAGGGACATGGCCCGGGTATACGACCGTTTGATGGAAGACGCTCCTTACAGCAGCTGGGTGTCATTCACAAAGGATCAGATGCATCATCACGGCATTACGGGCAGCAGGATTCTTGATGTAGGCTGTGGAACAGGTGAGATTACTCATAGACTGGATCAGGAGGGGTATCAAATGACAGGTGTGGACCTGTCAGAGGAAATGCTTGCTGTCGCCCAGCAGAAAAACCCCCGTTCCTCTATTCAATGGTTAAAACAGGATATGACTGAACTTGAATTTCCGGTATCTTTTGACACCGTTATCAGTTATTGTGACGTTTTCAACTATCTCCAGGAACCAGAACAGGTAAAAGCGTCTTTCAACCGTGTTCATGCAGCGTTGGAAGAGGGCGGACTGTTTTTGTTTGATGTCCACTCTATAGATCATATTCAGCGGGACCTTAGTGGTTCCACCTTTGCCGAGGTTTATGATGATTTGTCCTATGTATGGTTCTGTGATCCTGGTGAAAAGGAAAACAGCATCGTTCACGACTTGACCTTCTTTATTCAGGAAGGTGCCGGTTATCATCGATTTGATGAAGTTCATGACCAGCAGGGATTTGAACTCCGTGACCTTAAAGCGTGGCTGGAGGAGGCAGGTTTCTCCTTCCAGGGCGTCTATGCAGATTTCAGCACAGAACCTGATGCAGAAGGGGACCGGTGGTTGATCGCTTGTACGAAATAGGAAGGAGTCCGATTGGAAAATCGGACTCTTTTTTTTATGCAGCAGGAAATCAACAAAGAATGTCGAATAATAGGGTTACAGATGAATGTTTGTTTTATCTTCTTTATGTTTCCTCTGTGTGGCTTCGAACATCTTCTGGAATAAAGGTCCAATGTGGTCCTCCAGGGCCTGAAGTCCCTCCCCGGTCACCCCGCCTTTGACTGTGACTTTCTCCATCAGTTCTTCCAATGTCATAATCCGCCTGGACAGCAGTTCACCGAGCCCTGTCATCATATTTTCTGTTAAAACGGTCGCCTTTTCCTTCGGCATGCCGGCCACCTCTCCGGCGGCTGCGATCCATTGACTGAGCAGAAAACTGATAAAGGCCGGCCCGCAGGAAACGATATCAGACGCTGCGCGTATATATTCCTCTTCAATCTCCACTGGTGTCGAAATGTGGGAGAAAGCTCGGTGAATAGCAGTCCGGAAGGGTTCACTTGTGTTTTCTGAAAATGTCATCAAACTGACGCCGGCAAGGGCGTGATTTGTGATCGACGGTACTACCCGGGCGACTTCACAAGGGACAGCCTTCTCCAGCTGTTCCACGGCAATCGGTGAGGTGATGGAAACGAGACACTGCTCTTTTTTCCACTTTCCTTCCAGTTCCTCTAAAATTCCTTTATAATGATGCGGTTTCACACAGATGAAAAGGATATCGCTGTTTTGCTGGATGTCCTGCAGCGTATCCGCCACAGTAATCGACCCCAATTCTTCTTTTAAGTTTTCCGCTTTTGCTTTTGTTCTATTGTAAATCGTTAATTGATTTCCACGCACAGCTCCACTTTTAACCAGTGATGCAGTCAGCATGCTTCCCATATTTCCGGTTCCGATGATTCCCCATCTCATTGGAATCCCTCCCTTAATGGTCACCTATACCATAGTATTCCAACAGTGAAGTTTTATGAGAGAAGGGCGGACGATTATGATCAAACGATACGGATGGATTGTGATTGTTATAGTAGTGTTTGTACTCGTCTATCGGCAGAGTCAGCCGGAAGCAGAGGTTGAAAATGCTGTCGTAACAGAAGAAGAGCAGGTACCGGCCGAATCTGAAGGAAACATGTCAGAGGATGAAATTGTTGTGGATGTGAAAGGGGCGGTTGTACGGCCGGGTGTGTATGCGATGGAGGAAGGGACAAGGGTGGATGACGTCATCACAGAGGCAGGTGGAATGACAGAAGAGGCTGATCCGCATAGTGTTAACCTTGCTCAAATCCTTCAGGATGAAATGGTCGTTCTAGTGGCCGGGACGCCTGAGGATGGAGAACCCGCTTCCCGGTCATCTGGTATGGATAACGGAAAAATACGAATTAACCAGGCTTCTATGGAAGAAATCCAGACGTTGAATGGTATCGGTCCTTCGAAGGCTGAAAGCATCATGAAATACAGGGAGGAACATGGACCTTTCGGCTCTGTAGAGGAATTGCTCGACGTACCGGGGATAGGGGAGAAAACATTGGATCAGCTTAAGGAGTTTATCACAGTTCCATGACGTTGACGGAAGAGTATACAGAAAGTAAACTTAACTAAAAAACAGGGGGATACATAGATGGAACGAATTACGTGGAATCAATATTTTATGGCACAGAGTTACCTGTTAAAATCCAGAAGCACCTGCCAGCGGCTTGCGGTCGGGGCTGTGATTGTCCGGGACAAGCGGATGATCGCGGGTGGTTACAATGGTAGTGTAAGCGGCGGAGTGCACTGTATTGATGAAGGGTGCTATGTCGTAGGGGGGCACTGTGTCCGGACGATTCATGCAGAAATGAATGCGCTGCTGCAGTGTTCCAAGTTCGGCGTAGCTGCAGATGGAGCAGAGGTCTATGTTACTCATTTTCCATGCGTTCACTGTACGAAAGCGTTAATACAGGCTGGCATCAAAGCCGTTTATTATGGAGAGGATTATAAAAATGATCCCTATGCTGTCGAGCTCTTCCAACAGGCCGGCGTTCGAATGAAAAAGGTCCCCTTGGAAATTCCGCCTATGCAGACGGAGCAGCGCCATCTTGTCGGCCGGCTGATTGATAAGCTGGAGAATTCGCATGATCCTGAAGTGGAGGAGTTGAAGGAATTAGCCGATCATTATTTCTCCCTTCCTGAAAAATGAACGCCTTCACCGGCCGGTGGCACCTCCCCGTCCTTGCTTTTGCTGCGGGCGGGGTTCTGGCCTCCCTGGAGGGGGAGGCGTTTTATATTTTTGTCCTCTTAATTACCGTTATTCTCTATGGTTTCCGTGCTCATATCCCTCAACTTCTTCTCTCCCTTGTTCTCCTCGCTGCCGGGTTCATTTATCTTACTCCCCCATCTCCTCCTGCCTCTATGAAAGGGCCGGACACGTGGACCGCTGTCATTGATTCAGAAGTGAAAGAAACCTCCTATGCAGTGCAGTTTCTTATGGAAGATGAACAAGGTATAAGACGGCAGGTGCGCTTTATGAAAAGCGATCCTGATGAACAGGTACCTGTTTATCATCACGGAGGTCTCTGTACGGTATCCGGTACGGCGGGCCCGTTTGATCCGGCCCGCAACCCGGGGGAATTTGATTATGCGGCGTATATGGCCACACAGGGGGTCTTCACTAAAATGATGGTGGAAAACCACTCTGATATAACCTGTCAAGGAAGGTCCTATGTAAGTTTTATATACGAATGGCGGACCAATCTTCTAAAAAGGGTACAACAACAGTTGGATCCCGGGGCCTGCAGCTGGATCAAAGCCCTTGTTTTTGGAGAAAAGGATGCCATACCTGAAGAAATTACAGAATGGTTTCAAACCTACAATCTTTCCCATATCCTGGCTATTTCAGGGCTGCACGCCGGGCTGCTTGCTGGAGGCGTCTACATGGTTCTTTACCGATCCGGTCTGGCAACGAGAAGGCAGGCCGGGGTATTTCTTCTTCTCTTTCTCCCTTCATATACAATCCTCGCCGGCGCTGCGCCATCGGTGATCCGGGCATGCGTGATGGCGCTTATTGTCCTTTTGTTCTCGATGGTTAACCACCGGATTCCATTATCTGATGTTATTGCCTGGACAGCTGGTTTTCTTCTTGTTTGGAAACCGGATTATCTTCATCAGGCCGGCTTTCAATTTTCCTTCCTTGTCACGTTCAGTCTGATTCTGTCCGTACCTGTATTGAAGCGGGCCTCCGGTCTGTGGCAGCAGACGATAATCATCAGCCTTATCTGCCTACTATCCATTCTTCCACTGCAAATCCGCTATTTTTATGAATTTCAACCGCTGTCCCTTTTTGCGAATGTGGCCATGGTCCCTTACTTTTCTTTTTTTGTCATTCCTGTTTCCTTTCTTTTGTTTCTTTCTGCCTTCGTTCTCCCTGGAGATGTCTCCCGGGGCGTATCTTCGTTATTTTCTGATTTTCATCACCGCATCCTTTCAGCTGGCATGAGCGCGGGAGGTCTGCTTGATATTCCGTGGGTGATCGGTGAACTGGCTTCTTCCGCAGTCCTTGTCTTTATGATCTTGTTTGTCAGGATGATGATTCATTGGTGCAGAGGGAAGCTCGAGCGGTGTTTTGCGTACGGTGCAGCGTGTGCAGGGGTGCTTATGGTTTACGCCTCCCTTCCCTATTTGTCTCCGGAAGGGACGGTAACGATGCTTGATATTGGACAAGGGGACAGCTTTGTCATTGAACTGCCTTACAGAAAAGGTGTGTGGATGATTGATGCCGCAGGTCCTCCTCCGTACATGGAAGATGAGACCAGAACCGCAAAGACCGTCATTGTGCCATTTCTGAAATCCAGAGGCATCGACACCATTGATACGATTCTGATTACTCATGAGGACAGTGATCATAACGGAAGCGTTCCTTATCTGATCGATCAACTTGATGTGGGAAATGTTGTGACTTCACCTTTTTACCCTGTCCAGTATAAAGGAGTGAAGCAGAGGGAAGCGTCTGCTGGAGATCACTTAAAAACAGATGGACTCAGCATGCGTGTGCTGCACCCGGCAGAAAATACAGGGGATGCGAATGACAACTCCCTTGTTGTCACCTTTGATCTTGGGGGGAAGTCGTGGATGTTCACCGGAGACATATCCGTCCCTGTGGAAAAACAGCTGCTTCAGGATCTCCCGGATGTACGCATAGATGTACTGAAAGTGGCTCATCATGGCAGTGACACTTCCTCCAGTGATGCGTGGCTGGATGAGGTTAATGCTGGTACTGCCTGGGTTTCGGCTGGAGTGGAAAACAGCTACGGACACCCTCACGAAGAAGTGGTGGAGAAGCTGATGGAGCGGGATATGCTCATTCTGCGGACCGACCAATCCGGGGCTGTCCACTATAATTTTTATGGAGATGATGGAACGTTTTCGACTTTCCTTCCGTATAATGCAAGCAGAAAATAAAAAAAGACTGCTTCATAAGCAGCCTTCCGGAATTGCACCATTATTGACCGACCACAGAAAATACAACCCCGATTGCGAAAATAATGAAGAAGAAGACAAATGAGAAGACAAATCCCAATCCGGAATCAATGACATCATTCGTTTTGGATTGAATATCATTTTTGAACTCGTTCATATTACCCCTCCTATATCAATTACTAAGTATAGTGCATTTACAGCCAAAAATCTACATGGTGTGAAAAGGATTTCTAAAATTATCCTGGATTCATACGTTTGCCACAGCTAGCAAGACTTGTCACAGATAATTCTCCCCCAGGCGGTCAAACTAAACGCAAGAGAGGAACAACATCGTCCTCTTCAAAAGCACCCGGGGCTTTTGAAATGGCGTTTATATAGATGGTTTATACGGCATGCTCACATCACTTTTTGACAGATCTTGAAAAGGACAATAAAATAGTGACACTGAGCTCCCTCTCAGGAGGGTGCCGTATTCTTTTTTTATAGAGAGGACAACCATTGTATGGCCAAGCAGAATCAATCACAGGTGTACTTACTATATGGAGTAGAACCGTATCTAATACAGGAAAACAAAGATAAAATCATAAAGCAGGCGTTAAAGAAAGAAGATCGGGAGTTCAACGTATCCCAGTATGATCTGGAGGAAATTCCTGTGGAAGATGTCGTCACAGATGCGGAAACTTTTCCGTTTCTGGGAGATGGGAAAGTGGTCATCGCCAACAACCCTGTCTTCCTCAAAGCAAAGCCGGACAAGCTGTCCTTTGAGCATGATGTGGATGTGCTGCTGCAGTACATACAAAATCCAGCCGAATACACGACTCTGGTCCTGATTGCTCCCTATGAAAAGCTGGATGAGCGCAAAAAGCTTTTTAAAGAACTGAAAAAGCATGGCGCGGTGGTTCACTGTGAGCCGGTTAAAGAATGGAACATGGACAAGTGGATTGCAAGTCTTGCGCGGGATTTACATATTACCGTGCCGGAGGATATATACGAATTATTCACACAGGAAATTGGTGCGAACCTGATGGCGCTGCGGAATGAAATGGAAAAGCTCGCCCTTTATGTAGGAGAAGGCGGCGTTGTAACAAAAGAAGCAGCCGAGCAGCTTCTTTCACACAGTGCGGAAGCTTCCGGACTGAAGCTCGTGGATGCTGTGATGGAAAGGGATCTTGGAAAAGCGATCCGTATTTACAAGGACCTTGAAAAAGTGAATGAAGAGCCGATCGCTTTGACGGCTCTGCTTTCCTCTCAATTCCGTATTATCAATCAGGCTAAAGTGCTTAAACAGAAAGGCTATGCCCAGAATCAAATGAAAACGTATATAAAAGCTCATCCATATGTCATCAAAATGGCATTAAAGCGGGAGCGTTATTTCAGTAATCAGGAATTGAACCAAATCATGAATGAACTTGCGGAGACGGATTACAATCTGAAGCAGGGGAAAATGGAAAAAGCGCTTGCTTTTGAAATGCTTCTATACCGGTTAATCCATATTAAACAGCAGACGTCGGATGCGAAAGCATCGATATAAAATAAAGAGGCCCTCCGGCTTAGTGCCGGAGGGCCTCTTTCATGTAAAAACGACCCATTCCATTAAGAAGGATCGTCTGTTGGTCATAAATTACGATTTAATTATAGTGCGTTAACTAATTTAGTTAGGCGGGATTTTTTACGGTTTCCTGTGTTTTGGTGCAGGGCGCCGCGCTGAACAGCTTTGTCAATTTTCTTAACAGCTGTAGGAAGCACTTCTTTCGCGTTTTCTACATCTTTAGCTTCAACAAGCTTTTCTACACGTTTAACCGCCGTACGCATGTCGGATTTGAATGCTGCGTTAAGGGCGCGGGCATCATCGTTTACACGTACACGTTTTTTCGCTGATTTAATGTTAGGCATGGTTTCACCTCCTAGGTAAAAACAAAAGACTCATTCATATCGAACAAAAGACATTTTACCAGAGCAGCCAGCTGTTTTCAATACTTATCTCAATCCTTATCCGATCATCTGCATAGTTTTCTTATGCTTGGGAGAACATTTGGATAAGGAGGCTGACGTTATGGAAGAACGATTCAACTACTCAATCCGCACGGATCTGGCGCTTGAAGCGCAGGAAATGAATGTAAAGGATGATCCGTCATCCTCAGACAGAGACGGGGTGGAAGTCCATGAAAACAAGGAGAATGACATCACCATCACCTATGTCACGGTCGATGAGGCCGGGGCCGAGAGAATCGGCAAGAAGCCGGGGCATTATGTGACCCTGGAATCCCTGGCCATTCGTAAACAGGACAAGGAACTTCAGGAAAACCTGGCAGAAACGCTTTCGGTACAATTGAGAAAATTGGTGGAAGCATGCGGCATCAAGGATATGGACCGTGGACTGATCGTCGGGCTTGGGAACCATAATGTGACCCCGGATGCTCTTGGTCCGCTTGTGACCGAAGATGTTTACGTAACCAGCCATTTGTTTGAACTGCATCCGGAAACCGTCGCGGAAGGCTGGCGTCCGGTTTCGGCGGTCACCCCGGGGGTCATGGGAGTCACCGGCATTGAAACGAGTGATATGGTTCATGGCATTATCGAGGAAATCAAGCCTGATTTTGTCCTCGTTATCGATGCTCTTGCTTCCAGGTCCATTAACCGGATCAATGCGACGATTCAGCTGTCTGACACGGGCATACACCCCGGATCCGGCGTCGGAAACAAACGAAAGGAAATCAGCCGGGAAACGTATGGGATTCCCGTCATCTCCATAGGGGTGCCGACGGTTGTGGATGCTGTTACCATTACGAGTGATACCATTGACTATGTACTCAAGCACTTCGGACGCGAGTGGAGGGAGAAAGACCGTCCATCCAATGCATTGTCTCCGGCTCTTAATCCCTTTGAAAGAAAAACCCTGACAGAAGAAGACCATCCTGATGATGAACAGAGCCAGGCGGTGATGGGGATGTTTGGTCAACTTGCCGAACATGAGAAAAAGCAGCTGATCAAGGAAGTATTGACTCCTCTGGGTCATAACTTGATGGTGACCCCGAAGGAAGTGGATAGTTTTATTAAAGATATGGCCTGTGTTATTGCCTCCGGTATTAACGGAGCGCTTCACTCCGGTGTCGAAGACGGCCGCCTTGAGTCATACTAAAATAGAAAAAATGATAGAGACCGGTTCTATGAAAATCCTCTTTCTCATACCATTTACTAGATGTGTATGAGAGGAGGATTTTTTATGTACCGTTACCCGGACAAGTGGAAAAAGAAGGACGGAAACGTTGTGAAACGCGGGACCCGGTGGGTTGTGCTGAGTGTCACCATCCTGCTTCTGCTATTCATTGGCATCGGGGTGCTTACTGGTGCGAAAACGACCTACCGGCTGTATTCCGATACGATACAGGAATGGACGGCGAAGCTGAAAGGTGGATCCTTCATCTATTTGTTTGAAATGGAGAACCGGGTGTTCAAAGATGCGCATCCGGAGGGAAACAGGATTCCCGGCCTCACCTCCCTCTCTTTTCAACTGCTGACAAGTTTGACACCCAATGACCCGCGAAGCCTCCTTGGTAGAGAAATTCCCGGTTTATCTTCCTACAACAGTCAGATTATCATTGCCGGGCAGGGAACGGACTTTTCTACACTCCCAATTGAATCAGAGCCGCCTCTTGAAGTAGAAGAACGAGGGGAAGAGGGGGAAATAGAGGAGAAGGATTCTGGTACTGACCAGGAAGCCGAACCTGTGGGAGAGGACCATGTGTATATTTACCATACGCACAACACCGAATCCTTTTATCCCCACCTTCCTGATGAATCGACCGTTTATGATGGTAAAGTGAATATCACCCTTGTAGGAGACCGTTTAGGAAAGAGTCTGGAAAGAAGAGGAGTAGGGACAATCGTTGATAAAACAGATGTAGCCGCCCTTCGAAGTGAGAAAGGTATGAAATACTATCAGTCTTATGATGCTGTCCGGCCGGTAGTGGAGGAAGCGGCAGGCACCAATGATTCGTTGATCTACTTCTTTGATCTTCACAGGGACAGCCTTGGAAGAGAGCATACGACAACGACGATAAATGGGAAGGACTACGCTCGTTTTGCTTTTGTTATTGGTGCGGAGCATCCTGGTTATGAGAAGAACCTTGCATTTGCCACTGCTCTTCACAACAAACTGGAGGAGGCCTACCCGGGTATCAGCCGCGGGGTTATTACTAAAAAAGGGTCGGGGGTGGATGGGGTGTACAATCAGGACATCAACCCAAATGCCATTCTGATCGAATTCGGAGGCGTCTATAACAATTTGGATGAGCTGTACCGTTCAGCGGACATCATGGCTGAAGTATTCAGCGACTACTACTTCGACGAACAAAAAGTAACGACAGAACCATAAGGAGGGACGATCATGAAGGGACTGGCCGGTCTGATCATCCTGTTCGGAGTCTTTATTGCCGGCGCTTTGTACGGCATTGAGAAGAATAATGAAAAGCTTGATGAGGCTGTGTCCGTCCATCAGCCGGAGGAGGTAGAAGAAAAAGCAGAAGACCGGCAGTCCCCCACTGGCACAACAGAACAAATACACGCGGCCGAAAAGGACTGCCATCCTTCTTCCCAACCAGAAGATGTTCCGTGGATCACCCGTCTGGCTGCCGGGATTGGAGAAGGGGTGGCGGTCACGTTCAACGGTTTGATCGTCATTGCCTCCGAAATAATTCAGGCAGGCTGATCCGGCCTGCTTTTCTATGCCATTGAATAATCCGGGGGTTACTGCTATAATCAACCTAGATATTTGTGTCGAATTCAGTAGGAGTGATTTAAGTTGACAGCACAAAACAAACAGGAAAGGGTCCGGAACTTTTCGATTATTGCCCATATCGACCATGGGAAATCGACATTGGCGGACCGTATCTTAGAAAAAACAAAAGCTTTAACCCAGCGTGAAATGAAAGAGCAGTTCCTTGATGCGATGGATCTGGAACGTGAGCGCGGGATTACGATTAAACTGAACGCCGTTCAATTGAATTACGAAGCGAATGACGGTTTGGATTACACGTTTCACCTGATTGATACTCCGGGCCACGTCGATTTTACATATGAGGTTTCCCGAAGCCTTGCTGCCTGCGAAGGGGCGATTCTTGTCGTTGACGCTGCACAGGGGATCGAAGCCCAGACACTGGCAAACGTGTATCTGGCGTTGGAAAACGATTTGGAAATCATCCCGGTTATTAACAAGATCGACCTTCCTGGTGCTGATCCTGACCGGATTAAGCAGGAAATTGAAGACGTCATCGGCATTGATGCGTCTGATGCGATTCTCGCTTCGGCCAAGGAAGGAGTCGGCATCGACGAAATTCTGGAACGGATCGTGACCGATATCCCTGCCCCTGAAGGCGGGGTCCAAGATCCGACGAAAGCATTGATCTTTGATTCCCTTTATGATTCCTACCGCGGTGTCGTTGCCTATGTCTGCGTCCGTGAAGGTTCAATTAAAATGGGCGACAAAATAAAAATGATGGCGACAGGCAAGGAGTTTGAAGTCAATGAACTGGGCGTCTTCCGTCCGACCCCGACCCAGAAAAAAGAACTGACGGTCGGTGATGTCGGATACTTGACGGCCTCCATCAAGAACATCGGAGACAGCCGTGTGGGTGACACGATTACGCTGTCCTCCAACCCTGCTGCTGAACCGCTTCCGGGTTATAAGCGCATGAATCCAATGGTATTCTGCGGGATGTATCCGGTCGATGCCAGCAAATATAACGACCTGCGTGATGCACTGGAGCGTCTGGAACTCAATGATTCCTCCCTCCAATTCGAAGCAGAGACATCCCAGGCGCTTGGGTTTGGTTTCCGCTGTGGTTTCCTCGGGATGCTGCACATGGAAATTATCCAGGAGCGGATCGAGCGTGAATACAAAATCGACCTCATCACGACGGCTCCAAGCGTAATTTACAAGGTTACGACGACAGACGGCTCTGAAATGAATGTCGACAACCCATCAATGATGCCTGATAACCAGACATTGGATGAGGTGCAGGAACCCTTTGTAAGAGCCACCATTATGGTTCCGAATGATTATGTAGGTCCGGTTATGGAGATCTGCCAGCGTAAGCGCGGGAACTTCATGGATATGCAGTACCTTGATGATAATCGTGTGAATATCGTATATGAGATCCCGTTGTCTGAAATCGTCTATGACTTTTTCGATTCCTTGAAATCTCAGACGAAGGGATATGCGTCCTTCGATTATGAGCTGATCGGCTACCGCGTATCCAATCTTGTGAAGATGGATATCCTTCTTAACGGAGATACCATTGACGCGCTTTCCTTCATCGTTCACAGAGACTTCGCTTATGAGCGTGGAAAGCTGATTGCTGAAAAGTTGAAAGAACTCATCCCGAGACAGCAGTTTGAGGTTCCGGTGCAGGCTGCAATCGGGAACAAAATCATTGCCCGTACCACAATCAAGGCGATGCGTAAAAATGTCCTTTCCAAATGTTACGGAGGAGATATCTCCCGTAAGCGTAAACTGCTTGAGAAGCAGAAAGAAGGGAAGAAGCGCATGAAGATGGTAGGCTCTGTGGAAGTCCCTCAGGAAGCCTTCATGTCTGTGCTTGATCTGAACGAAGACTAAACGAACAGTTTTACTATAAAGACCGCAGGAGACTATTCTCTTGCGGTTTTCCTTATGAAAGGTGGAAACATCCATGAATATCCCATCCGCTTATATACACATTCCTTTCTGTCAACAGATCTGTCATTACTGCGACTTTACGAAGTTCTTTTACAATGAACGGCTGGCAGATGAGTATTTAGAAGCGTTGGAAAAAGAAATACACGCATATATCCCGGGAGAGAAAGCCCGTGTCCGTACAATTTTTGTCGGTGGAGGAACACCTACAGCCGTCAACCATAAGCAGCTGGAAAAGCTCCTGAAGATGATTGATGACCACTTTGATACAGCCTCATGCGAGGAATATACGTTTGAAGCGAACCCGGGTGATCTCGATCTTGAGAAGGTGCGTTTATTGAAAGCCTATGGAGTCAATCGGATATCGCTCGGTGTCCAGGTGTTTGATGATGAGATGCTGGAAAAAATCGGACGGGTGCACAAAGTCAAAGATGTGTATACAAACATAGATCGTCTTGTGCAGGCAGGTCTTACAAATGTGAGCATTGATCTGATGTACGCTCTTCCCGGCCAGACGGTGGAGGATTTTGAAAAAACAGTGGATGAAGCCGTCCAGTTCGGCCTGCCTCATTATTCTTCGTATTCGCTGCAGATCGAACCAAAAACGATTTTTTATCAGCGTTATAAAAAAGGGAAACTGACAAAAGCGCCGGAAGAGGATGAGGCCCAGATGTATGAGCTTCTCCAGCGTAAACTCGCTGCGGCCGGAGCTCATCAGTATGAGATCAGCAACTTTGCTCTTCCAGGGTTTGAAAGTAAACACAACCTGACATACTGGAATAACGAATATTACTACGGAATCGGGGCGGGTGCCCATGGATATATGCCTGGGAAACGGACAATCAATATCCGACCGCTGCCAGCCTACGTGAAAAAGGCAGGAGAAGACGGAAAACCGATTCTTCATGAGGAACCCATCACAACCAAAGAAGAAATGGAAGAAGAAATGTTTCTTGGGTTGAGGAAAACGCAGGGGGTATCCATGGAGCGGTTTTATAAGAAATACCAGAAGCCGATGGATAACGTTTTCGGTGACGCACTTGGAACATTGAAAAACAGGCAGCTGATTCAGGAAAACAACGGGTTTATCCAGCTCACACCACGGGGAAGAATCCTTGGGAACGAAGTGTTCCAGGAATTCCTGCTGGACGAATGAAAAATTGATGGTTTTCCGTTGACATCACCGGACCCTTTTGATAATTTATTATTAGATTTAGCACTCACTTAAAACGAGTGCTAACAGAGGTGATCATCGATGTTAACAGATAGACAATTGCTGATTTTGCAAGTGATTATTGATGATTTCATTCTGACCGCTCAGCCGGTAGGATCGCGTACCATAGCAAAGAAAGAAGCTGTAACATTCAGCTCCGCTACGATACGTAATGAAATGGCCGACCTTGAGGATCAGGGTTTTATTGAAAAGACCCACTCCTCATCCGGAAGGGTCCCTTCTGAGAAGGGCTACCGCTTTTATGTCGACCATCTGCTCTCTCCGCTGCGGTTGTCCCGGCAGGAAATCGTTACGATCAGAGATGCCTTTAACGAAAAAATGATGGAATTTGAACGAGTGGTTCAGAAATCGGCAGGCATTCTGTCTGAAATGACCAACTATACTTCCATCATCCTGGGGCCGGAAGTATTTGAGACGAAGCTTAAGCAGCTTCAAATCGTTCCGCTCTCTGAACATTCTGCGATTGCCATTCTTGTTACAGACACCGGGCATGTGGAGCACAGAGCGTTCAACGTGCCTGTGGAAATGAAAGGCACAGACCTTGAGAAGATGGTCAACATCCTGAATCAGCGTCTGCAGGGTGTTCCCCTTGTGAAGCTGCACGAGAAGCTCTATACGGAAATTAACGAGATGTTAAGGCACCATATGGATCACCATGAAGAGGCCTTCTCTTATTTAAGGTCCGCGCTTGTGGAAGACCATCCGACAAAGCTGTATATCGGTGGTAAGACAAACATTCTCATGCAGCCGGAGTTCAGGGATCTGGAAAAGGTCCGGTCGCTGTATGCGACGATTGAACAGGAAAATGAAATGGCTGATCTGCTGCGTTCCGGTCAGGAAGGCATCCAAGTCAGAATAGGTCAGGAGAATCCATTCGACTCCATGCAGAACTGCAGCCTGATAACAGCTACCTATCACCTTGGCAATGACCAGATGGGGACCATTGCTTTATTAGGTCCGACGCGCATGGAGTATAACCGGATGTTTTCATTGATGCATGTACTATCCAAGCATATGACCAACACGTTCCGGGGCTGGTATTGATCCTGTGAACGGCAAAAAGAAGATGGGGCGGTTTTCCCATCGCTTCTTTTTGTGTGATGCTTTTTTAGGATATAGATTCATGTTATATTCAATAACGGTGTAATGGATAGTAGGAGGTGGAAGTCATGGAAGAGAACAAACAGGAAATCATTGATGAAAAAGATGAACAGCAGGAACCGGAAGAGGTTCAAGGTGAAGTTGTAGAAGAAACCGAAGAATCTCAAGGGGAAATAGAGCAGCTCCGTCAGGAAAAAGAGGAGCTCAACAACCGGCTGATTCGTCTTCAGGCAGACTATGATAATTTCCGCCGTCGTACCCAGAAGGAAAAAGAGGCGGATCGGAAATATCGATCCCAAAGTCTTATTGAAGAGCTGATTCCAGCTTTAGATAACTTCGATAGAGCCCTGCAGGTAGAGGTGGACAGTGACGCCGCCAAAAACCTTGCCAACGGTATGAAAATGGTCTACGACCAGTTCAAAACCGCTCTTGAGAAAGAAGGCGTAGAGGTCATCCCTGCCCAGGGAGAAGAGTTTGACCCACATCTTCATCAGGCAGTGATGCAGGTAGAGGATGAAAACTACGAGTCCAATATCGTAGTGGAAGAGCTCCAGAAGGGCTATCGCTTGAAAGACCGGGTTATCCGCCCGTCAATGGTAAAAGTAAACCAATAAAAAAACAGGTAGATGAGTACGCAAAGGAGGACATTCAACCATGGGTAAAATTATAGGTATTGACTTAGGTACAACGAACTCTTGTGTAGCAGTGATGGAAGGTGGGGAAGCGAAAGTTATCCCTAACCCTGAAGGTAACCGCACAACGCCATCCGCAGTGGCATTCAAAAATGGAGAACGTCAGGTAGGGGAAGTGGCGAAGCGTCAGGCCATTACAAACCCGAACACACTTCTTTCCATCAAGCGTCACATGGGTACAGACTATAAGGTGGAAGTTGAAGGTAAAGAGTACACACCTCAAGAGGTTTCTGCAATCATCCTTCAATACATCAAGAACTATGCTGAAGATTACCTCGGAGAAACCGTTGATAAAGCGGTTATCACAGTTCCAGCCTACTTTAACGATGCGGAGCGTCAGGCGACAAAAGATGCTGGTAAGATCGCTGGTCTGCAGGTAGAGCGTATCATTAACGAGCCGACAGCTGCAGCATTGGCATACGGCATTGACAAGGAAGACCAGGATCAGACAATTCTTGTTTATGACCTTGGCGGCGGTACGTTTGACGTATCCATCCTTGACATCGGTGACGGTACATTTGAAGTAGTTTCTACAGCTGGTGACAACCGTCTTGGCGGAGACGACTTCGACCAAGTCATTATCGACCACATGGTAGCTGAATTCAAAAAAGAAAACGGCATTGACTTGTCCCAGGACAAAATGGCGAAACAGCGCTTGAAAGATGCGGCTGAAAAAGCGAAGAAAGATCTTTCCGGCGTAGCACAGACGCAAATTTCCCTTCCGTTCATTACTGCGGGAGAAGCAGGACCGCTTCACCTTGAAATGAACTTGACTCGTGCGAAATTTGAAGAGCTTGCTTCTGATCTTGTTGAGCGTTCCATGAAGCCGACTCGTCAGGCTCTTAAAGATGCCGGCATGAGTGCTGGAGACATTCACAAGGTTATTCTTGTTGGTGGTTCCACACGTATTCCAGCTGTACAGGAAGCCATCAAGCGTGAAATCGGACAAGATCCTTCCAAAGGTGTAAACCCTGACGAAGTGGTAGCACTTGGTGCCTCCATCCAGGGTGGTGTCCTTCAAGGAGACGTAAAAGATGTTGTTCTTCTTGACGTTACTCCACTTTCTCTAGGTATTGAAACAATGGGCGGCGTAACAACGAAGCTGATTGAACGTAACACAACGATTCCTACCAGCCACTCCCAGACGTTCTCTACAGCGGCGGACAACCAGACAGCTGTAGACATTCACGTCCTTCAAGGGGAACGCGAAATGGCTCAGGACAACAAAACACTTGGACGCTTCCAGTTGACGGATATTCCACCGGCACCACGCGGTGTTCCACAAATTGAAGTATCCTTCGATATTGATGCCAACGGTATTGTGAACGTTCGTGCTAAAGATCTTGGTACAAATAAAGAGCAGTCCATCACAATCAAATCTTCTTCCGGTCTTTCTGATGACGAAGTAGAAGACATGGTTCGTCAGGCAGAAGAAAATGCGGAAGAAGACAAGAAGAAACGTGAAGCTGTTGAACTTCGAAACGAAGCTGATCAGCTGATCTTCACAACAGACAAGACCATCAAGGATCTTGGTGAGCAGGTCAGTGAAGATGAAAAACAAAAAGCAGAAACAGCTAAGGAAGAACTTCAAACAGCCCTTGAAGGCGAAGACCTTGATGCGATCAGGGAGAAGAAAGATGCCCTTCAAGAGCAGGTTCAGGCACTTTCCGTTAAGCTTTACGAGCAGGCTCAGGCGCAGGCGGAAGCCCAGCAGGGTGAACAGGCCGGCGGAGCCGATGAAGATGTCGTAGATGCTGACTATGAAGAAGTCAACGAAGACGATAAGAAGTAAGATAGCGTAGAAAAAAAGTCAAAGTCAGGATCTTCTTGACTTTGACTTTTTTAATGAATAAGAAGGGGAAGCGGTGACGGTTGCCCGCCCTACCCTTCAGTGTTAATATTAACGTTATGTAATAGCGTCCGGGAGAGTGATCTACAAGTGAGTAAACGTGACTATTATGAGGTGCTTGGTGTGTCCAAGGATGCCTCGAAGGATGAAATTAAGAAAGCCTACCGCAAGCTGGCTCGTCAATATCACCCAGACGTCAGCAAAGAGGAAAATGCTTCTGAAAAATTCAAGGAAGCAAAAGAAGCTTATGAAACCCTGAGCGATCAGCAGAAGAGAGCCCAGTATGACCAGTTCGGCCATGCCGGTCCAAACCAGGGAGGCTTCGGCGGATTTGGCGGAGGCGCAGAAGACTTCGGTGGATTCGGTGATATCTTTGATATGTTCTTCGGTGGTGGAGGCCGCCGCCGTGATCCGAACGCCCCTCGTAAAGGTGCCGATCTGCAATATACAATGACCCTTCAGTTTGAAGAAGCCATCTTTGGGAAATCCACGGATATTGAAATTCCTGTGGAGGAAGACTGTGATACGTGTGATGGGTCCGGGGCGAAACCGGGAACTACACCGGAAACGTGTTCCCATTGTCAAGGTTCCGGGCAGATTAATCAGGAGCAGAACACACCATTCGGCCGTGTCGTAAACCGCCGTGTCTGTCACCACTGCCAGGGCAGCGGAAAAATCATTAAGGATAAATGTAATACGTGCGGCGGCGACGGCCGCGTGAAAACACGCAACAAGATCCATCTTGATATTCCTGCGGGTATTGATGATGGCCAGCAGATCCGTGTCCAGGGCAAAGGGGAAGACGGAGCCAACGGCGGACCGGCCGGCGACTTGTTTGTTGTCATCCGTGTGCAGCCGCATGAATTCTTCCAGCGTGAAGGCGACCATATCTTCTGCGATGTCCCTCTGACCTTTGCACAGGCAGCCCTTGGGGACGAAATCCAGGTGCCTACGGTTCACGGGAATGTGAAGCTGAAGATTCCTGCCGGTACGCAGACAGGAAAAACGTTCCGTCTTAAAGAAAAAGGCGCACCGAATGTTCACGGCCGCGGCCAGGGCGATCAGCATGTGAAGACGAAAGTCATCACACCGAAGAACCTGACCGAGCGCCAGAAGGAACTTCTTCGTGAATTTAATGATATTAGTGGAAATGAAGCCGCTGAAGAACAGCACGGCAATTTCTTTGAGCGAATGAAGCGCGCTTTTAAAGGCGACTAAGGATGTAACAGAGTCTGTACGATGGAACTTGCAGGTGATTTCCGAGTCAATGTCCTGTTTTCATCGTGCAGACTTTTTTTGAGAGGGAAGAAAAGGCCTCCGGGTTTTTTTAGACATAAGAGAAGAGGGTGGAGTGTAATGAAATGGTCTGAAGTCTGTGTTCATACGACGACAGAAGCGGTTGAACCTGTATCAAATATTCTGCATGAATCCGGTGCCAGCGGCGTGGTCATTGAGGACCCGGCTGATATGCAGCGCAGGAAAACGAAGCTTGGAGAAATTTATGAGCTGAACCCTGCTGATTACCCTGCGGAAGGTGTTTATGTTAAGGCTTATATGCCTATGAACAGTTTTCTTATGGAGACTGTCGATGGAGTGAAGAAAACCATCAGCAATCTGACTGAATTTGGCATTGACATCGGCCGCAATGAAATAACGGTCCAGGAAATCCATGAAGAAGACTGGGCTACAGCTTGGAAAAAGTATTACAAGCCCGTTAAAATTTCCGAGAAAATCACCATCATTCCTGAGTGGGAGGATTACACACCTGTCTCCAGTGATGAAATCATTATCGAAATGGACCCGGGTATGGCTTTTGGTACTGGGACCCATCCAACAACGGTTCTGAGCATCCAAGCACTGGAACAGTATTTGGAAAAGGGAGATGTCGTCGCTGATGTCGGTGCCGGCTCAGGAATCCTGAGTGTCGCTTCCGTTCTTCTCGGGGCTGAGCATGCGTATGCCTATGATCTGGATGATGTGGCGGTTTCGAGCACGAAAAACAATGCCGCGCTGAATGGTGTGGAAAACCAGGTGACCTCCGAAGTGAATGATCTGCTTGAAGGTGTGGATTGGGAAGCGGACCTGATCGTTTCCAATATCCTGGCTGAGATTATTGTAAAATTCACAGATGATGCTTTCCGTGTCGTGAAACCAGGCGGCTATTTCATTACGTGTGGAATCATTTCTGCCCGCAAAGAAATGGTACGTGATCGTTTGATTGAATCAGGCTTCGAAATTGTGGAAACAAATAAAATGGAAGACTGGATCAGCATTATCGCCAAAAAGCCGGAGTGACCTCTTATGCAGCGTTATTTTATTGACGCTCCGTATTGGAGTGACACGTCGGTAACTATTACAGGGGATGATGTCCATCATATCAGCCGCGTGATGAGGATGGGAGAGGGAGACCAGCTTACTGCTGTTCATCCTGTCCATGGACCTGCTGTATGTAAAATTGACATCCTCTCCGAAGAGATTGTATGTTCGATTATCCATTGGATTGAGGAAGATCGTGAGCTGCCTGTCAAAGTGACCATTGCTGCCGGTCTGGGTAAAGGGGACAAGCTGGAGCAGATCGTCCAGAAGGGCACGGAGCTTGGTGCGTTTTCCTTTATTCCCTATCAGGCGGATCGGTCTGTTGCCAAATGGGATGGAAAAAAAGCCCCTAAAAAGATTCAGCGGCTGGAGAAGATTGCCAAGGAAGCAGGCGAACAGTCGGAGCGGACAGTCATCCCTTCTGTATCCGGTCTGCATTCACTGAAGGACATCACAGGATTGAAAGAAACCCATGACTGGTGCTTTTTTGCGCATGCAGAGGAAGCGAGGAGCGAGACCCGCCGGAAGTTTTCCGATGCTCTCCATGCTATTCGTCCAGGCGACTCCATCGCTGTCATCTTCGGTCCGGAAGGCGGATTTTCTGACAAAGAGGTGGAAGCCTTTAAGGAAGCCGGCTTTTTATCCATCCGGCTCGGGCCTCGTATTCTGCGGATGGAAACAGCTCCCCTTTACTTTTTATCCGCTTTATCCTATGTGTTGGAGGAAGCATAATCCATCCCATTTATTCTCGCAATCGAACCGCTTTCATGCTAAGATAACAAAGAGGTACGTACAACCTATGATAAAGGAGCGCTTGAAATGGAACAAAATCTTGCAAAAATGATTGATCATACACAATTGAAACCAGATACACCGAAAGAGAAAATTACACAAATCTGTGAGGAAGCCAAGGAAAACGGCTTTATTTCTGTCTGTGTCAATCCATACTGGGTTGAATACTGTGCTGAGCTGCTTGCGGATACAGATGTGAAAGTGTGCACGGTCATCGGATTCCCGCTTGGAGCGGTTACGAAAGAAACAAAAGCTTTCGAAACCAAGCAGGCCATTGAAAAAGGAGCCACAGAAGTGGACATGGTGATTAACATCGGAGAGCTCAAATCCGGGCATTTTGATAACGTCCAGCAGGATATCCAAGCTGTTGTCCGTGAAGCTGAAGGAAAAGCTCTTGTGAAAGTCATCATTGAAACATCCCTTCTGACAGAAGAAGAAAAAGTGAAAGCTTCTGAACTGGCGAAAGCCGCTGGCGCAGACTACGTGAAAACATCTACTGGATTCTCCGGCGGTGGAGCAACCGTGGAGGATATCAGCTTAATGCGTAAAACAGTAGGACCGGACATGGGAGTGAAGGCTTCCGGTGGTGTCCGTGATTATGAAGGAGCTAAAGCGATGATCGAAGCCGGCGCTACACGAATCGGTGCAAGCTCTGGTAAGGCGATTATTACAGGTGGACAAGGAACATCTGATTATTAATACGTCAAAAGCGGCCGATTGAGGCCGCTTTTTTTATCTTCCGTCATTGGTAAACTAAAGAAAAAAGGGAGAATGCAATGGAAAAACAACCGTTGAAAATGCACAGTTATCCAGGAATGGCGGTGGTGATCGGAAGTGGATATGAGGGGGAGGTAAATTTCATGTCAGCCGGGTGGCATTCCTTTTTATCTATGGATCCGCCCATGTATGGTGCAGCTGTAGGGAGAGAACGTTACACCTATCAGCTGATCAAGCAGTCGGGGGCATTCACCATCCATTTCCTGCCCTATGAGGAGGCGGCCTTTATTCAGTATGCAGGCAGTATCTCCGGGATGGATACAAATAAAGCCTCCAGCTTTGGTCAGCAATGGAAAAGGGGAGAAAATGGCAGTCCGGTTTTAGAGAGTGCCTATCTCACGTATGAGTGTGAGGTGGACCAGATGATTCCAACTGGTGATCATGACTGGGTGACTGGTACCATTACCGCCTGTTCCTATATTCCTGAAATTTTTAATGAAAAAGGTCTTCCTGATTTTCAAAACCTGCATATTCCTTTGTATTTAGGGCGTTCTGAGTACATAAAGCTCGATGAAAAAATAAAAAAACAGTCCTTTATTGACCCTTTATCTTATAAAAAAAGTTGACCATCCTGAAACCATATACTATAATTGTCAAAGGTATGGGAGGTCCCATACAAGAGAAACAGTTTTGTTTGCTTCGGAGGGAGGGAAATTAGCATGTCAAATACAACTCGCGTTCGTAAAAACGAGTCTCTTGAAGATGCTCTTCGTCGCTTTAAGCGTTCTGTATCAAAGAGTGGTACATTAGCGGAATATCGTAAGCGTGAATATTACGATAAGCCTAGCGTACGCCGTAAGAAAAAGTCTGAGGCGGCTAGAAAGCGTAAGTAATCAAAGAGGGTGTTGAATAGATGACGATCACTGACCGTCTGACCCAGGACATGAAAACAGCCATGAAGGCACGGGATAAAGAAAAATTATCCACGATCCGTATGGTTCGTGCTTCTATGCAAAATGAAGCAATTAAATTGGGTAAAGACTCATTATCTGAAGAAGAAGCATTGACTGTTTTATCTCGTGAGGTAAAACAGAGAAATGATTCCCTCCATGAATTCAAAGAAGCTGGACGTGACGATCTTGTAGAAGGACTCGAGCGTGAAATTGAGATTTTACAAGTGTATATGCCGAAACAGCTGACTGATGAAGAACTTGAACAGATTGTCAATGAAACAATTGAGGAAGTAGGAGCTGCTTCCAAAAGCGACATGGGCAAGGTGATGAGTGCCATCATGCCTAAAGTAAAAGGCAGAGCTGATGGTTCACAGGTCAATAAGTTCGTTCTTCAGCAATTATCGTAAATATAAAAGGCCTCTCTGTAGAAAGAGAGGCCTTTTTATTTTTAAACGAAACTTTTTGTTTTGTCGTTCGTATAGGAAGTATACGGAGGGTAAGATAAAAGAGGGGGGTGATTGTTTGATGATACGTACTTTGCGTCTGCGTTTGTGGCTGGCCGTGTTTATTCTTGGCGCAGCATCCCTGATGCTCAGTTTTGATTTTGCTCAAGCAGAAGGGGAAGGAGAAACCGTCTACGTGATTCCGGTGGAGGATACGGTGGAACGTGGGATGGCCGCTTTTCTCAAAAGGACGACAGAGGAAGCCAAGGAAAATGGTGTGGATCACATTATTTTTGAAGTGGATACCCCGGGAGGCCGTGTAGATGCGGCCGGAGAGATTGGAGAAATTTTTCAGGATCTTGATATACCTAACACAGCGTTTGTAACGAGCCGGGCCTATTCGGCTGGTTCCTACATCGCCTTAAATGCCGATAACATATACATGAAGCCGCAGGCGACGATGGGGGCTTCCGGAGTGATCAATTCAGATGGGACAGCGGCTGACAAAAAGGCGCAGTCTGCCTGGATCTCCTCCATGGCAGCCGCAGCAGAGACAAATGGAAGGGATCCTCTCTATGCGCGTGCGATGGCTGATGCGGACATCGACCTTCCGGATTACGGGGCTCCTGAGGGAGAATTTCTTACACTGGGTCCTGGTGAGGCGGAGGAAGTCGGCTACGCAGAAGGAATTGTCGAAGACCGAAACGAATTACTAAATGAGCTTCGTTTGTCCGGAGCGGAAGTGGTGGAGCAGAACCCGACTCTATCAGAAAATGTCGCCCGATTCCTAACAGATCCTGTTGTCATTCCGATATTATTATCAGTGGCCAGTCTCGGTCTTGTGGTGGAACTTTATTCACCAGGGTTCGGTTTACCGGGAACGATGGGGGTTACAGCTCTTGTGCTGTTCTTCTATGGTCATATTGTTGCCGGCCTGGCTGGATATGAGGCGATCATTTTACTCGTGCTGGGGATTGGCCTTATCGTGGCTGAATTCTTTCTCCCTGGTGGAATTGCCGGCATTGCAGGGGTCGCAGCCATTGTCTTTTCCCTGATGCTTTCTTCCGCGGATATGGGACATATGGCGATGAGTATCGGTATAGCCCTTCTGGTTACCGTGATTGTTTCCGTGATCCTGTTTAAGACCATGGGGCTTGAACGAGGCTTCTTCCGGCATATCATCTTGAATGATTCCACCTCATCAGAGCAGGGGTATGTTTCTTCCGTCAGCCGCCTGGACCTGATTGGTCTGGAAGGGACGGCTGTGACGCCGCTGCGACCGTCTGGAACGGCTGAATTTAATGGGGAACGGCTGGATGTCGTTACTGAAGGTGTCTTTATCGGAGTGAACCAGAAAGTGAAAATTATGAAGACAGAAGGATCCCGGATTGTGGTCCGGGAGCTGAAAAAAGAGGAGGAAACAACGTGACATTGCAGGAACTCATGCCGATTATTATTATCGGTATCATTATTATCGTACTGGCTGTGCTCTTCACATTTATCCCGGTTATGCTATGGATCAGTGCCCTGGCTGCCGGCGTTAAAATCAACATCTTCACACTTGTAGGAATGAGATTGAGAAGGGTTATTCCTTCCCGGGTTATTAATCCACTGATTAAAGCCCATAAAGCAGGTGTGAACGTCAACACCAACCAGTTGGAAAGCCACTACCTCGCGGGTGGTAACGTGGACCGCGTGGTCAATGCGCTGATTGCAGCTCAGCGTGCGAACATTGAACTGAGCTTTGAACGCTGTGCCGCGATCGATCTCGCCGGCCGTGACGTGCTGGAAGCCGTACAGATGAGCGTCAATCCCAAGGTTATTGAAACACCGTTTATCGCTGGTGTGGCCATGGACGGGATTGAAGTGAAGGCCAAAGCCCGTATCACCGTTCGTGCCAATATCGACCGTCTTGTCGGTGGTGCTGGTGAAGATACCGTCATCGCCCGTGTCGGTGAAGGAATTGTATCCACCATAGGGTCCAGTGAAAATCACAATAAAGTACTGGAAAACCCGGACCGCATCTCTCAAAACGTATTGAGCAAAGGGCTGGATGCAGGGACAGCTTTTGAAATCCTTTCGATTGATATTGCTGATATTGATATCGGTAAGAACATCGGAGCGATCCTGCAGACAGACCAGGCGGAAGCGGACAAAAACATCGCTCAGGCGAAAGCAGAAGAACGTCGTGCGATGGCCATTGCCCAGGAGCAGGAAATGCGTGCACGTGTCCAAGAGATGCAGGCGAAAGTTGTGGAAGCAGAAGCACAGGTGCCTCAAGCACTTGCTGAAGCTCTTCGTTCCGGGAAAATGGGTGTCATGGACTACATGAACTATCAGAACATCAATGCTGATACGGATATGAGAAATACGCTCGGCCGCACGTCAGATGAAGAAACCGAAGAAGATAAGTAAATCCTCGCTGACTTAAAGGAGCATGCATATGGCAGATCTTATTGAATTGATATTCAGTAATTTTGTCATCGTCGCTGCGATTATCGGTGGAATTATCAGCTGGTTCAGCGGGATGTCAAAAGAGAAGGATCAAAAGTCGGGAGCTCCGAAAAAACAAACGGCGCCCCGTCCGTATCCAAATAAGTCCCAGGGGGAACCGCAGCAGCAGGAACAAGAGGGTCAGGAGGACCGGGGAGGACGTCTCCGCGAGTATTATGAGGAAAAGCAGAAGCGTCTGGAAGAAATAGCGGAAAAATCAAGATCTGATGCTTCTGGATACAACAGAGACCGTACGATAACGGATTCTCCGGTTTATAACGCAGAGAAATCCAGCCCAATGGAGGAAAATCCTCCGGCAGGCCGGAAAGCCTCGACAAAGGCCCCTCCGTTAACGACGGACGGCCCTCTGGTAGAGCAGGCACGGAAGTGGGATAAGAAAAAACTGGCCGAAGGAATCGTGATGGCTGAGATTCTTGGACCGCCGCGTGCGCACAAGCCGCACCGCTCGCATCCCCGAAAAAGATAAACGAACGCCCGAATTGTAGTGATACAATTCGGGCGTTTTTCGTATAAATGAAAAGAAGGGGGGGCGCCGTATGCCAAAATGGCAGCAGCAGATTAGAACATGGATCGGCCGTTATTTTGACCTTCCGGCTGATGTGATGCTGGATTTACCACGAATCACTACGATCGGCTCCATACACGTCTACATAGAAAATCATACCGGCCTCCTGCATTTTTCAGAGGAAGAAGTACGCATTCAATACAAAAAGGGCCAGGTCCGGATTGTCGGCAGAGACCTTGGTGTGAAAATGATGCTCAAAGAAGAACTTCTCCTGGAAGGAGAGTTGAAATCCGTCGAGTTTTTCCCTGATTCGAAAGGAGGGTGAGTCGTATGGGAGACCAGCGAGGATATTTTGAAGGTGTGTTAACCATCGAGGCGTCCGGTCCGTTATTGGAACCTTTTTTACAAGCGTGTACGCGTCGGGGGTGTCGAATTACCGGCCTCAGGCGCCTGGACGAAACGACCGTCCGCTTCTCCATTCGTTTGAAGGATTGGAAAACCCTGCGTTCGCTGCGTAGGAAATACAAATGCCGTTTGACCATTAAAGAAGGGAAGGGTGTTCCTTTTTTATACAAGCTCATGATGAGGAGGCTCTCTGTGGCAGCTGCTTTTCTGGCTGCGCTTGTACTCATCTTTCTGGCGGCGAATACCTTGTGGTCCATTAAGGTGGAGGGGCTGACTCCGGAATTAGAAGCAGCTGTGGAAAAGAAGCTGACCAGCTACGGGGTTTCCCCGGGCCGTTTGACCATCGGCATGAAGGACCCGAATGATATTCAGCAGAAGCTTTTGGAGGATATACCGGACCTTTTATGGATCGGGGTGAAAAAGCAGGGGACAAGCTATCATTTGTACGGCGTTAAAAAAATAAGGCACGATACAAATCAGGACACCCGGCCTTCCGATCTCATTGCGTCGAAGAAAGGGATGATTGTGCAGACCTTCATAAAAAAAGGGCGGCCGCTGGTTTCCGTTTACGACGTGGTTAAGAAGGGCCAGGTTCTCGCCACAGGCGAACTCGTCGAAGAGGGGGAGGTTTTTGTACACACAGAAGGGCATGTAACAGCCGAGACGTGGTATCGTGTGGAGCAGGAGCTTCCTCTACAGCAGATTTTAACCCTGACCGACGGGACTGTGGAGGCCGAGTACCACTTGAAAATAGGAAGCTGGTCGATTCCGTTGTGGGGGTGGTGGCGCGGAAATGAGGGGAGCTACAGGGATGAAAATGTCACAACAGATTGGAAGGTCTTTTCATATCCGCTCCCTTTGAACATGAAGCGTGTGGACCATTTTGCGATTGATACCGGAGCGATGGAATCATCCCGGAAAGAAATAGAGAAGATAGGACGGAAGGCGGCGGGACAGAGCCTGCTGCAGGAGCTTGAACCAGGAGCAGAAATCAAGGACGAAAAAGTTTTGCACCTCAGTGAGGAGCATGGTAAAGTAAAATTAATCCTATTGTACAAAGTTTATGAAGACATTGCAGAGACCAAGTATATTAGTCAAGGAGATTGAGTATGCCGGAAGAGTTGAAAACAATCGACATCCAATTGGATAATACAACAGAAACTCTGGCCCTGTTCGGGACAGAGGACCGTAATTTAAAACAAATTGAAGAACAGCTGCAGGTGACCATCATTTCCCGCGGCGGTCAGGTCCGGGTTTCCGGACAGGCGGAGCATGTTCAATTAGTCGAGGATATCCTCATGAGTGTCCTGGCTCTTATCCGCAAAGGACTGTCCGTGACGGAGCGCGATATCGTCTACGCCGTAGAACTGGCTAAAAAAGGAAAAATCAATCAATTTGAAGCACTGTTTGAAGATGAAATCACGAAAAACTCTAAAGGTAAGTCGATCCGGGTGAAAACGCTCGGGCAGCGGAATTATATTGCTGCAATAAAAAACCATGATCTTGTATTCGGCATCGGCCCTGCCGGAACCGGAAAAACATACTTAGCTGTTATTATGGCCGTCAATGCCCTGAAAAATGGGGATGTAAAAAGGATCATTTTGACAAGGCCTGCTGTTGAAGCCGGGGAAAGCCTCGGGTTCCTGCCTGGAGATCTGAAAGAGAAAGTGGACCCTTACCTGCGGCCGCTGTACGATTCGCTCCACGACGTCTTCGGAGCCGAGCATACCGCAAGACTTATCGACCGTGGAACCATTGAAATTGCGCCGCTGGCTTATATGAGAGGCCGCACGCTGGATGACGCTTTTGCTATTCTGGATGAAGCGCAGAATACCACTCCTGAACAGATGAAGATGTTCCTGACCCGTCTTGGGTTTGGATCGAAGATGATCATTACCGGGGACATTACACAGGTCGATCTGCCCAAAGGGGTGAAGTCCGGCCTGCGTGTCGCTGAAGAGAAGCTCGGATCCATCAAAGGCGCATCATTCATTAAACTCGATCAGTCGGACGTTGTGCGCCACCCGCTTGTACAGAGAATCATTGACGCTTACGAAAATGATAAACAATAAGACCCGTACCCCGGGTCTTATTTCTTTTTGTCCCCGCTTCCCATGAACCATTTGCCTTGGAGCATTACTCCCTATATGATAGGGGAAGAGGGAAGCTTTCCGCTTGGACAAGCGGGTTTATGGCTGAGAAGGAAAAGGCCCATAATAACGATACCCCGATCAAATGCAGATACTATGGATGAGGCTGAACAAGCCCCTAAACGAGGAGGAAGACTAGTGATCACCATTGATTTTCACGATGAAACGAATTCTGTAGATGAAGCTTTTGTAGATATGATCCAGCGCATACTTGAATTTGCTGGTGGACAGGAAGGCATCACCGGCGATGCTGAAGTATCCGTAAGCTTTGTGGATAATAAAGAAATCCAGGAAATCAACCGTAACTACCGGCAGAAGGATGAGCCCACTGATGTGATTTCATTTGCGATGCAGGAAACAGGAGAAGGCGAAATGGACGTCCTGGATGAAAACCTTCCAATGATGCTTGGTGATATTGTCATTTCTGTTGACAAGGCTAAGGAACAGGCGGAGGATTACAACCACTCCCTGGAAAGGGAATTCGGTTTTCTGGCCCTCCACGGGTTCCTTCACCTGCTGGGATATGATCATATGAATGAAGAGGATGAGAAGAAGATGTTCACCCGCCAGGAGGACATTCTCCATGAATTCGGGCTCCAGCGATCCTAAAAAGAAGGGAATAGGGTTCGCCTGTGCATGGAAGGGGATCAGGCTGGTATGGAGTTCAGAGCGGAATTTCCGTATTCATACCGCTGCCGCTGTCCTTGCTTTAACAGCGGGGGGGATCCTTGGTTTATCCACTGTGGAGTGGGCCGTCCTGATTGTGACGATCGCTCTTGTTCTGACACTGGAAATGGTGAACTCCGCCGTGGAGAAACTGCTTGATCACCTGCACCCGTCCCATCACCCTGCCGTCGGAGCTGTGAAGGATGTGTCAGCAGGTGCGGTACTCACAGCTGCAGGTGGTTCTGTGGTCATAGGAATTTTCCTGTTCGGTCCGAAGCTTGCTGCTGTTTTGATGTAACCGCAGACCTTACGGGATGTTATAATAGAATAAAGAAGAACCTCAGGGTTGGATTTTATTGGAGGAACATGTATGACAGAGAACTTTAAATCAGGCTTTATAACAATTGTCGGACGTCCGAACGTTGGTAAATCCACGTTCATGAACCGTGTGATTGGTGAAAAGATTGCCATCATGAGTGATAAGCCGCAGACAACAAGAAATAAAATTCAGGGCGTTTACACAGATGAAGAATCCCAGATGGTCTTTATCGACACCCCTGGTATCCATAAACCGAAGCATAAGCTTGGTGACTTTATGGTGAATACAGCAGAAAACACATTAAACGAAGTCGATGCCGTTTTGTTTATGATTAATGCAGAAGAAGGGTACGGCCGGGGAGATCAGTTTATCATCGATCGTCTTCAGCGCGTCGACCAGCCTGTTTTCTTGATCATTAACAAAATCGACCGCGTCCATCCTGACGAACTCCTGCCTTTGATTGAGCAGTATAAGGGTATGTATGAGTTTGAGGAGATTATCCCGATTTCCGCTCTTGAAGGCAATAATGTCAATCATCTGCTCGGGGTATTAAAGGGTCATCTGCCGGAAGGCCCGCAGTTTTACCCGGAAGACCAGATCACCGATCACCCGGAACGGTTCGTTATCAGTGAATTTATCCGTGAAAAGGTGCTCCATTTGACCAGAGAGGAAATTCCACATTCGATTGCTGTCGTGATTGAAGGGATAAAGCCGAGGGAAGATGCTCCCGGTGTCTATATCCAGGCGGCCATCATCGTGGAACGCAAATCCCAAAAAGGGATCATCATTGGAAAACAGGGCAGCATGCTGAAGGAAGTCGGCAAGAGGGCCCGCAAAGATATTGAATCCCTGCTCGGCAGTAAAGTGTATCTTGAACTGTGGGTGAAAGTGCAGAAAGACTGGCGGAATAAGCAGATTCAACTTAGTGATTTCGGTTACAGGGACGACGAATATTAAAGGTTGGAAAATATTAAGCCTTATAGATCAGGCCCGGGGAAAGCAGTCTAATAATGTAAATGGTATCAGCGAATAAAAGAAAGGCGGTGTTTCTTGTGCTCGACAACCTTTCATGGAATGTTTTCAGACAGACTGGAAATGTGGAAACTTATTTGATGATGAAAGAATTTGAGTCGCAGGATCAACAACAGTCTCAGGAACCATTTGCTTCCTCTCCTGATCCCCTGACCACGAATGATCAAAATTCGTAAACGGAGCAGGTGATACACTTGATGGACAAAGTGGAAGGCCTTGTGATCCGTACTAATAATTATGGGGAAACACATAAGATAGTCACGATGATGACAAGGGAGAAAGGAAAAATAGGTGTGATGGCCCGTGGCGCTAAAAAGCCTAAGAGCCGTATGGCATCTGTATCCCAGCCGTTTATTCACGGAATGTATCTCATACAGTCAGGATCCGGACTTGGATCTATGAGCCAGGGTGAAATGGTATCCTCTCTCCGCTCCATCCGGGAGGATATCGTTAAAACCGCCTACGCCTCCTACATTGCGGAGCTGACCGATAAGCTCATAGAAGAAAAACAGCCGGATCCCTTTCTTTTTGAACAGCTCCTTCAGACGATGGTCTGGATCAATGAAGGGAAAGATCCCAATATCCTGACCATGATGTATGAATTGAAGCTTTTTAAAAAGGCGGGTTTTGCCCCGGTCGTCGATCACTGTCTGAACTGCGGCAGTATAGAGGGGCCGTTTTCGTTTTCCATGGCTGAAGGGGGTCTCCTCTGCTACCGCTGCAAGTCTATCGACCCTGGTGTCTATGGCCTGCCGGACCCGCTGCCAAAGCTTCTGCGTGTATTTTTACATATGGATGTAAAACGACTTGGACAGATTACCATGAAGGAAGAAAATAAAAAGCTTCTGCGTCAGCTGATGGATGAATACTACGATCGTTACGGCGGGTATTTTATCAAATCCAAAAAGTTCTTGAACCAGCTTGATTTATTTTCTGAGTGATGTTTGACAGCATCGTTGCAACTAGAGTATGATTCTAATATCAAATATACGTACTGCAGTGAAAGAGAGGAGTAGCTGGATTCCGTTCTCCATTAGCGAGCCTGTGGCGGTGAAAGTCAGGCGGGAACCATTCAGTGAAGGCACTCTGGAGCAGTTTTTCAAAGTGGCTTTTCTACATAGAAGAGCAATTAGGGTGGAACCGCGGAAATCCCGTCCCTATGTCTGTTTAAGGCATAGGGGCGGGATTTTCTTTATCCGCCCACCTATATGAGGAGGGAAAGACTTGAATATTCAAGATATGATTTTAACGCTGCAGAATCACTGGTCCAACCAGGGATGTCTGTTGATGCAGGCTTACGATACGGAAAAAGGGGCCGGGACGATGTCACCAATGACGCTGCTTCGAAGCCTTGGGCCGGAGCCATGGAACGTAGCTTACGTGGAGCCTTCCCGCCGACCGGCGGACGGCCGTTACGGCCAGAACCCGAACCGTTTGTATCAGCACCACCAGTTCCAGGTCATTATGAAGCCGTCACCTGATAACATCCAGGAGCTGTATTTAGACTCTCTTCGTGCTCTGGGTATCGATCCGCTGAAGCATGATATCCGTTTTGTTGAAGATAACTGGGAAAATCCAACCCTTGGAGCTGCAGGTCTTGGATGGGAAGTGTGGCTGGATGGAATGGAAATCACGCAGTTTACGTACTTCCAGCAGATCGGTGGACTGGAAGCGAAGCCGGTTTCAGCAGAAATCACCTACGGACTTGAGCGTCTTGCGTCGTATATCCAGGACAAGGAAAATGTGTTTGACCTGGAGTGGACCAATGGGGTGACAGTCGGGGATATCTTTACTCAACCGGAATATGAACATTCCGTATATACGTTCGAAGCGTCTGATGAAAAGATGCTGTTCGATTTGTTTACGACTTATGAAAAGGAAGCTGAACGCATCATGGAGCAGGGACTCGTGTTCCCGGCGTATGATTATGTGCTGAAGTGTTCGCATACGTTCAACCTGCTGGACGCAAAAGGGGTCATCAGTGTAACTGAACGAACGGGTTACATTTCCCGCGTCCGTAACCTGGCCCGTAAAATTGCGAAAACGTACGTCGAAGAAAGGGAACGCCTCGGCTTCCCAATGTTGAAGAAAGAAGGTGGAGCAGATGAGTAAGACAGTATTATTTGAGCTCGGCCTGGAAGAACTTCCTGCCCGTTTTATTAATGACGCTCTTGCCCAGTTACAAGATAAAACAGAAAAATGGCTGACAGATCATCGGATTCCTTTCGGTGACATCCATGGCTTCGCCACACCAAGAAGACTGGCTGTTCAAATTACAGAAGTCGCTGATAAGCAGCCGGATATAGAAGAAGAGGCGAAGGGGCCTGCTAAAAAGATCGCCCTTGATGACGAAGGGAACTGGTCGAAAGCTGCCATCGGTTTTACTAAAGGACAAGGCAGAGATGTGGATGATATATACTTCAAGGAAATCAAAGGTACAGAATACGTGCACGTCCGTAAATTCATTGAAGGAAAGGAAACCGCTGCCCTTCTTGAGAAATTTGGAGATGTTTTCCTTTCTCTGAACTTTCCGAAGAATATGCGCTGGGGGTCCCGCGATCTCCGTTTTGCCCGTCCGATCCGCTGGATGGTGGCTTTATTCGGTGAGCAGATCATTCCTTTCCAGATTGAGAACGTTCAGACAGACCGTCTGACATTCGGCCATCGTTTCCTTGGTTCGCAAACGTCCATACCAAATGCCGATCAATACGAACAGACACTTTCCGAACAATATGTCATGGCCTCGGTGAAAAAACGTGAGGATCGAATTATAAGCCAGCTAAAACAGCTCGAGGAGAAGCAGAACTGGAAGCTGATGATGGATGAGGACCTTCTCGAAGAAGTGACCCAGCTGGTGGAATATCCAACCGTGTTCAGCGGAGCCTTTTCTGAAGAATTTCTGGAGGTGCCTGAGGAAGCCTTGATCACATCAATGAAAGAGCATCAGCGCTACTTCCCGGTACGTTCCAATGAGAATGAACTGCTTCCGTATTTCGTTGGGGTGCGCAATGGAGATGACCAGAACATAGACAATGTCGCCCGTGGAAATGAGAAGGTACTGAAAGCGCGCCTGAAAGATGCACAGTTCTTTTATGAGGAAGACCAAAAAGGAAGCATTGATGAGAAAATGGAGAAGCTTTCCCGTATGGTTTATCAAGAGGAACTGGGGACACTTGCGGATAAGGTGCAGCGTATAACAGCGATTACAGGTAAGCTGGGCGAATGGCTTGGTCTGAGTGAAGAAGAAAGCCGGAAAGCTAAGCGCGCCGCTGAAATCTGTAAATTTGACCTTGTCACACAGATGGTCGATGAATTTACCGAGCTTCAGGGAGTGATGGGGGAGAAGTATGCCCGCCTGTTTGGTGAAGATGAGGAAGTGGCTGCAGCCATTAATGAGCACTATATGCCTCGTCAAGCCAATGGTGAAGTACCCGCCTCCACCATAGGTTCCATTGTAAGCATTGCGGATAAACTCGATACCATAGTCGGCAGCGTGTCGATCGGAAATGTCCCAACAGGTTCCCAGGACCCTTACGGTTTAAGAAGACAGGCGCTCGGCATTCTTCAGACGTTGAACAGCCGTGGCTGGTCTGTCTCTGTTGAGAAACTGATCGACCTTGTTCATCAGTTCTATGTAGAGCTTGAACTTCCGACGAGATCAGAAGAAGAGGTTCACAAAGATCTTCATGAATTTTTCCGTGTCCGTGCGGCCTATCTGCTCCGTGAAAAACAAGTGGATCCAGATGTGGTGGAAGCTGTTCTCGCCCAGGGAATCGGTTACTTCCCTGTTGCAGGAAGAAAGGCGGAACTGCTGGTTGAAAAACGGAATGAACCTTCTTTCAAACCTGTGCAGGAAGCGCTCGGCCGTGTATTGAATCTAGCGAAGAAAGCCGACGAAGAAACGGTGCGCCCAGAGCTGTTTGAGAACAAAGAAGAGCAGCAGCTTTACGATGTTTTCCAAACGGTCCATGAAACTTACAGCCGTCAGATGTCTGAAGGCCGAGTAGAAGAAGCCCTGGAAACCCTGTCGGAACTGGCGGATTCCATTCACGCCTTCTTTGACGCCGTTATGGTCATGGCGGAGGATGAAAAAGTCAGAAACAATCGTCTAGGTCTGCTGAAGCAGATTTCTGAAGACATTTATCAGTATGCGGACTTGACACAAATCGAGTGGAAACAGCAGTTCTAAGCACCCTTCTTTTACCGATTTATCAAAATGAGGTATAATGAAGAATAGTATGTCACATTTAGTGTTCAGGGTGGTGAGAACTTGGAATTATCAAACCGGCAGGAGCAGATTATTCAAATTGTGAAGGATAATGGACCGATTACCGGAGAGAACATCGCAGAAAGACTGGAATTGACACGGGCAACCCTGCGTCCCGATCTCGCTATATTAACGATGGCGGGATATCTGGATGCACGGCCCCGTGTAGGGTATTTTTTCACGGGGAAAACAGGTTCTGAACTTTTTACAGAAAAGCTGAAAAAGTTCAAAGTGTGGGAATACCAGTCCCTCCCTGTTGTTGTTGAGGAAGACGTATCGGCCTACGATGCGATTTGCGCGATGTTTCTTGAGGATGTCGGAACATTGTTTGTCACCAACAATAAATCCCACCTTGTCGGCGTCCTGTCCAGGAAGGACTTGCTCAGGACAAGCATCGGATCGAAGGATTTAACGTCTGTCCCGGTTCATATGATTATGACGCGTATGCCGAATATTACGATATGTGAGCCTGAAGATCTTCTCTTGGACGCCGCCCAGAAGTTAATAGAAAAACAGATCGATGGTCTGCCGGTCGTGAACCCAGTAGAAGACGGGCTTGAAGTCGTTGGGCGTTTAACGAAAACGAACATAACGAAAGCCCTTGTAGAACTTGCACGCGATCAGCATATTTGAGCCAGGATTAGGAGGGGCAGTATGGAGAAACCATTAATTTATGTACTATCCGATTCCGTAGGGGAGACCGCTGAGCTGGTTACGAAAGCCTGTTTAAGCCAGTTTGATGACGGACCTTTTGACCTTCAGCGCATCCCGTATGTAGAAGATAAAGGGACCATTAACGAAGCTGTCCTTCAAGCGAAAGAGCATGATGCGATGATCGGCTTTACACTTGTCGTTCCTGAATACAGGACGCACCTCAAACAGGAAGCTGAAAAACATGGGGTCCGGTGTGTAGACATTATGGGTCCGATGATGGAAGCAATGGAAAGCCACTTGAAGATTCAGCCGCGGCTTGAACCCGGTCTTGTTCATAAGCTTGATGAAGATTATTTCAAGCGGGTGGAGGCGATCGAATTTGCTGTCCGGTATGATGACGGCCGTGATCCAAGAGGCATTGCCAAAGCAGACATTGTGTTGATCGGTGTATCACGTACATCCAAAACACCATTGTCACAGTACCTTGCCCATAAGAGGCTGAAGGTGGCCAACGTCCCAATCGTACCGGAGGTCCAGCCCCCCTCTGAACTTTTCCGGGTGGATCCGGAGAAATGCATCGGGTTGAAAATCAGTGCAGAGAAGCTGAATGATATCCGCAAGGAACGATTGAAATCCCTGGGGCTTGGGGATCAGGCGACTTATGCGAATCTGGAGCGTATCAGCCAGGAGTTGGAGCATTTCAATCGAATTGTCGATAAAATCGACTGTCCGGTAATCGATGTTTCCAATAAGGCTGTTGAAGAAACGGCTAATATCATTTTGAATAAACTGAGGAAAGATGCTCAGGAATAATGCAGGGTCTCAAAAAGTCGCGCTTTGATTAAGCGCGGCTTTTGTTGGGAAGAATGAAATTAGGTAAAATTAGACATAGCATTCACAGGAGAAATGTATTATAATATTTTTTTGTGGAAAAATCCTGACAGGTCCGGTTTTATACCTGCAGGTTCTTTATTCCTTTCCTGCATTGTCTACTTTTCAGAAAAATAAAACATTAGCATTTTAGGAGGATTCTACCGCTTGCTGTAGAAATATTGATACTATGCCAAATTTACATCGAACGGTCTGGGTGGACGCAGACAGCTGTCCTGTTCAAAAGGAAATTGAGGAACTGAGCGCGGACTGCGGCGTCACAGCCAGATTCATTGCTACGGTTAATCATTTCAGTACAGAGAAGTCGAGGGGGTCCTGGACCTTCGTGGATGATGGGTCCCAGTCTGTAGACCTTTACATTTTGAATGCAGCTGCCAGGAGGGATGTAGTCATTACACAGGACTTGTCGCTGGCTGTTCTTCTGACCTCTAAAGGGGTTTATGTGATGACACCTCGAGGAAAACTGATAAAGGAATCCGATGCCGATCATATTATGAACCAGAAGTTTATCCGGCAGCAGACGATGAAGCAGAAGCGTAAATGGAAGGGTCCTTCCGCCTTTACGGACAAGCATAGAGAAGAGTTCCGGAAAACTTTCCAATATTTGTTGTCTGAATATGAAGGAATTTAGCCTTTGGAAGAGAATAATTGAGTAGTATGGTGATCATATGGCTGGACACATTCCAGAAGAAAAAGTAGATGAAATTCGGAAATCGACCGACATTGTGGAAGTGATCGGTGATTATGTTGACTTAAAAAAGCAGGGTAGAAACCATTTTGGTCTATGTCCATTCCACGGGGAAAACACTCCTTCTTTTTCCGTTTCGCAAGATAAACAGATTTTCCATTGTTTTGGTTGTGGAAAGGGAGGGAATGTCTACACCTTCCTTATGGAAATGGAAGGGTACAGTTTTGTACAGGCGCTCAGGCAGCTTTCTGAACGCACAGGTGTGGAAATTCCAGATCAATTTGCAGAGGAAAACCACACCGGGGCGGATAATCAGGAATCCCAGGCGATGCTTGAGGCTCACCAGTGGCTGACAAAATTATACCATCATTTGTTAAAGAATTCCAAGGATGGCCGCAAAGCCTATGAATATCTATTGGAACGAGGTTTCACAGAAGAAACCATCCAGAAATATCAGCTCGGATATTCACCGGATGATAAGGAATTTGTCGTTACCTTTCTTGAGAAAAAAGGTTTTCATCCGCAGGCGATGGTCAAAGCCGGTCTTTTAAGTGTGAATGATCAGGGGAATTATGCCGACCGCTTTCGCGGAAGAGTCATGTTTCCGCTTCGTAACCACCTTGGAAAGACGGTTGCTTTTGCTGGGAGATCGCTTGGAGATCAGGAGCCGAAATATTTGAACAGTCCGGAAACGGATCTGTTCCATAAAGGACGGCTGCTTTACAACTTTGATCTTGCCCGGTCTTCTATACGGAAGGAAAAAACCGTCGTTCTATTTGAAGGGTTCGGGGATGTTATATCCGCTGCCCAATCGGGAATCCCTTATGCAGTAGGGACGATGGGGACATCGCTTTCCAGCACACAGGCCAATTTATTAAAAAAGTATGCGGATCAGATCATCGTCTGCTATGACGGTGACCGGGCCGGCATCGAAGCGGCAGTCAAGGCTGCCAAGCTCACAAAGAGTATTGGTTGTCAGACGTTTGTCGCCCGCGTCCCTGACGGTCTCGATCCGGATGATTTCATCCGCCGGCACGGTGGCGGCCGCTTCAAAAAAGAAGTGCTTGATACGAGTGATACGTACATTTCCTTCATGATGAGTTATCTCCGCAGGGATTATAACCTGCAGGTGGAAGGAGATCGGATCGCTTATATCGAAAAAGTACTACAGGAGATTGCCACTCTTGACCGTGCCGTCGAGAGGGAGCATTACTTGAATGAACTGTCGTCTGAATTTCAATTATCCCTGGAAACCTTAAAAGAGGAAATCAGTCAGATAAGAAGTCGTCAGGGTGTGAAGGATAATGAGCCGAGGAACCGATATACTAACCCTAAGAGGGAAACATCGGTTCAGAACAAGCTTCTTCCTGCCTTTCATAATGCAGAAAGAAAGCTGATTGCATATATGTTGAAAGATCCCTATATTGCTGATAAAGTTCAGGAGGAAATAGGAGGGGCTTTTAACATAGAAGATCATCAGGTCATTGTCACCCATCTTTACGCATATTATGAAGACGGCAATGAATCAGATATCAGTCAGTTCGTTGAAATGATTGAAGATATGTCCATCAAAAACCTCGTGATCGAGCTCGCTATGGCCCCCGTCAGTGAGGAAGTATCCGATCAGGAAATCCATGATTATATTGAACGGATTCGATTGGAAAGCTGGGATCGAACGGATATCAAGAGCCTGGAATCCGAGTTGAAACGGGCCGAACAGCAGAATGAGCCGATCAAGGCAGCGGAAATTGCGATGGAGATTATAAAGCGGAAAAAAGAATTAAAAGCGTAATCAGGTAGAGTTTGGATAGATTGTTGGAAGGAGGGGGACTTATGGCAGAGAAGAAACAACAGCCATCACGTTCTAAAGAAACTGAAAATCAGACGGAATTGACCCTGGAGCAGGCCAAGGAGCAGGTCGTAGAGTTAGGGAAAAAACGAGGGATCCTTGCATATGAAGAGGTGGCCGAGAAATTATCCAGCTTTGAACTTGACTCTGATCAGATGGATGAATTTTATGAGCATCTGAACGAGCAGGGAGTGGAAGTCATCGGTGATTCGGATTCAGACCCGAGTATAAAGCAGCTTGATAAGGAAGAGGAATTCGACCTTAATGACTTAAGCGTGCCTCCTGGTGTTAAAATCAATGACCCGGTCCGTATGTATCTGAAAGAAATCGGACGCGTCAATCTGTTATCAGCCAAAGACGAAATCAGTCTTGCCCAGCGTATTGAAAATGGGGACGAAGAAGCAAAAAGGGATTTGGCAGAAGCCAACCTTCGTCTTGTTGTAAGTATTGCCAAGCGTTACGTCGGACGCGGCATGCTTTTCCTTGACCTTATTCAGGAAGGAAACATGGGTCTGATTAAAGCCGTGGAAAAATTCGATTACCGTAAGGGATATAAATTCAGTACCTATGCTACGTGGTGGATCAGACAGGCGATTACCCGTGCCATTGCCGACCAGGCACGTACCATTCGTATTCCCGTCCACATGGTGGAAACCATTAACAAACTGATCCGGGTACAGCGTCAGCTCCTTCAGGATCTCGGACGCGAACCGACTCCGGAGGAAATTGCTCAGGATATGGATCTTACACCTGATAAAGTCCGTGAAATCCTTAAGATTGCCCAGGAGCCTGTATCATTGGAAACGCCGATTGGTGAAGAGGACGATTCCCATCTTGGTGATTTCATTGAGGACCAGGAAGCAACCTCTCCATCTGACCATGCCGCTTATGAGTTATTGAAGGAGCAGCTTGAAGATGTTCTTGATACGCTGACAGATAGAGAAGAGAACGTTCTGCGTCTGCGTTTCGGTCTTGATGACGGACGCACGAGAACGCTGGAAGAGGTAGGAAAAGTGTTTGGAGTAACCCGGGAACGGATCCGTCAGATTGAAGCGAAAGCCCTTCGTAAGCTGAGACACCCAAGCCGGAGCAAGCGCCTTAAAGACTTTATGGAATAAAACAGTTATCAACTCAGGGTTCTTTTACAACGCCTATGTAGGAGGATCCTGAGTTCTTCTGTTTTTGGGAGGACAGTATGCAGGAAGAGCGTACGAAAACCATCATACATGAGATTCAATACTGGAAAGAAAACCGTCTTCTTCCCTCGGAATACTGTGACTTTCTGCTGGCATTGTATACTAAAGGCGAGGAAGAAAAACCCGGTCCTGCTCCAGTACGGTCTGTACAGCCGCTGGTCCCGGTCTTTGTTCTGCTCAGCCTGTTTATGATACCCCTTACATTACTTGTCATTTATTTTACTGAAATGGGATTCATAATGCAAACAGGGCTTTTGTCGTTTTTTGTAGGACTGGTATGGTTTATGAGTGGATGGTTACACTATAAACGAACGGACTGGTATTTGATCCCTTTTGTGAATGGTCTGTTGATCATTTTTTCCGCGTCCATCTTTTTGCTCGATCACTGGACAGCTTCCGTCCGGGCCATCCACCTGACCATGTTGTTTCATTTTTTTCTGTGGATCTTCCTTGGATGGTTGATGAACATCCGTTTTTTATTGTGGAGCGGCGTAACCGCTGTCATTTTATGGATCTTTTTCATTGTTTTATAAGTTTTCGATGGTTTAGCCTTTAATAAGTAACGGTTTTCATATAAAATAAAAATAGTCGAATAGACGCGAAAAATTCATATAGGGAATACATAAGGAGGTTGCCATTCATGAGAAAGAACCCTGTGATCCCATTTGCAATTATCGCTGTACTGGGGATCGTAGCCATGATCATTGTTTCTTCTGCCGGTATCAACCAACGTGAAGCGATTGAGAGCGAGGAAGAAGGCGGTGGAGAACAGACGGAAGAAACTGCATCCGCTGATCCGGAAGAAATGTACCAGAACAAGTGTTCCAGCTGCCATGGGGGCGACTTGAGTGGAGGCGCTGGTCCGAACCTCCAGGAAGTCGGATCCCGTTATTCAGCAGAAGAGATTCAGGACATTATCATCAATGGTAAAGGATCGCAAATGCCACCAGGCCTTTATACAGGTGAGCAGGCGGCTCAGCTGGCAGAATGGCTCGCTGAGAAAAAATAAGAAGTACGTGAGAAGCTTTCTGTGCTGTCAGAAAGCTTTTCTTTATGAGAGGAACGATGATTTATGAATGTACACCAACTATCCGGGCGTCTGGCAAAGGTAGCGGAATACCTGCCTGCTGGAGCACGGTTTGCGGATATAGGATCTGACCATGCCTATCTGCCTTGTTATGTCTGCTTAAAAGACCCGCAGGCAGAAGCCGTCGCCGGTGAGGTCAATCAAGGTCCTTATGACAGTGCAATGGATGAAGTGAAATCCCATAACCTGGAGTCCAGAATCCATGTCAGACTGGGAGATGGTCTCGACGTCGTCCAGCCTGGAGAAGTAGAGCAGGTGACCATTGCTGGCATGGGAGGTCCGTTAATCCGGGATATCCTTGCCAGGGGGGAGGATAAGCTGACCGCGGTCAACCGCATCATCGCACAGCCGAACATTGACGCGCGGTCCATCCGTCAGTGGTTTTACAGCCATGGATACAACCTCGTTGATGAACAGATCATGGAGGAGGGCGGTCACATATACGAAATACTCGTTGCGGAAAAAGGGGATCCGGCCGGTGCTTATGATCCTGTCAACAGGGAAAAGGAGCTTTGGCTCGGACCTTATCTTATGAAGGAAAAGTCTCAGGCCTTCCTCAGGAAGTGGCAGGAGGAAATGGCGAAGAAAACCTATATTCTTGATCAAATGCAAAAAGCATCTACAGTAGATACAGAAAAAGTGGAACTGCTTCAAAAGGAAATCAAATGGCTGGAGGAGGTTTTATCAGAATGACGAAAGTGACAGCCGGACAGATCATCAAAACGTTTGAAAAGTGGGCGCCGAAAAGCTTTGCTTATGACTGGGACAACGTAGGTCTTCAGGTCGGCAGTCTGAACAAGCCCGTGGAAAATGTAATGGTGACGCTGGACGTTGTGGAAAGTGTCGTAGATGAGGCCGTTGAAAAAAAGGTGGACCTTATTATAGCTCACCATCCTTTGTTATTTGTGAATCTCCATCAAATCAATGTGGATACGCCAAAAGGCCGGGTCGTGCAGAAGCTGATCAAACATGATATCACGGTTTATGCAGCGCATACGAATCTGGATGTTGCCGAAGGCGGAGTGAATGACGTGATGGCAGATCTACTTGAAGTTAAAGACCGTCGTCCGCTTATTCCGACTGAAACAAAGAAGCTGGTTAAACTGGCCGTGTTCGTCCCGGATTCCCATCTGGAAATGGTAAGGGACGCCGTGAGTGGAGCAGGTGCAGGCTTTATCGGTGATTACAGCCACTGTACCTATCAGGTTTCGGGTGAGGGAACGTTTAAACCTCAAGAGGGTACGAATCCCTTTATCGGGGAACAGGGCCGGTTGGAGCAGGTGCGGGAAAAGCGTCTGGAAACCATTGTCCCGCAGGAGAAACTGTCTGAGGTTCTTCAGGCAATGGCAAACGCCCATCCTTATGAAGAGGCGGCTTACGATCTTTATCCTCTTCTTAATGAAGGCCGGACGTTTGGCATTGGCAGGGTAGGACAACTGGAAGAGCCGGTCTCCCTTAAGGACTTTGCCGACAAGGTGAAGGAACGTTTTCATGTCTCTCATGTACGCGTGGCAGGAAACATGGAAAAGACGATTAAAACCGTTGCCCTTCTCGGAGGTAGTGGGGAAAAATATATTCATAAGGCAAAGAGAAGCGGCGCTGATGTATATGTAACAGGAGATATGACCTTCCATATGACTCAGGATGCCGTGGAGATGGGCCTGAATGTCATTGATCCCGGGCACCATGTAGAGAAGGTTGTCTGTGCAAAAGTGCAGCAGTATCTGGAGGAACACTGCAATGAGAATGGAGCATTGAAGGTCCTTCTTTCTGAAGTAGATACAGAACCTTTTGCAATCCAGTAAAAAAAGGATGAAAGCGGAACGCTTTCATCCTTTTTATTATCGTTTCACTTTTTTACGGGCTCTTACTGGAGGGAGAATTTTCTTCTGTTCGACTTTGGATTCACGAATCCATGTAGATTCGTCCTCGTGATCAAACTGCTCGATGAATTTAATCACTTCTTTTGTAATCGGTGTTGGAGTTGAAGCTCCTGCTGTTACCGCTACTGTATGGACATCTTCAAGCCAATCCAGGTCAATTTCTGTGACATCGGCAATCCGGTAGGCGGTGGTTCCAGCCTTTTCCTTGGATACCTGGGCAAGTCTGTTGGAATTATTACTCATAGGATCACCGACTACGAGTGTCAAGTCGGCCTGCCCTGCCTGTTCTGCAACAGCCTCCTGACGCACTTGTGTGGCCATACAGATCTCCTGCTGTTTCTCAAGCTGTGGGAACTTCTCCCTGGCTTTTTCCATGACATCATACACATCCCATTGACTCATCGTCGTCTGGTTGGTGATCATCAGTTTATCATGGTCCAGCTCAAGGTTTTCCACGTCTTCCTCCGTCTGTACGAGGTGGACTTTGCCGGGAGCAACCCCCATGGCACCTTCCGGCTCAGGGTGTCCTTTTTTACCCACGTAAATGACTTCGAATCCTTCCGCGACTTTGCTGCGGATCAAGTTGTGGGTGTTGGTAACATCCGGGCATGTGGCGTCAAGAACAGTCAGGCCTTTGTCACGGGCCCGGTCCTTCACCTGTGGGGAAACGCCGTGCGCAGTGAAGATCACCGTTCCTTCGTGAATACCTTCCAGCATATCGCTGCGGTTTTTACCATCAACAGTGATAATACCTTCCTCTTTAAAGGCCTCGGTTACGTGGGAATTATGGACAATCATACCTAATATATAAATCGGGCGCGGCAGATTCTGGTCTTTTGAAGCATTTCGTGCGATGACCATGGCATCTACCACTCCGTAACAATAACCGCGAGGGGCGATTTTAATAACTTCCATTGATTAACGTCCTCCTCTTTATCCAATCGAACATCTTATAAGATACCATCTTCATTATAAAGGGTAAAGCGTAAGTTGACAAAGAAAGCGGTGGTCAGACAACGTTATCGTGCAATTTAAGGCACACTCTATTATAATAGGGAAGGAACATTTTACATTAAAGGAGAACGGACATGAGTAAGCATACTTTTGAACAATACGCAATTTCCTCTACAGTGAGCAGAATTGTAGAAGGACTGGGCTTCAAGCAGCCCACACCAATCCAGCAGCAGGTTCTGCCACCGGCATTAAGAGGGGAAAGCTTGATCGGACAATCCCATACTGGATCCGGCAAGACACATGCCTACCTGCTGGCTTTATTCAGCCGGATGGATGAGAACGCCGATGCCGTACAGTTTGTCATTACAGCACCCACACGGGAACTGGCTATTCAGATTCACGAAGAAGTGAAAAAGGCGGTTAAACACGCAGGAAAACAGGAGGTATGGCGGTCCAAACTGTTGATTGGTGGAACGGATAAACAGAAGATGGTGGAGAAGTTGTCTTCCAATCCTCCTCAAATCATCGTAGGAACACCAGGGCGTATCCTTGATATGGTGAAAGAGGAGGCGGTGGATCTTTACCAAGCGAAGTCCTTTGTTTTAGACGAAGCCGACTTGATGCTCGACCTTGGCTTTATCGAAGAAGTCGATCAGATTCTTGTGCGGATGGCTGAAGATGTCCAGATGCTTGTTTTCTCTGCAACCATCCCTGAAAGGCTGCAGCCATTCCTGAAAAAATATTTAACCAATCCGACTCATATTGAAATTGAAGACGATAAGCCTTCACCGGAAACGATGGAGCATCGACTGATTCCTCTCCGCCATAAACAGCCGGGGGAAGTCATCATGGACATTACGAAGGCGATTCAGCCTTATCTGGCCATCATTTTCACAAATGGGAAAGGGCTTGCGGACGAGCTTGCGGATGATTTGATAAGCCGCGGGCTGGAAGTTGGAGTCCTTCACGGAGGTTTGTCCCCCCGGGAAAGAAAAAGAGTACTGAAGGAAATCCAAAACCTCCGTTATCAATACATTGTAGCTACTGACTTGGCTGCACGCGGTATTGATATCCAGGGTGTGAGCCATGTGATCAATGCTCAGATGCCGAAGGAAGAGGAGTTTTATATTCACCGCGTCGGCCGTACAGCAAGGGCCGGTCTTGAAGGTACAGCAATCAACCTTTATCAGGAAAAGGATCTCCCTTTGATTCAAAAACTGGAAAAGAAAGGTTTATCTTTCCAATTTTACGAAGTGAAACAAGGGGAATGGAGAGAAGTAAATGCCTATAATGAGCGTCAGATTCGTGAAAAGAAGGAAACGAATCTGGATAAGCAGGCTAAACAACTCGTCCGTCGTCCGAAGAAAGTAAAACCGGGCTATAAGAAAAAGATGAAAAAACAGGCGGAACAAAATAAACGCAGATTGAAGCAGAATCGGTTTAAAAAGAAATAAGAAAGGGTCGAGATGGTCATGGTAAAAATTGGTTCACACGTATCAATGAAAGGGAAGAAAATGCTTTTAGGCGCGAGTGAAGAAGCAGCTTCCTACGGCTCCGGAACATTTATGATCTATACAGGCGCTCCTCAAAACACGCGCCGCCGTCCAATAGAAGAACTGAATATTGAAGCGGGCCGTGAACATATGAAAGCCAGCGGGATTGAAGATATCGTAGTCCATGCGCCTTATATCATCAATGTAGGCAATACAACCAAGCCGGAAACCTTCCAGCTCGGTGTCGATTTCCTGCGCAGTGAAATCGAGCGCACAGAGGCGCTGGGAGCAAAGCAGATCGTCCTGCATCCGGGCTCCCACGTAGGTCAGGGAGTGGATAAAGGTCTTCCGAAAATTATTGAAGGACTGAATGAAGTGCTTCATAAGGATCAGGATGTGCAGATTGCCCTGGAAACAATGGCGGGCAAAGGCTCTGAAATTGGAAGAAGCTTTGAAGAGCTCGCACAGATCATTGATGGCGTAACCATGAACGAAAAGTTGTCGGTATGTATGGATACATGTCATATTCATGACGCTGGTTATAATGTTGTGGAGGATTTTGATGGTGTCCTGAACGAATTTGATAAGATTGTCGGGTTGGACCGTTTGAAAGTCATCCACGTCAATGATAGTAAAAATATTCAGGGAGCGGCGAAGGACCGTCATGAAAACATCGGGTTTGGCCACATCGGTTTCGATGCGCTCCATAAAGTCATTCATCACCCACAGCTGAAGGATCTTCCGAAGATATTGGAAACTCCATACGTCGGGGAAGATAAAAAGAACAAAAAACCTCCATACCGTTTTGAAATCGATATGGTTAAACAAGGAACGTTTGATCCGGACCTTAAAGAAAAAATTCTTAATCAGGCATAAGGAAAAAGGCGGAGGTGCTGAACCTTCCGCCTTTTTTATTTCAGCCATTCCTCGACTCCGTATTCTTTGGCCAGCTTATGAAGCAGTTTATTTACTGACCGCGCTGTGTCTACAGAGGTCAGCCCTGCAAGCTTCTTCAACATTCTCTTCCGCCCGTCTTTCTCAAAAGGGTTTTCCTTATTCTTTCTTAACGCTTTAATAATGGCCTGTGCTTCTTCTTCTGTGATTGGAATCTGATACTTCCTGCTGTATTGAAGCAGTTCTTTAACGGTTAACTGCTTCAATTTCTGGGTAATGAATTGTTGGGCCATCTTCTTCATCACGTGATCACCCTTTCCCACTGTTTCATACACCATATGAATCGTGGGAATGATGTGTGTATTGAAAATAATTTCACGTATGAGTAGATGAATTGCAATCAAACACCCATTCGCGTAATATGGCGCATTGGCTCTTGTACAGCAAAGAGTCAGGAGAGGAGTGAACAGAATGAATGAGCAGCAATCTATTCTGCGAACGGTCCTTGCCATGCTGTTAATCAGTCTTGTCTTCATTACTTATCATCAATGGCATCAAAATGAACAGCAGGCAATGGCGGATGTAAATAAATCACTGAAAGAGAGCCAGGAGGAAATGGAGGGGGAAAAGGAAAAGCTCGCTTCGGTCAACGCCTATTTAAAAGACCAGTCTTCAGAGAATAAACGAAAAAATGGTTTTTTGACATGGCCGGGGATTGAAGATCAGGCCGATATCCTTGTACAGGAAAGTGATGGAGCCTTTAAAAAGGCGTGGGCGATGTATTTAGTGAAAGAGGCCAAGCGCTACGATCTGGACCCCTATCTCGTTTATGAGCTGTTAAAGGTGGAAACAGGAGGGACATTTGATCCTGAACTTGTAGGACCTGAAACAGAATATGGACGTGCCTACGGCATGTCCCAGTTCATGAAAAATACGGCTCCGTGGATTGCGGATATGGCCGGACTTCCCTATGAAGAGGAGCTGTTGTTTGATCCTTATTACTCCATGCAGTTATCATTCGTTTATCTGGATTATTTAAACAACCGTTATCAAAATTGGGATGAAGCATTAACCGCTTATCACCGGGGAATGTCAGGTCTTGAACAGTATAAAGAGGAACATGGTCATGCAGAGAGCTGGTATGCGGTGGAAATTCAGGAAAGCGCCGAAGCTCATACGACTCTGGCTTCAGCTGAATAATCGAGGAACCGGATGATCCGTCATCCGGTTTTTTTTCTGCCATCAAATCCCTTCATTAAAATATATAAAACGTCACATAATAAAGGTGATTCTCCATACAGAAAGTGAGGGAATTCGCATGTACGATCCAAAAGAAACTGTTGAGAATCAAACAGAAAATGCGCCCCATTACGGGGATGCCCGGGAAGAGGTTCATGAAGAAGAACCAACGAGGGAGCAGGTGCTGGAAGAGGCATTTGACGAAATTCAGGACAGTGATTTAAGAAAAGAAGCCGGGTACGACAAGGTGGAATCCGTGGATGATCACGGCCGCGGTCCTTATCAGCCTGTTTATGGGGACAGTTATGAAGAGGAATTTGCCCAGGAGGCAGCTATCGGTCCCATTGACGAACCGATGAATAATGGGGAGCAGGAAACGACAATGGAGGAAGATGTACAAGTAGGAATGGCCTGGCTGGGATTATCAGCCGCTATCCTTTCCTTTTTCTTTGCTCCACTCATTCTAGGTGCCGCAGGGATTATCCTTGGAATTGTCGGAAAGAGAAGAGGAGCCGACACACTTGGAAACATGGCGATCATCATCAGTGTTGTTTCCATTGCTTTTTCTCTCTTCTTCGCTCCGTTCATAAACTTCCTGTAAATAAGAAAAGGTGGACCATCATGGTCCACCTTTTTGGTTATCTTAGGATTGCTGCTGTTCAAGCTTTTTTTGACGCTCTTTCTCGTAGTGCTCTTCAGCAAGCTTATCTACTTCTTTTTTAAGTTCTTCGACCATGACATCCTCAGGCACTTTGCGGATGATTTCCCCGTGGCGGAAAAGAAGACCTTCACCGCGGGCACCGGCGATGCCGATATCTGCTTCACGGGCTTCACCCGGCCCATTTACCGCACAGCCAAGGACAGCTACTTTAATCGGAGCTTTAATGCTCTGAATGTACTCCTCGACTTCATTGGCAATGGAAATCAGATCGATTTCAATCCGTCCGCATGTCGGGCATGAAATCAGGGTGGCTGCGTTGGAAGCGAGTCCGAAAGTCTTCAGTAGTTCTTTGGCTACTTTCACTTCTTCTACAGGATCAGCACTTAAACTGATGCGGACGGTACTTCCAATTCCCTTACTAAGAATGGCACCAAGACCGGCGGCACTTTTGACCGTACCGGCGAAAAGTGTTCCGGATTCTGTAATACCAAGGTGGATCGGATAATTGAAAGCGGCCGCCGCCTTTTCGTAGGCCTCAATGGCAAGCTTGACGTCTGAAGCCTTCAAGGAAACAATGATGTCATGGAAGTCGAGGTCTTCAAGAATCTTAATGTGGTGAAGCGCACTCTCAACCATTCCATCAGCCGTAGGGTAACCGTATTTTTCAAGGATATGACGCTCAAGGGAACCTGCGTTTACTCCGATACGAATCGGAATCCCTTTTGCTTTCGCTGCTTTGACAACAGCTTCAACTTTTTCACGTTTACCAATGTTTCCGGGGTTGATACGGATTTTATCCGCGCCGCCCTCAATGGCTTTCAAGGCTTTCTTATAATCGAAGTGAATATCGACAACGAGTGGAATGTTGATACGTTTTTTGATTTCAGGAATGGCATCAGCGGCACGGTCATCAGGGCAGGCAACACGGACGACCTGGCATCCGGCCTCTTCCAGACGTTTAATCTCAGCTACAGTAGCCTCGACGTCGTGCGTTTTCGTTGTGGTCATGGACTGAATGACAACTTCATCTGAACCACCTATGGTAAGGTCCCCGACTTTGACGGGACGTGTATCTTTTCTGTGCGTAATTGGCATGAATATCGCTCCTTTAAATTAAAAAAAGGGTTGCAGGATGTTTTTCCAATCTTCATTATAAGGGCAATGGCTGGAAATGAGAAGTAAGGACTCTCAAAAGCTCCGCATTTCACGTTAAGTTTGTGTAAACAGATTGGATTCCTCGACGTGAAAAGTATATCACGAGAGGAAACGGAAGAAAATTGTTATCATTTGAAACACAGCCCCTTTGTCGTTCGTACGTATAGTAATAGGAGAGAGGGTGAACCGTTATGCTGGAAACAGATTGGATAGCACTGCTGATTACATTCTTTGGAACTATGTTCCTGATCGGTGAGCTGCTTGTTAACATGCGCGGCATTTTCGCTGTGCTGGGACTCGGGTTTATTACTGTGTTTTTCTCCAGTTATCTTGCTGTGGATATGTTTATCATTATGATGTTCGTTTATTTCCTAGGTCTTACACTTATGATCATTGATGGGAAGCTGATCAATGATGGAACACTGGCCACCATAGGAGCGGCAGCGATGATTACAGCTGTGGGCTTTAGTGCGCCTACCTGGACTGCGGGATTATACAGTGTCATTGGAGTCATTGCCGGGGGCTTCGCAGCGCTTGTTTTCCTTAAGGTTTTCAAACGGAGAAACATGTGGAACAAAATGGCATTGAATGATCAGATGACATCGGAAATGGGCTACAATTCCATGAATGAAACGTATCAGAAGCTTCTGGGGAAAACAGGGACTGCCCGGACGGATATGCGTCCTTCCGGAACCATTGAGATAGAGGGAGAGGACTACAGTGCTGTCTCGAATGGTCAGTGGATCTATAAGGATCAGCCTGTAACGGTCGCTTCTGTAGACGGGACTAAAATTATGGTTAAGAAGGTTCATGATTAACGTTTGTTCGCATATCCATCATTAAGCTCTTGTAAAGGATGGATCAGAGCAGCCGGCCGATGGAGGTTCGGAGGCTGAGAATAGGTGCCTCTGGCAGAAATCTTGCCGATGTACCAGGACACTTCGCAACGGAAGGGCTCCTGGAAATTGGTCGATTACGGACCTTCATACCCATGTAAAAGGTTTCCTCTGGAGGGAACCTTCAGCTTGTAGAGAAACCCTTGTTTCTTTACAAGCTTTTTTCTTTCTTACCGCCGGGATCGAAAGCCCCTTCCCTTTCCGCGGACAAGTGCCCGAGCTTCCTCGCAAAACCCACGCTCGGCGATCCCGGCCCACTCGTTCTTCCGCAGGAGTGGAAGGGGCACCGCTCCCTGGGAGTTCTCTAAATCGAAAAAGACTGTCCTTCACCCAGCTCAGCTGAATGGAGGACAGTCTTTTTCATATTCCGGCAGGCAGCCATCATCAGCGCCTGTTCTTTCCCCTTTTCTTTTTCACGCAACCGGCAACAGCGCAGCCCATGCCGGTCTTTCGAATCTGCGATCCTGCTTCGTGCACAATCTCTCATCTATCTATCCTAACGTCGGCACGAGGGGCGTTCGGTGGTAATGCCTGCGGGAACAGCACGGGACGAAGATCCACTTGGGCAGGCGACCTTCCTAACCAAGTCAGCGGAGGGCGTGCCCGCGGCAGCATTCATCCACCTAAGCGGAATGTAACCCCTGACATGACAAATGGACAACTCTAACTGGTTAACTCAGGCTTTTTCTACTCCTCCAGAGGGAAGCCTTTTTTGTTATGGAACAGAGGAATGGAAGGCAGTTTTCCATGGATACCTCACAGAAACGTTCCTTATATGAAAAGCCCCAATGTAAATTTAATGTTAAGTTTTCTATTACATCTTTACAAAAGATTCGTGGTTCGTTAATAATGGATGAGGTGTTTTATAGAGAGACATACAGAAATTCGGATGAGGAAAGGGTGGAAAACATGGAAATCGATGTGCAGCAGATGATATTCGAATTCATCGGCGGGCTAGGTATTTTCCTGTTTGGAATTAAATTTATGGGAGACGGCCTTCAAAAAGTAGCGGGAGACCGTTTGAGGGAACTTTTAGACCGTTTTACCAGCAATCCGTTAATGGGAGTTATTGCGGGTGCCGTAGTAACTATTCTTGTTCAAAGTAGTTCGACAACAACTGTATTGACGGTTGGATTGGTTAACGCTGGATTTATGACCTTTAGACAAGCCATTGGTGTTATTATGGGTGCCAATATTGGGACGACTTTTACTGCATTCATAATTGGTATTGATGTGAAAGAATATGGACTGCCTATACTGGCTCTTGGTGCCTTGTTGATTTTCTTCTTTAAGAACAAAAAAGTATCCAATATCGGACAGACGGTTTTTGGACTTGGTGCATTATTCTTCGGTCTTGAATTAATGAGTGGAGGTATGAAACCGCTCCGCTCCCTTGAAGCCTTCAGGGAACTGACATTAAGTATGAGTGAGAACCCTGTTCTGGGTGTTGTCATCGGGACACTGTTTACAGTGATCGTGCAGAGTTCCAGTGCTACGATTGGTATTCTTCAAGGGCTGTTCGGGGAAGGCCTGGTTGATATTCAAGCCTCTCTTCCGGTTCTTTTCGGTGATAACATTGGGACAACCATTACTGCTGTCATTGCAGCTATCGGAGCCAGTGTAGGAGCGAAGCGCGCTGCCTTTGTGCACGTTATTTTCAACGTGCTGGGTGCTACCGTTTTCCTCATTTTATTAAAGCCTTTCACCTTATACGTGGAGTGGCTCCAGGACTATCTGAACCTTGGACCTGAAATGACCATCGCCTTTGCGCACGGATCCTTCAACATTGCCAACACAGTGGTCCAGTTCCCATTCATTGCTGTTCTGGCGTGGATTGTAATCAAGCTTGTACCTGGGAATGATTCACTGATCGAGTTCAAACCGCAGCATCTTGATCCGATCTTTATCGAACAGTCTCCTTCTCTTGCGCTTGATCAAGCGAAGGAAGAAGTGGTCCGCATGGGTGAATATGCCTATAAAGGGTTGGAAGAAACAAGTCTGTATTTGAATAACAAACAGCAGAAACACTCAGAGATTGCGATGCAGATTGAAGACGCTCTGAATAACCTTGATCGGAAAATCACGGATTACCTGGTTGATCTTTCTCAAGCATCCCTGACGGATGAAGAAAGTAGAAAACACTCTGCATTGATGGATTCGGTCCGTGACCTGGAACGCATCGGAGACCACTTTGAAAATATCATCGAGCTCATCGATTATAAAAATTCCAACAAAGTAAATCTGACTGCTCAAGCCGTCGACGATTTGAACACGATGTTTGATTTAACGTTGATGACCGTGAAGCAGGCAACTAAATCCCTTGAAAGCATGAGCCGCGAGGAAGCACTCGCCGTTGTCCAGAAGGAAAATGAACTGGACCGGATGGAACGAAGCTATCGTAAGAAGCACATCATCCGCTTGAATGAAGGGGTATGTACAGGACAGGCTGGTATCGTATTTGTAGATATGATCAGTAATCTCGAACGAATTGGAGACCACGCTGTGAATATCGCAGAAGAAGTACTGGGAGAAAAAGAGAGTCTGTAATGGACAAGGTGAAAGCTCTTGGAGCTTTCACCTTTTTTTATAAAAAAACCTTGATGCGTCCGTAAAAGCATGGTATATTATTTTTGTCGCTGAAAACGGAGCGAAAAAAGATGTTGACATCACATCTCATAAATGTTACATTTATTAAGTCGCTTACAAAGCGAATACGGCGGTGTAGCTCAGCTGGCTAGAGCGTACGGTTCATACCCGTGAGGTCGTGGGTTCGATTCCCTCCACCGCCACCATACATATGACATCTATAAACATGGCGGTTGTGGCGAAGTGGTTAACGCACCGGATTGTGGTTCCGGCATTCGTGGGTTCGATTCCCATCAACCGCCCCATGTGGACCCTTAGCTCAGCTGGTTAGAGCTATCGGCTCATAACCGATCGGTCGCAGGTTCGAGTCCTGCAGGGTCCACCATATATAGATTCCGGAGGAGTACCCAAGTCCGGCTGAAGGGAGCGGTCTTGAAAACCGCCAGGGGGTTTACGCCCCGCGGGGGTTCGAATCCCTCCTCCTCCGCCATCTTTTTCCAATGGAAAACCATTCGGAAAACATCATATTACCTGGCTCGGTAGCTCAGTCGGTAGAGCAACGGACTGAAAATCCGTGTGTCGGCGGTTCGATTCCGTCCCGAGCCACTTTTGAATGAACAAGCGATGTGCTTGTTTTTTTTATGTTTAAGACCTGTACATAAGGGAATTTATAATACCGGAAGAGATTCCATCTCTTTGTCATGCAAATCAGTTGCAACCGACAAACCTGTTTGATAATGTGAAATGAGAGGCGGAAGCTTCTTGTTTTACATACTATTTTAAAGGAGGAGTTACATTATGGCTAAATTTGAACTACCAGAACTACCTTACGCATACGATGCATTGGAACCAACGATCGATAAGGAAACAATGAACATCCACCATACGAAGCACCACAACGGATATGTAACAAAGCTGAACAATGCACTTGAAGGACATGCAGATCTTCAGGACAAGTCATTGGAAGAGCTTCTATCCAACAATCTTTCAGCAGTACCGGAAGATATCCGCACAGCTGTGCGCCGTAACGGTGGCGGCCATGCCAACCACAGCCTTTTCTGGACAATCATGTCTCCAAACGGCGGCGGTGAGCCGACAGGGGATCTGGCTACTCAGATCAACGATACTTTCGGAGGCTTTGATCAATTCAAAGAAAAATTCGAAACGACAGCAACCGGCCGCTTCGGTTCAGGCTGGGCATGGCTTGTAGTCAATAATGGCAGCCTGGAAGTGATTGATACACTAAACCAGGATTCTCCGATCATGGAAGGTAAAACACCGATCCTTGGCTTGGATGTATGGGAGCACGCATACTACCTGAACTACCAGAACCGTCGTCCGGATTACGTTTCTGCATTCTGGAACGTCGTTAACTGGGATGAAGTAGCGAAGCGCTTCGACGCAGCTAAATAAATGGAATGAATAACACCAGTGAGAGGGGCGGATATATCCGCCCCTCTCTTTTTGTATATCTCCATATGTTCTGAAAACACTAAAGGAGAACATAAAGGAGACATGCATATGATGAGTAAGCTGCGCACATGGCTGAGCCGCGAAAACGTTTCTAGAGATTTATTATTGTTACTTCTCATTGGAGGCTTGTACTCCCTCGGAATATTTTTATCCAGCACTTTTGTGAACATTTACTTATGGAAGCAGTCCAACAGCTACACGGATATCGCCCTTTATAATCTCAGTATATACATCTTTCAGCCGCTCACTTTTATCATCGCGGGCCGGTGGGCGAAAAAAATGGACCGGGTGATTGTGCTGAGAACAGGAGTAACGGTCCTTTCGTTATTTTTCCTGACTGTGCTGATGGTAGGGGAGCGGGCGGCTTCGTTTAATTTAATGCTTGGAGCCCTGTTAGGGATTGGTTATGGTTTTTACTGGCTCGCTTATAATGTCCTGACTTTTGAAATAACAGAGCCCGACACAAGAGATTTTTTTAACGGATTTCTTGGTGTCCTCCAGTCGCTTGGCGGCATGACAGGACCGCTTCTGGCCGGGATTATTATTTCACGCATGAATAACTTTACAGGGTACACCGTCATATTCAGTGTATCCTTTGCGCTGTTTATTGTAGCTGTTTTGGTCAGCTTCGGCTTATCAAGGAGGAAAGCGAGAGGGAATTTTTCCTTCCAGCGGATCGTCAAAGAGCGCAGGCATAATGTGGATTGGAAACGTATCTTGAATGCCCATGTAGCCCAGGGGTTCAGAGAAGGGACTTTTTTATTCGCTGTCTCGATATGGATCTTCCTCCTTACAAAGAATGAGCTGTCTCTCGGTGTTTTTAATTTGGTCTATTCCGGCTTTTCGTTCATGTTTTATTTTCTTGTCAGCAGGTGGGTGAAGCCGAAGCGGAGAAAAACATCGATTTTTATTTCCGGACTTTGTTTATATGCGAGCGTCGTCATCCTTCTATTCAGCAGTACGATGCCGCTGCTTTTACTGTACGCTGCTGTGGCCGGGATTTTTTTCCCGCTGTTATATGTGCCTTATGTGTCTCTCACATATGATGTCATCGGGAGATCGTGGAATGCTGCTGAGATGAGAATTGAATATATCGTTGTCCGGGAGATTTTCTTGAATATGGGAAGAGTCCTCTCCATCCTCGTCTTTTTAGGGGCAATTACGTTCATTCCACCGGAAACGGGTATCCCTTACATCCTGCTTCTTGTTGGTGGTGGACACTTCCTGATCTATTTCTTCATTAAAGGAATCGACTCGAAACCTCGACGCGTGACCCATAATTGAAACCAAACACCCATGAGCTTCGTCTATTCCTACTACCTGAAAAAATGGTATAATAGCGGGAGGACTTTGAAAGAAGGAGAGGAGTTCATGGGGAAAAACAAAAACAAACGGTATAAACATAATACACACCTTCCCTTTCGGCTGAACGTGGTGTTTTTTATTGTGTTCGTTTTATTTGCCGGGATCATCCTCCAGCTCGGCGTTGTTCAGATTTTGAACGGCGAAGAAGCTCAGGATGAAATAGACCGGACGGAAAATACAACAACGACCATTTCTGTCCCGCGGGGAGAAATGTATGATAGTCAGGGAAAGGTGATTGTTGATAACGAGCCTCTGTATTCCATTACGTATACACCACCCAAAGGTGTGCAGGCGGGGGACAAGCTGGAACTTGCTCAAACGCTGTCCTCTTACCTGGATATGGACTATGAAAATCTGACGGACCGCGATTTAAAGGAATATTTCTACCTGCAGAATGAACAGGAAATCCGTGACCGTGTAGAAGATCAAGTAACAGAAGATATGGACAACGGGGAAGTGTACCAGCTGCAGCTGGACAGCATTACAGATGAGGAGATTTCCGGCTACGACAATCAGACGAAGGAAATCATCGCTGTTAAGAAAGAATTGGATCAAGCATACTCCCTGGCACCACATGTGATAAAGAATTCGGATATTACGGAAGCGGAGTATTCCGCTGTGGCAGAAAACCTGGCGAAGCTTCCAGGTGTCAATGTCACTTCGGACTGGGAACGTACATATCCGTATGAATCCGCGTTCCGCAGTTACCTCGGAAGTATCACTTCAAGTGAGCAGGGCCTCCCCCGGGACGACCTTGATTATTACATGTCTCTGGACTACAGCCGCAACGACCGTGTAGGCACAAGTGGGCTTGAGCAGCAGTATGAAGAAGTCCTCAGGGGAACCAAGGAAAAAGTGCAGTATGAAACCGACAGCAACAACAACGTCATTGATTCCAAAGTTATCAGGGAAGGGCAGGCAGGAAAAGACCTTCAATTAACGATTGATATGGAACTTCAGGAAGAAGTAAACAAAATTGTCCAGGAAGAGCTCCAGTCAGCGATTGTCAATGCACCTTCTCTTAACAGGCACTTGGAGAATGCCGTTGCTGTGGTTTCAAATCCACAGACAGGCGAAATTCTGGCTATCAGTGGACAGACCTATAACCGTAATCCGGAAGAAGGAGAGAGCCGTTTTACAGACACTTCACACCAGGCGCTGTATAATGCCTATATGCCGGGGTCAACGGTTAAGGGAGCGACGGTTTTGACTGGTCTTCATGAAGGTGTTGTGACACCAAATACATGGATTAATGACAAGCCTGTTACTATTGCAGATGGCAAAAAAGCTTCGTACACATCAGGCATTGGAACAGTAAATGATATTGCAGCCCTGCAGCAGTCCTCCAACGTCTACATGTATTTCCTTGCGATGTATTTAGGTGGGGAAACAAGCAACCGTTATGATATGGATGCTCTGAAGCTTAAAGACGGAACGTTGGATAAATTCGTTTATAACTTCAATCAATTTGGACTAGGGGTGCCGACAGGGATTGATTTTCCATATGAGGCCTCAGGTGTTAAAGGAACTTTGAGACAGCCCGGGCAGATTCTTGACTTTTCCATCGGACAGTTCAATACGTATACAGCTATGCAGCTGAATCAATACGTTTCAACAATTGCCAACGGTGGTGACCGCATCCGTCCTCGTCTTGTGAACAGTGTCCATGAACCGTCCAACAGCGACGGTCTCGGACCGGTGTATAAAGATTATACCCCGGAGGTGCTGAATCAACTCGATATGGATTCATCGTATATCGAGCGGGTTCAGGAAGGGTTCAGACAAGTGGCTCAGACGAGTGAAGGTACGGCCAGTTCTGTATTCTCAAAGCAGCCTTATGCCCAATATGATATGGCTGTGAAGACCGGTACGGCCCAGGCATCGAAAACCGTATTCAGTGAAGACGGAGAGCGGACAACCTATGATGATCTTCTAAACAAGACATTAGTCGGCTATGCTCCATCCGATAATCCGGAAATTGCCTTCTCGATTATCTCTCCATATTTAGGAGAGGGTGCATCGAGCACATTCGGCATCAGTAATAACATTGGTGCAAGAATAGGGGAGGCGTACTTTGAGCTGAAAGAAGCACGGGAAAATGGTACGGCTGACGAAGGTCCTGGAGAACAAGAGAATAACAATGGAGAAGATGCAGAAACTGAGGAGTGATACGTAACGTATCACTCCTTTTTTTATACGAAGACGGATGGAAATAACGTGAAAATCACTCAATTACCAATCTTTTTCGCTAAAAAACCCCAATTTACAAAACCTTTACGTTTGATTCATATGTTATTAAAACTCCGTCGTTAGTATATAAAATGTGAGTTGGCCAAGCAGCCGACAGCATTAAATATCCATAAATAATAGGGGGAGAAAGAAATGAAGAACTTCAAGAGTTTAGCTTTAATGCTTGCATTCATCCTTGTAGTAGGAGTGCTTGCAGCATGCGGTGGTTCCGAAGAAGGAAATACAGAGGAACAGGACAGTGCAAATGGTGAAGGTTCTGGAGAAGAAAGTTCCGAGGAAGTTTCCGGACCGATTGACATTGATGGTTCTTCTACGGTGTTCCCAATCATGGAAAACTTAACGTATTCCTATCAGCAGGAGCAGACGGAAGTCGACGCGACATTGAACTCTTCCGGTTCCGGCGGTGGATTCAAAAAATCTACAGTTGGTGAAATTGATCTAAGTAACGCTTCCCGTGAAATCAAGGAAGAAGAAATGGCAATCGCTGAAGAAAATGACATTACTCTTGAGCCGCTGGAGCTGGCTTACGATGGTCTTTCTGTAGTAGTAAGTGCTGAAAATGATTTCGCTGAGGAACTTACGATCGAGCAGCTCAAGCAGATTTTCCTTGATTCTTCTGACGCTCAAATGTGGTCTGACATCAACCCTGACTGGCCTGAAGAAGAAATCAAAATCTTCAGCCCTGGTCACGATTCCGGTACATTCGATTACTTCAATGAAGTAGTTCTTGAAGAAGAGCCGATGAAAGAAGGCGAAAACACGACTCTTTCTGAGGATGACAACGTTCTTGTGCGTGGAATCAAAGACAATCCAAATGCTATCGGATTCTTCGGTTATGCGTATTACGCGGAAAACGAGGACAGCCTGAAAGCTCTTGCTATTTCTGAAGGCGAAGGAGAAGCGGTCGAGCCGACTCCGGAAACGATTCAGGATGGTTCTTACACTCCACTTTCCCGCCCGTTGTTCACATATGTTAACGTGAATGCTTATAAAGAAAAAGCACAGGTTCGTGACTTTGTTGAGTACACATTGAACAATGCTGGTAAAGCAGCTGAAGAAGTTGGCTATGTAGCTCTTCCAGACGAAAAGTATCAAGAACAGCTTGATATGGTCAGCGGCTGGGCAGAGTAAGTTACTTTAAAACCTAAAAAGGAGGGGTGAGGCTGATGGCAGTCTCACCCTGCCTTATGGATGAGAGGAGTTTAATGATGGACAAAGGTTTGCAATCAGAGGGGAATATGATTGACGTCCAGCAAATGATTGAGAACAATAAGAAAAAGAAAACGTTCGGTGAGAGAATAGAGAAAATCATCCCGTTTTTCCTTCTTTTGTGTGCAGCAGTAAGTGTTCTCACTACACTGGGAATTTTATTTACTTTATTGAGAGAATCCATTGGGTTTTTCTCTGATGTTTCAATTGTTAATTTCTATACAGGTACAAACTGGTCTCCGTGGTCCGGCGAATATGGTGTTGCTCCGTTAATTGGCGGTACACTCCTTGTTACGCTTATTTCAACACTTGTTGCAGTTCCACTTGGACTAATGGCAGCCATTTTCTTGAGTGAGTATGCGAATGATAAAGTTAGAAGGGTCATCAAACCTATCCTGGAAGTACTGGCTGGTATTCCTACAGTCGTCTACGGATACTTTGCTTTGACGTTCATTACTCCAATGTTTCAATCAATTATTCCTGACCTTGGAATTTTCAACGCCTTAAGTGCAGGGGTTGTAGTAGGGATTATGATTATTCCTATGGTTGCATCTCTGTCTGAAGATGCAATGAACTCTGTACCAAATGCTTTACGTGAAGGTGCTTATGGACTGGGTGCAACGAAATTGGAAGTTGTGTTTAAGGTTGTACTTCCGGCAGCATTATCCGGAATTGTGGCTTCCATCGTGCTGGCCATTTCTCGTGCAATCGGGGAAACGATGATTGTAACGATTGCAGCGGGAGCTACACCAAACCTTACTTTCAACCCGACGGAGTCCATCCAGACGATGACTGCCTTTATTGTACAGGCTGCCACAGGGGATACGACATTCGGATCCACCATCTATTACAGCCTTTATGCAGTAGGAATGACCTTGTTTGTTTTCACTTTGGTCATGAATCTTATTGCCCAGTACATTTCGCGTAAGTTCAGGGAGGAATATTAATGCTTGGACAGAATGAACAGAATATTAAGCAGCGTATGGAAGGCAGGGTAGCCGCAAATAAAATCTCTATGGTTTTATTTGGACTTGCTACAGCTGTCGGCCTGATCGTTCTAGTTCTACTCTTTTACCGTGTATTGACTCAAGGGGTTGGATACCTCAGTTTAGATTATATTTTAAACTTTCCTGCTCCGTACCCGGAGGAAGCAGGAATTTATGCCGGATTGATCGGATCGATTTTCTTAATGATCATTGTAGCTGTATTCTCGATCATCATTGGAGTTTCTACAGCCTTATATCTTGAAGAATACGCACCTAAAAACCGCTTTACAGACTTTATTCGTGTGAACATCCAAAACCTTGCCGGCGTACCATCGATTGTATTTGGACTGTTAGGATTGACTTTCTTTGTCTACATGTTCAACTTTGGTTATACGCTTCTTGCTGGTGGTTTGACAATGGCGCTTCTTATTCTTCCTGTTATCGTTGTCGCATCACAGGAAGCGGTAAGATCTGTCCCCTCTGAAATCAAGGAAGCTTCCTACGGAATGGGTGCCTCCAAGTGGCAGACCATTGCAAGGGTGGTTCTTCCAGCAGCGATTCCTGGAATTTTAACCGGTGCCATTATCGCTTTATCACGGGCTATTGGGGAAACAGCCCCGTTGATTATTGTAGGGGCAGCTACAGCTATTTATACACTGCCGGATTCGCTGCTTGCGAAGTATACCGTGATGCCGATTCAAATTTATAACTGGACGGGCAGACCGCAGGAGGAGTGGCAGTACGTGGCCGGTGCAGGAATCATTATTCTGCTGGCCGTCCTGCTTTTGATGAACTCAATCGCTGTTTTGATCCGGAACAAATATCAGAGACGCTTTTAATTAGGATGAGGAGGGTTTCATTATGAGTAAAGTAATGGAAAAGAAAACAAACGTGAGAAACGAACAGACAAAAAAACCAGAAGTGAAATCAGAGGTTAATAAAGAGAAAGCCAGCAGCATCATTGAAGTCAATGATTTGAATTTATGGTATGGATCGGACCAGGCTCTTTATGAAGTCAGCATGGATATCCCGCAGGAGCGTGTAACAGCCATTATCGGTCCCTCGGGTTGTGGGAAATCCACGTTTCTGAAGACATTGAACCGTATGGTTGAAATGGTGCCGATTGTAAAAACATCCGGCTCCATCAAATATCGTGAACAGGATATCTTCAGCAGCAAATTCAAGCAGGAATACCTTCGCACGAAAGTGGGGATGGTTTTCCAAAAGCCGAACCCATTCCCTAAATCCATCTATGACAACGTTGCGTACGGACCGAGGATTCACGGCGTGAAGAAAAAGGAAATCCTTGATCAGATTGTGGAAAAGAGTCTGAAGGGGGCAGCGATCTGGGATGAGCTGAAAGACCGTCTTCACGAGAATGCGTATGGATTATCCGGTGGTCAGCAGCAGCGTGTGTGTATTGCGCGTGCCCTTGCTGTTGAACCCGATGTCATCCTGATGGATGAGCCGACCTCAGCGCTGGACCCTATTTCCACCGCAAAAGTAGAGGAATTGGTTCAGGAACTTAAAGAAAAATACAGCATTGTGATTGTTACACACAACATGCAGCAGGCAGCCCGTATTTCTGACAAAACGGCTTTCTTCCTTAACGGGGAGCTGATTGAATACGCTGATACCGACAATCTGTTCCAGAACCCTCAGGATAAGCGTACAGAGGATTATATTACAGGACGGTTCGGCTGATCCAGGGAGGGGTATTCGATGTCCATTCGTGCTCATTTTGAGGGAGAACTTGAAAATATAAAAGTACAGATTAAAGATTTAGCTATTGATGCGAAGTATTCCCTCGATACAGCTATCCACCTGCTGTATCAGGGAGATGTCGAAGCGGCGCGGACATTAATTGAAAAGGATGCCGTGATCGATGCTAAAGAGGAAAAGATCAACGATGATGCCATCCTGATGCTGGCGAAGCAGCAGCCCGTCGCCCGGGATTTAAGAAGAATTGTAACGGCTATTAAGATTTCTTCTGACTTGGAGCGGATGGCCGACCACTCTACAAACATTGCCAAAGCCACTATTCATCTCGGCATTAATCACGGGATTCAAATTGACCCTGAGCTGCGTGAAATGGCCATCCTGGCAATGGATATGGTCGATTTGGCTGTTAAAGCCTTTGAATATGAGGATATTTCGCTGGCGAATAAGCTTGCAGAAATGGACGATGTAGTGGACCGGAAGTGCGGAGATGTAGTGAAACAAATGCTTGAATTTACCGCTGTCAATCCCGAACAGGTACAGCACGTCATGCAGATGGCTTATGTAGCAAGGTATATAGAACGCTACGCCGATCATATTACAAACATCGGTGAAAATATCTTTTATCAGGTCAAAGGCAGAACGTATGATTTAAATTAACAGAAAGGGCCTGGATGTGTGCATCCAGGCCCTTTTTTTGAGGCACCTTTTAAAGATGGAAAAAGCGGGCGTGTACGTCCATGCCCGCTTTTAGACTGCTATTTTGATGTAACAGCCTCAGCAATTTCCTGTAAGGTCATCGAGGATGTGACCGTTGCCTGTCCAATTTGAATATACCGGCTGTAGTCCCTCTCTTCCATAAAGGAAGTAAATGCATCGGCATCTTCGATAATCCCTGCATCTACGAGTTTTCCCGCAATTTCAGGTGTAGCAGTTCCTTCAGTGATATCAATGGAATACGTGGTACCCTGGGAACTGGGCGGATCTGACTTTTGAGGTGAAGGGCTTTCTGCGTTTACTGCTGCCCATTCCTCGTTAGAGAGTACACGGTAACCGGACTGCTCCAGCTGGTCCATCATGTCCTGTTCGCTCATAGATTCCTTAATGACTTCCGCCTCAGGGGATTCTGTATTCAAGTAGGTTATTCCTAAAACAGCGGTTGATGTCAGTAATCCTATGGAAAAGGCCTGGATCCATTGCTTCATGACTGCTCTCCCTGTTTTGATCGATCGACCAAGGCGAGAACCTCATCTTCGCTTAAATGCGTCTGCTTTGCTATGTAATGGGCTTTGTACCCCTTTTGATACATTGTAAGCACGGTATCTTCCGTATTCTGCGGTTTGAAAAGCCCGCTTGTTTGTTTTCGGCTCTGCTGATGGACGATTTCCTGTGTTAAATCACCAGCCAGCAATTCTTCTTCGAGAACTTTCATTTTTTTCTTCATTTGATAATCGTTCTGCATCATGGTCAGGTTCAGCTGTTCCATTTGCTGCTCTAACTGTTTGATGCGGTCTTTAGCAAAGAAGGAAAAAATGAAAAAAACAATAGCTGCGCCCGCCAGCGCTGCAACGGCATAAATCATGTGATCACTCCTAATCGAATCCCTGTTTATTTATATCATAGAACTCCGGGCGTGGCTATGGGATTTTCAGCCGCTTTTACTGGAATATTCACTTGAAAGTAGAGAAGGTTTTTGTTATTATGAGTAAGTCTGATAATGTGAATGAGTCAGTGATTCGATTAATTAGGAGGAATGAACATGCGTGTAAATATTACACTTGCCTGCACTGAAACAGGTGACCGCAACTATATTAGCACTAAAAACAAACGTAAAAACCCTGAGCGCATCGAGCTTATGAAATACAGCCCGCGCGTTGGTAAGCATACGCTTCACCGTGAAACGAAGTAAGCAGTAGGATTTATTCCTACTGTTTTTTTTATACCTATCGGAGGTGACTTTTATGGAGAAAACAGCGTACCGTTTTAAAGGAAAGAACATCCTTCATCATATTCCCTTAAGGGAACGCCAGACCATTGAAGCAGCCATGTATCAGAGCTTATTTTCCAGTGATGAATGGAAAAAAGCGAAGATCATAGGAGTGACACTTTCCCAGGAGCACGAGTGGTCCACAGAACCGATTATCCAGGAAGGCTGGAAAGCTGGGAAAACCATCGCGGCTCCCCGGTGCCTGCCAAAGGAAAAACAGCTGGAATTCTATCATCTGGACAACTACGATCAGCTGGAGCGGGTATATTTTGGACTGAGAGAGCCAAAGCGGGATACAAAACGGTTTGTGGAGAAGAATGCGATTGACCTCCTGCTTGTCCCCGGGCTGATGTTTGATGCTAAAGGGTACAGAATTGGTTATGGTGGTGGGTATTACGACCGCTTCATTGAAGGCTTCCAGGGTAAAACAATGATGATTGCTTCAGAAAAGCAGCGGGAGGAGATCCTCCCGGTTGAGGAATACGACCAGCGTGTAGAGTATGTACTCACAGAAAAGGGGATTCACTCCACCTACTCCCTCTAATCCAAACTAAGGGAAAACTGCGGAGAAGCTTGTATAAGGGAAGGGATCAGAACAGAAACTAGGCGTATCCAATCATAAAAGAGGTGGCATAGATGCGTCTGTTTTTTCGATACATCATCATTATCGGGTCTCTGATTACAGCTTTATACAAATATCGTTATCAAGCGTTGGATGTGGTAACCAAGTTCCCTGCGCTGCGCCGGCTGCTTGTGCGGTTTTCCATGAATATCCCTTGGGTGCGGCAGAAATTCCTATCACAGATGTTTCGAGGACACTCTTGAAGCGGTCAGGTTTTCCTGACCGTTTTTTTATATTTACAGTCAGGTAGTGTGAATGGCTGTGCGGGTGGGAAGCGTGGTAATATGAAAGGTGCAGGGAGGGACCGCCATTGTTTATTGAACAGGAATATTACCTCTGGAAGATGGTTGACTATATGGTCCACGTTCATCAATTCCAGGTTCTCCATGTGAATACGAGTCATGGGGAGATATGGCTTGAGAAAAAGGTGAACAGAAAAAATCATGTGCTCCGACTTTCTCACAAACAGCTCAACTGGAGAAATGAGCTCTCCAGGGAATTGGAAACAGGGTACCGGCAGTTGAATCAGAACCGTTCCCTTTTTCGGGGAGGGAAACTGGAATTTCATATGGTATTCGTTTCCGAGCATCCCCCTGTGGATGAGTGGGAAGACACCGTAAAGGAGTATAACGATCGGAAAATTCCTTTACATCTGTATTATATGAGTGATGAAACAAAGGAACAGGCGTTGGAAGATCTTTTTAAACCCTTAGACATCGAGAAGCCTGAGATCCACCGGAGTTTAAGGGAAGAGGATATGGAGGCCTCTCTTCCATCTATGAAACACCAGCTGGTGAAGAAGCAGCGGGAACAAAGAGAAGCGGCTGCTTCCATTTTTGATTATGGCCGTCCGCGATTAACGTATGTTCTGCTCGCTGTAAACATCCTTGTCTTCCTTTACCTTGAAATGGTTGGAAGTACGACATCCATCGAAACGTTGATCTCTTATGGAGCCAAATATAATCCAGCGATTATGGACGGAGAATGGTGGCGGATACTCACTTCCACCTTCCTTCATATCGGCTTTATCCACCTCTTTATGAATATGCTGGCCTTGTATTATTTAGGGTCTGCAGTAGAAAGAATTTACGGCACCTTACGTTTTGCCGTGATCTATTTTGCGGCCGGTTTATTTGGCGGCATGGCAAGCTTTATGATTAATCCTTCGGTCGCTGCCGGTGCCTCGGGTGCTATCTTTGGATTGTTTGGGGCATTGTTGTTTTTCGGCGTGCAGTACAAGCAGCTTTTCCTCCGGACGATGGGGTATAATCTCATAGTCATCATAGGTATTAACATTGCCTTTGGTGTGATGGTTCCGCAGGTGGATAACGGCGCCCATATTGGAGGTCTGATCGGAGGATTTACGGCTTCTGCCATGGTTCATCTGCCTAAACATGCCATGAAAAAGTGGCAGCCTGCAGCCGTCCTGCTTTATGCAGGGGCTATGGCCGCTATGGTGTACTTAGGCATGACAGGCGCATTTAACGGTGAACAATCAAGGATGGTGGTGCAGGAAGTCAGCGAGTTGAACGAACAGGAGTCCTATAGTGACGTCATTCAAATAACCACCCAGGCCCTTGAGGAACCTCAGGGGTATGAGGCGGAGCTGCTTTTCCACCGGTCCTATGCCTACCTGCAGTCCGGGGAGTCAGCAGAAGCAGAAGAGGACCTTGAACAGGTGATCTCCATCGCGCCTGATCTGGCGGAAGCGCACTATAATCTCGCTCTTCTGCTTCAGCAGGATGGAGAATTAGAAAAAGCGGCTGAACGAGCGTCCAAAGCCGCTGAATTGAACCCTGACAATGCGGACTTCCAACAGCTGAATGAAGAACTGGCTCAATAATATTGGATGAGCTGGTGCTTTTTGCCTGTATCATCTTCGTATAGAACAAGTAAATGCTTCCCATCCTTATCAAACAGGATCAGGGGAATATAACTTTGAATCGGGTGCGATGATTTTGTATCGCTGATGCCCAGCACATAATTTTTATAAAGTCCTTCCCACAGCTGTCCTTTGATCCGTTCAGAGTCAGCCTCAGACGTTCCGGGGAAGGGCTTGTCTTTATAATCCGCAAGTTCTGTAAGGGCGACCGCTGTATATTTGTCTCTTGGTACCTGGTAATGGGTCATCAGTTCCTGCCACTGTGCTTCGATCTGCTGTTCAATGGAGTGATCAAGCCTTTGTTTCCATTCTTTTTCTTCCTCTGTTTCCGGTTCCTTAAAGGCGCTCCGGACGGAATGGGGGGAATCAATGACGTACAACTCATCCTTTGAGGTGGCCTGCATACTTTTTATTCCATTTTCACCCTCATGAACCTCCCCGTGGTGAAAGGAAACCGCCTGATACTTTTGACTGTCCTCTCCGTGGAGCGACGTTTCTTTTTTTATAACGTCCGTATTCTCCTTCCACTTCGATACAACCCCCTTCAATCTTCCGTTCACATAAAGGAGGGAGACATCCTGTCTTAAATATACCGGGCTGCTGCTTTTCGACGCTACCTTCCACGACACCTTATATTCGTCTTCATCTTCCTCAGCGTCATACTCCAGAACGGTTTCAAATGACTCGAAAGCTTTCGATTGATCGATAGGGAAATATTTGATGACGGGCTTCTCTCCAGTCTGGGTATATAAAGCCAGGGCTACAGCCAGGGTAAGCGGACCCAGCACCCAGTATATCCATACTTTTTTCATTCGACCCTCTCCTTGGCCTGTCACAATCTTGAATTACTACAGGATATGCCCTTAAAAAGCAGGACATGCCTCTGACCTGGACTTCTCTATGAACCTGCACGCATGAAATCGAAGGGTTTGTAGGAAAATAAACGGTAGCACAGGACATCGTGAGGAGGCAGACGCGTGGATGAAAAGCAGGACCAGCGATTATTTGACAGTTATGAAGAAAATGTAGCCTATATGAGAAAACGTCTCGGAGTAGATGAGAGCTTTGATATGGTCCATCTGGATCTGGTTTATGCGGGCCGGGGCATGTCCCTGTTTTTTATTGATGGTTTTGTAAAGGATGATATTCTTCACTATTTAATGAAGCTCTTGTCCCGGCTTGAACCCGGGCAGCTTGAACCCGACCCTCTGGATCGATTATTGAAAACACACCTTCCTTATGTAGAACTCGGTCAGGAAAAAGACATGAACCAGGCTGCCAATCTCGTACTGGGAGGACCGACAGCCCTTCTCGTAGAAGGGGTCGACGAAATTATTATTATCGATGCCCGGACCTATCCGGTACGTGGGCCGCAGGAACCGGATCTGGAAAGGGTGGTCCGAGGTTCGAGGGACGGTTTTGTAGAAACGATCATTTTCAATACCGCCCTGACGAGAAGGCGTGTGCGTGACCGTTCCTTACGAATGGAGTACCTGCAGGTCGGACGGAGGTCGTTGACGGACGTCTGTATCTGCTACATCAAGGATATCGCCGATACAGATCGAGTGGATCATTTAAAAAGGGTGCTGCAGGAAATCGATACAGATGCGCTTCCTATGGCTGAGAAGACAATTGAAGAATACATCAGCGGTCAGCACTGGAATCCCTACCCGGTCATCCGTTATACGGAAAGGCCGGATACAGCAGCTGCACATCTTTATGAGGGGCACATTCTCGTCATCATTGATGGGTCTCCAAGTGTGATGATCACCCCGGCGACTTTCTGGCATCATATGCAGCATGCGGAGGAATACAGGCAGAAACCATTGGTAGGGGCCTATTTAAGGTGGGTCCGGTATTTTGCGTTTTTTGCATCTATTTTTATCCTGCCTCTGTATTTCTTATTTTCCAAAAACCCCGATCTGCTGCCGGCGTCTCTTTCGTATATTGGTCCGACAGAAGCGGGAGCGATCCCCTTACTCGTGCAGTTCCTGTTTGCTGAGGTTGGCATTGATATGCTGCGGATGGCTGCCATTCACACCCCGTCTTCCCTCGGCACGGCACTGGGGCTTGTGGCTGCCATATTGATCGGACAGGTAGCCGTTGAAGTGGGGCTTTTCTCTAGTGAAGTCGTTCTGTATCTTGCTCTTGCCGCTGTCGGAACGTTTGCGACACCCAGCTATGAGGTCGGGCTGGCTGACCGCCTTTCCAGACTTGCGCTTCTATTGGCTGTAGGGATTTTCGGATTGAAAGGATACGTCATTGGTATTACGTTCTGGCTGATTTATCTGACGCGGATGCAGACATTTAAAACACCGTACCTCTGGCCGTTTATGCCGTTTTCCTGGAAGCCTTTCAGGGACGTTCTGCTTCGTTCTCCGATCCCGTTGAAAAACAGAAGACCGGCTTTTCTTCACCCGAAAGACCCTGACCGATGACGGTCGGGGTTTTTCTGCATTTTCAATCCGCTCAACACTTGCTATAATAGAAACTGGTGATAAAATATGAAAACGATTTATGATGTACAGCAGTTCTTAAAAAAATTTGGAACGATCATATATATTGGTGATCGCACAGCAGATTTAGAAATGATGGAAGACGAAATCCGGGAGCTCTATCAATCACAGTGTATGACAACAGAGGATTATCAGATGGCTGTTTTGCTGCTCCGCAGTGAGATTGCCCGGGAGAGAGACCGGCAGGAGGGGGACCATAAACGATGAGCAGACACGTGTACATAGGTGCTGATATTGGCGGAACAACCATTAAACTTGCTTTCATTAATGAAGATGGTCAAATTATGAAGAAATGGGAAGTCCCGACGAACACAGAAGAAAAGGGGGCGTCGATTCCTTCAGACATTGCTGATGCGGTGGAGCAGGTGCGCGGGGAACTTGGCATCGGGAAGTCTCAAATTATGGGAATTGGAGCAGGAGCCCCTGGTTTTGTGGAGACTTCAACCGGCTATATCCACGAAGCTGTAAATATAGGCTGGAAAGATTTTGATTTTGGAAACATTTTGAGCGGACTCACCGGTTTCGATGTATGGGTCGACAATGATGCCAACCTTGCTGCGCTGGGAGAAAACTGGCTCGGCGCAGGCCGCGGATGCTCGGAACTGATTGCGGTTACGCTTGGAACAGGAGTCGGCGGCGGTGTTATCGCCAATGGCAGTGTGTTGAACGGAGCGAATGGCACGGCGGCAGAGCTTGGCCATGTGACCGTCATTCCTGAAGGTGGGGCCCCCTGCAATTGTGGGAAGACCGGATGTCTGGAGACAGAGGCATCAGCGACTGGAATTGTTAGAAAAGCGAAAGTGGCCGTGGAGGATTACGATGACTCTCTTCTTCATTCCCTTGTTCAATCCGGTGATTTGACAGCCAAAGATGTCTTCCAAGCTGCGGCAGAAGGAGACGAAGCTGCGACCGATGTTCTCCATCAAGTCACTGATGTGCTGGGAATGGCGATTGCCAACATGGCGATTGTCATCAATCCTGAAAAGATTGTTATCGGCGGTGGTGTTGCCAAGGCAGGGGATCAGCTGCTGGACCCTTTAAAAACGGCTTACCGTAAATATGCTCTCTCAAGAACGGCGGAAGCTTCCAGCTTTGAATTTGCTGAGCTTGGTAATGACGCTGGTGTCATCGGTGGAGCCTATTTAGTGAAAAAGAACAAATGAAAATAGCTGGGGCCCTTGTCGGCTCCAGTTTTTTTGTGGACGCTCCCCTTCCATTAGAAAAAATTCTTCCTATCAAACGATAGGTCTATTATCATGGAATAGGCAGATGGACCTTGATGAATTTGGTAAAATCAGGGTAATAAAAAATGAAACTTTTATGATACAATAGACGTCATATATAAAGTGACGGTTTAATATTGATAATAAGTGGAAAATGTAAAGTTAACCAATGGCTGTAGTTAAAGAGTGTAAAGATACGGCCATAGATGTACTAGAGGAGGAACCACCATGCAATTGAGAAATATTCGCATGCCTTTATTTATGATTGCTACGGTTTTGTTTGGTATAAAAACATACATCGTTTATCGATTTATGTTTGATTTATCGATTGAAAACCCGCTGCAGGAATTGATCCTGCTGTTTAATCCGATTGCGAGTGCCTATTTGATATTCGCCATCAGTGTATGGATGAAACCGAAGAATCAGCGGAAATACTTAAGGTGGACCGTGCTGCTCGGTTCTTTTATTTTGTTCGTTAATTTGATTTTTTATCGGAATTTTACAGACTTCATTACGATTCCTGTATTGTTCCAGGGGAATAATGCTGCAGATTTAACGGGGAGCTTTCTTACGCTTCTTCATATTGAAGATGTTTTCATTTTTGCTGATGCCGCCGTGGTCTGGTATTTAAGCAGACAGAAATTTGATTTGACTGTAAAACTTCCTAAACGGGGGAAGATTGCGGCTACAGCTGTTACTTTCCTGCTGCTGGCCGGGAATGTTGTACTAGCTGAGATTGAGCGTCCGATGCTTTTCGTACGTGCTTTTGACCGCGAGTACCTCGTCAAAAACATCGGTATCTTCAATTATCATGTGTACGATGCCACCATGCAGACGAAAACGAGAGCTCAGCGGGTATTTGCCGACGGCAGTGAAATTAGTGAAATCGAAACATACCTTCAGGAAAAATCACCGGATGAAGCCGATAAGGGTTCCGAGTTATACGGGATAGCTGAAAATAAAAATGTGATCTTCGTCAGTGTGGAATCTTTCCAGCACTTTCTATATGATTCAGAAATCAATGGTGTGGAAACCACCCCTTTCCTCAACGATTTAAAGGATAGCAGCGACACGATCACATTCGAAAATTTCTATCACCAGACCGCGCAGGGAAAAACATCTGACTCAGAGTTTATCGTGGAAAATTCCTTGTATCCTCTTGGCAGGGGGGCGGTGTACTTTACCCATGCCGGAAATGAGTACCATGCCCTTCCTGAAATTCTTAATAATGAGGGATACGAAACATCTGTCTTCCACGCGAATAATGGGAGCTTCTGGAACAGGGATGTGATGTACGATAATATTGGCTATGATGAGTTCCATGATGAGCAGTCATTTGAAGTGACACCGGAGAATTCCTTTGGATGGGGTCTTGAAGATAAGGCATTCTTTGAGCAGTCGATAGATTATTTGAAAGAGCAGGAGCAGCCGTTTTACAGCAAGTTCATTACGCTGACCCATCATTTCCCTTTCGAGCTGCCGGAAGAAAAAGCGCATATTGACAAGTATGATTCCAATTCCAACACGTTGAATGCTTACTTCCAGACAGCCAGATATACAGATGAAGCCCTGGAGCAGTTCTTCCAGCAGCTGAAAGATGCTGATCTGTACAAGGATTCTATTATTGTTATGATGGGGGACCACTACGGCATTAGTGACTTTCATAATAAAGCGATGAGTCAGTTCCTTGGGAAGGAAGTGGACCCCTTCGTTCAGACCCAGCTGCAGCGTGTTCCATTCATGGTCCATATCCCGGGTTATGAAAATGGCGGCATTGAGGATAAGGTAGTGGGGCAGATTGATGTGAAACCGACGCTGCTGCACCTGCTGGGAATCGACTCCGATGGTGATATGACCTTTGGGGATAACATGTTCTCTGACAAGGAAAAAGATTTCATCGCCCTCCGGGACGGAAGTTTTGTGACGGAAGATTATGTTTATACCAGCGACACATGCTATGACAGAGCATCGGGAGAACCGCTGGAAGAAGAACAGTCGGAAGCCTGTGAGCCTGTGAAGCAGGAAGTGGACCAGGAGTTGAACTACTCCGATAACATTATTTACGGGGATTTGTTCAGGTTCTACGATTTCAAATGACAGGAAAGCCTGTACAGCGGAGAGCTGTGCAGGCTTTTTTTGTCCTTTGAATAAATATCTGTGCCAAAGGGTAAAGATAGGCAGATACATAAAAAAGGGGGAAGGGCTGTGTTTCGATTTGAACACGTCTATCAGCATCCGCTGGAGGATTTAAATTTCGAGATCGAGAAAAAGGATCAAGTCATTTTATTCGGTCCATCGGGTGCTGGAAAGAGCACTCTGTTATTTTTGTTAAATCGACTGAATGATCCGGAAAGGGGAGAGATCTATTATAAAGATGCGCCCATATCTGATCATCCCGTAACCGAATTAAGAAAAAAAGTGGGCCTGGTTCTGCAGGCCCCCAATCTATTTCCGGGGACCGTTCTGGATAATCTGAAATATGGGCCCAGCCTTTTTGGAGAATGGAAGGAAGAGGACGGCAGGCGGCTTCTCGATTACGTGCAGCTTCCATCCAGTTATTTGGAGAGAGAGGTGGACCAGTTGTCGGGGGGAGAAAAGCAGCGGGTGTCTCTGGCCAGGACACTGGCCAATTCACCGGAAGTTCTCCTTCTGGATGAACCCACAAGTGCGCTTGATTACCGTACCGCTGAAGAAATTGAGGAAGTGCTGGAAGGTCTTATACAGGAACATGATCTGACGATGATCATGGTTACACATAATTTGAATCAGGCCCGCCGGCTTGGAACGCGAGGCCTTTTTGTTGCTGACGGAAAGCTGCAGGAGGATGGAACCATCCCGGAAATGCTGGATCATCCAGAGACGGAACGACTACGCAAATTTTTGGAACAGTAAGGATGTGGTGAAGGTTGGCTCCTGAAATATCAAATCAGTCATTATTATTTTTAGTTATCTTTGTCATTGTACCGCTGGCTTTGTCTTACTTTTATCAGCTTGGTGTCAGTAAAAACGTTTTATGGTCGACATTCAGAGGTACAGTGCAGCTGTTTGCCATCGGCTATATCTTAACCTTTCTCTTCGAACTCCCGGCTTCTTACGGGATTCCCTTCATGTTGTCGGTCATGATCATAATCGCTACGTTCCATGCCAGGCAGCGGGGGAAAGAACTTCCTTATGTCGGGTACGTTTTATTCGCCGGTCTCGTAGCGATCGAAGCGGGGGTGCTTGGGCTGTGGCTTGTCTTTGACATGATTCAGTTCAAGCCTTCGGAAGTCATTCCAATGAGTGGGATGGTCATTGGAAACAGTATGACCGCCATGGGACTGGCTCTTGAGAGAATGAAAAGTGAATTCAAGGAGAATAATGGGCGCCTGCTTGCTGCGTTATCCCTCGGAGCGGAACCGAAGCAGGCGTCGCATTTAATTGTGCAGAAAACTCTCCATGCTTCTTTGATCCCGAACGTCGACCGGCTGAAAACCATCGGTCTCGTCCAGCTTCCGGGTATGATGACAGGACTGATACTCGGGGGTGTATCACCGGTGATGGCGATTAAATATCAGCTGGTCATCTCCCTGAGTATTTTTTCATCTGTGTCGTTGAGCTCGATGTTTATTACACTTGCTATGTACAGATACTTCTTCAACAGGGAAAAACAGCTGCTGCAGTCTGAAGAGGAAATACGCAGTTCCAGATCCCAATAAAAAAACAGGCTCTTCCATGGAAGAGCCTGTTTTCCTATTTAACCGAAGAGATTGTACCAGATCGTCATCACAGAGAACCAGCCAAAAACTAAAGCTGATGCCCCTGCAAATAGGACAGCGAAGAAGTTTTTTGTTTTCAGTTCACGGAAAATTGCAAAGACACAAAGAATTGTAACAAGTAATAGAAGTACAGCTGTTACCAAATTCAGCACCTCCCGGTTCACTTTTCTTTATTATCATCCTAAAACCATGGATGTTATACTATATGTAACGAACGTTGATACTCATATATTTTATAGCATTATAAGGAAAATGTCGAGTTATCTCTCCGTATTTTCTGAAAATCAAAAAGAGGTGGATCCTATGATGAAAATTTCCCGACTTCCCTTAGGACCGGTATCCACAAACGCTTACATTATTCATGAGAATAAAAAAGCGCTGGTTATCGACCCGGGCGGAGATTATAAGAAATTGGAAAGTTATCTGCAGGAAAGGGAATTGGATGTACAAGCAGTTCTTCTCACTCACGCGCATTTTGACCATATCGGTGCTGTTGATGAAGTGAGAGAAGCTTACAGCGCTCCTGTTTACATACACGAGAACGAAGCCGACTGGCTCGGAAATCCCCAGAAAAATGGTTCTCAGCTGTTTGGACTCGGTCAAATAACAGCAGCCCCTGCTGATTATTTCCTTAAGGAAGGGCCGATGGAACTGGAGGGCTTTCCGTTTGAAGTCCGTTTTACTCCAGGGCATTCGCCCGGCAGTGTTTCTTTCGTATTTAGAAATCAAAGGTTTACGATTGCCGGAGACACGCTCTTTCAGCGGGGCATTGGGAGAACAGATCTGCCCGGTGGAAGCCGCGAGGTGCTGGAAAACAGCATCAGAGAGCAGTTGTTTTCGCTTCGTGCGGACATGCGGATTTTCCCCGGGCACGGCCAGCCTACAACAGTCGGGGAAGAGATGGAAGAAAATCCTTTCCTAAGTTAGAAAAAAGCTGTTATCCAATTTATGGATAACAGCTTTTTTTTCTAGTGTCCACCAAACCCCGGTACCAGAATAAACGAACAGTAGTAAGTAAAACCAATCATAAAGACTGTCAGGTATGAGAAAAATATGTACACATACATACGTTCTGACAGCTTAAGATACCCAATAGTAAGGAAAAAAGCCGTTTGAACTAGTGATAATAGAGATGCTTCCACCATATCACCGGTATAAAACATGACAGCAAAAATACCTGTCCAAAAGGCCAGAACTCGAAACATACGATCCATGCTTTTTTCCCCCTCCTTTTCTGTCGTTAAACCATCAACCATATTATATACGACCCTGAAATAATTGTAAATAAAACGGATACATGTTCCTCGGTATTAGTATATGTATAACCGCGGGTTCCTACTCTTAACCGTCAGGATTAGAAAAAAGGGAGTACGAAACGTGCCGGAGGCTGATCTATATGACCACTCGTCCTTTTTGCAGTCGATCTCTTTTTTATCTTTTAGGCTCTGTTATGGCTGGGTGTTGTTATTTAACATGCGAGCTAATATCACCCCTTTCTGTCATGGGATTTGTATGAGGCGGCCTTGGGAATGACTCCCTTTTCGTGGGGGTACCGTGAGCCTCCTCAGGCTGCGCCTTCCGTGGTCTCATCGTTCCCCGCGGAAAGCGGACGGTTTTCCCTGCCATCCCATCCCATCCCTTGAGTAAACAACGGACCGGACCCCTGATTCCAGATGGAAACGATTTAGTAATCGTTTAAAAGATCAACAACAGACTTTAACAGAGCTATCTTTAAAAAATGCTGCCTATTTATGCAGAATAACCATGTATAATTGTGAACTTTTTATGTCATATGGAAAAATGCGTTTAAAATATTGTACAAAGGTTATACAATCAATGTACAATAAAAACAACAACACAGCGAGGAGAGCTGAGCATGGAAGAGTTAAAATTTTATACCTATCCGAGTTGCACGTCCTGCCGCCGAACGAAGTCATGGTTAAACAGTCAGGGAGTTGTATTTAACGAACAGCATCTGTTCCGGGAAACCCCTACAGCCGATGAACTGAAGCAGATTCTCGCTCTTACAACCAATGGAATTGATGAGATATTAGCGAAAAGAAGCAAGGAATTTAAAGCTTTGGATATTAATGTAGAAGACCTTTCCCTCAATGAATTTTTAAATCTTGTGATTGAAAAGCCGAAACTGCTGCGTCGTCCCATTCTCACTAATGGAGATAAACTGGTCGTAGGATATGATCCTGATGGGTTGCGTGGGATTACAGATAAGCGTATGGAATACACAGAAAAAATATCATAAATCGTCTTTATGGTGCACCTGAATGGAGGTGCATTTTTTATTTGTCCGGATATTGATAGGTGACGACATACTTATCTCCCGAATCATGGACAGTTAATATCCAGCTGCATTTCCACAGGAGATCTGACTCTTTCATACAGTCGGCCTCTGCCGTTCCGTTAGCTGTGTGGTAGGTATAAGGGAAGCCTGCTTCGCTTTGTGGTACTTCCGCAAGCTCCGAATCGATATGCTGACGGGCCCTCTCCAATAGGTGTTTTTTCATAATACCGAAGTGATGACTTTGAGTAAGCCGCTGTTGGTTTTCATAGGAAGCAGCCCCCCTGGATATAAGGAGAATGAACACGAGGGTAACCATCAACACCCATGGGAAAACCATGCCGCCATTATTGGTTGTAAGGGATATGAAGGATCTTTTCAAATGACGCACCATTCTTTAAACCCACCTTTACAGAAACGGTATAGTCCTGCTCGGTAAATGACAGGTATTTAACCTGCTGCAGAAGAATCTCGTATCCTCTTCCATTTACTGTACGTTTAACAGAGGAGTCATTTTTGGAGATTTCGATGGTCCGGTCATCCTTGTCTTTAACGACAAGGACATCCCGGCTGAAGGTATAGGCCTTGGATTGGCTGGCCTCCTCATAAAGCACATCAACAAACTGCTCTACAGCAAATCCATCCGAATAGGTATCCCCTCCTTTAATATATGGAAGTATGGGGCTTAGTAAGGCAGTGATGATTGTCAGGATCGTCAAGCTGAGGACAACTTCCGTAAATGTGTAGCCTTTATTCTGGCGGAACATCATAAAGGCAGAACTCATTCTCGCGTTCGTTTGGGTTTTTCCAATAGGCACAGCCTCTTCCACCCCCTTCCTCTGTGAAAATAAGTGTTACTGGAATCTGGTTTTGATAAATTTTTGTATAAGGGTAGGGGCGGTTCTCTTTGAGGTGCAGGTGATATTCATGGTATAAGAGGGAAACGGCTTTTCGTTCTATGGAGAGAGAGGTTCTTCCGTGTTCAAGCGAGATGAGGGCAGGGAAGAGCGTGAGGAGAAGTACCAGCAGGACGCTGAACGCTGTGACGGTCTCCAGAAAAGTAAAGCCGTTATAATTCCTCAATTCTCATCCTGCTCGTCCCAAAAGGAAACGTGATTTTATAGGTTACATCACGTGTGGACAGCCTCATTGTCCCTGCTTTTCTAATGGTGCCCTGCTGGTTAAAGTAAACGACGTGGGGGAGTGTGAGCATTTCAATCTTCCACCCTTCAGGGAGCGTTGTTTTTACGATGGTCTTTCTATGGAGGGAATCGTAAATGGAGTAGTACCCTTGATCGGCATTGAACCGGAGGGAATGGTAGGCATGATCATTCATGGATAAATGTTGGATGAGGAATACATCTTCCTTGAACTGTTCGATCACGTGTGTTTCCATCACACTCTCATAAGTGGATTGGTGGATCGGCGTCAGGCAGAGGATCAGCACAGACCAAGCGAGAAGGACGAGCAGAGTCTCCGATAATGTGAAGCCTTTATTCCCCTGCAGCTTCTACGACCTTCCCGTCTACAATGGTAAGGGATGTCCCATCCGGGCACTCTTTTGTCTTGATGTAATCACCGGATTCCAACTCGTCGATGGTCGGCACGGCGTTGTTTTCTACTTGGTAGGCTTCCAGCTGCGCTTCAACCGTTACTTTTAAGGCATCACATCCCTTATTTCTGATGTTTTCCGTGTTTTGAGACAGGTTGGGGATGGTGATGATCAGCAGGACAGATATGACGAGCAGGACAATCAGCATTTCAATCAGTGTGAAACCTTTTTCATTTTTCCACATAGGTCGATCTCCTTTGTTTAAAGTTGATTCATCCATTGATAAAGCGGGAGCATAATAGCGGCATAGACCATGACAATGACAAGAGCAATGCCGACAAAAAAGACAGGCTGGATCCATTGGATGGATTTTTGGATTTTCTCCTGCATCAGGGTCATGAGAAAATCCGAGAACATATCCAGTTCGTTCTTCAGAGCATGCCTGTCATTGGTATGATGGAATAGATCTGTCAGCTCTTTTCGTAGTAAACGGCATTGGTGCAGAGAGGAAGAAATCGTGCTCCCTTCAGAAAGATCCTGGAGAATGTTTGTACAGTAGAAAGACAGGACATCATCCTGTTTATGCTCCTTTAACAAGACGAGGGCATCCTTCAGGGGCAGCCCGGCCTGGAAGAGGGAGGAGAGGTGGGACGAAAATAGAAAAGAAAGCTTATAGGAATGATACATGCGAAGCGGAGGAAGCTTTTCGATCCACTGCATTCTCTTTTTCAGGGGAAGCCTTGGTATGGACAGAGACAGCCCTGCACCAATAACAAGGACGAATACAACCAGGATTCCCACGATGTTTATGCTGTGATTCAGGAGAAGCATCAAGGTAAGAGGCGAACTTTCATGATCGGCGAACAGAGTGGTGAAGTTGGGGATAATCGTCCGTTTCATGATGATGAACGTAAGAAGGAGGAACAGGAAGAGAAAAACAGGGTAGCGGACAGCGGATAGAAATTTCTCTTTGTATTCCTTTTTCATGAGGAGGAGTTCGCGGCACTGCTTGAACGCTTTTGGCAGGTCATCCTGATACTGGCTGAAGGCAAGGTACTGGGTGACGGTATTGGAAAAACGGGCCTTTTCCAAAGCCAGGCTTATGGTGTCACCTCCTTTCAGTACTTCAATCAATTCGTGGCTGACCGGTTTGAGGCGTGCGTCCCACCCTGTCATGGAAAGGGCTTCAAGCAGGGGGTAGCCTTTTTCAAGAATATGACTGACTCTGTGGAAGAAATCGATCTGGAGTTGTACGGAAAGGACCGGTGTTCGATTAATCGGCCATTTCTTCTTTAGAAATGAAGCCGAGCGCATACGCTTTCCTCCTTAATTGATGAAAAGTATAAATGGAAGCGGGGCGGCCTTTTAGAGCCAGGTGAAGCTGCTCTCCCTCCAGTGTTTCCAGGATAGCTGCCCGTTTAGGGAGGTGTTTTTTTCCATTGATGGAAACCAGCTGTTGAGAGGCGACAGCAACAAGGGTCTGTTCCATTTCCACTTGTTGAATGTTCATTTCCCTCAGTCTGTGAAGCGTTCCCTCAGCATTCTTAGCATGGATGGTACTGATTACGAGGTGGCCGCTTAAGGCGGCACGGAAGGCGAATTGAGCGGTGGCCTTATCACGGATCTCACCAACCATTAACAGATCAGGGTCATGTCTGAGGGCTGCTTTCAATCCTGTATCATACGTAATGCCTGCCCGCTCATTCACCTGAACCTGAATGAGGTTGTTGATGTTTTTTTCAATGGGGTCCTCAAGAGTTATGGCCTGATAGGAGCTCTGCATCGTCAGGGCCTGGAGGAGGGCGTATAAGGTCGTGGTCTTCCCGCTGCCTGTCGGTCCCGTGAATAAAATCATTCCGCTGCGATGATGTAGCCAACGTTTCAATTGTCTTCCCTGGTGGGTGAAAAGAAATAATTGTTCCAATGGGGTGTGATCCATCGGGTTGAGGATGCGGACGGCGAGACTTTCGGAGTCCTGAATGGGTAGGGTGGACAGGCGTAAATCGAAGAAACTGCTGCCTGAGCGGTGTTGGAATGTTCCGTTCTGAGGTCGTTTCTGCTCACCAATGTCCATGCCTGATGTAAACTTGAAGTAGGAGAGTGTTTTTTGGTACAAAGGCATAGGAAGACTGGAGTGGAAAATTCTTTCGCCGTGAATGCGGAAATAAATGGAGCAGGATTCGCGGTAGGGGGAAAAATGGATGTCAGAGGCGGACTGCTGAACGGCGGAGACGACAAGGTCATAGGCATAAGTAGCAATGGATTTCAAAGGGTTATCACCTCATTTATATCGTGTTTAAATAGAAGTATTCGACATAAAGTGAAATAATCCTGCATTGAATTGGAAAGGGGAATGAAAATGATTTATTTGATTGGTTTCATGGGGAGTGGGAAGTCGACAGTAGCATCTAAGCTTGCACAGAAACTCCAATGCTCCTACATAGAAATGGACGAAAGTATTGAAAAGCAGGAAGGACTGACGATTCCGGAAATGTTCACACAGCAAGGTGAAGACTATTTCAGAAAAAAGGAACGGGAATTTCTCCGTAATACGAAGGGGGAGGCCGTAGTTTCCACTGGAGGCGGTGTGATCTTATCCCCGGAAAACCGGGAGATTTTAAGACGGGGAACGGCCGTTTATCTGCATGCTGACTGGGAAACCATTGTCGACCGCTTGAAAAATGATACTTCCCGGCCGTTATGGTCAGGGGATGAAGCAGAGAAGAAGCAGCGTTTTGAAGACCGGCTCCCCCTCTATAAAGAAACGGCTCATCATGTTGTGGTGGTGGACGACAAAGCCCCGGCCGTCATTGCGGAAGAGATTGCGGCACGTCTAAAATCATAAATCCCCGGGCATACTAGTTGTAACTGATGCTTAAAAAGAGGGGATCTTATGAACCAGAATGACTATGTGAAGTTTCTGACTGAGGAAATGGTCAAGTACATGCAGTTGTCCAAAGAAGAAAAGAAACAGCGGAAGCAGGAAAAGCCTTCGCGGAAATCGTCCGTTTACTGGTTTGGGTTGATTCCTCTTGCCATCCGCATGTTTCGAAGAAAACGAAATATTTCCCATCATTAATGAAGCCGCTGATAATCAGCGGCTTTTCTGCTGGATCCAGGGATCACTCGTTTCCTTAGAAATGTAAAACAAACCGCCATTGACCACTTCAAGCTTGATGCTTGGCTTATAACGGATATCCATCTGGTCACGTTCCTTTGTGAATGATTCGAGGTCGATGTCCTCCGACTCATAAAAGGATTCAAGCAGCGCAGTTTCTCTCTGAAGATGCTGGTGGGATTCCACCGCCCATTGATTATTTTGTGAAGAAATATATGTCTCCACATGCTTTTCCATCCTTCTATACGCATGGTTCAATGATATGACAGGAGTCATGGGAAAGGTATAGTCGGATACAGTGTTTCCGAACGGAACCATTCCCAGTTTTTCCATCATCTTCAGCATCATCGTTCCATGAATCAGGTTTAAGCCGATGGATAGTGGTTCATCCCTCGCCTGTTTCCCGCGGTAATGAAGCAGAAAATTGACGACAAGCCATGGGCTTACAGCTGTATGCCCTGCATTTTCCGGAGGGATCTGCTCATACAGCCGTGCAGTCTTTCCTTTATTGATAGCGGTTTGATAAAGCGTATGCAGTTTTGGGGTTCCGGCATGCAGGTAAATGCCTTGTTTATGACTGCTGTCTGTCTGGGTGAAGGTGAGACGCATCGGATCACCTTGACGTTTCATTTTTTTCATATAGTGCCAGTAAAAAGGACGGTTCATGATTTCTTCATCCATGTCACTCGTCAACTGGACAGTAAAATGCGTCGGACCTTTTTCAAGGACCGGACAGCCGTAGGCAGCGAAAAAACGTTCGACAAATTCAGCATATGGGTGGAGGGGACTCAACTGGACTCTCTCCTTTCATTCACGGAATGTTCGACATAACTGACAAGGTTTTTCAGCTTAATATCCATCTCCCCCTGGCTTTCGGACTGTTTGACGATCGATTGAATCTGCTGCTCAAACGTACCACCGGGGATCTGCTCCAAAATGTGATCAAGATCGCCGACGGCATTTTTAAAGACTTCGATTTTTTCATAAAGCATGTGCATAATATGGTCCTCAATTGTGTTTTCCACAGCAAAATTGTAAATGTTCACATCATATTCCTGACCAAAACGGTGAATTCTTCCGATGCGCTGTTCCAGCCGCATCGGGTTCCAAGGCAGGTCATAGTTGATCATATGGTGGCAGAACTGGAGGTTGATGCCTTCTCCTCCGGCTTCTGTTGCGACCATCACCTGTGCTTTGTTCTGAAACAGCTGTTTCATCCAGTCGCGCTTACTCTTATTAAACTTTCCGCTGAATGGAACAGAGGTGATCCCGTGCTGCTGCAGGTACCACTGCAGGTAGAACTGGGTCGCGCGGTACTCGGTGAAAACAATGAACTTCTCCTCTTTCTCCTTGATTAAATCCACCATCCGCCCGGCTTTAACATGATGAGGCAGGCTGCCGAGTGCTTCGATAAACGAATCGTAGACCGCTTGTTTCTCCGGAGCCGCTTTCTTCTTCAATTGATTTAAAGACATGTAGCAGGCTTCCCGTGAAGAACATAATTCTTTAGCCAGGGTCAGCCATGTGAACGAAGGGTGATCGGCTTTCAACTGTTCAAGGGATTGGTAAAGTTCCGCTTCTTCTTTGGTAAAGGTCAGTCTTTCGTTCCTTACTTTACGTTTGGAAGAATCCAGTCCTGTGTCTTTTCTGCGGTTACGAATCATCAGTTGACCGACAAGGGAGTGAATGTGCTGAATATGGTCCTCATCCCGGGCCTGTTTTTGGTATTTCTTTTTAAAGTCTGTCAGATTTCCTAAATAACCCGGCTTCAGAATGGATACAAGGTTAAATAGATCACTAAGCTTATTCTGGATGGGTGTGGCCGTTAGAAGGAGGCAGTACGTCTTTTTTAAAGACTGGACAAACTGATAATTCTTCGTTTGGTGGTTTTTCAGCTTGTGAGCCTCATCAATGATGATGAAATCGTATTTCTGAGAAAGGATTTCCTCTCTGTGATGCTCTCTTTTAGCCATATCAATGGATGTGACCGCCACATCCCATTCTTTCCAAGACGCCTGCTTTTTTCTGGGTGAAGCAGCCTGGATATAGAATTTTTCGTTCAGTTCCTGAATCCACTGGTTCACGAGAGAAGCAGGCGTTAGAATGAGCACTTTGCTGGCACGGCCGCGGATCATGTATTCCTTCAAAATCAGTCCGGCTTCCAATGTCTTCCCGAGTCCGACTTCATCAGCCAGGATCGCCCGGCCGTTCATTTGGTGGACGACGGTTTCTGCCGCTTCAACCTGATGCTCCATAAAATTGACATGAGGGAGGTGCTCAAGAGCCAGCAGACCTCCGAAATCCGGCACGGTTTTGAATTGGGCGGCCTGGTAAGCCAGCTTAAACCCTTCCCAGGACGCCAGATGTTCCGATTGGTCAAGGTGGCTGGACAGAGAGTGAATGAACGTTTGATCTGGATGAATGGTGAACATGGATATAACCCTCCGCATTCCAATATTTTAAGATTGTGAATTGTTGTAGAATTTTCGTGTTCTTTGCCGGTCACGCATGATATAATGAACGGGAAAAGAAGTGTCATCCATACATTACACGATAGTATGCCCGGTAAAATCTAGGAAAATACAAACGCGAATGACTGTAGAGGGAGAGACCCTGACAAGGGCGCCGAAGGAGCAAGCAGGATTGTGAATCTCTCAGGCAAAAAGACCTCTGCAGGACGCAGCTCTGGAGAGCGTCTGCCTTCTAGGGGCGGATCACCCAAGAAGCAAACACCATCAAATGGTGTGAAACTTTCTGGTTCACGGACAGAGACTCCCGCTGATAGCGGAGGAGTCTCTTTTTTTATGGGCGGAATGACGTAAAGGAGTGGTTGAATTGACAGAACTGAAACGAACACCTTTATATTCTGAGTATGAAAAGCTTGGAGCGAAGACTATTGATTTTGGAGGATGGGACCTGCCGGTGCACTTCTCCGGTATTAAGGAAGAGCACGCAGCTACAAGAAATGCGGCGGGTCTATTCGATGTTTCCCATATGGGGGAAATCCTTGTCAAAGGTTCCGAGAGCCTGGCTTTTCTCCAGAAAATGCTTACAAATGATGCCTCAAAGCTTGAGCCGGGAAAAGCGCAGTACACGATTATGTGCTATGAAGACGGCGGGACAGTGGATGATTTAATCGTTTATCATCTTGAGGAAAACACGTATCTGTTAGTCGTCAATGCGGCGAACCGGGAAAAGGATTTTGAATGGCTGGAGCGTCATGCCGTCGGAGACGTTTCCGTTGAAGATGTTTCTGATGCCTATGTTCAACTGGCTGTCCAGGGCCCGGAAGCAGAAAAGGTTCTACAGAAACTTACAGATACCGATTTGTCTGCGATCAAGTTTTTCCGGTTTGAGCAGAACGTTTCCCTGGAAGGTGTTCAGGACAGCGCGATCGTCTCCCGGACAGGTTATACAGGCGAAGATGGTTTTGAAATTTATCTTCCTGCAGATTCAGGGCCGGAGCTCTGGCAGACTCTCTTAAAAGCGGGGGAGCCGGAGGGGCTGCGTCCGATTGGTCTCGGTGCAAGGGATACCCTTCGTTTTGAAGCGAATCTCGCCCTTTATGGTCAAGAGCTGAGCAGAGACATTACACCGATAGAAGCAGGGTTGAACTTTGCGGTCAAGATAAAGAAAGAAGAGGAGTTCATAGGAAAGGACGTCCTTACCAAACAGAAGAAAGAAGGACCTGAACGCAAGCTGGTCGGTATTGAAATGATAGATAAAGGCATTCCTCGTACCCATTATGAAGTATACAACGAAGATGAAAGGATTGGATTTGTCACAACAGGCACCCAGTCACCGACGTTGGGGAAAAATGTCGGACTTGCTCTTCTTAACCGTGCGTATGCAGAGGAAGGGACAGAAGTAACCGTTCAAGTACGGAAGAGACGCCTGAAGGCCAGAGTCGTCCCGACGCCTTTTTATAAAAGATAAATACCTGAGGGGGATGGAACAATGGAATTTCGATATTTGCCTATGACAGAAACAGATAAAAAAGAAATGCTTGAGACCATCGGTGTCCAAAAATCCGAGGAATTGTTTGCTGATATTCCTGAACGCGTACGGTTTCAAGGCGATTTGAATATTAAACCGCCGAAAAATGAATATCAGTTAATGAAAGAGCTGTCGGATATGGCAGGTCAAAACGTCAACCTTAAGTCGCATACGTCTTTTCTAGGAGCCGGGGTTTATGATCATTACATTCCTTCCATTGTAGATCACGTCATATCCAGGTCTGAATTTTATACCGCTTATACTCCCTATCAACCCGAGATATCCCAGGGAGAGCTGCAGGCCATCTTTGAATTTCAAACGATGATCTGTGAATTGACCGGCATGGATGTCGCCAATTCTTCTATGTATGATGGCGGAACAGCGCTGGCAGAGGCTGTTAACCTTGCAGCCGGACAGACGAAAAAGAAGAAGGTTCTTGTATCCAGGGCAGTGCACCCTGAATCTCTTGCGGTGATCCATTCCTACGCAAAGGGTCCTGGGGTGGAAATCATTGAAATCGATCATAAAGAGGGGCTGACGGACCTTGAACAGCTGGAACAACACCTCGATGAAGATACAGCCGGCGTTGTCGTTCAATATCCGAACTTCTTTGGCCAGGTGGAGCCGCTCGAATCCATCCGCAGCCTGGTGGACCAGCAGAAAAAAACGATGATGATTACTTCAAGCAACCCCCTTGCCCTCGGTTATTTAACACCTCCGGGCACATTTGGCGCTGATATCGTTGTCGGTGATGCTCAAGTGTTCGGTATCCCTGCCCAGTACGGGGGACCGCACTGCGGTTATTTTGCCACAACGAAAAAACTGATGAGAAAAGTGCCGGGCAGGCTTGTCGGTCAGACGGTGGATGAGGATGGACGGCGGGGCTTTGTCCTTACGCTCCAGGCTCGTGAGCAGCACATCCGTCGTGACAAGGCGACTTCCAACATCTGCTCCAACCAGGCATTGAATGCGCTGGCTGCTTCGGTCGCTTTGTCATCTATAGGGAAACAGGGATTGAAAAAGATGGCAGCGATGAATATTAAGAAGACGTTATACATGAAGCAGCAGCTTCAAGCACAAGGGATCGACGTTTTGTATAAGGGCGCCTTTTTCAATGAGCTTGTCATCCGTTTGAAGAAACCGGTGAAAGAAATAAATCAACGGCTTTTGGAGCAAGGCTTCATCGGTGGGTATGATCTTGGACGAACAGATGAACGGCTGTCCGACTGTATGCTGGTTGCTGTTACAGAAATAAGGACAAAAGAAGAAATCGACACCTTTGCAGGGGAAATGGGGGATTTGAATGGCTAATCAAGACTTTCCATTAATTTTTGAATTGAGTCAGGAAAGCCGGACAGGATTCAGTCTTCCTGAACTGGATGTGCCGGATACCGATATTGATGAGATGTTTGATGATGCATATGTGAGGCAGGATGCTCCTCATCTGCCGGAGGTTAGTGAGCTGCAGATTATGAGGCATTACACAGGCCTGTCCAAGCGTAACCACGGGGTGGACTCCGGTTTTTACCCTCTTGGGTCGTGTACGATGAAATACAACCCGAAAATGAATGAAGATGCAGCCCGGCTGGCCGGGTTCAGCCATATCCATCCTTATCAGCCTGAGGAAACGGTTCAGGGCGCCCTCCATCTCATGTATGATCTTCAGGAATCCCTGGCGGAAATTACCGGTATGGATACCGTAACGCTCCAACCAGCGGCAGGAGCTCACGGCGAATGGACAGGACTTATGATGATTCGTGCCTTCCATGAAGCGAATGGAGATGATCAGCGGACGAAGGTCATTGTTCCGGATTCTGCCCACGGTACAAACCCTGCTTCTGCCACGGTCGCCGGATTTGAAGCGGTCACGGTAAAATCAGACGCGAGGGGTCTCGTAGATCTTGAAGACCTCAAGCGCGTCGTAGACGACCAAACGGCCGCGCTTATGCTTACAAATCCGAACACACTCGGCCTCTTCGAGGAGGATATCGAGGAAATGGCGTCGATTGTTCATGAAGCGGGTGGCAGGCTGTACTATGACGGCGCTAACCTTAATGCCATTTTAGGATATGCAAGGCCGGGGGATATGGGCTTTGATGTCGTTCACTTGAACCTGCACAAGACCTTTACCGGCCCTCACGGCGGTGGAGGACCAGGCTCCGGCCCTGTTGGTGTCACCTCAGAGCTTGAGCCGTTTCTTCCAAAGCCGATTCTCACGAAAAGAGAAGGGCGCTGCCAGTTCGATGATGAACGTCCCCGTTCCATCGGGCGTGTGAAGCCTTATTACGGAAATTTCGGGATCAATGTCCGTGCTTACACGTACATCCGGACCATGGGGCCTGAAGGGTTGAAAAAAGTAAGTGAATACGCCGTTATGAATGCCAACTATATGATGCGCAGGCTGCAGGCAGCTTTCGATCTTCCTTTCGACAGGCACTGTAAGCACGAGTTTATCCTGTCCGGCCGGCGTCAGAAAAAACTCGGGGTGCGGACACTGGATATGGCCAAGCGTCTGCTTGACTTCGGTTATCATCCACCGACCATCTATTTCCCGATCAACGTGGAGGAAGCGTTGATGATTGAGCCGACGGAAACGGAGTCCAAGGAAACTCTGGATGATTTTATTGACCGCATGCTTCAAATAGCCAAGGAAGCAGAAGAAGAGCCGGAAACGGTTCAGGATGCTCCTCATACAACGATTGTGAGCCGTATGGATGAGACACAGGCGGCTCGGAAGCCTGTGCTGCGTCATCCGATGGAATAAAAAAAACCGGCCCTCTTCCGAGGGGCCGGTTTTCCTTGTTCATTGTTACTTCTTCGTCTTGATTTTACCGGTCCATTTCTTGAACCCGCCTTCAAGCATATTAAGATCATTGTACCCTTTTTTATGAAGGGTCATGGCCGCACGTGCAGAGCGCGCGCCGCTTTGGCAGTATAAGTAGACCGGCTTGTCCTTGCGGATTTCTACGAGCCGGTTGTTCAGCTGTGAGAGCGGAATATTTCTCGCCCCGAGGATATGACCCCCGTCAAATTCCTTTGGTTCGCGGACATCGATCAGCTGAGCCTTGCGGTAGCCCTGGCGGAATTCTTCTTCAGATATCGTGTTCAATATTTTTCTTGTCTTGAAGAATCTATACAAACCGAAAGCAATGAGCAGAACAAGTGCTCCGAGTAAGATCCATAATTCCATTATCGTTTCCCCCTTATTTTCTCTATTCTTTTATCTATTATAGAAGGGAAGAACGGGTATTTCAAAAAAATTTTTCTTTCGGCCCGAAAAAAATGCCGATCTGCAGGGGATTATATCGAATTCATAGATGCAAGACAGGAAAAATCGAAAAAAGTGGACATGAGAGACGCTTTTCTCTTAATCCCTGCTTTTTTCTAACCATATCTTAAGATTTTCTGATTGACAAAATTCAACACGTTCGTTCAATAACACAATATATGGTGATCGAATAATAAACAAACACAATATATTGATTAAAAATCCGCACATGTGGTATGTTACATATATCAAATCAGGAATTGGTTTTTTAAGATAAGGGAGAGATGCGAACATGCAGACAACAACTTCTAAAGATGTGCATACAAAAATCAACGTAGACCGGCTGAACGCCGATATCAGACAGTTCCCCCAGGTACACCCGGTTACGGATACGATGTCCATTACCCACAAGGGAGTATCGAGGCTGGTCATGCTGGACCGATATGCGTTTAAAGATACAGAAAAACTGACGTTGTCTGAAGGAGACTTTGTCGTACTTACAGTAAAGGACGATCCCAAGTTCCCGGCACGCGGCTTCGGTTTTATCCAATCCATTGACTGGCAGGCCCATGAGGCTTTTGTAAAAGTGGAAGATGAATTTGTGAATGTGCTCGACCGCGAGGAGGAAAGGGAGACCGGCGTTATCAAAAGGAATCTGGATACAATCGATAAGCCGATGGAAGTGTATTATGAACAAATTGCTTTAAGAAATGCGACCGGACTTTCAGAGGTTGAAACAGATCCGGAAAGACAGGCGCAGAGCTTTGAGGAATTTTATGAGGAACTATCCAGCCTGAACTTCATCCCTGCCGGCCGTGTCCTTTATGGGGCAGGGTCCAATACGGATGTCACGTACTTCAACTGTTATGTTATGCCCTATATCCAGGATTCACGGGAAGGGATTTCCGATCACCGGAAACAGGTTATGGAAATCATGTCCCGCGGCGGCGGCGTTGGTACGAACGGATCCACCCTGCGTCCGAGAAATACGCTTGCCCGCGGGGTAAACGGAAAGTCATCCGGTTCAGTTTCCTGGCTCGATGATATTGCGAAGCTGACTCATCTGGTCGAGCAGGGAGGATCCAGACGTGGTGCCCAGATGATTATGCTGGCAGACTGGCATCCGGACATACTTGAATTTATTATTTCCAAGATGCAGAACCCGCGCATCCTCCGCTTCCTGATCGAAAACACAGAAGACGAAACGATTAAACAGCTTGCCAAAGACAAGCTGAAATTCACGCCGCTGACCGAAGTGGAAAAGGACCTTTATCAGAGTGTCGTCAATTACAAACACATTCAAGGTCAGGGTGGTTTTACAGATCAAAGCGTGCAGGAAGCACAGGAAAAACTGGCTCTTGGAGGCACGTATACTGTTCATAACTCCGAGTTCCTGACAGGTGCCAACATTTCCGTCTGTATTACGAATGAGTTCATGGAAGCGGTGGAGAACGATGCAGAATACCAGCTCCGTTTCCCGGACGTGGAGAATTACACCGCAGAGGAAATGAACGCCTATAACGAAAAGTGGCAGGAAAGCGGCGATGTACGTGAATGGGAAAAACGCGGCTTCGGTGTCCGGACATACAAATCCGTTAAAGCGAAAGAGCTGTGGAATCTGATCAATGTCTGCGCTACCTATTCAGCAGAACCGGGCATTTTCTTCATTGATAATGCCAACGAAAAAACGAACGCCACTGCTTATGGACAGAAAGTTGTAGCGACCAACCCATGCGGGGAGCAGCCGCTTGCACCGTATTCCGTCTGTAACCTGGCAGCGGTCAACCTCGCGTCTGTAGCAGATAAGGAAAATAAGACCGTTGACTTTGAGAAGCTTACTCAAACGGTAAAACGCGGCGTCCGTATGCAGGATAACGTGATTGATGCGACCCCGTACTTCCTGGAAGAAAATAAAGTACAGGCTCTTGGTGAGCGTCGTGTCGGTTTGGGTGTCATGGGTCTTCACGATCTATTGATTTATTGTGAAACGACCTATGGTTCAGAAGAAGGCAACAAACTGGTGGATGAAATTTTTGAAACCATTGCAGTAACAGCTTACCGTGCATCCATCGAACTGGCGAAGGAAAAAGGGAGCTTCCCGTTCCTTGTAGGAGAGACGGATGAGGAAACACAACAGCTTCGTGAAAACTTCATTCAGACGGGATATATGAAACAGATGCCAGAAGACATCCGACAAGATATCCTGACCTATGGGATCCGTAACTCCCATCTCTTAACTGTAGCCCCTACAGGAAGTACAGGAACGATGGTTGGAGTTAGTACAGGACTGGAGCCATATTTCTCCTTCTCCTACTACCGCAGCGGTCGTTTAGGGAAGTTTATCGAAGTGAAGGCGGACATTCTGCAGGAGTATCTGGATGCTCATCCAGAGCAGGATCCTGAACAGCTTCCTGAATGGTTTGTAACGGCGATGACGATGTCTCCGGAAGCTCATGCGGATACGCAGTGCGTCATTCAACGCTGGGTGGACAGCAGTATTTCCAAAACGGTCAACGCACCGAAAGGATATACGGTTGAACAGGTGGAGAATGTTTATCAGCGCCTGTACCGCGGCGGAGCCAAAGGGGGTACGGTGTACGTGGATGGAAGCCGTGACAGCCAGGTGCTTACTTTGAAAGCGGAGGAAAATGCTTTTGATGGTGAGCAGACGGAACTGTTTGAAGAGGACAAGAGCCCCCGCGTTGTCCTTGTCGATACGGTGCATGAACTGGATAAGACGAACGTGACGATTGGTTCGGAAGTTGGTGACACCTGCCCGGTCTGCCGTCAGGGGACCGTAGAAGATATCGGCGGATGTAATACGTGTACCAACTGTAATGCCCAGTTGAAGTGCGGATTGTAATACATGAGAAAACCGGTCCTTCAGAATAGAAGGACCGGTTTTTTATGTTGGGCAGGACTGCTTGTATCGCATAAGAAACTAGTGTATCATTTTTTTATGTAGTCATCAGCATGATCACAAGCGTTACATCTACATAAAGACAGGGTATTGGGGGTTCAACATGCCAACACCAAGCATGGAAGATTATATTGAACAAATTTATATACTCATAGAAGAAAAGGGTTATGCCCGCGTCTCGGATATTGCTGAGAACCTGGATGTCCACCCCTCTTCCGTGACGAAGATGGTCCAGAAACTCGATCGCGATCAGTATTTGAATTATGAAAAATACAGAGGATTGATTCTGACCCCGAAAGGGAAAAAGATCGGGAAACGGCTGGTCTATCGTCACGAGCTTCTGGAACAGTTTCTAGAGCTGATCGGCGTGGATAAGGAAAATATTTATGAGGATGTCGAAGGTATTGAGCACCACATGAGCTGGAATTCCATCGACCGGATCGGCGACCTTGTCCAGTTCTTTCATGAGAATGAAGGATATGTCGAGGCCTTACGGGAAGTGCAGAAAAAAACGGAAGAACAGAATAACGAATAGAGAATAGAAGACACGGACGTCCGTGTCTTTTTTGTTTCCATGCTGTCCGCACGAAGGAAGGACGCGTGGAATTATTCCACAGCGTTCTATTTAGCTTTCCCCCTGTTTATAATGAATTAAAGTGGGGTGGAGCATGGTGAATGTAGATGGCGTATTCTCCGGTGGGGGGGTGAAAGCACTCGCCTTTATCGGAGCGGTCGAGGAACTGCAGAATCAAGGCTACGTTTTCCGCCGGGCAGCCGGGACTTCTGCGGGAGCGATTTTGGCTGCGTTAACAGCCTCCGGCTACACGGCGGAGGAAATCAAATCACGCCTGATGTCCATGTCGTTTGAAGAATTAATCCATATCCCTCTCACGGACCGCGTCTTCCCCTTCATGAAATGGTTGTTTCTGTATTACCGCCTCGGCCTTTACAATGGGGCTCAGATGGAAACCGTACTGGCACAGTGGCTGGAAGAAAAAGGGGTGCGGACGTTTGCAGATCTACGGCCGGGGTCGTTGAAAATTATCTGCTCGGATCTTACTTTAGGAAGAATTGTCGTTCTCCCGGATGATCTAAAGAGCACCTATGGCATTGACCCGGCAACGTTTTCCGTTGCGAAGGCTGTACGAATGAGTTCGAGTCTTCCTTATTTCTTCATTCCCGTGAAAATTCATGGGAAGCGTGGTAAATCGGTGATTGTCGATGGAGGGGTCTTAAGTAATTTTCCTTTATGGATATGGGAAAAGCAGGATGGATGCCGGAAGCGACCTGTCATCGGCTTGAAGTTAAGCGATGAACCGGATAAGCTTCCCGAACAGAAAATCAGAAACGCCATCCAAATGTTTCATGCCCTCTTCAAAACGATGCAGCGCGCACACGACTCCCGCTATATTTCCAAATCCATCAGTAAAGATATTCTCTTTATCCCCGTAAGCGGAATAGAAACGACCGATTTTCATATGACGCATGAAGAAAAAGAACATTTAATGAATTATGGGCGTCAGCATGCATTGGAATTTTTAAAAAGATGGACAAAATAAAATCGAGCCTTTAAAAAGAGGCTCGATTTTTGTCTTTGTTTTTATTTCCTTCAATGACCCGGAGTTGCGGCCCGTTTGTTCTTCTGCGGTTTTTGCGTGTAAACGGAGCTGATTTGACAGCTGTCTTGGCAGCGGGGCTTTTCTTAATAGCTGGAGCGGGCTGTTTGTATTTTTGTTTGGATTGTTTTACGGCCTGTTTGTACTTTTTCATTTCTGTGCGGTTGCCGGAGCCTCCACTAAATCCGCGGCCGCGGAGGAAGAAGTAGTAGATGGCTCCATACAGGATAGCCGCCATCCCGATCATAATCACTATGTTAATTAAGAAACCTGATGTATTGGTGAACAGCTGAACGCCTACGAAGAAAATGGCAAGCCCGATCAAAATGTACATGACTGGTGTCATCCAGTTACGCATGTAAATGTCCTCCCTTCTAGTATTGGTCACCTGCACGCCATCTTTAGTTATATATACCCTGGATTGTACACTTTTCAACATGTTCTGCGGCTGGTATGTGTTATTTAAAATTGTTTCCGTACTAGATTAATTTATACAGTATTTATACTCAAAGTTCAGGTGAAAGATTCGGGGTTACTTCTTTCTTTCCTTCTGACTGTCGCCTTTAAACTAGAAACCTCTAGACCTTTATTTTACAACAAATGGAGAAGAATCACTAGGTCTATTATGAATGCAGGCATGAAAAAATGCGGGTTGGTTAAAATGAGGACAGAGGTGATGGAGATGGCAGAACAAACAAAAGATCAACGGAAACAAGAGCCGAGGCAGAGTGTAGCCACCAAGGCGGCAGCTACAGGTTTTGCCGGCGGGCTTCTATGGAGTGCACTGGGGGCCGGAGCCTATTATTTTCATTTTTCGGAAGTCTCAGCAGCATCCTTTATATTCCGTTCCTTCTGGCAGACAGACTGGACAGGAACATGGCTTGCAGAAGTTCTATCGGTGCTGATTGTTGCACTTCTTTCGATCGGCACAGCGTTCGTGTACTACTTTACTCTAAGGTCAAGAAAAGGCATATGGCCCGGCGCGGTTTTCGGGCTGCTTCTTTGGGGTGTGGTCTATTTCGTATTGACACCTGTATTTCCGGCGATTCCCGGGTTCATGGAACTGAGCAGTGACACGTGGGTGACCACGGCCTGTTTGTTTATCTTATACGGTGTGTTTGTAGGGTATTCCATATCTTATGAGTATCATGAATTTAATCAAACAGCAGATTCTTATTCAAATAAGGAAGGAGTATGATAAAATTTAACTGTATGATCCTTTGGGGAACGGTGGGGATATGGAATGGAAAAAAAGAAGATTTATTTATTAAATGGACCGAACTTGAACCGTCTCGGTATCCGGGAGCCCGGTACATATGGCACCGGAACGCTTGAGGATGTGGTCACGCTCGTTTCAGAGACCGCGCAGAAAGCCGGCTTCGAGGTGGAAGCGTACCAATCCAATCATGAGGGCGATCTTGTGGACTGGATTCACCAGGCCGACGCATCTGCAGACGGGATCATCATGAACCCTGCTGCTTACACTCATACGAGTGTAGCCCTGCGGGATGCGGTGAGTTCCGTTTCCTTACCAGTCATAGAAATCCACATTTCCAACGTTCACGCGAGAGAAGCTTTTCGGCATACGTCGATGCTGGCTCCTGTATGCGCTGGACAGATTGTAGGATTTGGGATGGATGGATACCGTCTGGCGGTAGAAGGGTTGATTCATAAGCTGAATGAGAGAGGAGATCGATAAGATGACGAAATTGACAGGACTGCGTACAGCAGCTGCGACAAAGGAACTGGATGCACTATTGATCACCAGTGCGAAAAACCGACGCTACCTTTCCGGCTTTACAGGTTCTTCAGGAGCTCTGCTCATTACAGATCGTGATGCTTTTCTAATTACGGATTTCCGATATACCAAACAGGCGGCTGATCAGGCGGAAGGTTTTGATATCATCGAACATAAGCGTCCGCTTCACGAAGAGGCAGCGGCAAAAGCCAGAGAACTTGGATTGAAACGGATCGGCTTTGAAAAAGATCATGTTACATATTCATCCTACGAGCAGTACAAGCAGGCGATGGATGCTGAACTAGTGCCGACTTCAGGGCTCGTGGAAAAATTACGCTTGATTAAGACCGATGAGGAGATTAGTATATTAAAGGATGCTGTTAAGATTGCCGATGATGCTTTTGACCACATTCTAAGCTACATAAAACCAGGTGTGAAGGAAATTGATATTTCCAATGAACTGGAGTTTTTCATGAGGAAGCAGGGAGCCGTTTCCTCCAGCTTTGACATTATTGTAGCGTCCGGTTACCGTTCAGCCCTTCCGCACGGCACAGCTTCGGAAAAGGAGATTCAATCCGGTGAGCTTGTCACCATGGATTTCGGTGCTCTCTATAAAGGGTATTGTTCCGATATTACGAGGACGGTCGCTGTTGGTGAGATCAGTGATCAGTTGAAAGACATTTATGATACGGTTTTACAGGCGCAGTTAAGAGGTATGGAAGGTATTAAAGCAGGCATTACCGGTAAGGAAGCGGATGCTTTGACCCGTGACTATATAAAGGAAAAAGGATACGGGGACTATTTCGGACACTCCACAGGCCACGGCATCGGTCTTGATGTTCATGAAGGCCCGGGGCTTTCCTTCCGTTCTGATCAGACCATTCTGGAGGAAGGAATGGTCGTCACTGTGGAGCCGGGGATCTATGTTCCGGATGTCGGCGGCTGCCGTATTGAGGATGATACGATCGTAACGAAGACCGGAAACGAGCGTTTGAGTCAATCAACGAAAGAGCTAATTACTTTGTAAGGAAAGAAGGAGGAGCAACGTATGATTTCAGTAAACGATTTTCGTACAGGATTAACAATTGAAGTAGATGGTGGAATCTGGCAGGTTATGGATTTCCAACACGTAAAACCAGGGAAAGGTGCCGCTTTTGTACGTTCGAAGCTTCGTAACCTTCGTAACGGAAACATCCAGGAAAAAACGTTCCGCGGCGGAGAAAAAGTAGAACGTGCTCACATTGAAAACCGTAAAATGCAGTACCTTTACGCCAACGGTGACATGCACGCATTCATGGATATGGAAACGTATGAGCAGGTTGAGATTCCTTCTGCAACCATTCAGGAACAGCTGAATTACTTGAAGGAAAACATGGAAGTGCAGATTCAGTCTTATCAGGGAGAAACGATTGGCGTTGAGCTTCCGAAGAACGTTGAACTGAAAGTAACAGAAACAGAACCGGGAATCAAAGGTGATACGGCAAGCGGGGGTACGAAACCTGCGACGCTTGAAACAGGATTAACGGTTCAGGTGCCTTTCTTCATTAATGAAGGAGAAGTACTACTTATCAGCACAACAGACGGCAAGTATGTCTCCCGTGCGTAATGAAATAGGAAACCAGGCGTGTTCCCGAAAAGGGAGCACGCTTTTTTTATGTCCTCCTTCACCCTTGAGCGGTAGAGGAGCGCTCTAGTAGAACTCTAGTACGGGCTGATGTTCTTCTACTTTTATATGATTTCATCTGTCATAAGTATAGACGTTGGACATACATATGAAGTAAACCAAACAAAGGAGCAGAAGAGGGATGAAAGAGATTTTACGTCTGTTTCCGCCTTCGTTTCAGAAGGTTTTACTAGAGAAGGTGGGTTGGGGGAGGGTACAGGAAATCCGTTTAAGGGTGGAACGTCCTATAGAGGTGATCAGCAGTTCTGGTTATTCCGTTTTAGACTCTCTGCCGGTGACTGCGGATCATCTCTCCTACGTATTGAATCAAATCAGTCAATTCTCACTCTATCGATTCAAGGATGAGTTAAAAGAAGGGTTCATTACCATTGAAGGCGGTCACCGTGTAGGCCTCGCAGGTAAAGCGAATACACAGGAGGATAAAGTTGAAACGTTGAAGCATATCTCTTTTATGAACATCCGTGTCGCTCGATCGACGAAGGGGCAGGTATCCTCCCTGCTTCCCCACCTTTATGACGAAAAGGGCTGGAGGAGTGCCTTAATCATAGGGCCGCCCCATTCCGGTAAAACGACACTGCTTCGTGAGCTGGCGTCTGTGATTGGATCCCCCACCGGTTCATACCCTTCCTCCAAAGTTGCAGTCGTGGACGAACGGTCGGAAATAGCTGCCAGTTTACGGGGGGTTCCACAGCTGGATGTCGGCGCACGCACGGATGTGATGGATGCCTGTCCAAAAGCTGACGGCATGATGATGATGATCCGGTCTATGTCCCCGGATGTCTTAATTGTCGATGAAATCGGTGGGGAAAAGGATGCACGTGCTGTCCAGGAAGCTGTTTATACAGGAGTGAAGGTCATCTGCAGCATTCACGGTACCGGAGTTGAATCTGTGAGCCGGAGACCATCTGTTTCGGGACTCCTGCACGACCAGGTTTTTGAACGTTATATTAATCTCGAACGTCTATCTGCAGGGTCGGCCATTACATGGAAAGTGTATAACCATGTTGGACAAGTTCTTGGTGAAGGAGAAGGAGGGCGGATGGATGGAGTGGATGGGCGCCGTTATCATTCTAACCGTTACAACACTGGGCGGGTTTGAAATCGCATCAAGGTTCAAGAAAAGGCCTGGTCATATCAGGCAGTGGAAGAACGCACTCCAGCTGATTGAAGCGGAAATGGTTTATGGTCAATCTTCTCTCTGGGAGGTGTGTGACACCTTATCGAGGCATCTGCCCATGCCTGTGGCAGGATTTTTTGAGCAGCTGCAAAAGGAGCAGGATGGATGCCGGGAATTTGCTGTTTTATGGGAGTCCATGATGAAAAAACATTGGCCGTGGAATGCCATGGGTAAAACAGAACTGGAAATTCTGCTTCAGTTTGGCCGGACACTCGGTCAGCACGATCTCGAGCAGCAGCAGAAGCAGATTCAGTTGACGATCCACCATTTGGACAGAGTGCTTCAGGAAGCATTGGAAGTAGGAGAACAGTACCAGAAAATGGCCAGAGGAATGGGGGTTTTAAGCGGTCTTCTAGTCATCATTCTAATTATATAGAAGGGGGAAGGACCATTGTGCTCCAAGATGCTACAATCCTTTTTCAAATAGCGGGAGTAGGAATTATCGTTGCCATGATTCACAGTATTCTAAAACAAATGGGAAAGGAAGAGATCGCCCAGGCTGTCACATTGACAGGATTCATCATTGTTTTGTTTATCGTCCTGCACCGTCTGGCTGACTTGTTCCAACAGATTAAATCTGTGTTTCTCTACCAGGGATAGCTTTATGGATATTATCCAGGTTGTTTCGCTGGGGCTCATTGCGGCTATGCTGATCATTCTGCTGCAGGAACAGAAATCTTCGGCCGCTTTTCTTCTTCTCCTTTTTACCGTCATCATTATTTTCCTGACCGTTCTCGATCAGCTGACCTATGTATTCACACTGCTTTCCTATATGGCTGACCAGGCGCAGGTGGAACCGATGTATTTTAAAACGATATTAAAAATCATCGGTATTGCCTACATCGCTGAATTCGGTGCCCAGCTCATCCGGGATGCCGGTCTGAATGCTTTGGCATCGAAAGTGGAACTCGCCGGGAAATTATTCATTCTTATGCTTGCTATTCCAATTGTCACAGCTGTCATTGAAACCATACTTCAGTTTATACCCGGAGGTTAGGGAGGCGGGGAGCAGATGAAACGTCTATGGATGTGTCTGTGTGTGGGAATCATAGGTGGCTTTCTGTTTCCAGCGGCTTCTGCGGCATCTCCTGAAGCTCCGGAAACCACAGTGCCTCCTATGTCCGAATACATTTCAACCGACGATATGGAAGCAAATTGGGAGGAACTGCAGCACCAGTACGGGAACTATATGCCGACATTTCAACACGACAATTTCAAGGAGTTTATTCAGAAAGAAGGAGCGCTGGAGTCCTCCGACTGGTATTCGGGCATCGTGGAGTTCTTCTTTCATGAACTTCTCTTGAATGGCCGGCTGCTTTCCTCATTATTATTTTTAACATTATTCAGCACACTGCTTCAGTCTGTACAGTCCGCTTTTCAAAATTCAGTCGTTAGTAAAGCGGCCTACATGGTCGTCTATCTGGTCCTGCTTACCCTGGCATTGGAAAGCTTCCGGCAGGTGATCGTCTATACGCTGGATGCTGTGGAGCGGATGAGCAGCTTCATGATCGGTCTCATCCCTCTTCTTCTCGGAATAATGGCTTCGTTCAGTCATTTAATGTCCATTTCATTTTTCCATCCCATCATCATCGCTCTCGTCCAGTCCAGCGGCCTGCTGGTGAAATACCTGCTCATCCCATTGTTTACATCATCCGCCCTTTTATTGATTGTCGGCAGTCTGAATGAGGATTTTAAGGTGGATCACTTAGCGGAACTGCTCCGGAAGACGGGGATGGCTGTTATGGGGATTTTCCTTACCGTCTTCCTGGGTGTTATCTCCGTTCAGGGGACGGTCACAGCTGTTCAGGACGGGATAACGATGAAAACGGCCAGGTTTGTAACGGGGAATTTTGTTCCTGTGGTTGGTCGGTTGTTTACAGATGCGACCGACACCATATTAGGAGCCTCCCTTGTATTAAAAAACACGCTTGGAATAGCAGGGGTGGTCATCCTCCTTGGAATTGCCGTCTTTCCGTCGATCAAGGTTCTTGCGATTGCGATTATTTATAAACTGGCGGCTGCGCTCCTGCAGCCGCTTGGTGACGGCCCGGTCATCCAGGCGATGGACGTAGTCAGCCGTCACATCTTCTATATTTTTGCTGCTCTGCTTATGGTTTCCATGATGTTTTTCCTCGTCATAGTCATTATGGTGGCGGCCAGTAATATCACAATGATGATCAGATAAGGGGATACGATAATGGAATTATTTATCGACTGGATCACAAGGATCGTATTATTCCTTTTATTGGCGATGGTTGCTGATGCCCTGCTGCCATCCGGTGTCATGAAGAACTATGCCAGACTTGTCATGTCCATTTTACTGCTCCTCGTTTTTCTCGGCCCCCTGCTGCAGCTTTTGCAGATCGACCCTGAACGCCTTCTGAAGTCGGCTGATCAGAAGATGGAAGAGCAGTGGGATACCGGAAGTTTGGATGACACTATTGAATCTAAGAAAAATGAAATACTGCAGGGACAAGATGCATATAAATTAGAACAGGTTACCGAAGCTCTATCTGCTGAACTTGCACCTTCGTTGAAAGAAGAGAAGGATGTCACGCTTCAGGATACGGCGATGACTTTTACTGGACAGCCATACAGCATGGAAACACTTGAAAAAGTAACCCTGACGATATCACGAAGCCAGGAGATGGGGGAAGTTGAGAATGTCGATATTTCCTTTATGGATGAGCCCTCACCAGCGGTTTCTCAGGAAGAAGATACAGAACTGGTGAAGTGGGTGGGTACAAAACTGGACTTGAAACCTGAACAAATTGAAATCCACTGGGAGGATCAGGATGAATAAATGGTGGAATAAGATCACTCTGTCGTCCGATAAGGAAGGGAAGAAGGTGAATAAGACCAAGTATTTGATTGGTCTTGGAATGATAGGAGTTCTAATCATTCTGGTCAGCAGCTGGTTCCAGCCGGATGCAGAGCCCCGTACCCCTCCTACGACAGGGGATACGCAGGAACAGGCTGTTTCAGAAACTTCTCCATCTCCAGAACAGACCGATTCCATCACACAGCTGGAAGGAGAGTATGAAAAGCAGCTCAAGCCGCTCCTTGAAAACATCCAGGGAGTCAGTGCTGTCGATATTATGATTAACCTTTCATCCACGCACAAGAAGGAGTATGACAAAAACTTAATTATAGGCAAGCAGAACACAAAAGAATCCGATAAGAATGGAGGAGAAAGAGAGATTGAAGATTATACGAGAGAACAGCAGCTGGTTCTGGTCCGTCAAGGCGACCGCGAAGTTCCACTGCTTACTCAGACGTCCAAGCCTGAAGTGAGCGGTGTATTCGTAACCGCTAAGGGGGTTGATCAAATACAAGTAAAGGAATGGGTGGTTGAAGCTGTTTCCCGGGTGCTTGATGTACCGACACATAGAATATCAGTTCTGCCTAAACAATAAGGAGGGATTCCCTTGGTAAAAAAACAAACCGTTTGGCTTCTGACAATGTTGAGTCTTTTGATCGTGCTGAGTGTGTACTATATGACATCCCCGGATAACGGAGAGATGGCCTTCATTCAGGAAGAGGACTGGGCTGAAATGACGAGTGAAGAGGCAGAAGGGGAAAACATTGAAACTGCAGGCGACGGTACAGTGATTTCTCAAATTTCCACGGACGAATTATTTTCAGCGATTCGTCTGGATATGAAAAACCAGCGGGATCAGGTTCAGGAGCAGCTTTCCGAGATTGTAGCGTCCAGTGATTTCACGACGGAAGAGAAAAATGAAGCTTTAGAGAAAATGGAAACAATCAAAACCAATCAATCAAAAGAATCCATCATTGAAAATACGATTCTGGCAAGCGCTCAGTATGATGATGTGCTCGTCCGCGCTGAAGATGACGTTGTGCACGTAACGGTGAAAGCTCAGGAATTATCCAAGGAAGAAACGAACCAGATTATCCAGATGGTCTCTGATGAATTCGGACATAAGCAGGTTCAGGTTCAATTCCAGCCTGCAGGATGAAATACGTAAGCTGCCGTTTTAACGGCAGCTTTCAGTCTGTAGAAAAAAGTTCGTCCTATCCAGTTAGAGTGGTCCATTTGTCGTGTAGAGGGGGCACGTTCTGCTTATCGGCGGATGCTTGCCGCGGGCACGGCCTCAGCTGACTTGGTCAAGAAATCATTTGACCAAGTGGATCTTCGGCTCGCGCTGTTCCCGCAGGCGTCACCCCCGAACACTCCTCGTGCCGGTCCCTGTGGAAAACAACTTTACGCTGCGATAAAAGGAAAAGGTAGGCATAGCTCCTTCGCCGTTTCAAAAGAACATTACAGGCTGTATTACTCCCGCTTGCGTGGGAAAGATCCTATCCATGACCAAGTATGGATGCCCGCTCCTTTGGAGTCACTGAAAAAAGGTTTCTCTCCAAGCTGTAAGCTGCCGTTTTAACGGTGGCTTTTTTTGTGCGGTTAAAACTATTCCTGTATGGAAATAGTGGTGAATATAGAAATCCGGGGACCTATAGAACTGCCAAATGTTAACGATTGAGGCCTGTCTTTCTACCTTCTTTCGGGAGGTTCAGTTGCAGGAATGCAGGAATCTATAATAGAATGTTAAGAGGAGTTATTAGTACCAGTTATAAAGCAACTATACATAAAAGGGGTGCCAGCTATGTTAAAGGTACAGGAAATCAGAGAAATCATTAAGCTGATCGATCAGTCTTCGATTGATGAATTCAGCTATGAAGCAAACGGGACGAAAGTTTCAATGAAAAAACAGCAGGAGCAGGTCGTTACAGAACCCGTACAGCCGCAGCAGACCGTACAGGCGCAGCCGAAGCCGCAGGCTCAGGAGCCGGTGGAGAGCAGGGAAGCTGCTCAGGAGCCGGCTGCAGAGGAAGCACCGAAAGCAGAAGCTGCTTCCAGCGATTACGATGCTGAAATCAAATCTCCAATGGTTGGGACGTTCTATGTATCGCCATCACCGGAACAGGATGCCTATGTGAAAGTCGGCGATGATGTCAAAGAGGATTCCGTTGTATGTATCGTTGAAGCTATGAAGCTTTTCAATGAAATTGAAGCGGAAGTATCTGGTGAGGTCGTAGAAATTCTGGCAAAAGACGGGGAACTTGTCGAATATGGACAGCCGTTGTTCCGAGTGAAGTCTAAGTAAGCGGGGGATGAGACGTTGATTAAAAAAGTTTTGATAGCAAACAGAGGTGAGATTGCTGTCCGGATCATTCGCGCTTGTAAAGAGATGGGAATTGAGACGGTCGCCATTTACTCTGAAGCTGATAAAGAAGCCTTACACGTCCAGCTGGCAGATGAAGCCTATTGTGTTGGACCTACATTAAGTAAAGACAGTTACTTGAGCTATACCAATATTTTAAGTCTGGCTACGCTGACACAGACGGATGCGATCCACCCGGGATACGGGTTCCTTTCTGAAAACGCGGAGTTTGCTGAAATGTGTGAAGAATGCAACATCACCTTTATCGGACCGTCCGCTTACGCCATTCAAAAAATGGGTACGAAGGATGTTGCCAGAGAGACGATGAGAGAAGCAGGGGTTCCGGTTGTTCCCGGTTCTGCGGGAATCATCAAAGGTGAGGAAGAAGGATTGAAGGTGGCGGAGGAAATCGGCTATCCGGTCATCATCAAAGCTACAGCCGGCGGTGGAGGAAAAGGAATCCGCGTCGCCCGTAATGAAGAGGATTTGAAGACAGGGATCCGTATGACCCAGCAGGAAGCGGAAACAGCTTTCGGCAACCCTGGTGTTTATATCGAGAAATTCATTGAAGACTTCCGCCACGTAGAAATTCAGATCCTGGCTGATAACCATGGAAACGCTGTTCACCTGGGAGAGCGTGACTGCACCATTCAGCGGCGTCTGCAGAAGCTGATTGAAGAAACACCGTCTCCAGCTATTTCCGAAGAGATGAGGAAAAAGATGGGGGATGCGGCAGTTAAAGCAGCCCTTGCTGTTAATTATTCAGGAGCCGGTACGGTGGAGTTCATTTTCGATAAAGAAGCCAATTCCTTTTACTTTATGGAAATGAATACACGTATCCAAGTAGAGCATCCGGTGACGGAAATGGTGACAGGCGTGGATCTTATCAAAGAGATGCTGCTGATCGCCAACGATGAAAAGCTTTCGTTTAAACAGGAAGATATCGAATTTGAAGGCTGGTCCATTGAATGTCGGATCAACGCGGAGAACCCTTATAAAAACTTCATGCCTTCCGCAGGGAAAATTGATATGTACCTGCCGCCGGGAGGTCTCGGAGTGCGTGTGGATTCGGCAGCTTATCCGGGCTATTCCATCCCTCCTTATTACGATTCCATGGTGGCCAAGCTTATCACATACGGCCGTGACAGGGATGAAGCCATCCGCCGCATGAGACGTGCGCTGGATGAATTTGTTGTAGAGGGTGTCCATACAACGATTCCTTTCCACCAGCGTATGATGGAGCATGAGGTTTTTGTAAATGGCGATTTCAACACCAAATTCCTTGAGAAATATACGATTATGAAAGACGAAGCTTAAAAGGAGTGGTCATGAATGACTGATAAACAATTGTTGAATGTGACAGATGGATCGACATTAGGCAATATTGAGATTGCTCCTGAAGTTATTGAAGTCATTGCCGGCATAGCCGTATCTGAAGTAGCAGGGGTTGCTTCGATGCGGGGGAACTTTGCCTCCGGTGTAGCCGAACGTCTAGGCAAGAAAAACCACGGTAAGGGTGTCAAGGTAGAGTTGACGGAAAGCGGCATTTTGATTGATGCTTATGTCGTTATGGATTACGGCATCAGTATTCCGGATACAGCTCAGAAAATCCAGGACAATACCCGTCAGGCCTTGAAAAACATGACAGCTCTTGAAATCAGTGAAATCAATGTTCACATCGTCGGTATCCAAATGGATGGGACGAAAGAGGAAGAAAGCGAAACAGAAGCCTATTCATAGGAATCAGAAAGGGGGAACCCTTTCTGATTTTTCTTTTTGCAGTCAGGAGACAACAGGCTTTATATCCTTGTTATCATGGCTTTTATCCCACTAAAATGTTATGATTCTAACGGATATTACCTTAAAGGAGAATGAACATGAAACGACGCACAGCACGAGAAAAAGCATTTCAGGCGCTTTTTCAGACGATTACTGAGGATATTGATACAGACGAGGCCATTCAGCATGTGGTAGAGGATCCGGAGGTGGATCCATTCCTGAACGATCTGGTCCACGGAGTCATGGACTACCGGGATGATCTCGATCAGTGGATCGCCGGCCACTTGGATAACTGGACCTTCCCACGGCTTCCGAAAGTGGAGAAAACCGTTCTTCGTATGGCCGCATACGAAATGAAGCATAACGAAGATGTCCCGACACAAGTAGCTATTAATGAAGCCGTGGAACTTGCTAAAATCTTCGGAGAAGAAGATTCCGGGAAGTTCGTCAACGGCGTTTTATCCAAGATGATCTAACATTGAACAGGGGGAATCGGAGATGGTAGCAGAAGTTATTTATGGAAAGCAGTTAGCAGAAAATTTACGGGAAGAGATGAAGCAGGAGATCACCACTCTTCATGAAAAAGGTGTACACCCGAAGTTAGTTGTGGTCATTATCGGAGAGGATCCTGCATCTAAGTCTTATGTAAAAGGAAAGCAGCGGGCTTCTGAAAAAGTCGGAATGGATTCCGATCTTATTGAACTTCCTGAGGATACATCGGAGCAGGACCTTCTGGATTTAATCAGCCGGTTGAACCAGGATGATACGGTTCATGGTATTCTCGTGCAGCTTCCGGTTCCGGATCATATTTCCGACCAGAAAATAATTGAAGCGATCGACCCGAGCAAGGATGTCGATGGGTTTCATCCTGAAAATGTAGGCCGAATGCTGACAGGCCAGGATACCTTTTTCCCCTGCACGCCATACGGCATTATGGTGATGCTTGAACGTGCAGCTATTGATGTAGAAGGAAAACATGCAGTCATTGTAGGTCGTAGTAACCTCGTCGGAAAACCTGTAGGGCAGCTTCTTCTGAATAAAAATGCAACAGTGACCCACTGCCACTCCCGGACAAAGGATTTAAAATCCCATACAAAACAGGCCGACATCCTGATTGTAGCGGCAGGCAGGCCGGGGCTTGTAACCGGAGAGCATGTAAAGGAAGGGGCCGTCGTTATCGATGTTGGTGTCAACCGTGTAGACGGAAAGTTGACGGGCGATGTTGATTTTGAATCAGCTCAGGAGGTGGCCTCCCATATTACTCCTGTTCCAAAAGGGGTCGGTCCGATGACCATTACCATGCTTCTCCACAACACCATTAAGGCGGCGAAGCGTATTCACCGCGTGTAAGGAGGCGTTATCGTGCAGGACCAGTATTTAACGGTAACGGCATTAACCAAATATATTAAGCGGAAACTATCCGGCGATCCCCATCTGAAGACCGTGTGGCTGAGGGGGGAAATCTCCAACTTCAAACATCATTCAAGAGGGCATATGTATATGTCCCTGAAAGATGATCAGGCAAGAATTCAGGCCGTGATGTTTGCAGGAAGCAACCGCTCGTTGAAATTCATGCCTGAAAATGGGATGAATGTCCTTGTGAAAGGTGAAATCAACGTATATGAACCAATGGGCCAGTATCAGCTGTATATTAAGGAAATGCAGCCGGACGGAATTGGAGCTCTTTATTTTGCTTTCGAACAGCTGAAGGAAAAATTGGAGAAAGAAGGCTTGTTTGCGAAGGAACGTAAGAAAAAGCTTCCTACATATCCGAAACATATCGGCGTCATTACTTCTCCAACCGGCGCAGCTGTCAGGGACATCCTGACGACGATAAAGAGACGCTATCCGATCGTTCCGGTGTCCATCCTTCCCGTTCTCGTACAGGGGGAGCGCGCGGCAGCGTCGGTTTCAAATGCCATCCGGTACGCTAATGAGCATCTCGATTGTGATGTATTAATCGTGGGTCGAGGTGGAGGATCGATTGAAGATCTCTGGGGATTCAATGAAGAAATGGTCGCCCGGGCTATTGCAGAGTCGACCATTCCGATCATCTCAGCCGTCGGCCATGAAACAGATACAACCATCAGCGATTTTGCAGCCGATCTGAGAGCTCCAACACCTACAGGAGCCGCAGAGGTGGCCGTGCCTTCCATTCAAGAACTAAGGGAGCAGGTGCAGCAGTTCAGACAGAGGCTGATAAGATCAATGGATGGGCGACGGGCAGAATCGAGACAGAAACTGAACCGGTTGAAAAAATCCTACGCGTTTAAGTATCCGGAACAGCTGATGCGTCAGAAAGAACAGGATTTGGACCGGGTGCTGGAGCGTCTGTCGAGACAGATGAGCACGCAGCAGTCGAGCCGCCGGGAACAGCTCAACTATCTCATCAAACGTCTGGAACAGCAGGGACCGGATAAAAAAATCAAGGAAGGAACCGAAGCGCTTCAAAGGGAGACGAAACAGCTTCAGAAAGCATTCGATACCATCGTCTCCCGTAAGAAAGACCGTTTTCGTTCCACGCTTGATAAACTAACACTGCTTAACCCACTGGAAATTATGAAACGCGGCTATGCTATTCCTTTTGATGAGGAAGATCAGGTCATTAAAAAGACAAGTCAGGTGTCAGAGGGAAGCAGTCTTTCCCTTAAGATCCAGGACGGTCTGATTCAATGTCAGGTTACATCGGTGAAGGAGGATGAAAATGGAGGAAAATAAGCAGGAAATCAGTTTTGAAGAAGCTATGAATCAGCTTGAGGAAATTGTTGAGAAGCTTGAAACCGGCGAAGTTCCCCTTGAGAAAGCTATCCAGTACTACCAGGAGGGAATGAAGCTTTCGAAAGTATGCAGTGAAAAACTGGGAACAGTGGAAGAGCAGATGCAGCAGATCATGAATGAACATGGGAACTTTGAGCCATTCACTGTACAGGAGGAAGAGTAGCCTGTGGAGCTGAAAGCCTATTTATCAGATAAACAGTCATTCATTAATGAGCAGTTGAGGATGTATGTAAGGGACTATACTGTTCCTGGAAGACTGCAGGATTCCATTCTTTATTCAATAGAAGCGGGCGGCAAAAGACTGCGGCCGATTCTGCTCCTTGCAACAGCCGAAGCCTTTGGTGCCCCGTCAGAAAAAGGGGTGACAGCCGCTGCTGCCCTTGAAATGGTGCATACGTATTCCTTAATCCATGATGATCTGCCGGCTATGGATAATGATGATTACAGACGCGGGATGCCTACCAACCATAAGAAATTCGATGAAGCGACAGCCATCCTTGCCGGAGATGCCCTGCTTACGATGAGCACCCAGCTGATTGCTGAGGATCCGTCTCTTGAACAAACAGAGAAATTATTTCTCATTCAAGAACTGACAAAGGCGGCCGGTCCAAGGGGAATGGTTGAAGGCCAGATGCAGGATATGCTGAGTGAAGGAAAAGAAATTTCTCTCGAGGCCCTGGAGAATATTCATAAAAACAAGACGGGGCGGTTATTGGATTTTGCTATCTGCGCAGGGGCGAGGCTCGGAAATGCATCAGAAGAATCGATGGAGCAGATGAGTGAAATGGCAGAAGCTCTCGGTCTCATTTTCCAGATTCAGGACGACATCCTTGATGTTACCGGCGATGCAGAAGTGATCGGCAAACCTGTAGGCAGTGATGTGATCAATGATAAGAGTACCTATCCCGGTCTCCTTGGCCTGGATGGTGCGGTAAATCAGAAGAACGATTACGTCGGAACCGCACAGGCGGCACTGAAAGAAGCGGGTGTGGAAGGCACGGTTCTGTCACAACTTATTCACTATTTGAGCACACGTGATCATTGATCCAGTGGATTTCGATTGAGGTGTCTGCTGAAATATGATATATTATTTTTACAAAAGGAATGGTGCAGTATTCTAGTCGGTCCTCCGTTCCTGAAGGCGGGCCTAAAAATCCGCCAAAGGGCACATCGATGAAGTTCCTTGTGTCGGCTTGAGGCGCCCAGCCTTGGGTCGATGCTGGGAGTTAAGGTTGCAGGGCGATCCACAAAGGCATGTGGGCGTTGACCCTGCTTCCGCGGAGGCCCATTCTTGTAACGGTCTCTGAGCCAGATACCGTTATGAAATGGGGTATGAACCTGCAGCACATGGAGTAACATCTATGTGCGCAGCGTAGCCTGCCTTGAGTGGTTCTTGAGGGGATTACAGTCCATGAGCCCCTGTGACTACAGATGGCCACTGTGGTCCTGGGACGTAAGCTGTATGAAATCAGAACTGCAAAAGAGGCTAAGGAACGGTCAAAGGCTGTCGGGGAAATCCCCTAGACTGTTCTATGGACATGAAACGGGAATTATAGTGCGGACTAAGTGGCAATCTAGTCCAGTTATCGGAAACGAGGCTGAGTCGAGTTTAAAGGGGAACCGCCAGAGTGGTGACACTCGGTACTTGATTGGGAAAACCTACTAGACCTAAGCCGCAATTTTTACCCGTTTTGTGACCATTCCTTTCTTTTACATAAACAATTTATGATTATATATGGATATAGAGGTTAAGAATGGATAATAAATTAAAAAAAGCCGTAAATTTCAGTTTGAGCATCGCCGTTATCACATTTGTGTTAGCGGCTATTTTTTCAGTTATCTCATCTTCCGTTTTAAGTGGAGTCATGTGGATCATTGGACTAATCATTGTATTTATCATCGTATTTACCGGTGTAGTCTTTGATATGCTTGGTATAGCAGCTACAGCTGCTGAAGAGAAGCCTTTCCATGCAATGGCTTCGGAGAAGGTCCCGGGCTCCAAGGAGGCTATTGCGATTGTCAGAAATGCGGATCGATTCGCAAGTTTCTGTAACGACGTAATAGGGGATATATCTGGTATAGTTAGTGGTACGGCCTCCACTGTCGTCGTACTTCAGCTCGCTTCGAGTTTCGGGTACACAGAAGGGTCCGCCGTTCAGATTGGGATCAACGTGTTCCTTACCAGCATCGTGGCAGCTCTGACAGTGGGAGGAAAGGCACTTGGTAAATTCTTCGCCATCAATCATTCCACGCGGATCATCTTTTTTGCTGCCAGAGTGATTGCCTGGTTAGAAAACAAATTAAATGTAAGAATATTATCAAACATGATGTCGTCCACTAAAAAATCAAGATAAATACAAGGGGGTCCTTCAATGGATCTGAGCAGAATCAACGACCCTTCGTTATTGAAGGATATGAATACGAAACAATTGGAAGAATTTGCAGCAGAAGTAAGACAGTTTTTAATTGAGAATCTCGCCACTACAGGCGGCCACCTCGGTGCGAACCTTGGAGTTGTAGAGCTGACGCTGGCTCTCCATAAAGTATATAACAGTCCTGTGGACCGCTTCATATGGGATGTCGGCCACCAGTCGTATATCCATAAAATTCTGACCGGACGTGGAGGACAGTTTGATTCACTCCGTCAATATAAAGGATTGTGCGGGTTCCCGAAGCGGGATGAAAGTGAGCATGATGTATGGGAAACCGGACACAGTTCAACTTCATTATCCGCTGCCATGGGAATGGCGATTGCACGAGACCTGAAAAAACAGGACCATTCCATTCTGCCTGTCATTGGTGATGGAGCCCTGACCGGTGGTATGGCGCTGGAGGCTCTGAACCATATCGGGCATGAGAAAAAGAATGTAACCGTTATCTTGAACGATAACGAAATGTCGATTGCCAAAAACGTAGGAGCTCTCCACGGGGCTCTCGGGCGGATGAGAAGCGCCGGGAAGTATAATCGTGCCAAAGATGATCTGGAATGGCTGCTGAAGAAGATTCCGGCTGTCGGCGGGAAGATTGCCCAGGCGGCTGAACGCTTGAAAGACAGTATGAAGTACTTCGTCGTTCCGGGCATGTTTTTTGAAGAGCTCGGATTCACGTACTACGGCCCTGTGGATGGACATGACTTTGAAGACTTGATGGAAAACCTGAACTATGCCAGAAAGACAGACGGCCCGGTCATCGTACATGTGATGACGAAGAAAGGGAAGGGGTACCATCCGGCAGAAACTGATGTGAAGGATAAATGGCATGGTGTCGGCCCCTATAAGATTGAATCAGGAGAAAAAATTAAGCCTGTCAATGCCCCGCCCGCATGGAGCTCCGTCATCAGTGATGCTCTAATTAAAAAAGCACACGGAGATGAGCGCATTGTCGCTGTTACACCTGCGATGATCCTTGGATCCAAGCTTGAAAAGTTCGGTGAGGAATTCCCTGATCGTTTGTTTGATGTGGGAATTGCCGAACAGCATGCGACAACGATGTCCGCCGGTCTTGCGACTCAGGGGATGAAGCCGTTTCTGGCTATTTATTCCACATTCCTGCAGCGAGGTTACGATCAGGTCGTCCATGATGTAGCCCGTCAGAAATTGAATGTGACTTTTGGTATCGACCGTGCAGGGCTTGTCGGTGCTGATGGAGAAACCCACCAGGGCGTCTTTGATATTGCGTTCCTCAGGTCTGTTCCAAATATGATCATCAGCATGCCTAAAGATGAGAATGAAGCGCAGCACCTCGTCCATACAGCGGCAGAATACGATGAAGGACCATTTGCGATTCGTTACCCGCGCGGCAACGCGAAAGGGGTCGAAACGGATAAACAGATGAGGTCCATACCCGTGGGCAGCTGGGAAGTTCTGAAAGAAGGTACGGAAGCGGTTATTCTTACGTTCGGGACAACCATCGATATGGCGCTTGACGCAGCGGACCGTCTTGAAAAGGAAGGGCGCTCTGTACGGGTTGTGAATGCCCGCTACATCAAGCCGATGGACGAGTCTATGCTGCATGACATCATGAAGCAGGGCCTTCCGATTTTAACGGTAGAGGAAGCTGTTCTACAGGGTGGATTTGGCTCAGCGGTGCTTGAATTCGCAGAGGAAAACAGCTATACCTCCCAGTGGGTGCGGCGTATGGGAGTTCCTGATCGCTTCATCGAACACGGAAGCGTACCAAAACTCTGGGAAGAGATCGGCCTGACTCCGGATAACATGGTGAAACACTTAAAAGAATTGATACCAACAAAACAGCAGAGGGCATAAACGATATGGGCAGAAAAGTACGATTAGATGTATTACTTGTAGAAAAAGGGTATATAGAAACCCGGGAAAAAGCGAAACGAACCATCATGGCCGGTCTTGTATTTCATGAACAAGTCCGCCTCGATAAGCCCGGCTTGAAGGTGGAGGAGGACTTGGAACTGACGGTTAAAGGTCGTCCTATTCCTTATGTCAGCCGGGGCGGTTTGAAACTGGAAAAAGCGTTGAAGCACTTTGACCTTTCTGTTCAAGATAAGGTTATGATTGATATCGGATCTTCCACCGGAGGTTTTACGGACTGTGCGCTGCAGAACGGAGCGCGGCTGAGTTATGCTGTAGATGTGGGATATAATCAACTCGACTGGCGTCTCCGCAACCATGACCAGGTGGTTGTCATGGAGCGTACCAATTTCCGGTATGTGACCAAAGAGGATCTGACTCACGGACAGCCGCAGTTCGCTTCCATTGATGTCTCCTTCATTTCCCTCCGCATCATTCTGCCGGTCCTTGCTGAGATTCTGGAGCAGCAGGGGGATGTGGCGGCACTCATAAAACCACAGTTTGAAGCAGGCAGAGAACAAGTAGGGAAAAAGGGAATTGTGAGAGACCCCGCGATTCATAAAGAGGTTGTGAAAACAATTCTTGATTTTGCTTCCGATCACGGATATTCTGTTTATGGACTCACTTTTTCTCCGATTACCGGCGGGGATGGCAATATTGAATTCCTCGTCCACCTGCGGCTGGATCATGCCGGCAGCAATGGAGAACAGGTGGATATCGATGCTGTAGTCAACGAAGCGCATGAGGCGCACAGCAGAAACGCATAATGAATGTAAAAGGGCTTAGTACAGGCCCTTTTCTTATGGAAGGACTTGAAACGGAGGATGGTCATGAACAAAGGACAACGTCACATCAAAATCAGGGAACTGATCACAAACGACGATATTGAAACCCAGGATGAGCTGGTCGACCGATTGAAGGGTATGGGATACAATGTCACCCAGGCAACGGTATCCCGCGATATCAAAGAGCTGCATCTTGTAAAGGTGCCGATGATGGATGGCCGTTACAAATACAGTCTCCCTGCAGATCAGCGCTTCAATCCCTTTGAAAAGCTGAAACGGCTCATGATGGATGCCTTTGTCAGTATAGATCGGGCCGGACATTTTATTATTTTGAAAACCCTGCCGGGAAATGCCAATGCTGTTGGTGCTCTAGTGGATAATCTGGAATGGGATGAAATTATGGGGACCATCTGCGGAGATGATACCTGCTTAATTATCTGCCGCAGTGAAGAACATACGGAGTCAATTAGTGAGCAGCTGCTAAATATGCTATAACTGAGGTGGATGGTTTCATGCTAACAGAGTTGTCTATTCGTGATTTTGCAATCATTGATGAGATCTCAATCACGTTCAAAGAAGGTTTGACTGTACTGACCGGTGAAACGGGGGCTGGGAAATCCATCATTATTGATGCGATTCAGCTTCTTTCCGGCGGACGGGGATCCGTTGAATTTGTTCGTCATGGAACAAAAAAGGCCGAAATTGAAGGTTTATTTACAGTACAGCCGGATCATCCGATCTATAAGGTCGGGCAGGATTACGGTGTGGATATTGATCAGGACGGCATGGTGGTACTGGAGCGGACCATTACCCATCAGGGGAAAAGCATCTGCCGGGTGAATGGAAAGCTGGTTACACTCGGGATCATGAGGGAGTTCGGACATTCCTTAATAGACATTCACAGCCAGCATGAGACACAGTCGCTTATGGACCCTGACCGGCACGTTGAACTGCTTGATGTTTTTGCCGGGGAAGAGCTCCGATCTGTGCTGGATGAATATGAAAGCGTTTATGACAAATACAGGACAATGAAGAAGCGCTATAAAGAATTAAGTGAGAATGAACAGGAAATGGCTCAGCGGCTTGATCTGCTCGAATTTCAACTCCGAGAGCTTCAGGGAGCTGAAATGCAGCCGCTTGAAGATGATGAGCTTGCGGAAGAACGGAAGAAACTCATGAATTTCGAAAAGGTCTATCAAGGGATTCATGATGCTTATTACTCCTTGTACGGGGAGCAGCGTGGACTGGACTGGCTTAGTCATGCGATGACCTCTCTGGAAAGCACCTCGGATGTGGATGATAATCTGGCGAAATTATCTGAAGAGATGACTAACACTTATTATCTGATGGAAGAGATGACTTTTAAGCTGAGTAACCATATGGCTGAACTGGAGTTTGATCCTGAGCGTCTTAACCAGATTGAGTCCAGGCTGAACGAGCTGAACCGGTTGAAGAAGAAATACGGGGCGACAGTGGATGATATGCTTCAGTATGCTTCCCGGATCGAAGAGGAGATCGACGAAATCCGCAACAAGGATTCTCACCTGAGCAAGATGGAGAATGAAATTGCAGAATTGTCTCAGGACGCCCTTCTTGAGGCGCAGGGGATGCATGAAATTCGTGCGAAAGCTGCCGAACAGCTCGCCGAATTCATCCATGTAGAGCTGCGGGATCTTTATTTGGAGAAAGCAGCCTTTGCAGTCGATCTGCAGACGAAACCAGGCAGACAAGGCGATCCGGAGTTGGAAGGATCGCCTGTCCAGCTGCTTCCAAACGGCATTGATCTTGTGAAGTTTTTAATTACGACCAACCCGGGCGAACCGCTTAAAGAACTACATAAAGTAGCTTCCGGAGGAGAAATGTCCCGTATTATGCTGGCTTTAAAACGGATTTTCTCAAGACACCAGGGCATTACCAGTGTGATCTTTGATGAGGTGGACACAGGTGTCAGTGGAAGAGTGGCCCAGGCGATTGCCGAAAAAATTTACGGCATTTCCGAGGGTTCACAGGTGCTGTGTATTTCCCACCTTCCACAGGTTGCCGCTATGGCTGATACACATGTCCGGATAGAAAAACGTGTGGAGGATGAGCGGACATCGACCGCTGCCAAAGAGCTCTCACTCGATGAAAAAGCAGATGAAATCTCCCGCATGATTACGGGAGCTGAATTGACAGCTACAACCGTAGAGCACGCGAGGGAACTGCTGACTATGGCCGATAAACATAAAAGTAAATCATCTTGATCAACCTAAGCGCATGGACGAGTCCATGCGTTTTTATTTGTCTTATGTTTTCCATGAAAACACCTATCTATACAACGTTTACCTATACGTTGGAGAATGTTTCAAAGCAAGGCAAACGGTACTATAATTACTCAGATTATGCTCGTTTAAAAAGGATACAGGAAGACCACATTATAAGTAAGCCATTTAGTTGGTACTGGAGTACAAGGAGAGTGAACCCGTGAAAAAACAAGCACTTAACTATATATGTGGTTCTGTTCTCCTGCTGTTTATGCTTATTTTGCCCTTTTACGCCCCCGTACAGCACTATCTGTCCATACCGGCAGAAGTAAAAGTCAGCGCAAGCCACGATGAACATTCGGCAGATCAGGAAGCGTGGACGGCTTTTTCCTCCACGAATGATCACGAAGTGTTCTATGAGTTTGCAGGTGTCCCGGTTAAGAAAACAACCCTTGAGAAGGTCAGGGATATCCGGTTGATCCCCGGAGGTCAGTCGGTAGGTGTTGAGCTTCATACGAAAGGTGTCCTTGTCGTAGGTCACCACCTCGTGAACGGACAAGACGAGCAACGGACATCGCCCGGAGAGCAGGCGGAAATCCAAATAGGTGATATTCTGCTTGAAGGGAACGGAGAGGAAATCAACAGTATGGAGAAATTATCCTCCATCGTAAAGGAAACCGGGGAAAGGAAAGAATCCCTCGAACTGAAAATTAAACGGGGGAAGGAAATGACGACGGCAAGTCTGACCCCGTCCTATAATCCGAGGGAGAAGGAATATCAGATTGGTCTGTATATTCGTGACTCTGCGGCTGGAATCGGGACGATGACTTTTTATGATCCGGAAACCAAGAAGTATGGAGCCCTGGGTCATGTCATTTCCGATATGGATACGAAAAAACCGATTGAAATCCATGAAGGTACCATAGTCAAATCGCAGGTCACTTCCATTGAAAAAGGAGCGCAGGGTGTCCCCGGCGAGAAAAAAGCAAAGTTCTCCTTGAGAAACGACCGCCTGGGCATCATTACCAAAAACACGCCGTTCGGCATTTTTGGTACATTGGATGATGATATGACGAATGAAGAATATCCGGAAGGACTTCCCATTGGTTTCGCCGAACAGGTGGAAGAAGGGCCGGCTCAGATCATGACGGTTCTTGATGGGGAGAAAATGCAGACCTTCGATGTGGAAATCGTCAGTAATATGCCGAAGAAAGCAGCAGTGACAAAGGGCATGATTGTTAAGATCACTGATCCTGAACTCCTGGATAAAACAGGAGGAATCGTTCAGGGGATGAGTGGGAGCCCGATTATCCAGAATGGGAAAATCATCGGTGCTGTCACCCATGTATTCGTCAATGATCCGACAAGCGGATACGGCGTCCATATCGAGTGGATGCTGCAGGAAGCAGGCATTTCCCTCCATGAAGAAGAGAAGAAAGCAGGATAGGAGCTCAACAGGGGCTCCTTTTCTTTTTGTCGACAAATTTCGACATACACATGGGCAGTTATGTCGAATACATACGAAAAATCGAGTAATTTTAAGCATTTGCCAGATATTCTCTCATTTATTATATTTTTTGTTATAATAAAAAGGGAAGTATCTTATGCCTGTCGAATACGTGTATTACGGAAATAAAGAGGACTACTCTCTTAAGGAGGAAAAAGGAATGGAAAAGATTCAAGTTTGTTTGGCTGATGATAACAGAGAGCTGGTAAAGCTTCTTGAAGAGTATTTTGAAGACACTCACGATATAGAAGTGGTCGGTACTTCGTACAACGGAAAAGATTGTCTGCAAATGGTCGAAGAGAAGAAGCCGGACGTGCTGATATTGGATATCATTATGCCACATCTCGACGGTCTTGCTGTATTGAACAAGCTGAGGGAGATGGACAAGCATCCCGAGGTGATCATGTTAACAGCGTTCGGACAGGAAGAAGTGACGAAAAAAGCCGTCGAACTTGGAGCGGCTTACTTTATGATGAAGCCTTTCGATCTTGACCACCTTGGAGAGCAGGTCCGTCAGATTAAACATGCGGGCGATCCAATCAACCGCGCCCTTGGCAGCAGTTATACCTCAACAAGATCGAAAAAACCGGATCTGGATACAAGCATCACCCATATCATTCATGAAGTAGGAGTGCCCGCTCATATTAAGGGCTATCAGTATCTCCGCGAAGCCATTACAATGGTCTATAAAGATTTGGAACTGCTCGGATCTATTACGAAGGTCCTTTATCCGGATATCGCCACAAAATATAATACGACCGCTTCCCGCGTCGAAAGAGCTATCCGTCACGCCATTGAAGTAGCCTGGAACCGGGGCAATATCGATGCCATTTCCTCCTTGTTCGGCTACACGATTTCCAACACGAAAGCAAAACCCACGAACAGCGAATTCATCGCGATGGTGGCTGATCGTCTCCGCCTGGAGCATCGGGCAAGCTGATCCATTCAAAAAAGCACGTATGTGTTCTCACATACGTGCTTTTTTATGTCATTAACTGTTTAATTTGTCCAGCAAGCTCTGCGTTATCGTAAACGCCTGCGTCAATGGAGCGGATTTCCTCCATTAAAAAGTCCTGGGCTTCCTTATCTACAAAGGCAAGGCCGTCAAGGTTAATCAGCCGGTAACTGAAAGGAAGGTCCAAATACTGAATAATGACATATCTGTGTCCTTGATCAAAATAGCTGCAAAGGACAGATATCTCGCTGTTTTCTGGATAATATCGTGTGCCGCCGAACCCGTCATTCATCAAAACCATCAGATCACCCTTCCTCCTAGTATCCATAATATAGGATAATGAACAAATATGTAACAGATTTATAAGGAAATTGTAAAAAACTTGTAGAAATTTAAGAGAAAAAGTTTTTTAAAAAATTTTGATAAATCTGTTCATCTTTCCGCCCCACTTGTGTTACAATTCTTAATTATTAATTACTTTGGTACTCTAATGAGGTGTTGTACATATGAAGGTCGTAAAATTTGGCGGCAGCTCCGTTGCCGATGCAGGACAGCTCGAAAAAGTGAAGAATATTGTTACAGCTGAAGAAGAACGGCGTGTCGTCGTCGTTTCCGCACCAGGAAAGCGATACAGCGGCGATCAGAAAGTAACGGATCTACTCATAAAGCTGGGGGAATCGATCCATAATGGAGAGGTCGACCATGATGTTTACAAAATGATCATCGATCGTTTCCAATCCATGGTTGATGAGTTGAATCTTCCGCTGGATGTATTGGAAGAAGTGAGAAAACGTTTGGAATTCTCTATGGAACAGGTGCAGAAGAAGGAAGCCAAAGCGATCGACTCTTTGAAATCTTGCGGGGAGGACGGATCTGCATTAATTTTAAGTGCCTATTTAAGGCAGGAAGGATATGAATCCTCTTATGTAAACCCGAAGGAAGCAGGTATCCTCGTCCGTGATGAACCAGGCGGCGCCCTTGTGCTCGAGGAAAGCTTCGAAAAGTTATACCGATTAAGAGAGCGTCAGGAGATTCTTGTTATTCCTGGATTTTTCGGCTATACGCCGGAAGGAACTCTCGTGACATTCTCCAGGGGAGGATCGGACATTACCGGATCTATTGTTGCTGCAGGACTGCAGGCAGAGCTGTATGAGAATTTCACGGACGTGGATTCGGTCTATTGTGTCAACCCAATGTTTGTGGATCAGCCGAAGGAACTGACATCCCTGACCTACAGGGAGATGCGTGAATTATCTTATGCCGGTTTTTCTGTTTTTCATGATGAGGCGCTTATTCCAGCATTTAAAGCTAAAATACCCGTCTGTATTAAGAACACGAATAACCCTTCAGCTCCTGGAACGATGATTACAGCCGATCTCCCTGACCGTGAATCTCATGTTGTGGGGATTGCCAGTGACAAAGGGTTTCTCAACTTGTATGTCAGCAAATATTTAATGAACAGGGAGCTTGGCTTCGGCCGGAAACTGCTGCAGATTTTGGAAGATGAAGGTGTTTCATTCGAGCACGCTCCTTCTGGAATCGATGACATGTCTGTCGTGCTGAGAGATCATCAGCTTCCACCGGAGAAAGAGGAGGTCGTTGTCCGGAGGATTAAGGAAGAGTTGAAGGTGGACACCATTATCATTGAACGGGATATGGCGATGATTATGATTGTGGGAGAAGGCATGAACCAGACGATCGGAATAGCCAGTCAGGCCGCTTGTGCCTTCAGAGAGGCTGATGTCAACATTGAGATGATCAACCAGGGATCTTCGGAGGTTTCCATGATGTTCGGAGTGAAGACCGAGGGACTGGCCGATGCTGTTCAGTCGTTATATCACACGTTTTTTGAATGAAATATAATAAAGACGAAGCCCTTATAATCAGGGCTTCGTCTTTTTTTGTCCATCTAATTGTCTATATAAATCATGCAATGTTTGTATACCGTGGTGTTCAGTTTTCTCCAACAGGAAACGGAACAATTCAGCGGTCATAATGGCATCATTCAAGGCATGGTGACGATCCCTCTTCTCGATACCGACATGCTTCAGTAATGGGTCGAGCTGATGCCTGACGTGAGGGAGGAGCCATTGGGCCATCACCTGGGAATCAATAACGTGGGGATCATATTCCGGAAGCTTCCAGCGCTTCAGCATCGTTTTAAGGAAACGCATATCAAATTTGGCTGGATGTGCGACTAAAACAGAACCTTCGCTGAATTCCATGAAGTTCTGAAATCCTTCGATAAAAGGGCTCGCGTTTTTCAACTGATCCTTGGTCAGCCCTGTTAACCGCAGAGTTTGTCTATTTACAGGACGGATCGGACGGATCACTTGATAAAACGTCTTCCGGTGACAGGCATTCAATCCATTCAGGCGGATGGCTCCGATCGATATGATTTCATGCCCGATTTCAGGCAGAAACCCTGTCGTCTCTAAATCGAAGATCGTAAAATCCAGAGAGGAGAGCGGCTTTTCCTTGAAGCATGCTTCTTTGTCCGCCTCATTCAGCCTTTGTTCCAGCTGGTGATACGTATTCCACTTTAAATAGGGTTTAATTTTGTAATAATATAAAGGTTTTTCAAAAAGCAGATACTTAATGATCTGTAAGTCAACAGGTAACATCAAACCACCCGATTTCGGTTATAACTCAGTTCAAGCACCTGCTGCAGCCGCTTGGCGATAATAAGCGCTTCTCTCAGAGAGCGGCGTTCTTCCTTCTTTAATGGAGTGAGCTTCAGGTCATTGGATAAGGTGTCCCCTTCCTCCAATTGATCAAGGTTGGACTGCAGGCGGAAAAGCATCAGCCTGTGAAGGGCTGTTTTGGCATTTTCCACGTCCCTGGGGTGGAAACGTTCATGTTCGGCCAGGGCTTCCAGGCGGTTGACTGTATTTATTTCTTCAATTCCATACTTCATACTGTAAATACGTATGGCGTTCACAATCTGCATGATCGCCGATTTCTTAATATTCAAGGTCCGTTTTTTACCGATACCTGAAATTCTGCCGAAGGGCTGGACGGGCACGCGGAACCGGAGGGTATCCTTCATCAGGAGCTGATGCAGGTTCAAGGATTTCTGAACTTTTTTGGTCACGTATTTTTTTAAATCATACGCCAGGGAGTAATCCCCGCTGATCGGTCTGAAATCCATGAAGATGGTAAAGTCGCGGATTTCTTCTGCATCCATCTTGGAGATCCATTGATCAATGTCGGCGTGCCATTCACTCGTTTGTTTTCTCCATTTTTCCTCTTTGGCCATAATCCCCCCTGTGCAGTAGGGGTATCCGCATTCATTAAGCATATCGTTGATCTTCTTGGAAAAAATGGAGAAGTAAGCATCGATTTTCTTTTTGTGCCTGGACTTGTCGTAATCCGCCATAATCATTGCATTATCCTGATCCGTGGAAAAGGCCTGTTCTTTCCGTCCTTCACTTCCGAGAACGAGAAAACAATAATTGACCGGCGGGGCTCCGTAGCCTTCGCGGATCATTTCATCCTCCGCAATCTGGACAATCTGCTTATGAATCCGGTCGTTATAGTTCGTCATTAATTCCGCGATATCATAAGCGAGCATTTTATCTTTAATCAAACTGCGGACGAACTGCTGAAATCGTTCATTGTAAATCGGGGACAGGGGCTTGACTGCCTCCACACTTGCGGCGTTGGATATTTTGTAGGTGAGATCAAAATAAACGGAATTTTTAATGGTGAAAAACGATGACTGCCTTAAAATGCCGACGACCTTGTCCTTATGGAGGACAGGGATGATTTCCGTCGGATGGTGTTTCAAATAACTAAGGGCGTCATAGATGAATTCCTGTTCACTAATCTCATACGCTTCTTCTGACATATAGGCCCGGACAGGGTTATTGTGGTCGTTTTCGAAGTAGGCCTTCAAAATTTCGCTGTATCCGATCATTCCGAGCATCGACCTTGTATCCTCACTCACGATAAGGGCTTCGATTTTCTGCTGCTGCAGCATCCGGGCAGCTTTTTCTATGGAAGCCTGAGGATGGATGAAAGTGGGAGGTTCCATATAGGCGTCTGCTCTTTTCTTATACAACTCACGGTCATCCTCCTCATCTGTAGAGGAGCTTTTATATTTGACCTCGTCATACAAGCTTTTCATCAGATGGCTGATCCCGTCCATAACCACCTTGGAAAACTGAGTATTGTTTGACATGATTTTCAGGAAGGATTCGCGTTCAAAACAGATGGTCTGTATCGGCTCAAGAGCCTGTACGGAGAACCTCATTTCTCCGCTGGTCAATAAAATCATGACTCCGATTAAGTCACCGGGATAATAAAAGCGGACAGATAACTGCCGTCCATTGGAACGGTGCATAATGTTTTTGGCAAGGCCGGAGATCATGAAGTGGATATCGATGGAATCATCTTCCTGGTCTTCATGGATGATAAATTCATTGGTACTGTATTCCTTTACGGAAGCTTTTCCAAAAACGTCCTGGAATTCCTCCTCAGACAACAGGTCAAACGGGTACTGCTGCCTGAATAATTCAAACTCTGTCACAGAGCAAAACTCCTTCATTCTGGATAGTTGGTTTGTTTGAACCTTCCTTTAGTCAAGTTCCTTTTTCTGTCCCGGTGGAGAATGAAGCCTCCAATGAACGCAAGTCCGCCTGCGAAAAATAGAACACCAGCCAGACCCTGGACGGCAATATGGAAATAAAGATCATGGAATTCTCCGAACAGAGCATCACGGATTAATTTTATGCCGTAGACGGCGACCAAACCCGGAGTAACTAATAGCAGTAGTGCTATGAGGCGCATGGGCATCGCTCCTTTTTATAGTCCAACCCCAGTATATCAAATGGGGAGGGAAGTGGGAACAATCCCATGCTTGCTAAAATATGCAGATTGGTATACGATGAAATTACGCAAAATATTGCAGGGTGTGGTGAAATGAAAAGAGTATTGATTGTCGGAGCTGGCAAAGGCGGCGCGGCACTGTTGAAACTGCTCAGTCAAGTGGACCGGATGCAGGTAGTGGCTGTGACAGACATCAATTCGGACGCCCCTGGTCTTGCTCTTGCTGAATCCTACGGAATTCCAGCGGGCCGGTACTGGGAGGATTGGATACATAAAGAGATTGATATCGTCATTGAAGCGACTGGACAGGAACGTGTATTTCAGTCGATCCGGGAGAGGAGAGACGAAGGCACGGTCGTTATTCCTGGGTCGGTGGCTTATGTGACAGCTGAACTTCTTGAGGAGAAGGAAGCCCTCGTTCAGGAATTGAAAAGACAGACAGATAACCAGCATTTTATTTTAAACAGCATTCACGACGGTATGATTGTTGTGGATAACAGGGAGAACATTACATTCATCAACCCCAGTGCTGCCCGGATACTCGGCAGAAGTCATCAGGAAGTTCTCCATCGTCCTGTTCAAGAGATCATCCCGGCCTCCAGGCTGCCTTACACCATGGCGTCAAAACACGAGGAAGTGAACAAAAAGCTGGAACTCGTAAACGGAAAAACGGTTGTAACGACAAGAATTCCAATGATCGACGAGGATGGGAGCGTCATCGGCGCCTATGCAGTTTTCAAGGATATTACAGAGGTGGTTCACCTGGCCGAGGAAGTTACCGATCTCAAAGAAGTAAAAACGATGCTGGAAGCTATCATACAATCGTCTGATGAGGCGATTTCTGTTGTAGATGAGAATGGAAGCGGTTTAATGGTAAATCCTGCATACACAAGGATTACCGGCCTGGCTGAAGAGGACATCGTAGGGAAGCCTGCGACTGTGGATATTTCAGAAGGGGAAAGTATGCATATGAAAGTCCTGCGAACCCGCAGGCCGGTGCGGGGCGTACGGATGAAGGTGGGACCTGCCAGGAAAGATGTCCTCGTCAATGTCGCTCCGGTCATTGTCGATGGGAAGTTAAAAGGGAGTGTCGGGGTTCTGCATGATGTGTCGGAAATAAAATCACTGACGAGTGAATTGAAGAGGGCCCGGCAGATCATCAGAAGTCTTGAAGCAAAATATACGTTTGATGACATTATCGGTGATTCCCCTGAAATGACCCTGGCGCTTGAACAGGCCAAAGTAGGTGCGAGGACACCGGCATCGGTGCTTCTGCGTGGGGAATCCGGTACAGGGAAGGAACTGTTTGCCCATGCCATTCATAACGAAAGCGGCCGACGTCATAATAAGTTTATCCGTGTGAATTGTGCAGCGATCGCTGAATCCCTGCTTGAAAGTGAGCTGTTCGGGTATGAAGACGGTGCATTCTCCGGAGCCCGCCGCGGTGGAAAAAAAGGATTGTTTGAGGAAGCGGACAATGGCAGCATTTTTCTGGATGAGATTGGGGAGTTAACCCTTCCGATGCAGGCGAAACTTTTGCGTGTACTGCAGGAAAATGAAATGATTCGTGTGGGCGGTACTAAACCCGTTCATATTGATGTGCGCGTAATCGCAGCTACAAATATTAATCTGGAAAAAGCGATTATGAACAAAAATTTCAGAGAAGACTTGTATTACCGGCTTAACCGGCTTCCCATTTATATTCCTCCCCTGCGGGAGAGGGTCGGGGATATACATCTGCTGACCTCCCATCTGATTCAGAAGCTCAATGAGGATTATGGGCGCAACGTAACGTCCCTTGATGATGAAGCCTATCAGCATCTGAAGGACTATCCGTGGCCTGGAAACGTAAGGGAGCTTGAGAACATTATCGGAAGAGCGATGATTTATATGGAACATACGGAAGAGATCATCAAGCCTGAACACCTGCCCAGTCTGAAAAGACAGGAGGGCTCCGTGGATCCCGGCCGGTCTGCCCCTGAGTGGGCGGGAGAGACCCTGCAGAGGGCTGTGGATGATTATGAAAAGAAACTCCTCGCTGAAGCCTATCGATCCCACGGATTTAATAAGACCAAAACAGCGAAGGCTCTGGGGATTTCTATTAGAAACCTTTATTATAAGCTTGAAAAGTATGGGTTGGACAAAAAAAGCATGCAATATTTTTCATAATGCAAGGTTCTGCATATGACTGAAAGCCTTGAGAGGCTTTTCAGAGTGGATCAAGGTTCTGGCATGAATGTTGCATAGATGAGGTTAGGGATGAGGTGAAGCTGTGAAATCATTAGATGAACTGGTAGAAGCAATTGACCGAACCAATAGACAAACAGTGGCTGTAGCACAGGCTGCTGATCTTGAAGTATTAAAAGCAGTGAAAATGGCGCTGGATCAGAAGCTGGCTCGTTTCGTCCTGACAGGTGAAGAATCTGCTCTGAAAAAGTGTGCGGCCGACGCCGGATTATCGCTGGATCATTCAGATATCCATTGGAAACGGGCGGAGGCGGGAGAAAGCGCCCGCCTGGCTGTACAAGCTGTAGCTGAAGGAGAAGCGGATGTCCTGATGAAAGGGCATGTGGACACGAAGACGCTGCTTCAAGCTGTGCTCCATAAGGAATACGGCCTGAAAAAAAGAAAGGTCCTTTCCCATGTAGCTTTATTTGAAATTCCTGGAAGGGACCAATTGATATACTTAACGGATGCGGCTATGAACATACAGCCGACTCTGGAAGAAAAAGTGGAAATTGTTCATAACGCGGTGGAAGTGGCGCGAAAAGCAGGTTGGGATAATCCGAAGGTGGCTGCGCTGGCGGCTGTAGAGGCTGTCAACCCGAAGATGCCGGCATCTACAGATGCAGCCCTGCTGGCCCAGATGAACCGGCGCGGTCAAATCCGTGGCTGTGTCATTGATGGCCCCCTCGCTTTTGACAATGCGGTTGATAGAGAAGCAGCCGAACATAAGAATATTCAGTCGGAAGTAGCCGGGCAGGCGGATATCCTTGTTGTACCTACAATCGAGACGGCTAATGCGCTGTATAAATCATTTGTTTATTTTGCCCATGCCAAAGTGGCAGGGGTGATCAGTGGAGCGGCCGCTCCGATTGTCTTAACTTCAAGGGCTGATGATGCCCAAAGCAAAATTTATTCGCTGGCTTTAGCATTAAAGGCCAGTCAATCTTAGGAGGAATACAAAATGGAAATTTTCAGCTATATGCAGGAATACGATTACGAGCAGTTGTTGTTTTGTCAGGATGAGCAGTCTGGTTTGAAAGCGATCATCGCAGTACATGATACGACCCTTGGACCTGCCCTCGGAGGCACGCGTATGTGGACGTATGCATCAGAAGACGATGCCGTTGAAGATGCCCTTCGTCTTGCCAAAGGGATGACCTATAAAAATGCAGCAGCGGGACTCAATCTTGGCGGAGGAAAAACGGTGATTATCGGCGATCCGAAAAAGGATAAAAATGAGGAAATGTTCCGTGCCTTCGGCCGTTATATTCAAGGGTTGAATGGAAGATACATTACAGCCGAAGACGTTGGAACAACGGTGCAGGATATGGATTTGATTCATGAGGAAACCGATTATGTCACAGGGATTTCCCCTGCCTTCGGTTCTTCCGGCAACCCTTCCCCAGTAACAGCCTACGGCGTATACCGCGGAATGAAGGCGGCCGCTAAGGAAGGCTTTGGATCGGATTCTCTGGAAGGCAGAACGGTTGCTGTACAGGGTGTTGGAAACGTAGCCTTTACCTTGTGCCGTCATCTCCATGAAGAAGGCGCAAATCTGATTGTGACCGATATTAATAAAGAAGCGGTCCAGCGTGCTGTGGAGGAATTTGGAGCGAAAGCTGTAGAGACAGACGAAATTTACAGCGTGGACTGTGATATTTATGCGCCGTGTGCGCTGGGTGCGACCATCAATGATGAAACGATTCCACAGTTGAAAGCAAAAGTCATTGCCGGTGCAGCCAACAACCAGTTAAAGGAAACTAAACACGGCGATATCCTTCATGAAAAAGGTATTGTATATACACCGGATTATGTCATTAATGCCGGCGGGGTAATCAATGTTGCTGATGAACTTCACGGATATAACAAAGATCGTGCAATGAAACGCGTCGAAACGATCTATGATAACGTATCCCGTGTATTTGAAATATCCCGTCGTGATAATATTCCGACGTACCTGGCAGCCGATCGTATGGCGGAAGAACGCATTGAGCGTATGCGTCGTTCCCGCAGCCAATTCCTGCAGAACGGCCAGCATATCCTGAGCAGAAGACAGAACGGATAACGGAGGTCTATGTTGTGCACACTCATCGAATCCTGGTTATAAACCCCGGTTCCACGTCAACGAAGATCGGTGTGTTTGATGACCTGGAAGCCGTCTTTGAAAAAACAATCCGCCACAGCGGAGAAGAAATCAATCAGTATAAACGCATTATCGACCAGTATGATTTCCGAAAGCAGGTCATCCTTGATGTCCTCGATCAGGAAGGGATCAATATAAGCAAGCTGAGTGCCGTCTGCGGAAGAGGCGGCCTCCTTCGTCCGATTGAGGGCGGCACATACGAAGTCAATGCCGCCATGCTTGAAGATTTGAAAAACGGCTATAATGGAGAACATGCCTCCAACCTTGGCGGCATCATCGCCTATGAAATCGCACGCGGACTGAATATAGGAGCCTATATCGTCGATCCGGTTGTGGTTGATGAACTTCAAGAGCTTGCCCGTGTTTCGGGTGTGCCGGAAATCCCGCGGAAAAGTATTTTTCATGCCTTGAACCAGAAGGCGGTGGCCCGCCGGGCGGCAGCAGATCTGGAGATGGAGTACCCGGATGCCCGGCTGATTGTCGCTCATATGGGTGGAGGGATTACTGTTGGTGCTCATATTGGAGGCCGGGTGGTTGATGTCAATAACGGCCTTCACGGCGATGGTCCTTTTTCACCTGAAAGAGCCGGTACCGTGCCGGCGGGAGACCTTGTATCCATGTGCTTCTCGGGGCAGTATTACCGTGATGAAGTTATGAAGAAGCTTGTTGGACAGGGCGGGCTTATGGCTTATCTGGATACCAATGATGCCAGGGAAGTCGAAAGCATGATCGCCCATGGCGACAGAAAAGCAGAAGTCGTTTTCAATGCCATGGCTTATCAAATAGCCAAAGAAATAGGAAGCATGAGCGCGGTAATGGAAGGCCGGGTGGATGCCGTTGCATTGACAGGCGGACTGGCTTATGGAAAAGCCTTCATTGAAGAGATTTCCAAACGGGTCCATTGGATTGCTGATGTTCTCGTTTATCCGGGAGAAAATGAGCTGGAGGCCTTGAATGAAGGAACACTGCGCGTGCTGAACCATAAAGAGATCCCTAAGCAGTATCCGAATTTTCAGGAATAAAAAGGAGCGGTAACAATGGCAGAGGAGTATGATTTAGTTGTTCTTGGAGGCGGGACGGGAGGATACGTAGCCGCTATCCGGGCTTCAAGGCTCGGCTTGAAAACAGCGATTGTGGAAAAGCGTGAACTGGGCGGAACCTGTCTGCATAGAGGCTGCATTCCATCCAAAGCATTATTGAGAAGTGCAGAGGTCTTCAAACAAACGAAAGAAGCAGACAGCTACGGCATTACCGTCGAAAACCCTGTGTTGAACTTCCAGAAGGTCCAGGAACGCAAGCAGTCGATTGTGGACACATTACATAAAGGTGTTCAAGGTTTGATGAAAAAAGGGAAGATTGATGTTTATGAGGGTTTTGGCCGGATCCTCGGCCCGTCCATCTTTTCACCAACGGCTGGTACCATCTCTGTAGAAATGAATAACGGAGAAGAAAACGAGATGCTCATTCCGAAAAACGTGCTCATAGCTACGGGGTCCAGTCCAAAAAGCCTGCCCGGTCTTGAAGTGGATGGAGAGTTTGTCATGACTTCAGATGAAGCGCTGAATATGGAAGAGCTGCCGGCTTCCATCATTATCGTCGGCGGCGGGGTGATCGGAATAGAGTGGGCTTCCATGCTTGCGGACTTCGGTGTGGACGTAACTGTTCTTGAATATCTTCCCCACATCCTTCCGACAGAGGATGAGGATATTTCCAGGGAAATGAAAAAACAGATGAAGAAAAAAGGTGTGGACGTTGTCACCAGTGCCAAGGTTCTTTCCGACACGCTTGAGACAGGTGAAGGCGTTACGATCCAGGCGGAAGTAGATGGGGAAAAAGTAACCTATCAGGCGGAGAAAATGCTTGTGTCTGTCGGGCGCGCAGCTAATGTGACCAACATCGGTTTGGAAAATACCGATATACAAGTAGAGAACGGCTTTATACAAACGAATGACTATTATCAAACAAAAGAAAGTCATATATACGCCATCGGTGATGTGATCGGCGGCATGCAGCTCGCGCACGTAGCCTCCCATGAAGGGATGACGGCGGTCGAGCACATGACAGATAAGCAGCCGCATCCTTTGAATCCCGAACAGATTCCGAGCTGTATTTATTCCAGCCCGGAGGCGTCCAGCGTTGGGCTGACAGAAGCACAGGCAAAGGAAAAAGGGTATAACATTAAAGTCGGTAAGTTTCCGTTCCAGGCCATCGGCAAGGCGCTCGTGCATGGGGAGACGGACGGATTTGTAAAAATCATCGCCGATAAAGAGACAGACGATCTGCTGGGTGTGCATATGATCGGCCCTCATGTGACCGACATGATTTCAGAAGCAGGGCTGGCCAAAGTTCTGGATGCAACCCCTTGGGAGATTGCTGAAACCATCCATCCTCACCCAACCCTCGCCGAGGCTGTTGGAGAAGCAGCCATGGCCGTTGATGGGAACCAGATCCACGGATAAGAACAAAGGAGGGAAACTCATGGCTGAAAACCGCCATAAAGATTTAGGATTAACGGACGACCAGGTGCTGGATATGTTCCGCACCATGCTGTTAGCTAGAAGAATTGACGAACGGATGTGGCTTTTGAACCGCGCAGGGAAGATCCCATTCGTGATTTCCTGTCAAGGACAGGAAGCTGCCCAGGTAGGCGCTTCGTATGCGCTTGATCGGGACAAGGATTATGCGCTGCCGTACTACCGTGACATGGGGGTTGTGCTCTCGTTCGGCATGACGGCACAGGATTTAATGCTGTCAGGGTTCGCGAAAGCAGAAGATCCAAACTCCGGCGGACGACAGATGCCGGGCCACTTCGGCCAGAAGGAAAACCGCATCGTTACAGGGTCTTCCCCGGTAACCACCCAGGTGCCTCACGCGGTAGGGATCGCCCTGGCAGGTAAGATGAAGAAGAAGGACTTTGTTTCTCTCGTTACTTTCGGAGAAGGTTCTTCCAACCAGGGGGATTTCCACGAAGGAGCCAACTTTGCAGGGGTTCATAAACTGCCTGTCATCTTCATGGTTGAAAACAATAAATACGCGATCTCTGTCCCTGTTTCAAAGCAGCTGGCTTGTGAAAAGGTATCAGATCGGGCGATCGGCTACGGCATGCCTGGATATACCGTCGATGGGAATGACCCCCTTGCTGTATATGAAGCTGTGAAAGCAGCGGCAGACCGTGGTCGCAATGGGGAAGGTCCGACATTGATTGAGACAGTTTCCTACCGTCTGACACCGCACTCCAGTGATGATGATGACCGCGTATATCGTGAGCGTGACGAAGTAGATGAAGCGAAGAAGAAAGATTCCATCGTTACCTTTGCCAACTATCTCCGCGAACAGGGGATTTTGACCGAAGAGAAGGAAACAGAGCTGAATGACGAAATCAATCAAATCGTCAATGAAGCCACCGACTATGCTGAAAACGCGGCTTATGCCGAGCCAGAATCAGCAATGAAATACGTGTACGAAGAGTAAGGAGGGGGCACGATTATGGCAGTCATTTCGTATATTCAAGCTGTCACCCAGGCACTTCGCGAAGAAATGCAGCGGGATGAAAAAGTATTTGTACTAGGAGAGGACGTCGGTAAACGCGGAGGCGTTTTCCGTGCAACGGACGGACTTTATGATGAATTCGGAGAAGATCGTGTACTGGATACACCTCTTGCGGAGTCTGCGATTGCGGGTGTCGGCATAGGAGCTGCTATGTATGGCATGCGTCCGGTAGCTGAAATGCAGTTTGCTGATTTCATTATGCCGGCGGTCAACCAGATTATTTCGGAAGCAGCGAAGATCCGCTACCGTTCCAACAACGACTGGAGTGCGCCCATCACCATACGTGCACCTTATGGCGGCGGTGTCCACGGGGCTCTCTACCACTCCCAGTCTGTCGAAGCAGTTTTCGCCAATCAACCAGGTCTGAAGATTGTCATGCCATCCACGCCTTACGATGTGAAAGGTCTGCTCAAAGCGTCCATTCGTGATAACGACCCGGTTCTTTTCTTTGAGCACAAACGAGCCTACCGCTTAATTAAAGGGGAAGTGCCGGAAGAAGATTACACGCTGCCGATTGGAAAAGCAGACGTCAAGCGGGAAGGTTCCGATATTACGGTCATTACGTATGGATTGTGTGTGCACTTTGCTCTCCAGGCCGCAGAAAAGCTGGCGGAAGAAGGAATTGATGCCCACATTCTTGACCTTCGGACGGTTTACCCGTTAGATAAAGAAGGGATTATTGAAGCTGCTTCCAAAACAGGAAAGGTGCTGCTCGTCACAGAGGATAATAAAGAAGGCGGCATTATTTCAGAGGTTTCTGCTATCGTCAGCGAAAACTGCCTGTTTGATCTGGACGCACCTGTGCAGCGCCTGGCAGGACCAGACATCCCGTCTATGCCGTATGCACCGACAATGGAGAAGCATTTCATGATGAATCCTGATAAAGTCGAAAAAGCGATGCGTGATCTCGCAGAATTTTAAAGAAGGAGGCGTTCGTCGTGGGCGTAGAAAAAATCAATATGCCTCAACTCGGAGAGAGTGTAACGGAGGGGACCATCAGTACGTGGCTGGTCCAGCCGGGAGATAAAGTAAACAAATATGATCCAATTGCTGAAGTAATGACAGATAAAGTGAACGCGGAAGTTCCTTCTTCCTTTACAGGAGTGATCAAGGATCTAGTGGCTTCTGAGGGTGACACTATCGAAGTCGGGGAACTGATGTGTCATATTGAAATTGAAGGATCAGGTTCTGCTGAGGAGCCGTCAGCAGCGGAACAGAAGGAGGAGACGCCTTCAGAGACGTCTTCCAAAGAGCAAAAATCGACGCCTGCCCCATCGGCTGGGAAAGAGCAGAAGCAGAAGAAACGTTATTCACCGGCTGTGATGACCCTTGCTCAGGACAATGATATTGATTTAAACCAGGTGGAAGGGACAGGTCGTGGCGGCCGGATTACCCGCAAAGACATCGAAAAAGTGATTGAGAGCGGAACGATTCCTAAAGCTGAAGACCGTCCTCAGGCGGAAGAGGCAGCACCGGCTGCTGCACCGTCTGCGCCTGAGGCGGCAGCTCAGCCGTCTCCATCTGTTCCTGATGTTCAGGCTGGAGAAGGGGACGTTGAAATTCCTGTCACCGGCGTCCGCAAAGCTATTGCTGCCAATATGGTGAAGTCTAAAACCGAAATTCCACATGCATGGATGATGGTTGAAGTAGATGTGACGAATCTGGTGGAACTGCGTAATGCGAAGAAAAATCAGTTCAAGAAGCAGGAAGGCTTCAGTCTGACGTACTTTGCTTTCTTCGTAAAAGCGGTGGCACAGGCGTTGAAGGAATATCCGCAGCTTAATAGTACCTGGGCCGGTGATAAGATCATTCAGCGCAAAGCGGTTAATTTAAACATCGCGGTAGCTAAAGAAGACCAATTGTTTGTGCCGGTCATTAAAAATGCTGACGAAAAGAGTATCAAAGGCATCGCCCGTGACATCACAGAACTGGCCGGGAAAGCCCGTGACGGGAAACTAACCTCCAAGGATATGGAAGGCGGAACCTTTACGGTCAACAATACCGGGTCGTTCGGATCCGTCCAGTCCATGGGCGTGATCAATCATCCGCAGGCGGCCATTCTACAGGTGGAATCCATTGTGAAAAAGCCGGTCTATCAAAATGGCATGTTCGGAGCGCGGGATATGGTCAACCTCTGCCTGTCTCTGGATCATCGTGTACTTGACGGCCTTGTTGCCGGTAATTTCCTTGCCCGTGTGAAGGAAATTCTGGAGAAAATGAGTGAAGACAATACTTCCGTTTATTAAAGATGACTGCGGCTTAAGCGGCCGCTTACAGGCTGCCGGGAACGTGTTTCCGGCAGCCTGATTTTTTGCTGGGGAAAGGAAGCCTTATCGCTTTTTTGGAATCATTGAAGCTCATATAAACACCAAAGAAACGGCGAGATAATTGAAAGCGTTCTGTTATCTTGGTAAAATGTTCATAGTATTTATAAAAAGGGGCCATGTCTAATGGATTTTAATATTTTTATGAACGATGTCGTTACAAAAGCACGTGAAGAAATTACGCAGGCAGGATACACTGAGCTTACTTCCCCTGAAGAAGTGGATCAGGCGCTTACTCAGGAAGGAACCACTCTTGTCATGGTCAATTCCGTATGTGGGTGTGCTGGAGGCATTGCCCGTCCAGCCGCTGCCCATGCCATTCATTACGATAAACGCCCGGACCGTCTGGTAACAGTGTTTGCCGGTCAGGACCGTGAAGCGACAAACCGTGCGCGCGAGTATTTCGAAGGGTACCCGCCGTCTTCCCCTTCCTTCGCTCTTTTGAAGGATGGTAAAATCCAGACGATGGTGGAACGTCATGATATCGAGGGCTTCGAACCGATGGAAGTGATCGGGAAGCTTCAGCGCAGTTTTGAAGAATACTGTGAAGAGGTATAATAAAGAGAAGGCTGGGATCTTTGTGATGAGCAAAGGTCCTTTTGCTTTTCTGACCGACCTGTAGCAAGCATTAGGAAGAGAAAGGATTAGACAGACATTGAAGATAGGATACCGTACCATTAAAACGGCATTAGGAACCCCGTTTGCCATCTGGGTGGCTCAAATGCTGCAGCTGGACAACTTTGCATCGGCTGGGATTTTAACGATCCTGTGCATCCAGATTACGAGGAAGCGGTCATTTTTAAGTGCATGGCACCGTTTTTCAGCCTGTATTGTAGCTATGGCTTTTTCCTACACATTTTTTGAGCTGATTGGATATAACCCGCTCGCCATCGGGATCATGCTGTTCGCCTTTATCCCTGTGACCGTCTGGCTGAACATTACACCTGGAATTGTGACGAGTTCGGTCATCATTCTCCATCTTTACGGCTCAGGCAATATCGGCTGGGATATTATTTTGAACGAAGTGGTCCTGATCACTGTTGGGATCGGTACAGCCTTGCTGCTGAACTTTTATATGCCGAGTCTGGAAAATAAACTTGGGGAATACCGCTCCCAGGTAGAGCGTAATTTCTCCCTGATTATGAAAGAACTGGCAACGTTCTTAAGAGATGGGGACAATGATTGGACAGGACGGGAGCTTACAGACACAGCGGAGCTGCTCGAAAAAGCAAAATCGTTGTCCTACAGGGATGTTGAAAATCATCTGCTGCGTACTCATAACCATTTTTACCATTACTTTCATATGCGTACCAAACAGTTTGAACTGTTGGAACGGATGCTTCCGCTTGTCAGCCGGATTTCTGCGTCGAATATGCACAGTTCGAAAATCGCTGATTTCTTTGACGACTTAGCGGAGGGGATCCACCCTGGAAACACAGCCGTCATCTATCTGCAGCGGTTCAAGGAGATGAAGGAGGAGTTCAGAGAGGATGAACTCCCGCAGACACGTGAGGAATTTGAGATGCGGGCCAGCCTGTTTCACCTTCTCAATGAAATTGAAGAATACTTAATCATCAAACGCTCCTTTAAAAAGAGTGACGTATAAGGCTCGTTACGGAGGGGAAACTTGGACTAAAAAGAGGGATGTTCATGACAGCCTTTTTCATTGTCCTTGCAGCTGTGCAGCTGCTACTGCCAACAGCCGATGAGCCCGTCATCCTTGTAAACAAAGCCGTGCACGAACTGGTCGTTTATGAGGACGGCGAGCAGATGTTCCAGGCCCCGGCGGCCATTGGGAAAACCGATGAACTCACACCGGAAGGGTTGTTCCAAGTCAAAGTGAAAGCCGTAGATCCATACTATAGAAAAACCAATATCCCAGGGGGTGTGCCGGAGAATCCTTTGGGAAGCCGGTGGATCGGTTTTGATGCAGAAGGAACAGACGGCCGGATTTACGGCATTCACGGCACCAACCAGCCGGAATCAATCGGCACCTCTGCTTCGGCCGGATGTATAAGATTGCAGAATGTCGATGTTGAAGCCTTATATGCGATGGTCGAGAAAGACACGGACGTGTGGATTGTCGATCAGCCTGACGTATCAATGGAAGATTTATATGAACACTGGCTGAAAAAGAAATGGCAGCAGTTTTTGAATTAAAAAAGCCGGGAAGGGTGGAGAACCACCTTTCCCGGCTTTTTCTTTTTATAGGAAGAAGCTCGCTCCCGCCAGTACAGTAGAGAGAACCATTGAGAGAATCATAATATAAATAACAATTTTCATGCGGCGTTCCCGCTTTGAGCGTCTTTTCGTTTCAGCCAAGGTTGGTAACCTCCTTCTCAGTCGTTCCTGTTCAATATTTTACCGAAAAAAAAGAAAATGGACAAGGGCACGTTTGGATTCACATTTTGTCGTGAATTATGTTAATTTTTAGATAGGTAAGCGCTTTATTTCTGGTATGCTAGAAGAGAATAGATGAAAGAGGAGGCATTTCCAATGACCCTGTCATCCAATGGACAACATTCCAAGCAGGAATGGGAGAAGAATGTAGAAAAAACCATGAAGCGTTTTCCTGAGCGCAGCCGGTCTTTTCATACGAGCTCGGATATTCCTGTGGACCGTCTCTATACACCGGAGCCGTTAAGCGAAGATTACATAAACCAAATCGGTTTTCCAGGACAGTATCCATATACACGGGGCATCCAGCCGACCATGTACCGGTCCCGTTACTGGACGATGCGCCAGTATGCAGGTTTTGGTTCAGCAGAAGAGACGAATGAGCGCTTCCGCTATCTGCTTAAGCAGGGGCAGACCGGATTATCCGTCGCCTTTGATCTGCCGACACAGATCGGCTACGACTCAGACGACCCTATGGCTGAAGGGGAAGTCGGTAAAGTCGGAGTAGCGATTGACTCCCTGAAAGATATGGAGCAGCTGTTCCGTGAAATTCCACTGGATCAAGTGAGTACATCCATGACCATAAACGCCCCGGCGAGCATCCTCCTTGCGATGTATATCGCCGTTGGAGAAAACCAGGGAGTGGCAAAGGAAAAGCTGACCGGCACTATTCAAAACGATATTTTGAAGGAGTACATTGCACGGGGAACGTATATCTATCCTCCGAAACCATCCATGCGCCTGATTACGGATATATTTGCCTACTGTCAGGAGCACCTGCCTAAATTCAACACCATCAGCATATCCGGCTACCATATTCGTGAAGCTGGATCGACAGCTGTGCAGGAAGTCGCTTTTACGATTGCCAATGGGATGGCCTATGTTGATGCAGCGATTGAGGCAGGATTGAAAGTGGATCAGTTCGCTCCCCGCCTGGCCTTTTTCTTTAATGCTCATAACCAGTTCTTTGAAGAAGCAGCGAAATTCAGGGCAGCCCGGCGGATGTGGGCAAAAATCATGAAAGAGCATTACAAAGCGGAGGATCCAAAAAGCTGGAAAATGCGATTCCATACGCAGACAGGTGGAAGCACACTTACAGCTCAGCAGCCGGATAACAACATCGTCCGGGTAACGATGCAGGCGCTGGCCGCCGTTTTAGGAGGGACACAGAGCCTTCATACGAACTCCCGGGATGAGGCGTTGGCGCTTCCGACAGAAGATTCTGCGAGGATCGCTCTGCGGACACAGCAGATCATCGCCAATGAGAGCGGCGTCGCTGACACGATCGACCCGCTGGCCGGATCCTACTATGTCGAATCGTTAACCGATCAGATTGAAAAAGAAGCCGGGGCATACCTGGATCGCATCAGTGAATTCGGAGGAGCCGTCCAGGCTGTAGAAGAGGGATACATGCAGCGGGAGATCCACCAGGCTGCCTATGAGGCACAGAAACGTATTGAATCCAAGGAGGATATCGTCGTTGGCATGAACGAATACCAGCTTGACGAAGAAATTCACGCGGACCTTTTGAAAGTGGATGAAGCTCTCGAACGGGGACAGATTGAAAAAACACAGCAGGTGAGAGAGGAGCGGAATCAGGAAGAAGTGGATCGCTGCCTGCAGGAGCTTCGCGAAGCGGCAGCGGGACAGGACAATGTGATGCCTCCTATCGTCAAGGCCGTCCAGGCTTACGCCACGGTCGGGGAAATCGCCAACATCCTGCGTGATGAGTTCGGTGAATATACAGCGATGTAGAAAGGGATGAGTCAGTATGAAGCCAATTCGAGTACTAATAGCTAAGCCGGGGTTGGATGGCCATGACCGCGGCGCTTTAATCATCGCCCAGGCTCTCCGTGACCACGGTATGGAAGTCATTTATACAGGCCTCAGGCAGTCAGCAGTCCAGATCGCAAGGGCCGCGGTGCAGGAGGATGTGGATGTAGTTGGTTTATCCTCGTTATCCGGAGCACATAAGTCCTTGTTTCCAAAAGTAGTGGAAGCATTGAAGAAGGAGGGTGCCGATGACATCCCGGTCATTGGAGGCGGGGTGATTCCGGCTGAGGATATTCCTTATCTGGAAGAAAAAGGGGTGCACAAGATTTTTACGAGCGGCTCGCCGACGGATGCGATTGCTGTCTATATTAAACAGCTGATTCATGAGGAAACCATCAGCGCTCCAAAAAAAATCGCCCACATCGGAATCGCTGTGGAAAGTATTGATGCAGCGCTTCCCTTTTACCAGCACACGCTCGGTATGGAGATTGAAGCTGTAGAGGACGTGGAATCCGAGCATGTGCGCGCTGCTTTTTTAAGAATTGGTGAAACGAAGCTGGAGCTTTTGGAACCACTGAATGAAACCTCCGCGATCGCTTCCTTTTTGGAAAAGAGAGGCAGCGGCATCCATCATATCGCCCTGGAAGTCGATGACCTGCATAAACGTCTGCAGCAATACAGGGAACAGGGCATCCGAATGATTCATGAGGAACCTAAAACCGGTGCGCATCAAGCACAAATTGCTTTTATGCATCCAAAAGCCTCCGGTGGTGTCCTTTATGAACTGTGGCAGTCCGGGAAGGAGGAGTAGGTATGGATATTTTTGATAAAATCAATGAACTCTATGACAAACGCAGAGAAGTGGAACTCGGCGGCGGGGATGAACGAATCGATAAACAGCATGAAAAAGGGAAATGGACGGCACGGGAACGGATTGATCATCTCCTTGATGAGGATAGTTTCATTGAATTGAACCCTTTTATTGAACACCGCCATGATGCCTTTGGGATGGATGGGAAGAGTGCTCCCGGAGAAGGGGTGGTCACAGGATACGGAAAAATTGAAGGAAGAAGTGTGTATCTGTTTGCCCAGGACTTCACGGTTTACGGCGGAGCTCTGGGAGAGATGCATGCAAAGAAAATCGCCGCCGTCATGGATCTGGCTGCTAAAAATGGAACACCTTTCATAGGATTGAATGACTCTGGAGGAGCGAGGATTCAGGAAGGGGTTTCGTCTCTGGATGGGTACGGGCAGGTGTTTTACCGCAACTCGATTTATTCAGGAGTCATCCCCCAGATTTCGGTCATTATGGGGCCGTGTGCGGGGGGAGCCGTTTATTCACCGGCGATTACCGACTTCGTCATCATGGTGGAAAAGACGTCACAGATGTTCATTACGGGTCCAAAAGTGATTGAAACTGTAACAGGGGAGCAGATATCCGCAGAGGATCTTGGAGGCGCCGGTGTTCATAATACCCTCAGCGGAAATGCCCATATGAAAACGAAGGACGAAGCGGAAGCCCTCGATGCTGTTCGAAGACTCATCAGCTATCTTCCTCAGAATAATGAAGAGAAAACACCAAGGGTCCAGGAAGGACCTTCGGAGCATTTTCGTCCTGACCTGACGGATAAGATTCCTTTCGATCCTATCCGCCCCTATGATGTCCGCGTCATTATCGACGAAGTGGTGGACGAGTTGTCTTTCTTTGAAATTCAAAAAGACTTTGCTAAAAACATTGTCGTTGGTTTTGCCCGTATGGATGGCCGGGCGGTCGGGCTCGTCTGTAATCAGCCGAAGTATATGGCCGGAGGACTGGATATCGATTCCAGTGACAAAGCCGCAAGATTTATCCGCACGTGCGATTCCTTTAATATTCCAATTATTACGTTTGAGGATGTTACCGGATTTTTTCCGGGTATTAAGCAGGAACACGGGGGAATCATACGACACGGAGCGAAAATCCTTTATGCTTATTCGGAGGCCACCGTCCCCAAACTTACAGTCATTACAAGAAAAGCGTATGGAGGAGCCTATGTAGCGTTGAACAGTAAATCCATAGGAGCAGATCTTGTTTATGCCTGGCCGAATGCTGAAATTGCAGTCATGGGTCCTGAAGGGGCAGCCAATATCATTTTTGCCAAGGAAATCAAGGAAAGCTCACAGCCTGAAGAAACGAGGCAGAACAAGATCAATGAATACCGCGAACGCTTTGCAAACCCGTATGTCGCTGCAGGCCTCGGGATGATTGATGATGTTATCGACCCGCGGGAAACACGGAGCACACTTGTGAAGGCTTTAGATATGCTGCAGAACAAGCAGGAACAACGCCCTTATAAAAAGCATGGAAATATTCCTCTTTAATTGACATGATTCTTTCGTTCCGCTAACGTACAAAGAGGAATGTGGTTACATATGAAGGAGGAAACATCCATGGCAGAAATCAACAAACAACGCTTGCTGGACGAGTTTTTAGAACTCGTACAAATTGACTCAGAAACAACTCAGGAGGCGGAAATTTCTAAAGTATTGAAGCAGAAGTTTAGCGACCTTGGACTTGAAGTATTGGAAGATGAGGCTGCTTCTGTTACAGGCCACGGAGCCAACAATTTGATCTGCAATCTAAAAGGATCGAAAGAAGGAGCCGATACCATTTATTTCACGTCCCATATGGATACCGTTGTGCCTGGTAACGGCGTCAACCCTTCTATTGAAGACGGGTATGTTGTTACAGATGGTACGACGATTCTTGGTGCGGATGATAAAGCCGGAATTGCAGCGATTCTTGAGGGGATCCGCTCACTAAAAGAGAACAATGTAGAGCACGGCGATATCCAATTCGTCATTACGGTTGGCGAGGAGAGCGGCCTTGTAGGTGCGAAAGCTCTCGACAGTTCTCTTTTGAAAGCGAAATACGGCTATGCCATCGATAGTGACGGACAGGTGGGAAACATTGTGGTAGCTGCTCCTACCCAGGCGAAAATCAATGCGGTAGTCAAAGGCCGCACGGCTCATGCCGGTGTAGCTCCTGAAAAAGGGGTCTCCGCCATCACGCTTGCGTCACGGGCGATCGCTAAAATGCCGCTGGGCCGCATTGACGAGGAAACCACAGCGAATATCGGCCGCTTCGAAGGCGGACAGAAAACCAATATCGTTTGTGATCATGTGGAAGTTCTGGCAGAGGCCCGTTCTCTTGACCCTGCGAAAATGGAAGAGCAGGTCGAGAAAATGAAAAAGGCCTTTTATGAAACAGCGGAAGAAATGGGTGGAGAAGTGGACCTGGATATTCAGGTGATGTATCCGGGCTATAAACAGGAGGCCGGTGACGAGGTGGTCGAAGTCGCTCGTTCAGCAGCCAAGCGGATCGGACGGGAAAGTGAACTGCTCCGCAGCGGTGGAGGCAGTGATGCCAACGTAATTGCCGGACATGGAGTCCCGACGGTTAACTTGAGTGTCGGTTATGAGGAGATTCATACGACCAACGAGCGTATTCCTGTTGCTGAGCTTGAGAAGATCGCTGAGTTTATTGCAGCGATTGCCGAAGAAGCAGCGTTATAATAACAGCATAGAGGCAGAGGAAAAAGATTCTGCTTTCGTTCAACCCCCGTACGGTGAATGCTGTACAGGGGTTGTTTTATTTCCCATTGAGAAATCCTTGTCTTTGCAGCTTTTTATGTATAAACAGTCTGCTCTATTCATTACGTATTTTATGCTATAATGGAAGAACAAACGTTCTATTGGAGGAAAGTAGTATGGCTTCAAAGTGGTATCCAAAAAAAGGACGGGTCATTTTTCACGTGGATATGAACAGCTTTTATGCCTCAGTGGAAGCTGCTTTTGATCCCAGCTTAAAAGGGAAGCCTCTTGCTATTGCAGGCAATCCGGAAGAACGCCGCGGGATTATCGTCACGAGCAGCTATGAAGCAAGGAAATACGGAGTGAAAACTACGATGCCGCTCGGCGAAGCCCGGCGGCTTTGTCCGGATTTAATTGTTATGCGGCCGAATTTCGAACGCTACCGTACGGCTTCTAAAGAGATGTTCAAAATCCTTGCCGACGTAACTTCCCTTGTCCAGCCTGTATCCATTGATGAGGGATACATGGATATAACGGATTGTGCGGATCAAGGCACGCCTCCTGAGCTTGCTGAACGCATTCAGCATCGAATTTCCGAGGAGCTTGATCTTCCGTGCAGTATTGGGATAGCTCCGAATAAATTTCTGGCAAAGATGGCTTCGGATATGAAAAAACCAATGGGGATTACCATTTTAAGAAAAAGAGACCTCGACCGGACACTTTGGCCCCTTCCGATTGAAGAGATGCACGGAGTAGGGACTAAAACCGCGGAGAAGTTAAGAAAGATTGGAATTGAAACGATCGGAGGGCTGGCTTCCCATTCCGTCACAGAATTGAAAGGGCTCCTTGGTATCAATGGAGAGCGTCTGCAGAACAGGGCCAACGGAATGGATGACAGACCTGTCGATCCTGAAGCTGTTCACGAATTCAAAAGCATCGGTACTTCGACGACCCTTCCTCATGACACGACGGATGAGGATGAAATACAAACCGTCCTCCGCCGTCTTTCCAATAAGGTTGCCGCCCGGATGAGCGGTAAAAAGGTCCTTGCGCGGAACGTGCAGCTGACGATCCGGTATCATGACAGAAAAACGGTGACAAGAAGCCGGCAGCTCCACGAGTTTGTCAGCAAACCGGATGAATTGTTCCAGCACAGCATCCAGCTTTTTGACCAGCACTGGAACCAGGATCCTGTCCGCCTTCTTGGTGTAACTGCCGGGGACCTTGCAGAAAAATCCGAAGTCACCCAGCAGCTGGACTTGTTCAATTATCAGCAGTATGCCAGCAAGGAAAAGCTTTATAAAACCATTGATACGCTGACAGAAAAATACGGAAAAAATCCTTTTCACACCTTGGAGATTCCTGATCAAACCAAGGTATCCACCAGCTTTCAAAAAGACTTTCTCGACGATTATAAAAAGTGATTCCCAGGCATGACTCCTCCTTTTTGTTTCATACTAAACAGGAAGGGAGGCAGGAAAAATGGGTAGAGATCGACAAGAAAAGAAATTGAAGAAGTCCGGAAAGGTTCAGTCCGACCGTGATCAGAGCCTCAGTTATCCGGGGGCGACGACGATGGAGGGGCCGGAGCCTGCTCGAAAACGCAGATAAGGAGGCGGTTTCTAATGGGTGGACGCCGCATGGGACCCAAACAACAAACAAGGCCGGACATTCCTCTTGGTCCGGACCAGGCATATGGCGAAAAGGCACAGGGCTCTCACAAAGCCAAGCAGGCCCGTCATTCCCGTCAAAAACAGAAAACGTCTCACGATATGTAATGAAAAGCAGCCGGAAACGGCTGCTTTTTCCATCCTTTGTTGTTCATAAGTTCAAGTTCCGGGGGGATTCTATAAGTGAGGAGGTTGAGAACTATGCCGGAACGAATAGTCGCTGTAAAAAAGAACGGGCAGGGAAGCATTGTTGAGATGCAGCTGGCATCAGGACGTGTGGTTGATTATAAACAGGCACACGAAATGGCGCGCAGCGGTGAACTGGAAAACGTGAACCTGATTCGTGGCAAGGATGGGGAAGACCATCTGCGCAGTGAGCCGGATGGCATACAATCCAACAACCTGGACAACCTTCCCTCATTCTAATGAAAGCCGGACAGAGCCTTTGACGCTCTGTCCGGCTTTTTCTTGTATCCTTGATGTTAACTTCTGAGTACAGGTGCTCCAATAACAAAAGCAGACGGATGTGATAAAAAATGAAATATAAACATATAAATATTTCAAAAGTAGTTGACTTTTTTTAGGGGTGTTGTAAACTGAAAATGAAATATTAAACTTAAATCATTACAAAACTTTCTAATGGGGATGATGATATGGCGATCTTCGCAGAAAAAGTAACGAAAACGTATCAAAGCGGAGAGGTGACCGTTAAAGCGCTGCGTGAGGCGGGTCTGACTGTACCGGACAACAAGATTGTCACCATCCTTGGACCATCCGGATCAGGTAAGTCCACGCTGTTGAATGTGATCGGCGGCATCGACCGCTATGATGAAGGACGGATTGAAGTCGACGGTCAGGCGCTTGATCTCTTGAAGGACAGACAGCTTACGGAGTACCGGAGAAATAAGATCGGGTTTATTTTTCAGCAGTATAACCTTATTCCTACGCTGACTGTGGAGGAAAACGTAGAGGTCGGGCGGGAGCTGAGCAGTGATCCTTTTCCTATGGAGGATATACTGGGGAAAGTAGGCATGTTCGATAAAAAAGATAAATTTCCTTTTCAATTGAGTGGTGGGGAGCAGCAGCGGGTGGCCGTAGCCCGTGCGTTAATTAAAAATCCGGACATCCTTTTATGTGATGAGCCGACAGGAGCATTGGATGAAGAGACGGGCAAAAATATCTTGAAACTCTTGAAGTATGTGAATGATACGTACGGAACGACTATTTTGATCATCACTCATAACCAGGGGATTGGAGAAATGGCCCATCAGGTGATCCGGATGAGCAGCGGGGAAATCGTAGAGACGTATGAAAACGAGACACTGGTGGACCCTGAGCAGGTGACGTGGTCATGATCTTAAAAAAATCGATGATCCGGACATTGAAAGAGAATAAATTTCAATATGCAGGAGTCATTCTTCTTCTTCTGCTGGCCGTCACTTTATATGTTTCCCTGTCGATGGCCGTGACGACGCTGGAAGAGCGGAATGCCCGGTTTACCGAAGACTATAAGCAGGAGACCCTGCATTTCGTCCCATCTGAGCGTATAGACGCCTCAAAGCTTGAAGAGTGGGAGGAAACGTTTGATATTACGCTGGAAACCAGGTCCTATTATGACGCTGATCTCGATGGATCCGTGCTCAGGGTCTTTTCACAGACGGAGGAGATTAACCGCCCCTATATAGCAGAAGGATCAAATCCTGAAGACGATGGGGAAATCGCTGTCTCTTCTGTGTTTGCTGAAAAAAATGACCTCCATATCGGGGATACGCTGGAGATCAGCGGAGAGCCGGTGGAAGTGACAGGATTTGTCTATCTTCCTGATTATATCTACATGCTTGAACAAATGACGGATCTGATCAGCGATGCGGAGAAGTTCGGAATCGCGACAGCTTCCGATCGTACGATGGATCAATGGGCTGACCAGTCTCAAATTGAAATCACAGGGTGGTCCAGGGATGGAGAGGTTCCGGAAGGTTTCATGGAGGCTGTCCGTACGGAGACGACCATCCTCCAATTTGTAGAAGCCGGTGACAACCCGAGGATTCAGTTCGTCGATACAGAAATTGAAGGCGCCAAAAGCATGAACAATACACTCCCGCTTTTCATCCTGGCTCTTGCTACAGCAATGGTTCTGCTTTTGATGAGGCGCAGAATTGATATGCAGCGAAAGGAAATCGGGACGTTACTGGCGCTGGGATTCCGCAGGAACGAGCTGCTTCGGCACTATCTTGGCTATGCCTGGGTGATAGGGCTTAGTGGGACGGTTCTTGGGCTTGCAGCGGGGGCCGGGTTATCGGTTCCCCTATCCGATCTTTACGCAAACTATTTTAACCTGCCGGCTTTATCCATGTTTGATTTTAATCCGATGGTGCTCGTGATTGCGTTCATTCTCCCACTTGTTCTTATGCTCTCTGTGTCAGCGTGGGGGATTCACCGGGCCTTGAAGGTCGAGCCTCTGACCCTTCTGCGTCCGAAAGAGGTGACGGTGGGTAAAAAATCCTGGCTGGAACGCCTGCCGCTGCTGAACAGAGGGACATTCATTCATAGGTTCCGGCTGCGTCTCCTGATAAGAAACAAAGCAAGAAGTCTCTATATATTCCTTGGTGTCATGTTTTCAACCGTTCTACTGATGTTTGGCTTCATTACCTTCAACAGTATGGATAAGCTTGTTGAAACAACGTATGAGGACATCATGACCTATGACTATGCGGTTTATTACCAATCCTTAAATACGGAAAACCCTGAGGAAGGGTCTGATCCTTTTACAAGGAGTGAAGTAAAGGTAAAAGGAAACGATACGAAACTAACCGGATATGGGATTGAAACGGACACGCCTTATCTCAACCTTCTTGCTGAAGGAGAGAAACTCAACCCTGAATTGGAAGAAGGCGTTGTCTTGAGTACTCCGGCTGCGGCGGTGCTCGATGCTGCGGAAGGGGAGGATATTACGTTGACCAACTCCTTGAATGATAAGGAAATGACTGTCCAGGTAGCAGGTGTGGCTGACGTGTACATCGGCAGTCAAATTTACCTGCCCCGCGAGGACTTTAATGAATTTCTCGGCTATCCTAACGAATCCTACAGCGCCGTCTGGCAGACAGAAAAGCCCGAACGAGGGGAGAGCGTCTACCAAATCGAAGATAAACAGAAAGTGATCGACAGCTTTGAAGCAACATCCGGGGCTACACGATCAGCCGTTATCGGAATGGCTGTATTCGCTGTTGTGATTAGTGTAATTGTCCTCACGCTTCTGACTCATTTGATTGTCGAAGAGAATTCTCCTTCCATTTCCTTGTTTAAGGTCATGGGGTATCATAACCATGAAGTATCAAAGCTTGTCCTCAGTGTTTATACGCCTGTGGTCATTCTTTCTTATTTCATTTCCATACCACTCGCAGGCTTAACCCTTGGGCAGTTGATGAACTCTCTCGTGGAGCAGACCGGGTTCATTCTTCCTACTGATGTATCCTGGTGGATGGCAGGAACAGGGTTCATCGTCATTATGCTGACCTATGCCCTGTCCCTGGCCCTATCAAAACGGAAGTTGAAACAAGTGTCTCTGCAGGAAGCTCTGAAAAAACAACAGGATTAAAAAGAAGAAAAAACACGCAGGGATATCGAGGCCGCTGTGAAACTTCTTCCAATCAAGAGAAGTGGTTTGGGTGGTTGTTGACTCTCACGAATGATGCCTGCCGTGGGCACGGCCTCAGCTGACTTGGTCTAGAAGATTATTGGACGGAGTGGATCTTCGGCTCCTCAACGCTGTCCCATCAAAAAAGAGTGGTTTACTTTGATCAATCAAAGAAAACCACTCTTTTTTTCTATAAAGAAAAGAATACATAAGACACGGATAGGAGCCTGCCTCATTTTCGGGTCTCGAAGGCATGGCCTTCAAGGCGTCATTGTGATTTTTACAGCGAATGTGAAACGAATGAAGGAATGGAAGGGGAAAGACTGCTGAAAATAGAAAAAAGCGGACGGCATGGATCATATATTCCATGCCGTCCGCTTTTTTAAACGTTACCTTTCATAAATCCTCATTTTTCAGTGGCCTCGGGATATCCTGCGTGTTTATCTCTTAACCGAAGATCCGCTTCATAATGGCCAGCCCGAGGGATGAGCCGGGGTATCGGAAGCTCTGGTCAAATTTAGTCGTCTGTTTCGTAATGCTCTTTTGATGCGTAAAGGTGTCAAAGCTCGCCTGTCCATGGTAATGTCCCATGCCGCTCTCACCGACGCCTCCAAAGGGCAGGTGTGGGTTGATGATATGAAATAGAGTGTCATTGATACATCCGCCACCGAATGAAATGCGGTTGAGCACCTGCTGCTGTTCGATCTCATTTTCTCCGAAGTAGTAAAGGGCCAGTGGTTTTGGACGATCATTCACCTGTTCAATCACTTCATCCAGTTGATCATAAGTGAGAACAGGGAGGATCGGGCCGAAAATCTCATCCTGCATTACAGGATCCGACCATGTGACCTGATCAAGGATGGTGGGAGCGATCTTTTCCTGTCGTTCATCGACAGCACCTCCGGCCACTGTCGTACCAGATGTAAGGTATTGGGAAAGTCTCTCAAAGTGGGAGGCATTTACGATTTTCGTATAGTCCGGGTTTTTGAGAGGATTTTCTCCGTAAAACTCCTGAATGTACTTCTTCATCGAACGGATCAAATCAGCCTTTACTTCATGATGAACGTACACATAGTCGGGAGCGATGCAGGTTTGGCCTGCGTTGGTGAATTTCCCCCACACAATCCGTTTGGCAGCCAGATCCACAGAAGCATCTTTGTGGACGATGGTCGGACTCTTCCCGCCAAGCTCAAGGGTGACAGGGATCAGCCGTTTACTCGCTTTTTCCATAATGATTTTCCCTACAGGGACACTTCCTGTGAAAAAGATGTAATCCAGCGGCTGATCCAACAGCTCCTGTGTTACTTCCTTATCTCCTTCCACAACGGTGATATAAGAAGAGGGGAAATACTGCTCCACCATTTTTTTCAGCACCCAGGAAACGGTCGGTGTCAGCTCGGAAGGCTTAAGGATTACTGTATTTCCGGCCGCGATGGCTCCGATAACCGGGGCGAGGGCAAGCTGAACCGGGTAATTCCACGGAGCAATGACCAGGACGGTTCCGAAGGGTTCCTTCTTAATGTAATTTTTTGAGCCGGTATGGGTAAGAGGAGCCTTCACCTTCGTCGGCTGCATCCAGCTTTTCAACTGTTTGAGGTGATGGTCAATCTCACTTTTCAGAAAAGCAATCTCTGAGGCATAGGCTTCATATTCTGATTTGTTTAAATCAAACTTTAATGCATTTAAAATTGGTTTTTCAAACGTGGTGAGCATCTGCTTCATCTTCTGGAGCTGCTCCTTACGGAAAGCATAGCTTCTCGTATGACCTTCCTTGAACCATGATTTTTGTGCTTGTACAACGGTATGCATCTTTCAGCCTCCTCCATGGTTTCTGGGAATATAGTGCTGATAAAAATCTTTGGAAATGGTCGTGTTGGGGAAGATGTCCCGGGCTTCAGCCAGAAGCTGCTGCACAGCTTTCCCCTGGTACCTGGATGATATGTGATTGAGAATCAGCTCTTTTACACCGGCTTCTTTAGCGAGAGAAGCGGCCTGTTTCACGGTGGAGTGGAAATAATTATAGGCCATTTCCTCTTGATCACTGGCAAACGTAGCTTCGTGAACGAGGACATCAAAACCCTTTAAGGTGTCTGCAAGCTCCGGGAGACAGCGGGTATCACCAAGAACAGCCACTTTTCGTCCTTTTTTGGGAGGACCGGTAACATCTTCTCTTCGAATGATCCGCCCGTCCTCCAGTTCTGTTTCCGGACGGCTTTTAATCTGCTGGTAAAGGGGACCGGGCTGGATGCCCAGTTCCTGCAGTCTGGAAGGGAGCAGTTCACCAAGCTGGTCTTTTTCCTTGAGAAGATAACCGAAGCTTTCCAGTCCATGTTCCAGCCGGACAGCTTCTACGATGAACTGCTTGTCTTCAAATAACAGTCCTTCTTCAACCTCTTCGACATACAGAGGATAGCGCAGGTGTGTTCCGCTCAATCTGAGACTGATGTCGATGTATTCTTTTAAGCCGCGGGGACCGTAAACGGTTACAGGGCTCTCGCCGCCCTGGAAGGACCGGCTGCTTAATAAGCCGGGCAGTCCATATATATGGTCGCCGTGCAGATGGGTAATGAAAATGGCTTCGATTCTTCGAGGCCTTATTGTTGTATTCAGGATCTGCTGCTGGGTGCCTTCCCCGCAGTCAAAGACCCATGTGGTTCCACGTTCTTCAAGCATCCGTAAAACGAGCGAAGAGACATTCCGCTCTTTTGATGGGACTCCGGATCCTGTCCCTAGAAAAAATAGTTCCATAGCAACACACTCCTACTTTCTACATCATACCATCCGCAGAAGGAGAACTCACTTCATAAGCTGCAAAAAAAACTGCCGGATCCTGATCCGGCAGCTGAACGGTTTCTTTTACCATGCTCTTGTATACGGCCTTGGGCCTTCTAACGAATAACCGAGGTCATCCGCCGCCTGTTTCGGCCAGTAAGGGTTCCTTAAAAAGGCACGGGCGATGAAAATCAAGTCTGCCCGTTCGTTCTGTAGAATTTCCTCCGCCTGTGTTCCGGTCGTAATCAATCCAACAGCTCCGGCTGCCACATCTGCTCCGTGCTTAATCTGCTCTGCAAACGTCACCTGATAGCCGGGATAAGACTCAATGGATGCAGGAACGACTCCACCGGAGCTGACATCGATGAGATCGACTCCCTGCGCTTTCATAAGGGTTGAAAAATAAATCAAATCATCCATAGTATTTCCTTCTTCATGATATTCTTCGCCGGATATACGGACAAACAACGGCCCGGACCAGACCTCTTTGACAGCTTCAATGACTTCATGAAGGAAGAGATATCGATTTTCGCGGCTGCCGCCGTATTGATCGGTGCGGAAGTTGGTCAGCGGCGACAAAAATTGGTTGATCAAATAGCCGTGGGCGCCGTGCAGTTCGATGATATCGAAACCGGCTTTTTCTGCCCGCACAGCCGCTTGACGGAAGGCTTCAATGGTCTCTTTAATTTTTTTCCCGGACATTTCCACGGGTTCTTTCATGGAAGTGTTGAATGCTTTTGCGCTCGGAGCAAAAATCTCTCCCTGCAGGTTGGCTTTCCTGCCGGCATGAGCGAGCTGAATGGCGGAGGCAGCTCCGTGGCGGTGAATACCTTCATTAACTCTCTTCAGTCCGTCCAGGTGGGCATCTTCCCAGATTCCAAGATCCTCGTGGGAAATTCTTCCTTCCGGGAGAACAGAAGCGGCCTCAGTCATGACTAAACCGGCCTGGCCGGCGGCGCGGCTTTCGTAATGGGCGAGGTGGAATGGCTGTACTTTTCCATCCTGTTCATGAGAGGAGTACATACACATCGGGGACATGACAATTCGGTTTTTTAACGTGACGTTTCTTATTGTAAAGGGTTGGAATAATTTATGTTTCAATCAGAATCCTCCTTGGTGTCCCGGAAATCCTGCTTTAGTTCACGCAGCGAATACCGGTTCCCCCGCCACTCGATTCCTCCCCGCAGCCAGGTCAGGATGAGGGCCCGCGCAAGCATGAATAGAAACAGCGCGGCGGAAACCGGTAGGGCGGCGGCCAGCCACAGCGGATAGGTTGTAAAAGCCCGGGTCGATAAGATATATAAACAAAATAACAAAAGGACATTGATGAAGCTAATGATCTGCACGGAGGGATCGGAATGGAACAAAAGAAAAAAAGGCAGGATCTGGGATACGAAGACACCGAATAGAGCAGAAATGGAAAGCAGGAACGAATAATTCAGCCCGGCAAAGGCGTTTTTCTCAAAGCCCCTCAAGGCAGAGGAGAGGTTGGGATACCATTCAACAGAGAGGTGCTGTTTAGCGGATACGAACATTTGAGAGAAACGTCCTTCTTTCATGCGCTGGCCGAGAGCCAGGTCGTCATCCGCTCTCATCTTCATCTTTTCGTGGCCGCCCATGTGTTGATAAGCTTTCGTGCGGATGAGCTGGAAGGCGCCAATGCCCATTCCTTTGTTGGAAGACGGGTCATTGGCTGTCCACGGCCGCTTCAAATAGCTGAAACCGAATAAAAAAAAGGAAATCAAACCTTTTAAAAGCAAGGAACGGGCTTGAAGGTCAGGGGCCGCTGTTAAATAGTCGAGCTTGTGCTTCTCCATCAATTTCATCGCATAACGGAGGGTATCCCCATGAAAATGGATATCCGCATCCGTAAATAAAAGATAATCCCCGGCCGCTTTCGAAGATCCAAGGTACAGGGCATGGTTTTTACCGAGCCATCCCTCCGGAAGTTCGGTCACGTGAACAGGGACGATCTGTGGATGGCAGGCAGCCGCCTCGTTAATCAGGGCTCCCGTCCTGTCACCGGAGCGGTCGTTGACGACGATAATTTCGTCAGGGGATTTGGTTTGGTGAATGAGAGACTCCAGCGTCTGGGTAATGGTTGTTTCCTCATCCTTCGCAGCGATAATAACGGAAATATACTCCTCCGAATCCGATAATCCGGCTGAAGACAGAGAGGGGATTTTCCGTATCCCTGTCATAAAATCGATGAGGAAAACCATCCATACAACCGTTGTTAAAAGATAGATCCAGAACAGCATTACCGGACACTCCGTTCATGGTAGAGGTCTCTGTATTCGAGAGCAAGGTGCGGCACATCGGTGAAGATGCCGTTGACACCAAGCTTATAGCATTTTTTCATGAGAGCCGGACGGTTGACGGTGTATATACGCAGGGCCAGTTTTTCCTTAGCTGCCTGTTTAACGAGGCGTTTATCCAACAGGCGGTGTTTCACATGCAGGGCGTTTGCCTGCAGGGATTTCGCATAGTGAGGAAGACGACGCATTTTGGTAGAGGTGAGAAAGGCGGTCTCTATGGACGGATTGATTTTTTTCATCCGTTCAATCGAATCAGAATTGAAGCTTGATATAACGGTCCGTTCCAGGACGTGATACCGCTTTAAGGAGTCGTAAACGATGCGTTCAATGTTCTTGTATTCAATGACATTCGTTTTTAATTCCACATTCAGAAACATCGGCTGGTCCCGGAACCAGCGGAGGAACTCATCTAATGATATAATGGATGTGTCAGAAAATTCCGGCGAGAACCAGCTTCCAGCATCAAGGAGGCGGAGTTCCGCATATGTATAATCTTGTACGAACCCGGTTCCGTTCGTCGTACGTCTCAGGTTTTCATCATGAATCAGTACGGGAACCTGATCTTTAGTCAGCTGGACGTCTGTTTCAATGCCGTCTGCTCCAGCCTGGCGGGCCAGCTCAAAAGCGGGCATCGTGTTTTCCGGAGCCAGTTTACTTGCTCCTCTGTGGGCATAAACCAATGTTTTTACCAAGGGGATCACCTCTTCCGAGTGGGCTCTATGAGTCTGATTGTGTTTGATATTCTGTGAAAAGTCAACAAGGAGTGTGGAATGATGAAGGTATGGCAGACGAAAGAACAATTGACGGATCTGCTCTGTTCGCTGGTGGAGTATCCGAGTATTACAAACAGCGATGAAGAGATCGCCATCATTGAATACTTATATTATATTTTGGAGGACAGGGATTATTATAAAAAGCATCCTGATCATCTTCAACGGCATCCCCTCGATGATGGCCGTCAGCTCCTGACCGCGCTTGTGAAAAACGGGGAGGCGGCGGAGACGATCGTTCTGCTCGCCCATGTTGATGTCGTTGGTGTCGAGGATTACGGTTCGTATCAGAATCTGGCGTTTTATCCGCGGGAGTTAACGCAGGAACTACATAAAAACAGCAGCGATCTGCCAAAGGAAGCATTGAAGGACCTGGAATCCGGAGACTGGCTTTTCGGGCGCGGTACAATGGATATGAAAGCCGGTCTTACCGTTCATTTGTCTCTTCTGGAAAAAGCGATGAGCGGTGAATTCGAAGGGAATCTGCTGCTCGTAGCTGTTCCTGACGAGGAAGTGAACTCAGAAGGGATGCTGGCTGCGCTGCCGGCTTTAAGGGAAATCAAAGAACAAAAAGGTCTCGTTTATAAGACCGCTTTGAACGGTGAGCCGATGTTCAGTAAGTACCCGGGGGATCCGGCCTACTATTTATACACCGGCTCTATAGGAAAAGCACTGCCCGGTTTCTTATGTTATGGGAAGGAAACCCACGCTGGAGAACCCTTCGGCGGGTTGAACGCCAATTTAATGGTCAGCTATCTGGCTCAGGAAATGGAGCTGAACGAAGCTTTTATCGAAAAAGTGGGGGAGGAGCGGACACCGCCGCCGATCAGCCTGATGCAGCGGGACTTGAAATTTGAATATTCCGTGCAGACACCACAGGCAGCTGTGGCTATGTACAATGTCCTGTATATGAAGCAGACGATCAAGGAGTTGAATGAAAAACTGCTGCTGGCTGCCCAGCGTGCAAAGGCTAAGATTATCAATCATTATCATCACCAGGCTTCGTACTATTTAGAAGGCACACAGACGTCCGCGTTTCATCCGGATATCACCATCCTTACCTATGACCAGCTCTACAAAGAAGCGGTCGAGAGGTACGGGGAGATGGAAGTGGAACGACGTCAGAACCGGCTTGTTAAACTGCGGGATCAGGGAGACCGTGATTTTTCAACGACCCTCGTGCAGAGTCTGGCCTCCCTCTGCAAGGATATCAGCCCGATGATTGTTCTTTTTTACAGTCCACCGTTCTACCCGGCCGTTTCCTCCCATCACGATCCGATGATCCAGCATGGAGCGGAGACAGCTGTGGATTATGCGCGTTCACAGTACGGGGAAGATCTTGAAGTTGTCGAGTATTTTACTGGACTGTCAGATTTGAGTTTCATCGGCCCGACATCCGCCCGATCGTCCCTCACGGACTTGACGAAGCAGATGCCGATTCACGGAAATGGTTTTGAATGGCCGGCCGAGGACATGGAATCGATTACAATGCCGATTATTAATGTTGGTCCTTTAGGGAGGGATCCACACCAGTGGACAGAGCGGCTGGAATTGACCTACAGTTTTGAAAAGCTGCCGAAGATCGCAGCCGAAACGATCCACCAACTCTTTAAAGCTTGAAATATGTAACAGAAGCCTGGAATGATTTTTATTCCAGGCTTCTGTTTTTGAAAAGGGGAAAACCAGGGGGAGGTTCTATAGACATAAAAAAGCTTGTAGAAAAACACGAGGTTTCTCTACAAGCTGAAAGTTCAGAATGGAAAATCATTCGGTATCTTTAATCATCCATTGTATTCGAATCCTGCACCAGGCCCAATAGGAAGACCGGTCATCATCCAGATGAGGAGCATAATCATCCAGATGATGAAGAAGGCAATGGAGTAAGGGAGCATGGCGGATATCAATGTACCAATCCCCACTTTTTTATCGTATTTCTGTGCAAAGGCGATCACAATCGCAAAGTACGGCATCAACGGTGAAATGACGTTCGTCGTTGAATCAGCAATCCGATAGGCCAGAGTAGTCAGTTCCGGTGAATATCCGAGCTGCATCATGAGTGGGACGAAGACAGGAGCCATAATCGCCCATTTGGCTGAAGAACTTCCGATAAACAGGTTGATGAAACCAGCGACAAAAATGAACGCAATGATCAACCCGATGCCTGTAAAGCCGAGATTATCAAGGAATTCCGCGCCACTGACGGCAATGACTTTACCAAGGTTGGTATGATTGAAGTAGGCAACAAACTGTCCTGCCGTAAAGGCAAGAACAATGTACATACCCATGGAAGCCATCGTATCGGACATCTGTCCGGCAACATCTTTATCGCTTTTAATTTCCTTCGTTACTTTTCCGTAAATAAACCCTGGAACAAAGAACAAAATCAAGATAACAGGAACAAGGCTGTGGAAAAATGGTGAAGCGAGAAAGTCATCCGGGTTCCGCAGCGGCCCCCACTCCGGAACAACAAGAAGAGCCATAAGCCCGATCGTAACGATAAAGCTGATCAAGGCTCCTTTCATTCCTTTTTTCTCAATGGCTGTTAAATAGTTGACCTCTTCCTTTACGCCGCCCTTATACGTGCCAAGGCGCGGCTCAACGATTTTATCCGTCACAATGGTACCGACGATCGTTAAGACAAATACAGAGACAATCATGAAGTAATAGTTCATCGTATACAAAATGGTATCTGCATACTCAGGATCAATGGTTGCTGCTGCCTGAATGGTTAAATCACCAAGCAGTGGATCCAGTGCTGTCAGCAGCAGGTTGGCACTAAACCCGGCAGATACACCGGCAAAGGCCGCCGCCAGTCCAGCGAGCGGGTGTCTGCCGAGTCCGGCAAACAATACAGCACCAAGCGGAGTCAGTACGACATACCCGGCGTCTGCGGCCATACTGGACATAATCCCTCCGAATACGAGGGAAGCTGTCATTAAAGAGCGTGGTACAGAAGTAACCAGGCCCCGGAGCATCGCGCTGATTAACCCGGACCTCTCAGCGATCCCGATACCAAGCATTGTGACCAGTACGGTTCCGAGCGGTGCGAACCCTACAAAGTTCTCAACCATACTTTCAAACATATATTTAATGCCTTCACTGGAAAGCAGATTGACCACCTGCAGGGTTTCACCTGAAGCGGGATCTTCCACTTCAACACCTGCTATGGACGCTATCCAGGAAGCAATGACGACAAGCAGCGCAAAAACAGCAAATAATGTAACAGGGTGGGGAAGTTTGTTCCCGACACGTTCCACGCCGTCAAGCAGGCGTATCGTCAGCCCTTTCTTCTCCTGTTTTTCCATGATTTTCCTCCTTACAACTTTTCAAAAGATCTTACTTTTACTTAGACGCGTTAAAGTATAATGAATTGTAAGATTTTTTTGAAGGGTATTTGAAAAAGTGTTACTAGAAAGAGTATTACGAATTATAGGATATTTAAACGTCCATAGGCGGGAAATGATTAGTGAAACGTGGTACAATGAAAGAAATGAATGTTCATTCAGTTTGGAGGAAGGGTATGAAAACGTTGAAAGATACTATTACTCAAATTACAATGCCGACGCCCTATGCGGTCGGAGACGTCCATACGTACCTGTTGAAAGGGGACCGCCTTACCCTTGTGGATGCCGGTGTGCGTACCGAAGATGCCTGGAAGGCACTTGTCGAACAACTGAACCATATTGGTTACCACCCGGAAGATATTGAACAGGTGATTCTCACGCACCACCACCCGGATCATATGGGGCTTGTGGATCGTTTCCCACGTGTAGAGACGATCGCCGGGCACCCGAAGTTGAAGCCCTGGCTGGAAAGGGATGATCGTTTTTTTGAACAGTATGAAGCCTTCTTTAAGTGGATGTATAAAGAAGCAGGGGTCCCCGAACGCTTTGATTCCCTTTTGAAAGGACTGAAAAAACCTCTTAAATGGACGGCAGAGGGAAAAATGACGCACCTGCTTGAAGAAGGGGATGCTCTTCCGGGGCATGAGGAATGGCGGGTGATTGAAACCCCTGGTCATGCACAGAACCACCTCTCTTTTTTCAGAAAAGAGGATGGGGCACTGATTGGAGGAGACCACCTGCTCGCCCATATCTCGTCCAATCCTCTGCTCGAACCTGCTTACAGCCCCAATGAAGAACGGCCGAAGCCGCTTCTGCAGTACAGGGACTCTATGGAGAAACTGCTCCCTCTGGACATAGATACGGTCTACCCCGGCCATGGAAAAGTATTCGGTGATGTCCATGCTCTTATCCAAACACGTCTGAAAAAGCAGGAACAGCGTGCCGGGAAAGTTTATCAGATGTTCAAGGATGGGCCGCTGCGTGCTTACGACGTATGCGAGCGTCTGTTTCCCAAGCATGTAGAATCCCAGCTCGGGCTGACAATGTCGGAGACCGTCGGCCAGCTGGATTATTTGGAGTCGATAAATCGTCTGAAAACGTCTATCATAGAAGGGGAGAAATTTTACGAAATGAACGGGTGATGACATGAATGAACGATTAAAGGGAAAGAAAATTCTGATTACCGGGGCCTCCAGCGGAATTGGGCAGTTTCTTGCCATCCACGCAGCAGCAGAAGGAGCTGTCCCGATTTTAACGGCGAGATCAGAGGATAAACTGAAGTTGATGAGTGAAACGATTGAGAGTACTTTCGGCATCTCCTGCCCCTGGTATAAAGCGGATTTGTCCAATGATGCGGAATGGAAGGATACGATTGATAGAATCTGCTATGAGCAGGGGTCTGTCGATGCATTGATTAACAATGCAGGAGTGGCGGTGTTCGATTACGTGGCTGATTCAAACTGGCAGGATATTGACCGGATGGTGTCGGTCAATGTGACGTCGTTGTTCCGTGCCACGCATCAACTGCTGCCTCACCTGCTCCAAAACGGAGAAGGGCATATAGTGAATATTGCCTCCCAGGCCGGAAAGATGGCAACACCGAAATCTGCTGTCTATGCAGCTACGAAGCATGCCGTGCTCGGATTTACCAATGCACTCCGGATGGAAGTGGAACCGCTGGGGCTTCACGTAACGAGCGTCAACCTCGGCCCTGTCCGCACGAACTTTTTTAAGCAGGCGGACCCGAGTGGAAATTATGAAAAAGCTGTAGACAAAATGATGCTGGACCCGAATAAGGTGGCAAGAGTCGTCATCAGCCGCTTATTTACGAAACAGCGGGAGATCAATCTGCCATCCTGGATGAATTCAGGAAGCAAGGTGTATGCCATGGCTCCCTCTGCTGTGGAAAAAATCATGCATAAGCAGTTTAAGAAAAAATAATTTTTCTCTTCCCTCCGGGCCTGCTGTCCGGGGGTTTTTTCATGCTTGAAAGCAGTGTGACAGGAATTGGAACTTGCAAACGCGAACATATATTCGCATACTAGTAGTAAAAACTAAAGGAGGAGGGACATGAGCCAACCGAGTATGGACTACAGCCGTTATCCGGACCGTGGAATCCTCTGTGTAGATATGAAAAGTTTTTACGCCAGCTGTGCGGCTATTGACCGCGGTCTTGACCCTTTAACCTGTCCGCTCGCTGTCGTGGCGGATATGAACCGGAGAGGCAGCGTCGTTCTTGCAGCTACACCCGCCATGAAGCAGAAGTACGGCATCCGCACGGGAAGCCGTCTATTTGAAATCCCATCTTCCCCGGACATTGTGATTGTGTCTGCCCAGATGAGGAAATATTTAGAGGTGTCGACACAAGTCACCCACCTCTTTCATAAATTCGTCCCGAAAGAGAAGATTCATACGTACAGTGTGGACGAAAGCTTTTTGGAGGTGGGATGGAACAAAGGGAAGTTCGGCAGTCCCGAGCAGACTGCTCAGATGATTATTGATGAGCTGAAAGAAACGTTCCACCTCGATGCGGCCATCGGAATCGGACCGAACATGCTGTTATCGAAGCTGTGTCTTGATTTAGAAGCGAAGAAGAAGGGTGTGGCGCGCTGGACGTTTGAAAATTTCCGGGAAAAACTGTGGCCTGTAGCTCCCTTGTCGGAAATGTGGGGGATCGGGCCGCGTATGGAGCACCGGTTGAACCGGATGGGGATCTGGTCTGTCGGGCAGCTGGCCCGATTCCCACTGGAGCGTCTGGAAAAAGCGTTTGGTGTGATGGGCAATCAGCTTTATTACCATGCGAACGGGATCGATTTATCCGACCCGGGAGCCCCGATCATCCATGGGCAGGTCAGCTATGGAAAAAGTCAGATCCTGCTCAGGGACTATCCGGAGGAAGTGAAGTATGTCATTTTAGAAATGTGCGAGGAAGTTGCACGTCGTGCGCGTCGAAAAGGACACGCCGGCCGTACAATTTCCCTCGGCATCGGCTACAGTAAAAGGGAGGACGGCAGCGGTTTTCACCGGTCTGTATCCATCAATCAGCCGACAAGTATTACGATGGACATTTATCACGCCTGTTTGACTTTGTTCCACCGCTTTTATAACGGAGGAGTCGTCCGCCGGATATCCATTTCGCTCGGGAATATCACTGAGGACGCCAGTGTTCAGCTGGACTTGTTTGATCAAGGAAGGGATAAAAAACGCGATCTCGGGTATGTCATGGATGAGATCCGGGAACGGTTCGGTCAGGATATGCTGCTTCGGGCGGTTTCCTGGACCGACGCCGGCACAGCTCGACATCGCAGCCGTCTAGTTGGCGGTCATTTTGCCGAATAAAATCAAAACGATTGTTCTTTGCAAAAGGATTTTTTACAATAGAGGGACAGGAGGGATGAATAATGAAATTACGCATCACAGATGAAGCCAAACAACAGCTTGAGCAGATACAGGAAGCCGGCCGGCCGATCCTCCGCCTCTTTTATGATACCGAAGGGTGTGGCTGCGGAGTGAACGGACTCCCGACCATCCGTCTGGAGCATGAAGAACGGACGACGGATGAGCGAGTGGAAAATGAGGATTACCCGGTCATTATTGACAACCAGCAGGCCATTTTCTTTAAAAAGGATATGAAGCTTGATTTTGTCCGTGGAACCTTCCGTCTTTCCAGCCCTGATGGTATCCTGAATCCAATCATCCCGATCAAAGACGTGAAAGAAGGAGCGACGATATGAGTAAGAAAAAACTGGAAGAAGGCTCGCTTGGTTCCCAGCTGAACGCCGATGTTTTATCCAAACTCAAGTCGAAGCAGAATGAATGGAAGCAGCAGGCAGCGGAGCGGGAAGCGCAGGAAAAACAGCGCCGGATGGAAGAGAGGAAGCGCCGGGAAGCCAACAAGAGTTTTGAAGAGCTTCTTAATGAGAGTGAACTCGATTGGAAAACTTTCAAAAAATAAGCACTCCCCTGAGGGGTGCTTATTTTTTCAGTCTGTAGAAAAAGTTCGTCTTATCCAGTTAGAGTCGTCCGTATGTCATGTTGAGAGGGCACGTTCCGCTTATCGATGGCTGCTTGCCACGGGCACGGCCTCAGCTGACTTGGTCAAGAAAACCATTTGACCAAGTGGATCTTCGGCTCGCGCTGTTTCCGCAGGCGTCACCACCGAACGCTCCTCGTGCCGGTGCCTGTGGGAAGGCAGCTTTACGCTGTGATGATAGAGAAAGGTTGGCATAGCTCCTTCGCCGTTTCGAAAGAACAGTCCAAGCTGCGTCACTGCCGCCTGCCTGGGGAAAATCCTATCCATGATTAAGTATTGGTGATTGCTCCTTTGGAGTCACTGGAAAACGCATGTTTTTCCAGACGGATCGGGGCCCTGTGATTCCGGCAGTAAAGGAGGAATCACTTCTACGGCAGAGACTAATTTATTTGTTGATGTTTTCATTGTAACATGAATGACTATTCATTCATGTTACAATAGGGACAGAATCCATAGAAGGAGTGGTTCGTATGTTTCAGGTCTATGAGAAAGAGAAAGTCACGTGTGTAGAGATGGTCGTCCCTCATATGGGTCCTGTGTTTGCGTATTATGTGGATGGTATGATCGTGGATACAGGGACCCGCCATTTTGAACATGAACTCCTTTCATTTTATGAAAGCATTTCGATAGAATTGGCAGCTCTGACACACAGCCATGAAGATCATACAGGAACAGCATCCTGGCTGGAGGAGCACGGGGATACGCCGATTTACGTTCATCCATCCGGGATCGATACGTGTATGACGTTTGCTCCTTATCCGGAATATCGGAGGAAGACGTGGGGCCTGCGCGATGCTTTTCACCCGGTTCCGTACCCTAAGCATCTTTCCTCCCTGCGCATGGACTGGGAAGTGATTGAAACCCCCGGACATGCTGAGGATCATGTGTCGCTGTTCAATAAAGACCGTGGCCTTTTATTTTCAGGAGACTTGTTCGTACGGCCGAAAACCAAGGTGATCATGCGTGATGAATCCATCCCCGGGATTATGAATTCCATTCAAAAACTGCTGACGTACGACTTTGGACCGATGTTTTGTGGGCATGCCGGATACATAGCGGACGGCCGCAGCCGGATGGAAGAGAAGCTGGATCATCTCCAATATCTCTATGGAGAAGTTAAGCATCTTCATGAATCAGGGCTGTCCAATCGAGCCATCCAGGAGAAGCTGTTCCCGAAGGCCTACCCGATCATTTCTTATTCTGATGGAGAATGGGATTCCTTTCACATCATTACGTCTATTGTCGATGACGTGAAAGCCCGTGTGTAAAGGGCGGAAAACGGTGCTTCGGTCCAATGGGTCTGGAAAATACTCCTTTTTGCAGGATATGTGCAGGTCGCGTTCCGCTTATTGGTGGCTGCTTGCCGCGGGCACGGCCTCCGCTGACTTGGACAGGAAGAACACATGCCCTAGTGGATCTCCGGCTTGTGCTGTTCCCGCAGGCGTCACCACCGAACGCTCCTTGTGACCATCCCAAGTGATGGCGTGAAGAATGGAAGGAAAGGGTGCAGGAGAGTTTTTCGGTTTCTGGGAAGATAGGGGAATATAAAGTTCATCTACAAAAAGACCGCTGCGGGGACGTGGCCACTGAAAAACTCCTTTTCCTATCAAGAGAAGTGGTTAAAGGTTGTTGTTGATTCTCACGAATCGCTTGTCGATGGATGCTTGCCGCGGGCACGGCCTCAGCTAACTTGGTCAAGAAGATCACTTGACCAAGTGGATCTTCGGCTCGCGCTGTTCCCGCAGGCGTCACCATCGAACGCTCATCGTGGAATCAACGGTGGCCTATCTAAAAAGAGTGATTTTCTTTGAAGCGAAGAATAGTGAATTAAAGCATAGACACGGATATGAGGTTGTTTCATCTTCGGGTCTCGAAGGTGAAAATAGAAGAAAAGCGGATTGCATGGAATATTTTATCCATACAATCCGCTTTTTTGAATTCTACCTTTCACAAATCCTCAGTTTTTCAGTGGCCTCGCGGGGACAGCGGTCTTTTTGTTATGTTTTGGAGAGTTCGTTTGATACAGCTTGTCCTGCTTTTTTGAGGAGTTTCTCCCACCTTTCTTGATCAGCCAGGAGCTGATTGGTTTTCTCACCGACGATGGAGAGGGCTTACCTTTTTGATGTTATACGTACGGAGATGCTGATGGGTCAATAGAGAACTTGTCCTGCAAAGATATGAATATTGATTAAGAATAAAAATTTATTGTTTTTCGATAAATATATCGATAAAATAGAAAACAAGAATGGGGGGAGGAAAGTGAAAAAAGGATCGACGATATTTTTAACGGCTGTTCTTTATGTGCTGGGACTGGGAGTGCTGGTTTTATGCGTGTTTCTGCTTCCTTGGACAGAAGGGGGAGCAAGGGGGATGTGGGGTTCGCATTATCCTGTGGTGATCGGGATGTATGCAGCGGCTGTTCCTTTTTTCACTGCCTTATACGAGGCCCTCCGCCTGCTGCGGCTGATTGAAAAAGAAGCGGCATTTTCCGAGGCGTCGGTACACTCATTAGCCAAAATCAAGCGGAGTGCTTTTGCGGTCAGTGCGATCTATGTGCTGGTGTTTCCGTTCTTTTACAGAGCAGGGGAAGTGGATGATGCTCCTGGATTGATTGCCGCCGGCCTTGCCTTCATGGCAGCGTCCTTTGTCATAGGCGTTTTCGCTGCGGTCCTGCAGGCCCTGCTGAAGCAGGCACTTGAAATGAAAAAAGAAAATGATCTGACGGTGTGAGGTGATGAGATGGCGGTGAAGGTTCATATAGATGTGATGCTTGCGAAAAGGAAGATGAGTGTGACAGAACTGGCGGATAAAGTGGGGATAACGTTGGCCAACCTTTCCATTTTGAAAAATGGAAAAGCGAAGGCCGTCCGTTTTTCCACCCTGGAAGCCATTTGTAAAGCCTTGGACTGCCAGCCTGGTGATTTGTTGGAGTATGTAGAGGATGAACGTGATGAAACATAGATGTTTTCATAAGGTGTCAGACGCTGTGCAGCAGCTTTTTCACTTTGGCTGGCAGCAGGCACTATCATGCATATTTCCGGTTATAATATTTGCGGCGCTTGCAGTTACGCAGGTATTCCCGCTGCCTGTTCTTCCACGTTATGACTGGCTGTTGATCTTCTTCTTACTGATGCAGTGGCTGATGCTTCGGTCCGGTCTTGAAACAAAAGATGAACTGAAGGTGATCACGCTTTTTCACGTCATCGGTCTGGCACTGGAAATCTTTAAAGTGCACATGGGTTCGTGGTCATATCCGGAGCCCGGATACAGTAAGGTCTGGGGAGTCCCGTTGTACAGCGGATTTATGTATGCCAGTGTAGCCAGTTATCTGTGTCAGGCTTGGAGGAGACTGGACGTACAGTTGGTTCACTGGCCTTCCTCCCTTTTGGCCGGAGGTTTGGCAGGGGTGGTTTACCTCAATTTCTTCTTTCATCACTTCTGGATTGATATCCGCTGGTGGCTCGCATCCCTTGTCGTTCTCCTGTTTATTCGGACACGGGTAACTTATATTGTTCATGGGCGGGAATATTCAATGCCGCTTGTTCTGTCCTTTGTCCTGATCGGCTTTTTTATCTGGATTGCTGAAAACATTGCAACATTTTTCGGTGCGTGGCAGTATCCGGGCCAGCAGGAATCCTGGAGGGTTGTTCACGTGGGGAAGATAAGCTCCTGGCTGCTGCTTGTAATTGTCAGTTTTCTTATTGTTGCTCTCTTGAAGCATGTTAAGGGAAAGCGTTCAGGAACAGGTGAGGAGAAGGAAACAGAGGCTGTATGAGCAAAAAAGAGGAAGCTTCATATTCAGGCTTCCTCTTTTGGCTGTAGAAAAAGCCTGTGTTAACCAGTTTGAGTTGTCCATTAGTCGTGTAAAGGGTCACATCCGCTTATCGGTGGATGAATGCAGCGGGCACGCCCTCCGTAGGTTCGCAGGTTCAAAAGAACGGCATGGGCTGTGCTGTGGCCGCTTGCGTGGAAAAGAAAAAGGATAAGAACAGGCGCTGAGGACGGCTGCCTGCTGGAATATGAAAAAGAACTTCCAAGGAGCGATACCCCTTCCACTCCTGCGGAAGAACGAGTGGTCCGAGATCGCCGAGCGTGGGTTTTGCGAGGAAGCTCGGGCGCTCGTCCGCGGAAAGGGAAGGGGCTTACGCTCCCGGCGGTAATAAAGAAAAAAGCTTGTAAAGAAACAGGGGTTTCTTTACAAGCTGAAGAGGAAGCCTGATATTCAGGCTTCCTCTTTTTTATGGTCTGCGGTTTCAATGAGCTTTTGTACCGTTTCTTTTGCTCCTGCTGTCCCTCGTTCGTAAATATCAAGGGAATAGGTCACCATTAAGCCTTCGTGAAGAATAAACAATTGTTCTGCTATTGGATCGGGATTTTCCAGCTGCAGTTGTTCCAAAAGGGAGACAAACAATTCCTTCAGCCACTTTTTCTCTTCAATAATCACCTTTCGGCCTGGATGGGTTTCTTCAGAAAGTTCAGCCAGCGCATTCACGAAAGCGCAGCCTCTTTTGTTCCGTGTGCTCATCCAGTTTTCAAGGGCATCGAAAATACGCAGGATTTTATCCAGCGGCTGATCGTCCGGAACTTCGTCCATGCTGGAGAACAGGTGCTCTCTCCACTTTTGATCCCGCTCTTCCAAGTACGCCACAATAAGCTGGTCTTTAGATCCGAATCGGTCATACAGGGTCTTCTTGGTTACACCAGCTTCACTTGCGATTGTTTCCACACCTACAGCATGGATGCCTTTGGAATAAAACAGCTCTGAAGCGGTATCCAGAATCCGCCGGGCCGCCGGTGTCATTTTTGTCGTTTCACCCACGCACGCCACCTCCATCTATCTGGTTGTACGGATCGGTCTCACAAGGACCGGCTTCTGCTTTTTGAATGACCCATACACCTAGGAAACATATTATCATTCCTGAGATGGTTAAGAAACCAATTGTATCTCCAAACATAAAATAAGCCCAGATCATCGTCACTGGTGGTGTTAAATACAGGAGACTGCTGACTCGTGTGACACTGCCGATTTTTAAGTTCAACCAGTAAAAGCCGTATCCTCCAATCGTGGACAAACCGGCGACCCAGCCAATGGCGAACCAGAAATCAAAGGCAGCCGGGGGTGCAGCCTTGTCTGATGCTATTCCAACAGCTGTAAAGAAAACAGCAGTCACGGCTGTTTGAATCGGGAGCGCATCCATTAATGACAAGGGGTGTTTGATCGTTTTTTCAAATAATGTTGCGATAACAAGAGCAATCATAGCTGCAAATGACAATCCATATGCCCATAGCGGTACGTCTGACGTTTTCCCAAGATCACCGTAAACGACGAACAGTACGCCTGTGATACCGATGAATAACCCGATCCACTGTTTACGGGATGTCACTTCCTTTAAAACAGGTCCCGCGAGCAGAGCTGCTGCTATAGGCTGCAGCGTCGTTATTAAATTAGAAGTCCCCGCTGAAACCCCCTGTTCAACGGAAAGGAATACACAGTATAAGTATCCTCCCTGAGCCAGCAGACCGATCAACACTTGAGTCATCACACTTTTAGGACTCAAACGGGTGCGCCGCTTCCATAACCACCAGATTCCTAAAATAGCAGCAGCCGTTATAAAACGCCACATCAACACCGTCATAGAAGCTGCCTCATCGGTCCCGAGCCTCGCTCCGATAAACCCTGAGCTCCACATAATTATAAATCCTGTTGCGGCCAGTACGTTCAATTTTTTATTCATGAAGCATCACCCTTCTGAAAGTAAACCGATCGGTATATTCTTATTCAATATAACCATACCGGTCGGTTTACCGTCAAGGGGAATAAAAAAGTAAATGATGGCGCGATTTTCCAAAAAACGAAACATATGCAGAGGGAGATCCGTAGAACAGGGAGGAAGTGAAAGAGGAGGAGAAAACATGGTCGCAGCCTACACGTACAGCAGCACCTTAAGAAAGAAAAAAGCGGCCCGGGCCGCTTTTGTCCTCATTGTCTGCAGCGTTGTGACAGTGGTAACCGCACTCCTGACGGGGAACCGTTCTCTCCTTTACACGCTCCCTGCAGGTGTCCTCATCAGTGGGGGAGCGGTCTGGTATGTGCTGACTATGAAAACACGTACCTATACATTCGTGCGTAAGAATGGATTAACGATCCATAGAGGACTGGGAGGCGGATATCTCGACCTGCCATTTAATGACATCATTAGAATAACAAAAGTAAAGGATGTCTTGATTATAAAAAGGAAATCGGACCACTCAAAAGAACTTTATATGGGGTACTTATCGGTGGAAGACCAACAGTCTCTGTTCTCGGAAATTGAAAAGCACTGGGGCAGGTCCATCCAATAGAAAAGGGGGAAAACGAATGACGAACATTCGAAAGCACAACGAAAAAGCCTGGGATCGAAAAGTCAAGGATCATGCCCGCTATACGAGAGCGGTCGATGCAGAAGTCATTCAGAAGGCTTCTGCTGGTGATTGGGCAGTCGGGGTAACTGCGGGAAGGAAGGTGCCTGGACATTGGTTTCCGAAGTCTGTCAGTGCATTGAAAGTGCTGTGTCTGGCTGCTGGTGGCGGACAGCAGGGACCAGTACTCGCAGCCGCCGGAGCTGACGTCACGGTTTTCGATTTATCCGCAGCCCAATTGGAACAGGATAGAAAGGTAAGTGAAAGGGAAGGGCTTTCCCTTAGAATCGTTCAAGGGGACATGACTGACTTGTCCGTTTTTGAAGATGAAACCTTTGATATCATTGTTCACCCGGTCTCCAACGTATTTGTGGAAAATGTCCGGCCGGTATGGAAAGAAGCTTCCCGGGTATTGAAAAGAAAAGGTACGTTGATTGCCGGATTTATGAACCCGGTTCTTTACCTGTTTGATGACCAGAAAGAAGAGGAAGGAAAGCTTGACGTGGCTCATACGATTCCCTATTCAGGACTGGAAGATGCTTTTGAAGAGAACGAGGCTGTAGAGTTTGGACACACGCTTGAAGATCAGATTCAAGGACAGATTGAAGCCGGACTGATGATTACCGGTTTTTACGAAGATGATTTTGGAAACGGGCGGACAATCGACAAGTACATAAAGACGATGGTTGCGACAAGGGCGGTGAAAGCCTGAAAGGTGTGGGGGTTGTGATCACATAAAAACCGTTCAGCTCCATTTATGAAGCTGGACGGTTTTTTGTGCAGCGCTCTATGAAAAAAACGTTTGTTTCGCTTGAATAGCTGCCTGGATTTCCTCAAGAGACCGGCAGCAGGGACCTTCGATGTCTCCTGAAAATTTTTCCGGCTTTTTTTTCAGCAGACGAAGCACATGACAATCGGTAAACCAGTCTCCTTCTTCCGCAGAAGGATGGACCCAGTCATCCCAGGCCATTGACAGGGCCGGACTGAAAAGTTTGTTTCTCCCAAATCCTCTGCATGGACTTGGAGAAGGTACAGGTGTTGAACCATCCCCTTCCATAAAGAATAACTCGGGCCAGTAATCAGCTCTTGAGCCGGTATGAGGCCGGGATTCCGCCCATAGAATGATGGATTCAAGCCGGGACTCTATGGAATAGAGCAGGTCATAGAGGGAACGTCCCAAGGAGACGCGTTTATTTACGGAAGTGAAATGGTGGACCGTTCCACCTGTCAGTTTTATTCGTTTTTGCACAGGCGTCAGGTAAGGGAAAAGGATATGGTTCATGGACAGCAGTTCCTGAAGCTTGAACATCATTTTATCCATTACTGTCTGCATATAAAGGGAGTTGTTAAGAACACGATTTTCGATATAATGCTGTTCATTGACAATCAGGGCTTTAGTGATTTCTTCGCTGCGGCCGCTTTCCCAAAAACGCTCCCAAAAGGGACGCATGAAGGCAGATACATGAAGAAAGGGTAAGAGGTGCCAAAGAGGTGCCCCCTGTTTCCTGCTGTATTCATAGAGAAGCAGTTGAGGGTAGGCATCCTGAAAGATGAGCCAGTTGCCGCGTTCCAGAAATACATAGAAATCAACCGCTTCTTTTGCTGTCAGCAGCTTAGGAAGATAAGACCCCTTCAAATCGGTCATATTCCATCCGGCATTTCTTGAAACTAAATGGGCAAGCAGAGCCCAATGGATTTCGGGGTGGATGAGAAAGAAATCCATATAGGCTTTCGTACGGGTAACATTGTTCCGGTTGGCTTTTTTGGTCTTATTTTTAATGTCCTCCAGCATTCTTTCCTCTTCTTTATGAATCGGCGGTGTGTCACCTGGTTTTAAGGCGTTTTTTAACTGCTTTTTTAATACCCCTGCATCAGACCGGAATTTCACCGTACCCCCCCTCCCATATGCAAATCTATTTTCAGGTTTTCATGATTTTTCTAGTGTATGCAGGAATTTAAACCGTATGTAAAACAAGGAAGGAATATCGCTGTATCTCAACGAATTCTTCTAAAATAAGGGAATGGAAGGGGGAAGTTTGTCCGATAGCCGATGATATAAAAAAGGAGGAAATCCTATTGCTGCAGCGGATCATGTGGGATCATCTTGACGCCGCCGGATCGGAATATGTAACCATTAACGGACGGCCGGACGGCATGGAAGTGAACGGAACCGTTTTGTTGATCAGTGACAACAGTCCCCACCGGGTGTCTTATGTTTTAAGACTCGGCCCTGATTGGAAAACAAAAAAGCTGAAGGTTTTCATCAATGAGGAAAAAGACCCTTTTGTCATTGAAACTGTTAAAGAGGACAAGTGGTGGGTGGACGGCCGTTACGTGGAAGCGCTGGATGGAGCGTCTAATATTGACTTGTCCCTCACCCCTTTAACCAATTCGCTTCCAATCAACCGGGTTTCATGGATGATAGGAGAGAAAAGGACATTTAAAATGGTTTCTGTGCAGCCGCTAAGTCGTGAAGTCATGCCGATCCTGCAGACGTACACGTATTTAGGGGACTCTGATGGCTGCCGGATCTTTCAGTACAGGTGCCGAAATTTTGAAACCGCGCTGGTCGTAGACCAAAACGGGTGGGTTGTCGAGTATCCGGGCTTTTTTTACCGTCAGGGACATTCAGCTTATACAGGCGTATTTAATGGATCACCGGTATTTCTGGCTTCGGAAGGAAAATCAGGTGGAAAGCTTCCAACCTGACCGAAGCTTGTCGAGAAAGAATAAACGGCCGGTTGAAGAAATTTCCCCGGCTATTATTGTAAGCGCTTAAATGAGGAGGGTGTAGGCATGCATGTACCTTTAGTCTTAACAGATTTCCTTGATCGTGCAGTAGAATTATATGGAGAAAAGACAGCCATCATAGATGACACATTTTCATTAACCTACAATCAGTTGAATCACAGGGTCAACAGGCTTTCCCGAGGCCTGCAGTCCCTTGGCGTTGGGAAAGGGGACAAAGTGGCATATCTGGCCCCCAATTCAACAGAAATGCTGGAAGGGTTCTACGGAGTCTTTCAGCTTGGAGCTGTCATGACACCTTTGAATACCCGGTTACAGCCGGAAGATTATCAGTTTATTTTGACACATAGTGAAAGTAAAGTTCTGCTTGTAGATGCAGCGCTGTATCCTTTAGTGGAAAACATTGTCGATGATCTCCCGTTCCTGGAGCACGTGATTGTTCATGGAGATCCTTCTGACCAGGGCTATGAACAATGGCTTCACTCCTTTTCCCGAGATCCATTTTCAAGAGTCGAAGTAGAGGAAACGGACCCTGCTTCCTTGTTGTATACGAGCGGAACGACGGGGGATCCCAAAGGCGTTATCCTGAGCCACCGATCAAACTATCTGCATGCTCTATCCTCGATGCATCATTTACGTGTGTCGGATCAGGATACGCTGCTTCATGTACTTCCGATGTTCCATGTGAACGGATGGGGATCTCCGTTTTACTACACAGCAAATGGAGCGACCCAGGTGATGCTTCGAAAAACCGAACCATCCGTCATCATTGATAAGGTGGAGAAGCATCAGGTGAGTGTATTACATATGGCTCCCACGGTGTTGAACATGGTGATCGAGGCATATGAATCCGCCGGTCCACAGATTCATCAGGATGTACGCGTCGTTATTGCAGGGTCGGCTCCTCCTCCGGCTTTTGTGAGGAAAGTGGAAGAGGATCTCGGCTGGACGTTCATTCAAGTGTACGGCATGACTGAAATCTCGCCACTGATTACGATATCTGAGCTCAAGTCTATGGATGTGGATAAAGAGGCGGAAGAACGCTGTCGTTTGAAGGCGAAAGCAGGGTATAGTATGATAGGCAGCCGGGTCAAAGTTGTGGATGAACAGGGCAGCCATGTTCCACATGATGGAAAGACCATCGGTGAAATAATTACCCGGTCCAATAATGTCATGGATGGTTATTACAAAAATGAAGAAGCAACGGCAGCTGCCATTCGTGATGGGTGGCTGTATACGGGAGATATGGCTGTTGTGGATGAACTGGGCTATATTGAAATCGTAGACAGAAAAAAGGATGTCATCATCAGCGGTGGGGAAAACATCTCTTCCATCGAAGTGGAAGGAACGCTGTACGACCATCCATCCATATTGGAAGCCGCTGTCGTAGCGGTTCCCCATGAAAAATGGGGGGAGGTTCCGCACGCGAGTATTGTTCTCAGAGAAGGCGAAAGTCTCACAGAAGAAGAAGTGGTCCGTTTCTGCCGCGAAAAACTCGCTCATTTCAAAGTACCGAAGAGCATTTCCTTTATCGAAGAATTACCGAAGACTGCATCCGGGAAAATCCAAAAAGTGGCGATCCGGAGGGAATTCTGGAAAGGCCGCAGCCGGATGGTTCATTAATCAGAACCTCCCCGTTGAGACGGGGAGGTTTTCTGCGTTGACAATTATACCAACGGGGGTATAAAATGATGTTAGAAAATGAAGTGAAAAGGAGGGACGAAGCATGATGGTGGTGATAAGCGTTTTAATCATGTCTGCTTTATACCACATCCTCTATCGGATATGGCCGGCCCGGTCGGTTTATAAAGTCCCTGTGACACCCCATCAATCTTTCACAGGCAGAGCAGTGGTGGACACAAGGGATTACCAGATTTCCTATAAGGATCCGTATCCTCAGGCGTACTGCCTGCCTCTGGCCTATTTAAAACGGCACGCCGGCGAACTGCCGGATCTGCCGCTCCTGTTGGTCTCCACGAACGAGATTGAGAAAAATATGGCAGCAAAAGTCCTTAGAAAAAAAGGATTTACGGTTGAAGGATACGCTCTTGCCGGCGAATGTGAGGAGTGTCCGAAGGTTCCATGTATGGCAGGCTCTTGATTGTCTGCTTCCCGTTTATCTGAATCCCTCCAGGGTCCAAGACCTTTATGGAATGAAACAAAGGCGCTTTCTTTTTCAGTCACTCCGGCTGGGAAAGAAGCGTCTTTTTATAGAGGGGCAAAGGTCAGATGTTCCATCCATAGGCGATGATCTTCGTGAATTCGACAGCCGAATTCGGTGTCAGCTTCCCCGGATTCAGGAGGAGTGTACAGCCGGTAACGAGCGCCGTGGCCCCTTTCCTGGACAGAATAAACATCGGGAAATTTCATGGGACAATTCCTGCTGCGACACCAATCGGCTTTATCATTTACGACTGGGGACTGCAGAATGTCCCTAAGATGCAGCTTTTTCATGGACGGAAGAACAGCCTGCATCCCGTTTAGAACTCCGATCACATAAGTCTGACGATGGCATCGCACAAGGGTACAAGGATTGGAAATCTTCTATTCGTGGAGGACTTCAGCCGGAAGTTGTAACTGAAGCTGTCAATTGCGCATATCAGCAGCCATCGTCTGTACCGATTCGTGAAATTGACCTGGCACCGACAAAACAGCGGAATTAAGCAGAAAAAAACATAGATTGAAACGCCCCCCTCATCCTTTACGTATGGAATAGAAGAAGGTGAACAGGGAGGGGTGTCCAATGATTCAACTCATGGTCTTACTAGCCGCAGGTGCCGGCTTTTACATGTTATTTAACCGGCTTATGGGGTACCGGAAGGGGCATATCCAAATGGATTTGGATGACCGGTATGTTGATTTCAATCAATATATCAAGGCTGTTCTGGCTGAACTGAAGAGCCGGGGCTTTGAAGCATTTTATGAAGGAAATGGTGTGTTTACAATCAATGGAAGCCGCTATGTCTTTATTGAACGGAATGTTTCCATGGGAGGCGTTCCTCTTCAGCGGACCATTTTAAAACCGGATCAATAAGCGGAAGAGCTCTCTCCATAGAAGGGAGCTTTTTCTATGGAATAAGATGACTTACGCTCTGCACACTAATGGAAAAAGGAAATGGTGGCAGAGATGAAAATCGCGTCAGGGTTTGCTGCTTTTATTCTGCTTATTGGAAGTTTTTCTCCACTCCCAACGGATGCTCATCCCCGGCATTATTATGAAGAAAAAGGGACGGCGATATGGGAAGTGCCGACAGAGACCAAATGGGTGGCCGTCACCTTCGATGATGGACCGAGTGGTACGTATACACCCGAAATTATGGAAGTATTAAAGAAACACGGGGCAAAAGGGACGTTCTTTGTCGTCGGATCGCGGGCGCAGAAACATCCGGATTTGATCAGGGAAATGGTGGAGGAAGGCCATGAAATTGCCAACCATACGTACCATCATCCCAGCTTTACTGGAATATCGAAACAAGAAATCGTAAAGGAAATAGGGTTTACGGCAGAAGTCATCAAGGAGATTACAGGCGAACCTCCTACATTGTTCCGACCACCCGGAGGAGTATACAACGACATTATTGTTGACACCGCCAGTGAGGAGGGCTATATGGTTGTCATGTGGTCCTGGCACCAGGATACCAAAGACTGGCAGAGCCCTGGAGTGAATCGGATTGTAGATACAGTTCTCCAGCATTCAAAAAACGGGGATATCATTCTTTTTCATGATTTCGGAGGAAACAGATCTCAGACGGTTCAGGCATTGAACCGCATTCTTCCCGTTTTAAAAGAAGATGGCTTTCAATTTGTAACGGTATCAGAATTGATTGAAAAGCACCCGAAATATAAGATCATTGATGACTTTTCCGGTTAGAAAAGAAACGGAGAGGTCGCAGAGGCTGTCCGGGACGTGTCCTGGACAGCCTTATTTACGATGTTTCACCCCCTGCCCATGGCGGATGGATAGACGGGGAAACGGAGCACAGCCTATCAAGTTGCAGCTTGATAAATCCCTCCCCGGATATTTTTTTGAAAAATGTGAAGAATCCTCACATAAACAATTGTTTTAACATTTTGACTTTGTTACAGTAGTATATATCACATGATGTTAAGAAATCTAACATGGAGGGGTAAGTCATGGAAGCCACGTTTTTAATGAACAATCTATGGATTGTTGTCTGTACGATTCTTGTTTTATTGATGCAGGGAGGTTTTATCCTTTTGGAGGCAGGGTCGACACGTATGAAAAACGCCGGCCACATTGCAGGGAAAACCGTCTTTACAGTAGGAATTGTTTCCTTGGTTTTCTGGGCCGTGGGATATGGACTGATTTATGGTGAGGGGAATGCCTTTGTAGGCTTATCCCAGTTCTTTTACGGGGATGCAGAAACAATGGGCGGAGGACTCGCGGGGTCGGTTGATTTTATGTTCCAGCTGGCATTCGCAGCTATTGCCATGACCATTGCTTTCGGTGGCTTTGCTGAACGGGCGAAGCTGATGGGGTACGTTATATTTGCGGTCTTATTTTCTATACTTATCTACCCGGTCATTGCTCATTGGATCTGGGGAGGCGGCTGGCTTGCGGAGCACGGGAAACAGGACTTCGCCGGTTCCACTGTTGTTCACCTGACAGGTGCAATGGCGGCCCTGGCAGCTACCATGATCTTAAAACCGCGGATTGGTAAATACAATAAAGACGGTACATCGAACGAGATTGCCGGTCATAACCAGGTATTCACAGCTCTCGGTGTGCTTATTCTCTGGGTAGGCTGGTTTGGTTTTAATGCGGGGAGTACTTTTGGTGTCGCGGATGCCTTTTTCGGTTATGTCGCTTTAAATACTCAGCTGGCAGCAGGCGCGGGGGCTGTAGGGGCGATGCTTATGGTCTGGGCCGTAACAGGGAAAGCAGATGTACCGACAACGCTGAACGGAGCTTTGGCGGGTCTGGTAGCCATTACAGCCTCCTGTGCCTTCGTTGCTCCGTGGGCGGCTGTTTTGATCGGCTTAATCGGAGGAGCGTTCGTCTTTTTCAGTATGAGGTTCTTTGATAAACGGAGAATCGACGACCCTATTTTTGCTCTTTCCGTTCACGGCACGGTGGGGATTTGGGGTACGTTGTCCAACGGGTTGTTTGCAACGCCGGAACTTGCTGTTGTCGGTCGTCCCGGACTTTTCTACGGCGGGGGATTTGAACAGCTGGGCGTCCAGATTCTGGGGGTCGTGAGTTCTGGTCTCTATGCGTTTATTGTTTCCTTCATCATCTTGAAGGTCATGGATAAGGCGATGGGGGGGCTCCGTGTTTCTGAAGAAGAAGAGATTATGGGTCTTGATATCAGTGAACATGGAGGCTATGGGTATCCTGAGAACCTGACACCACCGAAGTCGAATTCAGGGGCTTAAATGGAGATAAAGGGTGGCGTTGATATGCACGAAAGCTATCAAGAGCTGCGTACATGGCGGGAGAAGGTGATGCCCGGCCTGATACCGGATCCTGAACAATTGAATGTGTGTCATGATCAGCTCATCTCCCGGACGATAAGGCTTGCAGAGGAACGGGTGGAGATGGAGCAGGGAAAGCCGCCTGCTCCGTTTGCTTTTTATCTGATGGGGAGCGCGGGACGTTGTGAACAGTCCATTTGGAGTGATCAGGACCACGGTCTTATTTTTGAAGGAGGAAGAGCTGATCAGGATTATTTTCTCTCCCTTGGTGCTGAAATCAAACGCGGTCTTGCCGCTGTCGGCTATGAAGAATGTGAAGGAGATGTCATGTCCTCCAATCCAGTCTGGTGTCAGCCCAAAGAGGAAATGAAGCAGCAGGTATCAGGATGGCTTCAGCAGGAGGACTGGCAGGCTCTGCGTCATATACAGATCTTCTTCGATTCACGAGTTCTCGCTGGTGGAAAAGATATGCTGCAACCTGTGAAAAATGGGATTTTCACCACATTACATGAGCAGCCTCACCTGTATCAAAGATTTGTTGAGAACGTGAAGTATATGAAAAAAGGGAAGGGAGTATTCGGTCAGCTGCTTCCGGAACAAAAAGGAAGCAGACAGGGCAGCGTGGATCTTAAACAGACCATTTACTTTCCGTTTGTCAATGCAGCGAGGCTGTTGGCTTTTTATAAACAACTGTATGTCCCATCAACTCTGTCAAGGTATGCCGATTTGGAGGAGGATTTTCCGGAGCTTCGTTTTTATAAACAGCAGTTCCGTGAATTTCTTCAGTTCCGGCTCCATAAGGCGGGGGAGTCGGATGGGTATGGCGGGGTGCACTATGTTCCTGTCCATTCTCTGATAACGGAAGAAAAAAAGCAGCTGAAATCCTGGATGAAATACGGTCATCAAGCTTTTGAGTATGCCAGAACGGTTTTATCTAAAGAGGGAGTGCTATGAATCCATTTACTCAATTTGTAAAAGATCTCTCCGGCCGGCTCGGAAGCGGCTTTTCATCCCTGGATCAAAGCAGTGCTTCCAACCAGGCTTATATTAGAAATCTGGAGCGCGAAATCAAGGAAAAAAATGTGCTGGATCTGCCGCTTGCTGATCTTCCCGTAGTCGTCTTTGATTTGGAAACGACCGGCTTTCACCCTTATCAAGGAGACCGTATTCTCTCAATAGGGGCTGTGAAAATCAGAGGGTTGCAGATAGAAAAGGAGTCCTTCTATTCGCTCGTCCAGTGCCGTGCTTCCATTTCTGATGAGGTCACCCGCCTCACAGGAATTACAAAGGAAATGACAGAGAAAGCTCCGCCGCTGGAGGAAGTCCTGCACGATTTTTACAGGTATATCCAAAGTGATGTCTTAGTTGCCCATCACGCCGGACATGAGCGTAAATTTATGAACCACGCGGCGTGGACGGAAATGAAGCGGAAATTCCGGCACCGGCTCCTTGATACGACTTTTCTTACCAAAGTGAATCGTCCCAACCAGGATCTGAATTCCCTTGATGAGTGCTGTGCGGCGTATGAAGTATCGATTGATCACCGGCATCATGCTCTATCTGATGCCAAGGCTGCAGCAGCTTTATGGATTCAGGGGGTCAAGGAAGCGCGGGAGAACGGGTACCTGACGCTTGGAGAAGTCTATACAAAACTCGCTTCTTTTAAATGAAGCACTCCTGTCGAAAGCAGGAGTGCTTTTTTATTGTGTAAGTAACTTAATGGCCCTGAATCATTTAGAAAAAAATGAAAAAAACGACCTCCTGTTGTAAAATTCAGACTATTATGTATAATGTGAGACACAATACAGGCAGGAGGAATAGCAGTGGCAGTAGATATGACGGATCTCATACAAGAATTGAAGCATGTGCTTCAGGAACACCAACTTTCAACAAATCCAACGATCCTTGATCATCACAGCAGGGATGAGTCCTATCATCAACCGGCAGGACCGGAGGTGGTTGTCTTTCCTGAGACAACGGAGGAGGTTCAGGCCGTTGTAAAAGCAGCGGATGCCTTAGGGATCCCAATCGTTCCGTTTGGTCTGGGGACAAGCCTTGAGGGTCACGTTATTCCATATGAGCGGGGGATAACGATTGATTTTTCACAAATGAACAAAATCCTTGAAGTGAGGGATAAAGATTTTCTGGTGAAAGTCCAGCCGGGTGTAACCAGATCTCAATTAAACAAGGAATTAAAAAAATACGGTTTGTTCTTCACGGTAGATCCCGGTGCAGATGCCACCCTTGGAGGGATGGCAGCGACCAATGCCAGTGGGACAACATCGGTCAAATATGGCGTCATGAAAGATCAGGTACATGACCTGGAGGTGGTCACACCTGATGGAAGCTGTATACATACAGGGAGTATGGCGAGGAAGTCATCCTCCGGTTATCATTTGAACAGTCTTTATGTCGGTTCAGAGGGAACACTCGGATGCATAACGGAATTGACCCTCAGAGTCTATGGCATTCCTGAGCACATTACTGCGGGAAGGGCGGTTTTTCCTTCCGTCAATGATGCCGTGGAGGCTGTGGTGTCCATCCTGCAGGCAGGTGTTCCTATTGCAAGAGTGGAGCTCGTGGACGACCGTTCGATTCAGCAGGTGAACCAATTCAACAACACCACGTATGAAGAAAAGCCGACGTTATTCCTGGAGTTTCATGGAAATGAATCCGGGCTTTCACAAGATGTCGATTTTGTGAAGGCCATTGTACAGGAGCATCAATGTCAGGGCATCCTTTTCGAAAAGGACAATGCCGCTCGGGTGAAGCTGTGGGAAGCGCGGCATCAGCTGGCTTATGCTTATATCCACAGCTTTCCCGGCAGGAAGCTGATGGTGACGGATGTGTGCGTTCCGATTTCTGAACTGGCTGGAGCTGTCAATCACGCCCGTGGTGTCATTGGAGAACTTGGACTACATGCGGGGATTCTGGGCCATGTGGGGGACGGGAATTACCATGCGCTTCTGATGCTGGACCCGGATCATCCGGAGGAAGCCGCAAAGGCGGGGCAGTTGAATGAAGCTATTGTAGAATATGCACTTGCATGTGGCGGAACATCGACGGGCGAACATGGGGTTGGACGAGGAAAGATGAAATACCAGAAGCAGGAACACGGGGCCGCCCTGGACGTTATGGAGAAAATTAAACAGGCCCTCGATCCAAAAGGAATCATGAATCCGGATAAACTCGTGCCAACAAGGAGGACAAACAAATGAAGATGTTTGAATCTATCAGTCATATAGCTGGAAGGTACTTTGCTTTCTGGGTGGTGGGGGCTGCTCTGATCGCCTTTTTCCTCCCCTCGACTTTCCTAGGGCTCGGAGCGTACATCACCATCCTTCTGGGGGTGGTCATGTTCGGAATGGGACTTACCCTGAAACCGGTGGATTTTAAGATGGTTGTACAAAAACCGCTTCCAGTCATCATAGGGGTGTTGTCTCAATTTTTAATCATGCCCCTGGCTGCTTTCGCCATTGCTTATTTGTTGAATCTTCCGGCAGAGCTTGCGGCAGGACTTGTGCTGCTCGGTTCAGTGCCCGGAGGGACGTCTTCAAATGTCATGGTGTTTCTTGCCAGAGGGAATCTGGCTTTGTCAGTAGCTATGACATCGTTGTCGACCCTTCTTGCTCCTGTTTTCACACCATTAATTCTTTTGGCCCTGGCTGGGCAGTGGCTGCCTGTGGACCCGGTATCCATGTTTGTTTCGATCGTTCAGGTCATTATTGTTCCGATTGCCCTCGGAGTAGGTGTACGTAAGCTCGCCCCGGCGGCTGTCGATAAAGGCACGTCCATCATTCCGCTGATCTCTGTTCTGGCTATCATCATTATTGTTATGGCTGTCGTGGCTGCGAACGTAGACAGCATCGTCAGCTCCGGCGTGATGGTTTTTGCTGCGGTTATGCTTCATAACCTTTTCGGTTTGTCTCTAGGTTATGGGACAGCTAAAGTAATGAAGCTGGATGAGAGCAAGCGCCGGGCGATTTCCATTGAAGTAGGGATGCAGAACTCCGGTCTTGGTGTAGCTCTTGCTACGGCTCACTTCGGCCCCCTGGCTGCGCTGCCAAACGTTCTTGCTGCGGTATGGCACAATATTTCAGGTCCTATACTTGCAACCTTTTGGTCGAAGAGACCCGTAGAAAAAGAAGAGAAAGGTCCTGTACCTCAAGACACGTGGGTGGAGGATATAAAACAAACCGGATTATAAATTCTGTAAGATGTGAAACTTTTTTCCATTCTTTTCCGTATACAGGGACATAACGGAGGAGGATGAATGTGAAGCACGATAAAATTGATAGGCGCAGAAGAAGGGAGCGCGGCTCAGCTTTTTTTGATATCTTCACAGAATGTATTTGCTGGCTGCCTGAGGTGGTTTTCGGTATCGGGCGCCTGCTTCTCTGGCTGTTAGAATGTATAGGAAGGCTGTGCAGAGGTGTGTTTGACCTTTCTTAGAATAAAGGGGCGTACACCTTTTGTATACACCTGACAGCGTGGTATCCAGTATTGGAACGAAGAAAGAGGGGGCTTTATGAAAAAAATAGCGGCAGGCGTCTGTTTGTTTCTTGTTGTTCTGGTTTCAGGAGTCGTTTTTTATTCTTTATGGGACAATCCGGAGGTGAACGCTGTGACTGAGTATGAAGAACAAGAAGTCGAGAGGATTGAAATTGAGGTGACTTCCATGGATGTGGATATTCAGACTGCCTCTGTCCCCCGCGTTGAAATGAGGGCAGAGGGAAAGACCGACCAGCCCCTTTTTACGTATCATTACTCTGAGGGAGCACTGCATATTGAAGAAGTGGAACGAAAAGGGATCCGCCTGCTTCCATTTTCCCCGTTTAAAGATGCTTCTTTGAGCATCGTGCTTCCTGAGAAGAAATATGAGGATCTAACCATGCAGGCATCGTCCGGAGACATTCGTATTGAGGGAATGGCAGCAGCGTCTTTAGATATCAAGACTTCGTCGGGATCGGTGGACATGGTGAATAATGAGGTTCAGAAGACGCTGGCGATTGAAACATCCAGCGGAGATATTACTGGAGAAGCTGTTACAGCAGGAGTACGTACATACATAACGAAAAGCGGGTCCGTTACGGAAGAGGGGGCTGATGGAGGGGAAACAATGGTCACCACTGCCTCCGGAGATCTGTCATTGACCGGCATGCAGGCTCACACAGGTTTGGAAGTGGAAACGAACAGCGGAGATGTGCAGGTGAATTTTGCATCGTCCTCTCTTGAAGATGGAACGGTCTCATTTATGAGCCGGTCAGGGGAAGCCGTTGTAAACTGGGACGGTTTGTTGTATGAAGAGAAAAAGGAGCATGCATTTAAAGCTGTGCTTAGGAATGGGGATGAAGGGAACGTGATACGGATTGAGACACAGTCCGGAGATCTGCATTTAAATAAGAGGTGAGAGGGGGGACACCCACCCTCTCCTGCTTAAAATTGATTGGCACCCGGCCCCGATTTGGGGCGGTTTTTATTCGTACGATGTCCTGTCTCTTCTTCCACCGGCAGGCTTTCCTTTGGTGTTTGATTGTTTGTTTTGGCGGCGTTCATTTGTGATGTGCGCTTACCCATATAAGATCCCTCCTTATACATCCTTCCTAGTCTTTGGAGGAAGAAGGGATGTTAATACAGTAAAATATGACATAAATAAAGAGCGTCCCGGCAGGACGCTCTTTATTTATGCGTTCATAATTTCTGATATGATTTCGTAGGAACGGAGGCGTTTGTCGTGATCATAAATTTGAGAAATGATCATCATTTCGTCAGCTTCTGTTTCCTTCTGGAATTGTTCCAGTTTGGCTTTTACGGTTTCCTTACTACCAATGATTGAAGAACCGAGCTGCTGCATGAGTGCCAATTTTTCCCGTGGTGTCCATACGTCCTCCATGTTTTCAACTGGAGGCTGAAGCAGCATGTTCGTATTACGGACGAGGTTCAGGAACTGCTGATGCAGAGAAGTTGCCAGGTATTCTGCTTCTTCATCTGTATCGGCGGCGATCACGTTAACACCAACCATCACATAAGGCTCATCCAATACATCGGAGGGGTGGAACTGCTGTCTGTATAATCGCAGAGCTCCTTCGGTATTGTTGGGAGAGAAATGGCTGGCGAATGAGAACGGCAGCCCCAGCCGTCCGGCCAGCTGGGCACTGAATCCGCTGGAACCAAGAAGCCAGATCGGCACATTCAGCCCTTCCCCCGGGACTGCATGAATCCGGTTTTCCCCGGCAAAGTAACCTCTTAATTCTTCCACCTGCTCAGGAAATTCGTTTGGATCACTATCCAGATTTCTTCTTAAAGCACCAGCTGTCAGTTGATCTGTCCCAGGTGCCCGGCCGAGGCCTAGATCAACGCGGCCGGGAAATAAAGTTTCCAGCGTACCAAACTGTTCAGCAACGACGAGGGGCGCATGATTGGGAAGCATAACCCCGCCTGATCCGACACGGATGGAATCTGTATGATGCAGTACGTGGCTGATGGCTATCGAAGTCGCCGAGCTTGCGATGAACGGCATGTTATGGTGTTCCGCTAACCAGTATCTGTTAAAGCCCCAACGCTCAGCATGCTGTGCCAGATCTACAGTATTTTTAAAGGAATCAGCGGGCGTGCTGCCTTCTGTTACGGGAGCAAGGTCTAAAACGCTGTATTTCGTTTGTGAGAGTGTTTTTTCAGTCATATCCTGTCCTCATTTCTTTGTAAAATCCTATGGTTATCTTATCAATTTTGTTTCGAGACTCAAAATATTTTGTCTGGGCCTGTAACCTTTTCACGCTTTTTTCCAAAGAGACCCAGTCCTGTTCCTTCATATCCCGTGTTGGAATGGACACACTAAGGAACCACAGAGGAATCTGGTTAGTTCTTTTTAGAGGAAAGGAAGGGTATCGGTGAGAACGGCGGTTTTCTGGATGAATGAGAGCCTTCTTATACTATTTCTCAGTCTTGCCGTTGCTTATACCGTAAGCAGTGAGGCTACGGATCTGGAGGGGGACGGCAGATTCAAACTTGTTCTGCTTCCAGACACTCAATTGTATTCAGATGAGTTTCCAGATAGGTTTCATGCCCAGACCCAGTGGCTGGCGGATAACTTCCAAAGAGAAGATATCCGCTTTGCAGCCCATCTAGGAGACGTGGTGGATAAAAATCAAAAACATCAATGGGAAAATGCGGACAAAGCGGTTGCCAGGATGGATGAAGCTGGTGTGCCTTATGGAATAGCAATGGGAAACCACGACATGGGTGGAAAAGCGGCTCATTTTAAAAAGCACTTCGGCAGCGGGCGGATGAAGGGGCTTCCGGGTTATGGTGGACACTCTCGAAATGAATTGAACTCCTACTATACGTTTTCGGCAGAAGGCAGAGATTTTCTACTCCTTTTTTTAAATATTGATCTGCCTGGAGAAGACCTTGCCTGGGCACAGCGTGTTCTCGATGAACACCCGGACACACCGGTCATCGTTGTCACTCATCTGCTTATGGATACGAAAGGCCGGCTTTCTGAGAAACCTTATGTAAGAAAATCCAAAGGCAATTCCCCGTCTTTCATCTATAACGAATGGATTGCTAAGAATAGTCAGATTTTCATGACCGTCAACGGTCATTACAGCGGAACGTACCGCACGATTCGTAAAAATGAGGCAGGGCTGCCGGTCCATCAATATACAGCTGATTACCAAGGGTATCCGAATGGAGGAGAGGGGTTTTTGAGGATCATTGAATTCGACTTGAACAAAAATACGCTGACCCACCGAACGTATTCTCCTTATTTAGATGAGGAGATGATCGGGGAACAGCATAATTTTACAGAGTATGTGGATTTTGAGAAGCGGTGGAATCTTGAAATTCCTAATCAGCCATATGAATAAACAACAGCCGCCGGCAGAAAAAGTCTGCCGGCGGCTGTTTTCAGGCTCCTTCCTGCCATACAGCTTCTGTTTTTTTCTCCGCCGGTCTGCGGGTCCTATGGAAAATGATGTTCAGCCCGATAGCTGTAAGGCTTCCCGCAACAATGCCGTTGCTCGTTAAAATCTGTACACTGTTGGGAAGCTGCGCGAATAGTTCCGGCGCTACGGTTACACCAAGCCCCATGCCGATGGAGCAGGCAACAATCATCGAGTTCTCAGGTGAAGCGGCAGCTTCTTTGCTCAACATTTTGATCCCCTGGGCGATGACCATACCAAACATTGCCAGCATTGCTCCACCCAGAACAGGTGTCGGGATGATCGTGGTTAAAGCAGCGGCCTTAGGAAGCAGGCCGAGTCCAAGCAGCAGACCACCCATAATAAAGATGACCTTCCTTGATTTCACACCGGTCATGTTCATGAGACCGACATTTTGAGAAAAAGCGGTATAAGGAAAGGCGTTGAAAAAGCCTCCAAGAAGAATGGCGATGCCTTCAGCTCGGTATCCATTTCTCAAGTCTTGTTCCTCAATTTCCTGATCGGAGAGATCTCCGATGGCAAAATAAACGCCGGTCGATTCAACCAGCGAGACCATTGCAACAAGAATCATCGTCAAAATGGCCGACCAGTGAAACGTGGGGACACCGAAATACAGTGGTTCAATAATGTGGAAGAAGGAGGCTTCCGTAACGGCCGATGTGTCGACCCGGCCGAAAAAGAAGGCCGTCACTGTCCCTGCGGCAATTCCTAAAAGAATGGAGATCGACTGGAAAAATCCACGTGTGAAACGGTACAGAAGGATAATGCCTCCAAGGGTACCGAAAGCCAGCGACAAATGAAATAGAGAACCGAAGTCTTCGGCTCCCTGTCCACCGCCCATGTTCTGTACAGCGACTGGAATCAAGGTAATTCCTATGATGGTAACGACAGAACCGGTTACAACCGGAGGAAAGAATCGGACAAGCTTACTGAAAAAGCGGCTGATCACAAGGACGAAAAGGCCTGATACAAGTATGGCACCGTAAATCGCAGTCACTCCGTATTCGCTTCCAATAGCAATCATTGGACCGACAGCTGTAAAGGTACAGCCGAGGACAACAGGAAGGCCGATTCCGAAATAGTTATTTTTAACAACCTGAAGGATAGTTGCTGCGCCACACATGAAAATATCTACGGCTACTAAATACGTCAATTGTGTAGAGCTTAATCCGAGCGAACTGCCTACAATCAATGGAACGAGAATCGCCCCTGCGTACATCGCAAGCAGATGCTGGATGGCTAAGGTGAATGATTTCACTGGGCACCCACCTTTTCAGCAAATTGGACACGGCCGCTGTTCAAAGAAGCCACACGGGCCAAAGATTCAACTCGTACCCCTTTGTTTTTTAATAGATTTCCGCCTTCCTGAAAGGCTTTTTCAATAAGAATACCGATTCCTTCAAGAGAAGCTCCTGCTTGTTCAACGATATGCAGGAGACCGAGAGCTGCCTGTCCGTTTGCTAAAAAATCATCGAGGATCAGGACGTGGTCACCGGCTTCTATAAATTCGTGGGAGACAGCAATTTCATTCGATTGTTCTTTTGTAAAGGAGTAGACTTCTGATGTATATAATTGATCATTCAGCGTCAATGATTTCCGTTTTCTCGCAAAGACAACAGGAACCTGCAGGTGAAGACCCGTCATTTGAGCAGGAGCAATCCCGGATGATTCGAGCGTAAGGATTTTCGTAATGCCTGATCCAGAGAACCGTTCAGCAAATTCAAGGCCGATATTGTCCATTAATACAGGATCGATTTGATGATTGATAAAGGCATCCACTTTCAAAACAGATGTGGAGAGTACACGTCCTTCTTCCATGATTTTTCTTTCCAATAGTTCCATAGGATTCCCACCTTGATGATGAATTACATTGGATGTTTCATAAAAAAATGCGTGTCGTCCACCTCTCAAACTCATGAGAAGCCGGACGACACGCACAGCTGGCATCGTAAGGAGAAGAATCCTTCCCTTAGGATTCTTCGTCTGTCAGGCTTTTCATAGTCGGTTCATTTACGGCAAACCGGTAGAAACTTGCAGGCCTTATCCCTGCTATTATATGAAAATATCCGAATGTTATTGGTATTGTAACATATAAATGTTCGATATCAAGAGCTCATGACAGATATTCGAAGAAGATATGGAATTATTGAAAGAAATCATCCGGCTACTGTGCCCGCTTCTTCATTCCGGCCGGCTTGGCTGCAGCTTTTTTCAATTCCCTGATTTCGCGGTTGGCCTCTTTGAAGAAGGATCCACCCATAAGTAAAATAACGACAGAGAATGGGAAGGCGGCAATGATCAGGACGTTCTGCAGTCCTTGTGTGCCTCCGAAATAAACGATAGTGGCAGCCATACCTGTCAGGGCCAGCCCCCACAAAATTTTAACGGTACCATTGGGGTTTAGTGATCCTTTGGTGGAAAGCATCCCTAATACGAACGTAGCGGAGTCCGCAGATGTAATAAAGAATATTGCAATGACGAAAATCGTAATGAAGGACATGAGTGTGCCAAGCGGATAATAATCCAGTGTCGCAAACGTGGCGGTTTCAATCGGGAATTCTGAAATGGCTTCGATTCCCCGCTGCTGCAGATCGATGGCTGCAGTTCCGAATACTGCAAAGAAGACGAAGCAGACGAGAGATGGAACCACGAGAACACCGGTCATGAATTCTTTGATTGTCCTTCCGCGGGAAATCCTTGCAATGAAGATACCGACGAAAGGTGACCAGGATATCCACCATGCCCAGTAAAAAATGGTCCACGAGTTGATCCACGATCTGCTTTCCTCATTAAGAGGGGCAATGCGGAGACTCATATCGAAAAAGTTGGTCACGTAGTTTCCAAGGGACTGTGTAAACATATTCAATGTCAGTACGGAAGGTCCCACGATAAACAAAAGAATCATCAAAGCAAATCCGAGAAAGAGGTTCGTATTACTCAAGTATTTGATTCCCTTGCTGATGCCGGACCAGGCGGATGCGATAAAGAGCACCATGGAAACGACGAGTATAATAAACTGGGTGGTGAAGTTGCTGGGAACGCCAAATAAGTAGCCCAGTCCTTCGTTGATCTGGGCAGAACCGAACCCTAGTGTCGCGGCTACACCAACGACGGTGGCCACGACGGCAAGTACATCAATCAGCCTGCCCGGCAGGCCGCCCATCGCTTTTTTGCCGAATAAGGGAATTAAAGTGGCGCTGATCAATCCGGGGTAACCTTTGTGGAATTTAAAGTAGGCAAGTACAAGAGCGACGAGGGCATAAATCGCCCACGCATGGATTCCCCAGTGGAAGAAGGAATACTGCATAGCGTCCTTGATCGCCTGCTCACTTCCCTCAGGGGCTATAGGACTGCTTTTGAACGCGTGGGAAGCAGGTTCTGCTGTCGTCCAAAAGACGACGCCCATCCCCATTCCTGCGCTGAACAGCATGGCAAACCATGTAGGCAGGGAGAATTCAGGCTTCTCGTCCTGTTTACCAAGCTTCAGGTTCTTGAACCTGGAGAATACTAAGTAAATACAGAAAATCAACATCGCTAAAACGATGATCAGGTAGTACCATCCAAACGTGTTTGAAATATCGGCCGTAATTTCGGCAGTGACAGTCTGAAGCTGATCAGGGCTGATTGCGCCCCAGAGCACGAACAAGGCACAGATGGTTAACCCATACCAGAAAACGGGAGTTACATTCTTCATTTTTTCACCTCATATGTAATAATAAAAAGCGGGTGTTGATTCTTTTCCTTACCCTTTAAGTCTACATTGAAATCCTGTTTTTGTTAAATTTGTTACAAGATGTAGAAATATGTAGAGGAGGCAGGCGTATGGAGCCGCAGATCGTTCAGCTTGGAAACATGTACCTTATGGGTGAAAGCAGGCGCATGACGTTGACCGGTGATAAGACCGTGGAGTTGTGGAAAAGCTTCAAACCTAAGGTGAAAACGATTCAAGGGCAGAAGGATGGGTACTTTTATAACTTATCCATTTATCCGGAAAGTTTTGATCTGAACACGTTCACCTCTGATACGCGTTTCATCCGATGGGCAGCTGTTCACGTTCATGCTGATGAAGAACTTCCGGAAGGTTTGGAGAGCTTCCTGTTACATGGGGGGCTGTACGCTGTTTTTATTCATAAAGGGCCGGCGCACACCTTTGTCCAAACCCTTGATAAGATTTTTAATGAGTGGCTTCCGAACTCTTCCTATGAACTGGATGGGCGGCCCCATTTCGAGAGAATGGGGCCGGATTACCGGGTGGATGATCTAAACGCTGAAGAGGAAGTCTGGGTGCCGATTAAATAAAAAAGGTCAATGCCGGCTGCGGCATTGACCTTTTTTATACTTTTTCTAATTCATTACCCTCTGCAAGAACTTCGGATTTATCGGGGTAGCAGTTCTCGATGTGTTGTTCCCCCCAAGCACAGAGCATATCCAGAGCGGGCTTTAAGGACCAGCCGTAGTCCGTTAGTTTGTACACGACTTTCGGTGGAACCTGGTTGAAAACGACACGGTCCAGCACCCCGTCCTGCTCAAGCTCCCTGAGCTGCTGGGTAAGCATTTTCTGAGTGATTCCCGGCATGAGACGCTTCAATTCACTCGTTCGTAATTCATTTTTTATCAAATGACACAAAATAACGACTTTCCACTTCCCGCCGATAACTTCGAGAGCTGCCTCAACGGGGATGTTGTATTTTTTCATCATGGTCCACTCCTTCATGATTTACGTTCCTTATGAATGGAAGACACGTCTGTTATTCTTTTCAGCGCTTTAAAAATTTATCATATCTTTATGGAATATTCCATCGTTATGACTTCCTTTTTCGGTGTCCATAAAAAAAGTGGAGCGATATGGCTGCGGTGTAATCCTTTGGTGGCGCAAATGTTACTAAAAAGTACCTACGTGACTTTAAAGTACGTACTTCCTAAACCGTTCAATTCATAGCATAATCATTTTTGTCCCAGAGGAGGGGCCGGTATCAAAGAGGTCCATGAGTACTCGGGGCGGGCTTTTCATCAAATGGATAAGTCTGGAAATGGTAAGGGGCGCCACTACTTTTCCGGACGCACAGAAAGAAAAAGGAGGACTTCTTCATGAGTTCATATGCTGAAACCATGGATCAAACAAAAACAAAAGGAGGCACTCCTGCGCTGCTGGCATTAGCCATTAGTGCCTTCGGTATTGGAACGACGGAATTTGTACCTGTAGGTTTATTATCGTCCATTGCGGATGATTTATCGATATCCATTACACTGGCAGGGCTTTTGATTTCCGGCTATGCCCTTGGTGTAGCCGTTGGTGCGCCCGTGTTAACGGCTCTGACGAGTAAAATGAGTCGTAAATCGCTCTTATTGTCGCTGATGGTCTTATTTATTGCCGGAAACGCGGTGGCTGCGATGTCGACCAGTTTTGGAATGCTGCTGGCGGCCCGCTTCATTACTGCTTTCTCTCATGGAATCTTTTTTTCCATCGGTTCAACGATAGCCGCTGATCTTGTGCCTGAACATAAACGGGCCAGTGCCATCGCTTTTATGTTTACGGGACTGACCGTTGCTACAGTGACAGGCGTTCCGCTGGGGACATTCATAGGACAGGCTTTTGGCTGGAGAGCCACCTTCTGGGGTGTTGCTCTGCTTGGTGTAGTTGGTATCATCGCCAGTTCGATTCTAGTCCCGGGAAATTTGAAAGAAGCACCGCCTGCCAAATTCAGTGAACAAATGAAAATCCTGAAAAACGGAAAACTCATGCTGGCTTTCCTGATCACAGCCCTTGGGTATGGAGGGACCTTTGTCGCTTTCACATATTTGACTCCTTTACTTGAAGATGTAACAGGATTCAGCTCCAAGTGGGTGAGCATCATTCTGCTTGTTTATGGTGTTGCTGTAGCGATCGGTAACGTTGCAGGCGGGAAGGCTTCCAACCAAAACCCTCTCCGGGCGTTATTCTGGATGTTTGTGCTTCAATCGGTCATCTTGGTTGGGTTGACATTTGCCGCCCCTTTCAAGGTTGCGGGGCTTATCGCTATCTTCCTTATGGGACTGTTTGCTTTTATGAATGTTCCGGGACTTCAGGTGCTCGTCGTCAATCTGGCTGAAAAATACGTCCCGTCTGCCGTCAATGTCGCATCTGCGCTGAATATTGCCGCCTTTAATGTAGGAATTGCCATCGGTTCCTTTGTCGGAGGAATCATCGTAGAAGGGATCGGTCTTATTCACACCCCATGGATTGGTGCGATCATGGTTGCCGGGGCTGTATTCTTAACAGGTTTCTTGAGAAAAGTAGAACAGTAACAATGTTTGGGTTCTCTTTTTTCCGGTAATGAGTTTCGAGCAGATGAAAAGAAGCAAACAATGAAGAGGAGGAAATGATTATGAAAACCAATACGAAAACATTGAATAACGGATTGGAAATGCCGGAAATCGGCTATGGAGTCTTCCGTGTCGACGAAGGGGAAGCTCTTGAGGAAGCCGTCGTTACAGCCATTAAGGAAGGCTACCGAAGCATCGATACCGCTGCCATTTATGGAAATGAACGAAGTGTAGGAAATGGAATTAGGAAGGCTGTGGATGAAGGTCTTGTAGGACGCGAGGATCTATTCGTGACTTCCAAAGTGTGGAATGACGGCCTCGATTATCAAGGGACCATCAGCGCTTATGAAGAAAGTTTAGAGAAACTGGGACTGGACTATCTGGATCTTTACTTGATTCACTGGCCGGGGAATAAGAAATATGAGCAGCCATGGAAAGCTATGGAAGCCCTCTATCAAGAAGGCCGTGTAAAATCCATCGGCGTCAGTAACTTCCAAGTGCACCATTTGGATGATCTGTTGTCCTATGCTGAGGTCAAGCCTGTCATCAATCAAGTCGAGTTTCACCCGAAATTGACGCAGCAGGACGTTCGTGAATACTGTAAAAACCATGATATTCAAATTGAGGCATGGTCTCCATTGATGAATGCGGACCTTTTGGATCATCAGGTTATCCAAAAGCTGGCGGAGCGTCACGGGAAGTCACCGGCTCAGATTATTCTCCGCTGGGATATCCAGCATGGTGTCGTGACCATTCCGAAATCCATGACGCCTTCCCGAATTAAAGATAATATCAATATCTATGATTTTGAGTTAACGGATGAAGAGATGAAGGAACTGGATGCGCTCAATGAAAATGCCCGCAGCGGTCCACATCCGGATGAATTCGATTTCTAATCAGACAGTGAAAGGACAGGGATCCCCCTGTCCTTTTCTGTATTTACAACTGTTTATTGTACTTTGGATCTGATGATTTTCTTCCCGCTCCGTCGATATAGTAGGTTTCTTTCAACCGGTTGGTGTCCTCGTCCTGAGACTCCTGCGTCATCCGTTTCCTTCTTTTTCGATCAAAATAAATAGACAGGGCAATAACGACAGCCAGCATACCGAACAGCAGCCACAGCATAATCATCCTCCTCGGGATTTTTTGACTTGTATTCTTCTATTCCCGCTTTTCAGGAGGGCTAGTGCTGTCTGACAGGAAACAGGGCATCCGGCCCATAATTTGTAAAAAAACGCAGTGGTTGTCATTTGTTTGATACACAGGCTACAACGAATGAACCGAATTCCTTAGTTTTTGAAAAGCAGCCGCGGTTTGTGCTCCTAAGACAGCGTTTGATTTAATTAAAGCGATGTTGGCCTGCAGACTTTTTCCTTCTGTCGCTTTGTGAATATATTCAAGGAGAAAAGGAGTGACTTCTTTCTGTTTAACCTTCTGTTTATCTGCCTCTTGTAAAGCTTCTTCAATTGTTTGGTTCATGTAGGCCTCTTCCAATGCACTGTGCTCAGGGATCGGATTAGCAATAACAAGGCCTCCATCAAGACCGAGTGACCATTTAGTATCGATCACAGCGGCGATTTCCTCCGGATCATTGACTTTATAGTTGGAGGAGAAAGCACTAGATCTTGTAAAGAAGGCGGGAAGGTGGTCGGTTTGATAGCTTAATACAGGGACCCCTTTGGTTTCCAGGTATTCCATCGTCAAACCGAGATCGAGAATGGACTTGGCTCCGGCACATATGACGGCAACATTTGTCCGGCCCAGTTCCTCAAGGTCGGCTGAAATATCCATCGTGGACTCGGCTCCACGGTGGACACCTCCAATGCCGCCGGTCACAAAGATGGGAATACCGGCAAGACCGGCACAGAACATGGTCCCTGCCACCGTTGTCGCACCCGTTTTACCAGAAGCAGCAAGATAGGCGATATCTTTGCGGGAAGCCTTGATCACCTCTTTTTCAGAAGCCAGTCTTGTTAATTCCTCTTTCGTGAGCCCGATTTTAATTTTTCCATCCATAATGGCGGTGGTCGCCGGTACCGCACCATGCTCCCGTATGATGGCCGCTACTTCCTCCGCCGTCCGTAAATTATCAGGGTAGGGCATTCCGTGAGAAATGATTGTCGATTCAAGGGCAACCACAGGGAGATGTTCAGCCAGAGCGTAAGCTACTTCTTCTGTCATGTCTACAAAAGGGTTCATACCAATTCCTCCACATCCTGAGTCAGCAGGGATGGAGTCAAATCCTGCCGGACCGTATAAGGGGACTGGATGCATTTCACCGCATTCATCATCCCCGTTTTCATAACTTCCCGGAGCTCCATGCCCTCCATCCATCCGTATAAAACACCGGAGCAGAACGCATCTCCGGCACCGGTTACATCGTTGACATCCCCTGTTGAAAAAGAAGGGAAATGATGGATGCCGCCTTCAATTTCTCCAACGACAACCCCGTCTTTTCCGGAGGTGATGGTCACTTTTTCAATGCCCATCTCCAGCCATAAACCTGCGGCCAGGCACCATTTTTCTTTGGAGTCAATGGACATGTGGAAATGGGCTTCGGTTTCCTCTATGTTGGTCATCAGCCATGTAAGCCCTCGGAGGTCTTTGGGCAGGCGTTTCATTTTGGGTGCTGAGACGGTCACAAAGACGAGAGGAACTGAAAAGCTGCGGCTCATACGAAGCAGGAGTTCCAATGTTTCTTTAGGACAGTTGAGGTCAGCAATCATACATTCGGACTGCCTCATCTTTGTTTCACTTTTCATCACAAGGGGCGGAAGGATCGCCTCGAAGACCTCCATGTCCGCCAGCGCTGTGAGTAACTCACCGTGAGGGTTCATCAATGCTGTGTATGTACCTGTAGTGGCGTGTGGGAGATGAAGAACGCCGTCCAGGTTCATAAAGGAACCGGAGGCTTTTTCAATGATATCCCAGTCAGCATCCATGCCGGCTGCTGTAATAAGAGAAGGATGGAAGCCCAGTCTTCCCAGGTTTTCCGCGATGTTTCTCGCTACACCTCCTGCACTGGAACGGGAGTAGACTGGATTGGATGTGTACATTTGAAGCGGTTCGTGGGTGTGGAGTTTCCGGTCTACATTGGCTCCTCCGATGCAGAGCACCTGCCTGGATTTGTTTAATACATAAGCACGACCGAGAAGGACATTTTTCTGAACGAGACCGGAAATGATATTTGCTACGGTGGATCGGGATAGTTGAAGAGCTTCTGAGAGGGTTTGCTGGGATACATAAGGGTTTTTGACAATCTGCTGATACACTTGACGCTCACGTGAGGTCAACTTTTCCATGAATCATACTTCCCCCTTTATAAACAAAAGTTTGAATATGTAAACATTTGTTTAACTTATTATAAAAGCGCTTTCATTAAAAAGTCAATTAAAAATGGAAGGGAAAGGTGACAGGAAATGGATCACTTCGTTATAGTAAAAGAAATCGGTCAGAGGAGGAATTGGATGCTTGTGAAACAAATTCATCATGCAGCGATTATTTGTTCAAACTATGAAATATCGAAACATTTCTACGTACATATTCTCGGATTTCCTGTTATTGCTGAAAACTATCGAGAGGACAGGTTATCTTATAAACTCGACCTTCAAGCAGGTGAAAGCCGAATCGAATTGTTTTCTTTTCCCTCACCACCTGATAGACCGGATGCCCCGGAAGCCCGGGGCCTCAGGCATCTGGCTTTTGCTGTAGAGGATGTCGACCACTGCAGGCAAAAGCTGGAGGAAAAAGGGGTGCATGTAGAAGAGGTGAGGGTCGATCCTTATACCGGCAGAAGGTTCACCTTCTTTAAAGATCCTGATCAGCTGCCTCTGGAACTGTATGAAACAGGAGAAGAAAGGACGGGGAAATAAACGCTTTGGAACCTTCTGTGGTGTTTTCGTTTATCGGCATTTCCCTTTTGTTGACCCTGAGTCCGGGGCCGGACATTCTTTTTGTACTTGCTCAAAGTATTGTCCAGCATGCGAAGGCGGGAATAGTTACTGCTCTCGGTCTGTGCACAGGTTTAATGGTTCATGTTTCCGCCGCTGTATTTGGAGTATCAGCTGTCATTTATCAATCAGCTGCCGCCTTTGAAATCGTGAAGTATGCAGGCGCCGCTTACCTGCTTTTCCTGGCTTTTCAATCTTTCACGGCTGGAGAATCAGCGGATGGACCGTCACAAGGGGAGGCGGAAAAATATCATAAACTTTACATGAAAGGGATTTTTATGAATCTGCTCAACCCGAAGGTTTCGTTATTCTTCCTTGCTCTGCTTCCCCCCTTCGTCGATCCCTCCCGCGGGAGTGTTTCTTTACAAATGCTTTTACTCGGATCGATCTTTATCATTCAGGCTTTTCTCGTCTTTTTCCTGGTCTCGGTGTTATCAGAAAAAATTCAACAGAACGTGCTTCACCGGATGTCGACCGGAAAGTTTCAAAAAGCACAGGGCCTCATCTTCAGTTTCATTGCCATGCAGATTGTTATCAGTGGAAAATAATCCCCCTCCTTAAGGAGGGGGATTTTTGGCTGTGGAAAAAGCCTGTGTTAACCAGTTCGGGTTGTCCATTTGTCGTGTAAAGGGTCACTTTCCGCTTATCGGTGGATGAATGCCGCGGGCACGCCCTCAGCTAACTTGGTCAGGAAGGCCGCCTGTCCAAGTGGATCTTCGGCCCGTGCTGTTCCCGCAGGCATCACCACCGAACGCTCCCCGTGCCCACGTTGGAATATATAGGAGAGATTCTGCACTAAGCAGGTTTGTAGATTCAAAAGAACGCCATGGGCTGCGCTGATGACGGCTGCCTGCCGGAATATAACAAAGACTGTCCTCCATCCAGCAAGGGGCTTTCGCTCCTGGCGGTAAGAAAAAAAGCTTGTAAAGAAACAGGGGTTTCTCTACAAGTTGAAATCCCCCTCTTTAAGGAGGGGGATTTCTATTTATGAGGATATCTGCTTGATTGGTGCGCCTGATTCAGCGGCGGCCTTCCTGATGTGAGCGGCGATCGTATCCCATGCCTCTGTGGCTGCTTCTGTGGGACCAAGATGCGTGAACAGGTGGTAACAGTCTTCAAATAGGCGGTGATGGACAGGGACACCTGCTTTTTTCAGCTTTTTCGCGTACCTCTCCGCTTCAGGATTGAAGGCATCATATTCCGCTGTGATCATGACAGTTTCGGCTGCACCGCTGACATTCTCTGCGTAAACAGGCGATGCGTAGGGATGGACGTCCTGTCCTTGTTCCGGGACATAGCAGAGGTTCAGAAAATGGGCGAACTGAGGGTATTTGGAACGCCATTTATCTGGTTCTGGTTTTTCAGAAAACGGGGTAGCAAAATCAAGCATGGCACACGATAAAACCTGGAGGAGGGGCTGAGGCTCCTCTTGATCCTTCAAGTATAAACACAAAGCAGCAGCGATGTTGGCACCTGAGCTCTGCCCTCCGACCATCCACTTGTCAGGGTCGATGTTCAGACCTTCGGGATTGCTTTTCACCCAGGCCAATACTTCATAGAGCTGGATGATTGGAGCAGGGAAGGGATGTTCCGGCGCTTTGCCGTATTCTACATTGATGACCACACAACCTGTCCTGTTGGCCAGGTACCGGCAGTACGGGTCATCCATTTCTTTGTTATACATAATGAAGGCCCCGCCGTGGAGGTTTATATAAACCGGTGGTTTATTATAGGTAGAGTGAAGCGGTTCGTAATAGGTGACCGCTACTGGAGCAATCGAAGTGTCGACTAAAACATCGACCCGCTTCTTTACTTTCTGTTTTTGAATGGTAGACGTGCGTGCTGCTTTATTAGGAAGCATACGCAGGAGACGAGCAATCCACTGGATAAACATAAAAGACCTCTCTTTTTTTAGGGTAGTGTTCCCTTAGATATCCTACATTAATCAAACCGGCTGAGGTGAATACACCTTTGGAAAAAGGGGAAAACGAAGCCCGAGAAGCACCAGCTGATAAGGATTTGATTATTATGTATATGGAAAAGGAGAAAAGAAGGTGAATCGATGGTCTTCAATGCAGTTATATGGCTGTTCATCCATTTAGCTGTCAGCGGCATCACAGCTATGGCACCTGCTTCCTTTATCCGGTTCCTGCATCCATTATTAAGGACGAAGAGCTGGGAAGGTCGTGGGCGTATTTACCGGTCTTTCGGAATTCATAGATGGAAAACAATGCTTCCGGAAGCGAGGAAATGGGTGAACAAAGGTAGAGGAAAGACAGCGGCATCGATTAGAAACGTGTATGCATATAGTGAGCTGGAAGAGCAGCTTACCAGATCGGAACTCTCACACTGGATGCAGATTTTCCCTGCGCCCTTGTTTTTTCTATTTAATCCAGCATGGGCGGGGTGGATCATGATTATGTATGCATTGTTGTTTAATCTGCCCTTCATCATGATTCAGCGCTACAACCGGGCAAGAGTCAGCCGTCTTTCGGACAGGTTGCTCCATGCATTTCCGCAAAAGTAGAAAAGAGTCAGAGTGGAGCACTCTGACCGGCGTTTCATTTTAGTATTTAACATAAGCAGCTCCAACAATAATAAGGAGAATAAACAAAACAACAATCAGCGCAAAGCCTGCTCCGTATCCGTAGCTCATGATCTCACCCCCTGTTCATAACTAGTTTATGCGGGGGATTTTGTTTGGGAAAGGCATCCATCATGCATTACGGTGAATTCCACGTTTTGCGGGGCGGATGATTTTTTTGCTTCAGACACATCCAAAACTTGTTTTTATCCGTATTCTATATAAAACGTGAAGGATTTGATAAAAACAGATATACTAGTATCATTATGGATTTAAAGGAGATTTCTGAATGGCCCAACCGACAGACTTGGATTTGTATGAACGAATCAGGCAGAAAGATAAAGAAGCCCTTGAAGTTCTTTACGACCGATATGAAAAATTGCTGTACTCCTTTGCCTTTCGAATGATGAAGGATTCGCAGGCAGCAGAGGAAGTCATGCAGGATGTATTTATGAAGTTGTGGAGAGGGAAAGGGGCCGGTCAGTATGTCAGCGGGCGGGGAAAGTTCTCCAGCTGGCTTTTGACGATTACCAGGAATGCTTCCATTGATTTAATAAGAAAGAAAAAAGTTCAGGAAGTAGAATGGGATCAGCGTGATTCTGTTCATGAAGACCTGCCGGGCGTTGAGCAGGAAATTGAAGATAAAGAGGAGCGGGATCAGCTTCGAAGAGCTGTTCATACGCTCCCGGACGAACAACAGAGAATGATTTGTCTCTTTTATTTTCAAGGGATGTCTCAAAGAGAGATTGCGGAAAAATGTGATATCCCCCTCGGTACCGTCAAAGGACGTGTCCGGCTGGCGCTGAAGAAATTGAGAGAGCACCTTGAGAAAGAAGGGGGGATCGTTTATGAACGATAAACCATGTGACCACATCCTGGATTATATAAATGATCAATTATCAGATATCGAGCGAAAACAGTTTGAAAAACACTTATCCGAATGCCCCCGGTGCCAGGAAGAACTGAAGGAATTGGAAGACTTGATGGGGGATCTGCCGTCGTATATGGAGCAGACGGAACCACCTTCAGGTATGAAGCAGAGGGTATTGGACGAAGTCTTCTCAAATGAGGAGGAAGACAACACACCTGTCCGTACGAAGAGACCTGTGAAGTGGAAAGCCTGGTCAGGTGTACTGGCTGCAGGACTGCTTCTTTCCATTGGTATGAACGTGTATACTGGACTGGAAGTATCCGATCTGGCCTCAGAAAATGAACAGTTGGAATCGAGCCTTACGGAAATCCAAACAGCTCTTTCCGAACTGGAGGACAGCGAATCCGGTACAGCTTCACCGCTGCAGCAGACAGAACTGGCTTCTGCTGAAGGGACCAATGCTGCTGGAACAGCTACGTTATTAAACCGGGAAACTAAACAGGAGCTTCTCGTACAAACGCAGAATCTGGAAAACCTGGAACCAGGCGAAGTGTATCAAGTATGGCTGATTGAAGGAGAGACACCCGAACCGGCTGGTGCTTTCACAACGAATGATACCGGCAGTGGTGGAGTAGCATTTACGATAAATGAAGAAAAATCGTGGGATGCTGTTGCCATTACGAAGGAACCACAGACGGGCAACCAAACGCCGCAGGGAGATATTATTCTTCAAGCCGGACTTTAATAGAAAAGAGCTTTCCGTGGATAAGCGGAAAGCTCTTTTTTGTTTTCGTTATGTTTCGCTGTCGACCAGTCTTCTGATTTCATTGAGGATCTGCTGTTGATCTTCAATCCGATTCACAAGTTCCCCTTCTCTTACAAGCCACTGCCCCCGCTCAAGCTCAAGCTCCTGAATCTGTTCCTGAAGAAGGGTGATCTCTCCTTGAAGAGTTTCCAATTCCTGACGCAGCTCTTCTAACTCCTTCTCCGAGCATGGGTCATCATAATACCAGTCATGAATGACCAGAGCAGTTTCAGGCTCAACTCTGTACGAATATTCCGGGTCGTTATTTCCGATGACCCATACGGAAAATCCGAGAAAATAGGAAAGGTCCTCCAGCGTTTCCTTGTAGGCAGTCCAGCCATTCGCTTGAACAGCCGGAGATTTAACAGGAGAAACAGCCTCGTTCCAAGGAAACTTCAGTCCATATTCAAGAGCTGGAATGTTAAATCCGCCAAAATAAATCTCTTTTCCGGTGACTTCATGGAATTGCTGGATTTCCTGCAGGACGTTCTGCTTCCTGTTGTAAACCTCTGTGGATGTCATGGAAGCTTTGATTTGTTCGACAGTTGGAACTGCCTGATTGTTCAGTTCAAACCAGGCATCAATAGATATGAAATCGACAAGCTTCCAATAAGAGCGGTTGATTTTTGCTGTAAAATCCTGCTGTGTCTGAGGACTCCAGGATGCAGTATACCACCAGTTCGTACGCAATACGACGATACCTTCAAACTGCCGCCTCGTTTCTGTGATCATCGCCTCCCAGTCGGATTCCATGGATTCAAAGTTGACGAGGTTGGAGGCAATATTCAATCCCCAGACTTGATAGGGGATGGCGATGGTGGTAATTAAAGGATTGAGCACCGTCGTCTGCCACAACATAAACCATCGTTTTTTATCTGCGGGGTTCCATTCGGTTTCCCCGTACTGTCCTCCTTGGATGAATGGGAACGGCTCCAGCATCACTTGAATCCCTTTACTGGTCAAAACCTCAATCAATTCGACCGCTTTTTGTTTTTGAGCTTCATTGATTGTCATGGTTAATGATGTACGGCTGGGAATGTCCACCCGGATCGGTACATTCACAGTGTTTAAGTTCAGGCGGAGGATATCATTCAAAATCAGCTCCGGATTAAAATTATCCAGCACCCACAAGTTTCCCGATTTAATTTTCCCAGGCTGCACAGGGTTGTTTATATTATCCATAGTTATCGTAACCTCCAGGTTATGATCTTGTCTTAGGAATAGTGTATGCGCGTGCCCCTGCTCCGGCAGGGTGACAGGCCAGATGAAATGAAATAAGTAGATAGAAAACATACCAGGTCCCCTGACATAGAGCGCTTGATAGACGTTATTTCTGGTGGGGGTGACTAGTTTCCAAAAAAAATCATAGAAATAGTGATCCACATATCATCTCCTCTCGTTAGCTGTATGAAACCAATTCAAAGAGGAGTGGATGAATCAATGACACACAGAGTAAATTGGAAGAAGACTTTTGCAGCGCTTCCGCTATCAGCAGCTCTATTAATACCTACAGCGAGCCCGGCCTTTGCCGACCATCATGGCGACCATGAACAAATGGACAAAGTAACGGTAACTACCCCGGCCGCCGATCTTCGTGCGACTCTGGATCATTATCTTTCTGAACATGCCTACCTGGCTGTCGTAACGATGCAGAAAGGATTGGAAGGCGGTGAAGACTTTGAACAGGCAGCCGCTGCCCTGCAGGCGAATACGAAGGACCTATCCGGTGCTGTCGGATCTGTCTACGGGGAAGAAGCTGGCAGCCAGTTTGAAGACCTATGGTCCGAACACATTGGTTATTTCGTTGACTACGTAAAAGCAACAGCGGAAGATGATGATGAGGGACGTCAGGCCGCCCTTGATAATCTTGACGACTACCGACAGGATTTCTCATCCTTTATGGAATCAGCAACAGGAGAGAGATTAGAAGCCTCTGCCTTGGCTGAAGGGCTTCAAATGCACGTAGATCAACTAGTTGGAGCTTTTGACAGCTACGAGGAAGGCGATTTTGACGAAGCTTACGAAAATCTCCGTATGAGCATCGAGCATATGTACGGTGTTGGTAAAGGATTATCAACAGCCATTACAGACCAGTTCCCGGAGAAGTTTGAAAATACAACGCCGGCCACACCAGCCGCTGATCTCCGTGCTGACTTGAACCATCTTCTCTCTGAACACGCAGCTCTTGCCGTTCTCGCTATGCAGAAAGGTGGCGACGGAGCGGAGGACTTTGAAGAAGCTGCCGAAGCTCTAAGTCATAACACAGAAGATTTATCAGCAGCTATTTCCTCTGTCTACGGGGAAGAAGCGGGTGCACAGTTTGAAGACATGTGGTCCGAGCACATCGGCTACTTTGTTGATTATGTAAAAGCAACAGGAAATGATGATGAGCAGGCGAAAGAAGAAGCATTGAAAGCTCTTGATGGGTACAGACAGGAATTCTCCAAATTCCTTGATACAGCAACAGAAGGTAAATTGATGGCTGAAAATACAGCAGAAGGTCTGCAGATGCACGTGCAGCAGTTGACTGGATCTTTTGATAACTATGTGAATGGTGACTACGAAATGGCCTATGAGCAGGTACGTGAAGCATACGGCCATATGTACGGCGTAGGAAAAGGATTATCCGGAGCCATTGTGGAGCAGAATCCTGACATGTTTGCCAGCGACATGCCATCTGAAATGCCGAAAACCGGCTTGGGCGGTACGAGTGATGATGGCGGGCTGAATGCTTGGATGATCGCTTTCGCTTCCATGGGTATGGCTGTTCTTGCTGCCTTCATCGGTTTCCGCCGTAAGCAGGATCAAGCGTAAAAAGAACAGATTCCAATGCGGGGTGTTCTCATCCCGACATTGTTTTCCATAAAGGTATTAAAAAAGAGTGGTGTCTTATCTGGACACCACTCTTTTTTATGGATGTATTTAGAATTTTTTGACAACCGAGTCGTTTTCTTTTCTTCTATATGAACTTTGTCTTATGATTTAAACCAGGTACCTTTCTCAGGAGCCAATGAATGATGGACACTCAGGAGGAGATGAAAGCATGAATGTAACAGAATGGTCCGTTCCATCGATACCATCCATGGAAGGGAAAATCGTAGTTGTGACAGGTGGGAATGGAGGCCTTGGTCTGGAAGCAGTCAAAGTCCTCGGTGAAAAGGGGGCCACAGTGATTATGGCTTCACGTTCTAAGAAACGTGGAGAACAAGCCGCCGATCTGCTAAAGAGACAACAGTCAGATATTCGAGTAGACGTAATGGAGCTGGATTTAGCAGATTTGGATTCTGTCGCTTCCTTTGCAGAACAATTCAAAGAGAAATATGACCGCCTTGATATCTTGATGAATAACGCCGGAGTGATGACAACGCCTTATGGTAAAACGAAGGATGGCTTCGAGCTTCAGTTCGGAACCAATCACCTGGGTCATTTTGCTTTAACGGCCCGCTTATTTGAACGGTTAGCCGCTACAGAAGGCTCCCGGGTTGTGACAATCAGCAGCAATGCCCACAAATCGGGCTCTGTCAACTTTGATAATCTTATGTTTGAACAGGGGAAAGGGTATACCCCTATGAAGTCGTACAGCCGCTCAAAGTTTGCTAATTTACTATTTGCCTTTGAACTGCAGCGCAGGATCGATCAGGCCGGACTATCCATCAAATCACTTGGTGCCCACCCCGGGGGAGCACAGACGGATCTCGCCCGTCATATTGAAGACCGTTTCTTATACAAAGCTCTGAGTGGTGTGTTGAAACGTGTCACCCAAAGTGCCTATGAAGGAGCACTTCCGGGGATACGCGCAGCCACTGATCCGGACCTTGAAGGCGGCCGTTATGTTGGACCTTCAGGATTTATGGAGATGAAAGGAGATCCTGTCCTCGTGAAGCCGAAAACTGAAACCCTTGATGTACTGGATGCGGAAGAACTTTGGGCAGAATCCGAGCGTCTTACCGGAGTTTCTTTCACGGTCACAAGCTGATAAAAAGGACACCTTCTCAAGGTGTCCTTTTTATAGTTACGTATGAACGGTTGTTTCTTTTACCTGCTTCACAAACTCTTTCATAATGTTCGGGAGATCCGGCCAGGCATGTCCGGATACGAGATTCCCATCAACGTAATCCATTTCATTCATATATTCGGCACCAATACTCTCCACCTCCGGCTGGCAGGCCGAATATGCGGTCATTTTCCTTCCGCGGGCCACATCAGGGACAGTCGTCAGGACAAGGCTGCCATGGCACATGACGGCAACCGGCTTATCGTTTTCAAAAAAGTGGCGGACCATACCGGGAACTTCTTCGTTCATGCGGATGTGTTCAGGCGCACGTCCTCCCGGGATGATCAGAGCATCATAATTTTCCGGTGCCACCTCAGCAAATGTGGTGCCGGCTTCAATTAAGTATCCCGGTTTTTCCGTATACGTTTCCCAATCCTCGAAATCGTGGATGACGGTGTTCAGTTTCTTTTGGTGAGGGGCGGCAATGTCCACGTCAAACCCTTCCTCCAGGCAGCGGAAGTAGGGGTAGTAAACCTCCAGGGCTTCAACAGCATCTCCGGTAATGATCAGCACTTTCTTTGCAGTCATTCCAAACCCTCCTTATTATCATTGAAATACACTACGTGCATTCCCTTATTTCACGAATGATAATCCATTTTCCAGAACAAGAAAAAAGACATCTCTGCAACGGGCAGAGGTGTCTTATAGAAGACGATTAATTTAGTAACCCTCCAAAAATAACAGGTACATAGAAATAGACGATGACAATAGAGAAGAGGATGCAGCTGATGTTCAGCCAGATTCCTGTTGAAGCCATCCGGCTCATTTTGATGTAACCGGTTGCAAAAACAATCGCATTCGGTGGAGCTGCTACAGGGAACATAAAAGCAAATGTTGCACCCATACAGGCGGCCACCATGAGGATGATCGGATCTGTGCCTAAGGCTGCAGCACCTGCAGCAACAATCGGATAAACCATCGTAGAGGTCGCTGTATTTGATGTGAACTCAGTCAACATAGTGATGACGGCGATGATTAATCCGACCATGAGAAAGAAGGGAATGCTGCTGTAATTGACGAGCTGGCTGCCGATCCATTTATCCAGACCGGAACTGACGATACCCGCAGCAAGAGCGAGACCTCCTCCGAAAAGCCAGAGGATTCCCCAGGGCAGTTTCAGGACTGTATCCCAATCGAGAATGCTTCCTTCTTTATTTTTGGCAGGAATTAAGAATAGCAGGACTGCTCCAAGCAGTGCGATAATCGTGTCATCAATACCGGGAATAAAGCGTTCAAGGACAAGACTCCGCGTAATCCAAGCCAGCGCTGTCAGGGAAAATACAGTCAGTACAATCTTCTCTTCGTAACTCATTTTTCCAAGTTCTTTTAATTCCTTCTTTATAATTTTTCTTCCGCCTGGAATGTTCTTGATTTTCATTGGATAGGCGACTTTAACAAGATAGAGCCAGACGAGAGGTACAAGAAGAACAACCATGGGAAGACCGAACATCATCCATCGGGCAAAGGAAATGTCAATGCCGTATAAATTATTCACCGTTGCAGCCAAAATCGTGTTGGCCGGAGCACCGATCAGTGTGCCGAATCCACCGATGGTTGCTGCATACGCGGTTCCGAGCATAATGGCGGTACCAAAAGGGAAGTTTCCGGGAGTTACATCTGTGTTGTTTTTCAAGGATTCGGCTACGTGTTTCGTAACAGCCAGGCTGATTGGAACCATCATCATTGTACTGGCTGTATTGGAAATCCACATCGATAAAAAACCGGTCGCTGTCATGAAACCAAGTATAATCATATTCGGACTGCTTCCTATAAAGGCAATGATAGCTAAAGCGATTCGTTTATGAAGGTTCCATTTTTCCATCGTTAAAGCAATCATAAAACTCCCAGCGAATAAAAAGATCAGAGGATCGCCATAAGAGGAGGAAACTTCACCGGTCTCCATCACTCCTGTTAACGGAAAAAGCAGCAGCGGAAGCAGGGACGTGACCGGAATCGGCAGCGCTTCGGTTACCCACCATGTAGCAATCCAGCTGATCAGACCAAGCATCTGGACCGCTTCTGCGCTCATTCCTTCCGGCTGAACCAGTGAGGTAATCAACACATATAAAAGGGGTCCCACAAACAATCCGATTTTCTGAGGGGTGGAATAATTCCCCGGTCGTGGAGGTTTGTCATCGACGAGTTCCTTTGATGGATCAATCTCTTCCTGTACAGCTGCATTCGAAGAAGATTTTGCAAATACAAAAGAAGTTACATGCTTTATATCCTTTCGAAGGCTGCGATCCCATTTCCATAATTGCTCCCAGACAGAATGTAAGTACATCCGTTTATCCCTTCCTTTCACCTTTTTGATAACGCTTTCATGTCTGAATGATACTTTACGTATACATTATTGTCAAACTATTTTCAAAAATTGGGATATTTATCTTTTACGTCAAATTTAATTTGACATTAACGTATACATTAATTAATATTTAGAATAGTTAAACAAAAAATCTTTCAGGAGGAATGTATCGATGGAAAACAAACAACATTTTAAACTAGCTGTAATCCCGGGGGATGGTATTGGAGAGGAAGTCATTCAAGAAGGGCTTCGTGTCGTCGATCATCTATCAAAGACTTCTAATAAGTTCACTTTTGAAAGCGATTACTTCCCTTGGGGATGTGAATATTACCTTGAACATGGAAAGATGATGGATGAGGATGGGCTGGAAAGAATTAAAAATCATGATGCTATTTACTTCGGAGCTGTTGGATATCCGACCGTTCCCGATCATATAAGCCTCTGGGGACTCCGTCTGGCAATTTGTCAAGGTTTTGATCAGTGGGCCAATATTCGTCCGGTTGAGTTCCTGCCAGGTGTAGAAGGGAAATTGAATCATCCGCATAAGGAAAAGTTGAACTGGGTGTTAGTCAGGGAAAACACAGAAGGTGAATACTCCGGCATCGGCGGTCGTAATTTTGCCGGGCGCGGACCTGGAAAAGAAGTGGCCGTCCAGTCTTCTGTATTTACAGAGGAAGGCTGTGAACGAGTGATTCGTCACGCCTTTGATCTGGCCATGAAGAGAGACCGGAAAAAAGTAACCAGTGTCACAAAAAGTAATGCCCAGCAGTACGGCATGGTATTGTGGGATGAAGTTTTCAAGCGCGTAAGCCGGGACTATCCTGAAGTCGAAACCGATCAATGGCTCGTGGATGCGATGGCTGCACGATTCGTACTTCATCCTGAGGAGCTGGAAGTAGTGGTGGCTTCCAATCTTCACGCTGATATTTTATCAGATCTCGGCAGTGCTCTTGCTGGAAGTCTTGGAATCGCCCCAAGTGCAAATATTCATCTGGACGGACGTTTCCCAAGTATGTTTGAATCAGTCCACGGATCTGCTCCTGATATTGCAGGACAAGGAATTGCCAACCCAATCGGAACCATCGGCAGTGCTGCCCTCATGCTTGAGCACCTTGGACTGAAGCAGGAAGCGGACTTAATTAATGAAGCCATCCGTGCTACAACGAAAGATGGTATCTTAACAGCAGACATTGGGGGAACCAGCTCGACAAGAGAAGTCACAGACGCGATTATCTCACACATTTCATCCAAATACGCAAATGTCTAAATTCCATACAGGGTAAAAAGGGAGTGCGCTCTCTTTTTACTCTCTTCTTGTTATAATGGAAGGAAGACAAAAGTCAGAGTGGTGAATTTATGAGAGAACAATCATCAGTGAGTACAGAACCGCATACAAGAGTAGAGGAAATGAAGGAACGGTTGGCGCCGATCATCCATCATGTGTCCGAACGAAAACTGCCGGCCAGAGCGTATCAGATTTTACGACTGGCAATCAGAAACCTGAAGCTTCTGCCGGGCCCGACCATCCTGGAACGGGAGATTGCAGAAGTGTTGGATATGAGCCGCACTCCTGTAAGGGAAGCATTAATCCGTCTGCAGACCGAAGGAGTCGTCCACCTGATCCCTAGAAAAGGGTTTGAAGTTGAACCGATATCTGCTAAAGATTTGAAAGAAATCTATGAAGTGGTGGAAATGTTGGAAGGATTAGCCGCCGGCCTTGCTGTATCAGTCATGGACGGTGATGATCTGGACCATCTGGAAGAACTTATTTCCCAGCAGGAACAGGCGTTGTCACACAATGATCTTGATGAATGGGCAAGGCTGGATAACTTGTTTCACTTTACAATTATAGAACATGCAGGGAATCAACGACTGGCTAATGTGATTGATGTTCATGCCGATCAATTGTACCGCGCCCGCCTGCTTACGATAAATAAACGTCCGCTCCCGCTGCAGTCGATTGTAGAGCACAGGGCCATAGCTGCGTGTATGAAGGCGGGTAACGCAGAAGCGGCTCAGGCCTCGATGCAGTCGCACCGGAAAAGAGCAAGGAATGAAATCCTTGAGGTGCTTGAAGAAGATCAAGACTCTATGTAAACGAAGTACGGGAGGACATTTGGAGAGGATACGTCTATGAAATGTATAGTAGCCCCTGACTCTTATAAAGGCAGTTTATCTGCTGTTGAAGTTGCCCGGAGTATGGAAGAAGGCATTAAACAGGTGTTTCCTTCCTGTGAGGTCCGTTCATTTCCGCTTGCTGATGGAGGAGAGGGTACCGTTGAGTCCCTTGTAAGAAGCACGGAGGGGGCGTTTCGAACAGACGAAGTGACAGGCCCCCTTGGTGAAAAAGTGAAAGCTGTTTGGGGGATTCTGGGAGACAGACGGACCGCTGTCATCGAAATGGCTGAAGCTTCCGGTATTACGCTCCTTGCTGAAAAAGATTTGAACCCTTATGCAACGACGACATTCGGTACAGGTGAACTGATTGGAAAAGCGTTGGACTATGGTGTAGATAAAGTGATCCTTGGCATAGGAGGTAGTGCTACCAATGACGGAGGGGCTGGAATGGCTGCCGCTTTGGGGGCAGAACTGCTGGATAAAGAAGGACGCCCTCTTCCTCATGGAGGAAAAACCTTATTAGATCTTCACGAGATCAGAACAGATCACATGGATAAAAGAATTTTCTCTACACAGTTCATAACAGCCTGTGATGTTGACAATCCATTGTGCGGACCCCGGGGGGCTTCAGCTGTTTTCGGCCCTCAAAAGGGAGCCACGCCGGAAATGGTAGAGGTTCTGGACCAGGCGTTAAGTCATTATGGAAAACAGATTCATAAATATCTCAAGAAGGATATCATGTTTGAAGAAGGGGCCGGTGCAGCAGGAGGGTTGGGTGCTGGTCTGATGGCATTTTTGAATGCCGAACTAAAGCAGGGCATTGATATCGTTCTGGACAGCATTGATTTCAATGCAGTACTGAAAGGTGCGGATTTCGTACTTACCGGAGAAGGGAAAACAGATCGCCAGACATTATTCGGCAAGGCTCCCATGGGAGTAGGGATGAGAGCAAAACAGTTTAACGTTCCTGTATTTTGTATATCCGGTAGTTTGAGTGATGGTTATACGCTGCTTGAGGAAAAAGGCATTCATGCCTTTTTCAGTATTTCCCATGAGCCTTCCACATTGGAATACTTAAGTAGTTATGCCGGGCCTCTTGTTGAGGAAACCGTGGAAAATATCATGAAGGTGTACGCAAGTGTCTATAAAAACACTCCTGTTTCACCGCTCACAAACGGTTGAAACTACAAAAAACTCTTCCTTCTAAAAAGGGAAGAGTTTTTTTATGCGTTCTCTGTTTTTGCGAAGCTGTTGCGAGGTATAGCAGAAGTGAAAAAGGTGGAATCCGTTGTGTATTATGCAGGTATTGATTTATCCGGCCTGGCAACCACCCTGATGCGGTCGTTATGATTTATAAGAGCATCAGCAATCGATCATCTTTATGGAAAAAGCGGCCTCTGCAGGCGCCGGGGTTCACCTCCCCCTTACCGCTGGGCTGACGCAGCTCTTGAAGAGGGAGTCTTCTGCCGATAATTGATAAAATAGACCCATCAGTCCGTGAAGAGGTTTTTGAATGGTTCAAAAACCCCGTGAGAATGCTTCATATTCCAGATGAATCCTGGGGACACGTCCACACGATAGATGCCTGCACAGCTTCCCTGGCTGCATGTGGGTGGTCTGCTCCATACATGAAATTCCGTGGTTATACAAAGCAGAGCCACCTCTTCACCCATATGATTTCTCCAGCTGAAAAGCCGTCCTGTCACAGGACGGCTTTTTCAGCGGATAGGAAGGTAAACATGGAACGTAGCGCCTTCATATCGTGTGCTGTTCACAGACACTTCCCCGTGATGGGCAAGTATAATCGATTTAGTAATCGATAAGCCGAGCCCGGCTCCGCCATAACGATGGGACCTGGAAATATCTGCTTTATAGAAGCGCTCAAAAATATGTGGAAGCTTGCTTTCTTCAATACCTGTTCCGTTATCTGTAACAGACAAATGAAGGCGGGAGGACTCTCTGCAAAGAGAGACAAGGATCTCTCCTTCATCAGGATGCGTATGCTGAACTGCATTTTGGAACAGGTTTAAAATGACCTGTTTAATCTTGTCCGGGTTGATGTATCCATATAAATCTTTTTCAATAGATAAACGGACGTTCCGGTTTCCTGCAAGGACAGACAGTTGAGTCTGCATACTCATAATCAGGCGGGAGAGGTCCACTCTTTCCAGAGGGAGTTCCGGTTGCCTGTCCAACTTCGCCAGTAGAAGAAGCTCTTCAACAAGTTTGATGATCCGATTCGTTTCTCCGTACATACTCTCCAGAGAAGTGGCCAGCTGATCCGGCTTCTTTGCAGCCCCTCGAAGCAGGATTTCCAAATAACCGTGTATGGACGTGATGGGCGTTCTCAGTTCATGGGAAGCATCTGCGACGAACTGCCTCATTTTTTCCTTCGCTTCCCGTTCTTGATCGAAGGAACGCTCAAGACGCTCCAGCATATCATTAAATGAAGCTGAAAGAGAATCGACTTCCACCTGTCCTTGTTCTTCAGGAATCCGTCCTTTCATATTGGATGCATCGATATTTTTCACCGATTGGACAATCGTTGACAAAGGTCTCAGCGTCCGATTGATAACGGAGAAGTAAATCAAAACCCCTGCTGCTACAGCAACCGCCGACAGACCCATGAATATCAGCCATTGACGCCACAGGATCCGGCTGAGGGGGGCGGTACTCAACCCCATCTGGATGACCCGGGGTTCTTCGCTCAATGCAGGGGTTCGATCTGCGGGACGGAAAACAAGGATCTGCTCCTGCCCGTTCATATCCTCTGTAATGAGAGGTTCGATCTGCCGGTTCTCACGAAGATCACTCCGCACATCCTCAAGCTCTTGTGTAGAAAGCTGCGGGGACGCAAGGCTTTCATCTTTCAAAAGGCTGTGGTAAGAGCCATCCGTTTCAATGATCGAGATCGATAGATTATCCAGTACTAAAAAATTCGGAGGGCCGTTTTCAGCCGGCTCCGATCCATCTTCAAAGGCCTCAACAGGAAAAGTCATAAGTTTCCCTCTTAATTTTTCAATTTCTGTTTGGTAAAGAAAATCCTTTAAAACCACAAACTGAATCGATCCGATAAGAAGAAGGATAAGAAAAAGAATGAGCAGCATTTTGGAAAGCAGCTGATATCTAAGGGAGCCCGGACGGGCGTTTTTTTTGACCATGCTGGTTATATTCATGAGATCTCCAACCGGTAGCCGGCCCCGCGTACTGTACGAATCACCTGATGCTGCTTATCTCCGAGCTTATCGCGTAAGGAGCGGATATAGACTTCGACGATGTTGTCCTCTCCTTGGAAGGTATACCCCCACACCTTATTTAAAATCATCAGTTTGCTCATCACCATCCCGTGGTTCAACACGAGGTATTTGAGCAGTTCATATTCTGTCGGGGACAGTGCTAATAACTTTTCGCCATAGTAAAACTCCCGCCTCTTATCATCTATCCGGAAAGGTCCATAAATGACTTCGCCAAACTGATCGGGAAATTGATTGCGCACTCTTGCTTGAATGCGTGCCAAGAGCTCTTCAAAGCTGAAAGGCTTCACGAGATAATCATCAGCCCCTAGGTTGAGCCCCTTCACACGGTGTTCCACTTCATCCCGGGCGGTCAGCATAATGACTGATGTCTGTATACCGCTTTTCTTAATCATCGTGCATACTTCAAACCCATCCATACCGGGCATCATCACGTCAAGAATAACTACATGAGGCTGATATTCATGAAGGATGGACATGGCCTGCATACCATTTTCAGCAGTTTTCACTTGAAATTGTTCGTTGGTAAGACCGAGGTTCAAAAATTGAAGAATTTGTGTTTCATCATCAACAAGAAGGACTTTTATGTTTTGATTGTTCATTACTTGAGCTCCTCACTTTAACAACTCTGTTTTCACTTTACCTTAAATGAGGGAAGGAATCGATTGTTCATACAAATTTTCAGCATATTTTCAGGGTGGAGAAGAGGAAGAGAGGGTTGTTCTTCATTTAAAGTCAGAAGAAGGATTGTTCCTCTGAAGAGAAGAAGAGGCCCTGTTACATATTGTACCAAGGGCCTCTTAAGATAGGAGAAGAAGGTGTCTTACTCTCCTGTGTCATTATACAATTCCGATATAGGACATCAAAATGCCTACGACAGTTGCTGCAAACGGAATGAGCAGAGCAACGATGAAGATATCCTTATAGGAATCTTTATGGGTTAAGCCGGTAATGGCAAAGACAGTCAATAGGGCACCGTTGTGCGGAAGAATGGAGGCACCGGAAGCAATAGCTGTGATACGGTGCAGAATCTCAGGGTTCATTCCCATTTCAAGAGCCTGTTGATAATAGTCAGAGCCGAGAGCATTCAAAGTAATGTTCATTCCACCTGATGCGGATCCGGTGATCATCGCCAGCACCTGGGTAGCTAACGCATCGGAAATGACAAGACCGCCTTTGATGTTCAATAACGCTTCTTTGATCGCTGGAAAGGCAGGAGAAGCCTGAACAACTGCTCCGAACCCTACCGCTGCGCCGGTGTTTACTACGGCAGTCACAGCGCCTTTAGCTCCATCGTTCAAAGCAGTGATAAACTCGTGAAATGCTTTCCAATTCAAGATAATCGTTAAAATAATTCCGACGAACAAGGCAATCAGCATTTCTACGTTGAAGATGTTAATTAATAAAACAACACAAAGCAGCGGAAGGAAGGATAAAAAGACACTGGGATCGTTCCCGGAACTCTCAGTTCCAACTTTATTCTGCGGCTCTGTGAAGCCCTCTCCTGCTTTGGTCAGTTTATTAGCCCGGTAGGAAAGATAAAAGTATCCGCCGACAGCCATGATCAACCCGGTTACAATACCGATGATCGGGGCGGCCATCATGGTTGTCTCGAAGTATTCAGTAGGAATGTAGTTCTGTACCTGAGCTGTACCCGGAAGCGCGGTCATTGTAAAGGTGAACGCACCGAGGACAATCGTTCCCGGAATGACTTTCCGGCTGATATCGGCCTCTCTAAACAAGTTAATCGCGAGTGGATACATAACGAATACGACAACAAAGAGACTTACACCCCCGTATGTGAGGATGGCTGCTCCTAATAGGACGCCTAAAATGGCACGCTCTTTCCCGACAATCCTTGATAAAAAGCTGGCTACTTTGCGGGCACTCCCTGTTACTTCCATAAGTTTTCCGAAGACCGCCCCAAACAGGAAAATCGGGAAGAAGTCTCTAGCAAATGAAGCAAAGCCGCTCATGAAGTCAGACGTGAACGCATCCAGGATATTCATCCCTGAAAGGACCGCCACAATCGAAGCTGCAATAGGAGCAATCCAAAGGATGGACCAGCCTAAGTACGCCATGATCATTAAAGAAACAAGTCCTATGATAATAGCAAACATGGTATTACCTCCTTTTGGTAATTATTATAAGTAGAATGGCGTTTGACAAAACTCGACATTATTTTGCAACAAGAAATATCTTACTCTCACCATTTACAGTAATCAATAGAAATAGAAAGATAGAGAATTGATGCATTTTTCGTTCTAAAGCTAATATTCCGCATAATTCGTAATGCATGAAATGGAAATTGTTTTTGGGTACAATCGAATTTGAGTTAAAAGCAGCAGCTCATCAAGAACATACATGAGAGAGGTTGATAGACATGGTTGAAAACAAAGTTGTATTTATTACAGGAGCAGCCCAGGGAATCGGGTACCAAATCGGAAAAGTCTTTGCAGAAAACGGTGCTAAAGTCGTGCTATCTGATATTAACGAAGACGGTGTACAGGAAGCAGCAAAAGCGCTGACGGATGAAAATTTAACAGCCATTGGTGTGAAAGCGGACGTAACAAGTGAAGAGGAAATCAATGCCGCCATTAACCAGACGGTAGATACCTATGGTCGTATTGACGTACTTATCAATAACGCGGGGCTGCAGCACGTATCCCCTCTTGAAGAATTCCCAACGGAAAAATTCAAGCTGATGCAGGACATTATGCTGACTGCGCCATTCATCGCAACGAAGGCCGTCTTCCCGATTATGAAAGAGCAGGGACAGGGACGTATCCTGAACATGGCTTCTATTAACGGAGTTATCGGTTTCTCCGGGAAAGCCGCTTACAATAGTGCTAAGCACGGAGTCATCGGTCTAACGAAAGTGAGCGCCCTTGAAGGAGCGGAGCACGGGATCACAGTCAACGCCGTAGCCCCTGGTTATGTGGATACACCACTGGTCCGTGGTCAGTTGAAAGACCTTGCTAAATCCCGCGGCGTAGAACTGGAAAAGGTATTGGAAGAAGTTATCTATCCACTTGTACCTCAAAAGCGTCTGCTGCAGGTAGAGGAGATTGCAGACTACTCAATGTTCCTTGCCAGTGACAAAGCGAAAAGTGTCACAGGCCAAACCGTCCTTATTGATGGTGGATATACAGCACAGTAAGTAAACGGAAATGTTTGATAACATATAAAAGGAACCGTTCATTGAATAAAATGAACGGTTCCTTTTTATGTAGAAATAGACGGTTGTGAAATGAAGGATCCATCAGCCCTGAAGCTGGTTGGCAGCTGATTTTTCCGTTTCCCGGTGGATGCCACTGCTGTTTTTCTTTGATTCCTGTACGACGATCACAGCCGTAATGACAAGGCCGACTCCTGCGTACTGCCAAAAGGTCAACTGTTCCTGAAAGACAAGAAAACCCATGAGTGTGGCGACCACTGGTTCAATGGTAGCGATTATAGAGGCCTTGCTGGATTCTACGAAACTCAGCCCCTTCGTGTACAAAATGAATGGCAGCATAGTAGATATGAGCCCCAGCCCCAGTACATAGATCCATGTGGATACCGATAAAAATGATGGGAGCTCATTCCAAAGACCGCTCACAGGTACGACGGCAATCGATGCGAATACAAACGTATAAAAGGTGACCGTCAGTGAATCGTAGTGCTGAAGCGCAAATTTACCGAAAATACTGTACAGTGCATAAAACAACCCTGATCCAAGTCCAAGAAGCAGTCCGTACATGGAAATGGACTGATCGGAATGAGGAATGATGCCGACGACAAGGGCACAGCCTGTAAAGGTGATCATAAGAGCGGATACTTTGCGCATCGTCAACGATTCCTTGAAAATCACTCTTGAAAGAATGGTAACAAAGGCCGGAGCTGTGTAAAGAAGGATGGATGCTACAGAAATAGACGTTTCCTCAATAGCACTGAACAAACACCAGTTAAATAGAACGATACTGATGATTCCGGTTCCGATAAAATAACGGCTGTCGCCGGCTTTTATTTTAAAGTATCGCCGGCCCTTTGATAGGAGATATCCTCCCAGAAGCAGGCTGGCTGATAAAACCCTCAGCGATACGACTTGTGCAGGCGTGAATCCGATGTTGTACAAGTAAGTGACGAAAAAACCGATAATTCCCCATAATGCGGCGCCTGAACCGATTGAAAATAGAGCAGATTTTTGACTCATTGGGCGTACCTCCATACCATTGGATACAAGACATGCTATCAGAATCTGGAAGGATTGGATACATTCTGTTCCTTCTTTTCTAAAATGGCCGGCACGGCTGTATAGGACAGGGGTTCCCATAGTCATTCTTATCATGCTTTCTATTCCACATCCAGCTTGACCGCTTGAGAAACACGGCCTTCAAACTCTCCATTTTCGTTTTCCCATTGTACCGTTAAAAGAATCGTGTACTTTCCCTTACCACCAATAACGAACGAACGACCATCGACAACCTCGTCCGAAATATAGGATCCATCATTACGTTGAGTCTCTGTTATAAAACTGATCTTCTCAGGTTGTGGTCCATCGATGTGAATTGTAATTTCTTCACCTTCTTTAACAGGAGAAACACTTGCATTTTCTGTCATTTTATTTAATTCAACATTTCTTAGTTCACGTTTTGCGGTTTCCTCAGAGCAGTTGTTTGATGGCAGACAATATAGAACTGATTTAGAGGAAATGGTCTCCCCATCCTGGGACAAGGACACGTCCACATCATCCAAAGGGGGCGAGTTCTTTTCATTTTCTGTTGTATTTTCGGCACTTGTTGAACTTTGATCATTAGAATGGCAGGCTCCAAGAAAAACGACGAGTAATAATAAAGCACCTGTTTTAATGAGGTGTGACATATAAAATCCTCCCTGAAGTGGAATTGAATAATCTTTTCTGATCTATAAAAGCCAAGAGAAGACTTTTCCATTCTATTCCATTCATTAAAAACAATAAAACATTAGATTTGCCATTTATGGGTGCGTTCATTTGGGTAAGAAAAATCAGCCCGGTGGGAAGGACGCAGCAGCCTCATCACCATACCCTGCAGGAGTATGAACACCATGAGGCAGATCAACTGCGCAGGGGAAAGCTTAAATGGCTGGGGGGGTATATACCAGCTTGTTAACTTATTAGTTGTTTCCTGCATCTATAGATGTTGTATTTCTTAAAGGTGTAGTGTTGTAATAAAGTTAATAGAAATAAAAGGACCATGATAGAGGTGATAATCAATAATGGAAGGGATATATGAATGTATAAGTGAAGCCCAGCTGAAAAATTATGCACAATTAGCTGTACAAGCTGGTGTGAATCTGCAGAAAAATCAACGGTTGATTATTCATAGTGATATACAAAATGCAACCTTTGCCCGTCTCATCCAAACGGCAGCATACGAGGGAGGAGCTTCCAGTGTATTTATCGATTGGACAGATGAACAGTCGACTAGAGAATTTTACTTAAATGCAGCAGATCGTGTTATCGATCATTTTCCCGATTGGCAGGCTGTCCGATTTAAAGAGTGGGACGATGCTGGTGCTGCATACATCCATATCATTTCTGAAAACACAGATATCTTCAAAGAGGTGGCACCAGAGCGGATCAGCCGCTATCAGAAGGCCTCCCGCACTAAGTTGGAGGATCATTATGCAAAGATTATGTCCCACAAGGTACGCTGGTGTCTTGTAGCTGTCCCGTCCTTTGCATGGGCCGCGAAAGTGTTTCCGAACGTTCATAAAGAAAAAGCCGTGCAATCGTTGTGGCAGGCCGTTTTACGTGGATCCCGGGCAGGAGGGATGGATCCTATCAAAAACTGGAAAAATCATGACTGCGCTTTTGAGTTAAGGAAAGCGTTTCTAAACGATTCACAGTTTGATGCCCTGCATTTTACCAATACGCGTGGAACGGACTTAGTCATCGGGTTGCCTGATAACCATATCTTTATTGGTGGTGGTGTCAGAGATGAAAATGGAATACCTTTCTTTCCGAACATACCTACGGAAGAAATATTTACTGCTCCTCATAAATATAGAGTGAATGGAAAGTTGGCAGGTTCTAAACCTCTTATATATGGGGGAAGGGTCATCGAAGAATTTCATCTGATTTTTAAAGATGGACGGATTACCGATTATTATGCCGCAAGGGGGCAGGAAGTGTTACAAAGTCTCATAGAAACAGATGAAGGGTCCCATTATTTAGGTGAAATTGCTTTGGTTTCTAATCAATCACCTCTTGCTCGGGAAAATACTCTTTTTTACAATACATTGTTTGATGAAAATACGTCCTGTCATATTGGAATCGGAAATGCATCTCCCTCCAATATTCAAAATGGTAGTGAAAAATCTAAGGAAGAGTTGAAGGAAGCGGCTCTGAATACGTCCATTCTATCGGTGAATGCAACCTTTGGTACCGATGATATGAAGGTAATGGGCAGAAAAAAGAATGGAGCTGCAGAACTGCTGATGAAAGATGGGGATTTCCAATTCTGAATCATGACATCGACACTAGGATAGGGGGTGAAGTTTATATCGAAAAAGAGAAAAGAACAGAAAGAATGAAACGATTATTCTAATGGAATATAAGTATTCCCATGTGCTTGCTTATAAGTTACAAGGCACTACGGAGCTTTCCTTAATCCATGATGATTGTCATGATCACTTATAGGTTGAAAAAAGCTTGATTTCAAGCCTTTCTGCAAACCATTTCGAACACAGTAAAAAACCGGACACCTTTAAAAGTGTCCGGTTTTTTTACCTAGTTTACCGATAGATCATGGATAGAGGCTTTCATGTGTTTGGATAGTTCCTGAAACATCTCCGTACTATATTCCTTCATAGGGAGGACTTTGAAATTCCGGTCATTTTCAAAGTCCACATACGTGAGTTTAAAACGTGGTTCCTTTATGTCAATGGATGTTCCTTCCATCCCCTTTACTTTTTGTACAGTTACTCCCGCAATACCACCAATCCGACGGTACTTTTCTTCCTGACCGGAGAGAAAATTTCCGAGAGAATAAAAAACGAGACTTTGAGATCCATCTGTATTTTGAATCCATTCCGGTGGCTGCAGGACATGCGGGTGATGCCCGAGTATAATATCTGCACCTTGTTCAGCTGCAAAAGCTGCCAGTTCCTTCTGATCAGCATTTGGGTTTCTTTCATATTCCGCCCCGAAGTGTAAACTTAGGACAACGACATCGGATTTGCCGGAGGCTCTTTTGATGTCAGAGGCAATGAGACCTTTATCAATCCTGTTCACCAGGTACGGTTTCCCATCAGGGGTTGGAATTCCGTTTGTTCCATAGGTGTAAGCCAGAAAGGAGAACGTGATATCCTTCTTTTTGATGGTTGTGACCATGTCTCTTTCCTCTGGTGACAAGTAGGCCCCTACCTTTTCAATGCCCAGGAAATCCCATTGGTTAATCGCATTTTCAATAGCGGGAACGCCACGGTCGAGGGTGTGATTGTTGCTCATAGAAACAATATCAACGCCGTTTGTTTTTAATGTATCCCCTAATTCAAAGGGCGTATTGAAGGAAGGGTAGGTGGATACACCGATGGCTGCACCACCCATGATGCTCTCTGAATTCGCGAATGTAATGTCAGCCTTTTTAAGGTGGGGAGAAATCTCCTGAAACATAGGATTAAAATCATAGCCTGAAGAAGTCTTCGCATCATTGTATACTTCTTTATGTATTAACAGATCCCCTATGGCTGCAAGAGAAACTTCTGTCACATCTGTCTTATTTGTTGGTTTATGCAGCGTTTTCATATTGGAGGAAACGCGTTTTTCTGTATCTGCTTCGTTCGATTGAGAGAAAATGGTGGAAACACCAATGAAACTCGTCACCAAAATGATCGCTAAAATAATAAGCGGACTTTTACTTTTCATCAGATCCTCCTGATTTGTAAATGTTTTCGTACTATTTTCCTATAACCATCCATCATAACCTTGAAAATCATACGTGCGGTTTTTCACGACATCAACGAAATTGTTTCGACATATGAATACTTTTATTATAAAAGAATCGTTAAATTGGGGCAAATAACATCATTTTTTTATTATTCCCTTGTATATAAAAAAATGTAAAAGGAACAGCTTCCAGTGATCTCTTTTTCAACAGAATGATGCATTAGGATGCGTTTATAACAACCTTCCTGGGAGGGGGAGGGGCGTGTTTCCAACTTAAAACAAGACGTAGGACGGCACTCGTTAAGTAAATCCAAGGATTTATGAACAAGTGCATGGCCATGAAAAGGTAGTAGCAATGAACCCGGTGTAAAGTCTCTTTTTGGTCATTTTCTCTTCATGTTATACTTTCCTCTTCATTGCTGTAGGAAAAAATTGGGCAGATTACTATTGGAATCCATTCCACATGAACGAGACGACCACGAGAGGAGACATGATCATGCAGACCATTTACTACGGAGGAAACATATTAACTATGGAAGAGGAACATACGATTGTCGAATCCATCTTGATAGAGGATGGGCGGATCAAACATAAGGGTTCTCTTCAAGAAGTAGAAAAGAAAGTACAAATGTCACAGGTGGAAAAAGTCAATTTGAAAGGGAAAACATTGATGCCCTCGTTTATTGATCCACATGGACACATTTCCTTTGTAGGGCCGGTTTCCCGGATGGCTGACTTAAGCGGCTGCGAAAATTTTGAAGATGTAAAACGCGTACTTAGTCAGTACATCGAGCAGCAGGGGGATGAACAAGGCGAAGTGATTATTGGTTTTGGGTATGACCACACCATCTTGGAGGAGGGGCAGCACCCTACCAAGGAGGTCCTGAACCAAGTGACAGAACAACCGGTATTCGTCTTTCACGCTTCCGCTCATATGGGTTGTGCCAACGATGCTCTACTACAGATGGCAGGTGTTGATTCTGAAACTGAGGAAGTGGAAGGCGGAACCATCGGCCGTATGGCAGACAGTATGGAACCAAACGGATATGTTGAGGAAACAAGTCTTTCGTTGATCCAGCCCTATCTACAAAAAGGAATGGAACTGGATTATTTGAAGCTGGTGGAAGAAGGACAGGACGTTTATATACAGAATGGAATAACGACTGTGCAGGATGGAGCTGCTACTCCGCAACTTGTCGAAGTGTGTAAGGCATTAGCTGAGCAGGACCGGCTGGTCATTGATGTCGTTTCCTATCCTCTGATGGACACAAATCCGAATGAGATCTTCAAATCCAGCCCCCTTCATGCGAAACAGTACCATAAACGCTTTAAACTGGGTGGGTACAAAATGTTCTTGGACGGGTCTCCCCAGGGAAAAACAGCCTGGCTTACGGAACCATATGAAGGAGAAGAAACCTATAGAGGGAGTGCCTGGTACAACGATGAGCAGGTGAAGCAGTTTACAAAACAGGCAGTGCAAGACAATGTCCAACTGCTGACCCACTGCAATGGTGACGCAGCCGCCGACCAGCTGCTGGGAAGCTACAAAGCTGCTCTGGCAGAAACAGAACAACCTGAAAAAGAAGCACTCAGACCAGTCATGATACACTGCCAGACGGTACGGGATGACCAGCTCGATGAAATGAACGAGATCGGAATGATTCCATCCATGTTCATTGACCACACATACTTCTGGGGAGATGTCCACTTGAGAAACCTCGGAGAAGAACGTGGTCATCGGATCAGTCCGGCTAAATCAGCTATAGAAAGAGGACTCCCTGTCAATTTCCATCAGGACGCTCCTGTTATCAAGCCGGATATGCTTCAAACCATCTGGAGTGCTGTGAACAGAAAGACAAGAACAGGAATAACCATTGGAGCAGAACAGCGCATCACGATATATGAGGCCCTTCAAGCGGTCACGATTCATGCAGCCTATCAGTATGGTGAGGAAGAGGTGAAAGGCAGCCTTAAACAAGGAAAGTTGGCAGATTTGGTTATTCTCGACAAAAATCCGCTCCAAGTGGATCCGATGGAGATTAAGGATATACAAATTGAGGAAACGATCAAAGAAGGCCGGACATTATATAGGAAGAAAGAGTTGTAATCGGTTATACCTTCACTCCGTTAATGATTATGATTTAAAGAAAAAGGTATCCTGAAGAGTACTCTGTAAAAAACCGCCTGTCCAGGTTCGAGGACAGGCGGTTTTACTTAGGCTTTTGTTTTGTACGAAGTAATATGATCCTGCAAAGTGTCGTCACTGCCGAATAGGAAGTGTTTTTCCATATCGGGGGAGTACGTAGAGTTTACAGCTGTACGTCCGACTGTTTCGGCTACTTCACGAAGCATGGCCGGAGAGGCTCCACAGCAAAGTCCCAGGTAGTTCACACCGATCCCGTGAGCTTCCTTAGCCCATTCAGCCAGTTCATAGCGGTTCGTATAGAGCGGATCCAGAGACGTTGGGAACGTTGTTTCCGTTGGTAGTGTGCAGGCACAGCCACCATCCGGCAGGTTGAAGAATGTAGGATGTTCCTCTGTTGTACGGTATGGGATTGGGAGAGCTCCTACATAACCGTCCACTGTGTTGCGGATTTTCTCTATGAACGGCTGCATCGTTGCCGGTCCACGGAAACAGTTCATCCCTACGACAAGCGCTCCTTTTTCTTTCAACAGGCGGCACGCTTCTTCAACTTCATAACCGTCCCGCAGAACATTTTCACCCATTAACCCGAATGTAATGACAGCAGGAAGATCCTGCTTTTGAATTTCTTCGAGAGCAATTAATGCTTCCTCGTAATAATAGAAGGTTTCGCCATTCACAAAGTCTACGCCTTCCTCCTTGCACCACTTGATCATTTCTGCAAACATGCTTCTTGTTTTTCTGATGGATTCAGGATCCTCCGGGTTGAACAGGTTGGTATTGGAAACGTTACCAGCCACAAGAGCTTCTTCCTCTGGATGCTCCTGAGCCACCTCTTTCGCAAGACGGATAGCCTGACGATTGAGAGGCTCCAGTAATTCTTCTTTTCCAATGATTCTCATTTTTTCACGGTGACCGTTATACGTGAAAGCTAACACAACGTCAGAACCTGCCAGCATATAGTCTCGGTAGGTCTGTTTCAGTGCCTGTGGATTATCCAGAGCTACTTCTGGTACAAAGGAACCCGCCTGTAAATAACCACGGCGCTCCAGTTCAAACAAATAACCTTCCCCGCAAATGACGGGTCCATCCTGCAGCCTCTGCTCTAATGAACGTTTCATTTTACAACAACCTTTCCATTTTGTATTGATCAATATATTAGAAAGCTCATCCTCAATGGAGGACGATGCTGACTCCCATTTCTTGAGTGAATTGTCTTTTACTGAAATTATGGAATTCTTTCCCATTAAAAAAGGACCTCCTTGGATAAGGGGTCCTTCATTTCGTCTGAGACTCCTTATCTTCCAGACAGTAAAACTGTCTTCTGGATTTAGCACCGTGCCAAAGGCTGGTTGCTGAGGTATCAATGGGCCAGTCCCTACACCTCTCTGGATAAGTTCATATGTAGTTTAAAGTAAGTTGATCCGGTAATTAAGCATTTATCATTCGCTTGCGTTTTACAATACAGGAAAATATAATGAGAATCAATAGAATTTTCGGAAAAAATATCCTGTTTTTCTTCTGAGTTCAGCATAAAGAGGTGTGAAAAATCCGAGTCAGGGTGGATAAAGTAGAGACCTGGAAAAATGGATGCCTTTCGCTTAATGGAGTTCCATTTCGAATGGATCCTTATATTTGGATGTTTTTTCTATTTTATGAAACTTAACACAGGGTCATGCGTACATGAAGTAAGGAGGTATGAAGATGAGGGGGAATACGTAAAGAACTCCATATCAGCGGGTTTGATTTCATTTGTCCTTTTCTTCCTGTTTTTCTTGGTTATTCATTCGCCTTCTCCGCATTTAGCAGCCTTTACAGCAGGCTTTATCACATTTGAGATCACCTTTTATCATTCAGCCGGTAAGGAGAAGGACAAAAATAAATTCCTCTGAAACAAAAGTTGAGAACATATACAGGGAGGTCTTCTTATGATGCTGTTTGGACCTTTATTTTTATCTCTGCTGCCTGGGAGCATTCTTTTATTAACCGCAGGGTGGTTCCGGAAAAGAGGTTTTTCTCTTTTTACCAGACTAGTACCTGGTTTTTTATTGATGCTGTCCGCTGTCATCCTTTTTTATATCGGCTTTATTCATATCAGAGGGTTTGAAGGTGGGGCTTATGCCCTGCTTAGTTTCTTTTTGGTGATGTTTGCCGTTCCTGCATGGATCATTGGAGGGAAGGGAAAATAAAAGAATAGGGGGTGTGGCATCGGGTGGACGTCTATGTTTATGCTTTAGATACATTAGCAGATTGGGAACTTGGCTTTGTAACCGCCGAGTTGAACTCAGGACAGTACTTCAAAAAAGGGGTGGAGAATGTATCGCTTCAAGTGGCAGGTGCCAGTGGGAAAGCCGTTACAACGAAAGGGGGGATGAGGGTAACCCCGGAAATAACAACGGAAGAAATCCTGACTTCTCCTAAAACCGTTCTGCTGCTGCCGGGAGCGGACACATGGAAGGATCCTATACATAAACCAGTGATGAAAAAGGCGGCTGAGCTTTTGGATAGCGGGGGGACCGTTGCGGCTGTCTGTGTTGCAACAATGAGGCTTGCCGATGAAGGGGTATTAAACAACCGTGTTCATACGAGTAACAGTCTTGATTATCTAAAGATGTTCAGTTCAAATTATAATGGCGAGGCTTATTACAAAGAAGAAAAAGCTGTAGCGGACAGCCATTTAATAACGGCAGGTTCTGCAGGAGCTCTCCTCTTCGCCAAACTGATTCTTGAGGAGTTACAGGTCTTTTCCGAAACCGCTCTTGCAGCATGGTATGAGTATTTTCATACAGGGGATCCACAGTACTTTTACAAGCTGATGGAAGCAGCCCTGGATTAAATCCGGGAAAGGTGACCGGCACTGTTCATGGCTCCTTGGTGCCTTGAGCCTGCTTGAAATCCAGGATAAAGTGGAATCCTCGTTTCTATTCTTTTGGACAGGGAGTGAGGACATCCTTAAAGTATTCCATATTCTGTTTATCATTCTTATTTTTGTTGTTTATCAGTTTATATCATTAGGAGATACTCAACCTCCTTTTGGTGTCGGCGTTAAAGAAACCTCTCACAAGGGGACGTTGATCGAGGAATATGGTTGGAAAGGTCAAACCGTTCACCAATCCTATATAAATGACAGGTCACTTGATGAAAAAACAGAAGTGCTCACTTCTGTTTGGATAAAAGAGAGACAAATAAAAAATACTTATGCGTCTGTCGTTTCCCTTCTCTTACTCCTGTCTTATTTTCCTCTATTTGCATTATTCAAGATGAAATTCAATATAAAAGAGGAGACGTCCACGTTCAGCCCCTTATGGAACTGGGTCTTTTTTATAGGGACTGCAGGTATGTACACAGCTGTGATTATCGGAGTCTTTGTCCAATATCAAGAATTGCTGCAGGAAACGCATCGTTTACTGGCCGAGCTGGATCCTCTGATGAAGAAACAATAAGCAGGACGGAAGAATGTGATTGTCATCTTAACGCAGAAAAGGGAGCACGATATTCGTGGCTCCCTTTTTCTGCGTTAAGATGAATGGTCTGAAAAGAGCTGCTGTTCCTTCAACAGGTTACGGCGTATTTCTGGTAACCTTGCTGATCTGCATAGGCTCTTCTTGCAGAGGAAGCCCTTTTTCAACACTTCCTATATCACAGAGAGGAATAAAACTGGTTGTCCCAGGCACAAGTAAATCATCGATTTCAAGAACATAGTCCTCCAACCCTCGATATCTACCTACAAAGATCCCTGCTCCTTCTTCGACGAAAAATGTGACCCCGATCGTATCTCCGCAGCGGAAGCGGTTTGTAATGATGTTGGCTAGTCCAGTAACACAGCAGCTGCAGGTAATGACATCAACATCGGAATGGTCGTCCTTTCTACAGGATTTATGGTGCATATTGTACACCTCCTTAACAATCAAGATATTTCATTCTATGAACAAATGTGTAAGGGGGTATGGATGGTTATCACAGCATCTGGAAATATGGGGAAGACGATGAACTTTCTTTTCTATTCATCGTTTTGTTTATGAAAAGCGTCTGTCAGCGGATCCAAGGTCACTTGATGATTTCCATGACAGGTGGGGATAAAATCTACCCTGGGAGATCGAAGGAAAAAAGACTTTTCAAAGAAATAATTGAAAAGTCTTTCTTTTTTTATTCGTGTTTAAAACTCTTTTTTTACCGGGAATCGGACGAAAAGGTTAGACATAAAAATTCAAGTTAACAGCGGGGTGATGGGATAATGAGTCCGGAACAAATAGGTTTTGCGCTATTATACATTGGTGTATTTCTTATCATCGGGAAAATTATCAGAGTAAAAGTAAAAATATTTCAGGACCTTTTTCTGCCGGCATCGATTATCGGAGGCTTTATTGCTTTATTATTAGGGCCGCAGGTGCTTGGTAAAATCGCTGCTCTATTCGTATCAGAGGGGCATTTCTTAACGAACGGTATTATGACAGATACGATCATCCAGGTTTGGTCAGCCCTTCCTGGGTTAATGATTAACGTGGTTTTCGCTTCTCTCTTTTTAGGAGCGGCGATGCCGAAGCTGAAAGATGTCTGGACTTACGGCGGCCCTCAGCTTGCCTTCGGATGGGCAGTCGGGTGGGGGCAGTATGTGATCGGCTTGTTAGTTGTCCTGCTCGTTCTAACACCGTTTTTCGATATACCTGCGATGGCCGGTGCTCTTATTGAAGTGGCTTTTGAAGGAGGACACGGTACAGCAGCAGGAATGGCGAGTACATTTGAAGAGCTCGGCTTTTCAGAAGCCTTTGATTTAGCTATCGGCCTGGCAACGGTGGGGGTTCTATCAGGGGTCATCTTCGGTATTATTTTGATTAACTGGGCAGTCCGGAATAACAAGACCGAAGTCATCAAGGATGTGGACGGTTTTTCTGAACTGCGTAAGAGTGGGATCATGGAATATCAGAATCGTGAACCTGCAGGTAAGATGACCCTCCGTCCTGAATCGATCGAGCCGCTGTCCTTTCATCTGTCCATCATTATGGTCGCTATTTTAATCGGCTGGGGCATTTTACAGGGATTGATCGGTCTTGAGAGCATCACAATTGCCAATTGGACGGGATCGAGCTTTATGAAATACATTCCATTGTTTCCAGTTGCGATGTTCGGCGGTATTATTATTCAGATCTTCTTTAATAAAAATGACAAGTACAACTTGATTGATCGGAGAATGGTGAACCGTATCCAAGGGCTCGCTCTGGACTTGTTAATTATCTCAGCCATCGCTACAGTATCCCTGGAAGTAATCGGCGACTATCTAGTGCCCTTCTTAATTTTGGCGGTGGCCGGCATTTCATGGAACCTCTTCAGCTTTATTTTCCTAGCCCCAAAAATTATACCAAATTATTGGTTTGAACGGGGGATCGGCGATTTTGGTCAATCCATGGGTGTAACAGCAACGGGGCTTCTATTAATGCGCATCGTCGATCCGGATAATGAATCCCCTGCCTTCGAGGCTTTCGGATACAAGCAGCTCGTTTATGAACCATTTCTAGGAGGCGGTCTTGTTACCGCACTTTCTGTCCCATTCATAGCAGGCGTCGGCCCATGGGCAGGACTTATACTCGCTTTATGTATGACTGCCCTTGGAATTTTAGTTGGAATTTTCCATTTCGGAAGAAAGAAGCAGCATGAATAGAAGGGGAAACAGGGAAGCGGATGGATCAATCCGCTTCCTTGTTTTTTTGTTGAACTTTTATTCAGATCGGTTTCATACCATCTTAAATAAGGAATAATTTACTAGAATTGAAACAAATAGCCTGCGAAAGTCGTAAAAATAGGAAAGAAAGCTATCTGGAGGTTGTTTCATGATCAAAAAATTAATATTTATCTTTGTCGTGGTGTTCGTAACTGCAGGCTGTGCGTCTTCCCAGTCATCCGGAGACCTTTCGGAAGAAAAAAGCACAACGAAGGATGATATTGATCAAGTACTGACCCACCTGTTCTCAGGGCCCGGGGAAGAAGTAAAGGAGCATTATGAAAACGGCCGTTATGACGAGATTAACACGTATTACACAGATAAGTTTAAACCCTACTTTACGGAGGACTATATGAATCGGGCGATGAAAACCAACCTGCTGACCAGCTATCATCAAAGAGCGTTTCGCAGTAATGTGAAGATGGAAGTGGAGAATAGGGATATTCAGCAGAGTGACGTTCAAACCGATTATATTTTTGATTACCAGGTGAATGTTAGTAATGGGGAAACGGCAGAGGTTCGGGGAAGGGTAAATACGAACGAAGACGGGGAAATTACAAGGATTTACTTTACTGAGGGACAAGCTCTTGTTCATGCATTCGATACAGTTAAAGAAACAGCTGACGGTTTCTATGAATATGATCACTCCACTTTGGAGGAACGGGCTTCTGATGAAGCTTATCAACCTCAATATCCTGAGGTTATGCCTTTTGAAGTGGACGGGGTCGAGATAAAGCCCGGAACAAAGGAGCAGAAAGACAAGCGGCTAACCTTTGTTTTTCATGGGGAAACGGGTGAATCCTTGACTTTGACCACTATGAAGGGCGGAGATCTCCTTCTTGAGGGAAAGAAAACGGAAGATCTGTCGGTTGGTGACCTTACCGCACAATATGCTGTTGATAAATACAGACAGTATTTGAAATGGACGGTAGCATCGATTACCTATAAACTTGAAGGTCACTTGGAAGGTTTATCTAAAGACGACCTTATACATGTGGCGGATTCCTTCAGGTAATTGAAGAGTTTTTCTGGGTTTCACTTTTTGAAAACTTGGTGTATGGGGCGGTCTTATATGACAAGGTCCCCATTATTTTTCATATAGCTGCAGCATCACGAGTGATGCTGCAGTTTTTTTATTGTGGATTGACAGAGTCTTTCGGCCCGGTTCATGATCGGACCCGTATTTTTCTGAGCCTTAGGAAAGAGGGCTAAATAACCGAATGTGCGTTCCCTTTCCCTGGATGGGTCAGGAATCGTTTCAATTCTGATAGAGCGTGTTAAAGAAGGGTTACCTGCTTCTATGTGGTATTTGTTGGGATATGAAGCAGGAATTGTATGTGCCTGAGGGGATGGAGTTTGTTATGCATGGTTTGGATGTAAGTATTGTGGTGATTTATCTTGCCGGGTTGGTTTGGCTTGGCTGGAAGCTTGGGAGAAACAATAAAAGCCAGAAAGATTATTTTATTGGAGGCAGGTCGGTGGCTACCCTTCCGATTGCGCTTTCGATCGCAGCTACAACTGTAAGTGCCAACGGTTTTATCGGAGGAACCGGCTGGGGATATGAGTCGGGATTAATTGCTTTTATGCTTAACTACAGCATCCCTCTTGTAATGATAGTTACTTTATCTGTCTTTCTTCCATTTTTTTATAATCTGGATGTAACGAGTATTTATGAATACATAGAGTTAAGACTTGGAGGATGGAGCCGTATGCTCGCCGTGATTGGATTTACAGCCTCAAACCTTATCCAGGTTGGGTCATTTCTGTTTATCCCGTCACTGATCATCACTACGTTTACAGGGTGGTCTTTGTTTGCAGTCGTACCCCTCGTCGTTTTGATTTCTATTGTTTATACGCTGTTAGGCGGTATCAAAGCGGTTATCTGGACAGATGCGGTTCAGATGGTTGTCCTGTGGGGTGGGCTTGCTGTTTCTTTCTTCATTATTTTGTCTGAACTTCAACTGGACTTTATGGAGTCTTATCATACGGCTGAAGCGGCTGGGAAACTGGATTCCCTGGATTTTTCATTGGATTTTAAGCTTGAGAACGGTGGGTGGGCAGCATTGATCGGGGGCGGTTTTTTATGGTTGAAGTATTATGCGGCCGATCAAACCCAGACACAGCGGATGTTTGCAGCGAAATCTATCCAGGAAGTCAAAAAGTCCCTGTGTTTCAGTGGTGTGATTATGAATGTGACGTATTTCGCCTTTATGATAATCGGCGTTTTGTTGTTTATATCTTTTGATGGACAATCATTTAGGAACTCGAATGAAGTAATGATTGAATTTATAGCTGGACAAATTCCCGTGGGTATTCTTGGATTGATCATTGCTGGTGTTTTTGCCGCAGCGATGTCCAGTATCGATTCGGTCCTGAATTCTGTCACCACGGTTTTTGTGAAGGATGTTTATGAAAAGTTTTTTACCAGGGAAGAAGCTGGATTGAAGGTATCGATGACATTCACTGTCGTATTCGGCCTCCTTCTTATTGGTTTTACTCTGCTGGCTTTTGCAGGTACGACCGCATCCATCCTTGAAGTGGTGGGCAGCTATCTATCCTATTTTTCCGGTCCGATGCTCGCCCTGTTTTTTCTTGGCATGTTCACCACACGTGGCCACGATTATGGAGCAGCCTCCGGGTTTATCGTAGGGATTGTGATCACGACCTGGAGTGCCTCTCTTGATATCGTCAACTGGCTTTGGAACTACCCGATCGGTTTCATCAGTAGTTTTGCTGTAGGATATGTAATCAGCTGTTTCCTCCCTCCTTCAAGTAAAACGAGGTATACGGTAGCCGGACAGATCAAAGCTTTGAAAAGGGAAAACCATGTAGAAGACGAAGAAGGGTATTCCATTCTTCCAGGCACCTTCGATCGGTACAGCTGGTTTCTGCTTGGGTTTTTCGTGCTTCAAAACGCTGTCCTGCTCTTCCTTCAATTTCTATAAATGAATCGTCATGCTTTGTCCCTTTTTCGACAACATGTTTTAATTTAGTTAACGTTGGAAAGAGGTGGAGAGCTGTGAAGATCTTAATTAGTGAAGTGATATGGACGGAAGGAATTGAGGTACTTGAACGTCAGGGACATACCGTAGCTTATGACCAAAAATGGTATGCGAATCGAAAGGAATTCCTTGCGCACCTCCCGGATGCAGAGGCTTTAATTGTCCGGAACCAGACACAGGTGGATGAGGAACTGCTGAATCACGCACCAAACCTTAAAGTCATCGGCCGCTTAGGCGTAGGGCTGGACAATATTGATCTGGATGAAACGGAAAAAAGAGGAGTGGCTGTCATCTCGGCCAGAAATGCCAATGCGGTTTCGGTAGCGGAGTATGTCATGCAGGCGGTTCTTAGTTTCCGCCGCCCCCTTCATGAAGCCCATAAAGGGGTGGCTGAAGGGAAATGGGAGCGCAGGGTCCATACCGGATATGAAATCAACGGAAAGACACTCGGTTTGATCGGTCTTGGAGAAATTTCGCACCGGACAGCAAAACGGGCAAAAGCTTTCGGCATGAACGTGATCGGATACGATCCATTTCGTACAGAATACGATTATATGATCGATGAAACAGGCATTGTGAAAAAAGAATGGTACGACGTGCTGGGAGAATCGGATTTCCTGTCTATTCATGTTCCATTAAACACGGCAACAAAGCATTTGATTGACCGGAAAGCCATCGGGTTGATGAAACCTTCTGCATGCCTCATCAATACCGCCCGCGGTGGTATCGTCAAAGAGACGGATCTGGCTGAAGCTTTGCAGGACAGGCGTTTGGCGGGCGCCTTTCTGGATGTGCTGGAAAATGAACCCATCCATCCTGAAAATCCTCTTCTGCAGGCTCCCCATGTGACGTTGACTCCTCACATCGCTGGTTTGACAGAAGAATCGCAGGAGAGGATTTCTATCATGATCGCCAAAGAAGTGAACAAGGAGCTTCATGGGAACGCCTCTTTATGCCGGGTATAGCTTTTCTACTGGATTGACCGCTTCTCTACCATTCTGCTATAGTTTTAGTAGTTATAAAGGGAAATGGGTTACATAGTAAAGTCGTCATTTCAAAGGTTGGAGATTGCGGCTTTACCGGCGGCATTCATGCTGCCGGCAGGACCTTTACCAATCGAGGTAAAGGTCTTTTTGTGCGCTTCTGTCATACATACAGGAGCGATCATCAGGAAGGGGAAAAAACATGGAATCAATCTGGATTGAATACGGGTGGACACTCTTAATCTTAATCGGCTTGGAGGGGCTTTTATCAGCGGATAACGCTCTGGTCCTTGCGGTCATTGCTAAACATCTGCCGGAGGATCAGAAGAAACGGGCGATCAATTATGGAATCATCGGTGCGTTTGTTTTTCGATTCAGTGCGTTATTTGCGATATCCTTCATCGCCACTGTCTGGCAGGTGCAGGCGCTTGGGGCAGCTTACTTGATCTACCTTGGCTTAAAAAACATTTTAACAAGGGAGAACGACGAGGAAGGATCTCAGGAAGGAAAAGGAAGGGGCTTCTGGCCGACAGTGATTAAAATCGGGTTTGCCGACCTTGTGTTTGCCATTGACTCCATCCTTGCAGCTGTAGCGCTGGCCCTCGCTCTTCCGGATTCACCACTTCCGTTGATCGGTGGTATGGATGGTGGAAAATTCATTGTGGTTATAACAGCAGGTATTGCCGGTTTGATCCTGATTAAATTTGCTGCAACGTGGTTCGTAAAGCTTTTAGAAACCCGTCCAAGTCTGGAAACGACGGCTTATCTTATTGTGGCATGGGTCGGGGTGAAGCTTGCGGTTATTACGTTATCTCACCAGGATGTCGGTGTATTAAATGAACATTTCGCACACGGTCTCGTATGGACGGTGATCTTCTGGACCGTTTTACTCGGGGTCGCTGTCGGGGGCTGGATCCTGTCCGGACGTGATCTGAACAAAACCTATGAAGAGGAAGCTTCTTAATGAAAATGGATCCCATTACAGGGGTCCATTTTTTTTGCATTATCGGACAATTCTTACTTGTTATAAACCTATTGCGGCACTTTTTTTCAACTGGTATCATTTATCCTTTAGTTCGAAACGGCAGTAAATGAACCAGTGGAAAAGGAAGAGGGGATTCAACATGACAAACATCTTATGGGGATTAGGCGGAGTGACTATCGTCTTCATTCTGGCTTTGTTATTTTCAACAAACCGGAAGGCGATCCGGTGGAGAACAGTGGCTGCGGGGCTTTTGCTCCAAGTATCTTTCGCCTTTTTAGTTTTTGCAACGAGCGGCGGGCAGAAGCTTCTTGGAGCCATGTCGGCCGGGGTTAGTAAATTAATCGGATATACAGAAGAAGGCATCGGTTTTCTTTATGGGCCTTTGATCAACCAGGAAGGGATGGGTATGTTATTTGCCTTTCAAGTTCTGCCGACCATTATCTTCTTCAGTTCCCTGATCGCGGTCCTGTATCACCTGGGCATTATGCAGGTTGTGATTAAGCTGATCGGGGGCTTCCTATCCAAAGTCCTCGGTACGACGAAGGTGGAAAGCATCAATGCGGCAGGAAACATATTCGTCGGGCAGACAGAGGCGCCATTATTGATCCGTCCATTCATATCTAAGATATCGAAGTCAGAGTTATTTGCTGTTATGACTGGTGGGTTTACTTCGATTGCCGGCTCAACACTTGTGGGGTATACACTTCTCGGCATTAACGTAGAGTATCTGCTTGCCGCATCCTTTATGGCTGCACCGGCAGCCCTTGTGATGGCTAAATTGTTTATGCCTGAGACCGAACCGCGCGTTGAGGAATTTGCTGATGTCAACCCCGATGACAGTGATACGTCCAACGTGTTTGATGCAGTGGCCAATGGAGCTGTGACCGGTCTGCGGCTCGCTTTGAACATAGGAGCTATCCTGCTGTCCTTTATCGCCCTTCTCGCCCTGATGAACGGAATGGTCAGCTGGTTCGGCAGTTTATTCGGCTTCTCCATCACCATCCAGCAGCTGCTTGGGTATGTATTGTCACCACTGGCTTTTGTCATTGGTGTTCCCTGGGAAGAAGCTGTACGATCTGCCGGCTTTATCGGAGAGAAGATTATGGCCAATGAGTTTGTAGCTTTCTCAAGCCTTGGTGAAGCGAAAGACGAATTAAGCGCAAAGGCAGAAATCGTGACGACCTTTGCCTTGACCGGTTTCGGAAGCTTGTCCGGGATCGGTGTACAGATTGGAGCTTTAGGAGGGCTTGCGCCTGACAGGCGGAAAGACGTGGCCAATCTTGGTCTTAAAGCTGTTCTTGCTGCTACGCTGGCCAACTTCCTGTCAGCCAGTATTGCCGGCATGTTTTTATTATAAGAGAAAAGCACCTGAGGAATCAGGTGCTCAGCTTGTAGAGAAACCCTCTGTTTCTTTACAAGCTTTTTTCTTACCGCCAGGAGCGAAAGCCCCTTCCCTTTCCGCGGACGAGCGCCCGAGCTTCCTCGCAAAACCCACGCTCGGCGATCCCGGGCCACTCGTTCTTCCGCAGCAGTGAAAGGGGCACCGCTCCTTGGGAATTTTTTAAAATCGAAAAGCCCCTCCTTTACCCAGCTCACCCTTGCTGGATGGAGGGCAGTCTTTTTCATATTCCGACAGGCAGCCGTCATCAGCGCCTGTGCTTTCCCTTTTTCTTTTCCACGCAAGCGGCAGCAGCGCCGCCCATGCTGTTCTTTTTAATCTGCGAACCTGCTTCGTGCACAAACTCTCTTCTATCTATTCTAACGTCGGCACGAGGAGCGTTCGGTGGTAATGCCTGCGGGAACAGCACGGGCCGAAGATCCACTTGGGCAGGTGACCTTCCTGACCAAGTCCGCTGAGGGCGTGCCCGCGGCATTCATCCATCGATAAGTGGAAAGTGACCCTACACACGACGAAAGGGCAGCTCTAATTGGTTATCTCACGTTTTCTACAGCCCAATCACCTGAGGAATCAGGTGATTGTCTTATGTGCTTCCGGCGAACATTCGTACGTTTATTCTCTTTATAAAAAGGCAAAGGATGAAGTACTACAGATGAAAATTGGAGGATTACTGATGAAGAGAGTTCTTTTAATTATTCTGGGTGCTATAGATATTCTATACATGCTTACCATCATATTCCGGTATGATTTCACATTTGAAGGATGGATCAGTCTGTTGTTCGGTGTTACTTTTACAGCGGGCATAGTAGTATCCGCCCTGTTTATTTTTCAGGCACAGTATAAAAAAGGCTTCCACCCCATCTTATCCATTTTTGTACTGGCTATGAGTGCTGCTTCATTAGCCTGGCTCGCCTTTTTCAACTTTCTGGCAGACTTTATAACATAAAGGGATAAAAAACCGGGGGCCCTCTCCCGGTTTTTTATATAACCAGACCTCACCTCATAATCTTAAGAATGATTTAAAAAGTTCGACAGTTTCCGTTATAATGGAACTATAGATGAGAGAGGGTGTTGGTATGAATCCATTGGAAACACGAATGAAAATCCGCCGGCAGGAGATGACGGGAACAACCTCGGGGTTGTGTGAACAATACATACAGACCAACATGGTCACACTCCCGAAAGCCTATGCGTTTGATTTTCTTTTATTCTGTATGAGAAACCCAAAACCGTGTCCCATCGTCGAAGTGATGGAAGCGGGTATGTCCAGGCCGGCTGCGGCTGATGCAGATATTCGAACCGATCTGCCACGCTACCGTATTTATAGAAACGGAAGCTTTTCAGAAGAAGTTCTGCATTTGAATGACGTCTGGCAGGACGATTTTGTGACGTTTTTAATCGGCTGTTCCTTTACCTTTGAAAAAGCGCTTTTGGACGGAGGAATTCCGCTGCTGCACCAGGAGCAGAACAAAGTGGTTCCCATGTTTGATACGAACATTCCGTTACAAGAAGCGGGTATTTTCAAAGGGAATATGGTGGTGAGCATGCGGGCTGTTCCCAATCATTTAGTCGATCAGGCTCTTGCGATCTCCCATGATTTCGAATCTTCCCATGGGGAACCCGTCCATGCCGGTGCTCCGGAGGAAATTGGCATCACTGATCTTCAAAAGCCGGACTACGGGGAGGCGGTCACCTTTGATACCGATGAAATGACACCTTTGTTCTGGGCATGTGGGGTGACGCCGCAGAATGCTGCCCTGCAGGCGCGTCCATCCATCATGATCACCCATGCTCCCGGGCATATGCTTATAACAGACAAGAAGGATCCGAATTATTCCATTGATTCATAACAACAGGCGTGGAGGTGGTTATCGTGAAAAGGAAAGTCATTTTAGACTGTGATCCCGGTCATGATGATGCGATATCAATAATTTTGGCAGCATCCAAAGAAAGTCCGCTGCAAATCGAAGCCATTACAACGGTAGCAGGAAATATCGATTTGGAAAAATGTACATATAATGCTTTGAATGTGTGTGAAATGATAGGGCTGGATGTACCGGTAGCGATGGGGGCGGAAAAGCCCCTGCTTGGAAAAAAGGTAACGGCTGGGGATTTCCACGGTGAATCTGGACTGGACGGGCCTGAACTTCCGTCTGTCCCGGTAAGAAAGCCTGTCGATCAACACGCCGTCGATCTGATTATTGAGAAGGTATTGGAATCTGAACAGAAAATAACATTAGTTCCGACAGGTCCTTTGACGAACATCGCTCTTGCTCTTATGAAGGAACCAAAGATAAAAGAAAACGTTGAAGAAATCGTTCTGATGGGGGGAGGAACGTTCGGCAACTGGACCCCGGCCGCTGAATTCAACATATGGGTGGATGCTGAAGCCGCTGAGGTTGTATTTGAGAGCGGTGTTCCAATTGCAATGTTCGGCCTTGATGTAACGCACCTGGCGCTTGCAGACAGAGAAGTCATGGACAGAGTGGCTGCTGTTGATCATCCTGTAGCCCATTTCGTTTTTGAGCTGCTGGAATTCTTTTCGAAAACCTATAAGGATGTATTCAATTTTGAAGCAGGGCCGATTCACGATGCTTGTACAGCTATGTATCTCATGAATCCAGACCTTTTTGAATTCAAACATGTCCATGTGGATATAGAGACCAAAGGAGAATATACGAAAGGCATGACGAGTGTCGATCTCCTTGGGGTTACGAAAAAACCTCCGAATGTTCATTTTGCTGTCCATCTTCATCAACATTCGTTTTGGGATCGATTTGAAGAAGCTTTGAAATCTTATGCTGAAGCTCCCGGCCATCTGTGAGAAGAAAGCATTGAATATTCTGATTAATAACCTTATCCTTATGATAAGGTTATTTTTTGGTTATCACATACTGACTGGTAGGTATAAAAAGGAGGAGAAGGTCATGCAGTACGTTGAAACTGTGACAGGACCGGTCAAGGCAGACGAGCTTGGGAAAACATTGATTCATGAACACTTTTTCTTTGGCTATCCAGGTTTTCAAGGGGATATGACCCTTGGTGGGTTTGATTTTGAAGAGAAGAAGCAGCAGGGATTAAAAGCAGCCGCATTGATTAAGAAACAGGGTGTTGAAACAGTTGTCGACCCAACACCAAATGAATGCGGACGTCATGTTGAACTCCTGCGTGCAGTTTCTGAAGCGAGCGGCTTGAACATCATTTGTGCCACTGGTTATTACTATGAAGGGGAAGGTGCAACGCCGTATTTTAAATTCCGTCAGCAGCTTGGAACAGCGGAAGAGGAAATCTATCAATTATTCAAAGCAGAAATAACTGAAGGTATAGAAGGGACCGGTATTAAACCGGGAATTATCAAGCTCGCTTCAAGTAAAGCAGACATTACTGATTATGAGCGGATGTTTTTCCGGGCTGCGGTGCGGGTGCAGAAAGAAACCGGCATTGTTCTTTTAACTCATACGCAGGAAGGAACAATGGGGCCGGAGCAGGCAGCTTTTCTCATTGAAGAAGGAGCTGACCCTGGAAAAGTTGTGATCGGTCATATGTGTGGAACGACAGATATTACGGAACACCTGCGGGTGCTGAAGCACGGAGTCTACCTTGCCATGGATCGCTGGGGTCTCCAGGGAATAGTCGGCGCCCCGACAGATGAGCAGCGTACGGCAGTGTTAAAGGCTCTGCTTGGGTCCGGGTATGAAGACCAGCTGTTTCTTTCCCATGATACAGTCAATGTCTGGTGGGGCAGGGAGCCGGTTATGCCTGATCCTCTTAAAGAGCTGCTGAAAAATTGGCAGCCGGACTATTTATTTCAACACATTATCCCGGGGCTTCTGGAAGAAGGCTCGGTAACCAGAGATCAATTGGATCGAATGTTTACGAAAAATCCTTCTCAGTTATTTGGGCGTTCCTATGAAACGCAGCCGGATCGGACCCATTCAGAAATGAAATCACTATAAGGAAAGAAGAAACCTGTGGAAAGCAGGTCCTCCAGCTGCCGTGAACGTTTTCGGCAGCTTTTTTACATGGATGCTTGTTCATTTGAGCACTCCGTCCGTGGTGGATAAAATCCTGCTGTCTTTCTTTTATTGGTTTGTGTGAGAACACAGGGAATCTATAGAAAAACATAGACTTTTTCTGCGAACAGGGATAAAATCGTAGTTTAACATCTTAAGGTTTGAGGGATATATAGCAGGGATTGTTTACAGATAGAGAGAAAAGAGGAAGGTGTTCGAACTATGTTACAAAACCCAACAGGAAAAGAAAGAATCGGACTGGCGTTTCTGCTTGGGATGCTCGGCATCCTTGGGCCGCTGAATATTGATATGTATCTGCCGAGCTTTCCGGCGATCGCGTCGGATTTAAATACGAGTGCATCTCTGGTCCAGCTCAGTCTGACGGCCTGTCTGATCGGCCTTGCCGTTGGACAGATTGTTGTCGGCCCGATCAGTGATGCCCAGGGCAGAAAGAAGCCATTAATTATATTTCTTTCATTGTTTTCTATCGCGTCGCTTTTATGTGCACTCGCTCCGAATATTATTGTACTTGTGATGGCTCGGTTCCTTCAGGGCTTTACAGCTTCTGCTGGTATCGTTCTCTCACGAGCGGTTGTACGCGATGTTTTTACAGGAAGAGAACTGACGAAGTTTTTTGCGCTGTTGATGGTGATTAATGCTACAGCTCCAATGATTGCGCCTATGACCGGGGGCGCTATTTTACTGCTTCCATTTTCTACTTGGGAAACGATTTTCTTTTTCCTGAGTATCGTGGGGGCGGCCATCGTGTTCACGGTTATTGGGAAAATGCCGGAAACCTTACCAGAGGAGAGAAGGATCCCAAGCTCTGTTAAGGAATCCATCCTGACGATTGGACGTTTGCTGAAGGATCGTTCGTTCATTGGCTATGCGTTAACGATCGGCTTCGTCCATGGGGGGAGCTTTGCTTATGTATCCGGGACACCGTTTGTGTATCAGGGCATATATCAGGTGTCGCCGCAAGTGTTCAGTGTGTTGTTTGGGATAAACGGCCTGGCCATCATCACCGGCAGCTTTTTAATCGGCCGGCTTGGCGGGATTATCCATGAGCGGAGCCTGCTTCGCACAGCTGTATTGACGGCGGTGACGGCTACAGGTTTTCTACTGGTTATGACTTTGATGGAAGGGCCGCTGTACTCCATTGTCATTCCGATCTTCATCTATATGACAGCGATGGGAATGGTTTTAACGAGTACCTTTACTCTTGCCATGGAGCATCAGGGACATCGGGCGGGAAGCGCCAGTGCGGTACTTGGTATGCTCCCGCTGTTGTTTGGAGCTGTTGTTTCGCCGCTGGTCGGACTGGATGAAACATCCGCCGTTCCGATGGGGTTGATTTTATTCAGCACATCCTTTATTGGGGCTGTTCTATTCTTCACCCTCACAAGTAAAAACCAGCACGCAGCCGATTGACTTCCTGCAGCCTCTCTTATAAGGAAAGCAGGCTGTAGAAAGCAGCGGAAATAAGGGGCGGAGCCTTTCTTCATACACCAATCCGAGTTCAGCAGGAAACTGCCTGATCCGGACCTGTTAATAACTTTTCTCCAAATGGTGCTTGGGGGAGTTGGCATCCCTTTTATTAAAGACAGCGGTAAATCTGGAATAGAAATGCCCGCTCCTGCGAAGAATAAAAGGCGGTGAGCGGATGGTTTCTCTCAAGGAAAGAAATTTTGTAAAATGAAATAGCGGAGAGAAAGACACCGGCCGGATCCGGCTGTCAAAAAAGGAGAATAGATATGATTACGATTAATGCATTTCTAACAGCGAAAGAAGGAAGCGAAGAGGAACTGTTTCATGAGTTGAAGAAAGTCATCGAGCCTTCCCGGAATGAAGCAGGTTGTATCGATTACGTCCTTCACCGCTCCCTTGATGATTCTTCTGTTTTCGTTTTTTATGAAACGTGGAAGGATCAGGAGGCGCTGCAGGCGCATATCGATTCTGATCATTATCAGGCTTATCGTGAAGCGACAAAGGATCTTACCTCCTCACGTGAAGTTCATAAATTGGAAAAGGTACAGTGAAACCGCCGACTTTCGGCGGTTTTTTTATGGCTGTTTGTTTACATAAGTGAAGAAGGTCCTGAGAGCGTTCATCGAAACCGTGGTCAAGGTTATAAGGAAGAGACAGGTGGAGGCTTGAATCCGTTCAGCAGGACCATGGAAGAGGGGATGACTTGTCTTAAGTTCTTCAAAGCATGATAGGGGTCGTGCTTTTGTTTTTCCGTCCCGCCCTCAGGGCACTTATCTGTTCATCGATGCCCGTACGCCGGACAGACCGGCATTTTTCCCTCTCAACCTTTTTAGGAGAAGGGATCGCAGGCAGACTTGAGTAATCTAATCGTTTCTACCTATCAATTCATCCAACCGCTTATGTTAAAATGTAGGAAGTTTTCCTTCAGGCAGGAAAGCGGAAATTACTACATAGGAAGTGACTGCATGAGAAAGTTCACATTAATTCTAGTTATGTTGCTGCTGGGAATATTCTCAGCCGCATGCTCGCAGGAAACGTCTTCGGATCAAAAGGAAAATACAAAAGATACGGAAGAAGAAACGAAGGATAATGAGGAAGCGGAATCTGCTGCTTCTGATTCCGGAAGTACTCAACAGCCATTCAAAGCGGTACAGCCGGATGATTCAGCTGCCCCTCTAAAAGAGGGATTATCTGAAGAAGCATTGAAAAAGATGCCGTCCGAAGAAGCGCATGGTGGTGATCGGACTCGGATGGTGCCGGTTGGGGAGACGCTCGTAAAAGGCGCTGAAGATGCAGCATCGGGTCCTTTAAAGGATCATAGAATTGTTGCTTATTATGGTCATCCGGATTCTGAAAATATGGGGATTCTTGGGGAAATGGAGCCTGAGGCCTTAATGGAGAAACTGAAAAAGCAGACACAGGCTTACTCCAACGCTGACCCTGAACGATCAGCTGTACCGATGATCGAGCTGATCAGTACGGTCGCGCAGCGCACCCCTGGTCCGGAAGGGGAATATTATCACCGCACTTCGCCGGAAGACATCGACCGATACGCCGAACTCGCCAAGGAGAATGATGCTTTACTGATGCTCGATGTTCAGCTGGGAACAGATTCTGTCATGGATCAAGTTAAGCTGTTGGAGAAATGGCTGAAGCTTCCATATGTCCATCTTGCCATCGATACAGAATTTCATGTCGCTGAAGGCGAAACGCCCGGAGTGAACCTTGGGCAGGTTGATGGCGCAGAAGTCCAGCAGGCGGTGGACTATTTATCCCGGATGGTGGAGGAAAACGATCTGCCGGATAAAATGATCCTTGTCCACCAGTTCATGGACGAAGCGTTGACAAATAAGGAAGCCATCACGCCGACGGATAACGTTGAAGTGGTCCTGAACTATGACGGCTGGGGAGCTTCCGCAACAAAAATGTCTCTATACCGGAAATTTGTGAGGAATGAAGCGGTTCAGTACGGTGGATTCAAAGTCTTTTATAAGAAAGATGAGCCGGTTATGAGTGCCGAAGAGGTGCTGCGTCTGGACCCTAACCCTGCAGTGATTAATTATCAATAATTGATATCGGATATCTGAAAAAAAAGGGACAGCATTCTTATAGTTGTCGGGGTTATTATTTTATCGCTGTGGTCCATCACGAATATGATAGAACAAAAATTGGAGCAGCAGACCTATTATTCAAAGCATATCCACGAATCCATAGAAAAGAAGGACAATAACGGGTCATTTGAAAGAGATGCAGAAGTGCATCTCTTTTTTTTAATGTGTATATCAGTCAGAGACCAGTGTATAGGTTAAAGGAACCTTCTTTCTGTAGATATATGGTACAAAAGGGGCGTTTTACCTTTTTGGGAAGGTGAATTCATGTGAAAAGAGAAATCCAGTAGGGAAAGGCTGTCTAAACAAAGGAGGTTTTTTATATGAAGAACAAAAAAGCGCTGTCGGCTGCTTGTGGGGCTGTCCTTCTCTCGGCGGGGCTCCTTACTCCAGTTCCGGCTGTATCAGCGGATACCAATCCGGGTACGCCGGTGAATCAGACGTATTCCGTAGAAGGGTTTATCAGTCATGAAGAACTGAGCCGGACCCTCGACCGGATAGAGAAAAGCAGTCAAGGACGAGTGGATGTGCATACTGCTGGTTATTCTAATTCGGGCAGGGAGATTTATACCGCTCGTGTAGGACATGGGGAAAAGGTTATCCTTGTTCAAAGTGAAATCCATGGAAATGAAAAGACAGGAACAACAGCTTTGTTGAATATGCTTCAGCAGCTGGGGTCTAATGGTTCCAAGGAAATTCAATCCATCCTCAATGAAGTAACCATTGTAGCTATGCCGATGGTGAACCCAGACGCTTCGGAGCTTAATCGACGGGGGAACGATCTTTCCTGGCATGAAGTAGTGGAAGATTTCCCTCAGCTTAATGGTGCATCCCCTTCATGGAATTACTATACATATACAAATCAATACTGGGATTACAAATCGAATCCGGGTTTTGACGTAAACCGGGACTTTAATCCTGATTTAAACTATGAGCCATCGCCTGAGGATTTTCCGGGGGCTTCTTCCAAACCGGGATGGTATATAACACCTGAAGCTCAAACGATACGAGATGTTTATCAAGAGTTGATGGATGAATTTGGTGAGGTGGATGTATTTATCGATCTTCATCACCAGGGGGAATACTTTGTGGAAGGTACTGAAGATAAAGTAACGTTATCACTCTCTGGAAATTTTGTGCCTGATCCGGCTTCAGAAGCAGGTCAAAAATACGCGGAATATGCCGATACGTACGACGGAGAATTCTCTAAACAGTTGAATGTAGCTGCTTACCGTGCTCTACAGACCCGAGGGAATTCCCCCTTTGATCATATATCGCTTTACCCTCAGGATCTGGATCTTCCTGGAACGGCGCTGGGTTCATTCGCACTAAATGGGAGTGGCACAGTATTGTTTGAGGTTACAGGACAGACACAGAGTTATGGTCAGAAAAAACGGGGGCAGTTCGTTAAGGCTGTGGAAATGGGTATGTATGGAATTCTAACAAGTGTCGCCTCCGGGGAAGTATATGAAATAAATGAAGAAGCCTATGGAGACATTCCAAAGACAGAACGATAACAGACGCCGATATTTCATGCCAACAATACCTGTCATCCCGGAGCATGGGATGGCAGGTATTTATGTTTGCATGTACTCAGATAAGGGGGAGACGCGCATCAAGGTTCAGGAAAGGGACCATGGAGGAAATCCAAGCAGTGAAGAATGGACAAAACAGGGGTATCATTAGGATCTTTATGGGATTGAATGGAAAAGGGAAGACTCGACTGCTGCAGCAGATGAGATTGAAACCTTAAGGTGGTCGGTCTCCACGGGGCCTGAAGGAAAGCCCTGCATGAACCATTACACTCTGAGATTTGAAAAGAATAATAGAAAAAACAAAGCCGTTTATTCCCGAATTGTGCTTTTTTCTGTTAGGAAAAGGATTTTTATGTCTGTAGAGAGAATTAAGAGATAAAAGAAAGAGTATGACCAATGGAAGGAGCAGGCGAATGAAAACAGCAATGAACTTCTTTATGAGGGAGATTACTTCAGAGGACTGGGAAGCGGTCCACAGTTATGCGTCTATTTCTGACGTCTGTCGTTTTCAGGCATGGGGACCGAATTCCGAGAGGGAAACGAAGCTTTACATAGAGCAGGTGCTGACGGATACAAATGCTGAGAATCGAACGAGATATGTGTGGGGTCTGGCGGATGTGGAGGAAGGGCATCTCATCGGTACTTCTGAAATCAATGTGTTGGATCAGGAAAATGAAATCGGCCGGATATCTTATGTCATCCACCCAGGGTATTGGGGGCGCGGCATCGCAACACAAGCTGCTGAGCAGATGATTTCCTACGGGTTTCAGCAATTGGCTCTTCATAGAGTTGAAGCTGTCTGTGACCCGCGCAATGCCGCAGCCATCCGTGTTTTGGAAAAGAACGGGATGGAAAAGGAAGGGCGGATGAGAGGACATTTGAAACTGAATCAAGGCTGGAGAGATTCCTATTTATACAGCATTCTTGCTACAGACGCACTTTATCGTTGAACATCCCGTGAGAAACAGAGGAGGAATGACTATGACCACTCCTGTGCGTAATGAAATTGGAACCGTTTTTATTCCTGTAAGTGATATAGAAAAAGCGAGAGATTGGTATTGTCACCTTCTTGGAGTTCCCGGCGATGGTGAAATCGTCCATGGACACTTATACATCCTGCCGATGAAGGGAACCGGAGCCGTTTTAGACAGTCGGATTTATAAACCGGGAAAAACATTTGATATGCCTGTTTTTCATTTGAATACCCCTGATATTGATGCGGCCTATGATTTTATGAAGTCTCACGATTTCAATGTAGTGACAGAAATCCAGCACAACCACTTTTTCCATTTCAAAGATCCGGATGGTAATCTGATGATGATCTGTCAATGTTGATACGCCTGACAAAGAAATATGCTGGGAGGACTGATAAATGGATAAACAAAATCGGTTGGTGAAAAAGCTTGCGATCAAATACCCGATTGTTCAAGCCGGCATGGCAGGAGGAGTGACATCCCCCTCCCTTGTAGCAGAAGTATCCACTCATGGAGGTCTTGGAACGCTTGGCGGCGGATATATGCTCCCTGAGGAAATGAGGTCTGTCATTAGGGATATCAAGGGAAGAACCAATGCTTCATTTGCTGTGAACCTGTTTGTGCCGGAATATCCGGAAGCAAGCGGGGAAGAGATAACAGCGGCTCATGAGGTTTTAGCCCCCTACTATGATAAATTGGCCATACATGAACGTCAGGATCCGTCCCTTGATGTGGAATTATTTGAACAGCAGATCCATGTTGTTTTAGAAGAGAAGGTTCCAGTGGTGAGTTTTACGTTCGGCCTGCCTTCGGGGCGGGTGATGAAGGCATTGAAACAATCGGGTGTCGTCACGATAGGTACAGCCACTACGGTCGAAGAAGCTGTGCTGAATGAAATGAAAGGGCTGGACATCGTTGTCGCTCAAGGAAGTGAAGCCGGCGGTCACCGCGGATCGTTCCTGCAGAGCTATGATAAAAGTATGATTGGACTCTTTTCCTTAATTCCCCAAGTTGTTGATGCCGTAAAAATCCCGGTCATCGGAGCGGGTGGAATTATGGATGGACGTGGATTTTCAGCTGCTCTTTCCCTTGGAGCGGAAGGGGTCCAGATGGGGACTGCCTTTGTTACCAGCCGGGAAAGTGGAGCGCATGATTTACATAAACAGATGATTCAAACAGCCAGGGAAGACGAAATGACACTAACGAATGCCTTCAGCGGAAAACCAGCACGCGGCATCCGGAACAATTTCACCAGATCATTGAGTAATCACAAGGATATCCTCCCTTACCCCTTACAAAATCAGATGACGAAAACGATCAGGCAGGCTTCAGCCGCAGACAGGAATCCGGAATACATGTCCCTCTGGGCCGGGCAGAGTCCAAGGTTAAGCAGAGGTGGATCAGCTGAAGATGTTATAAAAAGTCTGATCTCCTATGTGGAAGAACACCGCATCCTGCCTATCACCTGGTGATTCATACTTCCAGTTGAACGACAGCATGAGCAGGAGAACATACTTTATATACAAGGATGTGGGAATCAATGGCACCGAAGCATATTTTATCTGCAGCGACGGTCATCCTGAATGAAACAGGGAAATTTGTATTGATTCAGGGACCGAAGCGGGGCTGGGAAATCCCTGGCGGCCAGGTAGAGGAAGGCGAATCCTTAACGGCAGCTGCTGTCAGAGAGGCGGAAGAAGAATGTGGGTTGAAAATTGAAGTGATCCAATTTTGCGGGATTTACCAGAACGTGGAACGGTCCATCTGCAATGCTCTCTTCATTGGGAAAGTGACAGGGGGAGAATTGAAAAGGACGGAAGAAGCACTGGATGTTGGTTTTTTTACTTTGGAAGAGGCTGAAAGGCTTGTCACATGGACCAATTTTCTGGAAAGGATAAAAGCGTGTCTGGATGAGAAAAACCGCCCATTTTTACACGAATGGTAAAGAATCACCCCAGACGGTGATATCCCGGGTTTTCAAGTTTCATCCATGAACCAGAATCATCAAGTAATCGGCTTGTTTCTCAGGATTTTCCTGGTACCGGTATCCGAAAACGCACACGACTGGAATTCAAATGAACCGTCTTCCAGCAGGGTTCCCCCGCTCGGGACGTCATTCATTTCTTCGTGGAAGCCCTTCTCCACGGCAGGGATCGATTCCGGTTCCTGCTTGGCAAGTGCGCTGGACGACGGTTTATCTGCCCGGTCTTTCATAGGACAGTCACTGCCCTATGAGTAAAAGTTCTTCTTACATTCTTCGGCACGAAGGGAAGAACTTTCCATCAAACTCCTCAGGGATTCCTTGAACTTCTTTGAAGAGCTTATCAATGGTGCTTGTATGGAGGGCCGGGTTGTCATCTATGGGGTGACTTGAAATAATTGGTATATAACGGGGAGGGGGAGGAATTGTTTGGTATGACATTCGTTCTTATGATTGTGGCTGCTGCTGTCTTTCTTTTGTATTGGGGGAAATCAGGGTTTGATCATGGAAGTGAAGAAAAGGATGAATAAAGCCTGCAGGGAAACACATGGTTTCCCTGCAGGCTCGTGAATCTTTTTAATAAGGTGCTTCCTGATATGCTTTATCTGCTGATGCAGGCAGACGGTGATAAAGCGGATAAACTCTTGTATAGGCCAGTTGGATGATGGGCCCGAGAAACAGCATAGGGGCCAGTGTTCCAAGTCCTACAGGCCCTCCGATGAGGAAGGCCAGGGAGGTCATGATGACCGCTACAATCGTCTGGCCTGCCTGAAGACTTAATTGGAAACGTTCACTGACCGCAAGGAAAAGCTGATCGACAGGCGCTCTCGGAAATTCCGGCAGAATATAGATAGCTACACCAATACCGATAATAACGACACCGGCTAGAAGTGTAACGACTTTAACGAAGAAAGGAGCAGCTGTTAAATTGACCCCTGCGAAGACGATTTCGAGCCAGAAGTCCAAAATCAGGCTTTCCAGGAATACAGGAATGACTGCCCGGATTTCCGGCATCGATTTCATAAGCTTCGCATTTATAAAGATGATAAGCAGCTGAAAAGCTCCATACCAGAAACCGACTGTGAAGCCGAGGTGATCTGAGACCCCGATGAAAAATGACGTCCAGAATCCGGCTCCCAGCGTGGCATTAATGAGCAGAGCGACACCGAAAAAGTTAATAAGCATACCGGTCAGGTAGACGATTGAACGGTAAAGCATATATGTTCCTCCCTTCCTTTTCCAAATGAAAATGCATGGCATTCTCTAAAATTCTTACCACATTTTATTAGCGTGGAAGAGGGGGTGTCAATCATAAAATTCTGGAATATATAATGGAAGCGATTCCGGCTGTTGGACTGCCTTGCAGACATAAAAAGGCCGGGATTGAATCCCGGCTTTAAGTTAGTGCAATATCTGTATTTCTGCTGCCCTCATGGCTTTCAGCTTGAATGTTGTGAGCATCAGACCATGAAAGCTGCAGCGGTGCATGCAGCCATGGCTTTATTGATCAGCTGCATGGGGCCACTCCCGCCCTTAGAGGCAGCTGCATCTGATAACAAGGTTTTTCATTAAAAGACTTTTGTCGTCCAGTCTTCGCAGTTCCATACATCCGTCACAATGTCCTGGTAAAATTCAGGTTCGTGTGAAATAAGAAGAACACTGCCCTTATACTCTTGGAGGGCTCTTTTCAGCTCAGCTTTTGCGTCCACATCCAGGTGATTGGTCGGTTCGTCAAGAACAAGTAGGTTGGTTTCTTTATTGATCAGCTTGCAAAGGCGTACCTTCGCTTTTTCTCCACCGCTCAGTACCTGAACCTTACTTTCAATATGTTTTCTCGTCAGGCCGCATTTAGCGAGAGCCGCGCGAACTTCATACTGGGTGAAGTGGCGGAATTCCTCCCATACTTCCTCGATACAGGTACGGTTTCCTACATCTGTAAGCTCCTGTTCAAAGTACCCGATGTGCAGATGGTCCCCAAGTTCCACGGATCCAGACACGGGCTGAATTTCTCCAAGAATACTTTTCAACAGAGTGGTCTTTCCGATTCCGTTGGCACCGGAAAGAGCGATCTTCTGGCCGCGTTCCATTGATAAATTCAAAGGACGGGAAAGGGGTTCGTCATAGCCGATGACAAGATCTTTCGTTTCAAATAGATATTTTCCTGGTGTACGGGCCTGCTTGAACTGGAAACTCGGTTTTGGTTTCTCTTTGTCCAGCTCGATGACATCCATTTTATCAAGTTTTTTCTGACGGCTCATTGCCATTTTACTCGTAGCGGCGTTGGCTTTATTACGCGCGACGAAATCCTTCAGATTCGCAATTTCTTTCTGCTGCTTTTTATAAGCGGCCTCCAGCTGCTGTTTCTTCATTTCATATACTCTTTGGAATTCCTCATAATCTCCTGGGTACCTGGTTAATTCCTGATTTTCCATATGATAGATCAAATTGACGACACTATTCAAAAAGGGAATGTCGTGGGAAATAAGGATGAAGGCATTCTCATACTGCTGGAGGTAGGTTCGCAGCCATTCAATATGCTCGACATCCAGGTAGTTGGTCGGCTCATCCAGAAGCAGAATATCCGGTTTTTCCAGAAGGAGCTTGGCAAGCAGCACCTTCGTCCTCTGGCCTCCGCTCAAGTCATGAACATCCCGGTCAAGACCGATATCATTCAGACCGATTCCATTGGCGACTTCATCCACCTTTGCATCAATGGTGTAGAAATCATTATTCGTCAGCATATCCTGGATGCTTCCTGTTTCCTCTAACAGAGCTTCCAGTTCTTCCGGTGATGCGTCTCCCATTTTCGCAAAGAGGGTATTCATTTCCTGCTCCATATCAAATAAATACTGGAAAGCTGTTCTCAGTACGTCTCGGATGGTCATCCCCTTCGCAAGGTCGGCGTGCTGATCGAGGTAACCGATCCGGATCCGTTTGGACCATGTGATGGACCCTGCATCCGGTTCCAGCTTTCCTGTGATGATATTCATAAACGTTGATTTCCCTTCGCCGTTGGCCCCGATCAAACCGATGTGCTCTCCTTTTAATAAGCGGAAAGAAACATCCTCAAAAATCGCACGGTCACCAAAGCCGTGGCTCAGGTTCTTTACTGTTAGTAAGCTCATAGTCGTAAACACCTTTTTTCCTTATAGTAAAATTGCTCTTACTCATTATAAAGGGGATAGCCGCCCGATGACAGGGGGCGGAGAAAAAAAGAGTAAATCATCCGCACGTGGGAAAGGTAAGCGAAAAGGCTGAACGGGTGTGGAAATGATGAATTATGACTGCATTATTATAGGAGGAGGGCCGGCGGGTCTTCAGGCAGCTATCCAGCTGGGAAGGTACATGCGGAGTGTGCTTATCATAGATGCCGGTGAAGGAAGATCATCAGCATGCCGGAAATACAGCAACCTTCTCGGGTTTCCGGAAGGGGTCAGCGGGGAAACCTTGAGAAGGCGGGGGCTGAGACAGGTGGAGAATCTTGGAGTTAAGCGTGTGGAAGAGGTGGTAGGTCATGTTCATAAGTCTTTCACAGAATTTATCGTCCAGACGCAGACAGACCGCGTTTATACCGGAAAGAGTGTGCTGTTCGCTACGGGAATCCGGGATGCATTCCCGGATGTCCCCGGCTTGAAGGAATGTCTGGGGATTTCCGTATACCTGTGTCCGGATTGTGACGGGTATGAAGTGAAAAATAGACGGACAGCTGTATGGGGGCGCGGAGACTCGGGGGCCGCCATGGCAGAAATCATTCACTACTGGACGAGGGATATCCTATATGTAAACCATGAAGCGTTTCCTTTGTCTGCAGAGAAGAGAGCTGGATTGGAAAATAAGAAAATCCCTGTCTACGAGGCCGTCGTCACCCACCTGACCCATCACGGGGGACAGCTGCAGTCGCTGCACGGTTCAAATGGAGAGGCGTGGTCGGTGGAGAAGACCTTTCTCGCCTTTGGTGGAAGTCGTCCCCAAACCGGATTAGCCGATTCTCTGGGTGTCATCCAGGATGAAAAAGGGCATGTCCACGTTGACCCCCGCACAAAAATGACGAATATTGATGGGGTGTGGGCAGCGGGAGATATTTTGATGCATTCCCAGCTGGTCAGCACGGCTGCAGCGGATGGGGCACAGGCGGCGGTTTGGATTCACAAATATCTCCACAGGCAGTCTTTTTGATTTTGGCTCTGTCCTGTAGGATAATTAAATATAACTCATGTTAAATCCTCATCATCCCCATTACCACGAAGGAGCATAGACCTTCCATGTTTTTTGAAGCTTTTGGAACGGATTCATTTTTATTATTGACCGCTTTACTTCTTTTCAGCGGTGTTTTTGTAGCTAAGTTTTCAAGCCGCTGGGGCATCCCGGCGCTTATTTTATTCATTTTAATCGGTATGTTATTCGGAAGTGAAGGGCTCGGTATCGTTTATTTCAACGATGCATCGACAGCCCAGTTGATTGGTGTATTTGCTCTCGTCATTATTTTATTTGAAGGCGGACTGCATACGAAATGGGCTACAGTGAAGTCTGTGGCTCTGCCATCCTTATCACTGGCTACCATCGGTGTGCTCCTTACATCCATGATTGCAGGGCTTTCTGTGTATTTCCTGTTTGAACTGAGTCTGCTGGAAAGCCTTTTATTTGGTGCCATTGTCGGTTCTACCGATGCTGCCGCCGTTTTCGCTGCTTTAAAGGAGCGGAATATTAAAGCGAAAATGGGAGCGACGCTTGAAGCCGAGTCAGGGACGAACGATCCGATGGCTGTGTTTTTGACTTTGTCCTTTATTGAACTGATTACATCACCGGATACATCCCTCTGGATGCTGATTCCGCGCTTTTTCTTCCAAATGGGCGTCGGGCTTGTGTTTGGTTTCGTGTTAGGGAAGCTTGCGTCGGTTTCCATTAACAAAATTAAGCTGGACTCCAGTGCTCTTTATCCGATATTTTCTGTAGCATTTGCCCTGGCCACCTACAGCATAACGGCCTTCAGTGGAGGAAGTGGTTTTCTGGGTGTATATGTAGCGGCACTTGTGATTGGGAACAGTGAATTGACATATCGATACTCCATCTTCCAGTTTAACGAAGGTTTCGCATGGATGGCTCAGATTTTAATGTTTGTGATTCTCGGTCTTTTCGTATTTCCGAGTGAATTGTTTACAGCATCGATTATGCTGAACGGTCTGCTGCTTTCGGCGGTCCTTATTCTATTCGCCCGCCCTGCAGCTGTATTCTTATCCTTACTGGGTATGAATTATTCGAATAAAGAGAAGCTGTTCATCTCGTGGGCCGGTCTCCGGGGGGCTGTGCCGATCGTCCTTGCCACTTTTCCGATTGTGGAGGGCCTTGAAAACAGCCAGGGTTTATTCAATCTCGTTTTCTTTGTTGTCCTTACCTCAGCACTCGTGCAGGGATCAACGATATCCTATGTTGCTAAGAAAATGACCTTGGTCGGTCCGAAAAAGGATGTGCCTCACCATAGTATCGAACTCATTTCCATGGGGAAAGCGAAGGCTGAAATGATTCAGTATCAGACCAATGCCGAGTCAGCGGTTGTCGGCAAAAAGCTTCACGAGGTGAGCTTTCCGAACCGGGCGAATATCAGTGCGATCATACGGGATAATGAAGTGATTACACCGTATGGAGAGACGGAGATTCATGCTGGAGATTTCCTGTATATCCTCGTGGAGGAGAAGTATAAAGCTCAGTTGAAGCGGACACTGGAAGAACGGGTGAAAAAAAGTAAAGAGAAGCAAAGGGAAAAGCAGAAACAGGACGCGGCGAATTAACGCGTCTGTTTCTGTATTTTTTTGCATTCATGGCCGAAAAGGACATATGTCCTTTTCGGGCGCCGGTTCTTCCTTTTTAATATAGACAGAACAGGAGGTTGATGTATGAAAGGTGCACTATTTTCACTGCTTGGAGGTCTCTGTATTACTCTGCAGGGCATCTTTAACGCAAGAATGAGCGATACCATAGGAGGATGGCATACCACATCTATGGTTCATCTGGTCGCTTTTGCTATTTCTTTATCCATTTATATGAAAGTAAGAGACGGAAGGGGGAAAAGCTTTGGCCGCGTTCCCTTCATCTATTTGACCGGAGGAACGTTTGGTGTCATTGTCGTCTTCTCCGAATTAACAGCCATTCACCAGATTGGCCCGGCCGCTGCCATCGCAGTTTTGCTCGTTGCCCAGATCGGTACCGCCTTTATTATTGAATCAAGAGGCTGGTTTGGAGAGAAAAGAATTCCAATTACGCCAAGACAGGCTGCGGGACTGACTATGATGGTGGCCGGCGTGATCCTTTTTCAACTTTGATGGAAAGGAGACATCAACATGAAAGAAGGAAACATCCAGAAAATAACGGACTATCTAATCAAGTATGATCTTGAGAAGTACTTTCCTGGTTCATATAAAGATAAACTCCAATTGTTTTCTTTTACAGAAGGGGAAGATCTATTCGTTCCGGGGGAAAAGCTGGATCGGCTCTATTTCCTAGTCGAAGGAAAAATTAAAATTTATACGCTTACGCCGGAAGGTCAGTCGTTGATCAACCGATTTAAAAAGCCGCTCGCTGTCATCGGGGATGTCGAGTATGTAAAAGAAAGTGCGGTGTTAAACTCCGTCGAAGCTGTCAGTCCGGGTGAAATGATCGGCTTTCCTTATGCAGCCCTTAAGGAATTGGAGAAAGAGCATCCGTCCATTCTCCGTTTTCTCCTGGAAATGGTGGCTCATAAGTTCTATACCGAGTCCCATTTTACGAGCATGCATATGCTCTATCCGGTTGACGTCCGGCTTGCGGGGTATTTGTTATCGATTTCCTCGGCGGGGGAAGGAACCGCTTTTCATCAGGAGATGCGCACGTCCAGCTTATCCGAGCTTGCCGAGTGGATCGGAACAAGCTACCGTCATTTGAACCGGGTTTTAAAAAAGATGGAAGCTGATGGAATTATTGAACGTGCGAGGGGATCGATCATGATTAAAAATCTTGCGCAGCTGCGGCAGCTGGCAAAAGGAAATATTTATGAATAAGGAGGAATTCGATGTCAGGCATCGTTCTTGCTGTAGCAGCAGGCATATTAATCAGTCTTCAAAATGTTTTTAACGCCCGGGTCAGTGAAAAAACCGGGCCATGGGCCACTACGACGCTGGTACTCGGCCTTGGTCTTGTCTGCTCCCTGCCTGTGTTTTACGCAGTTGAAAGGGAAAGTCTGTTCACCTTTGGGGATGTGAACCCCATTTATTTATTCGGTGGTGTTTTCGGCGTTGGGATCGTTTTCTTTTTAATGCAGGGGGTTACGTTGATCGGTCCTGCTTATGCGATTTCCATAGCGTTGATTTCTCAAATTGTTCTCGCATTTATTATAAATACCGGGGGATGGTTTGGGTTTGAAGCTTCTGAATTATCCTGGCAGAAGCTGCTTGGCATTGCCCTTTTAATTGGTGGTGTTCTTGTCTATAAACTGGAGAAACAGCCGGAAGTGAACGAGCATACCGAAGAGCATCAGCTGCGGGCCTGAAGCCCTCAGCTGATTTTATTCGTTCAACATCAGATATTTTTTCAAGGTGACGAGCGGCCAGATCGCATTGTAGCTGTGGTAGTGGATATAAAAATTCCCGGGAAGCCCGGCACCTGTAGGATATCGTGTGCTCCAGTCATTATTTTTCAGTTGATGAAGCAGGCTTGAGATTCCTTTATCGATGAAAGGGGTCCTCTTTTGATAAACAGAGAGCAGCGCATCCAGAGCCCAGGCTGTCTGAGAGGGTGTGCTGGTGCCTAACGGGATGTAGGTCCCTTTTTGATCGCTTCGGCAGGATTCTCCCCATCCACCATCATGGTTCTGGATTGATTTGAGCCACTCCACTGCTTTTAGAACAGTCGGATGGCCGGGGGCTTTGCCGGATGCTGCCATACCGGTCAGCGCCGCCCACGTACCATAGATGTAACACACCCCCCAGCGCCCGTACCAGGAACCATCTTTTTCTTGATGATTGATGAGCCAGCGGACGGCTTTTCTTACGCTTGGATGATCGGGTTTAAGACCTGCATCTGTACACAAGAATTCGAGGGTTCTGCCTGTCAAATCTGCAGTGGATGGATCGAGGGCGGCATGCTCAGCCCCGTCCATAGGAACGTAGCGGAGGATCGGATTTGTTTTTCCTTTTTCGAAAGCCGGCCAGCCTCCATCTTCATTTTGAAGACCCATCACCCAGTTCAACCCGCGTGTATAATGGCTCGTAAGCGAAGGATGGCTTCTTAAAAAAGGGGAAAGAGCTCTTAAAGATGCGGTGGTGTCATCAAGATCAGGATGAATGGAATTACTCTTGGAAAACCCCCAACCTCCCGGCCGTAGAGTTGGGGTTCCCATCACCCAGTCTCCGTACTTGTAATGCTGATGTTTAAGAAGGAAAGGTAAAGCTTTGGTATCCCCCGCTTTTGATGAGGGAGGAAGAGATAATGCGTGGGTTATGAGTGCTGTATCCCAGACGGCCGAAGGGGAGTTCTGCATATGGTATCCTTCTTTCAGTGGGAAAAGGTGGGTTTTCAATCCCGAAATGGCCCGTTGGATGACAGGATGAGATTCATGATAATCACAGGATAAAAGAGCGTAGATCATATAAACGGTGGAGCTGGTATAACTGTACAGGGTTCCATCCTGTTCAATCCGGTCGAGCATATAGTATTCCAGTCTTTTTCGAGCTGTCCAGTACAGCTGCTCCGGAGTGCCGGCAAGGTTGAGGATTTTTCTTTTTATATGAGAAAGCAGAGAGAGGGAACGCTGGTTCATTCCCTTTTCCTCCATTCGATTATTCAATGTGTGGAAATCCGGGATCCCCGGCTTGGACAGGCGGAATCCTTTGTCAGACAATAGCAGAATCGGTGCCATATGCACCCTCGCGTAGCTGCTGAAGTCATAAAAGGACAAGGGCGATGCCGGTGGAAGTAAAATGATATGCACAGGAAGGTGAAAGGCATACGGCCAGTCATATTCCCCGTAGATAGCAAGCATCATTTTTGTCATGGAGTGGGCGGAGCGGGGCCCTCCCTGGGAACGGATGAAATGAAAGGCCTTTTGTATTTCAGGCCGGTCCTTCTTATAGAAACCTGTGTAGAGAAGAGCGAATGAGGCTTCAATCGTCGCAGATAGGTTACCTTCCTCATCGTGATAGAGGGACCACCAGCCTTCTTCCTGCTGTAAGGAAGCAAGCCTTGTGCACAGACTATTGACGGTGGAGACGTCTTTAGTAAACGAGTGGAGCAGAAGGATCATCGAAACATCTGTGGAGAGACTGTTTTCGAAACAATAAGAGTAGTGGCCGTCGCCGGCTTGTTCAGAAAGAACGGCTGAGGTGATTTCCACAATGGCCTTTGCTGCTGCTTCGTTCATGAGCGTCCCTCCCTTTTACGGCGTCCTCCGGTGGAGGAGCTGATCGTGAGTATAAAATCCTCGACGAAAGCCTGCACATCAAACTCCAGACAAATCGCAGGGTCCCCTGGTCTGGAACGTGACCCCGGGCGGAAATCAGCAATAGATGTCCCTTTTCCTTCCCCTTCCATGAAGACAGTGACAGCCCTCCTTACATATCTCCCGGCTTCAGGGTTGATCATCAAGTATAACGTCAGGACATCGTGAAGGGGGGCTCCTTCGATTCCGGGAATCAGAGTTTGATAGGCTTCGGTATAATATTTCATGAGGTCCTTGATGATCGGTATGAGCGGATGAGAAGAAGCGGCTTCGATTTCCTGTATATGGTGAGGGGTAATGACAGCTTTTGACGTCACATTCAATGGAATGATGTATATGGGAGTGAAACGTGACAGGACAATATTGGCGGCAACAGGATCGCCATAAAAATTGGCTTCCGCTGATGGAGTGACATTGCCGGGTACAAAGAAGGCGCCCCCCATAAGAAATATGTCTTTAATATGCGGTGCTATATCGCTCCCGAGCAGAAATAAATGCGCTAGGGCCGTGTTCCGTCCAATATCCACGATTGTTATATCGCTATGGGCGTGGAGAATATCGTATAGATCAGAAAAGTTGTTGAGGTGTCCTTTATACGGCGGGGGAGACAAGGGGCCCAGTCCGTCCGCCCCGTGAATTTCCGGGTAGTATTCAGGGGTTTCCCCACTCAATGGGCTGTTCGTGCCCCCGATCATCGGAAGGGAAGGGAATCCGGCTTCCATTAAAAGAAAAGCGGCATTATCGACAGCTTTTTGTTTGGTTACGTTGCCGTAGCTGGACACAATGGCAAGCACTTCGATTTCGGGGTGCATCAAGGCATAGATAATGGCGATGGAATCATCAATACCAGGATCGGCAAATAGGATGATTTTTTTCAAGAAACGGATCCTCCCTTATCATGCGTGCTTCTACCATCGTATGGGGAGGGAGGGTTTTTCATGTATCTCAGAAAGGTGGATAAACGGTGGCAAAATTAACGACCAATGATCGGTACATCCGTTCGCTTCAATTGTTGAGAGAGAAAGTGCCGAGCTTTCAATCCTTTCCTTTTCATCTACCTGTATTGAGAGATTTGGATGAACTCCAGTTTCATCCGAACGTGACCTTCATCGTAGGTGAAAACGGAATGGGGAAGTCTACACTGCTTGAAGGGGCAGCTGTAGCCTATGGATTTAATCCGGAGGGAGGGACGAAGAACTTTCATTTCTCCAGCTACAATTCCCATTCCCCGCTCGACAAGTATCTCCGCCTCGTCAAAGGAATAAAAAAACCGGAAGATCAATTTTTCTTCCGCGCGGAAACCTTCTATAATGTAGCTACAAATATCGAAGAAATGGACAGTGATCCTATGGGGGGAGGGAAGGTCATTGATTCCTTCGGGGGTAAATCCCTTCATGAACAGTCTCATGGAGAATCCTTTTTTGCTGCGTTCAATCATCGTTTTTTCGGTAAGGGGCTTTATATCCTGGACGAACCTGAGGCTGCCCTTTCTCCCTTGAGGCAGTTGTCCATGTTATCGAGGATTCATGACCTTGTCGAGAACGAATCCCAGTTCATTATATCGACTCACTCACCGATTCTTATGGCCTATCCTCATGCTGAAATTGTTCAGCTTACTGAGGAAGGATGCCGGAAAGTAAGCATCGAAGAAACGAGTCACTACCATATTATGAAACAGTTCATCGAGGATCGGGAACGATTGTTTTATCACCTGCTCCAGTAATGGAGGATGGTGCAGCGGGGGAAATCTGACCAGACGGGTACTCCTGCAGAGGTCCTTCGTGAAAGCTTTCAAATATAACAGGCTGACGGGAATGTTTCCCGTCAGCCTGTCGCCGGAATGGCCTCTTCAAAGGAAGAATCTGTTATTTCAGATTGCTTCGGATATACTTGACGATTTTACGGATCTCATTTGGGTGCGGACGGCCGAACGGGCTTGTCTGACGCTGCTGATACAACACTTTACCCTGGTCATCCGTAAGGAAATAGGCAGGTTCTCCGTGCGTACCATGATCTTCATAAGGAGCCTGCTCATCATGATAGTGAACGCCGTAGGAAGAAAGGAATTCCAGATTCTCATCAATGAGAACAGGGAAGGTGAAATCGTGCTCGTCCACCATTTTCTCCAGGCTTTCCTTATCATCGTGAGTGACGGTAATGAGACGGATGTTATGCTTGTCGAAATAGTCCCTGCTGTTTTGGAATTCATCAAGTTCGCTCATGCAGGCCGGGCACCAGGAGCCTCGGAAATATACGATAAGGTTCCAGTTTTCCCCTTCTTCTTTTAAAACATCTGAGAAGGTAAATGTTTCACCGGATACTGTTGGTAGTGTAAAGTCAGGTGCATCTTGGTTTAGTTTGAATGTAGTCAATAGTGGACACTCCTTTTCTATTTCATTCTTAGTCCTTATACCCTTTCTATAGGACATCTAACATAAAATTGGATAGAAACAGAAAAGCGGGTGCCTGCGATGGGCACCCGCGGGTTGGTCAGCAGACGAAAGCCGCTCCAACGATAATCAATAGAATGAACAGAACGACAATCAATACAAATCCGCTGCCGGATCCGTAACCACCGTATCCATAGCCACATCCGTATCCGCCGAAACCACCAGGGTATCCACCGTATCCAAAGCCCATTGAGAAAACTCCTTTCTCACATAAATTGAGGATGCCTCCTCTACACTGTTAGCTTATGTTAAGAGCGGAATCCTGCGTGTGCGGTTGTCTACCTCTTCAAGGAATCACATGAGTGTGGAGTTTCTACATATAGTTGTACATAGGGAAAAGGGGGAGTGTGGGCATGGGGGTGATGGCTACGGCGGAATCCGTGGAACGCTTTTGTAAGCGAGCTGCGAAAGGAAAGGGAAACCTTTACGATATGCAGAGAAAGATGTTATGCGGGACGGAAGACCATCCATTTACTGACTTAAAGGAAAAAGACATCCAGCGGCTTCTCCACTTTTATGGATTATTTAAGCCTGAAAGCTATAAGAAAGCGGAAAGGTTCGTAAAGGATTGGAAGGAGCAGGATGTATATTACCATCTGGAGAAGGAATACGAGCGTCTGAAAAAAATGTGGCAGGGCCCTGATGTTCCTGTTTATTTGTACCCCTTCCAAGGCAATGGAGGTTTGTTTGGAAGGGGAAAAGGCGGGAAAGGCGGGGCGGCTTTTGCTGATGCGGTTTATATTTTTTATGGCGAACCGGAGGAAAAGGACGACTGGAAGGCTGTACTTGCTCATGAATATAACCATGTCTGCAGGATCCACAGAGGGAAACGGTCCTTAAAAGAGGTTTCTCTGCTCGAATCCCTTATCATTGAGGGGTTAGGAGAATACGCTGTCCATCAGCTCTATGGGGAAAAATATACAGCTGCGTGGACGCAAAGATATTCGGATCGCCACTTAGAGCAGATATGGAAAAAGAAATACCTTCATGCGATCCATATCAAGGGCCAGGAGAAACATATGGATTATTTGTATGGAAATCGGAAGCAGGGATTTCCGAAGTGGGCGGGGTATCAGCTGGGGTATCGGATGGTGGAATCCTACCATCGCTCCCATCCGGAAGAAACCATCCGGACGCTGCTTCAAAAAAGCGCAGAAGACATTTATCACGGTTCCCTGTTTTTTGGTAAGTAATCAAGAGGTAAGGAATAACGAAAACAGGGACAGAAGCATATACGCCCTTTCTTTCTTACTCATAGGATATGTATGAATCTTATGAATGGAGGAGGAGGGGTCTCTTTGTTCGATAAATTTGAAAAAAAGACAGGCGTGAAAATGGATGAAGTCTTTAAGCTTGCGCAATCCCTGCAGGGAGCAAACTTTAAAGATGAAAAAACCATTCGAAATGTAATCAAGAAAGTTTCTTCCCTTGCCAATCGTCCGGTATCCAAGGAGAAGGAAAATATGATCGTCAAAGCTATTCTTGATGGAAAAGTACCGAAAGACATGGCTTCCATGGAAAAAATGATGAAAAAGAAGAAATAAATCGGAAACCTTTATCTGGCATAAACCTACCGGATGAAGGTTTATTTTTTTCGGTATTTCTTTGTTACAATGAACAAAAAGGAGCGTGGATCAAATGAAATCGGTTATATGGATGATGATCATCTTGATGGTCATTATCGTTGGGAGCATGGTCTGGTTTATGCTTGCGGCGGGGTCTTGAATCAAAGGGTGTTCAGGGAGGAGAAGAGATGATGAAAGGATACCAAATTATTGAAATGAAAACGGAACATGAGATCCGTTCTGTTTTTCCAGTTATGCATGAACTGCGGCCCCACTTACATGAACAGGAATATGTGGAACTGGTAAAAGAGGCCGTTTCAGTAGATCGCTACCGCCTTTATGGATTATGGAACAATGGAACGCTTGTTGCTGTAACGGGGTTCAAACCGATGACCACCTTGTATTATGGACGATTTGTCTGGGTATGTGATCTAGTTACGACTTCCACAGAACGATCCTCCGGATGGGGAAGCATCCTGCTGCAGTTTATTGAAAAATGGGGAGAAAGGAATGGATTTGCAAGTGTTGCCCTGTCTTCGGGGCTCAAACGGGAAAGAGCTCATAAATTCTATGAGGAACATAAGCAGTACGGAAAAGTGAGTGTTGTATTCCGGAAACAGCTTGATACATAACAACAAAAAAGATGAATGAAAATAACTGTCTCTCCGGAGGCAGTTATTTTCATTCAAAGGTTCGTTTGATTGTTGACGATTGAAGAGGAAGAGCATATGATGAGGGTACAATCAAATCATCATTTGAATGAGGTGGACAGCATGCCGGAAGAAGTAGTTAAGAAACAGCCCAAAGATACATGCGATATCTTTTGCTATGACGAAGCGCTCGTGCAGCGTGTTCAGCCCCAAATCGATAGAGTGGCAGGCGTGGAGCAGATTTTCAAAGCCCTTTCTGATGCGACCCGGATGAAAATCGCCTACGCTTTAACGTTGGAAGAAGAACTGTGTGTCTGTGATGTGGCTAATATCATCGGAGCGACAACAGCCACGGCTTCTCACCATCTTCGATTCCTCCGTAATATGAACCTCGCTAAGCATAGGAAGAAAGGGAAGCTTGTCTTTTATTCCCTGGCCGATGAACATGTCCGGCAGTTAGTATCAATTGCCTTACTGCACAAAGAACATGATTGATGTTACAGAATGGAGGTGGGGTTTATGAGTGCAAACGAAAAAGACATACAAAACAGCTGCTGCTCCGGGAGTCATGAGCAGAAGCTGGAAGTCATCCAGGCCGAAACGGACTGCTGCTCCAAGGAGAATACGGATCATGGAAAGCAGGAAGCTTCCTGCTGTACTGCACAAGAAACCGAGGAGCGGGAATCCTCCTGCTGTGAAACTGGTGAAGTGGACGATGATAAGGATGCAGGTCAGCCGGATAATCCTCTGCAGCTTGTAGAATACCAGATCAAGGGAATGGATTGCCCTTCGTGTGCCGCAACGATAGAAAAAGGGCTTCAAAAAAAAGAGGGCATTCAATCCGTTTCGGTAAACTATGGTACAGCTAAAATGGCCGTAGGGGCCGAAAATCCGGCCTTATTTGATCAAATCCCTCAACACGTAAAGAAACTGGGGTTTGATGCTCATCCTCTTCAAACAGAACGGGAAATGGAAACCTATAAAGTAGAGGGAATGGACTGCGGCTCCTGTGCTGCCACGATTGAAAAGCACCTGTCCAATAATGCTGCAGTTAAAGAGGTTCGTGTGAATTTTTCCACAGGAAAGCTCCACGTCCGGCACACCACAAAACCAGATGAAATCATCAAAGAGGTTCAGCGGTCAGGATTTGAAGCCTATCTGGAAAGTGGAGAAACGCCTGCAGCAGGAAAGGGGAACGATCGAAGGCACTTTCCAGCAGCCACGGTGTCCGGAACCATGCTCGCTCTTGGTTTCATTGGATCATTCACTCCCCTGTCAGCCGCATGGATCACCGCTTTTTACGCATTGGCCATTGCAGTTGGAGGTTGGAAACCGCTCCGAAGCGCTTTTTATGCTGTAAAGAGTGGTTCTCTTGATATGAATGTGCTGATGGCTTCTGCTGCTCTTGGAGCGGCCTTGATCGGGGAATGGTTTGAAGGGGCCATGGTCGTCTGGTTGTTTGCTGTGGGGAACGCTCTTCAGAATCGTTCTTTGGAACGGACGAGAGATTCTATACGAAGCTTAATGAACATTGCTCCGGCCGAAGCTCTTGTGAAAGAAGGCCGTCAATGGATCCGCAAAGCTGTTGAAGAAGTTTCAATAGGAGAGGTCATCGTAGTAAAACCTGGAGACCGGGTCCCTTTGGACGGAGAGATTCTTTCAGGGGCTTCCAGCTTGAATCAGGCCCCGATCACAGGCGAGTCTCTTCCTGTTGATAAGCAGGAGGGGGATGTGGTTTATGCCGGTACTATAAATGAAAGTGGATCATTGGAAGTCCGTGTAACGAAACGGTCGGAAGATACGGCTATTGCGAAAATTATTCATCTGGTGGAAGAAGCCCAGGAAAAGAAAGCTCCTACGCAGGCGTTTGTAGACCGATTTGCTGGTGTCTACACACCTATTGTGTTTATTCTGGCGCTTTTAGTGATGGTTATTCCTCCGTTAATCACAGGGGGAGCGTGGGGGGAATGGCTCTACAAGGGAATCTCCCTTCTTGTTGTCGCCTGTCCCTGTGCTCTGGTGATTTCCACCCCTGTAGCCATTGTATCGGCTATTGGTAATGCCGCCCGTCACGGCGTACTGATCAAAGGTGGAACGTTCCTGGAAAAAGCAGGCGCGATTCAGGTGATGGCCTTTGACAAAACAGGGACCCTTACGGAAGGCAGACCGAAAGTGGCTGATGTTATCACTCTCCATGGGGAAAAAGATGAGCTGATCAGCATCGCCCGAACGATTGAGGAATATTCTGCTCATCCGATAGCGGCTGCCGTATCAGCCTATGCTTCGGAGCGTGGCATTTCAGCTGTAAATGGCCGTGATTTCCGTGCCCTTCCTGGTAAGGGAGCGCAGGCGGATATTGATGGAACGGTCTATTACGCAGGAAATTCGAAGTTGTTTAAAGAACTGGGAGTCCCTTTGAATGAGTTGGAGAGTCAATTGAAACAACTTCAGTCTGAAGGGAAGACCATTGTTCTCATAGGGACAGCGGAGGAAATCTCAGGAATCATTTCTGTCGCTGACTCTATGAGGGAAATCACGGTCCGTTTGATCCAATCCTTGAAACAATCCGGATTGAAAGAACTGGTTATGCTTACTGGAGATAATGAGGGGACCGCCAGGCGGATAGCGGCAGAAGCAGGCGTGGATCGTTACTTTGCCGATTTGATGCCGGAAGATAAGACAAAAGCGATAGAGAAGCTTAAGCACGAAGGAAAACAGGTAGCTATGGTAGGGGATGGGATCAACGATGCCCCTGCTCTTGCTTCCTCAGACCTGGGGATAGCGATGGGCGGTGCAGGTACGGATACAGCTATGGAAACGGCTGACGTCGTTTTGATGGCGGATAATCTGGAAAAGCTGCCTCATACGATACGCTTGAGCCGGAAAGCCTTGACCATTATCAAACAGAACGTTTGGTTCTCGCTGCTTACGAAACTGGCAGCACTAGTTTTGATCTTCCCAGGCTTTCTCACGTTATGGATGGCTGTGCTGAGTGATACAGGAGCGGCTCTTATCGTTATTTTGAACAGCATGCGGCTGCTTCGTCATAAAGCATAAAAGAAAAATCCTGGAACTATCGGAGGCTCCTGATAAGGATTTAAAAAAGGTGAAATTCAAGAAAGCGGGTGGTATGGATGAAATATTCCATTCTACCCGCTTTCTTGAATTTTCATGAGGCTTATCCCATCTTTTCCTTCATTCGATTCACATTCGCTGTAAAAATCGCAATGACGGCTTGAAGGCGCATGCCTTCGAGGCCCGAGGATCCATTTAGTCAAGTGATCTTCCTGACCAAGTCAGCTGAGGCCGTAACCGCATCTCTTGATAGGAAGCAGTTTTTCAGTGGCCTCGACATATTGTCCGGGATTTATTGTAGATATTGGGGGATGTTTTGTGTTTTAAGTCATTTTTTCTATAACAACATTCCCAAGTTCGATGAAAAAAGACATTCTTAAACGGTTTTAAACCCTTCTGCTTTCACAATTTCATTGACTGAAAATTATGATATATTGTAATTGTGCTAGATAAATAGGAGGGATTCGATGAATTGGAAAACTGTAGTGGCCACCGTTGTATTAGGTACGAGCCTCGTTTCTGGCGGGACGCTTGCTCATGCTGAAACAGGAAAAGAAGTGAAAGAGGTGCCAAATGCCTCAGAGTTCGTGAAGAAGGAATGGCAGGCGAAAAATGTCAAATCTGAAAAAGGGATCAAGGAATTCTTTAAGCAGAATGCGGAAGAATTTCAGCTGAACCCATCCAAAGATTTGAAGCTGATTGATTCTGAAACGGATGAATTGGGGATGAAGCACTATACGTATCAACGGGTCATTGAGGGAATTCCTGTTGCCGATTCAGAAGTGGTTGTACATACGGATGAAACAGGCAGGGTAACAGCTGTGAACGGGGAATTTCATAAGAATGCACCGGATAAGCTGGAAGAAAAACGCAGAGTCGGTAAGACAAAATCACTGATTTTAGCGTGGAAGCACATTGATGTAGACAGAAATGATGCGGATAAAGTTCAGCAAAGTGACGTCGGCGAGGATTTTGAAACGCTTACGGAAAACACAGACCTTGTTGTGTTCAATGGTGAGCAGGGGTATACGCTGGCCTATCAAGTGGAACTTCAATTCGCTGAGCCTTATCCAGCCAACTGGAAAGTCTTCATTAATGCAGAGTCAGGGGAAGTGCTGAAAGCTTCCAATGCTGTGCATGAAGCTACAGGTACAGGAACGGGTGTATTGGGAGATACAAAGTCTCTGAATACATACGCGTACAATAACACGTACTACTTATACGATACGACTAAACCAATGAGCGGCGTGATCGAAACCTTCGATAACTATGGCGGTCAATACAGCAATCTACCAGGCAGCTATGTCACAGATTCCGGCAACACCTTTACGAGTGAGCGTCAGAAAGCTGCTGTTGATGCCCACTACTATGCAGGGGAAGTGTTCGATTACTTCTATGACACGTTCGGTCGTGAAAGTTATGATGATCAAGGCTCCAATATTCGTTCCACCGTTCATTACGGCACTAACTACAATAACGCAGCCTGGACTGGGAACCAGATGATCTACGGAGATGGCGATGGCAGTACATTCACATACCTCTCCGGCGCTGATGACATCGTCGCTCACGAATTAACGCATGCAGTGACAGATACGACGGCAGATCTTGTCTATGAAAATCAGCCGGGAGCTTTAAATGAGTCCTTCTCTGATGTATTTGGTTATTTTGTAGATTCAGAGGACTGGCTGATGGGTGAGGATGTGTATACGCCGGGCCGTTCAGGAGATGCGCTGCGTTCAATGTCCAATCCGAATGCTTATGACCAACCGTCTCATATGAATGAATACCGCAACCTTCCGAATACGGAAGCCGGGGACTGGGGCGGCGTCCACATCAACAGTGGCATTCCGAACAAAGCTGCGTACAATACCATTAACAGTATTGGGAAATCGAAGGCAGAAAAGATTTATTACCGTGCCCTTACGGTTTACCTGACACCGAACAGCAACTTCTCCAGTGCCAAGCAGGCGCTTGAGCAATCCGCGCAGGATCTGTACGGATCTTCAACAGCAAATGCTGTAACACAGGCTTGGAATAGTGTAGGAGTTAACTAATTAGAATTTAGAGGAAGCAGGGCGCCGGCTCTGCTTCTTTTTTTGTGGTAATATCCATAATGTGGATGGGTTCGTTCTCACAGGACCTATTTTCACGCATGTAAAGAGGATTGAAGCGTTGACAAAATTCTCAATACCACGTAATATAATGTACGAGAGTGAGAATCATTATCATTGTTTAATGGTTTAAATGTTCGAAAGGGGTCCTTATTATGACACGTCTACATACGGATGGTCTCCATGTGGGCTACGAGGATAAACGCATTGTAGAGGATATGACGCTGGAAATTCCGGAAGGTAAAATAACGACGATTATCGGCGCCAATGGCTGTGGAAAATCCACACTGCTGAAATCGATTGCACGCATCATTCCTAAACAGGAGGGGAGCATTTTTCTCGATGGGGAATGTATCCACAATTACCCGACGAAGGAGCTGGCCAAAAAGATGGCTATTCTTCCTCAATCTCCTGAAGGTGCTCCAGGCTTAACCGTCGGCGAGCTTGTATCCTACGGCCGTTTTCCATACCAAAAAGGCTTTGGACGTCTTTCTAAAAGGGATCGTGAAGTCATTGACTGGTCGATAGAAATGACAGGGATGATGGAGTTCAAATACCAACCGGTGGATGCGTTGTCAGGCGGTCAGCGCCAGAGGGTCTGGATTGCGATGGCTCTGGCTCAGGAAACAGACCTTATCCTGCTTGATGAGCCGACGACCTACCTCGATATGGCTCACCAGCTGGAGATCCTTGAGCTGTTGGAACGCCTTAACAGAGAGGAAGGCCGGACAATCGTCATGGTGCTCCATGATGTTAATCAGGCTGCGAGGTTTGCGGACCACCTGATTGCACTAAAGCATGGCCGTATCATAAAAGCGGGATCCGGACAGGAAGTCATTCACAAAAGCGTGTTGAGAAGGGTCTTTAATATCGACGCTGAAATTGTTGCGGACCCACGAACAGGAAAACCCATTTGCTTGACATACAACTTAGTAAAGGGAGATAGAAATGATGAAGAAAATCTGGCTGATCGGTCTCTTATCACTGCTGTTCATTCTTAGTGCCTGTGGTGGTGGAGATACAGAAAATGACAATACAGGAGATGGAACCGAAGAGGATACTCAAACCGAAGAGACAAGCTCTGATTCAGAAACAAGAATGTATGAGTCGGAGAACGGAGAAATCGAAGTTCCGGCTGAACCGGAGCGCGTCGTTGTCCTTTCCTCCTTCGCAGGCAATGTCCTTGCTCTGGATACAAATATCGTAGGGGTGGACGCCTGGTCTAAAGGCAACCCATTATTTGAAGAAGATCTTGCTGATGCTGAAGAGCTTTCTGATGAAAGTCTTGAGAAGATCATTGAACTCGAGCCTGATTTAATTATCGGGCTGGGAAGCACAAAAAATATAGAAAAGCTGAATGAAATTGCTCCTACTGTCACATACACGTACGGCAAGCTCGGCTATTTAGAGCAGCACGTGGAAATTGGTAAACTACTGAATAAAGAAGAGGAAGCCCAGCAGTGGGTGGATGAATTTAAAGAAAAAGCCGGTAAGGCGGGTACAGAAATCAAAGATGAAATCGGTGAAGATGCTACGGTAACTGTATTTGAAGAATTTGATAAACAGCTGTATGTTTTCGGAGATAACTGGGCACGCGGTACAGAAATCCTTTATCAGGAGATGGAACTCAAGATGCCTGAAAAAGTGAAGGAAATGGCTTTGGAAGATGGCTTCTATGCCATTTCACCTGAAGTACTTTCAGACTATGCCGGGGATTACATGATTTTCAGCAAGTCCGACGGGGCAGACAGTTCCTACCAGGAAACTGAAACGTATAAAAACATCCCGGCCGTAGAAAACGATCAAGTATTTGAAGCCGACGCAGAAGCCTTCTATTTCAATGATCCTATTTCTCTGGAACATCAGCTCAGCTTCTTTAAAGAAAAGTTCTTGACCGAATAACCATTTGATAGAAAAGATGAGATTCTATGCAGACTTTTTCAATAAGACAACTTTATAAATTTATAATTGGAATCGCCGTCCTCATCCTTTCTTTTTTCGCTGCTATGACGTTTGGGGCGGCGGAGACCACCTTTAAGCAGGCATGGGTCTCCATGACAACAGGCTCGCTGGATTCGACTACAACAATGCTGAGGGAAATCCGCCTGCCGCGGGAAATTGCTGCGGCTCTAGTAGGGGCTGCGCTGGCGGTATCAGGAGCGATCATGCAGGGGCTGACTCGAAACCCTCTTGCTGATCCGGGTCTGCTTGGTTTAACCGCAGGGGCAAATGCTGCTCTTGCGGTTACACTTGCTTTTTTCCCTTCTGCGAATTATATGGGAATCATGCTGGCTTGTTTCATTGGGGCAGCTGTCGGTGTTGTTCTTGTATTTGGTATCGGTTCAGCAAAACGCGGAGGGTTTTCACCTTTCCGGATTGTACTTGCCGGAGCTGCCATATCAGCCTTTCTGTTCGCTGTTGCTGAAGGGATCTCCCTTTATTTCAAAGTGTCCAAAGATGTATCCATGTGGACGGCCGGCGGCTTGATTGGTGTATCCTGGAACCAGATACAGCTCATTGCACCAGTTGTATTAATCGGAACAATTGTTGCGGTACTGCTGGCTCGTCAGTTGACGATTATCAGTCTGAACGAAGACGTGGCTGTTGGACTCGGACAGAACATTCTCCTCGTGAAGATTATTCTATTCATTGTCATTACCCTGCTCGCCGGTGCAGCAGTGGCTCTTGTCGGGAATCTGGCCTTTGTCGGTTTGATGGTGCCTCATATGGTCCGGCCGTTTGTAGGAAATGATTACCGAATGGTGCTGCCGATGTCCGCTTTGTTCGGAGGAGCTTTCCTTCTCCTTGCTGATACACTGGCCCGGACCATCAATGCTCCTTATGAGACACCGGTTGCAGCGATTGTCGCTGTTCTCGGTCTTCCATTCTTCCTTTTTGTAGTCCAGAGAAAGGGGAATGCGTTCTCATGATTCATCCTTCTGTTATAAAAAAACAACGCTTATACCTGATTCTGCTTACTCTATTAATTGTTGCCACAGGGACAGCAGGACTCGGGCTTGGTTATTCTTCAGTTTCCTATGACCGGATCCTGCCAACGATCCTTGGGAACGGGGATTTCAAGGAGGAGTTTGTGTTATTTTCCATCCGGCTTCCACGGATGGTCATAACGGTTCTGGCAGGGATGGCCCTTGCATTATCCGGTGCGATCCTGCAGGGGATCAGCAGGAACGACCTTGCCGATCCGGGAATTATCGGCATCAATGCCGGGGCAGGCGCAGCTGTGGCCCTTTTCTTTTTGTTTGCGCCTATTGATGTAGGTTCCTTTGTATACGTTCTCCCACTGATTGCTTTTGGGGGAGCACTGATTACCTCTCTTGGGATTTATTTATTCTCCTATAATAAACGGACAGGTTTTGAGCCTGTTCGATTAGTGCTTGTCGGAGTCGGGTTTTCAATGGCCCTTTCCGGCTTAATGATTATTCTCATATCTTCAGCACCGAGGGAGAAGGTGGACTTTATATCCAAATGGCTGGCAGGAAGTATCTGGGGCACGGATTGGCCGTTCATCCTTGCTCTGCTGCCTTGGGTGATCATTTTGATTCCATTTGCGCTTTGGAAGAGCAACGTTATGAATCTGTTAAATACGAGCGAACCTGTCTCCATCGGAGTCGGGCTGCCTCTGAAGAAAGAGCGTTTCATCATGCTCATGACGGCTGTTGCCCTGGCAGCTTCAGCCGTATCCGTGACGGGAGGAATTGCTTTTGTCGGCTTAATGGCTCCACACCTCGCCAAGGTTCTCATCGGCCCGAGAAGTCAGTTGTACCTGCCTTTGAGCATTCTTATCGGAGGGTGGCTTCTATTGTTAGCCGATACTGTCGGAAGGAATCTGGCGGAACCTGATGGAATTGCAGCGGGAATTATGACGGCACTGATCGGTGCCCCATATTTTATTTATCTATTATTGAAGAAATCCTGACAACCTGTATTCTTGGAGGGCGGCAGTTAACCATTTGAAAAAGTATGGATGCCTGCCGGTAATCGGAACAGGATTTCACCGGATGTCGATCTTAATAAAAGGGAGATTTTCTGAAAAACAGAAGATCTCCCTTTTATGTTTTAGGCTCTGTTAAAGTTTCCATCGAGAATGTCTTATGCACCGATGCTTGGCGTGCCTTAAAAAACTATGCCACTGAAAAAGATATATCCATTTACCAGTTTAAGTCTGACGGTAATATTCGCACCAAGGGTCTATATCACATCCAGAACGTGAACAACTACCACCGGAGACTGAAAGGTTGGATACAGCGATTTAACGGGGTGGCGACCAAGTATCTGAACAATTACCTTGCCTGGTTTCAAGTATTTTGAGAGCATCCATCATCAGCGAAATGAAGTCACAATGAACGATGTGATAATAAAAGGGAATTTAACCCCAAATATGGAGACATATGAGACACTTAGATCATCCAAGTTTACTGTATAAAGGTTGTTTCTATATTCAACTACCGGAGCAGTAATGTTTGATGAGAGTTTTGATTTTATATTATAGTCAAACGATAACTTGTGTGTATAGTGGAGGTCTAATGTGAAGAAGATTTATGTTGTTTTTATTAGTATTTTATTATTTCTGGTCGGTTGTAATAATAGTGTTTCAAATAAACCAATAAATGAGGAAAAGCAACTATATGACTTTATCTTATCAATCCAAACAGATAAGAGTATTTATGAAGAAGAAGATATAATAAAAGTTTCTTCATATTTTGAATATGTTGGGGAAGAAATAGAATTTGATGAAAAGCCCCAATTTTCAATTGTCATAGAAAACAAGGAAAGTGGAAGTGTTGTTAAACAAGTTGCTTTTGAAAACGTTAAAAAAATTATGAAAAAGGGAGATGAGTTTTCTCAAACAATTAAAGGACTCAGACTCCAAAAAGGGAATTATCAATTATATGTAGGAACGTCTTTTAGTGTTGGTCCATCAAACAATTTAATCATTACAACTCCTAGAGAATTTGAAGTAAAGTAATTAAGCTAACGGGGCATTAGTTAAATAAGACGATAATGCCAGAGAGGACTTCCAAATATTTGGAAGTCCTCTTATTTCTATATCAATCAACATTGAACTTTAACAGAGCCATTTCTTATAGTCATAGAGAAGTAGACGATTCTTCTTGGATCACTGAAATACAAGGCGTGCTGCTCGTAACAGCGGTCTGATAGGCCTTTTATGGACAGGGGAGCGGCAGCTGTAAATAAAGACGCCTCCAGCTCTGCCGGGAGGCGTCTTTATCATTTATTCGGTTAATCCTTCTTTAATGGTTTTGATGTTCCATTCCATCATGGAGATGTAGCTGTCTCCATCTTCTCCAGGTTCAGCAAGGGAATCGGTGAAGACTTTACCTCTGATCGGAACGTCGGTTTCTGATGATACGGCTTCCATACTCCGGGCATCAATACTGGTTTCGAGGAACAATCCTGTGATTTGTTTTTCATTGATCAAATCGACGATTCTCGTAATTTGATCTGGAGTTCCCTGGTTTTCCTGATTGATCTCCCAAATATATTCGGCTTGGAAGTCATAGGCGTCACTGAAATATTTAAAGGCTCCTTCACTTGTAACGAGCACACGCTCTTTTTCAGGGATTTCCTCAAACTGAGCCAGTGCTTCATCATGCAGGTCCTGAAGCTCTGCGATGTATTCTTCCGCATTTTTCTCGTATACTTCTTTGTTCTCCGAGTCGACCTCAATCAAGCCGTCCCGTGCATTTTCAGCGTATTGAATACCGTTGCTGATATCAAGCCAGGCGTGCGGATCCTCTTCGCCTTCCTTGCCTTCTGTCGTTAAGTACATCGCTTCAACATTTTCACTCATCAAAAAGACGGGAGCGTCTTTACCAGTCTTTCCTGTGGTTTCCATCAGTTTATTGAACCATGAATTTCCGGCTTCCAAGTTTAAACCGTTGTAGAATACAGCATCAGCATCCGTCGTTTTCTTTACATCTTCCGGCAGTGGATCGTATTCATGGGGGTTGGAGCCGATGGGGGCGAGACTGTGAATATCCACTTGATCACCGCCGACATTTTTAACAATGTCATAAATAATGGAATACGTCGTAACGACCTGTACTTTTTCATCTTCCTCTGTCGTTCCGCCTGCTTCGTTGTCTCCACAGGCTGTCAGAAACAGCAGAGTGGAAAACACGATTACACTAATCATCCAACTTTTTTTCAACATAAAATCTCCTCCTGACTATTCGTAAAACGTGGGTTTATTCAATGGTGCGTTAGATAAAAAATGGTAAGGGGGAAGATGTACGTGTCTTCCCGGTTTCTATGATTACCTGAACAGTGATGACTCCCGTGTACTTTATTCATTCAAGAGACAAGGGATGCCCGCTTTTTTCTTACTTTCAGCATTTTCCACAAAAGTCCGTGCTTCGGTGAAAACAGGAATACAAGGATGAAAATGGCTGTAGCAGCTAAAACAATTGCGGCTCCGGATGCAAGATTGTAGGTGAAACTGAAGTACAATCCTGCCACACTGGATACGACGCCGATACCGGCAGCAAGAAAAATCATGATGGACAAGCGGTCTGTTAACAGGTAGGCGGCAGCCGCGGGTGTAATCAGCATAGCTACTACAAGAACAATGCCGACGGTCTGAAGGGAAGCTACAGTGACCATCGTTAACAATGTCATAAGAAAATAATGGATCATCCGGACAGGGAGGCCATAGGCGGCACCCATGGTTTCATCAAAGGATGTAACGAGCAGCTCTTTGTAAAATAAGTAAACGGCAGCCAATACAACGATGCCGATGCCCAGTGTGATCCACATGTCAGAGGCACGGACGGCAAGAACATTCCCAAATAAAATGTGGTAGAGATCCGTGCTGCTTTTCAGCATGGTAATCACGATAATCCCGGCAGCAAAAGCTGCTGTAAACATGATACCAATGGATGTATCATGTTTAATCCGGCTGTTTTGACTGATAAACCCTATGGCTATGGCGGTCAGTACACCGCTGAAGACGGCGCCGAAGAAAAAGTTGATCCCCAGCATATAGGAAATGGCAACACCGGGGAGAACCGCATGGGAGATGGCATCTCCCATGAGTGCCATGCCTCTCAGGATAATGAAGCAGCCGATAACTCCGCAGATGATCCCAACCATGATGGATGTAAGCAGAGCTTTCTGCAGAAACTCGTATTGAAAGACAGCCTCAATAAACTCCATAGTTACACTCCAATCTCTTTCATAAAGGCAAACTGCCCCTGGTAGGCTTTAGCGATGGTTTCGGTACGGAAAACTTCACTGACAGGACCGAAACCAACCAATTCTTTATTCAATAGAATAAGCTGGTGAAAGTATTCCTCTGCCTTGCTTAAATCGTGATGAACAACCACGACGGTTTTTCCCTGCCAGCACAATTCTTTTAAGATGCTGACGATGGTTTCCTCACTGGACACATCAACGCCGACGAAGGGCTCGTCTAGAAAGAACATTTCGGCTTTTTGGGCAAGAGCACGGGCAAGAAATACGCGCTGCTGCTGACCGCCGGAAAGCTCGCCGATCTGTCTCCTGCTGAAATCTTTCATACCAACTCGATCCAGACATTCCATCGCCCAGCTTTTTTCTTTCCTTCCTGGTCTGCGGAATAATTTTAAATTAGGGTAGGTTCCGAGCAGTACCGCATCAAGTACAGTAATGGGGAAATCCCAGTCGATATCATTTCTCTGAGGGACGTAGGCAATTTTTCGTCGAGCTTCCTGAATGGAGTTCCCGAATATCTCTATGTCTCCTTTGTCTTTTGGAATCAAGTTGAGGACAGCTTTTAGAAACGTAGATTTACCTGCGCCGTTAGGACCGATAATTCCTACAAGGTTTCCCGGCTGCACCGAGAGACTGACTCCTTTGACAGCTTCGCTTCCGTAATATGAAACGTAAAGATCGTTGATCGTTAACGCTGGATGCTGCATAAAAATCCTCCTATAGCCTTCATAAAGCATGCCTGTATATGAATTCAACGTGCATGTCTCCATGAAAATTAAATGAATGCATTTAATTTTCCTTAATGCAACTTTTAGGTAAAAAAAGATACCCCTTTACTATATGGGGGATTAAATAAAAAGATACCTGTTTTACTCGAGTAACAAATGTTTCCCTTGTGCAAAATATAACGGTAATACATAGCTATGTCAATACTTCTTCTACAGAAAACAGCCAATGGATTTTAATGGGAAAATCCTGAGGAGGTGATTTAGTCATATACTGTAGGACTTATGGCTTTTTTACTGAGAAAATAAAAACACTATTGACTGTGTGGTGTACCCCGCAGTTTATAATAAGAACAGGGGGCCGTGTGATGTATAAAACAAGTGAATTCTCATCTATGACAGGACTCAGCAAAGATACACTGCGTTATTATGCAGAAGTGGGTCTGTTGGAACCGGCTTTTATTCACCTGGATAACAAATACAGGTATTATGATGATGGCAGTTACTTCCTGGCTCTTCTGCTTGGTAAACTGCGGAGGTTCGGGTTTTCCATAAAAGAAATGAAGACGGTGATGAACGACGAATCTTTTGCCAATCTTGAGAAATTGTTACTTGAAAAGAAAACCAGCATGGAAAAAGAGGCGGAAGATATTGAAGAGAGGATTCAGGAACTGGATGAATTTATCCAATCAGGTAAGGAGGAAAAATAATGATCGAATGGGAAAAAGAAAAGGTTATTAACGCACCACTTGAGGATGTGTGGGATCTTTTCAAAGACAAAAACATTAAGCGGATCATGCCGAAAGTGGAAGAACATAAGCTCATCGAAAAAACAGAAACGGAGGCAGGTGCGAAACATCTGCAGACCTACAGGGAAGGGAAGCGTCTCGAAACCTATACTGTAAATACCCTTATATATGAGGACAAGCCATCCGCTAAACATAAAAAAATCGCTTTTGTCATCGGCAAAGCGTTTGAAGTGACGGCGTCCTTTCAATTGGAAAAGATGGATGACTCCACTACAAGACTCATTTACTCAGGCTCCAACCGTGGGACTAACTTTGTCGGGCGCGCGATGATGAAGCTGGCGAATAAAAAAGGGAATGACAAAGTTGTGCAGGAATTCGTCGACCGTGTCGAAGAGCAGGCCACACGAGCCGATGAATAATGGTGGGAGCAGGATGCCTCGCGGGGAATCGTCATATTGAATAAGCAGCCGCACCGTTTCTTAGTCTTTTCAGAAATTCATAACTGACGGCCTTTCCTGATTGGTAAGCGTTCATAGAAGGGGGATCATCAGGTTACGGTGCTTTTTAATAGAGTCATTCAGTGTTTGATAAAAAAAGCTGCCGGGAGCTATCCCTGCAGCCTGACCGGCCGCAGGAGCGGCCGGCTTTCTTTTAATACACCTTGTCCCCATTGAAGATGGAGTTTTTTACAATGACATAGTCAACGTGACGGATACTGTCAACGTCTGTACCGCCTGCATAGCTGATTGCAGACTGCAGGTCCTGTTCCATTTCTGTCAGGGTGTCTTTCAAATGCCCTTTGTATTCTACGAACATTTTCTTACCTTCAACGTTTTTCTTTTCCCCTTTTTGAAATTCAGAAGCAGAACCGAAGTATTCTTTGTAAAGCTTCCCGTCTTTCTCAACGGTTTCTCCCGGAGACTCTTCATGGCCGGCAAACAGGGATCCGATCATAACCATGGAGGCACCGAAGCGGATGGATTTTGCAATGTCTCCATGCGTACGGATTCCGCCGTCGGCAATGACAGGTTTACTGGCTGCCTTGGCACACCAGCGTAGGGCTGCAAGCTGCCAGCCTCCTGTGCCGAAACCGGTTTTCACTTTTGTAATGCAAACCTTCCCGGGTCCTATGCCTATTTTGGTTGCATCAGCCCCGGCGTTTTCGAGCTCTCTGACGGCTTCAGGCGTGCCGACATTTCCTGCAATTACAAAAGTGGAAGGGAGGTGGGCTTTAATGTGCTGAATCATCTGAATGACGGCTGTGGAATGGCCGTGGGCGATATCAATTGTTATATAATCCGGGATCAAATGACGTGCGGAAAGTGTTTCAATAAATTCATATTCGTCTTCTTTCACACCAACACTAATGGAAGAGATTAATCCTTTTTCCTTCATTGTTTCAATAAAACGGGTACGTGTCTCAGGCTGGAAACGATGCATGATATAGAAGTACCCATTTTCTGCAAGTTTTGTTGCTGTTTCATCATCGATGATCGTCTGCATGTTGGCGGGAACTACAGGCAGCTTGAATCTATGATTTCCGAATTGTACAGAGGTGCTGCATTCAGATCGGCTGTTTACGACACATTTTGCGGGAATTAATTGAACATCTTCATAATCAAATACATTTTCCATCAAAATCACTCCTGAAACACGAATATTTTTAGTTAATATTATTTTTATTGTTCGTACAATAGTAATTTACATCATTGTGCTCATCCTGTCAAAGAGAGTTTGACTTCCTCGTTGGAAAAATAAAGGGGATGTATAAACCAAGCGAAACCCTTGCAAAAGTGAATCATTTTATAGAACATAGGGGAGGATTGTATTTTGAGAGAGAAAATGGAGGTTTATCATGGAGACGACGCAGAATAGGAAAATTATTTTGGCTACATTTATGATAGGGGCGTTTTTTGCGATTCTTAACGAAACGCTTTTGAACATAGCATTAACAGAACTTATGGATGTTTTCGGCTTAAGCGCTCCGACTGTACAGTGGTTGGCCACGGGCTTCATGCTGGTTATGGGGGTATTGATGCCGATATCCGCACTCTTAATCCAATGGTTTACGACGAGACAGATGTTTATCGGAGTTATGACGATTTTCTTAATAGGAACGACGATCGCCGCTGCCGCGTTGAATTTCCCGATGCTGTTGACAGGCCGGATGATTCAGGCAGTTGGAACCGGATTGTTAATTCCTGTTATTATGAATGCCCTCCTTCTGCTTTATGAACCTGCTGTTAGAGGAAGAATTATGGGAACGTTCGGGCTGGTTATCATGTTTGCTCCAGCTATCGGTCCGACATTATCCGGAGTTATTGTTGATTTCCTTGGGTGGCGCTGGTTGTTTATTACAGTCATTCCATTCGCGCTGTTCTCCATTATCTTTGCATGGAAGTTCCTTGAAAACGTAGGAGAGGTGACACGGCCGAAGGCGGATCCGCTTTCTATACTCCTTTCTTCTGTGGGGATCGGAGGAATTGTCTATGGGTTCAGCAGTGCAGGGGAAACGGAGGCTGGGTTTACATCCGCTTCTATCCTCGGGATCCTGGCAGTAGCTGTGATCAGCATCACTTGGTTTGTTTTCCGACAGCTGCGTCTTGAAGAACCACTTCTGGATGTAAGGGTTTTTCGATACCCAAGCTATGCCAGAGGAATTGCTATTTTCGTGATCGTCATTATGGCTATGTTTGCCTCCGAAATCGTTATGCCGATGTATCTGCAGGGGCCGCTTGGCTACTCCGCTAAAATCGCCGGACTGCTTTTACTACCAGGGGCACTGTTGAATGGTTTAATGTCGCCGGTCATGGGGACGTTATTTGATAAAGTGGGTCCAAGAAAGTTAATCATTCCGGGTACGATCGTGCTTACGGGAGTGATGTTCTTCTTCAGCCGGATCACGCCTTCCATTCCGACGTGGAGTTTCGTTCTCGCCTACATCCTGCTTATGCTGTCGATCTCAGCGATTATGATGCCTTCTCAGACCAATGCGCTGAATGAGCTGCCCAAGCACCTCTATCCTCACGGAACCGCGATTGCCAATACGCTCCAGCCAATTGGAGGAGCGCTCGGGGTATCCATTTTTGTGAGTATTATGACTCAGGGCCAGCGGAACTATCTCGATGGAGAGCAGGCTCAGGCCGGAAGTGACCTGATGAACGAAGCTATGACAGCTGGTGTGCATCAAGCCTATTGGTTTGCACTTGTCCTGGGAGTGATTACAGTTGTGATCGCCTTGACGATCAAGCGGGCGGTTTCTCCGGATTACGACACAGAATCAGAACAAAAACAAGCCTGAATAAAAGCCCATCCATATGAAGGATGGCTCTCAGTCTGTAGAAAAAGTTCGTCCTATCCAGTTAGAGTTGTCCGCATGTCGTGTTGAGAGGGCACGTTCCGCTTATCGGCGGATGCCTGCCGCGGGCACGGCCTCAGGTGACTTGGTCAAGAAACCATCTGACCAAGTGGATCTTCGGTCCGCGCTGTTCCCGCAGGCGTCACCACCGAACGCTCCTCGTGCCGGGGCCTGTGGAAAAACAACTTTACGTTATATGATAAAAGAGAAAGGTGAGCATAGCTCCCTTCGCCCGTTTTAAAAGAACAGTACAGGCTGCGTTACTGCCGCTAGTGAGGGAAATCCTATCCATGATCAAGTATGGATGCGCGCCCCTTTGGATTCACTGGAAAAAGGTTTCTCTTCCAGCTGAAAGCCCATCCTTATAAAGGATGGGCTTTTATTATTGGTTCATCATGCGTCGGATGAACGTTTCCAACGGCTTTCGCGATTTGATGTTTTCGTTACATTTTCTGCTGTCATAACAGATATAATTTCCACGGCTGACGCTTTCGCCGGAATCGTTCCCTGGACCTGTAACCGTGAACAGGCCTACCTGTTCCTGCTCATGACAGATGGTGCAGATATTATTCTGCCGGGAGGGGAGGAAGTGTCCGTAAAGGCCGGTATAACGGCCCTCTACCTTGGTAATGAGATATTTGCGATTGGCGGCAGGATCATTCCATCCCATGTACGACATTTCGGACCAATCGGATTCATCAAACTCCGGCACCTGCAGTTTTTTGACTTTTGGAAACAGCAGTTGAATTTCAGCATCGGTCAATTTCGGAAAAGGAATGACGTAATGCTTCAATCGGGAAAAATAAAAGATGGCGTCTGTTTCCTCCTGTACGTGTTCAATCTGGCGGATCAATGCGCTCTGCTCTTTTGTTAATGTATCAAAAACATCAAGGGCTTTTTCGGATGAAAGAGATGTCAGAGCCTGAGTAACCGAAGAATCGGTCGTCGTCCTGTGGCCGTTCAACAGGTTCTGGGTTTCGTTTTGTATAAAATGATATTGATCGGACCGGATGAATGCATCCATGTTGATACCTCCGTTCTTAGTTGATGTGGTCTTATTATTTCAGAGCGGCTTGAATCCTTCAACTTTAAGGCCTTTACGGGATACATCATGGCCATGATGTAAGAAAACAAAGGTTTTAACATATTCCCGGCTCATTCATGGAAAGCTAAATCTATGATGAAAAGGGGGCTACCTGATGAATACGGTCTTGTATATGGGGAGCGGCATCGTTTTATTTTTTATTTTGTACATCTTAGCCCGGACGCTTGGAAAGAAATTGACATCACAGATGACGCTCTTTGATTTTATTGCCGGGATCACACTGGGAAGTATGACCGCAACAACGTTTCTATCCCCGAGTGTCTCGCTTCATCGGGGTATCCTGGGGCTTGGATTATTTTCAGGCCTTGTGTTTCTCATTGACCATTTGACGTTGAAAAGTCTCTTGGTCCGACGTATTTTTAACAGTGAAGCTACCGTATTAATGAAAAATGGTCGTATTCAACTAAAGGAAATGAAAAAGGTTCGGTTTACGGTGGATGAACTGATTGCAGAACTAAGGAAAACAGGTGTCTTCAGCTTTACTCACGTTGAGGCAGCTGTATTAGAAACCGATGGGACTGTGAGTGTCTTAAAGAAGGCAGAGGCTGCCCCGGTTACACCTTCGGATTTGAATTTGGTCACACAGACGGCAGTTTTTCCTTATCTTGTGATCATGGATGGAAAAGTCGTCAAGAAACAGCTGCAGAAGAGTGGATTCAGTGAAGAGTGGCTTCAGGAAAAGATCATCGCAGCCGGCTATCCATCTGTTGAAAAAATTGCAGCGGGTCAAGTCCACCCGGATGGCACCTTGTATCTATCTCCTATATGACGATGGTCGGGACCGACGATAGACCCAATCCTTCGACATCATTTGGTATAAATTTGTAGAAAATTTAGGATTTTATGTTTATGAATCGTTGATATGGGATATTGGGTAACAGGTGGAAAATAGTGGGTGAAGTCAGCTTTAGGAATATACATACATAGGAACTCACCGTGGAAGCCAATAAAAAACGGGAGTGTTTGGATGAAGAAAAAGTTTTTGAGTACGATGATGGCTGGTGCTGTTTTGTTTTCCCTGCCAATCCAAGCCGCTGCAGCGGATATGAGTGCGGAAGACATCCTGAAGAAATCAAATGAGGCGATGATGGACCTGGACAGTTATACCATCCATTCGGTTTCTGAGCAGACAATGCCGAAGATGAGTAGTGGCGAGCAGGGAGCCATCTCTTTTGATTCAAAAGCAGATGTCGTTATGGATCCTTTGAAAATGCATCTGACGATGAATGGGGCCGGCCAGGAGACCGAAGCTTATCTGACTGAAGAGGGCTATTATGTCCAGATTCCTGAACAGGGCTGGGTGAAAACGTCCAGTGACATTGGAAATCTGCAGAAAGTGATGATGGCAGAAGGCCAGATGAGTCAGGCAATGCCGCTCGCCTCAGAGATGAAGGTCAGTGAAGAAGAGGGGGCTTATGTCCTCACTTATGAAGGTGACGGGGAAAAACTATTGAAAATGACAACACAGATGATGCAGTCCTCAGGAAGCCAGCAGAGCTCTGATCAGTCTGCTGACATGCAGAAAACGATCCAGGAAATGTTGGAAAGAGTAGAAATTAAAGATTTCTCTTATGAAGTCACTGTTGATAAAGAGAACCATTACATGACAGGTATGATGCTCGATATGGAAATGATGTTCGAAGAAGGCAGTGAATCTGTGACCATCAGCCAGTCTTCAGATGTGACCCTTTCCAATTTCAACGGGGTCGGATCTATTGAAATTCCTCAGGAAGTTCTGGACGCACAAACGATTGAAGAAGCAGCCGGTGGCGAACTTCCGGATACTTCTTCCAACGAGCCGCTTTATGCATTAGCTGGAGCCCTTGCTGCCGCTGGTGCCGGAGCTGTCCTCTTATACAGAAGAAAAGTATCCGCATAGAGAAAAGGGTGAGAAGCTGCTGTGCGGCTTCTCCCTTTCTATTTGAATGGAACAGGAGGTTTTCTTATGAATAAGTTTCTCATCGGTATCATAACCATCGGTCTTTCTATTTTTCTTTTTTACGGGTTTCAATGGTGGAATGCTGCAGGGGCAGTGGAGAAGGTATCCGAAGAAGAAATCGGTACTTGGCAGGAAACCTCTGAAAAAGTTGATGAAATGAAAGTCATGGATGGACCTGATCGTAAACCGGCTGAGGAAGAAAAAACCTATACAGAGGATGTATCTGCCTACCAAAAAGGAGAAGAGATGGGAAGGCTGATTATCCCGTTTCTTAACAAAGGGTATAAAACCTACTGGGGAGCGGATGAGGATTCACTGAAACGCGGAGTCGGAATGTATGTGAGTGAGTGGACGACAACTCCTGATGAAAAAGGACACACGGTTCTAAGCGGGCACAGAGAGACGGTTTTCACGAATCTTGGTGACATCAATGAAGGAGATTCCCTTTATTATGAATATGAGCAAAAGCGGTATGAGTACAAAGTGGATAAAACGTGGGTGACGGATGCCGGTGACCGGTCTGTCATCGTGGATAAGGAGGAGCCTACATTGACGTTGACCACCTGTTATCCGTTTAATTTTGTTGGCGATGCACCGGAACGTTATATCATCCAGGCTTCTTTAGTGGATGTGAGTGACATGGCTGATTCCTGACAAGGGATGTCGGGGGACGCCATTGGTGGATGAAGTTCAGGTTGGAATAGATAAAGTCCGACAGAATGAAAGAAAAAGTGAGCAATTTATTTCAATTTCGTTTACAATAGAAGTGAATTACATATGGGAAAAGCAGGCGCAATTGATTGTCATCAATTGCTTAATAGGGAAGCTGGTGAAATTCCAGCACGGTCCCGCCACTGTAACGGAGAGAGACCCGCAGATCATCCACTGTACGCCCGGCGTATGGGAAGGAGCGGGGCTCGGTGACCCGGAGTCAGGAGACCTGCCTGCTTTAAACACCAAAAAGCCTACGCGGATAGGAAGGTGTGTCGGAAGATTAGAGGAGGCCCGTCTGTGGTGTTTTCTAATGGTGCACATCTTTTTACCGGGATGTGTTTTTTTGTGTTCCAAAACAAGGGAGGAAGAAGGATGGAACATTTATGGAGAAAGTTTTCAGCCGTTCTGTTTGTCATCGGACTATTGGCCGGCTGTGCATCAGAGGGGGAAGAGGAAACCGGTTCTTCTGATCAGCAGGCTGAGCAAACGGAAGAAGCTGGAGAAGACAGTGGTTTTCCACTGACCTTAACCGATGCTATGGATAACGAAATAACCATAGAAGAAGAACCGGACAGGATTATCAGCACCATTCCAAGTAACGGGGAAATTCTGTTCGCGCTTGGATTAAATGAAGAGGTGGTCGGGGTCAGTGATTTCGCCAACTACCCGGAAGAAGCCACTGAAAAAGAAACCATCGGAGGACAGGACTTGAATGTGGAAAAAATCCTTTCTCTTGAGCCGGATGTTGTTCTTGCGCACGCTTCAGGGGCTCATACCTCACAAGAAGCCCTGCAGCAGATCCGTGATGCAGGAATAGCGGTATACGTCGTTCAGGATGCTTCTTCATTTGATGCGGTGTATGACAGCATTGAAACCATTGGTGATATTACAGGAACGAGCGATAAAGCATCAGCCATTGTTTCTGATATGCAGGAAGAGCTGGCTGCAATAGAAGAGAAAGGGGCCGCGATTGCTGAAGAGGATAAAAAAGATGTCTTTGTAGAAGTGGCACCGGAACCCGAAATCTACACAGGTGGACAAGGGACATTTTTGAATGAAATGCTGACTACTATACAGGCGGAAAACGTCGCAGGGGATCAGGAAGGCTGGTTCAAGATGAACAATGAAGCTATCGTTGAACTGCAGCCTGACGTTATTATTACGACGTACGGCTATTACACCGAAGATCCTAAAGGCAGTGTATTAAGCCGGGATGGCTGGGACACAGTTCCTGCCATTAAAGACGAGCAGGTTTATGATGTCCATTCCGATCTTGTCACACGTCCGGGTCCACGTTTAACCGAAGGGGTTCAGGAACTTGCAGAAGCCGTATATCCAGACGTTTTTAGCGAATAAGGCCACTCATTATACGGGAAGTGTTTTGCTTTTAGTTTTCAGCGTTTTCCTCGGGACATCTCTTGGCAGTGTCTCGATTTCATTTGAAGCTATTGCCCGCATCATCAGCGGGCAGCTGCTTCCCTTTTTACATATGTCTGAAGGAACTGATCCTACACTGCAGGCGATCATTCTGCAGATACGCCTCCCCCGGGTCGTTCTGGCAGGATTGGTCGGCGGCGCATTAGCGATATCCGGAGCCGCTTTTCAAGGTCTGCTTAAAAACCCACTTGCGGATCCCTATACACTCGGGGTATCTTCCGGTGCATCAGTGGGGGCTGTGGCTGTTTTGTTCCTGGGCATCACTCTTCCCTTTGCCGGTTCTTTTACTCTTCCGGTTGTAAGTATTGCAGCAGCCATTTGTACTATTTTTATTGTCGTAGGCTTTGCCCGTCTCGTGGATCGTTCGATGTCCATGACGACAATTATTTTAACTGGTATTATCTTCAGTTCATTCCTCGGATCATTCATCTCCCTTATGATTTCTTTAACAGGAGAGGAGCTGCGTCAGATTATCAACTGGCTTCTTGGGAGTGTCGGCAACCGGGGCTGGGATTATGTGCATTTGATGCTGCCTTTCTTTGTTATCGGCGTCTTATTACTCATGTTCACAGGCCAGGAATTGAATGCCATGACATTTGGAGAGGAACGGGCGAAACAGCTGGGGGTCCACGTAGAACGCCAGAAATATATGATTCTGTCCGCTGCCTCTATCCTGACAGGAGCAGCTGTAGCGGTATCGGGGACCATCGGTTTTGTCGGACTGGTCATTCCGCACATCTGCAGGAAAATATTTGGAAGCGACCACCGGCACCTTATTCCATTATGTGTGTTGAATGGGAGCGCATTTTTAATTCTTGCGGACTTACTGGCCCGGACGATTGTATCCCCCTCCGAGCTTCCTATCGGGGTGGTGACCGCTCTTATCGGTGCACCGATGTTCGCAGTGATTCTCATACGAAGACGAAAAGGAGGAAGAAGTTCATGATTGACATTCAACATCTCTATGCCGGCTACGACCACGACATTCTTCATGATCTTTCTTTTTCTGTAAATAAAGGAGAAATGTTCGGAGTCCTCGGTCCGAACGGCAGTGGAAAGACAACGCTGCTTAAAGCTTTGAACGGGACATTGCCTATAAGAGGAGATGTTGTCATTCAAGGCCGTCCGATCCGTCAGATGACCGCGAAAGAAACGGCCAGGGAAATGGCTGTCCTGCCGCAGCATCATGATGTGTCTTTTTCGACGACAGTGGAGCAGACGGTGTTAATAGGACGATACCCTTACCAAAAGGGCCTTTTCAAACAGTGGACAAAAGAGGATTACCGTATTGCGGAAGAAGTGATGGAGCAGACGGGTGTAACGCGGTTTAGACACCAGTCGTTACTTTCCTTAAGCGGGGGAGAGCGGCAGCGTGTTTTTCTTGCCCAGGCTCTAGCCCAGAAACCCGGGATCCTTCTATTGGATGAGCCGACGAATCATTTGGATTTCAGTTATCAAAAACAGATGCTGGATGCTTTGAAGCAGTGGTCTCTGAAGGACGGACTGACGGTCATCGCCATCTTTCACGACTTGAACTTAGCGAGTATGTACTGTGACCGGCTTCTGCTTTTGGATCAAGGGAGCATCCGTGCACTGGATGAACCCGAAGAGGTGCTGGAGGTAGGGCATTTATCAGAAGTCTACCAATCGGAAATCCATGTCCATGCTCATCCCTCTTTTTCAAAGCCATTTACAAATGTCGTTCCCTCCTATCAAGATCAAAAGCCTGAAGCCGTCATTTCTCCTGATCATCTGGAAGTTTCCGAAAGTCGTGTGTATTATAAGAGCCTCCGACCTTTAAAGTGTTACTCTTCTGCGGTTCTGAACCCTGGTTTCGGTTGGTTTGAAGAATTCATGAACATACAGGTGGATCATTCCTTCCGCTGTGAGGATCCGGCTGGATATCTGATTACTGAAGCTGAACGTTACGGCTGTCAGACGTACAGGACCGTAGGCATGATGACGGCAGCCAAAGTGACAGACGCTTCTACTGTATTTGTAGAGAAAGAAGACTTCACGGTGCTTGTGGTTGTGACAGCTGGAACTGGAAATGCTGTAGATGTCGTCCACAACAACCGCCATATGCAGGAAGCTGTTCCGGGGACAATCAACACATGGGTTTTCATAGATGGTCATTTATCTGAACAAGCTTTTGCACAAAGTCTGATGACCGCGACAGAAGCTAAAGTGAAGGCTGTGACGGATATGGATATTAAGGATCCTCTATCCGGTACAACCGCTACAGGAACTTCTACCGACAGTATATTAATCGCAGGGACACAGCAGGGAACGGTGCTGGAATATGGAGGAACCATTTCTTCTTTAGGCAGAGCGGTCGGCCCTGCTGTGTACAAAGCTTCCAAAGAAGCGATCGCTCGATACCTCGATCGAAAAGAGGAAGGAATATGATTTCCCATCTGCTTGCACTGACACTTGGCTGTCTGCTGGACTACTGCTTTGGAGATCCTAAAAAAATGCCTCATCCTGTTGTAGGGATGGGGAGATTTATTTCCGTCCTCGAAAAGAGATGGAACAAAGGACGGCATCGGGTTTGGAAAGGGTGGCTTCTTTGGGGAGTCGTCACGGGTTCTGTATGTCTGCTTACCTGGGCAGTGGTGAAGGCGGCCGCGTTATGGAGTCATCCAGTTTCAATTGCCCTGGAAGGAATTCTCATATGGACAACCATAGCAGGGAAAGGGTTGAAGGAAGCGGCCATGAAGGTTTATCTCCCTTTGCAGGAGGGTGATTGGAACGCCGCCCGTTCCGAGCTTGGATGGATTGTCGGTCGTGACACAGACCAACTAATGGAGAGGGAACTTGTCCGTGGGACGGTGGAAACCGTAGCGGAAAATGTGAGTGACGGCGTCACGGCTCCTCTTTTTTACGCCCTCATCGGCGGGGCGCCGCTGGCTCTGCTGTACCGGGCGGTTAATACGTGCGACTCCATGCTTGGTTATAAAACAGACCGATACAAACATTTCGGGTTTGCATCGGCAAAAATGGATGATGTATTGAACTATATTCCAAGCCGCTTAACGGCGGTGGTGACCATCATCATATCCAGTGGAACCTTCCATGAAAAGCGATGGAGGTTCCGTCATCTTCCTTCACAGGCCGCTCATCACCCGAGTCCAAACAGTGGCTGGGGGGAAGCAGCCGCCGCTTTATCGCTGGGGGTGCAATTAGGTGGGGAAAATTCTTATTTCGGTGAAAAGTCTTTCCGGCCGTATATTGGTTTTCCCAACTATGAGCTGTCCAACATACATATTATGCAGATCAATGAGCTGTTAACCCGTACGGTGGCAGCATGGATTGTTCTGCTCTGGTTAGGGGGAATGGGATTTGAACTGGCCGTCTCATGGGGCAGATCCTTATAAACTATATCAAATGCAGGGAAAAGAACCGAAGGAAACGATTACAGATTTTAGTGTGAACACCAATCCATACGGGGCACCACCCGGGCTGATTAGTCATTTGGAGAACCATCTGTCCTTGATTCATGAATATCCTGATCTGGATCAACAACGGCTCAGGGGGAGGATTGCTGAAAACCAGTACCTTCTGCCTGAAAACGTCCTTGTAGGCAATGGAGCTTCGGAACTGATCCATTTATGTGCCCGGCTCTGGCAGGGAAAGCGGATCGGTATCATCCACCCTACCTTTTCGGAGTATCAAAAAGCGTGCGAAGCCTATGACTGTGAGATCGTTGAACTTTATGTATCTGAGGGGAGAACCTTTGATCTGTTTCTTCCAGATATCCTTCCTCATCTCCAAAGGATGGATGTTTTAATGCTTTGTCATCCGAACAACCCCACAGGCAGAACGTATCAGCCTGATGTATTGTATGAGCTGTTAAAGCTCTGCGAATTCAATGGTGTCCAAGTCATGATTGATGAGGCTTTTTTTGATTTTGTTTCTGGAGAACCTTTCTTCTCGCCGGATTTGTTTGAATTTCCGAACGTCCTTTTGCTGCGGTCGCTGACAAAGATGTATAACATCCCGGGTCTGAGGCTCGGTTATCTATTAGCCGGTGCCGCCTTAATCGAAAAGCTCAGCCGACTGCAGCCTGCATGGAGTGTAAATGCACTGGCTGAGGAAGCCGGTTTCTATTGTTTAAGTCAGGAAGGCTTCGCACGCCGGACAGCCGCTGCTGTTTCAAGGGAAAAAGCCATCCTTTTCCTTGAACTGAAGAAGCTGGGATTCTCCCCTTTATCCACTGATACAAATTTCTTTCTCATGAAAGACCCATTTCACAGTCAAGCGAATGAGATGGTCCGCTTTCTTCTGCAGGAAGGAATAGCTGTACGGCATACGAATAACTTTGCCTCATTGAACGGCACCTTTATCCGGGGGGCTGTGAAGCAGCGGAAAGAAAACGAACAGCTTCTCCGTGCTCTGGGTAAATGGAGAAGCCTATGCTTACAGTAGTAATTGGCGGAGTTAGAAGTGGGAAGAGCCGGACAGCTGAAAAGGCAGCTGCCGAAACGGGAGAACACCGATTACATTATATTGCTGCAGGCGTTGTTACAGATGAAGAGATGCAGCATCGAATTCACCATCATCAAAAATCCAGAGAAAGTTCAATGCACACGTGGGTTCTCCATGAGCATCCGGTACGGCCATCAGAAGCCTCTTTCCCTGATGGGAGCGTTGTCCTTCTGGATTGCCTGACGACTTGGGCGACGAATGAATGGATGCAGATGGGCGGGGATGGGAACATAGAGGATCTTGTGACCGGTATGATGGATGAAATGGATCAGTTATCCAAAAGGGCGGATCAGCTCATTATTGTTTCCAATGATCTTTTTTCTGATGCAGCTGACCATCCACCTGCAATTGAAGAATATTTACAGCTGCTGGGAGCTCTCCATGTGAAATTGGTTTCCATGGCCGAGTATGCCTATCATATGCAGTCCGGGCATGCCCAGCTTAAAAAGGGGCCGTCGCTATGAAGGGACTTATGATTCAAGGTACGGCGTCGAATGTAGGGAAAAGCTTCATTGTGACGGCCATCTGCCGTTGGCTTTCCAATCAAGGATACCGGGTGGCCCCGTTCAAGTCACAGAACATGTCGAATAATTCCTATGTGACTGAATGGGGAACAGAAATCGGCAGGGCCCAGGGCGTCCAGGCAGAGGCTTGTCGGACACCGGCTCTGCCGGAAATGAATCCTATACTATTGAAACCGAGAAGTGATCAGCGTGCGGAGGTGATCTGTCTCGGGGAATCGATGAAGACATTTTCAGGAAGAGACTACCGCGAGGGCTTTTATGAAAAGGGGCTTCAAGCCATTAAGCACAGCCTTGACATACTGAATACCTCTTTTGACTATATCATTATTGAAGGAGCCGGAAGTCCTGTAGAAGTGAACTTGAATGATCGTGAACTGGTCAATATGTGTGTCGCTGACTTGGCTGACGTTCCTGTCCTGTTGACGGCAGATATTGACAGGGGTGGAGTGTTCGCTTCCATCATCGGTACACTGGAGCTGCTCCCGCCGCATCACAGGAAAAGGGTCCAGGGAATCATTATAAATAAATTCCGCGGCGACCCTGCCTTGTTTGAAGATGGCAGGGAGTGGCTGGAAGCGTACACAGGACTTCCTGTCCTTGGTGTACTCCCGCATATCGAACATCATATGGAAGCAGAGGATTCTCTGTCGATAAGGCCGGCAGCCATTTCATCTGTTTCCGGGGCCGTTGACCTCGCTGTCATCGTTTTTCCGTATGTTTCCAACTTTACGGATGTGGACCCTTTTTATAAGGAGAAGGATGTCAGTATCCGCTATGTGTACAAGCCGGAAGAATTCGGCTCTCCGGATGCTGTCATTCTTCCAGGGACGAGAAGCACTATTGAAGATCTGCAGGATCTGCGTCATAAGGGGCTGGCCGAGGCTGTCATCTCTTTTATCCATAAAGGAGGAACTGCAGCCGGGATATGCGGCGGCTACCAAATGCTCACGCAGCAGCTGACAGATGAGAAAGATTGCTGGGAAGGGCTGGGAATCCTGCCGATGTCGGCGGTTTTTCACAGGAATAAGCAGACGAAGCGGGTGCAGGGAGAGGTGCATCCTTCCAGCGGCTTCACCAGGGCAGCCGTAGAAGGATATGAAATCCACCTCGGGGAGGTCACCCGCGAAGCTGGTGAACTTTCTCCTTTATTCATTCTTGAAGGTTGTGAGGAAGGAGCCGTCCTGGAGGATGGAAGAGTGATAGGCACCCACCTGCATCACGTCTTTCATAATGACAGCTTCCGTTCAGACTGGTTGAACAAGCTGCGCAGGACAAAGAACCTTCCACTCATTTTTGAGAATCCTGAACAAAGGGATCCTTATGATCAAGTGGCAGACCACCTGGAAAAAGAAGTGGATACAGCTGCTCTTATGCATGTATTAAATGGTAAGGGGCTGTCATCATGAAGGCGTGGTTCCAAGGGGTCCTGCTGGCCTTTCAATTCTTTTCCGTTTTACCTGTCCGGCGGACGCTTCCGATGGAGCATACACAGCTGAAGGGAGCTATGGTAAGTCTTCCCTGGGTGGGCCTTACAGCCGGAGGGGGCGCGTTGTCCGCTGCTTTCCTGCTCGATGTGTATACGCCTATGTCTGATGGAGGTATTGCGCTTGCGGCTATGATTATAAGCAGTGTGTTGACAGGGGGGATCCATCTGGATGGGTGGATGGATACTGGAGATGCTTATTTTTCCTACCAGTCCATCGTAAAACGACTCGAGATTATGAGTGATCCGCGGACGGGTGCCTTTGGAGTTCTGTCTGTCCTTCTTCTCCTTGCGGTCCGCTTTTTGTTTTTACAGGAAACCCTGCACATTTCCTTTGCGGCGTTTGCGTCCGGGCTGCTTGTCATCCCATGGTTCAGCAGAAATATTCTTCTCTATCATTTTGCGTGGACGCCCCCTGCCAAACAGGAAGGATTGTGTGTATGGTTTCAATCCGCTTATGAAAAGAAGCTGTTGATCATCAGTTTCCTGCAGAACTTTATTCTCATCACCTTTTTCATGGTTGGTTACCATTCCCTCTGGATTCCGGTCATTCTGGCCTTTTTATCCACCCTTGTGCTGTATGGGTGGATGCGGCGTTTGTCCATCCAGTCGTTCGGAGGAATCACGGGTGATGTTTTAGGTGCAGCTGTAGAAGGAGGGGAAACACTGCTGTGGATCGTATGGTGGATATCTATTTTATTCGTCACGGCTTAACAGAAGGGAACAGGCAGAAGCAGTACATCGGCTGGAGTGATCTTCCGCTCCTGGAAGAGGGAAGAGAGAAACTCGTAAAAATCAAAGACCAGCTTCCTGCGGCAGATTTGATTTACAGCAGTGACCTGATCCGTTGTGTGGAAACGGCGGAGCTTTTGTTTCCCGGGCGCCGCTTTGGGAGGTCCTCATCCCTGAGGGAAATCCATTTCGGGGACTGGGAAAAGTGTACATATGAGGATTTAAAGGATGTGGATGCCTACCGGGCGTGGATCTCCCGTCCCGATCATCATACACCACCGAATGGTGAACGTTATGCCCATGTCCAAAGGAGGGTGGAGCGCTTTCTGCTGCATCTCCTGAGAACGGTCACAAAACAGCCGGTGCAATCGGCCGCCGTCATTACACACGGGGGGCCGCTCAGGGAAATGGTCAGCTGGATAACAGGCACACCCCTCTGGACCTACCCGGTGCACCCTGGTGAGGGGGTCAAGGTCAAACTGAAGAGAGCAGGAGGGATGTCATGGAATTTGTTACAGGTGGCGCCTATAACGGCAAAGGAAAATGGGTGGAAGAAGAATGGATCGACCGTCACCAGGAATACACGTGGATCAATGTAAAAACACAGGAGGCGGTATTACCGGACACGAATCAGCTTGTTCTTGAAAACATTGAATTCATCTCCAAAGAGACCGAAGAAGGGTGGGCCTGGCTGGAACCGTTCATTACGTGGGAAAACCAGCACCCTCAGCGCCGTCTGCTCTTGATTGGAACAGACATGACAAAAGGCATGGTTCCATTAGAAAAATCGGACAGAATATGGCGCGACCGTACAGGGTTCCTGTACCAAATGGTCATGGAAGAGGCTGAGCATGCGTATGTCGTCTGGTTCGGTATTGCAGAACAATTGAAATAATAGGAGGTTATCAAATGAGGCTGTATACTAAATCTGGTGATAAAGGACAAACGAGCGTCATTGGAGGACGGGTGGATAAGGATGACATCCGTGTAGAAGCATACGGAACCGTTGATGAGGCGAACAGTTTCGTAGGAAAGGCCAGGAGCGAATTGGATCTTTCCATCCATGCATTGAAACAGGTGGACGAAGAACTGGAACGAATCCAACATGAATTGTTTGACTGCGGCGGTGATCTGGCTAATAAGAAAGCCGGCCATCCGTTTAAACTGGAGGAAATGAGCGTGCACTGGCTGGAAGACCGCATGGACGAATATATTGCAGCGACGCCAGAGCTTAAACGATTCATTCTGCCTGGAGGGGCGCCGGCTTCCGGTACGCTTCATATAGCACGGACGATTACGAGAAGAGCAGAAAGGAATGTCGTTTCTCTTGCAAAAGTCGAAGACATTCATGACGTTTGTCTCCGCTATCTAAACCGGCTCTCGGATTATTTCTTTGCGGTCAGCCGCTACATCAACTTCGTGAGCGGAGAGAAGGATGTAGAGTATATTCGAAGTGCAGAAGTTTTCAAGGGACGCCCCCGGAAGTCTAAAGAAAATTGAGGAAATTGGTATGGACAGCGCTGTTCATATCCTTATCGGCCGTTGGCGGATTGTTGAAAATCCCAGTCGGGCTTGGAAGCGTCGGCCTTGATTCTATGCCCGCGCTTACGGCCTCCATCCTGCTCGGCCCGGTAAGCGGTGCAGCAGCCGGAGGGCTTGGTCATCTGCTTTCCGCATTAACTGGAGGCTTTCCGCTCGGTCCTTTTCACCTGTTCATCGCATTGGAAATGGCGGTTCTTCTTTTTTTATTTCCCTTTATCTACTATAGAAGCCAGTGGACAGGGTATCTGTTTTTCATTATTTTCAATAGTCTTGTTCTGCCGTTTCCGTTCTTTTTCATAATGGATCATGCGTTTTACTGGACCCTTGTGCCGGCGCTCACAGCAGGAGCTGTCATCAATATGGTCGTGTTCCGACTTGTCCTGCCGAAATTAACAAAGGCTGTCACATGGGAAAGAGGGGTGGAATTCAATGAGAGATAGCACATTTATTCCTTTTGATGATTCGTTTGATTTAGTGATCAGCACTGACAATGCAGCGAATATCGGTGAGAAGGCCGGGGATTACATCCAAGCCCCCTATCCGTTGGTAGCCGAATTTATGTTCAGAGTGGCCTTTATGGAAAACTATGCTGTAGGAGCGGAGCCGTTGTCGATCCTTCTCCATAATTTCTCAGGGGATGACGTCTGGGAACCGTGTGTAAGCCGAATCCATGCCATTATCGATCGTCTGGATCTTTCTCTGTCTGTAACAGGAAGCACAGAATCCAACTTCCCTTTACAGCAGTCGGCTATGGCTCTTACAATCGCAGGGAAAATCCATTGGGCAGAAAAAATGACGGGCTGTACGCCGGAGCATGCAGCGTTTGCTGTTATCGGTGAACCGCTTGTCGGGGAAGAAGTAATGGATGACCAGGATCGGATGGCATCCCTGTCTTTATTTAAAGAACTGGCCGATCACCCGGCCGTGTTCGAAACACGACCTGTCGGCTCTAAAGGTATTCTTTACGAGTTGAAGGAAATGCTGTCCATAAATGGGCAGGCACGGGCTGTTGATCCGTCTTGTCCACTGGATCTATTTAAATCTGGTGGTCCTTCCACCTGTTTTATCATCAGCTATAAAAAAGAACAGGAAGCCGCACTCCGAACAGCGGCAGAAGCACTGTTCCATCCTCTGGTCCCATGATAAATAAAAGACCCCCGCGGTTGCTTCAACTGCGGGGGTTCTGCATTTAATTGGTTTGATCGGCCATTTTTACAAGGGCATGGGCGATATGCTCACGCTCATTCTTGTCTGCTGCGCTCCATAGTTCATTCAGAACCTTTTCTTCCCGGTTTCTTGGTTCTTCATGTTCGGCCAGATAGTCTGCTACACGCTTAGCGCCTTTAGCCAGACCTTCTTCACCAAGACCCAGTTTTTCACCTTTATGGACTTTATCTCCAAGGTAGTCCTTAAACGTTTGGAAGTTGTTCATAATCTCGTCTTTTTTCTCTTCATTCATCTGTGCTGCTTGTTCTTTTGGATCTTTCATTTTAAATGCCTCCTCTTGTAAGTTCTAAGTTGTGTATCTTTACGCTTTTTCCCAATAGGCTGCCTGGTTCTGGGAGCTGATTGGTGGGAAAGAGTCACCGCTGTTCAGTTCTACCTGCTTTTCATCTTCTGTTACGCTGTTTTCTTTACCGCCATCTACAAGTCCGGCGAATTTGTAAGTGCCATTCTCCGGCGCTTTTTCACCTGTTTTAAAACGATCAGCCATTACAAAAAAACTCCCTTTCCTTTTTTTGTATTTTTTCTGTGTACACATTTACGTGTATATCCGGATTTATGAGGGATGAAACATGTGGAGAACATCAAGTGGGAAAATGAGGAAAATGGCAGGGGATGCTGAGAGTCATCTAGAAGGAGTTATATATAAGGAGGCGTTTCCGATGAGTATTTCCACAATACTAACCTTGTTTGGATTGTTCCTGGTAGGAAGTGCTCTTGTATGCACGGGTCTTGGATGTTATTTCACGAAGAGAACCGATGTAACTACTGGATACCTGGCTGTGCTTCTTCCCAGCGTCGTCCTCGTTACCCTGACCGTGAAATGGTTCATTTTGAAAGCAGTTCCCATGAATGTAAGTATGTTCACGTGGGTGATGCCCATCGCGCTTGCTCTCGTTTTTTATCCTCTATTCCTCAGTATGAGCTGGGTGCTGTTAAAACGGATGGACCATGCATAAGCGTGAATTTGATGAGAGATGATAGGGAAAAAGAATTTTGGTGATGGTTATGACGTTATTCCGACTGGGCTATGTGGCGATGAGTGTTCATCTGAAAAATGCTTCTCCTTCTCAAACCATAACATATCAACGGTTTGCCCGGATGAGAGATCAGGACGCTGCCAAAAGAAAGCTGGAGCGGACAGCATCTGCCAATTTGCAGAACTGCCTCAGACTTCTGAAACATAACAAAGCCCACGATATACAGTTTTTTCGATTGAGTTCACGTCTGGTTCCATTGGCGACACATGAAGCTTTAAGAGGATGGGATTACCTTGGACCGATTAAGCAGGATTTAAAGGAGCTTGGAGAGTACGCCGGAGAAAATGATATGCGGCTGGATTTCCACCCTGATCATTTTGTGGTGCTGAATTCCCCTGATCAAGGGGGTTTCAAGTCCGCTGTAACGGTGTTGAAGTACCATTATCTCCTTCTGCACCATATGGGGATTGATCCGACGCATCGATGTGTCTTTCATCTTGGCGGGCAGTACCAGGACAAAGAATCATCCTTGGAGCGGTTTATAGAAAACTGGGCTCTTGTACCGAAGGGGATTCAGAAGATGGTGATGATTGAAAATGATGATACCTCCTACACGCTGAGCGATTGCCTTTATGTATGCGAGAAACTTCAAATCCCGCTCGTGTTCGATCTTCATCACCACTTGGCAAACCATGACCATGGAGAGTGGGGGGGGGATTGGAACCGTGTCATCCGGACGTGGGAGCATTCCCCGCTCCCTGTGAAAATGCATATATCCAGTCCGAAGAGTCCGGAAGCATTTAAGAATCATGCGGATTTTGTTGATCCTGAGATGTTTCTGGAGTTCATTGAGAAGACCGCCGGTACAACAGATCAGATTGATTGTATGATTGAGGCGAAGCAGAAAGATGAAGCGCTTTTTCAACTGGCCGGAGAGCTTCGGAAACACCCCCGTGTTGAAATGAAAAGTGAGAGCAGCTTTGAGTGGAAGGGGTGACGTAAAAGTGCCTCATTGACTTGTTCAGCTTTTGAAAACAGCCTGCAGAGAAATCTCTGCAGGCTGTTTTCAGTATGTTAAGGTTTCCACGCAGGGAGCAAGCGGTTTAGTGGTTTATCTGTGCGGTAGCCAAGGACATATTCAGCCTGCATGATCGTATGAATTTCCCTCGTACCTTCATAGATGACAGGGGCTTTGGAATTGCGCAGGTACCGTTCAACCGGATATTCATCAGAGTATCCGTAAGCCCCGTGGATCTGCACAGCATCATCAGCAGCCTTGTTGGCAAAATCGCACGCCTGCCATTTAGCCAGCGAGGTCTCTCTTGTATTTCTTTTTCCTTCGTTTTTCAATTCCCCTGCTCTATAGACAAGCAGGCGGCTCATCTGCAGCCCCGCCTCCATATGGGCGATCATCTGCTGGACGAGCTGATGTCTGCCGATTTCCACTCCAAACGTCTTCCGTTCGCGGCAGTAATCCACACTTGCTTCCAGGCAGGCCATAATCTGCCCGCACGCTCCCGCCGCTACAGTAAACCGCCCATTATCGAGTGCGGACATGGCTATCTTAAACCCGTCGCCTTCCTGCCCGATAAGGTTATCTGCCGGAATGCGCACATCTTCAAAGAACAATTCCCCTGTGTTTCCGGCTCGTATGCCAAGCTTCCCTTTTTGAGCTTTCGATGAAAAGCCTGGATATGTCCGTTCGACGATAAAGGCGGATATGCCTTGATGTTTCTTAGTTTTATCTGTATAGGCAAAGACGAGAAAATGATCGGCCGCATCACAAAGGGAAATCCACGTTTTCTGTCCATTTAATACATATTCATTCCCATCTTTGGCCGCTGTTGTCTGAATGGCAGCTACATCAGAACCGGCTCCGGGTTCAGTTAGTCCAAAGGCGCCCACCTTTTCTCCCCGGGCCTGGGGGATGAGGTACCGCTTTTTCTGCTCCTCAGAGGCCCATTGAAGAAGCGTCATACAGTTCAGTCCGGTGTGTACAGATACCGCTGTGCGGAAAGCCGTATCGCCACGCTCCAGTTCCTCACACACAATCGCCAGGGCATTGTAATCCATCCCGCTTCCGCCATAAGCTTCAGGAATGCAGACCCCCATCAGACCGAGGCCGGCCAGCTTCCGAAGGACACCAAGATCAAAATGACCAGAGATATCCCATTGTCTGATGTTCGGCATAATTTCCTGATCAACGAAAGTACGGACCGTTTTGCGAAGCATGTCCTGTTCCTGTGTAAACGAAAAGTTCATACCTTCACCCCTTATATAATTTCTCCCTGTTTCAGCTGTTGGATCTCATCCTCGTCATAGCCGATTTCTGAAAGAATGGACGCGCTATCTGCACCTGGTTCAGGTGGAGACGAGCGGTAGGATACGGGAGTTTTCGAAAGTTTCAATGGACTTCCGATGATGGCTGTATCACCAGCTTTTGGATGCTGCATGCGGATAAACATTTCTCTGTCTTTTAATTGCTGATCCTTCCGAACGTCCTCCATTGTTTGAATAGGGCCGAACGGGATCTCCTGTTTCTGGCAGGCATTCTCCCAAAAGGATTTTTTTTCCTGTAAGAACAGGTTCTGCAGAATGGCTGATAGTTCCTTCCTGTTTTCCACTCTTGCTGCGTTGGTCCTGAACTTCGGGTCCAACCCCAGCGAAGGCAGGCCGAGCATAGATACCAATTTCATGAACTGCCGGTCATTTCCGACAGCAATGACGATTTCGCCGTCCTTCGTAGAAAATGACTGGTAAGGGACGATGTTGGCATGCCGGCTGCCCAGTCTGGATGGGAGCTCGCCGGTCATTAAATAATTGCTGCCGATGTTCACGAGGGCGCTGACAGCGGAATCGAAAAGCGATAAGTCAATTTTCTGTCCTGTTCCAGACGCCTCACGTTCCAAAAGAGCGGCCTGAATGCCGATGCAGGCATAAAGGCCGGTCAGGATATCTGTGATAGCCACTCCGAATTTCTGCGGTCCGGAATGCTCATCTCCTGTAATACTCATCAAGCCGCTCATAGCCTGAATAATAAAATCATACCCTGGTCGATCCCGGTACGGTCCGGTTTCCCCGAATCCGGTAATGGAACAATAGACGAGGCCTGGATGGATTTCCTTTAAACGGTCATATCCGAGTCCCAGCTTTTCCATGGTCCCTGTTTTGAAATTATGAATAACCACATCGCTTGTCCGGACGAGTTTTTCGATGATCTCCCGTCCTTCCGGCTTCTTGAGATTTACGGTTAAGCTCTTTTTATTGCGGTTGGCACATAAAAAGTAGGAACTGACTCCATTCTTGAATGGAGGCCCCCAGAAGCGTGTTTCGTCACTGCCGCCGGGGGCCTCTATTTTTATGACTTCTGCGCCAAGGTCTCCGAGGATCATGGAACAATAGGGTCCTGCAAGAACCCGGGTCAAATCGAGAATCCGCCGGCCTTTTAAGGCTGTCTCCATATACGATCACTTCCTTTCCATAGAAAAAGCCAGAAGAACCCATACGTGGTATGAATCCGACTGGCTTGGGAAACGCGGGGATGTACGGTTCATTCAGAGTTGTCCTTTTACGGGCTGTATCTCATCCTATGCGGAACAGATAGGATATATGAATGGGTAAAATCTATCATCATACCTTCCAGCCCCGGCTAATAGGATAAGACAGTACGGTGAATGTGAATACAGGACAGGCTGGAGGTAGGATAGATGATTCCACTTTCAAAACAGGTGCAGAGTCTGCCTGCATATCTGTTTTCCCTTTTTCATAAAAAGAAGATGGCTCTTACGGCGCAGGGGATTGATGTGATTGACCTCGGGATTGGAGCTCCTGATCTCTCTACTCCGCCGTTTATTATAGACAAGCTTATCCAGGAAGTCAGAAAGCCGGAAAACCATAAATACCCGCCTTATCAAGGGTGCGCGGAATTCAAACAGGCGGTGTCGGATGTTTACCAGCGCCGTTTTCAAGTGCCCCTGGATATGGACAGGGAAATCCTGGCCCTTATTGGTTCCAAGGAAGGGATTGCCCATCTGATCCAGTCCGTACTGGACCCGGGCGACGGCGTACTGGCTCCCGACCCGGGTTATCCGGTTTATCAATCGGCTGTGCATCTGGCTTACGGGGTGACCATTCCATATACCCTGAATCCAGAGGAGAATTTTGCTCCTGCATTTGATCACATTTCGGAACGTGACTGCGCACGGGCAAAACTGATGATTCTAAACTATCCAAACAACCCGACTGGCGGAACGGTGGATCTGGAAACGTATGAAAAGGCTGTCCGGTTTGCGAAGAAGAACCAGCTGATCCTTCTCCAGGACGCCGCATATGATCTTGTGACCTTCGGAGACTATCACTCTCCAAGTCTTCTTCAGGCTGAAGGAGGAAAGGATGTAGGTATTGAATTCGGCTCGTTATCAAAAAGCTTTAATATGGCCGGCTGGAGAATTGGATATGCAGCTGGGAATGAAGAACTCATCCAAGGCCTCGCACTTGTGAAAAGCAACCGGGACACCGGCCAGTTTCCTGCTGTACAAAAAGCCGGAGCGGCCGCTTTAAACAGCAGCTTTGATTCTGTCCTGACCAACAACAGGACGTATGATATGCGCTTCAACATCATTCTTCCTGAACTGGAGGAAATGAATATAATGGCAGAAAAGCCGAGAGGAACCTTTTTCATCTGGGCAAGGGTTCCGGAAGGGTATACGTCGCAGAGCTTTGCTGAAAAAATGCTTGATGAGGCAGGGATCATTCTAACACCAGGAACAGCCTTCGGGCAGCAGGGGGAAGGATACATCCGCATCAGTCTGACTCATCCTGTTGAGCGTCTTCATGAGGCTGTGCTGCGTATGAAAAAGGCGATGAAGGGGGGGTGATGGTGTGGGACAAGCATTCATGTCCAGTGCTCAGGCAGTCGTTGAATGTATGAAAATCGAAAACGTCCGCCACGTTTTTTGTGTACCTGGTGAAAGCTTCCTGCCGGTGCTGGACGCCATATCCAGAGAAAGTTCAATGCAGTTGATTTCCGCCAGGCACGAAGGGGGTGCCTCATTTATGGCGGAAGCGTATGGAAAAGCGGCGCCTTCACCGGGAGTGGTGATGGCCACGAGAGGAGTCGGCGCTGCCAATCTTGCTATTGGTGTTCATACCGCTGCTCAGGACTCTACACCACTGGTTGTTCTTCTCGGACAGGTCCATTCCAGTTTCAAGGGACGGGAAGGGTTTCAGGAAGTGGATTTGGAGGCTTTTTTTAAGCCTATCGCTAAGTGGGTGGCTGAAATCAGAGAACCGCCCCGGACCACTGAGATCATTCAGCGTGCCTTTCGAATCGCGCGGACGGGGCGGCCCGGTCCGGTGGTGGTGGCCATGCCTGAGGATGTGTTGAAAAAAGAAGCCCTTATGACATTCGGCCCCGCCGTTTCTATTCCTGCCCCCGCTCCCTCCAGAGAAGAGGTGGAAGCGGTAAAGGACGCACTTCTGTCTTCTGTCCGTCCCGTAGTAATTGCGGGGGGTGGCGTGAAGCGTGCAGGCGCAGAGCAGGAGCTGGTGTCCTTGGCGGAACACTACAATCTTCCTGTTGTGACAGCTTTCCGCAGACATGACAGTTTCCCCAATGATCACCGGCTTTACGCCGGACACCTTGGGTTAGGGACGGATCAGAACATTTTGGAAACCGTCCGTCAAGCAGATACCATCCTTGCGGTGGGCACCCGCTTATCAGAAGTGACGACCCAGGATTATAAGCTGCTCACTCCGGACCATAAAGTCATTCACATAGATATCGATGAAAAAACGATTGGAAGTGTCCATCCGCCTTTCCTGGGGATTGTAGCTGATGCCCGCCAGGTCCTGAAAAAGCTGCTGGCTGTGGATGTGGCGACGGGCTGGGGAAACTGGGCGGAACGAAGCCGCCGGGGATATGAAAAATCCTTGACCAGTCCAGGATCACGATTGTTGAATGGGCGGATTATCGACTGCTTGCAGAACAAACTGCCGGAAAACAGTGTCATCACCAATGATGCTGGTAATTTTGCCGGGTGGCTTCATTCTTATTTTGTGTTCCGCTGTCCTCATACGTATGTCGGACCGACTTCCGGTGCAATGGGATACGGACTTCCAGCTGCCCTGGGAGTGAAACTGGCCTCTCCGGACAAAGTCGTTGTCTCCCTGTCCGGAGACGGAGGGTTTATGATGACGATGCAGGAGGTGGAGACCGCTGTCAGGTACAACATACCTGTGATCAGCCTCGTCTTTAACAATCGTATGTATGGGACGATCCGTATGCACCAGGAAATGCATTATCCCTGTCAGGTCGCCGGAACAGACCTGGGGGAGGTCCGTTTCAGTAAAATGGCTGATCTTATGGGGGCGGAAGGGTTTTATGTAAAAACAGCAGCTGACTTCGAAAGAGTCTTTGAACAGGCTTTGCTGGCGACCGGTCCTGTCGTTATTGAAATTGAATGCGACCCGGAGCAGATTTCTTTGAACCGGACGATTCAAAGCATCCGGGCCGAACAGTAATCGTGAAGGAGTGAAGAGATGGAAACCACCCAGGTGAAAAAACTGAAAAACTTCATAAATGGAGAGTGGAAGGAGCCTTCCACGGAAAAATCAACGAAGGTTTATAATCCAGCCAACTCGGAAACGCTTGCGGAAGTTCCATTATCAAATGCCAGGGATGTGAAGGCGGCTGCAGCGGCCGCGGTTTCTGCCCAGAAAAAATGGGCACTGGTCCCTGCTCCACAGAGAGCAGAGGTATTATATAAAACTGGATTGATCATGAAAGAGAAAAAAGAGCATCTGGCCCGCCTGTTGACGATGGAAAATGGAAAAGTCATTGAAGAGGCCCGCGGGGAAGTGCAGGAGGGCATTGATATGGCTTTCTATATGGCGGGGGAAGGACGCCGGTTATTTGGCCAGACCACCCCATCAGAGCTGAAGGATAAGTTTGCCATGAGTGTCCGTGCTCCCGTAGGTGTGGTCGGTATTATTACACCATGGAACTTTCCCATTGCCATTGCTACATGGAAGTCTTTTCCTGCGATCGTAGCAGGGAATGCCGTCATATGGAAGCCCGCAACGGAAACACCGCTCATGGCTTTTGAACTTGCTGGTATCCTTCACGAAGCTGGTCTTCCGGAAGGAGTACTCAATGTCGTATTCGGATCGGGTTCAACGGTCGGGGAAGCAATGATTGAGGAAGACGTCATTCGTGTCATTTCCTTTACTGGATCGAATGAAGTCGGAAGGAACATCGCTGGCAAATGTGGCAGCCGCCTGAAGAAAGTATCTCTGGAAATGGGCGGGAAAAATGGTGTGATAGTCATGGACGATGCGGATTTGTCCCTTGCTGCAGAAGGGATTTTGTGGAGTGCGTTCGGCACTAGCGGACAGCGCTGTACCGCCTGCAGCCGTGTCATGGTCCACGAGAACGTCAAAAAAGAACTGGAGGATCGGCTGGTCCAGGCAGCAGCAAAGCTGACGATAGGAAATGGTCTTGATGAATCGATCAAGGTTGGGCCGATCATCAACCGGGGCGGCCTTGAAAAAATACAGAACTACGTAGACATTGGTAAATCGGAAGGGGCGAAGCTGCTCACTGGAGGATCTGTGATGGACAAGGGTGCCCTGAAAAACGGCTGTTATTTCGCCCCGACCATTTTCACTGACGTCACTCCCGGAATGAGGATTGCCCGTGAGGAGATTTTCGGCCCGGTCGTATCCCTTATTTCCGTCAAAAACTTTGAAGAAGCCGTTGATATTAACAATCAAGTCGAATTTGGCTTGTCCAGTTCCATTTTCACAAAAGATGTTAACAAGGTTTTCGCAGCTCAGCGTGATCTCGACACAGGAATCGTTTATATTAATGCCGGAACGACAGGAGCTGAAATTCATCTTCCATTTGGAGGGACAAAAGGGACGGGCAACGGCCACAGAGATTCCGGAGTCGCAGCTCTTGATGTATTTACAGAGTGGAAGGCGGTTTATGTAGATTTCAGTGGACGCCTGCAGCGGGCACAGATTGATGTGGAGGAAGGTTCATAACAGGCAGAAGGGGTGATCCAATGAAAGTGGCTGTATTAGGGTCCGGCCTCATGGGCAAGGAAGCGGCCAGAGACCTCGTTCATAGTCCCGGTGTAACACATGTAGGTCTGGCTGATATCCATCAACAAAGGGCTGAAGCCGTCGTTGAAGCGCTGAATTCTCCAAAGCTTTCCGCTTGTCAGGTGGACGCAGGCAATGAGCATCAGCTGGAAACCTTTTTGAGAGATTATGATGTTGTCATTAATGCCTTGTTTTATTCGTTTAACGAAATCGTAGCGCGTACAGCCGTAAGAGCGGGTGTTCATTCGGTCGATCTTGGAGGGCATATCGGTCACATCACCGACCGTGTACTTGAGCTGGATGAAGAAGCGAAAAAAGCAGGCGTTACCATCATCCCGGACCTCGGTGTTGCGCCCGGTATGATCAACATCCTATCAGGGTATGGAGCAGGTAAACTGGACAGCCTGACTGGCATAAAGTTATTTGTCGGGGGAATTCCTGTCCGGCCTGAGCCGCCGCTTGAGTATAACCATGTCTTTTCTATGGAAGGGCTGCTGGATCATTACTCTGACCCATCTACAATTATTAGAAAAGGGAAACTGGAAGAAGTGGAGTCCCTGACAGAAATAGAATCGATTTATTTTGACCGTTTCGGCCCGCTTGAGGCTTTTCATACCTCGGGAGGAACATCTACACTGCTTCAATCGTATCCGGACATTGACACACTGGAGTATAAAACCATCCGCTATCCCGGTCATGCAGCGAAGATGAAGCTGCTCGTCGATCTGAATCTGACAGGAGCCGGCAGTGAAGTGGAGGTGGATGGGAGAAAAGTGAGTACGAGGAAGGTTCTGCTGAAAAGCATCGATCCGCTTCTCGAACTGAAAGAAAAAGACGATGCCGTGCTTCTTCGGGTCCTTGTTGAAGGACGGAAAGCAGAAGTGGACCAATCCTTCTGCTACGAAATGATTACCTATAAAGATAGAGAGGCCAATGTAACAGCGATGGCGAGAGCGACCGCCAATACGATCTCCGTGGCTGCGCAGATGATTGGAAGCGGCAGGATCACGAAACGGGGGGTCTGCCCTCCGGAGCGTATCGTCCCCGGGGATCTTTATATCAGGGAAATGGCCAAACGGGGCGTTGTTATTACAGAAAAGAATCAAAAGGTGTGAGAAAAGAGAGGGGATGCTCCCCTCTTTTCTTAATTTTTACATAGCGTTGAGACCGCAGGAACATTCACGAGTTACCCTTTAAGGGGAGGTTTATGAAAAGGCCTTCAGCTGGAAGGCCGGGAGGGTGAAGTTTAAAAGAAGACAAAATTGGTAAGGTAAAGAAAAACAGGGAGTGCGTGAGCATGGTATTAAAAGAAATCGAAAACCTGCAGTTCCACAGCCAGTTATCTTTAAAACAAGTCGAAGACAGGCTTCTGATCACAGCTGATTTTTCACCCGGGTTGAAAAAAAACCTGCGGATGAAAGAGCCATTCCTCTATGTGACCCTTTATGTCCGGGGAGGGTCCAGAATAAAGATCATCGATGAAGACAGCGCTGCTCTTTTTATTGCTGCAAAAAAAGACTTTGATGAAGACACGTATGAGCGGATCATTGCTTTTGCAAAATCCCATGCCCGTCAATTTAAGGAAAGAACCTGACCTTCATGGTAAAATAAACCTATGATGTTCCAAGCTACAGGCAAGGAGCATTCCGCTCCTTGATTTATTTTACAGGAAGGTGGAATACATATGAAAAAAGTCGTTTTGGCCGGAGGAACCGGATTTATAGGTGATTATTTTAAACAGAGATTTGAGGAAATGGGCTGCGACATCCGGATCATCAGCAGACAGCCGGGCTATATTCACTGGGAAGATTTTGCTGGGATCGTCGAGGCTTTGGAAGGTGCTGATCTGCTCGTCAACCTGGCGGGAAAGTCTGTCAACTGCCGTTATCATCCCAGGAACCAAAATGAAATTATGGTCTCGCGGGTCATGACGACACATGTGTTAAGTAAGGCTCTCGCCGCATGTGCCCACCCGCCTGAAGTGTGGATGAACTCAAGCACAGCAACCATTTACCGCCATGCGGAAGACCGGCCGATGACAGAAGAGGCCGGTGAAATAGGCAGTGGATTTTCCGTCAATGTAGCTTCCACATGGGAGGACCATTTTTATGCCCATACGATACCGGGGGTCCGGAAAGTCGCCCTTCGGACAGCGATCGTCCTCGGGAAAGAAGGAGGGGTCATGGGGCCTTATAAAAACTTAGTCAAGTTTGGCCTTGGCGGCGTCCAGGGGAGCGGAGATCAGATGTTCAGCTGGATTCATGTGGAGGATTTATTCCGGATTGTGTTGTTCCTGAAAGGCCGCCCGGATTTATCCGGTTCCTTCAACTGCTCAGCGCCCGAACCGGTCACGAATGCACAATTCATGGAAATGATGCGTGTGCAGATGGGGCGGACCTATGGGCTTTCTGCTTCAAAGTGGATGCTCGAGCTTGGATCTGTGTTCATCCGTACAGAAACCGAACTGGTGTTGAAAAGCCGCTGGGTGGTTCCGGATCGTCTTGAAAAAGCAGGATATTCATTTGAATACCCTGCCATAAATGAAGCACTCTCGGAAATTCTACAAATGTTGTCATAATTAGTCCCTGGAGACATATTCCTTCTTTATCCAGCCCCCTGTAAAATAAAGGTATGCAAGTGAGCCAAGCTGACTTGAAACTCATAAAGGGGAGAAAAAGTGATTATGTCTAAGGTGGATCTTTCAGTTCAAACGCTTTTGGAAAACGATGATGTTCATTTGGAACCTGTAAATAAGCGGATCAAAGTGTATCAGCTTCCAGACCGGGTGACAGAGGAAGAAATGGAGGAACTCTCTCAAACGGCACTGGAAAACGACTGCGATAAAATCATTTTCTACGTGCGGGCGAATCAAAAAGAAACATCGATCGCAGAGGAACTTTCCTTTATATATGAAGGTGAAATCCGGGGGTTTTTTCAAGGAGAGGACGCGCTGATTTATGCCAGGTATTTGAATCCTGCCAGGAGCAGAGCTGGTACCGGTAATGTAATCCCACGTTTGAAGGAACTCGACATTGTGGAGCAGACAGGGGACAAGCCTCTGCCGGAAGGGTATGAAATCCGCTGGGCGGACGAACAGGATGCAGATGAAATGGCCGCCCTTTACCAGGAGGTTTTTCCGAAATATCCAACACCTATTCATGACCCGGGCTATATAAGGCAGTTGATGAGAGAACACGTGTATTTTTCTCTCATCCATGACCGGAAACAGCTGGTCAGCTCCTGTTCCGCTGATCTGTTTCCTGAGTTCAATGCAGCGGAATTTACAGATTGTGCAACCCTTCCTTCTCATAGAGGTAAGGGGCTCTTATCCTGTCAGTACCCTCAGCTGGAAGGGAAGATGAAACAGCTTGGGGTACAGACGATGTTCTCCTATACCCGGGCAGCTTCCATGGGAATGAACATCATAGCAAAACAGCAGGGGTTCACCTTCGGTGGGTGTATGATTCAAAACAGCATGATTGGCAGCGGACTTGAAGATATGAACATATGGTTTAAAGCTTTATAAAACACAGGCAGGAAGAACCCGTACGACGGATATTTGCTCATCCTCGTACGGGTTTTCCTTTTTATGGACATAGATCAGCAGGATTGTCCGCCTGTACGGTTCATACCGCTGAACGAGCTCGGTTGGAATTAGAAGAGTGTAAGGAGAGATTTGGATGTGTCTATATGATAAAGCCGTGAAAATGGCGGCCTGCTATCAGGAAAACCAAAAAGTTGAGGCTGTTATTTTAGCAGGATCTGTTTCCAGAAAAGTGGATGATCATCACTCTGACGTTGAACTGCATGTGTTATGGAAGGAACCTCCGAAGGATCAGGACCGGATGGATCCAGTGAATAAGGGAAAGAACACATTACACACCTTCTACCCTTATGAAGATGGAGAATGGTCTGAAACGTATCGTGATAAAAATGGGGTGAAATTTGAAATCAGCAGTTTTTTAACCACTACCATTACAGAGGTGACAGCTGATGTGAAGGAGAAGCTGGATACGAGCTATGAAAAGCAGTGCCTCCTTGCGGCCATTCAGGACGGTGAGGCTTTATATGGTCATCCATTGGTGGGGCGGTTGAAGCAGGATCTGGCTGTGTACCCGCATGCATTAGCAGAGAAAATGATTCTTGAACATATGGACTTTGGAAGTCCGTGGAATAGTCGTAAGGCTCTTTTAGAAAGGGAAGACTGGCTGATGTATTATTCTGTCATCTGTCAGGTCCACAGACATCTTTTCGGTATCCTTCATGGATTGAACCGGTTATATGTCAAACATCCTTCCTTCAAATGGATGAGCGATACACTACAGCAGATGCCCGCCGCTCCAGACCAGATGGCTGAACGAGTGACTCATGTATTTCAAGGAACTCCCGTACAAGCTCTGCAGGAAACGGAAATACTGGTGGAAGAAGTCATCCGGCTCGTTGAAGCCTGTGGTTTTAAAAATGCCCCGGCGGCAGGGGCAGGATCATCCGCCGAGGGCAGCATTTTTTATAATCATGAAAAAAGCATGGGGAAAGCATAGCCGGTGATATACAAGGTGATGCCCACGGTATAGCTCATGATCGTATAGACAGCGAGGGTTTTCTTTTCTCTGTTTTTGTGCAGGTGCAGGCCTTCCAGCTTGAATGTGGAAAATGTCGTCAATCCTCCCATAATCCCTGTTCCGATTAGTGTCATCCATGCTTCTGCCACGTCGAGCCCGGATACTGTACCAAGTAGGAAGGAGCCGGTCATATTAACGGTGAACGTAGCCCATGGAAAAGGAGAGGCCGTTTTTTTATTGATCCAGCCGCTGATGGTATAGCGCAGGACAGCCCCTATAAAGCCGCCGGCACCTGCAAGGAGAAGGAACAGCATCGTCATCAGGCCTTCCTTCCCGTCAGGCGGAATCCAAGGGAAGAACATAGAAACCCGCCCCCGATGCTCACTCCTATGTAAAGGAGGCTCTCTAGTTCACTGTTCTGTTGATAGAGCGAAAATGCATCCGCTGTCAAGGTGGAGAACGTCGTATAAGAGCCGATCAGGCCGGTTCCCAGAAAAGCTTTCCACTTTGCAGACAGCTGATATCTGCTGATCAGTCCGGCTGTCACCCATGCAAGAAGAAAGCTTCCAGACAGGTTGACGAAAAGGGTTGAATATGGAAACCCGCCGCTGGTATTAACAAAAATAAGTCCAATCAAGTACCTGAGGGATGCCCCGATAAACCCACCAGTACCGACATAAAGATAGATCATTCCACAAACCTCCTACCATTCTCATCGATAGTATAAAGACTTTTGGTTTAATTTAAAAGGAATGCTTTTTTTACATGGGGAGAACCCTTATAATTTATCTATCAGCACCAAAATGAAAGAGGGTTACCAATGATAGTCAGAATATTAAAGAACATCGATTTTTCAATCCTTTTCGCCGTCCTGGCACTTTCCGCCTTTGGTACTGTCATGGTATACAGCGCGAGTATGGTCAGCAGTGTCATGGTGTATGACGTAACCCCCGGATACTTTTTTGAAAAACAGCTGCTTTCCTGGGGACTGGGAATCGGAGCTTTATTTTTCGGGATCATCTTTCCGTATAGAAATTACCGCCGTTTATTTAAGCTCATTTTACTGGTGACTGTCATTCTATTGGGGATGGTTTTCATCATTGGACAAACGACGAACAACGCTCAGTCCTGGATCAGTCTTCCTTTGATCGGACGTTTTCAGCCGGCTGAACTCGCTAAAATGTCGCTGATCATCTACCTGGCTGCTATCTATACGAAAAAAAGCAGCTACATCCAGGACTTTACGCGTGGTCTGCTTCCACCCATGATCATTACAATGCTGGTGGTGGCCATGATCTTAAAACAGCCGGATCTTGGAACGGCTGTAATCGCCCTGGCTGTTTCAGGTTTGATTATCATGTCCAGCGGCTTGAAGAAATCCCATTTGTTCTTTATGCTGGGTCTCGTTCTAGTTGCAGCGGTTACGATGTATCAATTCGGATTGAGTGAAGAACAGCTTTCCCGTTTTGACGGCGCGTACCAGCCCTTTGAATATGCGGATGATGCCGGATATCAACTGATTAATTCCTATCTTGCCATACATAATGGCGGCATCATTGGTACAGGCCTGGGGGCGGGAGTTCAGAAGCTCGGCTATCTGCCCGAGGCACATACCGACTTTATCATGGCTGTGATTGCCGAGGAGCTGGGGATTATCGGGGTGGCGGTTGTTATTGGACTGCTTGCCCTTATCGTTCTTCGCGGTTTTTATGTCAGCATGAACAGTCACGATACCTTCGGTCGGCTTCTTTCTATTGGAGTGTCCGGACTGATCGGTATTCAAGCCGTCATCAACTTAGGAGGGTTAACAGGCTTGATTCCTCTAACAGGGGTCCCGCTTCCTTTTGTCAGCTTTGGTGGGACGTCCCTGTTGATGATGATGTTTTCTGCAGGCATATTAATTAACATTCACGCGATTTCCAAAATCAAAAAGAATCAGGAAGAAAGAGCTGCCGCATAAAAAAAGTGTCATCCATAAAGGATGACACTTTGGCTGTAGAAAAAGCCTGAGTTAACCAGTTAGAGTTGTCCATTTGTCGTGTGAAGGGTTACTTTCCGCCTATCGGTGGATGAATGCCGCGGGCACGCCCTCAGATGACTCGATTTTAAAAATCCCCAAGGAGGGGGGCCCCTTTCACTCCTGCGGAAGAACAAGTGGTCCGGGATTGCCGAGCGTGGGTTTTGCTCGTCCGCTCGTCCGCTCGTCCGCGGAAAGGGAAGGGGCTTTCGCTCCTGGCGTTAAGAAAGAAAAAAGCTTGTAAACAAAGAGGCCACTGAAAAACTGAGGATTTGTGAAAGGTAGAATTCAAAAAAGCGGATTGTATGGATAAAATAGTCCATGCAATCCGCTTTTCTTCTATTTTCATGAGGCTTACCCTTTCTATTCCTTCAT